>JAZGFB010000038.1:0-2018 GCA_036479015.1 Paracoccaceae bacterium | reverse complement strand
CGGCCTTGGCGGCAACGTTGTGCACAAATTTCTGCCCCTGCCATTCCCGATCGGTGTTCAGGGTATCTGTGGGCAGCGTGATGTCGTGTTCAATGTAGGTGATATGTTCGGCCGGAACGCCGATTTCGATGACTTCAATACCTTCGGAGGCTTCCAAAACCCGGTGCCGGATTTCCGGCGGTTGAATAAAGCAATCGCCAGCGGTCAGGCGGATCGCTCCACCCTGATCTTCGTACAGAACATCAACCCAACCCTTGTAGCAAAAAATCAACTGAAACCCGACCTTATGGTAATGCACCATATCGGGCACCGGCCCCCCATCGGGAATGCGGATATGGCTGGCGATTATTGAACCGCCCAACCGGGTTGGCAGCAAATCGCGGTAATGCATGCCCGCACGGCCAATCACCCAAGGGGCCTGATCCGCCAAACGGCGCACCACAAAGGCATGGTCGGTGATGGGCTGCACAACCGGTGGATCAAGCTCTGCGATTTCGATTCTCGTACCATTGGGCGCAGCCAGGTGCCGTTCGCCATCGGCAAAACCGTCCGGGTCATCCGTCAGAATGCGGATCATTCCCGGCGCTTCGGGTGCACCTTTTTCAACCCGCACCCGCAACCCGTGGCCGGAAAACACCGCCACCGTCGGGTAGTCAGCCGGGTAAATCATATCCAGCCGCATTTTCAGGGTCTTGGTGAAAAACGGGATGTCATCGCGCAGTTCTTTTGTCGGAATACGCATTTCGGCCTGGATCGTGTTCATAATCGCCTCATTCATTTCAGCTACCACAGTGCCGTTGCTTTGACGGCTTTTCAAGCCATGCTTGATGGTCCTGGCAATCGCACGTAAGCTGACAGGGAAATATTTTAGTTTAGTATTAAACTACTTTCAATCAAGGGCTTTGAAATGACCAAAAAACCAATTGATGCCAATAAACAGGCAGCGCTGGATTACCATGAATTTCCCAAACCTGGAAAGTTGGAAGTCAAGCCCACCAAGCCCATGGCCAATGGCCGCGATCTGTCCTTAGCCTATAGCCCCGGCGTGGCTGAGGCTTGTTTAGAGATCGAAAAGAACCCTGATCTGGCGCGCAAATACACCACCCGTGGCAATCTGGTTGGGGTGGTGACCAACGGCACGGCGGTGCTGGGTTTGGGCAATATCGGCGGGCTGGCGTCAAAACCTGTGATGGAAGGAAAAGCCGTTCTTTTCAAGAAGTTCGCCAATATCGATTGCTTTGATATTGAACTGAACGAGGTTGATCCGGAAAAGATGGCAGATATCGTCTGCGCGCTGGAACCAACCTTTGGCGCGATCAATCTGGAGGACATCAAAGCGCCCGATTGTTTTATCGTCGAACAGATTTGTCGCGACCGTATGGGCATCCCGGTTTTTCATGATGATCAGCACGGCACGGCAATTGTTGTCGGGGCGGCTGCAACCAACGCTCTACATGTGGCCGGCAAGAAGATGGGTGATATCAAGGTTGTGTCCACGGGTGGCGGTGCAGCGGGCATTGCCTGTCTAAACATGTTGCTGAAACTTGGGGTGAAGCGCAAAAACGTTTGGCTTTGCGACATTAAGGGGTTGGTGTATGAGGGCCGGGTTGAAGACATGACCCCGCAAAAGGCCGCTTATGCCCAACCCGGTGGGGCCAAAACCCTGGATGATGTGATCGGTGGCGCTGACCTGTTCCTGGGCCTGTCCGGACCCGGTGTTTTGAAACCCGCAATGGTCAAGAAAATGTCCGCCACGCCGATCGTTTTTGCACTGGCCAATCCAACACCCGAAATTCTGCCGGAAGAGGTGAAAAAAGTCGCCCCCGACGCGATTATTGCCACCGGGCGGTCCGATTACCCCAATCAGGTGAATAACGTGCTGTGTTTTCCGTTCATCTTTCGCGGGGCACTGGATGTCTGCGCCACCGAAATTAACGATGAAATGGAACTGGCCTGCATCGCCGGAATTGCGGAACTGGCCCGCGCCACCACCAGCGCCGAAGCCGCTGCCGCCTATC
>JAZGFB010000037.1:0-207809 GCA_036479015.1 Paracoccaceae bacterium | reverse complement strand
AACCGACTGCACCGCTGCGCCACATGAAAGCTCCGCGCGACAGTCGGTTGCTAAACTTGCGCCAAATGGCGTATCAACCCAAAAGGCTCTGGTTCAAGTCGGATGACAATTCAGGGGCAGGTCAGTGCTGGGAAGCTCCTGAGAGAGGCAGTCCACTCCTGAATTGTATTCAGCAACTCTTTCTTATTAATAGGTTTGGTGAGGAAATCGTCCATTCCTGCACTTAGGCAGCGATCCTGATCCTCGCGCATGGCGTTGGCTGTCAACGCTACGATAGGGCAGTGCCCCATAGCTTTTTCAATTTCCAATTTTCGAATGGCCTGGGTGGCTTCAAGACCGTCCATTTGCGGCATAGACATATCCATCAACACCATATCTGGCTTAATTTCTTCGAATTTATGTAAAGCTTCAAGACCGTCATCTGCGAAGGTAAGGGAAATAGCCGCACTCTTCAGCATCGCCTTAACAATAAGTTGGTTGGTTTTGTTGTCTTCGGCTACCAAAATATTCAGATTTTCGCCATCCATCACCGGTTCTTTTGCAAGAGAGGTTGGGCCTTCCGCCTTTTGAAGTAGATGCAAGGATCGCGCGATGGTTTTACGTAAATGTTCTGATCGTACAGGTTTAAGAAGCAATTCGCAGAACCCGATATCAGATTTGGTTGCAGGGTCCAGTGATTGGTCTACCGATGATAAAATTATAAGCGGTAGCTTTCTAAACTTTTCAATTTTTCGGATCCGCCTGGCCAGTTCTTCACCATCCATAGTTGGCATCTGAAAATCCTGGATGATCAAGTCAAATCCTTGATCATCCTTGTCAAGAATATCTAATGCTTCGGCACCAGAGGATGCAAGAACCACGCCGATATCCCAAGTCATTAGGCGTTCTAAAAGTATCTTACGGTTCAACTCTAGATCATCAACAACCAGCATCCGTAACCCCGCCAGATCCAACGGAAAATCGTCGGTATTTCCAAGGTATTTTGTTGTCGTTGGTAAGGGAAGCTCGATCGTAAATGTTGATCCTTCATCCGGCTTTGATGTGGCAGTTATCTGGCCACCCATCAATTCCACCAGCCGCGTTGAAATTGCCAGGCCTAGCCCCGTACCCTCAAATTGTCGGTTCCGGGCGCTATCCACTTGCTTAAACTCACTAAATATCTGGTCGATTTGTTCCGTCGGTATTCCTATTCCAGTATCCTTCACATCAATACGTAGATGATAACCATTCGAGGTTTTTTCACCGGTTACCTCAATGTAAACATAGCCCTCTAGCGTAAATTTTACGGCATTCCCAGCGATATTGGTAATGACCTGGCGCAGCCTGCCGACGTCACCTTCAAACGCAGTCGGCAATTCAGGGTCATAGCGCAACGAGATTTCCACCGCTTTTTCACTGGCCTTCGCCGAAAGTAGCGTAACAACATCCTCCATTGCGCTCTGTAGGTCGAAGGGGGCTGTCTCAAGCTCCATCTTGCCGGCTTCGATCTTGGAAAAGTTCAGAATATCGTTGATAATCGTCAACAACGCCGAACCAGATTTTGAAATCGTTTCGGCATACATTTTCTGATCGTCATCCAGATCAGTCTCAAGAATCAGTTCAGCCATTCCGATAACACCGTTCATTGGTGTGCGAATTTCATGGCTCATATTAGCAAGGAAGTCAGATTTAGCACGGCTTGCTTTATCCGCGTTATCCTTTGCGGTTTCTAGGGCGTGTTCACGTTCATCGCGCTCTGCAAATGTTTCTTCCATCACCGAAACTGAAAAATCGAGCGCTTTGAACTCTCGGGAGACAAAAGAAGCCAAACGGGTTCTTTTGTGGTTTTGGCCGGCAATAACAGCCGACATTCGTTCGTGGATATTACCCAAAGGCCGCATCGCCAGTATGTTGGTCTGCAGAAGAAATAACGCTGATAAAACAAGAACCGTCATCCCAATAGTAAAACGGCTATGCCTGACATTGGCATCAATCAGCGTCTGGCCTTCAAGTGTAGACCACTCCACTTCGATCACACCAAACTGCTCACCCTCAAAAATAATATTACGTGTGACATGCCTGATATTGTTCGTGACTTCAGAGTGGGTTCCCTCAGAGTGATCTGAATCTGGGCGGTGGGTGTCGGCAATAATATCTCCAAACTCATCCTTGATTGTAACTGCAAGTAATTTGGAATTGCGCGACAGTGCTTCTTCAAGCGCAGTTTCCAGAACTGGCGTATCCTGAATGACAATTGATTCAATCATCAACCCGCTGATAAGAGAGACCGTTAGATCAGCCTGCTCAAGCAAATCAGCGTTCATCCGATTGCTTTCGGTGCGACGCTCGTATTCGCCAAATAAAAATGTCACAAGAACTGCCGCCACAGCCATCGACAGTGCAACCTGCACGTTTAATCCCAAAGTTTTCATGGGGTTCCCCTTCAAATAAATCAGAATGTACGGCTGTGTTCCATCGCATCACGGATGAAGTCATAATCAACGTCGGAGCCCGTAACAAAGCCATCCTTAGCAACAGTATTCAGAATTTCGGAATCTATCGTACCCAGCATGATTTGTCGCATCGCGCCAAGTACACTTGGGTCCATACTGGAAGATGCAAGCCAGGGTTTGGTGACATTCTCGAATTCAAACAAAGCCCTGATCGGAACACCTGATTCAACCAGTTTTTTAAAGGTGCTTTCCTTCAATGCCCCTGCAGTAAATTTACCAGCCCCAACAGCGGTACCAACCCGGTCATGACGCCCAAGAAATTCATACCCGCTTAGATTCTGGCTGGTTACGCCTGCGTCAATCAGATGACTTTGGGCCAGATAGCGCCCGATGGTAGAAAGTTGATCACCAAAGGCGAAATTGTGCTGTGCCAACTCTGATAGTGACTGAAGCGTGCTATCAGAATGGACAGCAATAATGCCCTTAAACCGCTTCTTGCCCTTTTTCGTTTCCATCGCCACGATCTGAATGCCGCTGTTACGTTCATGAACTGTGACATAGGAAGCCGGCCCAAACCGGGCAAAATCCACATCCCCATTGGCAAGATGGTCAATTCCAGTTTCATATTCCTTGGCGATTTTCATTCTAATATTCACCTGTTCACCAAGGATCAGGGACATTTCCTGGGACAGGTAATTCAGAAACGGTTTGTACTTTTTGACCGTTTCGGTTGGTTTATCGGCGGCATAAGCGCCAAATGTCAGGTTAATTTCTGCCATGGCTGGCATGGCAAAAAACATCGTCAGGGCCAAGGCGGTCAAGAATTGAAACACACGCAAAGTTGCGAATGACAAAAGGCAGGAAATCTGATTCAATAGTACATTTTTCATCTTTTACCCTCAAAATTGCGACTGCTTGCCCAACATGGATTGCGACAAGGGGATAGGTGACAGACCAATGCAAAGAATTCGTTAAGCGAACACCAACCCTGAACAAAATCGTGAAGCGTCCGTCAACTGAGTTTCGGTAACCGTCTGATAAATTAACGAATTATTAAGGAATGTTTACATTTAGTAAACTATTCTAATTTTCGTGTAGGGGTAGGGCACTGTGTCAGAATTTATTAATAGAAATTTATACTCATTTTATTCTCAGAGACTTAAGTGCAAAATACCACTCATTTCTATCGCAGTACTGCTGCCAACCGCAGCGCTGGCGATCCCTTCGCCAGAGCTTGTAATCGGGTCGGTATCATCTTTGTCGCAGGTGTTCGCCGTTGCCTTCGCATCCATAACTGGCGCCAGTGCCGTAATTGCCAGGCGGTTGGGGTTTAAGCCCAGGCCAGGGCAAGGCACCACGCGATTTCCAGTACGGTTGATTGCCAGTTTGTTTCTGATCGTAGCACTATTGGGTGCATTAAATTTCTGGCAGTTCAACAGCCGCCAAACACAGGATCTGGCGCGCCTACAGGCCACCCTGATCCGGCCGGCACAATTTGACGGGACGCAAATTCAAGACACAAACCTGGTTGAGACCAGCTTTAACGCCCAGTCTGACAGCCCGCTGGCCATCAGCACACAGGCAGCTCAACAGCTATTGGAAAACCCAAATAGCAGCAATGAGACGCTGTTTTTTGATGTGCGTGAAACAAGTGAGAACCGAATGGGCACACTGCCCGGGTCCCAGCATGTGCGATTTCCTGATTTCCTGCAATCCAACATCCCGCTGGAAGGAAAACAGGTTGTCCTGTTTTGTCACAATGGCAACCGCAGCAGTGAAACCTGCGCCGAGCTGGCAGCGCGCGGGGTTGATTGCCGCTTTATCGCCGGTGGTATCGAAAAATGGATCGTAGAGGGCCGCGACTTTAGTGATAAAAAGATAAAAACATTGTCCGATCTCAGGGCGATTCCAGAATATGCAAACAAATCAACGCTGCTAAGTACCGCCGATTTCAAAGACCTGCTGGCCGATACCGACCTGCAAATCGTAGACACCCGCTACCCGGGGGATTTTGCAACAGGGCACCTGCCTGGCGCCATCAACATCCCGGTGCGCGCATTGCCCACGGATGAGCTAAAAAACCGTATCGCCCAATTGCAAAACAAGCCGACGGTTGCCGCATGCTATGATCGGCGCAGCTGCTTTATGTCTCAGGTTTTGGGGCTAGAGCTCAGCGAAGCTGGCATTGATTTTCAAGGCCGCTACACCACGCCATGGGAATATTTCGTGCCGTCCAAACCCAAACCGCATGTGCAGCAATGGCTGGATGAGCAGCAGAAAGGTTTATGGCAATCAGGCGTAAACGCACTGTCAGTGGCGCTGTTATGGATCGGCACACATTCGCATTTTGTCTTTGCCCTGCTGGGGTTGTCGCTGCTGTCGCGGCTGCTGGTGTTGCCCATCGCGCTTAAATCAGAGCGCGACCAGATGGTGACGGCAAAATATGCCGATGAGCTAAAATCACTAAAGGACGATCTGAAATCTGATCCGACACGCAAGGCCCGCGCGGTGCAGCAATTTTATGCGGATAAGGACTTGACACCAATGCGCAACCTGATCGCATTGCTGTTTCTGCCGGTGATGATGCTTGGCCTTAGTGCCATTGAGCGGGCCGGATCAAAGGTTGACGCAGCACTCCTTTGGATGCCCGATCTGGGCCTACAGGACAGCACCTATATCATGCCGGTTATTTTCGCCATTTTGGCAGGCAGCTACCTGCACTGGGCGGTGGCAAAATCCAGGCGCCAGGCCGTGTTGTGGTGGGTAATCGGCGCACCGATCATGTTCGGGCTGGTGTTTCAAATAAGCGCCGCTGGCAATGTCTATTTGTCCATCAGCCTGACATTGCTGCTGATCCAAAGAGCATATGTCACAGGCGCACTTAAGCGCATATCTGAAAGTGCACTGCGGACATGGCGTCGTTGGAAAATACGCGGCCTTGCGCAGGGGGTTGTCCCACTTGGTCACGCCGAAGCGCTAAGTGAAAGTGGCAATAAATCCTATCGTTTATCAATCCTGAAAAATGCCGGCCTGCCTGTGCCGGGCGGGCTGGTGATCCAGACTGCAGCGATAAATGCCTTTAGCGCGATGCCCGACAAAGAGAAAATGAAATTCTCACATATGGTCTGGCGGATGGTGGAAGAAAAACCATGTGCCGTGCGCAGCTCTGCCGCCAGCGAAGACGGCGCGGACCAAAGCTTTGCCGGGGTATTTGATAGCGTTCTTGACGTGCAAAAAGCTGGCATGCAAAACGCCATTGATGCGGTCGCCAGTTCCTTTAGCTCTGCACGCGCCCAAAGCTATGATGCTGAAAATTCCACCGACCATGACGGCAATATTCTGGTGCAACATATGGTCCGCGCGGAATATGCCGGGGTGCTGTTCACCCAGGATCCAACCGCCCCCGGATTGATGATGCTTGAGCTGATCAAAGGCTGTGGCGATGATCTGGTTTCCGGCCGCGTGACACCCCAAAGCCTGCGCTTTGGGCGCTATACACATGCTACTGTTGGCGATGAAGCTGCCCCGATCAATTTGGCACCATTGTTGGCACTGGGCCGCCAGATCGAAGAAATATTCGGCTGTCCACAGGACATAGAATGGGCCTATGCCAATGGCGCTTTTCAGATCGTCCAAAGCCGTGACATCACCACCATGGGCAACGCCACCCCGGCCGAGCAGGCCCGCACCCAGGAATGGGGTCGCATCCTCAATACATATCAAAAATCCGACCCCGACGCGCTGATACTAGAGCAGGATGAAATGTCAGAAGTGCTGCCGCTTCCAACACCCCTGTCATTTTCCCTGATGAGCGAGATTTGGGCACCGGGTGGCAGCCTGGACATCGCGTGCCGACAACTGGGTGTTAAATACAACCTTCCCGAGGGGCGTCCAGGTCATCTGGTCAGCGTTTTTGGTCGGACTTTTGTGGACTGTGATCTAAAGCAGCAGATGGCGTTACGCCTTAGCGGCATGAAAGCAAAACAATTGCGTAGGCTGGCGGCATTGTCGGCTGATACTTTCCGCAGCGAAACCATGCCCGCCCTCGAAGAAAAAATCGCGACCTGGCAAGCAACTGACTATAATGCATTGCCGCTAAAACTGCTTATCCGCAGCATCAACAAGATGCGCAGCACGCTGGTTCACGATGTTTATGTTGAAGCGGAAAAAATCAACATTCTGGCGGGCTTCACCATGACGGAAGCCGAGGCATTCGCCAAAGAAAATAGTGACGCCCATGCACGCTTGATGCATCCGATTTTACACCATACGCCAACCAGTCTGATAGCCTCATGTGCCCACCTTAAGGGTAAAAAACAGAAAACCGCATTGCTGGGGTTGATGGGGCATCGGGCGATATTTGACTATGAGCTGAGCGCGCCGCGCTATTTTGAAGACCCCGAATTGCTTTGGCCGCTGCTAGAAAGCGTGACCCCGGTATCGGCTGATTTGCAAGCACCCCAACCGACTGAGCGAATGGACAAAGTTGATCTGGCCAACGCGCTGCAAGACCTTAAGGAACAGGCCAAACACGAGGCCCTTAGGATCGTCGCACAAATCCGACGCGCTGTTCTTGTACTGGCAGAAAAAACCCAGATTTCTGATTTGATTTTCTATCTGGAAATGCCGGAGATTTTAAACCTAGAGACTGTAGATCTAGACGATTACAAAATTATTGCACAAGAAAGAAAACAGCGTCGCGAACACCTGCTTAAAGGCGCACCGCGGCAGGTTTCTCTCAGCCTAAAGGAATGCGAAGTTCTTTCTGCATCTGTTCCCATCCGCAGTCAAAACGACGGATCGACCATGGCCGGAACATGTGTATCCGGCAGTATGGATGCAACCGGACGGGTGTTTGTGATTCAGGACGAAACCGCAACAGATGACACCCCATTTGACGGGTTTGAAGACGGCGACATCATTGTCTGCCACATGGTCAACCCCGCCTGGCTGCCCTATGTCCAACGTTCCAATGGGGTGCTTAGCAATGTGGGGGGCTGGCTGAGCCACATGGCAATTGTTGCCCGCGAAAAGAACATTCTGATGCATGTGGGATGTTCCGGGCTGGACCAATTGCAGCAAGGTGACATGATCAAAGCTGGAATTGACGGATCAATTACAGCCCTAGATCAAAAAATCATCCAAGTGCGCAAGTCCGCATGAACCTAGTATCCCCATAGCCATGACGCAAAGTTGCCGTTTTTTTATAATACGTAGCTATTCAAATACTTACGCTTTTTCTAAAGCAATCGGATATGGACATGTTGACCGTGGGACAGGGGAAAAATTCGCGCCGTTCAAGAATTTATTCAAGCAGAATTAGACGTTCTGTTTTCGGCAACGGGTTGCGCCATCCCTGCATCTTTTTTCACCTGCCCAAATGCGGGGGAACGTCATTATCTGAAGCGCTTTATGCCACCGTCCCGATGCACAAACGTGTCGGGGTGGTCGACGCGGTATCCACCCGACGCGCGGCATCCATTCTGGAATTTGGTGTCGACGATGCCTGGAAATGCCATGATGACCTGGAACATGGCAACCGAACCTTTGAGCTGCGCGAACAGTCGTTGATCACCCATTGTTGTTGGGGCACTCAGCTTGTGCATGGCCATGTTCTCATGAGCGACCGGATACGCACGCATTTTCACAGTGACTACAAGTTTCTAACAATTATGCGCGACCCGATCGCGCGCACCATTTCAAATTACCGCATGGCCGTTAATGCAGGGATCGCTGATCCCGATCCGGATGTTTGGCTTGACAGTGACATCGCGCGCTCCCATTCGACAACCTATCTTCGCTACCTGTCCGGGGCCCACTCGGTCACGCCCGATCAGGAAACAGCGCGTCTGGAACGGGCGCTGGGCGCGCTTGAACTGTTTTCGCTGATTGGTTTTCTGGATGATATCAAAACCTTCACGCAAGAATTTGAACAGGTTTTCGGTGCGACCCTGACGATTAATAAATATAATAAAGCAAAAGGCGCAGAGGTCCGCTTGACCGACCCCCAAATGGAAAAGCTGCATACTATGTGCGCGGCTGATCGGGCAATCTATGCCCGCGCCCGTGAATTAAGGGGCAAACCCCGTGCAGCACTCTAGCGGCACTGGTGACTTAAGGGTCGCGTATTTCGCCCATGACTGGGGTGATGCCGCAATAAAACGCCGGGTGGCGGGCTTTGCACGTGACCACATTGACGTTGCCGGTTTCGCAATGCACCGGGCAGCCGATAACCAGCCAAACTGGGTGGTTGCCGACCTGGGGCAGACCCATGACAACAAATACCTACAGCGCGCGCTTTCTATTCCACGTGGGGCGAAACGTGCCCAGGGCCCAGCCCTTGAACAGGCCGATCTGATCGTTGCGCGCAATCTTGATATGCTGCTGGTTGCCCTAAGGGCCCGCCGCCGCGCCAAGCTGCGCACACCTGTGGTTTACGAATGCCTTGATATTCATCGCCTCGTGGCCCGTGATGATGCCATCGGGGCCCTGTTTCGACGGGTTGAGCGACGCGCCCTGCGCGAATGCGCCGGCCTATGGGTGTCGTCACCCGCATTCCTTAGCGAACATTTCGCTGTTCATTACCCGGGTGGCTACACCGCGGCTTTGCTTGAAAACCGACTTCAGATGCCGCCGGGGTCAAGGCCGACCAAATCCCCACCAAATGATGGGTCTACGCGCCTGCGCATAGGTTGGTTTGGTAATTTGCGGTGCGCGCGCTCGCTGTCGCTGTTGCGCCAAATTGCCCATGATCACAGCGACACCGTTGAAATCACCTTGCGCGGCTACCCGGCACTGACCGAGATCCCCGACTTTCACCAGATCGTGCAGAATACACCTGGCCTGACATTCCAAGGCCGCTATCAATGGCCAGATGAGCTTGAAGCGATCTATGAAGATGTTGATCTGGTCTGGGCCGGTGACTTTATGGATGCCGGTAAAAACTCTGACTGGTTGCTGCCCAATCGGTTGTACGAAGGGGGCTGGTTTGCCTGTCCGCCGGTCGCCCCGGCGGGCTCACAGACCGGCAAATGGATTGCAGGGCATGGCAGTGGGTTCGTACTGAAAGAACCCTTGGAAAAATCCCTGCCTGAACTAATAACATCCCTGATTGCTGATCGTGCAGCACTTTCACAGGCGCGCAAGCGTTTGTTATCACTTCCCAGGGATATTTTCGTTGAGCCCACCGGCATGCTGCGCAACCTTGTGCAGGCGGCGGCTGCCAGTGACGCGCACCATACCGGCCCGGACCAACCGGACCACGCTGCTAGTATTGCGCCTTTGGCCTGATCCGCACCAATCCGGCGATCACGCCAAGGTGCATCACACCACGTCGCATCCACCAAATACGTTTCACCGCCGAAGCACCATTGATCAACGCCACAGCAAAGCAATATCCAGCCTTTAGCAAAGCGACCATCATAGACACCGGTATTGATGTCACAGCAGCCCCCCGGCTTGAAAGTTCCCCAAAAATATGGCCAGAATTGAAACTGCGCCGGACCATCCAGCCAAATGTTAGCCGACCCTCTGCAACCGTTTCAAAAACCTGCGCCGCATCACAGATGCCAAGCGTGCCGCCCGCGGCCCACAACCTGTGAAAATAGTCGGTATCTTCGCCACCGGTGCGCCCCTTGGCGATATCAAACCGCAGCAAGCGCGTGGCAGGGTTTCGCATATCAACAATGGCGTTACAGGTGTGGCCGGTGCGAACTTCGCCCTGCCGGATGACCGGGCGATTTGAATGGAAATCATTGCCAACAATATGGGCAGGTGCATCCGCCGGATAGATCGCCACCGCAGGGCCGAAAACAGCATCAAAACCACCCTCTTGCAATGCGTAAAACAGCCGGATCAGCCAAGCCGGGTCTGCCGTTTCATCATCATCGATCCAAGCAATAAGGTCGCCGGTTGCGTGCTCCAAACAGGCATTGCGGGCCACAGAGATATTACGTTCCGGGGCGTGAATGTAATGTACTGGAATACTGGTGCCTTGATGCTTTGCCACCAGCACCTTGGCACTGGGGCTGGCATCGTTGTCCGCCACCAAGATCCGAATTTTGATCCCCTTTGGAAGCTCAAGCTGCGCCAAAGATTCCAGCGTCGTTGCCAGATGTGGGCGCCGAAAGGTGCAGACGCATATATCGATACTTTTGGGTGCTTTTATGTCCATGCCGTCACCCATTTTGCACCCGCCTGCTGCGCATCCCACCGGGGCGTTTGATCATGCGTTGCATAAAGCCAAGCCCCCAGGAAAGGTGCATCGCGCCCAGCGCCGGTCCGGCCCACAGGCCACCAACGCGCCGCAATGAAATCACCGCAGCCGCAGATACCGCAACTAATAGTGTAAGATAAAGCGCCGGCCAGAACATCGCCAGCGGGCTGACAGGCAGCGCCACAAACGACACCGCCAGCAGCACGGTATTGGCCACCGGCACGATCTGACGCATGCGGGGCATAACCGCATGTTTGGCCAGGGTGTTTGCCCTGCCGCGTCCGTAATTCCAATATTGCTGCCACAAATCTTGCACGGTAGAGCGCATCACATAGGCAATTCGGGTCCGGTTCGTCAGCCAAATGGTGCCGCCAGCCTGCACAAGGCGCAGATCATATTCCGCATCTTCATTATGGCTGATGCTTGGATCATAGCCGCCGATGCGTCGGAACCAATCCAGATCAAAAGCAGCGTGATGCCCGTGATCCACAAAGTGCGCTTTGCTTGCCCCACGATGCGCCGATCCACCAGAGCCAAGCGGCGTGTCCACGATCCAGGCGGCCGCCATCTGAAAACCCGCGTACCCGGTGGCATCCATCGCCGTCACAACCGATGCCGCACCAACTTGATGAATTTCATCCGCCAGGGTCTTGATATAATCGACCGGGTAAATCGCATGAACATCACACCGTATCAGATATTTATGTCGCGGCTGGGCAAACCGGGCAACCGCCGCATTGACGCCCGCAGATTGCAAACGCCCCGGGTTTTCGATCAACATCAGGTTCGGATATGTCTGCGTCAACCGCTGCACCAACAGTTGTGTGCCATCGGTACTGCCCCCGTCCGCCACAATTATTTGGCACCCAGACACCCAACTGTTTCCCCGCATAAGCGAGATAACACAGGCCTCTATATGGTCGACCTCATTTAATGCAGGCAGAACGACAAGAACCTCGGTTGGATCTGGGGTTTGGTGTGTGGTGCTAACCCTAGGGTTCGGCGCTTTTGTTGATGCTGTCGGTTTCATCAGGCCGCCGGCCCAGAAAAATGCCCAGCAGCACAATGACGACCGGACCCGCCAAAAAGAAGGCGGCCAAGATCAGCCAAATATTGGCGCTGAGGACATAGGCGGTCAACGCAAATACGCTGCTTAAAATTGGCAACAGTAGCGATAGCCCCTTCAATGCCAGTCCCCCTATACCCCTGTCCAAGGGTTATAGTCGGAAGATTGAAGATTGTAATTACCATTTTGGTATTTCCCTGATCAGCGCCCGGCATGGGCGTGAAATACCCATTGCGGCTGAGCCCCTGATAAAATGGAATTCAATAGGCACCACGGCGGTTCAAAAGCACGCCAATTGTCTTTGCTATCAATCCCAGGTCAGACAAAAGCGTGCGGTTGGAAACATACCAACTGTCAAGTTCCACACGCTTAATAAAGGAAAGGTCACTGCGCCCGGAAACCTGCCATAGGCCGGTGATCCCAGGGCGTGCCGACTTGTAGCGGCTGGTGGCATCGCCATAGTCATACAGCTCATTCTGGGTCACAGGCCTGGGGCCAACCACGCTCATTTCCCCACGAAAAACATTTAGAAACTGCGGCAGTTCATCAAGGCTGGTTTTGCGCAGGAAAGCCCCTACAATCGGAATGATACGGGGATCATTCTTAAGCTTTCGGGTTTCCAAAAATTCTTTTCTGGCTTCTGGGAACTTTTCAAAATGGCTTTCCAAAACAGAGTCTGCATTCAAGACCATGGTTCTGAATTTCAAACAGGGGAACTTTCTCCCGCGAAAGCCAATTCGGCTATGTGAATAAAATATCGGGCCAGGTGAAACCAGGTAGATAAGCACAGGTAGAAAAACAAAGAGTGGCAGCGCACTCAGCATTGCAGCCACGCTAAAGACAACGTCAAAGACGCGCTTTTCGCCACCACCGATGGGTAGGGTATCAATTTTATTTTGGGCGACAGTAAATGCCGGATCACTGGTATCGCCCTTGGCTTGGAATGCCGTCATTTGATCATCCCCCCGGATGTTTAGTTATCATTGTCTTAAAATTCGCCGCTCAACACGGCAGAATTATGGCATTATTCAGGAGAGCTGGCAGCAAGCGGGTCGACTCTCGGAATTTTGCCGTATTTAACGCCATATTAACCAAATATGGCGCTGAAAACATTCGTAGCCTTGCCAACTCACGTGTTATTATATGTTCCAAAGCGGCTAAAAACTGTGCGCAAAAGGAATCATTTGCTCCCAAATTCAGCCGTATTTCACACCTAAAATGGAAACAATAATGGCCACCAAGCCCATAATATATTGCATTGCGCAATAAAGGCAGGGCTGATCATGACGGCACAGCAGCTATGGCGAAAGAGAAATCACTACCATGATCAGTAAATTACGGGCGCATCTTATGGCGTCCGAGACCCTTCGCACCAGCGGATCAGCAGGCATAATTGTCGCCACGCGCATAGTTGGTGCGCTTGGCACGCTTTTATATACTGTACTGATGGCCCGCATGCTGACACCGCAGGAATTTGGCATCGCCTGGACACTATGGTCAGTTGCTTTTATTGTTTCCTATCTCTCCACTCTTAACATTGGTGCCGTTGCAATCCAAGAAGTCGTGCGCGCCCGCGCCACAGGAAATGACTCAACTGCGGCCGGGTTTATCATCATCAGCCGCAGGGTGCTATGTATCGCAACTTTGCCTGCCCTTGTAGGATTTGTTGGGTTCATCTGGTGGCAATATCCAGCCGTTTTGTCCGCCCATCCACTGGCTGTCTATTTGGCTGCGGCTACAATTCCAATCCTGGGGTGGAACGCCACCAATGCCGCACAGGCGACTGCACTAGACCAGGTATTGCGCAGCCATATACCTGACATGCTGTTGCGCCCGCTTGGGTTTGTTATCATTTTGGGGGCGATCTGGGCAACTGGCGCTCCCCTTGATCTTGAAGCAGTAATAGGGGTTTACCTAGGCATGGCGGTTTTGATTGCCTTTGTGCAATATAGACTGATCCGGCGCTTTTTTACCTTCATGGCAACGGCTAAGCCGGATATTTCCGACTGGAAGCGCTGGGTTTCAGCGGGGCTGTTACTGGCACCCAACAGGCTATTGATGGACCGGTTGAAGGACGTTTTGCTGCTTATCAGCGCCGTGCCGCTGGGGGTTATTGGTGTCGCCAAAATGGCCGTGGCGCTTAGCATTATCAGCTTCCTGAGTTTTGCCATAAGCGCGGTTGAAACAGCATTCGCACCCAAGACCGCACGCAACCTGATCCGTAATCTGGCTGACGGCGTCGCGCCCCTCAAGATGGAACGCGCAACCCATTTTATTGCAATTTCAGGCGCACTAAAGATGGCAATGGTTGGCGCAGGGGCCATCGGGCTATGGCTATTCCTGCCCCTTCTTATCAGCCTTTACGGTCCCGAATATTCTGTCAGCGCAGCGATGGTCTGGTGGTTCTTGTTAATCCCATTATCCAGCGCATTCTTTGGCAATACTACCCTTGTAATGCAGATATTTAATGAACGTATTGCATTCTTTATTACCAGCATTCTTGCACTTTTTACTCTGTCACTTGCAGGGATTTACGGGGTGCCAATAGTTGTCGCAAACGGCATTGATCCGCTAACGGCAACAGCCGGATTGTTCTCGGCCATCATGGCTGTGTTGCAAGCTTTTAGGTGGATGCTATGTTGGTGGCGTACCGGCATTGATGTTTCGTTCATTGGCGCATTACTGCGCCGCCACCGCCAGTTAAATGCAAAACTGGCATGACGCTAATATAGGCCATGGCGTGACAGATTGAATCTTATAAGATCATTTATTTTTAGACAATATGACGTCTAGTCTCAATCCGCGCCGAAACCGCGAACGCTATAAGAATAACAATCATATTCCCGTGCTGACCATGCAATAATGGGTTGAACATCGCAACCCCAATGGCCGCTGTAAACAGCGTCAACATCATCGCTGCTTCAACGTTTTGGCTGACCAGATAATACCGCAAATAGGTGAGGGCAATCGTGCCAACTGTCACAAATATTGCCACCAATCCGGGAACGCCCATTCCGACCCGGATATCCAGTATAAAATTGTGAAAACTGATCAGGCCCGTTCCATAGCGTTGCTGAATTTGATCCAGCGCCAGAAAATTGCCGCTGTCCCAATAGGCGTCAAAACCAACCCCCAGCCAGGGGTTCTCGCTGATCTGTTGGTTGGCGACTTCCCAAAGATAGGTGCGCCCGGTTAGGGTTGAGCTTTTGCCAAACAAACCCAAAACTTCATTGGCCAGGTCAAAATTCCCAAGGGCAACCAGCCCACCGCCAAATAGCACGGCCATAATACAACCGACACTGAGAGCCAAGCGCATACCCACCCGGTAACTATGCATGGTCAACAGCACAAACAAAGCAGACGTTCCGACAAGGAAAATCATCGATGTCGCCGACTTTGACAATGCCAGCGCCAGCACGGCCATGGCGAACACAGTCAGAAAAACCAAGTCGCGAACCAGCTTGCGCCTGCTGTTGAAAATCAACCCAAGCGCTGCGATCCCAAGCAATAGTGACATGCGTCCAAGCGTGTTCTTGTTGGCAAATATACCCAACAACCCACCGTGGTAGGAAAACGCCTCACCAAACATACCCGTCGCCCAGTTGATCAGAGAAAGCACAATCAGCGGCGAAAGCGCAAGCACCATGACAAGCGCAATCTCCATTGGACGATAACGCCAACCAATCCAAATTCCGGCCAGATATGTCACCGATAGCTGAACGGCAGAATAGACCGTATGCGACGGCGACAGCGACCAAGTTGCTGATATGAACGCAACTGCAGGAAACGCAAGTATCGCAATATTTTCACGTAGAACCGACACCAATGTGCGCAGGTTGGTGGCAAGCTTCAAACCGATCATAAGGTAGATCATCAACCATAATAGCAATGGCGGTGCGAAGCGAAAGATACCCTGACTTCCGGCAGCAATAATAAGAACTGCCAGCCCAAGATCGTAAGCTGCAAACAATAAAATGACCGACGCAGATTGGCCTTTCACTCGTTGAACATAGGGCAGGGCAGGGCCCCTATCCCCCGACCCCGGTTGGGTATTCATATCTGCCACTGGCCAAACTTTCGGCCAGAAATTTTTCGAAAACTATGGGCGACATCCCTAAGCAGCTTGGCCACGTCATTCAACAGTATCGCGACTGATCGGACCGGGGTTATTTGATGCACTGCATCCACGTTACGCCACCACCGTGCGATGCGCTTTTTGATTTTTGGTCGCTTCCTCAAGCTTTTCTGACGACGGTACCATGGTCAGAACGGCGCCCACTGATTTATCGGTTCTGGTCAAACCGCGGCTCAGCGAGCGTTCAAACTGTTCAGCTGATGTCAGCCCCCATTTCACGGCCAGAACAACATAATCCGCCAGATCGGCGCACATACGGGCATCTGAACTTTCGCTAAGCGAGCCGATGTCCAAAACAACAACATCGTAATGTGCCTTGGACGTTTCCAGATATTTGGCCATCGTGTCCGGGCTGACCAGTTCAATCATATCCGACATGTTATCCTGATCACTCTGACCAGAGAAATCAAAATCTGCGACCTTTTTGGTGCCCCTATGCGCAGCATCTTTTTGTGCAGAGCTTTGCACCTGCTGGCCATCTCGGTTTGCCCGGTGTGTTGCAAAAACCTGCGACAGTGCCGGGTTCTTGAAGTCCAGATCAATCAAATGGACGCGCTTACCTTGTCTGGCGAAATAGGCGGCAAGGTTTGCCGCAATGGTAGATTTGCCTTCACCCGGTGCCGTCGATGTCACCGCGATGATGCGCGCGCGATTTGATGTTGGGTCACTTGACGCAGCATCAAATACAATCGATCGCACGGTTTCGGAAAACTCTGACAACGGGAAATCAACAGCGAACGACATTTTCGCATCTTCGCGGTGACGTTTGCCACCGGCCAAAACAGGTGCGTTCAAATTGCGCCGGTGTCGACTGTACAGGTTTCCCAGTCGAAACCACGATCTGCCAATAGTCGGCACAGCGCCAAGAAAGCGCAGGCCTGCCGCTTCAATTTCACGGGGCTGGCGTATCCGGTTGTCTAGTTGTTCACGAATAAATACCAGCACAAGCCCAATAAAAATGCCGCCAATTAGACCCAGCGCAAGTATTTTTGCCACCTGCGGAGAGCTGGGCCCAGACGGTAGATGCGCCGTCGTCAAAATACGTGCAGAATTTGACTTTTGGGCGAACACCTCAGAAGTTTCGTGAAAGCGTGACAACAAAACCTGATAGACCGCACGGTTTCCATCTGCCCGCATCTGTAATTCCTGAAGTCTGGTTTCCTTTTCGGAAACATCTGCAACATCGCGGCGCAGCGCTTCTGCCCGCTCAGAAAGGCGCTGTTCTTCTTGCATCGAAAACTGGATTTGCTTTTCCAGCTGTGTCGCAATCCGTTGGTACTGATCAACCAACTCTGCGCGCAATGCGGTAAGCTGGCGTTTTAATACGCCGGCCTGCAGGGTATCTTTGCTGCCGTTTGCGATCACCCGCGCATAGCTGATCTCGGATTTCAGAATAAGCGCCCGAATTTCAACGATGGCCTGCGCCCGCACATCGGGCACATCGGAATCGGTGCTGCCATCGCTTAGAAAATTCCGAACGCGCTCTAGCACCAGCTCATTTTGGAACCGTCCACTGCGAAGCCTGACCAGTGCATCATTCAGTACCACCAGCTCAGAACCAGCCACCTGACGATCAGCGGAATCAATTTGATTGATAAGCCTAAAGCGGCTGACTTCGGCCTCTGCTGTCTGCAGGTCAACTATGGCGCCATTCAATGCGTCCGATGACCAATTGTTAAGCTGTGCCAGTCTTTCAGCCTGTATTTCCAGGCCACTTTGCAAATATTCTTCAGCGTAGGTATTGGCGATTACTGCCGCCAATCGCTTGTCGGTACTTTGGGCGATGATCCTGATAACATAGGTATTTCCAAGCCGTCCAATGGCGATATTTCGCTGTACAGCAGATACTGCATTTCGTTCTGCGGCTTCTTGAGGCGACAGTAGGCCAGTTTGATTTTCATCGATTTTATCCAGCATCAAAAACGCTTTGATACGGGCAGTAAAGGGCGTCGTGGTTGGCATCTCATCTTGAAATTCGGCCAACCTCAGACGTCGCACAACCCTTTCGGCCAGGGTTCTGGACAATAGTATTTCCACCTCAGAATCAACAATCAGCGCGTCCGAGTTCAACAAAATACCACCGGCTTCCTGAAATCCTCGGCTTTCACGCGGGTCAATATAAATCGTCGTCGATGCCGTATAGGTCGGCGTCATTGTCACGATTCTTACAATCGCGAGCGTGATGCAAACCACGACGCAGAGCACCACCAACCAAATATGCCGCCGAAGCGACTTTAGGGCTGACGACAGAACATCACCTACACTTGGTGCGTCGATGTTTTCGTTGCGCGGCGGGTTCAGGATATTCCGCTCGATAAGTGTCACTTGCAAATAGCTCCTATAGAAAAAACAACGCCCAGCATGCTAAACTGCGGACGATGACTGTTGGGTGTCTGTTCCTAGCGTTTCCCACGTCGGCCATGGAAAAGCACTACGTTTCAAAAGCCCGCCAAGGGCAACCATTTCTGGTGCAAACTCTTTTGACAGGTCCTGCCGTGTGGCCTGGGCCATTGCCGGAACCTCAGTGCGGGCATTAATGCTGTTCATACGCAACAAACTGGCCACAGGGGCGGTGGATTTTAACCGCCCCAGTTGTTCTTCTAACCCGACCCGGCGCATCAAATCACCACTGCTTCGTAAGGTGCGACGCAACCCCGGCAGACGCGCCCGGTCGCTTATGTTACGCACTTGGGATGCAACTGCGCTGACAAAACCGGTATCGACCCCGATAAATTCATAAAGCTGTGCCGCAGCAGCAGCCGGATCAGCAAAAACCTCTTCTGCGATCAAGACCAGGATTTGATCCGGGCCAAATGTACTAAACCAGGGTTTCAAATGCGAATAGTAACGCCCCTGATCGATATATGCAGGGTTATTCTTCAGACCTTGCTCAAAGCTTTGGCACGGAATGTGACCCTTAATAACTTCATGAAGATGGTTGGAATAGGCGCGCTCTACCGGATCACGCAAAAGCGCAATTATTTTCATGTCTTTATTGTAATCCCACACACGCTGTGCGGCCCGTGGGTCATAAAAATATGACGGCGAGGTTTCGCACCGCGCATAAAACCCCGACAAATCGCTGAAATGTGAATCATACCATTGGTACCCGTGGTCGAAATAGTGGCTGAAAAAATCCAACTCTTTCGGATCAGATACGCCAATTTCCGGATGCGCCCCCAATACGGAATGAACCCATGAAGACGCACATTTCTGGGCCCCAATTCCAATGACGGTCGGTGACATTTCCTAGCCCTCTGACATCCAATTATTCAGCACCCAACTGCCAAAACGGTTCGGCAAATCATGCTTTGTATACAATCCATTACCAGCACAATTTATGGACAATATGGCCATATTGTGATTATTGTTAACTCTGCAAGCGGATGGCAAAAACCCGCGCGGAATTAGCCGCGATATCGTTTTCTGCAGGCTTAGTGGTCCCAATAGCACAGCAAATTCAGGATCATTGCACACCAGGGCACCTGTTTAGCCACCCGTTACCAATGTCCACCAGATCTTGCCGCTGCCTTCCTGGAACCAGGCAAACCCCAGGTTTTGGGCATTACGGTCCAGAATAACGTTACGGGTGTCCGCAAGATCCATCCAGGCTGACAGGGTTTGCAGTTCAGTTTCAAATGTTTCGGAAATATTTTCCCCCAATGCCGGCCCGGAATAGCCAGAACGCTGAATGCGCTCAATTGGCGATGACCCGTCGCTGCCAAAATGCCAGGGCCGGTTTTGCACCGACATGTCGCGCGAATGGGTGGCAGCTGCGGCGTTCAACTGGGCATTCAGCGCCAGCGGGGCCGCGCCACTTGCCTGACGCAATGTATTCACCGAATCCAGGATACGAAACTGGATAGGTCCCGCATCCCGGCTTGAAATCCGGTACACCTGTGGCAAGGGCTTGCCATCAGTCCCCATCGTTGGCGATGTCGTTGGTTCGCAGGCCGTCAGCAACATTGAAACAGCCAATAGCGACAATAAACTTCGAAACATGTGCACCCACCTGATATTTGTTTGTTATTCTCTAACGTGATGTTTGGGCGGGTTCAAACCGAACGGATCATTCTAACGGTTGTTTGAATTGCGATTGACGCATTTGCATCATACTGTGCCCCCGAAACAGTCGGAGCGTCCAAATGGTACATGTGCCCAAATTCAGCTTAACCCGTCGCAACTTTTTGGTGACGGCGGCGGCCAGCGGGTTTGCCAGCCCTGCAGTGGCCCAATCAACCGAAACAGTTGAACTTGAATCAGAAATTTCGCAAACGGTGCGCCGCAATATTTCCAGCTTTCGCACCCTGCAATGGCAGCCCTACTTTGCCAACCTGCGCAGGGGGGCGATTCTGGTCGATACCACGTCGCGCGCCCTGCATTACTGGTCTGAAGACGGGGAAACTTACCGGCTTTTTCCCACCAGTGTGCCATTATCCGCCGATCTGACACGCCTGGGCCGCACCAGTATCATCCGCAAAGTTGAAGGCCCGTCCTGGTCCCCGACCCCGGCCATGCGATTGCGCAACCCAGAATGGCCCGACCGCGTAGAACCCGGCCCCGACAACCCCCTGGGCACCCACGCGCTGTATTTATCATGGAAATATTACCGCATTCACGGCACCCACGACACGCGCAAAATTGGCCGCCGGTCATCAAATGGCTGTATCGGGCTGTTTAATGAACACATCGCGCAACTGTATGATTACGCTAAAACCGGCACTCAGGTGTTGCTAATTTGACGACAATCGCCGCTGACTCGGGTTATATCGCCAATATTTTGCTGGATTTTAGACACTTTAGCGGCATATAGGGTCAATACACGCACCCTTATTGGCCGATGCAGTGTGTTATTGCACTTGGCGTACTTGGAGAGAACTATGAAAAAAATCGCACTTGCCGCTGCAATCACTGCAGTCGCCGCTACCGCAGCATTCGCTGGCGGAATGGAAGCACCTATGATGGAAATGGTACCAATGATGGAAGAAACTACTGCTTCTTCTGCCGGTGGTTTCATCGTTCCACTGATCCTGCTTCTTCTTGTAGCAGCAGCCGTCGCCAGCAACTAAGCGACAGCATATAAGTTTATGAAAAGGGTGGCAGGTTTCTGCCGCCCTTTTTGTTTGTCCAGACTAGACGCCTGCGTAATTGCTGCATAGTATGGGCCGGTATACGCCAACACGTTCAATTTTGCCCGTTGGTTAACCAGGAGAGAATTATGAAGAAAATCGCACTTGCCGCTGCAATCACTGCAGTCGCCGCTACCGCAGCATTCGCTGGCGGAATGGAAGCACCTGTCATGGAAATGGCACCAATGATGGAAGAAACTACTGCTTCCTCAGCTGGTGGCTTTATCGTTCCACTGATCCTGCTTCTTCTTGTAGCAGCAGCTGTCGCCAGCAACTAAGCGACCGCGTTTTAGGCTTTAAAAGGGGCTGCATATTCTGCGGCCCCTTTTCACATCTAGCGTGCTAAATCCAGCCCGCCAGATTGTCGCCCACGATGTCTGCCAATGCAGAAATATGGCCGTCATCATCGTTCAGACAGGGGATATAGGCAAAATCCGTGCCACCTGCCTGTACAAAACTGTCCTGTATTTCTTCATTAATCTCTTCCAGCGTTTCAATGCAATCGGCCGAAAACGCCGGGGCCATCACCGCTATATTGCGCGTGCCCGCCTGCGCCAAACGCGCAACTTCGTCAACGGTAGCAGGCTTTAACCATTCTTCTGGTCCAAATTTAGACTGAAACGTCGTGGCGATCTGATCACCCCCCCAGCCCAACTGCTGCGCCAGCAGACGCGACGTTTCCAGGCACTGCGCATAATACGGATCACCATTATCGCGGTACCGCTCTGGCATGCCGTGGTAAGACGCCACCAACACATCTGGCCTGACCTTTAGCGCCCCATAGGCGCGCTCAACCGAACGGGCCAGCGCCGCAATATACCCGGCCTGATCAAAATATGCCGGAACCGTCCGCGCCGCCGGTTGCCATTTCTGGTCCATCAACACGCGAAAGAACTGATCATTCGCTGTGGCCGTGGTCGCCCCGGCATATTGCGGGTAAAGCGGAAAGAACAATATCTTCTGGCAGCCCTGCGCGATCAGCCCCTCAACCCGCGATTTGGTCGATGGGTTGCCGTACCGCATGCAGAAATCAACCTGTACCCGGTCACCAAATTTCCCCGCAAGTGATTCGGAAATTTTGGCGGTTTGCGCCTTTGTGATCGTCAAAAGCGGGCTTTCATCAGCCTCATTATTCCAAATTGACCGATATGCCGCGCCGGAACTAAACGGCCGCTTGGCTAATATCACCGTTTGCAGCAGCGGCTGCCAGCGCCATTTCGGGTAATCAATCACCCGCTGATCCGACAAAAATTCGTTCAGATAGCGCCGCATTGACCAGTAATCTGTGGCATCCGGCGTACCAAGGTTGGCCAGCAAGACCCCGATCTTTGGGCTGGATTTGTCGGCATTGGTCATCGTCAGGTGCTCCGAAACTGTTGAAATAGGGACATAGCGGGTTTTTGCGTCCGGTCAAACACGGCTTGGTTTGCCAGGTTCCCCAAGGGGCAATTCCTGTGTGTTTAACGCATCTGCCAGCCGGGTGTTTGCTGAACCGGGACGCAGGGGTTGTGGCTGATCATCTGACGGTGCCCAGCCGGTCAACACTATCAGCTCAAACGTGGCCGGTAACCGCCCCTTTACCCCAAAAGTCCGCCGGTAAATTTCGCCCGTCTGCTCCAGAACCGCGCGGCGCAGCGGGCGCCGGTTGCGCGCCGCAAGCGCATTGGCTTCCCCCATGGCGCGCAAATCGCGCATCAGATCCGGCAAAGTCGCATAGCTTACAGACAACGTAAGCGCGTCAGCAACTGGCAGCGCAAACCCGGCACGTTGCAGCAATGCCCCCAGATCACGAATTTCGCCCATCGGCGCGACCCTGGGCGACAGCCCACCGGTCACGGCTGTTTCTGCCTCGGCCAATGCCAGCCGCAGCTCGCTTAGGGTTTGGCCACCAAACATGACCCCCAGGAACAGCCCATCCGGTTTCAAAGCGCGCCGCGCCTGTACCAGTTGCCCAACCGGGTCATTGGCCCAGTGCATCGCCATGGCATGCACCACCAAATCATGGGCCTGGGGCGTCAGATCCAACACGTCATTATCGTCGCACATATGCGCCCCGGGGATCACATCGGCCCAATAATTGGGGAAACCGCTGACTATCGCCGGCGATGTAAACGTTCTGTTAACCATTTCCAGCCTTTGCTTGACCTCATCTACGGCCTCGTGCTGCAAAAACATCGCCGGTGCGGCCATGGCCCTGGCGCGGTTACGTAACAGGGCAGATCGGTCGGTTAGATCGGGTGGCAGGGTCATATTTTGGTCCTTCGGATGGGTTTTTGTTTAAGGAAATTACAATGGGATTGCAAAGCGCCTTAAGGCTGATTTACCCACCATCTTGCATCAGCTGCGATACGCAACTTGACGAAGAATTTGCACTTTGCAGCACCTGCTGGCGCGACACGCCGTTTATTTCCGGGCTGGTCTGTGACACCTGCGGTGTACCCCTGCCCGGTGAGTCTGACGGCCATAATGAAATCTGTGATGATTGCATGACCATCGCTCGGCCCTGGGACAGGGGGCGCGCTGCCCTGCTATACGCGGGCAATGCCCGCCGTTTAGTTCTGGCGCTGAAACACGGTGACAGACAGGATCTGGCAGTACCAGCCGCAAGCTGGCTGATGGCAGGTTTGCGTGAAATCAGAACCAAAAATGAAACGGTGATTGTACCGGT
Source organism: Paracoccaceae bacterium (assembly GCA_036479015.1). Classification (GTDB taxonomy): domain Bacteria; phylum Pseudomonadota; class Alphaproteobacteria; order Rhodobacterales; family Rhodobacteraceae; genus NVTR01. Next base: position 184,164 of record JAZGFB010000037.1, on the reverse strand, counting down.
TCCAGCCCATTGGACCCGGCTGATCAGCCGCCGCTATAATCAGGCGGCCTTGCTGGCAAAAGAAGTGGCGGGCCTGGCGGGCCTGCCCTATCTGCCCGACGGGCTGGTGCGACGTAAGGCAACCAAAAAGCAGGATGGCATGGGCCGGGACGCCCGGTTCGCCAATCTGGCGAACACCATTTTTCCACACCAAAAACGTGGCGATCAGATCACAGGAAAAGAGGTGGTGCTGGTTGATGATGTCATGACATCTGGCGCAACTTTGGCCGCCGCCGCCGAGGCCTGCTATGGGGCCGGTGCAACACGGGTATGTATTCTGGCCCTAGCACGCGTTGCGAAGGATGACTAAATCCCTATAGTCCGGCCAAACCATAGGGATTACCATTATGAACACTGTTGAAATCTACACCTCACCGCTGTGTGGCTATTGCCATGCGGCCAAGCGCCTGTTGAACAAAAAAGGCGTTCAGTTTGTTGAATTTAACGTGGCAGCGAACCCAGGCAAACGCAAGGAAATGCTGTCACGTGCCAATGGCAGCCACACGGTGCCGCAAATTTTTGTCGGCGACATACATGTTGGCGGGTTTGATGACCTGGCAGGCCTTGATCGTGCCGGAAAACTTGACGCGCTACTGGCGGCATAGGTGCTGCGCGGGCGCTATTGCCTTTGCTAAACCATGTCCGAGATTTCAAAGGCCACTCAAATGTCTGATCAAAATTTCTCCCTTGCCATTGCACTGTTCAGTGAAATTTTCATGGTAGATCAGCTGGCCCGTGCCAAGTTAAGCAAAGCGCTGCCCAAGGGGATGGAGCTTAGCCATTTTTCGGTCTTGAACCACCTGGCCCACCTAAAGGATGAGCGCAGCCCGGCACAGCTGGCCACGGCATTCAGCGTCACCCGCGGGGCGATGACAAATACCATCCACAAACTGGAAGCGGCCGGGCATGTGCATATCCGACCCGACTGGGAAGATGCGCGGCGAAAATTCGTCGCCATCAGCCCGGCCGGTCAACGGGCCTGTGAAAGCGCCGTGGCGGCAATTGCGCCGATCATTGGCGATGTGGTGGCATCAATTGGCGTTGAAAAAGCCCGCGCGACATTGCCGGTGTTGCGTGAGTTACGCCTGCGTCTGTCCAAATAAGGTTAATTGAGCGCCTTACGGCGCATTATTATCAGCCCTTTGGGCGGTTTTGCGCGCCGCGCGGGGGTATTTTTGAAAAGAAGAATTTAGGCTGGCTTAATGCTGGTGGTGACATAGTTCACCGATAGGTCCTGCTGTGATATCGACCATGTCCAATGCAGTGGGTTAAAGGTAAATCCACTGCGGTTAACAGGGTCTAATCCAGAGTTTTTTAGCATTTCACACAATTCATCCGGGGTGATGAATTTATGCCATTCATGGGTGCCGTGGGGCAACCAGCGCATGATATATTCAGCCCCGACAATTGCCACAGCAAAGCTTTTAGGGGTTCGGTTTATCGTTGAACACAGCATCACCCCGCCAGGTATAAGCAAGGCTTCACAGGCGGCAATAAAACCAGGCGGATCAGCCACGTGTTCCACGACTTCCAAGTTGAGGACGACGTCAAATTGGGCACCTGTGGCCCCCAGGGCCTCGGCGGTGATGTGTTGATAGTCAATCTCTAGCCCGCTTTGGCGGGCATGGGCCTGGGCCACCGGTATATTGCCCGGTGCCGCATCTGCCCCTAAAACACTGGCCCCAAGTCGGGCCATTGGTTCTGATAACAACCCGCCACCGCACCCAATATCCAAAATACGCAAGCCTTTGAATGGCAGTGGTTGGCTAAGATCGCGGCCAAACCGATCCGCTATTTGCCCTGTAATATAGTCCAACCGGCAAGGGTTCAGCATGTGCAGCGGTTTGAATTTGCCGTTCGGGTCCCACCATTCGGCAGCCATAGCTTCAAATTTAGCAACCTCGGCGGGGTCAACTGTGTGCGTCGTGGCTTGCATATCTGGCCCTTTGGCTTCATTTCTGTGCTGCCCCTTCGTTGGGGACAGTTGATCGGATATATTAGACTACCATGGATAAAACATCAGACCATAACAGTGCTGCCCAGCATTTATACCCGGCCCTTAATCCATACCAGTCGCAAATGCTTGATGTGGGCGATGGCCACAGGATTTATGTTGAGCAATGCGGCAACCCGGATGGGCTGCCGGTGGTGGTATTTCATGGCGGCCCGGGGGGCGGGTGCAGCCCGGCAATGCGGCGGTATTTTGACCCTAACGTTTATCGCATTGTGTTGTTTGATCAGCGTGGGTGCGGGAAATCACGGCCCTATGCCAGTGTGCACGCGAACACTACCTGGCATCTGGTGGCTGATATCGAACGCATTCGTACCAACTTGCAAATTGACCAATGGGTGGTTTTTGGCGGCAGCTGGGGGGCGACACTGGCGTTGATTTACGCCGAAACCCACCCGGAACATGTGTCTAACCTGGTGTTACGCGGTGTATTTTTGATGACCCAAGCCGAGCTTGACTGGTTCTATGGCGGTGGTGCCGGTAAATTTTGGCCCGACACCTGGGCCAGGTTTGCCGATCTGATCCCGGTTTCTGAACAGGGTGATATGATCGCCGCCTACCATCGGCGCTTGTTTTCTGGCGATGCGACAGTTGAATCCCGCTATGGTCAGGCCTGGGCTGCCTGGGAAAATGCGCTGGCTACGGTTAACAGCACTGGCGTGTCAGGCGGCGGGCCGGCGCAATATGCCCGCGCCTTTGCCCGGCTGGAAAACCACTATTTCAGCAATGCGGGGTTCTTGCAGGAAGATGGCCAGATACTGCGCGATATCAGCAAAATCGCCCATATTCCCGGCACCATTGTTCAGGGCCGGTATGACATGATCTGCCCCCCGATTTCTGCCCATAAGCTGCACCGGGCCTGGCCCGCGTCGCATCTGCAGATGATCCCGCTTGCCGGTCATGCCCTGTCAGAACCGGGGATCAGCCAAGCATTGGTGCAGGCAACTGATGCGATTGCCGCCAAACTAGGGTCACCCTGACACCGGTGCGCCAGCGGGTCTGGCCACATTTTGGCGGCAGATCAAACGGCCCATTTGACGATATTGCAATATGCACCCATTGTAGAGCAATCAGATCAGGAGAGCACGATGACAGATGACATAAAACCAACAATCGAAGAACGCGAAAACGGGCCGCTGATTGCCAAAGGCATCACCCGGATAAAAGGTGATGACGGTGCAGATGTCGAAGTCAAACCGGTCATGGGCCTGTGCCGATGTGGGCAAAGTAAGAACAAGCCGTTTTGTGACGGTTCACATAAAGATGCGGGTTTTCAGTCGCGTGGCGGTGACGCTTCAGGCCGCGACCTGCTGATCACCTATGAAGGTGCCGATATATCGATCACCTATAACCCGCGCCTGTGTTCCCATGCCGCTGAATGCGCCCGAGTTGCCGGGAATATTTTTGATTCCACCGCAAAGCCCTGGGTGCAGTTGGACAACGGCACAGTTGATCAAGTGAAAGCGGTTGTTGCTGCCTGTCCATCTGGCGCATTCGCGCTGGCAAATGGCGACCACATCATCCCGGATCGTGCTGAGATAGAGATTGAAAAAAATGGTCCTCTCTGGGTGACAGGCCCAACTATCGAATGTCAAAATGCTGGCGAAGGCGCCACTGCCCAGAAATACGTTCTGTGCCGCTGTGGGTTGTCCGGGAACAAACCCTTTTGCGATGGTTCGCATAAGGGTAAAGGATGGACAAGTTAGGGTTAAATTCCTGGAATAGTCACTGTTTTGGGGCATTGCCATTGTAAGTACCCGGCTTCATTATCCATGTTTCAAATGCCGGCGATCGCTGTACCATATCATACAGCGCCAACTGGCCCAAAAACCGGGGATCAACGGCTAGAAATTCTTTAAAATCAAAACCCGGCTGCTGAAAGTAATTGTTCTGCCGGTTGAAAAGCACCAGGTCGGGCGTGCCAGATACAAAATCGGTGACAATATCTATGCGGGTCTGGTCCAGAATTTCCGCGAACACCTGACAGCGTTCAGATGGCTTGGCACATTCTTCACTGTTCAGGCCATTCAATGAACCTGGCACCAGCCACATAGCAGGGTACCGGCTTGTCCAGGTTGCTCCTGTCTCGACCACCAGCGGAAAGGCCGGCGATAGGGAGGTTGAAAAAATCATAATCGCTGGTTCCGGACCCACCCCTTTAACCAGATCCGTAAACCGGCTGGTGTTTGCGGTTGAATAAAAACCAGCAGTGATGGCGTTAGACCCGATCAGACCCAACAAGACCCCTGCAAACAAAATGCTAACCGCCCAGTTTTGAGCATTGGCCAGCATCCAAACACAGTAAAGGCTGATGAAAACTGTCAACGGCAGCAACTGATATTGATACCCGGTCCACTGCACGACATAGATCGCAAGGCCCGCAATAGCAGCCGCAGCCAGCACACCGCCATTGGGCAAAACCACGGGCCTGAGCAACTGCAACAACAGCAAAATAGCGAACAACAAAATGATCAAAGGTTCCGCATGGAAAAATACCACCAGATCTGAAAACCCATAATCTGCGTAAACATGCAGGGCTGTCGGTATGATGGTTTCAAAAAATTCCGGGTGCAACAGGCGCGCCAGAAACACATAGGCCAAACCGACCAGAACAATGGTAACATTGGCAGCAGACCAGATCGGCGCAACAGATCGGGAACGCAGGATCATCACAACTGTTATCAACAGTGGGATAAACATGAAAAACGGCTTGATGCACAACCCAACAGCCGCCACCAGCGCCCGTGCCACAGCCCCCTTACCGCTGCCCGGTTCCGCCAACAAAAGATGGCCAAACAGATAGGGCATTAGCAGGATCAGCATAATATGTTCACGCTGCGCAATATTAGGTATCGCCGGAACCAACAACGCCAGCCCGGTCCCAACCAGAACAAATACCTGCCGGTTTTTGGACAGCAGACTGTGGCGCACCAGCAGCTGCCAGACCCAGATCAGGCTTGCTGCCAAAACCATCGCCAATAACCCAAATTGGGCGTTGATATCGGACAGGCCCAGCAGGTCAGCCAATAAAATGGTAGGAACCGTTAGATAGAAATTCATCGGGGGATTAACCTCGACAATATCCACATACAGCTGCGCGCCATCCAGCCAGGCGCGGGTGGCATAAAGATACCAACCCGTATCATGGTTGACCGTCCTGCCCCACATCATCGCCAGAAAAACCAACGCCAGCCCGACAGACAAAGCCACGCCACCCCAGTTGATATGTGATCGCTTATTCGGTGCAACAGCGACAAAAACCCAGAATTTCGACCCAAAAAATGTGGCCACCGGCACCAGAATTCCCACCATTACCATCGCTGTGGCAAAGGCCAGGCCAAGAACAGAAACCACAACATGTGTCGTTGCACTGCTGACAACCAACCCCAACAGGGCCAGCATGATAAACCGGGGAATATAGGTAATATGGCCGCCAGAAACCTGAAACGTAATTTTAGCGTGGCCAAAATACGAAATCAAAACTGCCGACGAAAAGCCTATGAAATTGGCATTTTGCGGCGCCAGATCAAACAGTGACTGAACCGCAAATGCTATGGTCACATGAACCAGGGTTGCCAGCACCCCGACCCCGGTAAACCGGCCAATTTGGGCTATCATCTGCTCAGCTCTGGCTTTTCCAGAACCGCAAAAACTGACAGCCCAACGGGCATACCGATGCGACCGACAAAATGCTGTTCAGTCGAAAATACCCGATACAACACCCGGTTTAGCCAACTCGGCGGCAGGGTATCATCTGGCGCGGCACTCTTAAGCAGCTTTTTCATCGCCCGCAGGCCAATGGCCACTGGCAATAGGAAAAAGTTGGCGTAAAAACTATGCTGCAACCGCAGCCCGGCTTCATCGGCCGTTTTCTGCAACGACGCACGTGTGTAGCGGCGATAGTGGTGATGGTGTTCATCATGTTGCGACCACAGCCAGGGCAATGCCGGCACCGTCACGAAAATTTTGCCGCCATCGGCCAGCCGGTCACCCAGCTTTGACAACGTGGCACGGTCATTTTCAATATGCTCAAGCACATCAAACAACCCGATCAGATCATATTTCTTGGCCCCATGCGGAAGCTTGTCCGGCAGTTCACCTGCGGGAATAGCCATGCCAGACTTTTCTTCGGCAATGTGCCGGGCGCTGGAGTCATATTCAAACGCATCCAGTTCGCCAAGCTCTCGCAACATCAAAAGGTTGCCACCAGTGCCGCATCCGGCCTCAAGGATATTGGCGCTTTCAGGCAGCCGCACCAATTTCTGAATGGTTTTACGAATAATATCGCGCCGGGCCCTGAACCACCAATGCGATGATTCCTGTTCATTCATTCTGTCGTAAACTGACCGATCCATCTTAGCTGTCTTCCTCGATACCATGCAGCGAGCGTACAACATAAAGCGGGCGCCCCCGAACTTCGTCATATATCCGGCCGATATATTCCCCAATTATTCCCAGGGCGAACAGATTTAACCCACCAAAACCCAATATCATAATAACCGTTGACGCATAACCCGGTGTGCTATTCCCGGTAAACAACGTGAGAATTAGAATAAAAGCTGCATACGAAAATGCCGCGAACGCCGCCATTCCGCCAATATATGTCCAAATGCGCAGGGGCGCTGTGGAAGATGAAAAAATGCCATCCAACGCAAAATTCCAAAGCTTCCAGTAGGACCATTTGCTTTTGCCAACCGAGCGTTCCGGCCGTTCAAAATTTACTGTGGCAGCTTCAAAACCAACCCAGCTGAACAAAGATTTGTTAAAGCGGGCATGCTCCCCCAACTCGCAGATCACATCAACAACCTGACGGTCCATCAGGCGGAAATCTCCAACGTTTTCAGGTATGGGTTGGGCGGCAACCATATTGAACATCTTGTAAAACGCACCTGCTGTTGCCTTCTTGGACCAGGTATCGCCATTGCGGGTGGCGCGGCAGGCATTAACCACTGTCGCACCCTTAAGCCATTTTTCAATCATCTCAGGAACAACCTCTGGCGGGTCCTGAAGATCAACGTCCATTGGAATTACCGCGTCGCCCTGTGCATGTTTCAACCCTGCGCAAAGCGCGGCTTCTTTGCCAAAATTGCGCGATAGGTTAACCAAACGTATCCGCGGGTTTTCCTTGCTCAGCGACCTGATCACAAACTCAGTTGCATCAACACTTCCATCGTTGATGAACAGGATTTCATAGTCAACTGGCAGGGTCAGTGTCGCAAAGACCTTTTCAACCTGGTCTGTAAAAACCTTGATAGAATCCCGCTCATTCAACACCGGAACAACCAGCGACACTAGGGTCGGTTTGGGCTCAATGGCGTGCTGTTTCGCAAAACCGCGAGCTTTGGGTTTGTAATGCATTTCGGCCTCGTAAAAATATTAACCAGTAAAAAATTGGCCCCGTAAATTTGCGGGCCACATGTGCGTTTTATTTATTGCAAAAGTATCACCCGCATATGTGGCCAAATTTTGACCTTCGTAGTACAGCCCCGATACCCGCGGAAGACGGCCACTTAGCGCTGCAGGAATGAACTTTCCCAGCCCGCAATAAACCGCTGGCGTTTCAGTTGATCCAAATACACCAACACCCGTGCCCCATCCGTATAGTGCGATATCTGTAGCCTGTGTTTGCTCCGTTTGGGTCCAATGCTGGCAGACCGGCCTCACTTAGTGAAAATCAGCAGGTAGCAAAAACAATTGCTACACTGGAAAAGAGTAATCTTCTTACAGTCAACTGATAAACAAAAAATTTCTTACTTTCATGCAAGTATCAAAAATATATAAATAATACTTGCTAATGCACCATTAGTTAATTAGATAGAGCATAAGAAGTGTAACGAGTAATGTTTATTAATTAAGCTAAGCGCCCCAGAAGGTTGCAAAAGTCACGCCATCTTCTGGGGCACCGGTTTGTTTTTTAGATTATGCGCTGATGTAACGTCAGGTCGTGCTGCAAGCTGGGAATGTAATCAAATGATCTCTTTTGAAAAAATTGATAAAATGGCTGCCGAAATTTCTGCAAATATTGAACGGCTAGAGCAACAGCTTAGTGAAGAATATGACCGTTTCATCCTGAACTCTCCAGAATTAGACGTCACAGTTATCGGCAATTCATTTTTGAAACCTAACTCGGCGTCAGATGAAATAGAAGAATATGAACCAATTGCTGTTGTCGACAGATTGTTCATGAAACTAGACACAAAAATTAGTGTTGTTCCCAACCATATTGCAGCCCAACAGGCTGATATGGATGTTGTGAAGCAATACACGGCTGATAGGGTCCGCTACAATTGATACCCTGTTTTGCTGTCTGCTAGACTCTTGGGTGAATTATCGGGTTCCGGCCACCATTTACATAGCTACAATGTTCGGTAGCTGTCCGTTACAAGATGAACCATTGCCTCTTCAGTAACAATTTCACCCAAACGCTGCATTATTTTGCTGGACTGGGTGCCTGACTGCCAATGCAATGATATCTTAATTATTTTTCCTGGCATCAAATCGACCAACTCGCCAGATTCTATTTGTTTTGCCACCGATGATATTGGCATCATCCCCCAACCTACCCCATTCAGACAGCATTCTAGGTACCCTTCGTAGGATGGCATAATTGTTGTTGGCGGCCAAATAGACTCGTCAAAACAACTTTCCATCCATTGTTGTGGCAGCGAATCTTTCCGATCAAAAATAATCAAAGGTGCATGCGTTAGGGTCTGCAAGGACACCCCATCATTTAGAAAAGACTTGTAGAATTCTGGTGATGCTATCGCAACATATTCCATTGCACCTAAGGAAATCCGCCGACACCCCTGAACCGGGCGTTCGATCGATGTAACCACCGCCAAAGCATCCCCGGATCGCAAACTTTCTTCTGTGTGATCCTGGTCATCAGGGGTGATTTCCAGCTGCAATTTCAGATCTTTCATTGCCCGTTTCACCACACTTGGGAACCAGGTTGCCAGGCTGTCACTGTTAACTGCGATTTTGACAGTCGCCCCTGATGAATTATGAGAATCCAGCATCCCGTCGATGCGGCCATTCAATTCGTGTTGCAGTAATAAAACCTGTTCCAGGTGATGGCATAGCTGTGAACCCAGCTCAGTGGGTAAACATGGGCGGCCCCTGACTATCAGCAGCGCGCCGACTTTTTCCTCAAGTTGTCTGATTCGCTGGCTGACCGCTGATTGGGTCACCTTTAACGACTTAGCAGCAGCATCAAACCCACCCTCGCGCACAACCGCCGCAAGAGCAGTCAAAGACTCGTAGTGATATTCCATATTTCCAAACCGTAATCTATTAGCAATACTAATGTGCTGTTAGCATAATAACATAGAATAAAAACAAATATATAAATATATTGTCGATAATTCTCAGCTCGCATTAGCCCCTGTAATTTACAAGGGGTAAACCTAACCCAGATTCAATAAAAACCCTTTTAATTTAGTACGTTACCAGTATATCTAGTGTTTCAGGCAGATCGTGGGGGTCAAGTGTCCGGTAAATACATACGTGAAAAATTCATGCGCAAATTCGTTGGCATGGCCAAGCACCGGCGCCAAACAGCGTGGTTAATTGTTGCCTGGTACATAACGCAAATCGCAGCCACGATTGTTGCCGGGCACTACCTGTTAACGAAATCAGTGTCATTTGCAACTGCGACACTGATGGTGATCGCCGCGATTTTCATTGCCACACGCCTGCGTGGCTTGAACAACATTGTGCACGAATGCACGCATTATTCATTTTCTGACCATCGCCAGGATAATGTTGCCATCGGCAGCCTTTGCTCGTCGATCCTCACCGGTTGTTTCCAGCAGTATAAAGACGAACATTTGTCCCACCACGCACATTTGGGCGACTACGAATTGGATATGGATCTTAAGGGCATAAAAGACCTGCGCTTACACGAACCGCTTACCAAAACGACAATTATTCGGCATATGACCAACCCCCTGCTCGGGCGCCACTTACGCCAGTATTCCGGGGTAAATTTTTCAGGCCGCGATGGTCGGTTCTTCCAGCTGCTCAAGGTTTTCATGTTGCTGACGATCATCGGCTTTACGGTTGTTGCGCCACTGACGCTAACTTTCTTTGTCCTTATCCCACTGTTCTACCTGTTCCCAACATTCAACTATTGGACAGATTGCCTGGATCATGCCGGTGTCGTTGGATCAGAAGATGAACTGGAATCTTCGCGGAATGTTCTGGCTCCCAAATTCCTTCGCCCGCTGCTTTTTCCGCGTAACGATTGTTTTCACCTTGTACATCACCTGTTTCCACAGGTGCCAGCACGCCACCTAAGTACTGTGCATGATGAGCTTTGCAATGATCCGATCTATCAGGAACAAAAACTAGCGGTCCAACCAATACACCAAGCCGTCTATGGGCTGGTCACACAGGCTTCCTGATAAAGAACACCCGCACGCTTAATTTGCACGCACCTCTATTTCTAATGCCGCCGTGGACAGGTTTTCCATACGCCGGATAGAAAGGTGCATCCAAGCTATCGACACCGCGACCAGAACAAAAAGCAGCATGAACGGTGCGGTCCAAATTTGTGTTGCATCCAATAGGATCCCAAAAGCGATTGGCAGCACAAAACCACCCAGCCCCCCAATCATGCCAACCAGCCCACCAACCGCACCTACATTTTGCGGATAGTAAACCGGGATGTGTTTGAAAACGGCGGCAGAGCCAAGGCTCATGGCAAACCCCAAAATCATACTAAGCGCAACAAACAGCGCAAGTGACACGTTAAGGTCAAACTCAATTGCGCCATTAATCCCCTGCATAACATAGTGTCCACCAGGGTAGGACATGACGAACAAAACCGGCAGCGATACAAAAAACGTCAGGTAGATCACAAACCTGGCCCCCAGCCTGTCGGACATCCAGCCACCAAGTGCTCGAAATATCGACCCCGGCAAAGAAAAGAGACCCGCAAGAACCCCTGCAGTCGTTAACTCTAAGCCAAAAGCACCAACATAGTAGCGCGGAAGAAATGAGGCGAGCGCAACAAAAGCCCCGAATACAAAAAAGTAATACGCTGAAAACCGCCAAACTTGGCCATTTTTCAGCGGCGCAAGCTGCTCAGCCAAGGAAACGGTCTTTTCACCAGACTGTTGGCGGCGCAGATGTTCCGGATCGGTCTTTGCAAAGATGAAAAACACCACTGCCGCAACGACAAGCGCGGCTGAATAAAGCTGCGCGGTGCCTTCCCAACCAAATGCCACAACAAGAAATGGGGCTGCAAAATTTGTAACAGCCGCGCCCACGTTCCCAACGCCGAAAATGCCAAGTGCAGTGCCTTGCCGCCCCGGACCAAACCACCGAGACACGTATGAAACCCCAATAATGAACGACCCACCGGCCAACCCAAGCCCAAGTGCCGCCAGCAAGAACATTTCGTAGGTATGCACCTTGGTCAACATGCTCACCGCCGCCGCGGTAACCAGCATTTGCAGCGGGAAGACAATTCGGCCACCAAATCGTTCGGTCCAGATGCCCAGGAAAATGCGACTGATCGACCCGGTCAATACCGGTGTTGCCACCAGCAATCCGAACTGGGTGTCGGTCAAACCAAGCTCTTGCTTGATCTGAATTCCAATAATCGAAAAAATCGTCCAAACAGCAAAACATACGGTAAAAGCAAACGTGCTTAACCCAAGTGCGCGGTACTGGTCCGCAGATGCAGGGTTCGTGTGGGTTTTCAATTTACTCTCCGTCTATTCTGCAGCTGTCGGCATTTGGGCCGCATTTATCAGCGCCTGCAATTCTGGCTTGCAGGACCCGCAATTTGTGCCAGCAGCAGTGCATTTCCCCAGCGTAACAAGCGTGGTGGCGCCGTTAGAAATTGCGCGTCTCAATGTATTGGAACCAACGTTAAAACAGGCGCAAATCACGGGCCCAGGATCAGGCTGATCAGACATCGGCAGCCCCGCCAACGCAGTCAATGCAGGCGTGGGTGCATTAATGTGCGACGCCGCTAATGCCCGTGCGACCTGAACAGGTTGGAACGATGCAAAAAACAACCCTTTCAACGTCTGCCCATCATGTATCGCGATGCGCACGGTGCCCTTGGCATTGTCACGCACAGTGCTGCACTTGCCAAAGGGCAGGTTTAAAACCCGCCGTGCCTCTTGCTCCCAATCAGATGGGTTTGTCGTATCCGCCAGATCACAACGCCAGCCATTTTCTGTGCGGGTGACAGCGCTATATAACGAACAAGGCTGCATCGGCGCACTTGAGGTGGCAAAAGCATACCAATTTGCCCTAAGCGGACGCAGCTGAACCTGACACCCCTTAAGGGCCGGCTGCCCAGAAATGGGGTCTGTCGTGCAGGTTGTTAGGGAATTAATGCGCCCCTGTGATGTGTTGGTATCGCTCCAGTGCATTGGGGCAAAAATGGTTTGGCGCGGCACACCGTCAGAAATAATGGCCTTCATCACCGCCTTACCTTGCAAGGATTCAATAGCAAGTAATTCACCCGATACCAGACCAAGCGCGCCCGCATCCGCAGAATGAATTTCAACAAAAGGTTCAGGCATATGTTGCCCAAGGCGCGGGGATTTGCCCGTGCGTGTCATCGTATGCCACTGATCGCGGGTCCGCCCGGTGTTAAGCCGTAATATCCCCTTTTCAACCTGATGCTCTAGTGTCGGTTCCACCGGCAACATACGGGCTTTGCCATCGGCATGAAAAAAACCGCCCTCTGCAAAAAAGCGCGCACTGGGCTTTTCTTTGGGCAAAACCGGCCACTGTACTGGCTTGAAATCAGCGTATTCAATGTCGCTGATATCAGACAGGCCGCTGATGTTAAAATCACGCCCCAAAGCAGCCGCTCGGCCAGATAGGTCAGCGTATTCTCGGAAGATGTCTGCCGGACCGGCATAGGAAAACGCATCAACCCAGCCCATTCGTTGCGCCACATCACAAATAATTTTCCAATCCGGCCTGGCAGCCCCAGGGGCTGGCAAAAAGGCCCGCTGCATGCTGACTCGACGCTCAGAATTGCTGACGGTTCCGGTTTTTTCACCCCATGCTGTCGCTGGCAGTTGAACATCCGTCAACACGCTGGTGTCTGTCTTAGCCATGACTTCAGAGACGACTGTAAAATCAACGCTCTTGATTGCATCGGCCACCGCGTCCGCATCCGGCATTGATACCGCCGGGTTCGTCGCCATGATCCAAAGTGCTTTGATTTTTCCACTTTCGCAGGCGCGAAACAGGTCAACCGCTTTCAGCCCAGGTTGGGTGCACATTGTCGGCGATTGCCATGCCTCTTGCACCACTTTTCGATGGTTTTGGTTTTCAATATCCAAATGGCATGCCAGCATATTTGCCAATCCACCAACTTCGCGTCCACCCATCGCATTAGGTTGACCCGTGATCGAAAATGGCCCCATCCCCGGGCGCCCGATGCGGCCTGTTGCCAGGTGGCAATTGATAATAGCATTGACCTTATCAGTGCCGCCAACTGACTGGTTTACGCCTTGTGAAAACACCGTCACAACTTTTTCTGTACCGATCCACAGATCAAAAAACGTGCGAATGTCGTCAGATGAAAGGCCGGTGGACAGCAGCTCTGTGGCGTTTGCGACCTCTAAGGTGGTGTCCATGCCGTTCACATGTGCATCGACATAATTTTTATCAACGGCACCGCGCCGTGCGATTTCGGACAAAAGACCATTAAATAATGCGGTGTCCCCATCAGGGCGAATGGCCAAATGCAGGTCGGATGCATCACCGGTGGCAGTGCGACGGGGGTCGATTGTAATAATTTTTAGTTCAGGGCGTTCAGATTTTGCAGCCATAATGCGTTGGTGCAAAACCGGATGACACCACGCCAAATTTGACCCCACCAGCACAACAACATCGGCTTGGTCAAAATCTTCGTATGTTCCTGGCACCGTATCACTGCCAAATGCCCTTTTGTGCCCCGCCACACTGGACGCCATGCACAGCCTGGAATTGGTATCAATATTGGCCGAGCCAATAAAGCCCTTCATCAACTTGTTGGCGACGTAATAATCTTCGCTCAGCAGTTGCCCAGAAACATAAAAGGCAACGCTTTCCGGCCCGTGATCACGGATCGTGGCACTGAATTTTGTAGCGACAAGATCAAGGGCTTCGTCCCATCCCGCCTGCCGTCCTTTGATCATAGGGGCAAGCAAACGCCCGTCCAGATCAAGCGTTTCACCCAACGCAGCCCCTTTGGAACACAACCTGCCAAAATTTGACGGGTGATCAGGGTCGCCCAAAATTGTGCCGTTTGGCTTGGCCAATAGGCCACAACCGACACCACAATAGGGACAGGTTGTCTTGACCGGTTTCATGCAGCCGACATCGCCGTAAGGCGGTCAGCATCAAGAAGTATCCGCCCGCCCTCCACTTTTGCATCAAAGGTCGCAACTTTGCCGACATCGTTACCCTGCGCCAACCCCGTCTTCAGATCGATCACCCAATTATGCAACGGACATGTCACAGATGCGCCATGCACTATGCCCTCAGATAGCGGGCCCTTTTTGTGTGGGCAGCTATCGTCTATTGCAAAAACTTGGTCATCAGCAGTGCGAAAAATTGCAACGCACCCAAGATGGGTTTTGACCACGCGGGCCCCGCGTTTGGGGATGTCGTCAAGCTCAGCAATATCTAGCCAAACAGTCATTCTGCGGCCTCCTGCGTTAGATCCGCCAGCGCAGACCACTTTTGTCTTTGGAATTTGGGCGTGGCTTGCTCGGCCCAGGGGTCTTTACGATAGACCGACTGCGAAATCTCAAAGCGTTCACAAAGGGCGGCACGTTCTGACAGGTCATCCACGACCCGTTGCTTGACCCAGTCCAAGCCAACCTTATCGACCCACTTATAAGCCCGATCCAGGTATCGGGCATGTTCCCGATACAGCTGAATAAAAGCGACGGTAAGATCGATAGCCTCTTGTTCAGTGGCGACCTTAGCCAATGCCTGGGTTTGCTTCAACTCCATGCCTGCAGCACCGGCAACACTGATTTCAAAACCACTGTCGACACAAACAATTCCAACATCCTTACAGGTGGCTTCGGCACAATTACGCGGGCATCCGGAAACAGCCAATTTAACCTTGTGTGGGGTCCAGCTGCCCCAAAGCAGTTTTTCCAATCTGACCCCAAGACCGGTGCTGTCCTGCGTTCCGAAACGGCAAAAATCAGTACCAACACAGGTCTTAACAGTTCGCAAACCTTTGGAATAAGCATGCCCAGACACCATTCCAGCGGCGTTTAGATCGGCCCACATATGTGGCAGATCTTGCTTTTTCACCCCAAGCAGATCAATCCGCTGACCGCCCGTTACCTTTACGGCGGGGACATCATATTTATCCGCCACATCCGCTATGGCGCGCAATTCATCAGGCGTGGTCATCCCACCCCACATGCGCGGCAGTACCGAATATGTGCCATCCTTTTGGATGTTCGCGTGATTGCGTTCGTTCACAAACCTGCTTTGGGCGTCATCCAGGTATTCCAAGGGCCATTCAGCAATCATATAATAGTTCAGCGCAGGACGGCAGACATGGCAACCGCAGGCGGACTTCCAGCCACATTCCTGCATAACCGCTGGTATTGATTTAAGTGCCTGGCTTTTAATAATCCGCCGAACATCTTCGTGGGTTAAATCGGTACAGCTGCAAACTGGTTGGGCCGTTGGGGCAACAAAGTCGCCATCCAACGTGCTGGCCAAAAGCTGTTCAACCAATCCCGAGCAACTTCCACAAGAAGCCGACGCCTTGGTGCATGCCCTGATCGCCGTCAAGTCGGCCGCACCGTCCTTGATGGCCGTGATGATAGTGCCTTTACAAATGCCGTTGCAGCCGCAGATTTCTGCGTCGTCAGATAATGCTGCAACGGCTGCCAACGGGTCCTGGGGTGTACCCCCCTGAAAGGCAGGCCCAAAAATCAACGTGTCGCGCAGGCCGCTTATGTCTTCACCTGATTTCAGCTTGGAAAAGAACCAGCTGCTATCACTTGTGTCACCATAAATAACCGTGCCGATTATCCGATCATTCTGCAGGATGATACGCTTGTAAATACCGCGACCCGGATCGCGAAATGTAATGTCCTCGCGGTCTTCGCCATCAGCAAAATCACCGACCGAGAACAGATCAACCCCTGTCACCTTTAGTTTAGTTGAAACGGCAGGTGGCACAAATTTCGCCTGCTGCTCGCACAGTGTTTTGGCCAGCACCTTCGCCATATCGTATAACGGCGCGACCAAACCATAAACAACTGCATCATGTTCGACGCATTCCCCAACTGCGAAGATATCAGGGTCCGACGTCGCCATCGCGTCGCTAACTACGATACCGCGTTCCACATGCAAACCCGCGTCGGTTGCTAGTCTGGTTTCTGGTCGAATTCCGGCGGCCATTACCACAAGGTCGGCGTCATAGACGGTGCCGTCCTCCATCAGAACGGCCTCTGCCTTATCATGCCCCAAAATAGCTTTGGTATGCGCCTTACATTCCACACAGATGCCGCGGCTTTCCAGCTCTTTGCGCAATAAATACCCTGCGGTCGGGTCAAGCTGGCGCTCCATCAAATGACCCATCAGGTGTAAGACGGTCACCTGCATGCCCTGCTCTTTCAGTGCTGCCGCTGCCTCAAGCCCCAGCAAACCACCGCCAATAACCACGGCCTTGCCATCCGGTTTAGCGGCCGCCGTCAACATACCTGTAACGTCATCAAAATCGCGAAACCCAATCACACCCGGCAGGTCGTTACCCGCCACCGGAATGAAGAAAGATGCCGACCCAGTTGCAACCACAAGTTTGTCATACTGGGTCACACCTTGTGCACTGATGATCCGCTTATTTTTTCGATCAATCTTAACCACGGCTTCACCGAAACGGCAGGATACATCATGTTTGGCATACCACTGGGCATCATGGGTGATGATATCCTCAAAGGTTTTTTCGCCCGCAAGAACCGGCGACAACATGATGCGGTTATAATTACCGCGCGGCTCGGCACCAAACAGGGTGATATCAAAACGCTCGGCTGCCAATTCGATCAGCTCTTCCAGCATCTTTCCAGAGGCCATCCCAGCACCGATAATGACAAGTTTCTGCTTCATGTTGTGGTCTCCTGCACACCAGCAACGGTGTTCATCATTAATTTCTGCGGCTGCGAATCCGACTCACAGCGCTACCTTGGCCATTTACTATCAAGAATTTATGTCGCAGTATGTTGCTAATAGATCAGTTAGCTGTTGCAAAAAACGCAACACGTATCAAATTGATAAAAGAGGGTGAAATGCGCCATCAGTTGGTTCTGAAATATATCGAAAAGGTCGCCAGAACCGGCTCTTTGCGCAGTGCGGCACAAGAGCTGAATATAACACCCTCAGCGCTAAACAGGCGCATTCTCGGCGTAGAGGAAGAGCTTGGCGTTGAAATATTTGAGCGTCACCCATCTGGGTTACGTCCCAACATCGCTGGTGAAACCCTGCTTGAACATATCCGAAATCAGATTGCCGATTTGGATCGTGTAAAGTCGCGCATAGCCGATTTGTCAGGCATGCGCGCCGGGCATATTAATATCGCCACGACTCGCGAAGTGGTGCAGTTTTTCCTACCCACAATGATAAAACGTCACCTCATTGAATTTCCCGCGGTAACTTTTAGCGTCCATCTGCATGAGCGCGGCCAAGCCGAGGCGTCCTTGCTCGACAATTCCAACGACCTTGCAATCGTGTTTGAGCCGATCCGGTTAAATGATTTTCAGGTTGCCTGCTCAGTCAATCAACCGCTCTTTTGTATTATGTCTGAAACACATCCGCTGGCTGCAAAAGATAGCTTGAAAATTTATGAATGTATCGATTTTCCGCTCTTGCTGCCAAAGCGCCCCGCTGGCATTCGCCAGGTACTGGATACCGCTGCCTCAAAGGTTGGTATTACCCTCAGCGCGGCGGTGGAATCCAACAGTCTCGATTTGCTCCGGTTAATGGCTCAGGACACTCAGGCGCTTAGCTTCAGTCTTGCGATCAACCTTAGGCCTGACCTGCAAAAAGATCGTTTGGTGTCAGTACCTGTTAATCTGAACGGACTCCCCACAAGCACGTTAAGCGCAGGCTACCTGCGTGGCCGAACCCTACCCGTTGCGGCGGCCCGGTTTCTTGAAAACCTAAATCAAGAGCTGGAATCGCGGTTTTCCTGATTATGTGAAAAAGATGGCTTTGTCGGTATTTAGTGCCGCCACCACTGCACAACCATCGCACACGCCCTATACATCTGCGATCCAAGCGGATATGGGCGGTCCCTTGTCGGCCGGAGATGCGAACAAACGTAACTCATGTGCCCTAAAATTTTGAAAAACGGATCAGACATGAAGCAGGCTCTTGCAAAAGCACTGGATGACCAGGGATATTCTTCACTTACTGAAGTGCAGGAAGCAGTCACCAATCCTGAACTGACCGGTAAGGACCTTTTAGTCTCGGCTCAGACCGGGTCAGGCAAAACTGTCGGGTTTGGACTGGCGATCGCACCGGGTCTGTTTGGCACGGCAGACCGCTTTGAACCGGCACCAGCGCCGATGGCATTGGTGGTTGCACCAACCCGCGAACTGGCATTGCAGGTCAAACGTGAACTGACATGGCTGTACAAACATGCCGGCGCGGTTGTTGCATCAACCGTTGGCGGCATGGACATGCGCGATGAGCGTCGGGCACTGGCGCGCGGGGCACATATTGTCGTGGCAACGCCGGGCCGCCTGCGCGACCACATCATGCGCGGCTCTATCAACCTAAGCCAATTGAAAGCAGTGGTGCTGGACGAAGCCGATGAAATGCTTGATCTCGGGTTTCGCGAAGATATTGAATACATTCTTGATCAGGCACCGGCAGATCGCCAGACACTGATGTTTTCGGCCACAGTGCCAGCATCCATCGCGAAGCTTGCCAAAAACTATCAAAAAGACGCAGTTCGCATTTCCACCACAACCGGCAAAACCCAGCACTCAGACATCACTTATCGCGCCCTGAACGTTTCGGCCCGCGACAGTGAAAACGCGATCATCAATGTTCTGCGCTATTATGAAGCCCCCAATGCGATCGTGTTCTGCAACACCCGCGCCACCGTAAACCGGCTGACGACCCGCCTGTCCAACCGCGGCTTTTCCGTCGTCGCCCTGTCAGGTGAACTGTCGCAAAACGAACGCACCCACGCTTTGCAAGCCATGCGTGATGGCCGCGCCCGGGTCTGTGTTGCCACAGATGTGGCAGCCCGCGGGATCGACCTGCCAAATCTTGAACTGGTCATCCACGCCGAATTGCCAACCAACCAAGACACGCTTTTGCACCGTTCAGGCCGCACCGGGCGTGCCGGACGCAAAGGCGTCAGCGTCCTGATCGTTCCCCCTTCGGCACGCCGCAAGGCCGACAAACTGCTGGGCTGGGCCAAACTAACCGCCCAGTGGGCACCAGCCCCATCCGCCGACGAAGTCACCGCCAAGGATGATGAACGGATGCTCGCCAGTTCCGACTGGGCGGCAGATGTCGAAAGCTCGAACCGGGCCGCCGTTGACCAGCTGGCCGAGAAATATTCCGCCCAACAGCTGGCCGCCGCCTATGTCAGGCTATACCGCGAGCGCCGCTCGGCACCGGAAGAATTGTCAGACCCCGGAGCTCCGCCCAAACCCCGCGCCGAATTTGGCCCAAGCACCTGGTTTTCGCTGGATGGCGGCCGCGCCACCGGTGCCGAGCCGCGCAAACTGTTGCCGATGCTGTGCAAAATGGGGAACATTTCAAGCGACGATATCGGTGCTATTCGGGTTCAACAGGATGCCGCATTCTTCGAAATTCGCAAAAGCGCCGTTCAGGGTTTTCTAAAATCGGTCGGGCCCGAATTGGTTCTTGAAGAGGGGGCCACACTAACCCAACTTGCAAAGAAACCAAACCTGCCAAACCCCACGCGTGCCCCCCGCCCGAACAAGCCACCATTTTCCAAAGATAAGAAACCGTACCAAAAAAAGACGCCCAACCAAACCGGCTCCGCAGCACATGGCACCCCAGCACATGGAACCACAACGCCAGTTGACTGGAACGATGACCCGGTATCGCGCACCAAAAAACCTAAACGCGGCGCCAAACAAGCCGGTCCATCCAAGACAAAACGGCAGGATCATACCAAAGCAGACACACCAAGTGCCGAGCCGTGGAAGCCCCGCAAATCAAAGCCAAAATCCAAGTCAGCGGCTGGATCAAACCAAAAACCACATGCGCCCAAGGCGGGGAAAACCCCTGTAGGTAAGGCGTCCAGCAAGAAGAACCGCGCCAGAAAACTGGCCAAAAATAATGCAGCCACGGACCAGAACCGAAAACCCCAAGCCTAAAGCACCTGATCTAGAACCAGGCAAAAAACCCCATGACGGGCTTGCGCGGCCTAAACGTGATCAGATAGGTTTCTCCACAGCTAAGATATCCGCCCCATTACCCAGCTAAGGAGCAAATGCATGTGGCAATTTTGGGTTGATCGTGGCGGCACATTTACCGACGTCGTGGCGCGCAGACCAGATGGGTCATTGCGCACGCATAAGCTGCTATCGGAAAACCCCGAGCACTACAAAGATGCCGCCGTACAGGGCATTCGTGAATTGCTCGGCCTGGCTCAGGATGCGCCCATCCCCGCCGATACAATCGATGCGGTAAAAATGGGCACAACCGTTGCCACCAACGCATTGCTGGAACGCAAAGGCGATCGAACCCTGCTGCTGATCACCAAGGGCATGCGGGATTTGCTGCGCATTGGCTATCAAAATCGCCCCAAACTATTTGACCTGAACATTGTGCTGCCAGAGCTGCTCTATGAAAAAGTGGTTGAGGTTGATGAGCGCCTAGACGCAGATGGCAACGTCATCACCGCGCTAGATATTCACGGCTTACATAGCACTTTATCAGATGCCTACGGGCGCGGATATCGATCAGTGGCCATTGCCCTGATGCATGGCTATCGGTTCCACGATCACGAGCTGAATATCGGTGAATTGGCTGAACAGATCGGGTTTTCTCAGATCTCCCTCAGCCACAAAACCAGCCCTTTAATCAAACTGGTATCGCGGGGCGACACCACCGTGGTTGATGCCTATCTATCCCCCATATTGCGCCGTTATGTGGCGCAGGTCTCAGATGCTTTGGGCGCAGCACAGGGCGGCTGTAAATCGCTGATGTTCATGCAATCCAATGGTGGCTTAACCGATGCCGCACTGTTTCATGGCAAAGACGCCATTCTATCGGGCCCCGCTGGTGGCGTGGTTGGCATGGTGCGCACCGCATCAGTCATTGGCGCGGACAGGTTGATAGGCTTTGATATGGGCGGCACTTCAACCGATGTGTGCCATTATGCCGGTGAGTTCGAGCGCAGCTTTGAAACCGAGGTCGCAGGCGTGCGCATGCGCGCCCCAATGATGGACATACACACAGTGGCGGCCGGTGGTGGCTCGATCCTATCCTACGCAATCGGGCGCATGCAGGTTGGGCCCCAAAGCGCCGGGGCCAACCCAGGGCCTGCCAGTTATCGCCGGGGTGGTCCACTGACGGTGACTGATTGCAACGTACTGCTTGGCAAAGTTCAGCCCGATCATTTCCCGCATGTGTTTGGTGCAAATGGTGATCAGCCGCTCGATGTCGACACTGTGCGCATTAAATTCACAGCCATGGCACAGCAAATAGCCGATGAAACCAATGAACCCCTGCGCGCTTGCGAAGAACTGGCCCAGGGTTTCCTGCGAATCGCTGTTGAAAACATGGCCAATGCCATCAAGAAAATCAGCGTGCAGCGTGGCTATGACGTGACCAAATACACCATGAATTGTTTTGGTGGTGCGGGCGGTCAGCATGCCTGTCAGGTGGCCGATGTGCTGGGGTTGGAACGTATTTTCATCCATCCTTTCGCGGGCGTTCTATCTGCCTTTGGCATGGGGCTGGCTGACGTTCGGGCCATGCGGGAATACCAGTTTTCTGAAGACATCGAGCAGGCAGAAACAGCCGCAAAAATCTTGCAAGATTTGGGTAACGAAACCCGCTCAGAAGTTTTGGGCCAAGGCATTCAGCCCGACGCCATCAGCCTTGTGCACACGGCCCACATTCGCACCGATGGCTCGCATCAAACACTTGCAGTGCCATTTGGCAGCGTCGCGGACATGCGCCAGGGTTTCCATGATCTGCACAAGCAACGCCTTGGTTTTGTGCCGGAATACGACCAACTGATCATTGATCTTTTGTCCTGCGAGGCAATTGGTGCCACCGGCGAAGCCGTCACCCTTTCCGGAAAGCCCACCGCCAAACCGGGTAAAGATATTTCCGTTCCGATGTTTTCCGACGGTGCCTGGCGCGACGTTCCCCTGGTTGACCGCACGGCAATGACCCAAGGGCAAAACCTCACCGGCCCCGCAATTATCGCAGAACCAACCGGCACCAATGTGATCGATGCCGGTTGGCAGGCCCAGGTTGTCGCCGGCGGGAACCTCGTGTTGCAACGCATCGTACCGTTAACCCGCGACGAAGCCATCGGCACTTCGGTTGACCCTGTGATGCTGGAAGTGTTCAACAACCTGTTCATGTCCATCGCCCAGCAGATGGGCGCAACACTGCAAAACACCGCCTATTCGGTCAACATCAAGGAACGGCTGGACTTTTCCTGCGCCATTTTCAGCTCCGCAGGCGACCTGGTCGCCAACGCGCCACACGTACCCGTGCATCTGGGTTCCATGAGCGAAAGCGTGCGAAAAATACTGGCCGAAAATGCCGGGAAAATCCGCGCCGGCGACGTGTTCATGATGAACAACCCTTTTAACGGCGGTACCCACTTGCCCGATATCACCGTCATCACCCCGGTGTTCATCGACGGCAAAATTGCCTATGTCGTCGCCTCGCGCGGCCACCATGCAGATATCGGCGGCACAACCCCCGGTTCTGCCCCCCCCGACAGCCGCCACATTGATCAAGAAGGCGTCCTGATCGACAATTTCCTGTTGGTGAAAGCCGGGTCCCTGCAACAGGCCGACACCCGCACCCTGCTGGCATCCGGCAAATACCCCTGTCGTAACATCGATCAGAACATGGCCGATCTTGCCGCCCAAGTCGCCGCCAATGCAACCGGCGTGCAGGAACTAAAGCGGATCACAACCCAGTTCGGCCTGCCCGTCGTGCACGCCTATATGATCCACGTGCAAGACAACGCCCAAGAATCCGTACGCCGTGTATTAGATGTGCTTACCGACAGCACCTTCACCTACCCGCTGGACTCTGGCGCCCAGATCAAAGTCAAAATCACCGTCGACAAAGCCGCGCGCAAAGCCGTGATCGATTTTGCCGGTACTTCGGATCAGGACCCCCTTAACTATAACGCCCCGCTTTCAATCTGCCGCGCAGTAGTCCTGTATGTTTTCCGCACGCTCGTCGGGGCCGATATCCCGATGAACGAAGGCTGCCTTAAGCCGCTGGATATTCGCGTGCCACAGGGTTCAATGATCAACCCCAAATACCCCGCCGCGGTTATTTCCGGCAACACCGAAGTGTCCCAAGCCATCGCCGACACCCTGTTTGGCGCATTGGGGGTGATCGCCGGCTCCCAGGGCACGATGAACAATTTCGTTTATGGCAACGCGACCTACCAAAACTACGAAACCATCTGCGGCGGTACCGGCGCGGGGGACGGATATGATGGCGCCAGCGCGGTGCACAGCCACATGACCAACACCCGGATGACCGACCCGGAAGTACTGGAAACCCGTTTCCCGGTGCGGGTTGAAGAATTTTCCATTCGCACCGGCTCTGGTGGCCGCGGCAGGTTTTCAGGCGGCAATGGTATTGTGCGAAAACTAAAGTTCCTTCAAGAAATGACCGCCACAGTCCTGTCGTCCCACCGCATCATCCCGCCCCATGGCGCATCAGGCGGTCAGCCCGGCAAAACTGGTGAAAATCAGGTGCGGCGCGCAGACGGCCAACTTGAGCAACTGCAAGGCAACGATGAAACCCAAATGCACCCCGGCGACACATTTATCATGCGCACCCCCGGTGGCGGCGGGTTCGGGTCCTAAATGTACCCCTAGGGAAAAAGATCAACCTGCGTGCCCAGATTTACCATGGCATACATTTCTTCGATTTCCCGGTTGCTGACCGCGATACAGCCAAATGTCCAATCTGTACCGCTCTGCCCCAGGGTGCCACTGGCACCATGAATGAAAATATCCCCGCCGGGTGGCAACCCCAAAGCCCCGGCATCGGCAATATCCTGGGCATTCGGGTAAGAAATGCCCAGGGACAGATGAAAATCACTGCCCGGGTTTTTCCGGTCAATCAGGTATGACCCCTCCGGTGTTTTTCCATCACCTTCTATTTTCTTATGGCCCTTTGGCTGAAATCCCAGATCAATTTCATAGCTTTTCAAAATCGTGTATCCATTCAACAGAAACATCCGGTGTTCGCCCTTAAAAATGACAACCCGCGTCACCTCTGGCCCATCATAAGCACGAAATTTCGATGTACAGCCAGTGATGGCCAGCGCCATACCACCTGCGATCACCCGTCTTCTGTTGGGCATGTCTGATGTGCCTTTTATCTGTTTTCTAGACGTTAGGCCGGTAAGCGCCCGATTGGAACCGGCAACACCGATCACTTTTTCGACAGCAATGCCACCAGCTCCACATGCGGGGACCAACGGAATTGATCAATGATATCAATCCATTGGATGGTGTAATCAGCATTGCATAATATATGCGCATCCCGGGCAAATGTAGTCGGGTTGCACGACACCATGGCAATAGTGGTGCTGCCTTTGGCCAGCTCGCTGATCTGCGCCTCAGCGCCAGCGCGGGGTGGGTCAATGACCACTGCGTCAACTTTTTTCAGCTCTGCCGCCAATAACGGTCGGCGAAACAGATCACGGGTCTCGCATGTTATTTTCTTCAAACCCTGCGCGTGCCGCCAACCTGCATCAAGTGCCGCCAGCATATCAGCGTCATCTTCAACCGCATGAATTTCAGAATTTTGCGACAGCGGCAGCGCGAACGTGCCGCAGCCAGCAAAAAGATCAACAATGGATTTGGCCGATCCCATTGCTTCCTTAACCGCTGCAACCAGCGCATTTTGGCCCTGCTCTGTGGCTTGCAAAAACGCCCCGGCAGGGGGTGAAACCTTGGCCACCCCGATGGTTTGAGCAGGCGCGCGGCATTCGGCGATCAATTCATCCCCCCAACTCAGGCGCGCCAGATCATACCTGTTGGCAAATGCGGCCAATTTCACGCGCAATTCACCATCCAGCGGTTTGGCATCCGTCACAGCAACATCCACCCCAGCATCTGAACGGGTCAGGGCAAACGACACTTCGCCCTTGCGTGACGCGCCGGTGATTGTCAGCGCTTGCAAGGCAGGGATTATGGCAATCAGATCAGGGTGCAAAAGCTGACACTCTGGTATCTCAACAATGGCACCGGATGCCCTTGCATGCAGCCCCACCAGTGCGCCTTTTTTAGTCCGCCGCCCCGATAATGTGGCGCGCCTGCGCGATCGCGCCGGTGATGTTATTGTATGACGGATCGGCGCGTCCAGCCCGTGCGGCGATAACGCGTCGCGCACCGTTTGGGCCTTCCATTTGGCCAGAAATTCATCAGATGCATGTTGCAGCGAACAGCCACCACAGGCTTTGAAATGGGGGCAGGGCGGGCGTACCCGGTCGGCGCTTGGGGTGACGATTTTGATGTCAGACAGCCGATCACCTGTCAGGGTGCCGGTGATTTCCTCGCCTGGCAGGGTACCGGGGGCAAAGACTGGGCCCATTGCAATGCCGTCACCGCGGTGGCCCAGGCGTTCAATTGTGTGTTTGGTGCTCATCCGTCAGCCATTCCAATAATGTATCCGCCCCTTTGGCGGTGCGGATGTGATGTACCTTTAGATGGGGGGCATCGGCAATGGTCTGGGCGATTTTTTCGCGGTGGCTATTGCGGGTGCGGATAATGTAGCTGGTGAATTCAAAGCTTATGTGTTCCGGGCAGTTTTCGGGTACGTCGGGGCGGGGTTTATTGTGGTATTGTACCCGACGCTTCAAAATCCTAGCCAGCCGAATGCCCAGCGGCAAGTCCAGCCAAATCAAAGTATCCGCCCGACTGGCACGGTTTTTGAAGGTTGCAGAAAGCCCGCCTTCAAAAATCCAGCTTTGAGATTCTTCAATGTTATGAGCAAGTTGCAATTTGTCCGCGCGCGGACGCTCAACCCAACCGGGCAAGTGGTGGATCAAATCCATGTGAAACACCGGCAGCCCGGTAATTTTACCCAGCTTCACCGCCAGGGTTGATTTCCCCGATCCCGGGCCGCCAACCACCATCACCCGTTTCACTCGGCAGCCTCGGCAATTCCGATGAACCCGCCCGACTGACGGTTCCAAAAACGGGCATACATGCCATCCAATACCAGCAGTTCACTATGGGTACCGTCCTCAACAATCTGACCCGCATCCATCACGATAATCCGGTCCATCCGCGCAATCGTCGACAACCGGTGCGCAATCGCCAGCACGGTTTTTCCCTGCATCACCGTTGCCAGCGCTGTTTGAATTTCTGCTTCAACTTCACTGTCCAGCGCCGACGTCGCTTCATCCAGCACCAGTATTGGCGCGTCCTTCAGGATGGCGCGGGCCAAGGCAATACGCTGGCGTTGCCCCCCCGATAATTTCACGCCGCGCTCCCCCAGAAATGCTTCATATCCGGCACGACCCCGATGATCCTGCAAGTCCAGAATAAACCCATGCGCCTCGGCCTTACGCGCCGCATTTTGCAGGGCATCCTCGGATGCATCCGGGCGCCCATACAGGATATTATCGCGCGCCGACCGGTTGAACATGGCCGTGTCTTGCGTCACCATTCCTATATTGCGGCGCAGACTTTCCTGGGTGACATGGGCGACGTTCTGACCATCAATCAGGATCTCGCCGCCTTCAATATCATACATCCGCAACAGCGCCGCGACGAGCGTTGACTTGCCCGCACCAGATGCCCCGACGATGCCCAGCTTTTCACCCGAAGATATCGTCAGGTTGATGTTGCTGATGCCGCCGATATCGCGACCGTATGCAAAGCTGGTATTCACAAACTCAACCTTGGCACTGGCAACGCTCAGGGTGCCAGCATCCACATCATCCACCAAACTGTGCGGCGGGGTCAGGGTGTTCATGCCATCCTCGACCTCACCAATGTTCGAATAAATCTGCATCAACGTAAAACTGACCCAGCCGACCATTTGCCCCAAGCGAATAGATATAGCCCCGGCGGCAGCTATGTCGCCTTCGCTGGCCAGACCCAGCGACCACAGATAGGCAGTGCCACCAATCATGCTGGCTGGTAATATCCCAGCCAACCCCATCAGCGTAAACCGAAACGACACCGACAGCGCACCCCAGTGCAGCGACTTTTCACGCAGATTGTCCAATGCCAGGTGGGTGGCACTGTCTTCATGGTCATCATGGGCGAACAGTTTGACGGTTTTAATGTTGGTGATCGTATCCACCAATTGCCCGGTCACAGCAGCGCGGGCGTTGGCGCGCGCCTTGGCGCGGCTGCGGGCGCGGGGCAAAAACCAACGTATCAAAATGGAATAGGCCACCAGCCAAACCAGCAGCACCAGCCCAATGCGCCAATCAATCGACGACACCAAAATGATCGACGCGATCACTGACACCAGTGCAAAAGCCACGACATTGACGGTTTCAACCACCACCTCTGCCATGGCGCGGGCCACCTGGTTTTCCTTGGTGGCGATGCGCCCTGCAAAATCACTGTCAAAGAAATCAACCGAATGGCCCAGCGTCCAGCGCGATATCCGCGACAGCACCATGGTGATCACATTGGCGCCAAGCACATACATGTTAAACAGCGCGCCCAGCCCCATCAGAACCGGGCGCAGCACCATGAAAAACCCGACTAGCGTGGCGAACAACCAAAAGTTATCGGCCATGAACCGATCCGGGCCACTGGTCAGGACAGCATCAATTACCACACCCAGAATAATGGCGGTGAATGCCTCAAGCGAGCCGACGGCCCCGGCAAACACCGATGCAATGGCAATGACCGGATAGGCGCCTTTTATCCCCCAGTGAAAGAACCGCCCCAACGTGCGGGGCGGCGGCCCAACGGCGGGGGCATAGGGATCTATCAGGTCTGCAAATTTCATGTCACCGCGTCCTCAATGCCAATAAACCCACCCGACTGGCGGTTCCAGAATTTGGAATAGAGTCCATTGGACGCCAGTAAATCACTGTGGCTGCCCTGCTCTACGATGGCACCGTCATCGATCACAATAATCCGGTCCATAACAGATATGGTAGACAACCTGTGGGCGATTGCAATCACCGTTTTGCCTTGCATGACGCCGTATAGTGTTTGCTGAATTGCGGCCTCAACTTCGCTGTCCAGCGCCGATGTTGCCTCATCAAGCACCAGTATGGGCGCGTCCTTCAGGATCATCCTTGCAATGGCGATCCGCTGACGCTGACCACCTGACAGTTTCACACCACGCTCACCAACATGGGCATTGTAACCGGTGCGGCCCTGTGGGTCTTTCAGCTCCAAAATAAAGTCATGCGCTTCGGCCCGCTTGGCAGCGGTAATCATTTCAACGTCTGATGCCAGCGGATTGCCATACAAAATGTTAGCCCGGATAGAGCGGTGCAGCAGCGAATTATCCTGTGTCACCACACCAATGGCACTGCGCAACGACGCCTGGGTCACCTGCGAAATATTCTGCCCGTCGATGGAAATAACCCCCTGCTCAGCATCACTAAACCGCAACAACAGGTTCACCAAGGATGATTTTCCAGCACCGGACCGCCCAATCAGACCGACCTTTTCGCCGGGTTTAATTGTCAGATTCACCTTATCCAGTCCGCCGCGATCCTTACCGTAATGATGGGTTAGACCTGCAAACCGGATTTCCCCGGCCGTGACCTTTAACAGTTTGTCGGTTGCGTCGACCACGTCATGTGGCACCGCGATACTGCGCAGGCCTTCACGGATTGTACCGGCATTTTCAAACAGCCGGATCGTCACCCACATTATCCAACCGCTCATGGCACTTAGCCGCAAGGTTAGCCCGGTCACCGCCGCCACCTGACCGATAGTGATTTCTTCCCCGGCCCACAGCCAGACAGCCGTGCCAATGACGGCGACAAATAGGATACCGTTGATCAGGTTCAGGCCAAATGACAATTCAGTCATCAACCGCAGGAACCGCTGAAACCGCAACCGCAACCGGCGCAGGGCCGACAGCACATATTTTTCCTCGGCTGGTCCTGCGGAAAACAGTTTTACCGTTTCGATGTTTGCATAGGCATCCACCACCCGCCCGGTCACCATTGAACGCGCGTCCGACCATTTTTCCGCCGCGATGCCAACCCGGCCTGCGATCCAGATATTATAACTGATATAAGCGGCCAGCCAGACAAGCAGCGGCAGTACAATTCGCATATCAATGCCGCTTAAAATCACCAGCGCGCCAAGCATATAGGCCCCGGCATAAAACAGCGCTTCAAATATCATATATACGTTGTCTTCCGCCGCAGGACCGATCTGCATCACCCGATTAGACAGCCGACCGGCAAAGTCGTTCTGGAAAAAGCCCACCGACTGACCAAGCATGTGTTTATGCGCCCGCCAGCGGACCCGTTCCTGCATATTGCCGACCAGGGTTTGTTCCAGGATTAGTGAATTTACCACGATCAGCAACGGCCGCAGAAACAGCACCAGCAGGGCCACGATCAACAGTTCACGACCATGGGCATCCCAAAAACCAGCGGCACCGGTATCGTCCATGATATCAATCAGCCGCCCGGCGTAAAACACCATTCCGGCCTCAAACAACGCCACAAACAGACCGGTGACAAACATCACCGGTATCCAGCGTTTAAACGGGCGCAATTGTTCTTTGTAAAATGCCCATAACGTAGCGGGCGGGGTTCCTGTTTCGTATGCCCGGAATGGGTCTACGAGATTCTCAAACAGCTTATACATGCCGTTCACCTATAATTTTAAAGATTTAGAAAATGGGTTTAGTCGGGGTGGGGGTGCGTCACGCGGTTGTCATGACGCCGCACGAATAAGGCGATAGCCAGTCCCAAGCACAAGACAGACTCCGCCCACGGGCGCAGCTGGATTGGCGCATTTAATTTTGCGCGCCTCCAAATATGTCATGTGACCTTTTTCCATAAGCGCACCATACCGACCTGCGACAATTTGGCAATGGCAAATTTAATTCACGTCAGAAGTTGTGTTTTTGTTAGGGAAAAATCCGATGCGATCCAGCGAAGTTCCAGTTCTTTCAAGCGCAGTCCCAGTGCCTTGCCCTGCAATTCAGGCATCAAATCATCTGCACAAATGGGAAATATCTGTGCGTTGCCTTTTTCAGCGCGCTCGCGAAACCCATTGGGCGGTTGCTGTCCCAACATGGCGCTGAACAACAGCTCACCATCAATGGCAGCGCGGGCGCCAAAGCGATAGCCAGCAGCCATGCCGTGCATATCGGTTGCCAAAATTTCCCTAAGCACACTTAGGCGCTTATTATCAGCGCGGCTGAGGCGCAAACCGTTTTGAACCCCGGTGCCGCCCAGCGCGGCAAGGCGACGAATTGGATCATTGGGATCATCAGCTTCTAGGTGGATCAATGGCGCCAAATACTGGGAAGTAGCACCCGGCAACAGCCGCGTCAGAACGCCGGTGTTGTCCATAGCCGCTACCGCGGGGGCCGGATTTGGTGCCGCAAGAAGTTTCTTGAATTCCGCACCAACCCGTTCTTTGGATAGGGCTTCCAACCCTTCAAGGTTGGCGCTGATCCCAGCCAATGCATCCGGATCAAGCCCTGCCTGCGGGTCCCCGTACCAGGCGCAAAATCGAAAGAAACGCAGGCTGCGCAAGTAATCTTCTTTGATCCGCGTATCGGCATTTTCAATGAAACGCACCCGGCCGTTTTCCAGGTCATCCATACCGCCCAGCGGATCAACAACCTGACCAGCCGCGTCGGCATAAAGCGCGTTCATCGTGAAATCCCGGCGGCGGGCATCGTCAGTTATGTTGCCCGAAAACGCCACCACTGCACGCCGACCATCGGTGGCAATGTCTTTACGATATGTTGTGATTTCATGGAGGATACCGGCGGACATCACCGTAACTGTGCCATGCTCTACCCCGGTGGGAATGGCTTTCAGCCCGGCGTGGTCCGACAGCTCGATCACCCGGTCAGGATGGGCATCGGTTGCGATATCCACATCCGAGATCGCCGTTTTCAACAATGCATTGCGCACACATCCGCCGACAAAATAAGCCTGATATCCGGCATCTGTCAGCAGCGTCATGACCCGCTGGGTCGCCGGGTTTTCCAGCCACCTTCCATTGATCCGGGTCATGCCGCCAACCTTTGTGCCAATGCATGCAGTATCTGCGCTGTCGCACCCCAGATGTAATAGGGACCATAGGGGACGGTTTGATAATAGCGCAGCTTGCCCTGCCAACGACGTGATTGTACCTGAAACCGCGCCAGATCAGTGACATGGGAAAGCGGCACAGTGAACACCTCTGCCACTTCACCGGGTTCAGGCATCGGGGTGAACTGCGGATCGACAAAAGCCACAACAGGGGTCACGCTAAACCCAGTTACGGTTTCATGCAGGGGCAAGGTTCCCAGAACGTTTACACTGTCGTTTATCAGCCCAATTTCTTCGCGTGCTTCGCGCAGGGCTGCATCAATCGGCCCGACATCACCGGCATCCACCTTGCCCCCGGCAAAGGCTATTTGCCCCGGGTGGTGCACCATTGACGCGGCACGTTTTGTCAGTATCACCTGCACGCCCGCATTTGTTGGTATCAAGGCCACCAATACCGCAGCCGGTCGCAGTTTGCGGTTTTCAGGCAGGTCAACATCCGGGTTCAGGTCAAAATCAGATGTGGCCTGCCCAGCGCGCGTCAGCAGGCGCTTGATATGTGCAATATCGTCAACCACTGTCGTCTTTAGCGTCTTTGCTTTCAAAGCCAACGACCGTTGGGTCAAATTCATAATGCGCGCTGCAAAACTGGCAATCAGCGGTGACGATACCGTTGTCTGTTGTCATATGCGCGATGTCTTTGGCGGAATAGATCGACAGGCTGTTTTTCACCCGCTCAGACGAGCAAGTACAACCAAACGCAACCGGCTGAGGGTCAAATACCCGTGGCTCTTCTTGGTGAAACAGGCGCACTAATAGTTCTGTCGGCTGAACCGTCGGGCCAACAAGTTCAAGATCTTCCACCGTATCAAGCAAGTGGTTAACCCGGTTCCAACTGTCATCTTCCACCACGGGCTGTACTGGCTTGGCCCCCGCCGCATCTGCCACATGGGGCGATGCCTTGGGCATATGCTGCAACATGATGCCACCACCGCGCCATTGCTCAGCCATACCGGGGAGTTTTGATTTTCCAAGGGACAGCGAAAAACGGGTCGGAATTTGTTCAGACTGGGCGAAATAGGTTTCAGCGCATGCCGCCAGTGATCCGCCATCTAACGGGGTGATGCCTTGATAGGGCTCAGTGCCAGCGCCCTGATCCATAAGGATGGCAAAATAGCCCTTTCCCACCAGATCAAACGGTTCTGCAGCGGCATCCAACCGGTCAGCATCAAAGCTGGCATAGGCGCGAATTTTGGCAGGCTCACCTTCTGCGGTTGGTCCGTAATAATCTGTCGCGATCAAACGGGCGGGGCCGTCGCCACGAATCTGCAACGACAATTTCCACCGCAATTTAATCGCCTGCCCAATAAGCGCAGTCAGTAACACTGCCTCGGCCACCAGTGCCGATATCTGATCGGGATAGTCGTGCTGGGACAGAACCGCGTCAAACACCCCGTCCAGGCGGGCAACCCGGCCGCGGGTATCGGCATTATCCAATTGAAACGGCAGGACGGTGTCGTCCCACGCGATCTGGTTCAGTGACATGGGGTTTCCTTAAACGCTGGCACTTGGCATACCCGGTCTGAAATGACGGCGCAACCAGTGGGCGGGGCAAAAACTGTGATCAGGCGATATGGCAGGACGATTGCAAACCAGCGCTATGTTTTGCGGCCCGGTGCCTATGCGATATTGCCGCGCGGCAGGTCACTATTGCTTACATTTCAACAGGAACCTTTTTGGGAATATCAACTGCCCGGGGGCGGCATTGACCCCGGTGAATCACCGATCGCCGCACTACATCGGGAAGTATTTGAAGAAACCGGCTGGCGCATTGCTGCCCCGCGCCGCATAGGGGCGTTTCGTCGGTTCATCTATATGCCGGAATACGAATTATGGGCAGAAAAATTGTGCCACATTTATGTGGCCCGGCCAGTGCGCTCCCATGGTCCGCCAATAGAATCCGGTCACACCGCGGTTTGGACATCAGCCGATGACGCTGCAAATATTCTACATGATGAAGCCAGTCAAAGTTTCATACTAAATAGCACTGTACTAAACAAATTTCTGCCTAAGGTGGCCCATCATATTCCAAAAGCACGGCAGAAATGTCATCCGGAAATGGCTGGTCATCGGCGTATTTTGCCAAATCCCAGATCAGCGTTTCAATAAATGCATTTCCATGCAAGTCGGCGTTGCGGCGCATCAACTTAGCCAGGCCATCATCATCCAACAAATTGTCATTTTTATCTGGGCATTCAGTTATACCATCTGATGCCAATAACAACCTGTCACCGGCATGCATCTGAATTTCAAAATCAGTCCAGCTGGCATCAGGGATCAAACCAACTGGCAAGCCGCCATCGCCGCAAAATTCTACGGCCTTCCCGCCCCGTTGCAAGGCAGCATGGGGATGGCCGCATTGCACAAAGCGACCAATGCCAGTGGCCATATCAAAATGCCCCAACAGCATCGTGAAATATAACTCAGTTTCCATTTCATCCATGACCATGCGGTTTATCTGGGCCGCAGCCTCGGCAGGGGAACGGGGGTGAATGGCCCCAAATTCATCACGGGTCAGGGCAAGGTTTTGATCCACCGACGCCCCGGACAGAAACCCAGACAAGCGCGCTGTCATCAGGGCCGAAGCCACACCATGGCCCGACACATCAATGGAAAACACGCCCAGTTCACTGTCATTTATGTCAAAAAACCCAACCAAATCACCACCAACATGGCCACTGGGCTTTAGCAGAAGCGATACCCGGGCAGCTCCGAAATCACGGAAATTTTCACGCACCAGTGATTGCTGCAGCCCGCGCGCTTCGATCAAGTCTCGATCCAGGCTTTCATAAAGCCCGCTGATTTCCTCTAATGTATCGCTAACCAGACGGTTTTTTTCTGTCAGCTCCCGCTCCATCATTAATATCCGTTCACCGGCTTTTATCCGGGCCTGCAATTCCAGTGATGCAACTGGCTTAGTCAGGAAATCGTCAGCACCTACATCAAGACCATGTGCCACCTCACCTTTTTCGGATTTGGATGTAAGCAGAATAAAATAGCCATATTGCTCAGTGTCCAGCGCCCTGAATGCTTTGCAAAACTCCAACCCGTTCATGCCCGGCATCATCCAGTCGCTGACCACCAGATCAATTTTTTCGGTTTTACAAATCTCAAGACCTTCCAGGCCTGATTCTGCTTCAAAAACAACAAACCCCCAACGGGAAAGATATACTGACAGGATGCGACGCTGGGCGCGGCTGTCATCCACAACAAGCACATTCTTAACGGCAGATTTATCAACGATTGTTTTTCTATCAATTGTACCGGCTTCTTCCGGTAAAGAATTTGGTTTCACCAAGTGGCCTTTCATTCGCGCATTACCATTCTGGTAGTGACCCCCCTTGGTTCACATCCGGTTAAATCTAAAATTCTCAATAGAATTACCTGCGCGGGTACCACTTATTAACAAAGTCCGGGCAGCTTGGCTTCGTGTGGGGGCGCAAACTGCTTATGGGTATATATAATGATTTGTTGGAAACGGGTGAATGAGCTGCGCGACGAAGTCGGCGCAGAAGATTTCTTTGTGGTTGCTGAGATTTTTCTGGAAGAAGTTGAGGAAGTCATGGACAGGCTGCGCGCCAACCCTGACCCATCAACCTATGAAACTGAATTGCATTTCCTGAAAGGCAGCGCCTTGAATCTGGGGTTTTCAGCCCTGGCGGACCAGTCTGGCCTGGACGAAAAACAGGCACGAGGGCCAGAACGTGATAACATCGACCTGGCCAAGGTAATTCACATCTATGAGAAATCAAAAATTGAATTCAATGGCGGCCATAGTAAAAAAGAGTGCGCCGCCTGATCAGATAACAAATTCTGCAAGGGTTTCATCATTTGTGATGTCGCGATAAACCACACCCGCCCTGTCAAACCGCCCATATAAATCTGCAAAATTACCCGGGTCGTTGGTTTCTATACCTATCAGAACTGTCCCAAAGTTACGGGCCGATTTTTTCAGGTACTCAAACCGGGAAATATTGTCGTCAGGGCCTAACAAATCAAGAAACTCTCGCAATACTCCAGGTCGCTGGGGCATGCGCAGAATGAAATATTTTTTGACCCCAAGATACCTTTGCGCCCGCTCTTTGACCTCTGGCAACCTTTCAAAATCAAAATTTCCCCCGGAAGTGATGCAAACCACGGTTTTACCGCGAATTTCATCCTTCAGGTCAATAAGCGCGTCAATCGCCAGCGCCCCGGCGGGCTCTAACACGATGCCCTCAATATTCAGCATCTCAAGCATGGTGGTGCAAATGCGGTCTTCCGGGCTGATTAAAACGTGATCCGGATTCACATTCTTTAGGGTCGCGAATGGCGCGTCGCCAATTTTAGCTACGGCAGCCCCGTCTACAAATGTGTCTACCTTTTCCAGTGTGGTTGGTTTCCCCGCCACAAGTGCAGCTGTCAGGCTGGCGCCGCCTGCCGGCTCTATATAGCGCAATTGAGTGTCTGGGGCGACACAGTTGATTGTTGACAACACACCAGCCGACAACCCGCCACCACCCACTGGCAAAATAATCATATCTGGGGCTTTGGGCATCTGTGATAGCAGCTCAATTGCGACCGAAGCCTGGCCCAAGATGACATCAGGATCATCAAACGGTGACAAGAAATGTGCACCCTGATCTGCGCAGTATTTCTGTGCCGATGCCAGGGTATCGTCAAAATAGTCACCGGTTAGCCGTATCTCAATATTGTCACCGCCAAAGATCCGGGTTTTTTCGATTTTTTGCTGGGGTGTTGTCACCGGCATAAAGACAACACCATGCACGCCAAAATGCCGGCAAACCATCGCAACGCCCTGCGCGTGGTTGCCCGCACTGGCACAAACAAATGCTTTTTGCATCGGGTTTTCAGCCAGCACCCGGCCCATTGCATTGAATGCCCCCCGAATCTTATATGAGCGTACCGGGGTCAAATCTTCACGTTTTAGCCACAATTCAGCACCGAAACGGGCCGACAAATGGTCATTACGCTGCAATGGAGTGGGCTCAAACAGGGCCGACATCTTGTCCTGCGCTGCGGTAGCATTGATCAAAAATTGCTTCATTTACACGGTTTGACGGTTATTTGCCGGAATCTCAAGTTCAACATTGTTGCACATAGTCCCCACCTTTTATTTGCCTCATTTCCGCTTGGAAGGTGCCCGGTTCCACAGAAATAATCAGGCAAGGTGTTGAATAAGGGAATCAAACTGGTGGCGACGATAAAAAAATCAACTGCAGTGGTAGCATTGGCTGCTATATGCATTGTGCCCCTTGCTGTCTCTGGCCTGCCGGTGGTGTCGCCAATGGCGTTTGCGCAGTCGGCGAAAGTCTCTGATGAGACTAACTTTTTCCTGAACCGGCAGCCAGCCATTCGAAATTTGTTTGCCAAGGTTCTGACCGGCGTGTCCCCGCTTAGGATGTCAACATCTGTTGAGCCCTACCAGAGATCAGCACTTGCCAGACCGGCATCACCAATGTCCCAGACCAATCGTCTACCGTCGATTTTCATTGCCAACCCAGAATTTTCAAGTGGAATTTCCGGACTGCCTTTGGCCATTAGTACCAACCAAGACTTGAATGCTCCGGTCAATTTCACATTTATTCGATCTGATCCGCCCAAGCTGATGGCAAAAAACCTGTCAACTCCCCTTAGCAATGGTGATCTTGGCAATACCCCGCTAACGGATACTGACATTAGTGAAGCATCGCTTGATTTCTAGGCTCGGCAATTAACCGGCAATATTTATCAGCAGTTTACCAGCACCACTTGCCCGCATATTCAAAACCCAATAGACCCAGCGCGAAAATTACGCATGGGATTCCCAATATGTCATCGCCAAAAAAAGTCGTGCTTGCCTATTCGGGCGGTTTGGATACTTCGATTATTCTGAAATGGTTGCAGATTGAATATGGCTGTGAAGTCGTAACTTTCACCGCCGATCTGGGTCAGGGTGAAGAACTGGAGCCGGCCCGCGCCAAAGCCGAGTTGCTGGGAATAAAACCTGAGAACATCCATATCGAAGATGTCCGCGAAGAGTTCGTGCGCGACTTTGTGTTCCCGATGTTCCGGGCCAATGCATTGTATGAAGGGCTGTACCTGCTGGGCACGTCTATTGCGCGGCCGCTAATATCCAAACGTCTGGTTGAAATTGCTGCGGAATGCGGCGCCGATGCCGTTGCCCATGGTGCCACCGGTAAAGGCAATGATCAGGTTCGCTTCGAACTGGCAGCCTACGCGCTAAACCCGGACATAAAGGTGATCGCCCCCTGGCGTGAATGGGACCTGTCCAGCCGCACCAGGTTGCTTGAATTTGCCGAGGCTCACCAAATACCGATTGCCACAGACAAACGCGGCGAAGCGCCGTTTTCGGTGGATGCAAACCTGTTACACACATCCAGCGAAGGTAAAGTCCTGGAAGACCCGGCCATTGAAGCACCCGGCTATGTCTATCAGCGCACCGTTGCCCCAGAGGATGCCCCCGACACACCTGAAATGGTTGAAATTGGCTTTGAGCGTGGCGACGCAGTTTCGGTCAATGGCCAAGCCATGTCACCTGCAACGGTTCTAACCATATTAAATGAGCTGGGCGGCAAGCACGGCTGCGGCCGGCTTGATCTGGTTGAAGGTCGCTTTGTCGGCATGAAATCCCGCGGCATCTATGAAACGCCGGGCGGCACACTGCTGCTTGAGGCCCATCGCGGTATTGAAAGCATCACACTGGATCGGGGCGCAGCGCATCTAAAAGATGAGATCATGCCAAAATACGCAGAGCTGATCTATAACGGGTTTTGGTATTCCCCTGAGCGGGAAATGTTGCAGGCGCTGATCGACAAAAGCCAGGACCATGTGACCGGAACCGTGCGCCTGAAACTGTATAAAGGCTCGGCGCGCACGGTTGCCCGCTGGTCTGAGCATAGTCTCTATTCCGAGGAACACGTGACATTTGAAGACGATGCCGGAGCTTACGATCAAAAAGATGCCGCCGGGTTTATCCAACTGAACGCGCTGCGATTAAAGCTGTTGGCAGCGCGGGATCGGCGGATTAGCAAGAAAAAGTAGCGTTCTACAAACGCAGCGCCACCTGGCGAAGTTTTTCATAGGCAGGCAATGCTTGTTGAACCAGTAGCTGGTTTTCACCGGTAAGCACTGGCAACGCCCCTTCCTTGCCCGCAAAGCCGGTGCTGGCATGTACCGCGCCGTACCAATGTGCCGCCCAGACACCGTCATCCTGGTGGCCTCCTTTGGGCCATGCAAGCATTGACGGCTGATACGGCAGTCCCAATGCGCTGCACAGCGCCTGTATCATTTCCGACGGGTTTTCGCGGATGTCGTGGGCGTCAATCACGATCGGATCATCGCATTGATCAAACAGCTCTGCTTGCTGCCAGAACCCGATATCATCAAATGTCGGGGCCTCGCGCTTGGCGGCGTAGCTGGCAATTACCCGCGCCGGATGACGGATCAGGAATACATTTTTAACATCACGCGTCCAGTTGCGATCAACCCCCGGCAGCATGTGCTGGGCCATGTGCTTTTGATAGAAGTGCGGCATATCCCTTGGAATAGAGCCTGTTATGTGCGCAACGACTTGCGCTGGTTCGGTACTTTGCGCCGCCAATATTTCGCCCCGCATCGGGTGATCCAACCCGGTTTTCGCCAGATAGGACGCATAGAACGGCTCATCCACCACCGCGCAATCAGAACGCGCGCCGAACGAATACATCATAGCCGTTGACAGGTTGCGCGGCCCGGACCACATGGCGATACGCATCAGCCGGTTTCCCGATCAATCATAGCTTTGTAAAGCTGACGCAAGCGCGCAGTGACCGGGCCCATTTTGCCGTCGCCAATGGCGCGCCCATCTATTTCACAAACCGGGGCCTGGGCCCCAAACGTACCGGTTAAAAACGCTTCCTGCGCGCCGTAAGTGTCGACCAGCGAATAATTGCGTTCAAAAACCAGGATATCATTGGCCCGGCACAGATCAATGACCTTTTGTCGGGTAATGCCGTTCATGCAGTAGTCACCAGTACTGGTCCAGACCGCACCTTTACGCACTATGAAAAAGTTGCAGGCATTGGTGGTGTTCACAAAGCCATTGATATCCAGCATCAATGCTTCATCCGCGCCTGCCTTTTCGGCGGCGATACAGGCCAAAACGCAGTTCAGCTTGGAATGGCTGTTTAGCTTTGGGTCCTGGGTCATTGGAAGGCCGCGAATATGGGGCACGGTGGCCAGCTTTAACGGACGCGGCAGGGACGGGCGGGAATGCTCAACAATAATCACTACCGTCGGCCCAGACTGGCTCAGCGACGGGTGCTGAAACGGGCGCGCCTTGGTGCCGCGCGTCACCATCAGGCGGGCATGGGCGTCGGTTTGCATGCCATTGGCGGCGCGGGTATCTTCCAATGCGTGAAATATTTCATCCCGAGTCATGCCGATTTGCAGGTCTATGGCCTTGGCCGCCTCAAACAAACGATCAAGGTGTTCATCAACAAAAGCCCAGGCACCATTGTACAGGCGCAGGCCCTCCCAAACCCCGTCTCCAAGCATAAAACCGCTGTCATAGACACTGATAACAGCCTGTTCCTTGGCGACGATACTGCCGTTGACGAATATCTTTATGTTTTCGTTGCGGGCATCATC
This sequence comes from Paracoccaceae bacterium, assembly GCA_036479015.1. Taxonomy (GTDB): domain Bacteria; phylum Pseudomonadota; class Alphaproteobacteria; order Rhodobacterales; family Rhodobacteraceae; genus NVTR01. The sequence goes on along the minus strand of JAZGFB010000037.1, from coordinate 143,998 downwards.
TTCGGCCTGATGGGTGGTTATATTTTCTGCCATTGTCTGCGTCTCCTGGCGCATTTGTGTCAATCTGGACCTAAAATGTAAACTGGCTTCACCGCTGCGTGAGGCGTTGCATTAACCGTTGCGTTTTTTCCCAGTGCCAGCATTTTGCAGACAAAGGAGACCAGAAATGAAAAGTATTATTCTGACAATCGCAATAGGCATCGGGGTTTTTGCGCAAACCCACATGGCAAACGCCGCTAAACTTGAAACCACCATATTGGCGGGGGGCTGTTTTTGGTGCATCGAGTCTGATTTTGAATCGGTTGCCGGCGTGACCAATGTGGTCAGCGGCTACACCGGCGGAACCACAAAAAACCCAACCTACAAAAAAATCAACAAAGGTGGCACCGGCCATTATGAGGCTGTGCAGATCACCTATGACCCCGATCAGGTTTCATATGATCAACTGCTGCATATGTTCCTGCGTTCAGTAGATCCGACAGACGCTGGCGGTCAGTTCTGTGACCGGGGCGACACCTATAGAACCGCAATCTTTACCAATGGGGCAGTCGAAAGTGCCGCTGCAACCGCAGCCATTGCCCAGGCACAGGCCGATCTGGGGCAAACTATCGTCACCCCTATACTGGCTGCTTCCCGGTTTTATACCGCAGAAGCCTACCATCAGGACTATTACAAAGGCAGCAAGATCGTTGTCACCCGGCGCGGTCCAAAATCACAGGAGAACGCATACAAGTTCTATCGTAATGCCTGTGGTCGTGATCAACGGGTAGAACAGCTATGGGGCAGTGCTGCACCATTTGTCAGCCACTAGGATGCTTCTTTAAGAAGTCCAAAACTTCATCCGCCGTTGGAATTGCTTCTGCAGTGCCGTGGCGGGTGACTTTGCAGGCGGCAGCGGCAGCGGCGGATTCCATAGCCTGCTGTATGCCCTGCCCCTGATCCAGCCCGGCAGCGAAATAACCGGCAAACGTATCGCCAGCGCCAGTGGTATCGATGGCGTCAACTTTGGGCGAGGCAACGTTAATCTTGGCCTTGTTGGGCCGATCATAAAAAACCGCGCCTTTAGCCCCCATAGTGATAAGAATACCGGCCACGGGAATATCCTGAATATCTGTATTCAGTGCAGCCGATAGCTGCCGGGCCTCTAGCTGATTCACGATCAGCAGGCTGACCAAGGGCAGTATTTCTTGTACAGAATCCACCGAAAAAGGGGCGGCGGAATAAATGACGCGCGCGCCTTTGGCATGGGCCAGTTTCGCCGCAATGATTTGGCCATTTGTTTCATTTTGCAACAGCAGTGTATCGTCCGGTGCCATGGAGGCCAGGCCGGTTTCAATATCATTTTGGGACAGATGCCGGTTCGCGCCGGGCCACAGGATGATATTGTTTTCACCCTGCGCATCAACTGCAATAATAGCGTGGCCAGTTGGGTGATCTGAAAGTGTTACAGCACGGGTTTCTACCCCTGTTTTTGATAATATATCAACAGCCCAGCCGCCATCGACACCAACCGCACCGAGATGGGTAACTTTTGATCCAGCCCGTGCTACCGCCACAGACTGATTTGCACCTTTCCCCCCAAGACCCCTGCTGTGGTCCTGTGCTGCAAGGGTTTCCCCCGGCTGTGGCAAGCGCTCCATCTTATAAAACATATCCGCGTTAATTGAGCCAAGATTAAAAATTGCCATCCTTACCCCCGATCAAGCCGTCTGGCCCAGCTTGCATCCAGCAATAACCGCCATGTGCAATATGTCGTTTACGGTTGAGCCGGTTGAGCATATCTGGATCGGTCGGTTAATACCGGTCAGGATGGGCCCGATCACTGTTGCGCCAGCCATTTCCTGCATTAACTTGACCGAAATAGATGCCGAATGGCGCGCCGGTACCACCAAGACATTTGCCGGGCCGGTCAGCCGGCAAAACGGGTACTGCGCCATGGCTTCCGGGTTTAACGCCACATCAACAGTCATTTCGCCATCATATTCAAAATCAACTCCACGTCGGTCCAACACATCCGGAGCCAACAACATTTTTGTTGCCCGCTCGCTGACCGGATACCCGAAGGTCGAAAAACTTAGAAAAGCCACCTTCGGCTCTATCCCCATGCCACGGGCAACGCCTGCAGCGCGCTCGGCAATGTCTGCCAGATCTTCCTCATCTGGCCACTCATGGACCAGCGTGTCAGCGATAAAGATGATCCGGCCCTTGTGGATCACCGCCGTGACGCCAACTGCACCGTCTTCTGCCTTGGCATCAAAAACCTTGTTGATCAGATCAAGAACATGGGCAGATTTTCGGGTAGCCCCCGTCACCAGAGCATCACCATGGCCATGGGCTAACATCAGCGCCGAAAACACGTGCCGATCCCGGGCCGCAAGGTGGTGCACGTCGGTTTCATCAAGCCCTTGACGCTGCAAGCGCTGGTACAGAAAATCCTTGTATGCTGGTAGATGGTCGGTGTTGGCAGCGTTGACTATTTCAAGTTCATCAAAGGCGCTTTCCATACCTTCGGCTTTAAGTTTCTTTTTAATATCGGCCTCACGTCCGACAACAAGCGCCTGGCCAAACCCGTTGCGCTGATAGGAAATTGCAGCCTTAAGAACCCGGGGGTCGTCACCTTCTGCAAATATTGTCCTTGTCTGGGCAGCGCGGGCCCGGGTGTTCAACCCCTGCAATATTGATGCGGTCGGATCCATCAGCGCCTGCAGGCTAAGCCGGTAACCCTCCATATCAATGATCGGGCGGCGGGCAACGCCTGTGTCCATTCCGGCTAAGGCAACCGCCGGCGGAATGCGGTGGATCAGGCGCGGATCAAAAGGTGTCGGGATGATGTAATCACGCCCGAATGTCAGCTTGCGGCCATAGGCCATGACCACCTCATCCGGAACTGGTTCACGCGCCAGCTCTGCCAGGGCGTTGGCGCAGGCAATTTTCATTTCGTCATTGATGGCGCGGGCGTGGATATCAAGCGCGCCGCGAAACAAATACGGAAAACCCAGCACGTTATTCACTTGATTGGGATAGTCAGAGCGCCCGGTCGCCACAATGGCATCATCACGAACCTCGTGGGCATCTTCAGGGGTTATTTCCGGGTCCGGGTTGGCCATGGCAAAGATTACTGGATTGGGGGCCATGGATTTCACCATATCCTGGGTTACTGCCCCCTTTGCCGACACCCCCAAAAACACATCAGCCCCATCCATCGCCTCCTCCAGTGTACGGGCCGTAGTGTTGGCGGCATGGGCAGATTTCCATTGGTTCATGCCGTCGGTCCGGCCTTGGTAGATCACCCCTTTGGTGTCGCACATCAGGCAATTGTCATGCTTTGCCCCCATGGTTTTGATCAGCTCCAGGCAGGCAATACCGGCAGCCCCGGCACCGTTGACGACAATGCGACATTCTTCGATTTTCTTACCAGAAATATGCAGCGCATTGATCAGCCCTGCTGCACAGATAACAGCCGTACCGTGCTGGTCATCATGGAACACCGGAATGTCCATTTCTTCCTTTAGCCGCTGCTCAATTATAAAGCATTCCGGGGCTTTTATATCTTCCAGATTGATGCCGCCAAAGCTGGGACCCATAAGGCGAACGGCATTTATGATCTCTTCCGGGTCTTCGGTATCTAGCTCGATGTCTATTGAATTCACGTCCGCAAATCGCTTGAACAGCACGGCCTTACCTTCCATCACCGGCTTAGAGGCCAGCGCGCCCAGGTTGCCAAGGCCCAGCACCGCGGTGCCGTTGGATATCACGGCGACCAGATTGCCTTTATTGGTGTAATCATAGGCGGTTTCCGGTTTCTCGGCGATTTCTTCGCAGGGCACCGCAACGCCGGGGCTATAGGCCAGCGACAGATCGCGCTGGGTTGCCATGGGCACGGATGGGGCCACATCAAACTTTCCGGGCCGGGGCTCCATATGAAAGGCAAGTGCTTCTTCGCAGGTGTGCTTAATATTTGGCATTGGGTATTGGTCCTACTGTCGTAAACACCCACCAATAGCCGCCAAGCGCACCATGCTCAACAATTTCGGTGCATTTGCCGCTTTTCCCGGCACAGGTCAGTTTGTATGATGGGCAAAACAAACATCTGGGGGATGTGTTGAACATTGCCAATGCCGCTGTGACGCCCATGATGGCGCAGTTCCTTGGGATCAAGGAAGGCTATCCGGATGCGATCCTATTTTATCGCATGGGTGATTTCTATGAAATGTTTTTTGATGATGCGATTTCCGCCGCCCAGGCGCTGGATATTGCGCTGACCAAACGTGGCAAGCATCTGGGAAATGACATCCCGATGTGCGGTGTGCCGGTGCATTCCGCCGAGGGTTATCTGTTAACGCTGATCCGCAAAGGCTTTCGCGTGGCGGTGTGCGAGCAGATGGAAACCCCCGCAGAGGCAAAAAAGCGTGGCGCAAAATCGGTGGTGAAACGCGCGGTTGTGCGCCTGGTGACGCCGGGTACTTTGACAGAAGACACTTTGTTAGAGGCGCGACGAAATAATTTTTTGGCCGCCTTTTCCCAAGTGCGCAACAAAGCCGCACTGGCATGGGTGGATATATCCACCGGAGAATTGCGAGTATCACCTTGTCCGATTGTCCGTCTGGCACCCGAACTGGCGCGGTTAGCCCCCAGTGAAGTGGTTGTCGCCGATGGCGTTTCTGACGAAATCACTGCATTAGTCTCTGATTCTGGCGCATCCTTAACGCCTATCGCACCGGCCAGCTTTGACAGTACCGCCGCCAAAAAACGGCTGGTTGAGTTGTTCAAAGTGACGTCCCTGGATGGTTTTGGGCAGTTTGGCAGGGCTGAAGTTGCCGCTTTGGGGGCGATCGTTGACTATTTGGACATCACCCAAAAAGGCAAATTGCCGATGCTGCGCCCCCCGGTGCAGGAACGCAGTGAAACAGTGATGCAAATAGATGCGGCAACCCGGCGAAATCTGGAACTAACCCGCAACCTGTCAGGCGGGCGCGATGCCACGTTGCTGTCCGTTATTGACCAGACCGTCACCGCCGGTGGCGGCCGTTTGTTAGAGCGGCGTCTTTCCAGCCCGTCGCGGGATCTGGCGGCTATTCAGGCCCGGCTTGACGGTATTGACTTTATGATCGAAAACCGGCGGCTTTGCGAAGATATTCGGGAAGATTTGCGTAAAGCGCCCGATATGGACCGTGCCCTTTCGCGTCTTGGGCTGGAGCGCGGCGGCCCGCGCGATGTGGGTGCGATCCGCGCCGGGTTGCAACAGGCGCAGACCATTTCCGCCCAGCTTAGCGGTCACACCCCGCCGGAAATCTTAGCCGAGGCCGCCGTAGAAATGACGGGCCACGGTGCAATTATCCGGCTATTAGAGGCCGCATTTGTGCCCGATCCGCCGCTGTTGGCCCGCGATGGCGGCTTTATTGCAGTCGGCTATGATACTGATTTGGATGAGGCCCGCAAACTACGTGACGAGGGGCGCAGCGTGATCGCCGGTTTGCAGGCTGACTACGCCAAACACACCGGTATTTCGACGCTGAAGATCAAGCATAACAACGTGCTTGGGTACTTTATCGAAGTGACGTCAACACACGCCAAGACAATGCTGTCTGAACCCCTGTCCGAAAGCTATATTCACCGCCAGACAACGGCGAATGCTGTGCGCTTTACCACGGTCAACCTGGCAGAGCTGGAAACCCGTATTCTGAATGCCAGGAACCGGGCGTTAGAGATTGAAAAGCGGCTCTATTCAACGGTAATTGTCGAAATATTGGCCGTTGGTGCCAAAATTAACAGCGCTGCAAGTGCCCTGTCAGAAATTGATCTAGCGGCCGGTTTGGCGACCCTGACAGTGGCTGGTAATTGGTGCCGTCCGGTCGTTGACAGTGGCCGCGCATTTCAGGTGGAAAACGGCCGTCACCCTGTTGTTGAAGCAGCATTGGAGGCCCAGAGCGGCACGCCCTTTATTGCCAACACCTGTGATCTTGCCAACGGCTCTGATCGTGCGGATATCTGGCTGTTAACCGGGCCAAACATGGCAGGGAAATCAACATTTTTGCGCCAGAATGCATTGATTGCACTCTTGGCGCAGATCGGCAGCTTTGTTCCTGCAACATCAGCCCATATTGGGCTGGTTTCGCAGCTGTTTTCCAGGGTTGGCGCGTCGGATGACCTGGCGCGAGGGCGATCAACATTCATGGTGGAAATGGTGGAAACCGCCGCAATTCTTAATCAGGCTGACAGTCGCGCATTGGTGATACTAGATGAAATTGGCCGCGGCACCGCCACCTATGACGGGCTGTCGATTGCCTGGGCAACACTTGAGCATTTACACGATGTAAACCAGTGCCGGGCGTTGTTTGCCACGCATTATCACGAAATGACATCATTGTCGGATAAGCTGGACGGCGTGGATAATGCCACCGTAACCGTCAAGGAATGGGAAGGTGAAGTTATTTTTCTGCACGAAGTACGCCGGGGTGCCGCAGACCGGTCCTATGGTGTGCAGGTTGCCCGTTTGGCTGGGCTGCCAAGTGCTGTGGTTGATCGTGCCCGAGTGGTCTTGGAAGCGCTGGAAAAGGGAGAACGCAAAGGTAGTAATGCCAAACAAGCGCTGGTGGATGACCTACCGCTGTTTTCAGCGCTCCCCAGTCCAGTTATCCAAAAACAGCAACCATCTGAAGTAGACAAAAGGATCGCCGATATCTTGCCGGATGATTTAACGCCTAAGGCGGCGTTAAATCTGATTTATGAGCTTAAGAAGCTTTCGACGTCGGGGTCGAGCTAACGCCAACCTGGGCGGGCCGCAACAGCCGGTCATGCAGCATGAAACCTTCAGCCATCACCTGAATAATGTCACCTGATTTAGTATCTGGCAGCGCCGCTTCAAACATTGCTTGGTGGTTTTGTGGATCAAACCGATCACCAATTTCCGGCTTTATCACATCAATCCCGTGTTTTTTGAATACGCTTAGAACTTCGCGCATTGTCAGCTCTACGCCCTGAATCAAGGCTTTTGACACCTGGCTTTGTTCTTCTGTGACCGTTTCCAGAGCCCGCGTCAGATTATCATAGACCGGCAAAATATCACGGGCCAGTTTGGATCCGCCATATTGCTCTGCTTCACGGCGGTCGCGCTCGCTGCGCTTGCGGGAGTTTTCAGCGTCAGCCAATGTACGCATGAACCTGTCACGCATGTCATCGCGCTCACCACGCATGGCTTCCAATTCGTCGGCCCCTTCTGCGGATGCCTCTGGCTCATCTGCAAAACCTTCGCCCAGCGATATTTCAGCCATGTTTTCAAGTTCTTCCAAAAACTCGTCTGTCGCGTCTTTTTTGGCATTTGCCATGTTTTTTGTCCTTTAGTCCCGGTCTGACAACAGTTTGCCCACCAGTTGTGCGGTGTAATCTACAATTGGCACAATGCGCCCATAATTCAGGCGCGTTGGTCCTATAACCCCGACCGCACCAATTATTTTTCGATCAGAGTTCATATAGGGAGATACGACCAAAGAGCTACCCGAAAGTGAGAAAAGTTTGTTCTCAGAGCCAATAAAAATGCGAACACCTTCACCTTCCTCGGTTAAATCAAGGAATTCAGCGATATCGCGCTTACGTTCAAGGTCGTCAAACAAGGTGCGAACCCGATCCAGGTCATCTGCGTCACCCTCTGATTCAACCAGATTCGCCCGGCCCCGCACGATCAACCGTTCATATGAATCTCCGTCGCCATCCCAAAGCGCCAAGCCGTTTTCAACCAAGTCGCGGGCAAGAACATCTAATTCCTGCCGCCGGTCATTGATTTGGCGTTTGATTGCATATTGCAATTCAGCAAGTGTTTTACCCTCTGCCAATGCATTCAAGAAATTAGCCGCTTCCCGCATGGATGACGGGGTTTGCCCTGGTGATGGGCAAAACACCCGGTTTTCCACATGGCCATCAGCTTTGACCAAAACCACCAACGCACGGTCAGCTGCCAGGCTAACAAATTCTATGTGCTTGATCGGTGCATCATGCTTAGGCGCAAGCACAAGACTGGCTCCTTGGGTCAGCCCAGACAGCACCGATCCTATCCTGTCAAACATCGCGCCGACATCACGTTCATTGCTGCCCAATGTGGCATCAATTTTTTGCTGATCACTTGCATCCAGTTTCCGGGTTTCCAGCAACCCATCAACAAACATCCGCAGCCCCTGTTGGGTTGGAATGCGCCCGGCAGAAATATGGGGTGAATCCAGTAGGCCCATATGTTCCAGATCCTGCATCACATTGCGGATCGTAGCAGCGCTGACATCTTCGTTCAAACTTCGGGTCAAGGTGCGTGATCCGACGGGATCCCCCGTTTCCAGATAGCTTTCCACGATACAGCGAAACACATCACGGCTGCGCAGGTTCATTTCGTCAAATAATATCGATCCATTCGTCATTGGTGGCCAATCATAAACCGCCCGCCATTTACCGGGAATGTGAGGGCAACGTCAATCGGGGTTGTACCAGTCGCCCCTGCACAGGTATGTGAGCATACCCAAAGTTTGAAAAGGATACCCCATGCGCCCGTCTGGTAGAGAATTAAATGAAATGCGGCCGATTTCGATAGAAATTGGTGTGACTAAGCACGCCGAGGGATCCTGTTTGATCAAAGTGGGTGACACCCATGTTTTATGCACCGCGTCGCTAGAGGCCCGCGTGCCATCATTTTTGAAAAATACCGGACTTGGCTGGGTCACTGCAGAATATGGTATGCTTCCACGCTCCACCGGTTCACGCATGCGTCGTGAAGCAACGGCAGGAAAACAGGGCGGCAGAACCGTGGAAATTCAACGCCTTATTGGTCGGTCACTGCGCGCCGGTATTGATCGCGTTGCCTTGGGCGAGCGGCAGATCACAGTGGACTGTGATGTCATTCAGGCCGATGGAGGCACCCGGTGTGCGGCCATTACTGGCGGTTGGGTAGCCCTGCGTTTGGCAGTAAATAAGTTGATCAAGGCCGGCGATGTAATCAGTGATCCGCTTATTGACAATGTTGCGGCTGTCAGTTGTGGCATCTATGCAGGGCAACCGGTGCTTGATCTGGATTATCCTGAAGACAGTGAAGCCGGTGTAGACGGCAACTTTGTTCTAATGGCCAGCGGCCAAATGATCGAAGTACAAATGTCAGCCGAGGGGTCAACATATACACGTAACCAAATGGGTGAATTGCTTGATCTGGCTGAAAAGGGTGTGGCCGAGCTGGTAACCGCCCAGAATGCGGCCACTGCCTGATCATGCGAAAGTTTTCCGGCAGCACATTGGTTATCGCCTCCCATAATAAGGGTAAGCTGCGCGAAATTTCCAAACTGGTTCTACCCTTTGGGGTGCTGCCGCTTTCGGCCAGTAAATTTAAGTTGGCCGAACCGGAAGAAACCGAGGATAATTTTGCCGGAAACGCCCGCATAAAGGCGCATTTTGCCGCCAAGGAAACCGGCCTTCCGGCCTTGTCTGATGACAGCGGCATAACAGTTGACGAATTGGATGGCGCACCCGGAGTTTATACGGCTGACTGGGCCGAAACCCCGGATGGCCGCGACTTCCCAATGGCGATGTCCAAAGTTTGGAGCCTGCTTGAGCTGCAAAATATTCCTGAACCGCGCCGCGCTCAGTTTCGCTGCACACTTTGCTTGGCCTGGCCCGATGGCCATGATGAGGTTTTTGAAGGCTTGGTTTCAGGGCGGCTTGTTTGGCCGATGCGGGGTAACTTGGGTTTTGGTTTTGACCCGATATTCATACCCGACGGTAAAGACCAGACATTTGGTGAAATGGACCCGGACGAAAAACACGCCATAAGCCACCGGGCGGACGCCTTTGAAAAACTAGTAGCAGGCTGTTTTGCCTGAGGATTGGAAGGCCGGTGGTTTCGGCCTGTACATCCATTGGCCCTATTGCAAAGCTAAGTGCCCCTATTGCGATTTTAATTCCCATGTGGCGGCAAAAATCGACGAAAAACGCTGGATTAGTGCCTATTTGTCGGAAATTGATCGGCTGGCGAAAGCCACCAGCGGCCGGGTGTTAAACACGGTTTATTTTGGTGGCGGCACCCCCAGCCTGATGTCACCAGATCTGGTCAATGCTATTTTGGAGCGGATCAAAAAATCATGGACAGTTTCCAACAGGTTTGAAGTGACGCTGGAAGCCAACCCAACATCTGTAGAGGCCGGTCGTTTTCAGGGATACCGGGATGCTAGTGTGAACCGGTTGTCTATGGGGTTTCAGGCAATGAACGATGCCGACCTAAAAGCACTTGGGCGCCTGCACACAGTAGCCGAGGGCCGTAAAGCGTTTGAATTGGCACGAAATACCTTTGATCTGATCAGTTTTGATCTGATATATGCCCGTCAGAACCAGTCTCTTGCCAGTTGGAAGGCTGAACTTGGTGCCGCGCTGGAGCTCTCTGCTTCACACCTTTCCCTATACCAATTGACCATTGAAAACGGCACTGCATTTGGTGACCGTTTCGCCCGCGGTGCTCTGTCAGGGTTGCCAAATGAAGGCATCTCAGCAGACATGTATTTTGCAACCCAGGAAATCTGTGAAGCCGCTGGAATGCCCGCATATGAAATTTCAAATCATGCCCATGCAGGCGCAGAATCTCAGCATAATCTGATCTATTGGCAGGGTGGCGACTATGGCGGAATTGGCCCGGGGGCACATGGCCGTCTGACATTGGGCTCAAACAGATACGCAACCGATACCCTGTTGTCGCCAAACGCATGGTTGGATCAGGTTGAACAAACTGGTTCAGGGGACGCGTCACGGCGGCCACTACCCCAGCACGACCAGGCATCAGAATATTTAATGATGGGGTTACGGTTACGTGACGGTATATCGATTGCACGATATCAGCGGTTGCTTGGGAACGTAATCGATCCCAAAAAGCTAGACCATATGGTTCTGTTGGAAATGGTCACAATAGTGGATGATACCCTGAAAACCACCCCTAAGGGTCGCCCGGTACTAAACGCAATTCTGCGGGAACTACTGCCAGATTAGTTGCTTCTGCTCAGAATCGCGCACAAGTCATCCAGTTGTTCCATATCCTTGTACCGGATCACCATCTGCCCGGCCCCTGTGCTGTTCTTATGTTCTATCTGCACCTTCATTTTTAGGTTCGCTGACAGGTCGTTTTCCAGCGCCAAAGTGTCAGCGTCTTTTGACTTTTTCTTCCCTGGTTTGCGCTTTGGCCCTACCCCCAGTGATTTAGCCAATTTCTCGGTTTCACGTACCGTTAACCCTTGGCTGACAACGCGCCGGGCCAGCAGTGATGGATTCTCAGTTGTAATCAGCGCCCGGGCATGCCCTGCGGTAATTTTTTCACTGCGCAACAATTCAAGAACATCATCAGGTAGATGCAAAAGTCGAAGCAAATTCGCAATATGGCTGCGGCTTTTTGATAGCGCAGATGCCACTTTTTCCTGGGTGTGACCAAAGCGATCCATAAGCTGGCGATAACCCGCCGCCTCTTCCACCGGGTTCAGGTCAGCCCGCTGGACATTTTCAATTATCGCGACTTCTAGCACTTCGTCGTCAGAATAATCCCGCACCAGTACAGGCACTTCATGTAACTTGGCCAGTTGTGCAGCACGCCAACGTCGTTCACCAGCAATAATTTCATAACTATTTGTTTTATTTGTATTTTTCCGAACAATCAGCGGCTGAAGGATGCCTTTTTGCTTTATCGATTCTGCCAGTTCATCTAGGTTGTCCTGGGCAAACCGTACCCTGGGCTGATCCGGGTTTGGATGTATATTTTCAATTGGTAAGAGCCGATCAGTTGTCGCGGAAGCCAGGGTTTCAGCCGGCGCCACATCCGCCATCAACGCAGTTAGCCCACGACCCAGGCCCCGTTTCATTTTTTTTGAATCTGCCAATGCGATCACCTACCTTTTGTCTCGACCTTGAATTGCAACTAACTCTTCTGCCAGTGCGCGATATGCAAGGCTGCCTTTAGATCGGCTGTCATATTCTAATACTGATAATGCATATGACGGCGCTTCACTAATGCGCACATTCCGCGGTATCAGCGTATTAAACACCAATTCGCCAAGGTTTTTACGGGCATCTGCCTCTACCAGTCGTGACAGGTTATTGCGCGCATCAAACATAGTTAGAACCACGCCTTCAATGCGCAATCCCGGATTTGCCGTTGCCCTGACTTCACGTACTGTCAGCAACAGTTGTGACAGTCCCTCCAGCGCAAAAAATTCACTTTGAAGCGGCACCAGTATGGAATGCGCGGCCACCATGGCATTGACGGTCAAGAGGTTAAGGGATGGCGGGCAATCTATCAGTACATAATCAAACTCATAGGCATCAATTGCGATGTCCCTCAGGGCGTCATGAAGCAAAAAACTGCGTTTCTCATTAGCCACCATTTCAATATCTGCAGAGCTAAGGTCAGTTGTTGCAGGGGCAATCCACAACCCGTCAATATTCGTATTCTTTACTACATCTTGTATAGACACTTCATCAAGTAGCAGGTCATAGGTTGTTAGTGCGCGGTTTTCTTTACTTATACCAAGACCAGTTGATGCATTTCCTTGGGGGTCTAAATCTACCAGCAATACATTAAACCCCAACTCGGCCAATGAAGCACCCAAGTTTATGGTGGTTGTGGTTTTACCGACACCGCCTTTTTGGTTTACTACCGATATTATTTTTGGGCCAGTTGGCCTGGTGGGGTCAGACACGCGTGATGTCTCCAATATTAAGAATTACAGCAGCGTTATCCGTTATACTGATATGTTCATCGCTCTGAAATGCCCAAGTTTCAAGTGCGACGTCAACTTCCTGCTGAAATGAAGCGCCCTTCATCAGAACAGCCCGTCCAGATCCATTTAAATGTTTGGCCGCGTAGCCCAGAACAATTGTAAGGGGCGCTAACGCCCTGGCTGAAAGTATATCGGCACTCAGGGGCTCAATAGCGTCAATTCGGTGCGGAAGAATGTTAACTTGTAAGTTAAGCTCTCTTGTAACTGTTTGAAGGAAAACACATTTTCGTGTATCACTATCCACAAATGTAAACCTGAGATCTGGCATTTTCTTTTTGGCAAGTATCGCCAAAACCAGCCCAGGAAGGCCACCGCCACTACCGATATCAACCCAGTGCCCTGACGTAATATGAGCATGGCTCAAGATTTGAGCAGAATCCAAAAAATGTCGGGTCCACAGCATGGGAAGAGTATTTTTTGATACTAGGTTTATTTTTGGCGACCACTTTCGCAACAATGCAGCGTATGTATCAAAATCTGTCATTGTTTCACGTGAAACATCCATGCGTTTAGTAAACTGCTGGCGGCCAATATCGTCAGTTTCTATGCCGTCCATTTTTGACCCGGCTGCTTAATTTTTGCTAATATCAATGTAAGGGCCGCTGGTGTCATGCCCTCAATTTTTGCGGCCTGCGCCAAGGTCGAGGGGCGACTATTGACAAGCTTGTTTTTAAGTTCGTTTGACAACCCACTTAGCTGATCATACTTAAATTCCAATGGGATAACATGGCCCTCATCCCTACTAAGGGAATCGACATCACGTTTCTGACGTCTAATATAATTCATATACAGCGCTTCTTTTGAAACCTGTTCCCGGGTTTCAAAATCAATATCTGCAAGCAATGGATCAAGTGTTACGAGCTGCTCAAACGAAACATCTGGAAATGACAGCAACTGCATACCAGTCCTGCGGCTGCCGTCATCGCTCACCTTTATGCCCGCCTTTCTGGCGACAGGTGGGGTAAATTGCCCTGCGTTCAACCTTTTGCTGGCATCTTCTAGGCGATCCATCTTATCCGCAAATGTTTTTTGTCGGCCTATTGTAACACAGCCGATGTCAATTCCCTTTGGTGTAAGCCGCTGATCAGCGTTGTCAGCCCGCAACGTCAGGCGAAATTCAGCACGAGAGGTAAACATCCGGTAGGGTTCTGTTACGCCACGGCTGATCAAATCATCAATCATAACGCCAATATAGGATTCTGTTCGGCTAAACTGTATTTCGCTTAACTGTTGCGCCGCCCTGGCGGCATTTAGCCCGGCCACCAAGCCCTGGGCTGCAGCCTCTTCGTAACCTGTTGTGCCATTAATTTGGCCAGCCAAATAAAGCCCCTGAATATCCTTCAGCCCAAGTGTTGCTGTAAGCGACCTGGGATCGATATAATCATATTCGATAGCATACCCAGGTTGAATTATCTTAGCATTTTCAAGTCCTTGGATGGAATTTACATACTTGACTTGCACATCTAACGGCAGTGACGTTGATATACCATTAGGGTAAACAGTCGTGTCGTTAAGCCCTTCTGGTTCAAGAAATATCTGATGCGATTGCTTGTCCGCAAAGCGAACCACTTTGTCTTCTATAGATGGGCAATATCGTGGTCCAACCCCGTCAATTTGACCGCCATACATGGCAGAGCTGGCAAGGTTTTTAATAATAATATCATGGGTATGTGGGTTGGTATGGGTAATCCCACAGCTGACCTGTCGCGCCATGGGCTGTTTGGACAGAAATGAAAACATCGACGGGGTTTCGTCACCGGGCTGCATTTCCAGCCCGTCCCAATTGATTGTACGCCCATCAAGACGGGGCGGAGTTCCGGTTTTTAAGCGCCCCAGGCTTAACCCAAACCCCAGCATTCTTTCGGCTAACTTAACAGATGGATCATCCCCAATACGCCCGCCCGGCTGACTTTTACTACCGATATGAATGGTCCCACGAAGAAATGTGCCGACTGTAAGAATAACCCCAGCAGCAATAATTTCACTACCGTCACCCAAAACAACACCGGTAACCGTGTTTCCTTCCTGAATTATATCAACAACTTCTGCTTCTATAACGGTGATATTCTCCGACTTGTTTAGTTCATCCTGAATTGCAGAACGGTATAGCTGTCGGTCTGATTGCGCCCGCGGCCCCTGTACTGCTGGCCCCTTTCGCCGGTTCAACAGACGGAACTGAATGCCTGCAGCATCAGCGGCGCAGCCCATAATACCATCAAGCGCATCAATTTCCCGCACCAGATGACCTTTACCCAAACCACCAATCGCAGGGTTACAAGACATCACCCCAATGTCTGTTTTTTTTAATGTTATCAGAGCAGTTGACGCCCCCAAACGTGCAGAAGCATGCGCAGCCTCTGCTCCGGCGTGGCCGCCACCGACAACAATAACGTCAAAATGTTTCACGTGAAACACCCTACTTTCCTATGCAAAAACTTGCGAATATTTCATCCAGCAAGTGTTCTACATCTACCAAACCAACCAATGAGTCCAGTGCACGGATGGCGCTGCGCAATTCTTCTGCGGCAAATTCAGCGCGCTCAGCACCGGCTATAATTTCTGCTTTGGCCAGTGACAGGTCAGTCACTGCTTTTTCAATAGCCACCCTATGGCGTTCTCTGGTTGCTGTAACGGCCAATGCAGTGCGCTTGCCCAAGGTTTCCGCAATCAGATCCGTCAGATCCGACACCCCCTGACCGGTTTTACCAGAAACTGCCAATCCGACAGAGTCATGTATATCAGCCTTAGCTGATACATGTATATCGTATGCCTTTTTAAGGTCACTACCAAATGTAGTATCACTAAGCCCTAAAAATACCCGCAGGTCGGCAGCCTTGGCCCGCTCAATGGCGCGACCAACCCCCAGTGCTTCTATTGTGTCGGTAGTGTCACGCAAACCAGCTGTGTCCAGAAACGTCACTGGCAGACCAGCCAGGTCCATCTGCACCTCAATAACATCCCGGGTGGTACCAGCAATTTCCGAAGTGATCGCCGCATCCCTACCAGCCAGCGCATTTAGTAGCGTAGATTTGCCAACATTTGGCGGGCCGACAATTGCCACTTCAAAACCATCTCTGATACGCTCGGCCACGATTGCGCCTTTCGCCTCATGCATCAAGGTAGTGCTCACCTCATCAACCAAGCTCAGAACCTCTGGCCGTACATCAACAGGAACATCTTCATCGACAAAATCAATTGTCGCCTCCAGCAACGCTGCTGCTCTGATCAATTTGCTACGCCATAGCTTAGCCTGTTGGCCCAATGCACCTGACAAAACTTTTAGAGCTTGTAACCTCTGAGCCTCGGTTTCCGCGTCAATAAGGTCTGCAAGGCCTTCCACCTGCGCCAAGTCCAGCTGTCCGTTCTCAAGCGCCTGACGGGTGAATTCACCGGGTTCTGCGCGACGTAGGCCCTGAGTCTTAGCCAACACCCTCAACAATGCCTTAACGACGGCTGTGCTGCCATGCAGGTGGTATTCAACAGTTTCTTCGCCGGTAAAGCTATGCCCGGCTGCAAACGTGATAACCATCGCCTGGTCAATCGCAGAACCATCTGATGTTTTCAGTTTGCGAACAGCAGATTGGCGCGGCTTTGGCAACGGCCCCGCAATGCATTGACCAGACGCCCAAGCCTGTGGGCCCGAAACCCGAACCACAGCAACACCAGATTTTCCCGGCGCCGTCGCAAGAGCATAAATCGTATCCATAGCGATTTAACCCATTGATATTACATTATTTTAAGCGTTCATTGAATCGAAAAACTCTGCGTTTGACTTGGTTTGTTTGAGCTTAGAGATTAAGAACTCAATAGCATCGGTTGTGCCCATTGGGTTCAGGATGCGACGCAGCACATAGGTTTTTTGCAGGTCCATCTTTTCAATCAGCAGTTCTTCCTTGCGGGTGCCGGATTTTAGGATATCCATGGCCGGATAGGTGCGCTTATCCGCAATTTTCCGATCCAGGATAATTTCGCTGTTACCCGTACCTTTGAACTCTTCAAAGATGACTTCGTCCATCCGGCTGCCAGTATCGATCAGCGCGGTTGCGATAATAGTTAAAGAACCCCCCTCTTCGATATTACGGGCTGCACCAAAAAACCGCTTGGGGCGTTGCAATGCGTTTGCGTCAACACCACCGGTAAGCACCTTGCCAGAAGACGGCACAACGGTGTTAAACGCGCGGCCAAGCCGGGTGATGGAATCAAGTAAAATGATAACATCGCGTTTGTGTTCAACCAGGCGCTTGGCTTTTTCGATCACCATTTCAGCCACGGCCACATGTCGGCTTGCCGGTTCATCAAATGTTGACGAAATAACCTCGCCCTTTACCGATCTCTGCATATCAGTCACTTCTTCAGGCCGTTCATCAATCAGCAAAACGATCAAATAGGCATCGGGATGGTTAATTTCGACCGAGCGGGCAATATTTTGCAAGATAACCGTTTTACCGGTTCTGGGCGGTGCAACAATCAGTGACCGCTGGCCTTTACCAATTGGCGCTACTAGATCAATAATGCGGGCGGTCTTGTCTTTAATGGTCGGATCTTCGATCTCCATCTTAAGCCGCTCATCGGGGTAAAGCGGTGTCAGATTGTCGAAATTGATCTTATGCCGGGCTTTTTCAGGGTCTTCGAAGTTGATCAGCGTAACTTCTGTAGTTGCAAAATAACGCTCATTGTCCCGAGGGGCCTGGATGCCGCCGTCAACTGTATCACCCGTTCGCAAGGCAAACTGTCTGATCATTTCAGGCGAAACATATATATCATCCGGGCCTGGCAGATAGTTCGCCTCGGGTGATCTTAAGAAGCCAAATCCGTCCTGCAAGACTTCTAAAACCCCATCGCCAGAAATATCCCAGCCATCTTCTGACCGTTCCTTAAGAATTGAAAACATTATTTCACCTTTTCGCATGGTGGAAGCGTTTTCAATTTCCAGCTCTTCAGCCATCGCCAACAGGTCTTTTGGTGATTTGGCTTTCAATTCAGCCAAGGTCAATCGTTCTAGTGTCATGGGAATTTTCCAAAAACGTGCAGATTAGTGGGCGCGTCTCTATGTTTAATGGGAATATAAGTGGCCGGACGGCCATAGGGGCGCTAGATACTGCGCCAATCGCCACGAGTCAACGATTGTTCAGAAAGGCCGGGCAATCACTGATAAAACAATAATAACAACCAATACTGTTGGTACCTCATTCATCAGGCGAAATTGGCGACCTGTGACCGAAGATGTGCCAGATATGAATTCTTTGCGCTGTTTTCCCAGCCAATGGTGAAACCAAGTCATTACCAGAACGCCACCTGCCTTGGTCCACGGCCAAAATTCAGACCAGTCAATAATTCCAGGTGTAAAAACAAGTAAAAGGCCAAAGACCCAGGTAGAAATCATCGCAGGATTCATAATTGCCCTAAATAATCTTTTTTCCATCAATTGAAACATATGATCCGTGGGCCCACCATGTTCAGCTTGTTCCACATGGTAGACAAATAATCTGGGTAGATAAAATAGCCCAGCCATCCAGGCAATAACGGAAATTACATGCAGAGATTTTACCCAAGGGTAAGTATTGGCCAGTATCTCAGACATAGTTTTCCGATCATTTGGTTTTCTAACCGGCGTATTACTAATATTAATATATAAAGAAAGAAAAGGATGTTGATTTAGTAGGTCCTGTGGATACCGGGGATTAATGAACAATTAACAGTTTAGTCAACAGGGATAGTTATTACTATTACAAGCTGAACAGTTAATTTATCTAATTAAAAACATATAGTTAACAAAATATACTCTGTGGATAACTAACATATAAAATTAAAAACAGTAACCAGCCACAGACTAAATTTCTAACAATCCACAGTGTATAGAATGGGTACGAAACTTGACAAATGTCTGACTAATCCACATCACCTGCGCAAACAGCAGTTTTCCACTATGTCACGCACAGGTTTTCAGCCGATTCCTCCACAGAGATATTCAAATGCCGTCACCCATCATTTTGGCATCAGGTTCAGAAATCCGACACAGATTGCTGATTGCTGCCAATGTAAAACATACCGTTACCAACGCCCGTGTTGATGAGGCCGCCATCCGCACCTCTATGCAGCAGCAAAGGGCTAAGGCGCGCGACATAGCTGACGCATTAGCAGAGGCGAAAGCCAGAAAAGTCAGTAGCAAAACAGCTGGTGCAATTGTTATTGGGGCCGATCAGGTACTGGAACTTGATCGGCAGATAATGGTGAAACCAGAAAATAAGGACCAGGCGCTGGATCAGCTGTATGCGCTGGCTGGTAGGACCCATAAATTGTTTTCTGCCGTGGTAATTTATCAGGATGGGTATCCAAAATGGCGTTTTGTTGGTGCTGTATCGTTAACGATGCACACATCGTCGGACAAGTATTTGTCAGATTATGTCGAACGGAACTGGCATAGTATCCAACATTCTGTAGGTTGCTATAAACTAGAAGAAGAGGGCGCTAGATTGTTTTCCAAAGTTCAGGGCGACTTTTTTACTGTACTGGGGTTACCAATGTTTGAATTGTTGTCCTATTTGAAAGAAACCAAAGAGCTACCAGGATGAGCCTAACGAAAATACCTTTGGCCGGGGTTATTGGCTCACCGGTTTCCCATAGCCGCTCACCAGCCTTGCACACCTATTGGTTGCAGCGCTACGGCATTGCGGGGCATTATATCCCGTTGGAAATAAACCATTCAGACTTGAAAGATGCCATCAGAACATTGCCAAAACTGGGTTTTGTCGGGGCAAATGTTACTGTCCCCCACAAAGAGGCTGTGCTTGAGTTGGCTGATATTATCACCGACCGAGCGGCGTTGATTGGGGCTGCTAACACACTTATTTTTAGGCCAGACGGGCGGATCCATGCAGACAACACTGATGGCTACGGTTTTATTGAAAATCTGCGCCAAGGCGCCCCTGACTGGAAGCCCGCTGGTAGCACGGCCGCTGTTTTCGGTGCGGGGGGTGCTGCCAGGGCGGTATTGGCATCATTGCTGGATGTAGGTGTTTCCGAGATCCATCTTGCAAACAGAACCAAGGCCCGGGCAGATGCTTTGCGCACAGAGTTTGGTTCAAAAATCCATGTCCACGACTGGGTTCAGGCCGGTAATATGCTGGATCAGGCTGATTTGGTAGTGAATGCCTCGGTTCTGGGCATGGCTGGAAAACCGGAGTTGCGAGTGCCCCTTGACGCGATATCAAAACATACTGTGGTGACAGATTTGGTCTATACCCCCCTTGAAACTGGGCTGCTGAAATATGCTCGCCAGCTTGGATGTACCACTGTCGACGGCCTGGGTATGTTGATTTATCAGGCCGCACCAGCCTTTGAGCGTTGGTTTGGAATCCGTCCAGAGGTAGATGAAAAAACCCGCCAGGTTGTTCTGGGGAAATGACGTCTGACAGGCCATTTGTGATTGGCTTAACCGGGTCAATTGGTATGGGAAAATCAACGACAGCCCAAATGTTTGCTGATGTAGGAATACCTGTTTGGGATGCAGATGCCGCTGTGGTGCGATTGTACTCATTGGATGGGGTTGCTGTGCAGCCCATCGCCAAACTAAACCCGGATATAGTTGGCGACTCCGGCGTTGATAGGGTGGCGCTAAGGTCGTGGATTGCACGAGATCCCAGTGCGTTACGACAAATTGAAAAACTGGTTCACCCCTTGGTGGCAGCAGACCGGCAGGCATTTTTGGCGACGGCGGATTGTGATATTGTGCTCTTGGATATTCCGTTGTTATTTGAAACCGGTGCTCACGAAAATATGGATCACATTGTTGTTGTATCAGCCCCGGCGCAGCTGCAACGCGCCCGCGTTCTTGACCGGCCAGATATGACTGAAGAATATTTTGAAATGATCCTGTCCAAACAGATGCCTGACGCAGAAAAACGCCGGCGTGCTGATACTGTAATTGTGACAGAAAACATTGAAGCTGCCAGAAACAGTGTACAGAATCTGATCTTGAAAATAAGGGAAAAACTGGCGAATGCGTGAAGTTGTACTAGACACTGAAACCACCGGGTTTGAACCGGAAAGTGGTGACCGTATTGTTGAAATTGGTGCGGTGGAGCTACTGAATCACTTGCCCACAGGGCGGACCTATCACCAATATATCAACCCAGAACGCGCAATGCCAAAAGGCGCGTTTGAAGTGCATGGGTTGGGCGATGATTTTCTGAGGGACAAGCCGGTTTTTGCAAAAATCGGCCAAGCATTTCTGGATTTCATTGGCAGCGATAAGCTGGTGATCCACAATGCGTCATTTGATATGAAATTTTTGAATGCTGAATTGGGTTGGATGAAATTACCCGTATTACCAATGGATCAAGCGATTGATACTTTGGCAATTGCCCGCAAAAAATTTCCGGGATCGCCAGCATCGTTGGATGCTTTGTGCCGGCGTTTCGGTGTCAATAATACTGCGCGCACATTGCACGGGGCGTTGTTGGACAGTGAAATTCTGGCAGAGGTGTATCTTGAGCTGATCGGCGGCCGTCAGCCTGATTTCGTTTTGGCCGGAGCGCCCAAAAAACCAGAGTCCAATGCAGACGTGAAGGATTGGCGCCCCGGCCCCAGACCAGACCCACTTGCTGCCCGTATTACAGATGAAGAAACTGCCGCCCATGCGAAATTTATTAACAGCATGGGCGACGGCGCAATTTGGAAAAAGCTGGGTTAGTCTCAGGATTTTTTGGTGCTGGCCTTTGCTGCCTCGGCTTGCTGACGTGCGATATTTTGCCGGTACAGTGCCAACCAGTCGATGGTATCCAAGTTTAATGGTGGAAAGCCACCATCGCGAATAATGTCATGCACAATACGCCGGGCAAATGGAAAGATCATTCTTGGGCATTCAATCATCAGAAACGGGTGCAACTGATCTGTGGGCACATTTTCGATGTGAAAAATTCCGCCGTAATCAAGTTCCATCATGAACAATGTATCTTCTGTGCCTTTGTTCTTTGCGGTAATTTGAAACTTACACAGCACTTCATATTGGTTGTCTGCCGGGCGCTTTTTCCCATCTAGGCTGACTTGGACGTTAACGTCCGGCGTCATCTCGCCAGCAATACCTTTTTGCGCAACGATGTTTTCAAACGACATGTCGCGAATGAACTGACCCAGCACCTTCATTTCGACCTGTGGCGGTGTCTGTTCTTTGGCAGCACCGTTTTTTTCAGTTTTTTCGGTCATTTAACTTCTCCTGTAAAATTCTCGCGCCGGTCCTAACAGGTCAGCGCCACAGCCTCAATGCTTAGTCCAGCCAGATGTTCCCGGCTCAATCGGCTTGGAATCTGGGTCAATTTCAACGAATTCACCATCAATTACAGTGTTAGATGATTGTTGTGTTGGCCTTTGGCCTGAATTTACAGTGAATCCCTGAACAGTGATCCGTGATTTTGCATAGGAAAAAACCATTCTACGGACCGCTGGAACCAGCAGTGCAAAACCAATAGCATCAGTAAAAAACCCAGGCGTTAGCAATAATGCTCCGGAAAACAGAATCATAGCCCCATGGGCTAACGGCTCGGTGGGATCACGCAGGTCACTGAACGATGAACGCACATCATTCAGTGCCATCACCCCTTGGCTGCGGATCAGTCTGGTGCCAAGAAATGCCGTAAAAATCACAATTCCCAGGGTCCACCATAGGCCAATAAACCCACCAACCTGAATAAACAGCGCGATTTCGATCAAAGGGATCGCCAAAAACAGAACAAACAACCACATATCAACCTCTTGTCATTGGTTTGCACCACGGTAGACTTGACTGTGGCCCTACCTTACATAAGTGCCAACTACGCCCGTTACCACCCAAACACCCCAAGTGAGGTAAAGATGAATTCTGCCGTTATCCAACTTTTGGTTCTAGCCGGAATTGCGATTTTTCTGATTCTTCGACTGAAGAATGTTCTAGGCACCCGTGAAGGGTTTGAAAAACCACCCATTGCTGCACCCCGTCGGGGTGCAACCCGTGGTGATTTTGAAGTCATCGAAGGTGGTGCTGACCGCGATATTACAGATCATGCAAAAGAGGGCAGCAAAGAAGCCAATGCTTTAAATGAAATGAAAGCGGTTGAGCCAGAATTTAATGTGTCAGAATTTCTTAACGGCGCCCGCGGCGCCTATGAAATGATCCTGATGGCCTTTGAGCACGGAAAAATGGACGACATCCGCCCGTTCCTGTCGGATGAAGTATTTGAAACATTCGCCGAAGTTGTTGCAGCGCGGGAAAAGCAGGGCCTTAAGATCGAAGCAACCTTTGTCGGACTGCGCGAAATGTCCCTGGTGGGCGCCAAATTTAACAAGAAAACCAAAATTGGCGATGTATCGGTTAAATTCATTGGTGAAATGACATCAGTGGTGCGTGATAAGGCCGGTGATATCATCGAAGGTAATCCAAGCGAAATAAAACGACAAAAAGATATTTGGACATTTGGTCGCAAACTGGGTGCTGATGATCCAAATTGGCAGTTGGTCGCAACCGGCGAATGAAAATAGGCGGGTTGGCGACAATTATCGCGACATGTTTCGCTGTGATTGCCGCCAACGCCGAAACCACCCGAACAGTTCTTTCATTTGATGACCTTAACGGCTGGGAAAATGATAACCATGCTGCAGCTCTGGCCGCTTTCAGGTCAACATGTGGGGATCTGAAAAAACAGCACTGGCCGTCAATCTGTGCCGTGGCCACCAGCCAACCAGACCCAAAAGTATTTTTTGAACTGCTGTTCCGCCCGGTTTTGATCGAAAGCGGTGATCCGGGGTTGTTTACCGGCTATTTTGAGCCAGAGCTTTCCGGGTCAATGCGGCGCACCCTAAGATACCGCTACCCGATTTACAGCCTGCCACCAGAGGTTAAGAACGGCCAACTTTGGCACCCAAGGGAAGCAATTGAAAACCAGCATATCCTGGCAGGTCGAGGGTTAGAAATTGCCTGGGTAGACAACCCTGTTGATGTTTTCTTTTTGCAGATACAGGGCTCAGGGCGTATTCGCCTGCCGGATGGGTCGATCGTTAGGGTCGGCTATGGCGGCTCAAATGGTCACAACTATCACTCAATAGGTAAAGAACTGGTGCGGCAGGGCGTCTATCAACCGCATCAGGTTTCGGCGCAGGTTATCCGAAATTGGGTGCTGCGAAACCCGGCGGAAGGGACAGCGTTGTTACAAACCAACCCATCCTATGTGTTTTTTCGAAAGCTCAACGGCTTGGCATCCGATAAGGGCCCGCTGGGGGCGATGAACCGATCTATAACTGCCCACCGAACCCTGGCTGTTGACCCGGCGTTTGTTCCGTTGGGGGCCCCGGTTTGGGTGGAAAAGGGCGGATCTTCCAGTTTTCGGCGCCTGATGATCGCCCAAGATACCGGGTCGGCAATTAAGGGGGCGCAACGGGGCGACATATTCTTTGGATCCGGCTTTGAAGCAGGCCGGGCGGCAGGTAGAATAAATGATCCGGGTCGGATGATTGTATTGCTGCCGATAGAGTTGGCATTTTCAGGCATACAGGATGCGGAGCGGTGAATAAACGTCAGCCAAGGGGGCTGCGTCCGGATGAAAAAGAGCTTTGGGGCAAAGTTCAGAAAAGCGCCGTTCCATTGCATCGCCGCCCAAAGGATGTGCTGGAAAAGGCAATTCAAAACATCGCACCACCTGCGCCGAGGTTTACGATACCGGACTTTAGAATAGGTCAGCACACAGGCAGCCCCATGGTGTCCAAACAGAGCCAAACAGCGCCTGCTTTGAATATGGACAGCAAACAATTTGGCCGGATGAAACGCGGGAAACTGGCACCTGAGGCACGCATTGATCTGCACGGGATGACCCAGGATCAAGCCTATCCTGAATTGATCAGGTTCATATTGACGGCCCAGGAAAATGGATGCCGGTTGGTGCTGGTGATCACTGGAAAAGGACGGACCAAGGCAGAGGACGGGCCCATTCCGGTGCGCCTAGGTGTATTGAAACGGCAGGTGCCCGGCTGGCTGAGGCAGGCACCGCTGGGGGCGGTGGTTCAACAGGTCGTGGATGCCCATCAGCGCCATGGTGGCGAGGGGGCGTTATATGTCTATTTACGCCGCCGGAATCTGTAATATGTTCGCGCGCGAACAGGGTGCTATCCCATTGATATTATTGATGATAGCGGTAACGGGAGTGCGAACAATAACGGGCAATCAGAGCATATAGCGGCCGATATCGGTGGCTTTGGCGATATCGCCCAAATGTTCCTTAACAAATTTAGCGTCAACCGTCACCGTATCACCCCCGCGGTCGGGGGCGGTAAAGGACAGGTCTTCAAACACCCGTTCAAGCACGGTGTACAACCGGCGCGCGCCGATATTTTCAACGCTTTGGTTTACCTCGGCTGCGATATGGGCCAATGCCCTGATGCCGTCTTTTTTGAAGGTCACGGTCACGTCTTCGGTGCCCATCAGGGCGGTGTATTGCAGCGTTAGCGCATTGTCGGTTTCCGTCAGAATGCGCACAAAGTCGTCTTCTGTCAGGGCACGTAATTCAACACGAATGGGCAAGCGGCCCTGCAATTCTGGCAACAGATCAGAAGGTTTTGCAATGTGAAACGCACCCGAGGCAATGAACAGAATATGGTCGGTTTTAACCGGGCCGTGTTTGGTGGATACGGTGGTGCCTTCGATCAATGGCAGCAGATCACGCTGCACCCCTTCCCGGCTGACATCACCGCCACGGGCATCAGAGCGGGTGCAAACTTTGTCAATTTCATCCAGGAACACGATACCGTTTTGTTCAACCGCTTCTATTGCAGCGCGGTTGATGGTTTCATCATCCAGCAGCTTATCGGCCTCTTCACTAACCAAAAGGTCATAGCTTTCAGAAACCTTTAGACGGCGTTTGGTGGTGCGCCCCTGAAACGCCTTACCGAACATATCGCCCAGATTCATCGCGCCGCCGCCCATTTGGCCGGGCTGTCCGGGAATTTCAAACATCGACATCGGGTTTGACGTTTCGGCCAGTTCAAGTTCGATTTCAGTATCGTCAAGTTCGCCCTTTTTTAGCTTATCGCGGAACATTTTCAGGGTTTGCTCGCGCGCGCCTTCCCCGGCGATGGCGGCAATAACCCGGTCTTCGGCGGCTTTATGGGCGTTTGCCTTAACGTCATCGCGCATATGGTCACGGGTCATGGCAATAGCGGTATCCACCAGATCGCGGACTATTTGTTCCACATCGCGTCCGACATACCCTACTTCGGTGAATTTGGTGGCTTCGATTTTAATGAAGGGTGCGCGCGCCAATTTGGCCAAACGGCGGCTAATTTCTGTTTTGCCAACACCGGTGGGCCCGATCATCAGGATGTTTTTTGGATACACCTCATCGCGCAGATCGTCGCCCAACTGCTGACGCCGCCAGCGATTGCGCAAGGCCACGGCAACGGCGCGTTTGGCGGGGTTTTGGCCGATGATAAAACGGTCAAGTTCGGAAACTATTTCACGGGGGGTTAGGTCAGTCATGGTGTTACCAATTTTGCAATTGCATAGGGGGGCAGCCGGTCTTTGCCGGGGAACGCAGGCAGGGCGGTCATGATACGGGCGCGAATTTTTTCCCACCCGGCGCCAAGCAGCACCAGCAGCAAACCAAGCGTAAGAATTGCGATGAAGGCCCCGTCATCGATCACGGTTGTTGAAAGCGCGACAACATAGCCGACACCGGCCAACAGAAATGAGCGTCGATCAATGACGATTGCGACAAATGCCATCGCAAGTATGAACACCAGGAGTGCAAGCTGGGCAGCGCCGGTGCCGTTTTGGAAAAGCGTCATCGCAACCGTGTTCACGATGGCCGGGGCGGCAATGATATGCAGCCAAAACCCGTTTAGTGACCGCCGTGTCACCCTATGTGGGTCGCCCATGTCAAAGCGCATGGCGATGGCAAAGCCGATCAGGCCAAGTGCGATGGTGATAAAGGCTATGGGGCCATTTGCCGTCAGCAGAAACATATCGCTGATATCAAATATATTGCGATCGCCGATGAACGGGCTGATGCCGGTGGCAAAGACAGCAATGCCAACCAGGGCGATTGTGAACGGCACTCGGAAATACAGCCAATAGCCAAACAGTAATGCCGTTGTTACCGACGCTATCAGGGTAAGCGAAAGGTTGCTGGAAGTAATGGCAACATTGGCGAGCCCGTTGCCAAACAACACGGCGCTAAAGCCAAAGGTGACGGCAAGTGCGATAGATGGTGCCAGCATCCGGCGGATGCGGGTGAAATATAGTGCCAGCAGCCACACTAAAACACCGCTGAGCGTACCGGCCAGCATGGGCTGCCATGTATCTGCATCCATCCAGCCAAAAATAATGGTGAACCAGCCGGTGAATAAAATGCCCATGCCGACGACGACGAATATTTCATTAAAGCCGCGAAACAGCTCGAACGGTTCATCTACATCAGACAGGTTGATCTGATCGCTTTGCCTGGCATTGGCCAGTGTTGTCAGTTGATCTGCTTGCAGTTCTGTCAGGATGCCTGCCCCGACGGCTGCGCGAATATCATTTTTGTCAAAGCTCATTTTGATATCTTTTCAACTGTTAGGTTGCCGTTGGTGTAGACACAAATATCCGCCGCTATTGCCATGGCTTGGCGCGCGATATCTTCTGCGGTACCTTTGGTTTTGATCAAGCCCCGGGCCGCCGCCAGTGCATAATTGCCGCCCGAACCAATGGCCGCGACGTCATGTTCCGGTTCAAGCACGTCGCCTGCCCCGGTGATGATCAGCAGCACATCGCCATCGGTGACGATCAGCATTGCCTCTAGTTTTTGCAGGTATTTGTCGGTGCGCCAGTCTTTGGCAAGTTCGATTGAGGCGCGGGCCAATTGGCCTGGTGTTGCTTCTAGTTTGGTTTCAAGGCGTTCAAGCAGGGTAAAGGCGTCGGCCGTTGACCCGGCGAACCCGGCAACAACGTCATGGCCGCCCGAGGTCAGACGCCGCACTTTTCGCGCGGTGCCTTTGATGATGGTTTGGCCCAGGCTGACCTGACCATCGCCTGCGATGACCACCTGGCCGCCTTTTCGCACGCCTAAGATTGTTGTGCCGTGCCAGCCGGGAAACTGATCTTGGGTCATTATGGGGCTCCGTGAAATAGCGGTTTAGTTTATATGTACATGGCAGGGCCAGGCTACAAGCCGCAATGTGTTGTTTGGCTTGGGGGACTAGCCTGATGCAAATGGAATTAACCGCAGTCAATTCACAGGGATATCAGTGTCTATTCAAGGGGAATGGCCTGGGGCGCCTGATGGTATCGGGCGCGTGCGTGCGGCTGAAAGGGTTAGCAACGGGCGCCTTAGCGCCCATCACAATCGTATTTTTGGGGCCTAAAGCGCGTCTTCGATCCAGCTTTGCAACACAGCCTTTGGTGCCGCGCCGGTTTTGTTGGACACAACTTCACCGTTTTTAAACAGGAACAGCGCCGGAATACCGCGCACACCCAACTGGGCGGGTGAGTTTGGATTGTCGTCAACGTTGACTTTGACGACCTTTACTTTGCCTTCCAGTTCAACTGACAATTCTTCCAGTGACGGGCCAATTTGTTTACATGGGCCACACCATTCTGCCCAGAAATCCACCACAACCGGGATGTCTGAATTTTTAACTTCTGCTTCGAATGTTTCGTCGGTAACGGCAACGGTGGCCATGGGTATCTCCTGAATGAGTGTCATCGATCGAGGTTCGAACCTAAGTAGCGTTGCGGCCAAGGTCAAGATGTAGCGATCATTGCAACGAAGCCCTCACGATGTCGTGTGGCAGTGGCATCAGCTTTGCACAAGCGGTCCAAAGAATGGCCAGTTCGATGTCGTGGCCGGGGAATATCTGTTCGCCTGCCTCAAGATAGGCTGCCATCTGGCGCAATATACCCGTGGGAACATCAGCTGCATCGGTGGGGATGGCCTGGTTTGACTTGAAATCTATGATCAAAACCCGGCCATCAAGGACAAGCAGGCGGTCAATTGTACCGCGCATTCGGGTGCCGTTATGACCACCCAGGAAGGCAGTAAAATCGACCTCAGCCAGCGCGTCGGGTGAAAAAATGTCAGAAAAATCAGGGTTTGTGATCAGGGCCGATGCCTCTGACAACAGCGCTTGGTGATTTGAGGCGTCAGAATTCCCGGTCATGCCCTGAATAAGCTGGCACGCAAGCTGCGGCCACATTTTTTGTGGATGAGCAGGCAAATGTTCCAATAACAGGTGCAACTGAACCCCATGTTCGGCACCGGTGACGCCGGGCACAGACAGCGCCGGGGCGGCCAACGATTTTTCACCCCCAAGGGCGGTGGGCGACAGGGGCGGAATTGCTTTTTCGGGCGCCTGTGCCTGCACTTGGGCCCAATGTGGCAATTCAATTTTGACGGGCGTAGGCGCCGCGTCATTTTGCGGCGCAGCCACCTGCCACACCCCATGTTGAAGCCGCATCCCAGCACCGGTTGGTGTGACGGATTGGTCGGCACCGGCGGCGGCCATGCCCTGTTCAATGCGCCGGTACCAACTGTCGCCCAGGTCTTTGATTTTGCCCGAAGCACAGACGATCAACCACTTTTCCGCCCGGGTCAGCGCCACATATAACAGCCGCGACATTTCTTCGTCATGGGCGGTTTTTTTCAGGGATAGAGCCTGTTTCATGGTGGATGGCTGCATATCAACCCCAGTGCGCCACATGGGTTTTGCGGCATCATCCAGTATTATTTGATCCGGCGCTGGCACGCGGCGGTCACCGGTATCGGGCAGAATAACGATCGGTGATTCAAGGCCCTTGGCACCATGGGTTGTCATGACCCTGATCCGCCCGCCGGAAGTGTCAGACTGTCGGCGAATTTCTACGCCATCTGCCGCCATCCAGATTAGAAACCCGGTCAGGCTGGGGGTTTCCATTGCTTCATAGGTGATGGCCTGGGTTAACAGGGCGTCAATGCCGTCTTCTGCTTCTGGGCCAAGCCGGGCAAGTAGGCGGGCCCTGCCCCCATGGCGCGTTAGCACACGTTCAAGCAGGGCATAGGGGCCCAAAAAATCGGCCTGATTTCGCAGGTCTGACAGTATTTCAAACGTCTCTGGAAACGCGGATTTTTGGGTTACAAGACTGCCCCACAGATCATGTTCACCACGGCCATGGGCCAGCCCGAACAGTGCTGCCTCATCCAGGCCAAACAGCGGTGACCTAAGGGCGGCGGCCAGTGAAAGATCATCTTGGGGCAATGTCAAAAAGCCAAGTATGGCCTGTAAATCTTTGACGGCTATTTCGCCGCCAACCTTTAGCCGGTCAGCCCCTGCGATGGGCAGGTTGCGCAGTTTGCAGGCCCGGATAATTTGGTGAAACAGTTCTGATCGGCGCTGCACCAGCACCAGAATATCGCCATAGTCAATTGCCCTGAAACCAGCGGAATTGTCTGGAATAGACCCTGTTTTTACCATATTTTCAATGCTGGCAGCTATGTTTTCGGCCAGCACAATTCGGTGATCATTTTCCGCCAGTTTATCTGTTGGATCGCACCATTTCTTTTCTTCTGGGGCGTCTGATTTTTCGACAATACCCCACAGGTCAACCCGCCCCGGCATGCCCTGATGAAACGCCAGGTGGTTGGGTTGCCCGCCTACACCGTCGGCACCAGTTTCACGAAATACCGTGTCGACCAGGTTTAGAATGGCCGGGGACGAGCGGAAGGAATGTTCTAGCGATTGTTCGAAAGCGCCGTTTTGGATGGCGTTCAGGCCGGTGGAAAAATGCTGACGCATGCGGGCAAATGCCCGTGGATCGGCACCCTGAAACGAATAAATCGATTGCTTGAAATCACCGACAACAAAAATGGTTCGCAGGGTTTCTGTACGCGCCCCTTGCCCGGCGGCAAATTCCTGGGCCAGCAGTTCGATGACTTTCCACTGATCGGGGCTGGTGTCTTGGGCTTCGTCAACCAGGATGTGATCCAACCCGCCATCAAGGCGAAACAGCACCCATTGGGCCACTGCTGGGTCTGATAGCAAATCGCGGGCCCGGATGATAAGATCGTCAAAGTCCAGCCAACCGCGCCGGGCTTTTTCGGATTCATACAGCGGCGTGAAGGCATTGGCGAAACTGTAGAGAACCCGGGCTTTTTTGGCGGCGACCAATTGGCAATAGGCTTCGCGCGCCAGTTCAACCCGGACCATCAGTTCATGCAGTTCTTGGGTGATTTCCGGGTTTGCAGCGCGCAAGCCCTTGGTGGGAAAGCTGTTGGTTTTGGCCCCATAGGGTGCCTTGGTTTTAGGGCCAAACAGAAAAACCGAAAACATGCGTTCCAGATCGGCGGTGCCAAAGGTGTCAGTACTGGCTGGGCCTAGGGCGGCCGCGGCTTTGCGGTCTGTGGGTTTGTCGCTGGCGGCGAGTATGGGCAGCACTGTGTTGAACAGCGCTTTTTCGTCGCCGAGGAACACCTCATCCAACAGATCGCGGGTGCTAAAATCGGGTTTCAGGCCAAATTGCTGCCAGATATCGGCTTTTGATGTCTGGGTGTTGGCCAGGGTGCGGTGCTTGATCACCTCAACCGCGATGTCGTCAAAACCTTCGCTGGTATGGTGTTGTGCCAAAAGGGCGATAAGCGCGGAATGGTCGCCGGTTGCCATCATTTCAAGGACGCGGGCGCGCAGGTGTTTGGCGGACCGTTCGTCCATTTCGCGAAACACCGGTGAAACCCCGGCCTCGATCGGGAACCGCCTGAGCAGGGACGCGCAAAACGAGTGGATGGTCTGAATGCGCAAGCCACCCGGGGTATCAATGGCGCGGGCAAATAGGGTGCGGGCATGGGCCAGGCTGTCAGGATTATGGGTGTTGGTGACGCCCAGTTGGTCTAGCTCGCAAACCAGATCAGTGTCGCCCATCATTGACCAGACGCCAAGCCGTTTGAACAGGCGGTTCTGCATCTCATTGGCGGCGGCTTTGGTATAGGTCAGGCACAGGATGTTTTGCGGCGATGTGCCGCCAAGCAGCAGGCGCGCAACCCGGTCTGTCAGCACCCTGGTTTTACCAGAGCCGGCATTGGCCGACAGCCAGGTTGAAACCGTCGGGTCGGCGGCCGTGATCTGGCGTTGGGTGGCGTCGTCAAATTTCATTTGCTCACCATGACGGGGAGCGGGGGCTGGGTTTCATCCCATTCGCCAAATCTGGCCAGGTGATCGTAGTCGCCGTCATAGGTGACTTCGACCATGGCGCGGCGTGATGTATAGCCCTGATCCAGGCTCTGATAGCGGCTGATAAGGGTGGTGAAATCCCGGCTTATTTCCTGGACATCACCCGGGTCAAGCTGGGTTAGGCTGATTTTGGGGGGCGATCCCAGCCCGATATGGCCCACTTGCACTGTGGGTGCCGGGCCCAGCGTTTTGAAGGCGCCCTGTTCTGCAAGCACGGCCTCCAAAAGCAACTGTTTATCAAAATAGGTCAGCTGTTTTTCTGACGGGATTGAGCCGGTTTTGTAGTCATAAATGATGTAGCTGCCGTCCGGGGCGCGGTCTATGCGGTCAGCCAGGGCTGTAAGTTGAAAGGCGATAGTATCAAAGCGGTGTTTGGCCAGAATTTCCAGCCCGGCAGGTTTGCCCGACAGACGCCGCTGGGCTTCGCTTGCAAGAAACCCGTCGACAACCCGGTCAAGTTTAGAACGCCACTGAATGCGGGTGATCGGCCAGGGCACCATGTCGGCGAGAACCTGATCGGTGATCTGCATGAACGCGGCGCGGTGGGTCTTGGTGTTTGCACCGTCAGGGTACTGATCAATGAACAGTTCAAGCACCTTATGGATGACTGTGCCGCGCAATTGGGCGTCGGGTTCGCGGCGCAGCGGGTTGAGCGGCCTGAGGTTAAGAATATAGCGGGCATAGATCGCGTAAGGATCGCGGATCAGCCGGGTGATTGAGGTAACTGAAAGCGACGTTGGCCGCGAGGCCACGGGTGGTTTTGGCGATGGGCGCGGGGCCAATTTTTCTGCGGGTCGGTCATCTAGTGCATCGGCCAGCGCCAGCCAGTGACGCCCGCGGTGCCTGATATTTTCAAGCGCGGTTTTGCCATCCGCCGACATGCCGTCCATCAGATTTGTCAGCCGGTTGATCCATCGGGATGGGACGGTTTGTGATTCAGCATTGCGTACAGACCGGGTGAGAATGACCTCATGCGCGGCAATTGCCTGTTGGAAATCATGGGCTGACAGCCCGATCCGCCGCTCTGGTAACAGCAACCCGGCTTTCAGCCGCATGTCCCGGTTTAGCCAGGGGTCAGGGGCGGCGTGTTCGGGCCAGGTGCCGTCATTCAACCCACCCAATATCACCAGATCAGCGCCTTGAACCCGGGCTTCCAGTGTTCCCCAGATCATGATGTTGGGATGTGGGAGCACAGGGTTGCGCACATCGCTTTGGCCTAAAACTGAGTGCAGAAGGTTGGCATAGTCAAACGGTGACAGATCGCCGCCAAAGGCTGCTTCGCGCGCCAGATCATCCATGGCGGCGCGGGTTTTTTCACCGGCGGCACCGTCCCAGAGTACACCGGTGCATTCTGGGTCTGGCCCGGAAGACAGGGCTGTCACGACCTGCATGGTGCGCTGCACATGGGCCACCAATGGCGCATTGGCGATGTCTGCCAGGCCAAAGACGGACCCAATGATCCAATGCGCCCAGTGCATCCGATTCTGTGGTGCGGGGCCTTTGTCGGCCCAGCCCAAAATGTCATTTGGCATCGGAAAGGGTGGCCCATTGCGGCGAAATTTCAATTCAAGTTCTCGGGTCCAGATCAAATGCTGACCGCGGTTGCCGGGGGCTGAATTGACCAGCGGATGCTTGAGCAAAATCAACAGCGCTTCGGCGGACAGCGGCGCGCCGAACAGTTCTGACACATGGCGCAGCAAGCGGCCGGGGGCTGACAGGCTAAGGGGATCACCGGCGCTGACATCAGGTTCAATGCGCCACCTGTCCAGCGCAGCTTTTACCCGGCGGGTTAGCATGCGGTCGGGCGTGACCAATGCGGCGGTTTTGCCGGTGTCAGCGGCCCGGCGCAGGGCCAGCGCGATTACCAGTGCTTCCTGTCGTTCAGAGGCGGCTTCGACCAGCGCCATATGGGCGGTTGCCTGATCGATGTGCTGTAGTTTCGGGCCGTCGCTTAGCCATTGGTTTGTTACCGGGGCCGGGCGCAGGGCCAGTGATATCAACTGGTTGCGCGCGGGCGATGGTGGGGCAAGATCTGCTTGCCATGGCTGCACGTTTTGCGGGTTTTCACCTGCATCCGAGATCAGGCGGGAAAGCCTGTATTGTGGGTGATCTTCGTTACTGGAGGGGCTGTTTAATATGCCCCAGACATGGTCCGGCAAAGAAAAATCAAACCCTGGCAACACCAACGCGCCCTGGGGCTGTTTGGCGACCGCCTGCATAAATAACGCCGTGCTGCCGCGCGATCCGGTGGAACCGGCAACGATGATCGGGTGGGATGGTGGGGTTTGTTGCCATTGGGCGATGAGGGCCTGGATTACCTGGCGTTGGCGGGCCTCTTGGTCGGGGGGTTCGGTGCTGGATGCGCCAAAAAAGTGGTCAACGATTTGCAGGAATTTTTGGCTGCGTTGCCAGTGCCCGGACCGGTCGGCAACATTCAGCCCGGCGATGGTGCTTGGGGAAACATTTTCGTCCTGCATTTCGGCCATGAGCAGGGCCAGGCTGTCTGACAGATCATACAGCGCCGAGCGCGGTGCAAGATCGGGTTCTTTGTCCAGCAGTTTTGAAATGAGCTGGCTAAGTTCCAGCCGACGGCGCAGCGGTGTCACTGCGCCAGGCAGATCAGCGAGTGCCCAACCATGGGCAATGTCGGCGATTACGCTGATTTTCGGTATGAGTATTGGTGGGCCCTGTTCAAATAGATCGATGACCCGGCGTTGCATGCGGCGGGTGTTCACGAATATTTCAACCCTGGCCCAGTATTGCGGCGGGGTGCTGGCCAGCCGCTGGCGCAGTCCGTCCACCAGCGTTTGCGGGAAATCAACGCCAGGGTGGCAGCCAAATATCCTGGGCTGATCCGTGGTGCTAAACATTGCCGCGCCCAAGCAGAGGGTGCAGTTTGTTCCATTTTGGGTCGTGCCAAGACAGTTTGGCGCTGCGCTGGTGTTCATGGTTGGTATGCTGCAATTCGATGCTCAGGGCCCCAGGCGGGCGCAGATCCCCCAGCCTGTCAGGCCATTCGATCAGGCAGACAGCGGTTTCAAATGCTTCCAGCAAGCCAAGTTCGGCAATGTCGTCAGGCCCGGTAAGCCGGTAAAGGTCGGCGTGCCAGATGTCGGTGATGCCGTCGCTATAGGTTTGAACCAGTGTATAGGTTGGGGACGGGATATCATCAGACATGCCAACAGCCGCCAGCCGCGCCGTGATAAGGGCCCGGGAAAAATGGGTTTTACCAGCCCCAAGGTCGCCTGACAGTAACAGGGTATCACCCGCCACAAGCAGGCGCGAAACCGCCGCCGCAAGCGCGGTTGTTTCATCTGGCGTTGCAAGGTGGCGTTCAAATATCTGCGGGTTGTCCATGGGGCAGAGTTTTACGCGGCTTACGGTGCGCTGCAAGTCGGATTATAGCAATGCGGTCTCGGGTTCTTGGGTATGTTGGACAGTGAGTTTGGATGCCGGGCTTTTTGTGCGCAGTTGTTTGATGGAAAACCGCACCAAGGTTGCGCCGCCTGAAACGGGTGTGAAACGGCACTGTATGATCTGGCCGTCGTGTTGTTGCACCTCTGCCGACCAATCAGCCCGGTCAAATTGGGTGCCGACAAATTCACGTGCGTCGCCCCAAACCGGTGACGGCATACAGTTTGTCGCCCAAATTTGAGAGGCATCAATAATGCCGTATTCGCCCATAATGGCGGTTGGATTGATGCCCCAAAGTCTGCTGTAGGCAGTGTTTGACGCCATCAGCCTGCCCGACGATGCGAAAACCGCAATGCCCTGATCAAAGGCGTCGAGCACGGATTGACCGTTTTCCATTTCGGAACGGTAGCGTCTGGTTAGTGAAACTTTGGCGCTGATATCTTCGAACAGGAAGGCAACCGCGCCGTCAGGGTGGGGTCTGCCGGTGACGCGAAATGTTTGGCCGGTGCCCAGCGCCCAGGTTTCTTCATAGCTTCCGTCAGCTGCCGCCGCTTCCAGTTCGAACAATTGGCGACGCCATGATTTGTAGTCTTTTGGTTCTGGGATCATTTGCTTGTCGCGCAGGCGGTCAAGCACAGCCAGCAGCGTTGGTCGCCCAGACAAAAAGTCGGGCGGTAATGTGGTCAGGTCAGTGAGCGCCGGGTTAAAAAGTGCCAGGCGGCGCTGTTTGTCAAAGATGGCCAGACCAATTGTCAGGTGGGCAAAGGTTTTGGTTAATGTTTGAACAAAGTCTCGCAGTGCAATTTCGGCTTTTACAACCTTATCGGCGGCAACGGCAGTAAACAGGCGTTCACCGTCAAGCGGGGATTCAAAGCATTCAAACCAGCGCGGTTCTGCTTCGCCGGGGATATGGGTGGTGACCCGAACTGATTGCCCAGTGTCGTCACTGGCTGATGTGGCGCCCAGATCGAACAATCGGGTGGGCGGCCAACTTAGCGCCTGATCACCCACGTTGGACTGGGAGAGGGCCAGATAGGCATTGTTTGCCCAGGTAATGGTGCCGGATGCGTTTTGACGCCAAACCAAAAAGGGTGTGAATTCGGCGACTGCGCGCAGGGTTGCCAGCTCATGTTCGATGGCCATGTATTTGCCGCTTTCGGGGATTTCAACGGCGCTGATTTCCGGTGCATCACAAAGGCGAATGCGCATCAGGCCATCGCGGGTGCTGGCGGTTATTTCTGATGCCCCATCCTGGGAGCGAAAACTAAAGCTGTCGCGGTTGGACATGGCGCAAAATTTTTCCACAATGTCAGGGAATTCGTTTTGCAGAGACCTTTGAAAGCTTTGCAGGTCTGTTTCATCATCCATTGGAGCGGACAGTGTGCGGTGGCCTGGCTCGGTTGCGTTAATCAGATTTTCATCTTCAAATAACAGCTCAATGGTGTCGGCAGGGCCCGTTGGATATCGGGTTTTTGAGTGCGTGCCATATCGCGACAGTGCCCAGAGCGCAGACACTGCAGCACCCAATGACAATCCAGCCAAGCCCAATAACTGAACCAGATGTTCCAGTGCCATCAGTCAATTCCGTTAATAAATAATCCCGCCTTACACAATTGTTCACAAAGATTAACCGAACGTTAACCAAGCGCTAGATTGCCAGTGGTTGATTGTCGCCCAGCCCATTTTTCTGTGTTTTCGGGTCAGGGCAGATGCGGGCGAAGGGCCAGATTGCCTCGACTATTGCGCCGCATCGTTTTCCGGGCTCTGGACGCACGGAATACCCATCCCGTGCATTGGCAAAGGAAAGTTCAGCCCCTGACCCTTCAAGCAGGGTTTTGGCAATGAACAAACCAAGCCCCATGCCCTGATATCCGGGGCGCTTTGCTTTGTTTCCGGCGCTGTCGCGCATCTGAATAAACGGATCACCGATCCGGCCAATGACCTGTTGTGAAAACCCCGGGCCGTCGTCAATAATTCTGATGGTCACGTGATCACCGGCCCAGGTTGCATCAACCCACACTGTCGATTGTGCAAAATCGACGGCATTCTGTATCAGGTTGCGCATCCCATGGATGATTTCAGGGCTGCGCCAAACAATGGGCGAGTGGGTCCGGTCATTGGCGTCTGGATCAGGCGAAAATCTGATGGTTTTGCCACGGTCCATATGGGGTTCGGCGGCCTCTGCCAGCAGCGCGCTTAGGGGGGCCTGGCGAAGATGCAGATCGTCTTTTCCGGCCTGACCCATTGAATGCAATATATCGCGACACCGATCTGTCTGTTCATTGATAAGCTGCGCGTCTTCTAGCAGCGCTGGGGAATTGCCCAGCTCTTCGATCAGTTCACGGCTGGCCAGTTTGATCGTTGCCAGCGGGGTTCCCAGTTCATGGGCAGTTGCTGCGACCACACCGGCAAGATCGGTAATTTTTTGTTCGCGCACCAGGGCCATTTGCGCCGCAAGCAGTGCTTCTGACATGGAATTTATTTCTGATGTCACGCGGCGTGCATACAGCCCCAAAAACCCCACCCCAATGACGATTGCCACCCAAAAGCCAAAGACAAACAGCCGCGGCATGCGCAAGACTTCACCGGCGGAATTTTGCAGTGGAAGGTGAAACATTAATACTAACGTCGTTAGCAAAATTGCTGCCAGGCTCACGACAATGGTTGATCCGGTTCGCAATGCCGTTGCCGCAATGGCGACCGGTGCCAGTATCAGCAATGCAAACGGGTTGTGCAGCCCGCCGGTCAGAAACAGCAGTGCCGCCAGCTGCATCAGGTCAAAGATCAAGATTGATGTGACTTCGCGTTCCGATAGGCGCCGGTTTTGCGGAAACACAAATATGGCAATAAGATTGGCAATGATTGCCGCGCCAACGGCCATAAAGCAAAGGCCGATATCCAACCGAAGGTCAAAGCCCCATTGGGCAAAGCCGATGGCTGCCAGTTGGCCGATAATCGCAAACCAGCGCAGCACGATTAACGTGCGAAGGCGCACCCAGTTGCTGCGTCGCTTTTCCGTCAGTAAAACCGGGGCTGCCAGCGCCATGGGGTGATCCACTTCAAAACTTGACAATGTTACCCCTTGTTAGCCAGGCTGATCCAGAGGATCAACGTGCAGCGTAATAGGGTGATATGGGTATGGGACAAAATCGGTTGTTTATTGCTGCAGGCGCAGGTCTGGCTGCGGTTGGGGCATCACTGGGGCTATGGGCCATGGTATTTGGCGGCGCGGGTGGTTTGTTTGAAAAATGCGGAACCGGGGCAATTGCCGGTGGTGCGGGTTCTATTGGCGGGGCTTTCACCCTGACCGACCATACCGGAATGGCAGTGACAGACAGCGACGTGTTTTCCCGGCCTGGCCTGGTATATTTTGGCTATACGTTTTGCCCGGATGTTTGCCCGCTTGATGTTGCCCGCAATGCCGATGCGGTTGACCTGTTGACCAAGCGTGGTCTGGATATAAGGCCAGTGTTTATCACCATTGATCCAGAGCGGGACACGCCGGAGGTTTTGGCTGAATATGTTGGTTATATGCACCAGAATATGCTTGGGCTGACCGGAACGCTTGATCAGATAAAAGCTGCTTCTCAGATCTATAGGACATACTATAAGAAACAAGAAACCGGTGATGAATACTATTTGATGGACCATTCAACATTCAGCTATCTGGTTTTGCCGGGGGTTGGGTTTGTCAATTTTTTCAAGAATGATGAAAGCCCGGAACACGTTGCTGATACTGCGGCGTGCTTCTTGCAGGAAATAGGCTGAACATTGACTTTTTGGGAACACATCTCTATTATTGAATATGAGAGCGAAAGGACACCTTATGACCGAGGCAACCAAGTTTGAGCTGGGCAGCGATACATCGCTTTTGCTGGTTGATGACGACGAGCCGTTTCTGAAACGTCTGTCCAGAGCCATGGAAAAACGCGGCTTTAGCCCGGAAACTGCTGGTTCGGTTGCCGCTGGAAAGGCCATATCAACCGCCCGTCCACCGGCCTATGCGGTGGTTGATCTGCGCTTGGAAGATGGCAATGGGTTGGACGTGGTGGAAAACATTCGCGCCAAACGCCCGGACAGCCGGATCGTTGTTTTGACGGGCTATGGGGCTATTGCTACTGCGGTAACGGCGGTGAAAATCGGCGCGACCGATTACCTGTCAAAGCCAGCTGACGCCAATGATATCACCAACGCTCTGTTGGCCACGGGTGATAAGCTGCCGCCGCCACCGGAAAACCCAATGTCGGCGGATCGGGTACGTTGGGAGCATATTCAGCGGGTCTATGAATTATGTGATCGCAATGTCAGCGAAACAGCGCGCCGCCTAAGCATGCACCGCCGGACTTTGCAGCGGATTTTGGCCAAGCGCAGCCCGCGCTGATCACAGATCATAGCGTTTGCTAATCCGATTTACTGGCGTGCCGTCGGTTAGTGGAACTGTTTCGGTTGTTTTGTAGTCAACGAACCCCAGTTTTGAATAGAATCGCAATCCGCCCACATTATCGGCGCGGATGGTTGCATCTATTGCAACTGCGCCGGCATTTTGAGCAATAATCTTGGTGGCCGAAAACAGTGCCGTACCAATACCGGCCCCGGTCATTCCCTGTTTCACAAAGGTCGCAATAATCGCCCAGTCCTGGGCCAGTTGATCAGGGTCAGCCCCGTTGGGGTTTGGCCACTGGATGGATTGAAAGCCGACAATCTTTTGGTCAACCTCGGCAATCACGCAGGCAATACCATTTTCCGGGTTGATATAGTGATCTTGCATGCGCTGGTTTGTGAACGCGGTCTGATGCGCGGTTGTGCCGCCGGTTTGGATGATATGGTTCAACAGGTTTGACATATCGTTGGCATCTAGCGGGGTCGCCATTCGGGTATTTACCGGCATTTAAATTTCTTTCAACAGGGTGTTGTGGCGTTGGGTAAAGTCGCTTCGTGCGTCTATTGGCGGGCGCAGAATTATCGAAATTCCCTGAATTAGGGTCTGTTTTTGCGTGCCAAACAGACGATCTGCCTCGGCATTGGAAAACCCGGCAATTTGAACGGCTTCCAGCCAGGCGCTTGTTTTGTCGGCAGTTTTAATCTGGCGCTTTATCGCCACCGGGATCTGCGCAGGCAGGCCAAATTTCAGATGGATTGCCGCCATAAGGCGATCATCCAGCGCGCCATATCCGGGGCCAACGGCGGCCTTTACCGGGCTGATCATATCGCCGATCACGTATTCCGGGGCGTCATGCAGCAAGGCCGCCAATTTCCAGCGCGGCGCAATGTTGGGGTTAAGCTGTGAAAACAGCCGCTCTACCAGCAGCGAATGTTCGGCCACTGAATAGGGATAATCGCCGATCGTCTGGCCGT
This sequence comes from Paracoccaceae bacterium, assembly GCA_036479015.1. Taxonomy (GTDB): domain Bacteria; phylum Pseudomonadota; class Alphaproteobacteria; order Rhodobacterales; family Rhodobacteraceae; genus NVTR01. Next base: position 103,253 of record JAZGFB010000037.1, on the reverse strand, counting down.
TCCAGCGGGCAACAAATGACAACCCGTGGGCGATATCTTGTATTTCGATATCCATCGGTGTCGGGTCAAGCAGGTCTAGCCTGCGACCCGATAACATCCGTTGCCATGCGCGCGGTTGCTTCATTGATACCCCATAATTGTTCTGCGGACGTTACCCAACCAAGGCGGCCATTGTCGAGACACCTTTTGGGTGCTATCTGAGCGCCAAATCAGACGTATCAGGAGCAGGCTAAATGCCAAACGATTACATAGTAAAAGACATTTCACTGGCTGAATTTGGCCGAAAAGAGCTGGATATAGCGGAAACCGAAATGCCGGGCCTGATGGCGCTGCGCAAGGAATATGGCGACAGCAAACCATTGAAGGGCGCGCGTATTGCCGGGTCATTGCATATGACAATTCAAACGGCCTGCCTGATTGAAACACTGGTGGCATTGGGTGCCCAGGTGCGCTGGGCGTCGTGCAATATCTTTTCAACCCAGGACCACGCGGCGGCGGTGATCGCCGATGGCGGCATTCCGGTATTTGCCATCAAGGGCCAGTCTTTGACCGAGCATTGGGACTATCAGGATCGTATTTTCCTGTTTGAAGAAGGCACCTGCAACCTGATCCTGGACGATGGCGGCGACGCTACATTGTACATTTTGCTGGGCGCACGGGCTGAGGCCGGTGAAACCGAACTGTTGGAAATGCCTAATTCTGAAGAAGAAGAAGCAATTTACGCGCAGATCAAAAAGCGCATGGCGTCCAGCCCCGGCTGGTTTACCAAACAGCGCGACGCGATCCAGGGCGTGTCTGAGGAAACAACAACCGGTGTTCATCGGTTGTATGAGCTGGTGAAAGACGGCCTGCTGCCGTTCCCGGCGATTAACGTAAATGACAGTGTCACCAAGTCAAAATTTGACAATAAGTACGGCTGCAAAGAAAGCCTGGTTGACGGTATTCGCCGCGCAACGGACACCATGATGGCCGGTAAAGTGGCCGTGGTTTGTGGCTATGGCGACGTTGGAAAAGGCTCTGCTGCATCGCTATCAGGTGCCGGTGCACGGGTTAAAGTTACTGAAGTAGACCCTATTTGTGCGCTTCAGGCGGCCATGGATGGCTATGAAGTTGTGCTGCTGGAAGACGTGATTGACAGTGTTGATATTGTCATCACCACCACGGGCAACAAAGACGTGGTTCGTATTGAGCACATGCGCGAAATGAAGGACATGGCGATCCTGGGTAATATTGGCCATTTCGACAATGAAATTCAGGTGGCCAACCTGCGAAATCACAAATGGACCAACATCAAAGAACAGGTGGATATGATCGAAATGCCATCCGGCAACCGGATTATTCTGCTGTCAGAGGGACGTTTGCTGAACCTTGGCAACGCCACGGGGCACCCCAGTTTTGTGATGTCGGCCAGCTTTACCAACCAGGTTTTGGCCCAAATTGAGCTGTGGACCAAAGGCGATGACTACAAAAATGATGTGTATATCTTGCCCAAGCATCTGGACGAAAAAGTAGCGCGTCTACACCTGGACCGGATCGGCGTTAAGTTGTCAAAGCTTAACCCGGAGCAGGCAAGTTATATTGGCGTGTCACCAGATGGCCCGTTCAAGCCGGAACATTACCGCTATTAAGCTAATTGGCGGGGGTGCTGGAATTCTTATCTGGCACCCCGGCCCGACGGCAAGTTTTCACTTACAGTGAAAAACGTGGTTAATTTCCCCTTTTGTTAAATTTACCTACCCTCTACTGTTCAGCGTATTAATGGACCTGGGTTCTATAAATGGGCTATGGCCTGACAACAGTAGGGAGAGATTTAATGGGTAAGAGAGACGATTTAATCGTACAATACGCGGATGATTTGAAAAACAAATGTGGCATGTCGCCAGATATGGATCTTTTGACAAAAGTTACCATCGGCTGCGGACCGGCAATTTATAATGCCGATGCTTCGACCGTTGCGGCCACACAGGCCAGCGAGCTGGAGACTGTAAAAGAAAACTTTCTGATGAAAAAGCTGGGCCTGTCTGATGGTCCAGAGCTTATGGATGCCATTAACAAGGCAATTGAAACATACGGCCGCTCAGAGCGGAACAAATACCGGGCTGTGGTTTATTACATGCTGACAAAGCATTTTGGTAAAGAATCCGTTTACGGGTAATTTCTGTCAAAGCATTAAATGAGCGCCTGCCAGTTTGGTGGGCGTTTTTTTTGCCTGCCGCAAACAATACCGGGTTGGATTTGAACGGTATTCTAGGCACTTAGCGTTTGCTCAGAATCGCCATGGGATTTATGCACTGGCTATCAGCCGGTAAGGTTGGCCGGAGAATTTGAACACGTGTGGTGGTATGGGAGCATGTGGGAACGGGGGGCCCCAAGGGGTTGGGGCCCCCAAAATCTTTAAAACAACGTCAGAATTGTTCCGATGATGGTGCAGCCGATAATGGCATAGGCACCGTCGATGACTGTCAGTGTTTTGGGCCGCATGGAATAGGCGTAATTGGTGACGATCCAGGGTGCCACGATGAACGCGCCAAGCCCAAGGCCTGCTAGAAGCCCCTTATCAATGGTATCAATGCCCGCCATTCCAAAAACGTGGCGCATCATTCCGGCGACGATAATGACCATGATCGCACTGATAATAAACGGGCCCGGGTTTTTTCCGGCACCGCCTGCAACCTGTTCTGCCGTGATGCCGGCAGCTGTCATCCAGCGTTTGCCGTTGACCATGTACCAGAACGCGCCAAACGCATATGCCCCGGCCGCGGCCGCCAATACTGCTATATATTCCATTCACAATCCTCCGATTTTCTATGAATAGACTATTATGCGAACCGGTTTGAAAAGCCAGGCCCTATAGCCCGCCCATCTTACAGACGATGTCCCATTCGGTTTTTGCCACAGGCTGAACAGACAATCGGGTATTGTTCACCAGCACCATATCGGCCAGCGCTGGGGTGTCTTTGCACATGGCCAGGGTCACGGGGTTTGGCACGGATTTGACGGCTTTGATGTCAACACATTCCCAGCGCGCGTCATCAATGGTGCTGTCCGGGTGGATCAGGGCGCAGACTTCAACTATTCCGACAACGGCTTTTTCTTTTTGCGACAGATAGAAAAACCCCAGATCGCCCAGTTCCATCAGGCGCATGTTGTTGCGGGCCTGATAGTTTCGGATGCCATCCCATTCTTCGCCAGCATCGCCCTTGGCCAGCTGTTGTTCCCAGCTCCAGGTTGCGGTTTCTGATTTGAATAACCAATATTGCATGGCCTTATTCCTTTTTCAAAGGGCGTTCTAACAGCATGTCTATGGCTTCGCGCACGGTGATTTGCCCGGATACCAAAGCGGCAACAGCAAAGGTGATTGGCATGTCAATATCGCGGGATTTGGCCAGTTCTGTAACGGCAATTGCGGTTGAAACCCCTTCAACAGTGACACTTTCGTCGGGTGTTTCAGCTTTGCCAAGCGTGCAGCCATGCACAAAATTTCGTGACTTGGATGAGGTGCAGGTTAGCACCAGATCCCCCAGACCCGACAGGCCTGCCAGGGTTTCCGCCCCGGCCCCGGCAGAGCGGGAAAACCGCCGCAGTTCTTCGTAACCACGGGTCATCAGGGCTGCGCGCGCACTTTCCCCCAGCCCGGCACCTATGGCAATGCCAGAAGCAATGGCCATGACATTTTTCAGGGCACCGCCCAGCTGGACACCGGTGGTGTCGGTGCTGCGATACAGCCGTAGTGTCCGGGTGGATAAAACACTTTGCAAATATTGCGCTGTTTTTTCGGATTGGGATGCGATGGTCAAAGCCGTGGGCAACCCGGCCGCAATATCGACGGCAAAACTGGGGCCGGAAAGCACCGCCGCCTCTGATGTTGGGCAGTTCTTGGCGATTATGTCGGTTGGGCCCAGCCCGGTTTTCACATCAACACCTTTGCAACAGGCCACTAGGGTTCGTCCAATAAATGCCTGGCGGTTGGCGTGCAAAAACCCGGCCAGTTGCTGGGTTGGCACCACCAGCAGGCATATCAGTGCCGGATCGGGGCAAGTCCCTAAAATTTTCAGGTTTTTGGGAAATCGTACCCCAGGCAGGCGCGTGGCATTTGTGCGATCTTTACCCATGGCGTTTGCGTGGTCTTGGGTGCGGGCGACCAGGTCAACGCTGTGGCCATCGTTGGCCAGTGATATCGCCAGTGCTGTGCCAAAGGCACCTGCCCCAAATATAGATACTTCGCTCATGCCTTGGCCCCTTTTTTGCCTGAACCCAACAGTGACGGGGTGCTGGTGTCAAGGGGCCAACGGGGCCGCGCGCCAAGGCTAATGTCATCAAACAGTCCGGCGCGATACCGTTCTATGCCAGCCCAGGCGATCATGGCGCCATTATCAGTGCACAGGGCAAGCGGTGGGGCGACAAATTGGGCATTTGCTGAGGCTGAAACAGTCTCTAACGCTGAGCGAATGGCAATATTTGCCGCAACACCGCCAGCAACTGCAAATACTGGGTTGGCGGGATTTTGTTTCAGATACAGGTCAAGTGCGACGCGGGCTTTGGCGGAAAAGACATCAACAACCGCTGCTTGAAACCCGGCGCAAATATCGGCCCGATCCTGTTGTAACAGGCCATCATTTTGCTCAACACGTTGATTGCGCGCCCGCAGAACGGCCGTTTTCAGCCCGGAAAACGACATGTCGCACCCGGCCCGGTCAAGCAGTGGTCTGGGGAATTTGAACCGGAGCGGATCACCCTTGGTGGCCGCAGCTTCCACCGCTGGGCCGCCGGGCTGGGCCAAGCCCAACATGCGGGCGACTTTGTCAAAGGCTTCCCCCGGAGCGTCGTCAATGGTGCTGCCCAAACGTGTGAAATCATCTGCGCCGTTCACAATAAGAAACTGACAATGGCCGCCAGAGACCAGCAACATCAGATAGGGAAACTGCACGTTATCGGTCAGGCGCGGCGTCAGCGCATGGCCCGCCAAATGGTTGACACCGATCAGCGGCAACCCGGCACCAACAGCAATACCCTTGGCGCACATGACCCCGGACAACACCCCACCGATAAGCCCGGGACCCGCCGTTACCGCCACGCCGTCAATGTCACTTAACGTCATTTTCGCCTGCGTTAGAGCCTGATTTACCGCGATATCCAGCTTTTCAGCATGGGCGCGGGCGGCGATTTCGGGGACCACACCGCCAAATTCTGCGTGTAGATCTGATTGCCCAAAAATTACCGATGATAATATAGTTGCAGGCTGTCCAGCATGGGCGCGCACCACGGCCGCGGCAGTATCATCACAGCTGCTTTCCAGCCCCAGTATCGTCAGTGATGTATTCATTTTGACCTTATTGCGCGACGCGTTAGGGGCAGGTAACACTGGGGGGCCCACCAATCAACAGCGTGTCCTGCCATGCCAAGCCCAAATCCAACGGTTCTACTGACCCGACCCAACGCCCAAGCGCAAGAGTTTCGCGCGCTTTTGGGGCCAGAGGTGGTGGTTGTGATCTCGCCTGTCATGCAGATTGAGCATTTGGCGATACCGGTGAATGGTGATGCCTATGCGGTTTTTGCTTTTGCATCGCGCAATGGGGTTATTGCTGCCGCCAAATCCATTGATCTGGCGGGGCGCCGCGCAATCACAGTGGGCGACAAAACGGCCGAAGCTGCGGCCAAGTTTGGTATGATCACAACCTCTGCTGGTGGTACGTCGCGCGATCTGGTTCAGGTTACCAAAGATGCCAAACCGGGTGGAAAGATCTTGTTTATCCGGGGCGAACATTCCCAGGGGGACGTGGCGGAAAACCTGAATAGTGCTGGAATAGACACTGATAGTGCCATTGCCTACCGGCAAACCCCGCAGTCGCTTAGCCCTGTTGCGCAGGGGCTTTTATGTGGGGAGGAACCGGTTATTGTTCCCCTGTTTTCCGCCCGTTCCGCCAGGTTACTTTCGGATGAGGCTATAAAATGCCGTGCCTGTGCGCCGCTTATCCTGGTGGCGATTAGTGAAAGCGTTTTAGCCGCGTGGCATGGGCCTGCCCCGGCGCATGTGGCAGTTGCCAACCAGCCAACGGGCGGCGCAATGGTAAAAGAAATATTGGCCCAAATTGACCATCGGTCTTGAGATGGGGTAACTTGGTGAATAGTTTTGAGGCAGGGCGGTTTAGCTGTCCGGGATGCAAATAAGGGGCGTGGTTGCGTGGCGAGTGCTGGGAAAAACACCAAAGTGAACGAAACCAAGCCTGATGAGAGTGCGGATATTATTGACGCAGATGTTGTTGAGCAGCCCGATGAGGAAGCTGTTCAAGCGCCCCAACCGGCAGCGCCCAAAAAGCCATCAGCCGTGCCGCTGGTTCTGGGCGGTATTGTTGCCGGTGCCATTGGGTTTGGCGCGGCGCTGTTCATCACGGGCAACACCGGGTTGTTTAGCCCCGATACCAGCGCCATGGATCAGCTGGCAGCGGATAACGTGGCGCTGGGTGGTGATCTGGCAGCGTTGCAGTCTGAATTGGCCGCCTTGCAGGGTGCTGTTGCGGGCGCTGCAACACAGTCTGATATTGACGGTTTGGCGGCGCGCGATGACCGGGCCGCAAGCCAGGCCGAGGAGCAAGCCCAGGCATTGGCCAATTTGGGGGGTCGTTTAACCGACTTGGAAAATCGGCCCATTCCGGATGTGGGCGCAACGGCCCAGGCGGTGGCAACATATGAGCGCGAACTGGCGGCAATGCGCCAGATGTTTGCCGATGAGTTAAGCAAGGTTGAGGCAAAGCAGGCGGCATCAGCCGCAGCCCTGACACATGCCGCCAGCCAATCTGTCAGCACGGCCAAACAGTTGGCATTGGCCGCTGTGCAAAAAGCGGTTGAGCTGGGCGATGGTTTTTCAGAGCCGCTGAACACGCTGAGCGCCGCCAGTATTTCGGTTCCTGAGGGTCTGAAACGGGCCGCGGTTGAGGGTGTTCCGACGATGGGCGCTGTTCAAGACCGGTTTCCCGCAGCCGCGCGGGCGGCATTGGATGCGGCGATCCGGGCCGATGTTGCGGAAGGCACCGGCAATAAGCTAACCGCGTTTTTGCGGACCCAGCTGGGGGCACGGTCATTGGCGCCAAAAGATGGCGATGACCCGGATGCAATACTGTCGCGCGCCGAGGATGCGTTGCGCCAGGGTGATATTGCCGGGGCGCTTGCCGAGGTGGCAACGCTGCCAGTGGCGGGTGTAGACAACATGACTGACTGGGTGAATTTTGCCCAAAAGCGCCTGACGGTGGTTGAGGCGCTGAACGAGCTGTCGGCAACGATGGGGTATTAGGAACACAACATGCTTTGGTCACTTATAAAGATTATTTTGTTTATCGGAATTGTTGGCGCTTTGACCATGCTCGTTGGCATGCTGGCCGAAAGCGATGGCGGTGTGCGCATCACATTTGGGCAAACCGAATTTAACCTTGATCCGCTGCGCGCAGCGATTGTTGCTGTGTTGGCGGTGGTGGTGATCTGGATCGGGCTTAAGCTGTTGTCGCTGGCTGTGGCGACGGCGCGGTTTATTAATGGTGATGAAACCGCCATATCGCGGTATTTTAACCGCAACCGCGAGCGCAAAGGTTTTGAAGCGCTGGCCGATGGTATGACGGCGCTGGCACTGGGCGAGGGTCGCCTGGCAATGGCCAAGGCCGCCAAGGCCGAAAAATACCTGGCACGGCCGGAACTGACGAACCTGATTTCGGCGCAGGCGGCTGAAATTTCCGGGGATCGCAAGAAGGCGGAAGAGGTTTACAAACGCCTGCTTAAAGATGATCGCACCCGCTTTGTTGGGGTGCGCGGCATTATGAAACAACGGCTGGAAGATGGTGATACCGACACGGCCATGAAGCTGGCGGAAAAGGCATTTGCGCTAAAGCCAAACCACGGTGAAACTGGTGATGTGCTGTTGCGGCTTCAGGCGGAAAATGAAGACTGGAAAGGCGCGCGCAAAACCCTGGCTGAAAAGCACCGCCAGGGGGTGTTGCCGCGCGATGTGCATAAACGCCGCGACGCGGTTCTGGCCCTGTCCCAGGCGCGCGATATTTTCCGCGATGGCTCCAGCATTGAGGCCCGCGAAGCCGCGATAGAGGCAAACCGTGCGTCGCCCGATCTGATCCCGGCGGCGGTGATGGCGGCCCAAGCCCATATCACGGCGGGGAAAAACCGCAACGCCACGCGGCTGTTGAAAAAAGCCTGGGATGCGCAACCGCACCCTGATCTGGCCGCCGCTTACGCCAGTATTTTACCGGAAGAAGACCCAAAGACCCGGATCAAGCGTTTTGCCGCCTTGGTGAAATCAACGCCGGAGCATGCGGAAACCAAAATGCTTATGGCTGAACTGCACATTGCGGCATCTGATTATGGGGCGGCGCGGGGCGCATTGGGGGATCTGGTTGCAAGTGATCCAACAGCGCGGTCACTGGCGATAATGGCGGCGATTGAACGGGGCGAAGGCAGCGATGACGCGGTTATTCGTGGCTGGCTGACCAAGGCTGTTACAGCGTCGCGCGGGCCGCAATGGGTGTGTGGAAATTGCCAGACTGTGCACAGTGTTTGGGCACCGATATGTAACAATTGCAGCAGCTTTGACACGCTTGCCTGGGTGGTTCCGGCTGATGGAGAAGTGGCGATGCCGGCATCCACAGAGATGCTGCCATTGATCGTGGGTGAAGACGCTGAAGCGGTCGAAGTGACGGGGGAGAGTGCCGATGACGTGGCTGATGTGGCCCCTGTGACGCAGCCGCTGGACCATGAAACAGCCAGCTAGTCGGGGGCTGGCATTGAGCACTGCCAGCAGATGTCGGTGACGCCGACAAACCGTGCCAGGCGAGCCAGTTCAGCCGTTAGCTTTGTCAGCCGATCCGGTGTCCAGCGCACGCCGGCTTCGGCCCAGACATTCAGCACGTTCAGAACATTGTTTGCCCGCTCGGACTTGGCCTCTATGCGGCCTATAAACCTGTCGCCCTGCAGGATCGGGTACACGTAATACCCCCATTTTCGTTTTGCCGCCGGAACGAACATTTCGACCCGGTAATCAAAGCCAAACAGCCGCTTTAGTCGGGTACGATCGCGAATTGCCGGGTCAAACGGGTTTAGAATGCGCAGGCGTGATGTGGCGGGTTTGATGTTGGCCAACTGGTCCGAAATATCAGCCGGGGCAAAGGCGGTGCTATAGCCGCCATCTGCCGCTTCAACCTGCACCGGCACCAGCCCTGTTTGATCAACCCAATCGCGGGCCTCTTTCAGGGATACCGCGTCCCAGAAATTTTTCAGCTCGTTGGCAGTGGCGACGCCCAGCCGGTCTAAGGCTGCTTGGCACAGCCAATTAACCTGGTCCGCGTCGCTGTGGCTGATATTTGACAGTTCTGCGGGAAATATCCGCTCGGCCAGATCGTAGTGTTTTGTAAAGCCAGCCCGGTGGCTGGTGGCCAGTTCACCTGCATACCACATGTAATCGAGCGCTAATTTATGGGGCGGGCGTGTCCACATCTTTTTTGGCCCGGTTGATTTTGTGTCAAAGGCCTGGGTTGAAAGCGGCCCTTCCAGTCTGATGCGGGTTTTGATTTCATCCCGCACCGTTGGGCCGGGCATGTTTTTGTTCCACTTGGCGCTATCCAGATAGTCCTGCATGCGGCGAAACTGGCGGCGCCACATGGGGTAAAATTCCATCGGGATAACCGATGCGTCATGGGTGAAATGTTCAAATATTCCACGTTCCTGCGCCAACAAAGCGTTCAACATCGGTTCGCGGTAATGTTGGTTGCGGCTCCAGATAATGTGGTGCTGGGCGCGGGCGATTATTTGAATGGTGTCCAGCTGGACAAAACCAAGCTGACGGATGATCGCCAGCACATCCAGCGGCCCGGTTGGTGGCGCGCTTAGCCCCTGGCGCGTCAGCCACAGGTTTCTGGCGTTGCGGTTGTTGATCAGTATTGGCATGACCCGACGCTAGCGCCGCGGGCCGCGAGCGGCAACAAAAAAGCCCGGACGCGAACGTCCGGGCTAATATTTTGGGTATCGTTTCAGAGTGAAACGGTACTACCCTTTGTGAAATTCCGGGTATGCGTCCATGCCCAGTTCTGACATGTCCAAGCCGTTTATTTCGGCTTCTTCGCTTACCCGTAGGCCAACAATGGCTTTCAGCAGCAACCATACTGCGGTTGATGCCAACACAACGAAGACACCCACAACAACGATGCTTTTCACCTGAACGATCAGGCTGGCATCGGGGTTGGTAATGACCACGGCCAATGTGCCCCAGATACCGGCAAACAGGTGCACCGGAATTGCGCCGACAACATCGTCGATCTTGAAGCGGTCAAGCAGTGGGATCGCAAACACGACCAGCACGCCGCCAACAGCACCAATTAGGGTGGCTGCGCCCAATGATGGTGTCAGAGGTTCAGCGGTGATTGACACCAGCCCGGCAAGCGCGCCGTTCAGCACCATGGTCAGGTCAGGCTTTTTGTACAACAGCTGGGTGAGGATCAGCGCGGCAATCGCACCACCGGCAGCGGCGGTGTTTGTGTTCACCAGAATGCGGCTGATATCGGCAACATTGGCTGCTGTATCCATGTACAGCTGTGAGCCGCCGTTAAACCCGAACCAACCCATCCACAGGATGAACGTACCCAATGTGGCAAGTGTCAGGTTTGAGCCGGGGATTGGCACAGTTTTACCGGCTTTGTTGTATTTGCCGATGCGTGGCCCAAGGATAATTGCCCCGGTCAAAGCGGCCCAGCCACCGACGGAATGCACAACTGTTGAACCAGCGAAGTCAAGGAACCCCATTTCGTTCAGGAAGCCACCGCCCCATTTCCAGCTGGCTTGAATTGGGTAAATCAGACCCACCAGTACCAGAACGAACACCAGGAACGGCCACAGTTTGATCCGTTCGGCCAGGGCGCCAGATACAATTGATGCGGTTGCCGCAGCAAACATCAGCTGAAAGAAAAAGTCAGACCCGACAGAAGCATATGTCAGATCAGTTTCAACCCCGGCCAAACCGACAGGTTCAACACTGGTTGGGCTGAAGGCACCAAGGATACCGTTGATGGTCCAGCCGTCACCGGGGTACATCAGATTATAGCCAATGGCGTAATACAGGATCGCCGCCAGCCCAAACAGCGCCATGTTCTTGGTCAGCTGCATGGTCACGTTTTTGGACCGCACCAGCCCTGCTTCCAGCATGGCAAAACCGGCTGCCATCCAGAAAACCAGGATCCCGGTTACGATAAACATAAACGTATTCAGGATGTAGCCGATTTCACCGTTTGTCGGTGTAACATCGGCGTCCTGTGCCAGCCCAAGTGTGGGCAAAAGCGCGACAGCGGTTGCTGCCGGTAGTATTTTCAAAAGTCTCATCGTCTTAGTTCCCTAACTGTCAATCGCGCTACAGCGCGTCTTCGTTTGTTTCGCCGGTGCGCACCCGCACGGCAGTTTCAACATCCAGTACAAAAATCTTGCCATCGCCGATTTTGTCGGTGCGGGCGGTATTGGCAATTGTTTCAACGACCTGATCGGCCAGTTCATCTGGAACAACGATTTCCAGTTTAACTTTGGGCACGAAATTTACTTCGTATTCAGCGCCACGGTAAATTTCTGAATGCCCTGACTGCGCACCAAAGCCTTTGATGTCGCTGACCATCAAGCCACGCACGCCGATGGTGGTCAGTGCTTCACGCACGTCTTCCAGCTTGAACGGTTTAATCGCTGCTATGATTAGTTTCACATTATATCCCCTTGGGTCCGCAGGTGCCCCTGCTTAAGAATCTGCGCGTATATCTCATGCTGCGGCGGGGCTTGGATCAAGGGTTGTGGGGCAATAATTGGGCAAATACAGGCAGGAAACGTAAATTGTTGCACATTTTTGGGCACATGCTTAAATTTTAGGCAAAATAAATCCAATATTATCCCTGCCCTGGACTGACATTGGCCAGCCAACTGGTTATCGTCGCCAAAAAAGACGAGAGCAGGCACAGCAGCTATGGCCGGTAACGGTAGAAAAAAACGCCCCCCCCTGGTGGCGGACAAACGCACGTCAAAGAAAAAGCCGAAAGCCTCTGCAAAGGGTGTTTCCAAAAGGCGTGCCGTACGCCGTGCCAAGCCAAAGTCACGGCGTAGGCGCGGCGGTATTGCTGGGCTGTTCGCCAGTATTTTTTCGTGGGTTTTTGGCCTGATCTGGCGGCTTGCTTGGCGCGGGGCGATGGTAGTGACAATGATATTGGCGCTGGCGGTGTTCTATTTTGTGACCACCCTGCCACCGGTGGGCGATCTGTTGGATGGCCGGGCGCGTGGGTCTGTTACCCTGCTTGATCGCAATGACGCGGTCTATGCGTGGCGGGGCGAACAATTTGGCGGCCAAATCAGCGCCAGTGACGTGTCACCACACCTGAAAAACGCCGTTGTCGCAACCGAAGATAAGCGCTTTTACCGGCATTTTGGCATCAGCCCCCGTGGGGTCGCTTCGGCGGTGCGCATTAACCTAAGCGAGGGGCGCGGCCCGCTGTCGGGGCATGGTGGGTCAACCATCAGCCAACAGTCGGCGAAACTGCTGTGTCTGGGGGTGCCATTTGATCCAAACATCTGGAACAGTGAAGCCGCCTATGAGGCAGATTGCCGCCAAGGGTCGCTGTGGCGCAAAATAAAAGAAGCCATATATGCGCTGGCGCTTGAGGTAAAATATAGCAAAGACGACGTGCTGACGATCTATATGAACCGCGCCTATCTGGGGGGCGGAGCGCGGGGATTTGAAGCGGCAAGTCAGCTGTATTTCGGTAAATCTGCCGCCAATGTCAGCCCGGCAGAGGCGGCGATGTTGGCCGGGTTGCTAACTGCCCCGTCGCGCTATGCACCGACCGCGAACCTGAAACGCTCACAAAACCGATCTGGGGTGATTGTTGGCCTGATGCAGGCGCAGGGCTATTTAACCCCGAGCCAAGCCAGTGATGCACTGAACAATCCAGCGCAGCTTTCACATGCTGCCCAGGCGCGCGCAGGCGAATATTTCGCCGATTGGGTAATGGGGTCGGGCCCAACGTTTCTGACCAGTGACACAACCGAAGATGTGATCATCCGCACGACGTTTGATCAAGAAATCCAAACCGCCGCCGAAGAGGCCCTGCAACTGGTGTTTGACACCAAGGTTAGGGAAGGCTCGCAAGCCCAGGCAGCCATTGTTGTTATGTCGGCCGATGGGGCGGTGCGGGCCATGGTTGGGGGGCGCAAATTTCGCGGTGTCGCGGGCCTGTTCAACCGTGCCATTCAGGCAAAACGCCAAACCGGATCGGCGTTCAAGCCGTTTGTCTACGCCACAGCGCTTGATTTGGGGTACACCTATGCAGACACGGTTTTGGATGAACCTCTGACCATAGATATCCCTGGTTCTGGCCCCTGGTCGCCACGCAATTACAGCAATGAATTTGTCGGGCCTGTGACGTTGACCGACGCATTGAAACATTCGCTTAACATCCCGGCCGTGCGGGTTTCAGAAGATGTCGGGCGCGATAACGTGCGCACCATCGCGGCGGCATTTGGCATTAACAGCGATCTTGCAGAGGGCCCGGCGCTGGCGTTGGGGGCGTCCGAATCCACCCTGCTTGAAATGACCGGCGCCTATGCTGGTATTTTGAATGGGGGCTCAAGCGTTACGCCCTATGGGCTGATTGAATTGCGCCTGAAGGGCGACGCCGAACCCCTGATGGGTCAGGATGGTGGTATTGGTGAGCGGGTGATAACCCCGGATGCCGCCCGGCAGCTGATCTATATGATGAGCCAGGTGGTAGAGGGCGGCACCGGGCGGCGCGCCCAACTGCCGGGCCGCGAAACTGCGGCCAAAACCGGCACGACGCAGGCGGCGCGTGACGCCTGGTATCTGGGGTTTTCGGCTGATTATGTCACCGGAGTTTGGATGGGCTATGATGATAACACGCCGCTAGCCGGTGTCACAGGTGGCGGATTGCCCGCAGATATCTGGCGCGAAACCATGCAACGGATACACGAAGACTTGCCAGCGCGGCCCCTGCCGATGATCCGGGTGGCCCAGCCGCCGGTGGTACAAGACAGCTTTGAAGACAAGGCCCGCCAAAACGGCGGCGGCGTCATTGATCAGATCTTGCGTGATATATTTGGGTCGCGAAATTAGCGCCCTGATCCAAAACACCCCCGCCGGAGGCATTCGATTTTTCGCAGAAAAATCGCCCCGCGACGCGGCGTAGCCGCGGCGCAACACATTTTTGTAAGGGCCCTTGGGTTGTTAGCCGGTGGCCATAAGGTCAGCGATCAACTGATCAATATTGCCCTTGCGCTTGTCCAGCATTGAGCCGATTTCAGTGCGCTCTGCTTTTATCAGGCTGATGCCTTCGATCTTAATATCAATGAACCGGCCGTTTTTGTCGGCAACGATAAATTGCAGCTTAAACGGGGCCTCACCAGACAATTTGGCCAGTGCTGTAACTTCATAAAACGATTTCACCGCCTTAGCGCCCTGAATTTCAATACTACCGCCAATAAATTCACGGAAGCGGCGGCCATATTTACGGGAAATATAGGTTTGATAGGCCTTGGCAAAATTTTTCCGCTGGGCCGCAGTGGCCGCACGCGACGCAGGCCCAAGCACCAGCTGGCCGATACGGGCACCATCGGCGTATTTGGCAAATATCTTTTCAAAGTCGCGCAGCATTGCAGATTCTGGCTTGCCAGAACTGATGATGCGGTTGATGTCGCTAACCACATTGCCGATCAGGGTTTCGGCCTTTGCAGTGCTAAACGCCATAGCGGGTGCTGACCAAAGGCCGAACGCGGCAGCAGAGCCTGCCAAAAACAACCGCCGGGATGTAATGTTACTCATAGGTTTCCTCATACAGGTCATAGTCATCTTCATCCGGTTCATCGCCTGCTTTTCCCAGCGTAAAGCGGCGGTTGTCCAGATAAAGCAGTCGCGATTGCGCGTAACTGTCAGCGCTTTCGTATAATATAGAGTCTACAGTGCCCTGGTAGCGATAGCGATCACCAACTGTTGATGCCATCGATGCCACTGGCGCCACATAGCGTTCGGGTGTCGGCAGCAACGTGTTTACGGGGTCAATGATCAGATCGACCACCATGCCGACGGTATCGCGGGCGGTGGACGGGCCGACGAACGGCACCTCTATATAGGCACCTTCGTTGATGCCCCAAACATGCATTGTTTCACCGAAATCAGCGTCGCGGGGCTCTATTCCGGCGGCCTGTGCCGGGTCAAATATCCCGCCCAAGCCGATGGTGGTGTTTACCAAAAACCGCGCCGTGTTATGCAGGGCGTCTTCTATATTCAGTTGCAACAGGTCGTTTACAACGGCACCCGGAATAGACAGGTTGCCGGCAAAATTACCAACACCCTGACGCACGGGTTCAGGCAAAATGCCGCCATATGTTGTGGATGCGGGCCGCAACAGGGCTGTATCAACCCCACGGTTAAAGTCATGTATTTTGCGGTTCTGAACCTCGTAGGGGTCAAATATACCGCCGGAAACGTCAGCGCTTGCGCAGGCTGACAGAGCTAAAAACGCTGATAGGGCCAAGGCCCGGTAACCGATACTGATAGAGTGTCCCATTAAAAATGGCTTTCCGTCTAAACATTGTGCGCCCTATTTCACATAATAATCTATGTAGCAAAACCCATGCTTTGGCCAAGTTCTAGCGAAAGTTGTGGCCAATTAGCGACAACAGTGGTGATTTGGGTTTGATTAGGCATGATATCGCCCGGCTGTTGATAACATTATTCAGTTTTCAGCACAGGCAAACACCGTTACCGTCTGCTGAAACCACTGTTGGAGCACCCCAAATGAGCAGCAAAATAGAAGAAAACCTGGCCAAGCTGGGCGTAACCCTGCCAGACGCCCCGGCCCCGGCGGCCAATTATGTGCCGTTTGTTCAGGTTGGCGACACTGTTTATGTGTCTGGCCAGATTTCAATGGTTGATGGCCAGTTTACCGTTGGAAAACTGGGGGCTGACATGTCTGTTGCCGATGGTGCAGCAGCCGCGCGCACCTGTGCCATTGGCCTTTTGGCCCAACTAAAGGCCGCCTGTGGGGGTGATATTGACCGCCTTGTGCGGGTCGTAAAATTAACCGGTTTTGTCAATTCCACCGCAGATTTTGGCGACCAGCCTGCCGTGATCAATGGCGCGTCGGATTTTCTGGTGGAAGCGCTGGGCGAGGCTGGCCGCCATGCACGGTCTGCTGTGAGTGCTGTTTCGCTGCCATTTGGTGTTGCCGTTGAAATTGAGGGCATATTTCAGATCGCATGACCTGCCTTGCGCCATCATTTCTAAAGGTGCCCATTGCCCATCGCGGGTTGCATGATGTGGCCCAGGGCCGAGCTGAAAATTCGCTGTCGGCAGTTCGGGCGGCCATTGATGCGGGCTACGGCATTGAGATTGATATCCAGCGGTCCAATGATGGGCACGCCATGGTGTTTCATGACTATGACCTTGGCCGTTTGACGGGCGAAACAGGGTCTATACATCAGCGAAACGCCAGTTTTCTGGCCGAGGTCACGTTGATCGGCAGCGATGATACTATACCGACTTTGGCGCAGGTATTGACCGTGGTCGCCGGGCAAGTGCCGGTTTTGATCGAAATAAAAGACCAAGACGGCGCGATGGGCGCAAATACCGGACCCCTGGAAGCCGCCATTGCGGCCGATCTTAAACACTATGCTGGCGACGTTGCTGTTATGTCATTCAACCCACATGCGGTTGCGGCCATGGCGCAGCTTTTGCCCGACACGCCGCGCGGGCTGGTCACGGGGTCATTCCGTGAAGAAAACTGGGGGATGTTGCCAAGCTATATACGGGACCATTTGCGCGCCATTCCCGATTTTGAAAGTACCGGGTCCTGTTTCATTTCCCATCGGTTGGATGATCTTGACCGACAACGGGTCGTTGAGCTGCGATCAAACGGTACCCCGGTTCTGTGCTGGACGGTCAAAAGCCATGCTGACGAAGCGGTTGCCCGTGAGCTGGCGGATAACATTACCTTTGAAGGGTATTTGCCCACGCACCAGCATGGCTGATGCTGAAATAGAAATTAGCGTGCTAAATGGTGTCAGTGACATCGACCCGGGGGATTGGGATGCCTGCGCCTGCCCGCAAACCAGCGATGGGTTGGCGCCGATTGACCCGTTTACCACACACCGATTTCTAAGTGCGCTGGAGCGATCAGGGTCGGTTGGCCCTGGAACCGGTTGGGCGGCCCGGCCCATTGTGGCCCGTGATCAGGGCCAGATCATTGCTGTTGCGCCGCTGTATGCCAAGGGCAACAGCCAGGGTGAATATGTGTTCGATCATGCCTGGGCCCACGCTTATGAACAGGCAGGGGGTGATTATTACCCAAAATTGCAGATTGCCGCCCCCTTTACCCCGGCAACTGGCCGGCGTTTGCTGTGCCGTCCGGGGTTTGAGGTGGCGGGGCAATCAGCGCTGGTTCAGGGTGCTATTCAGCTGGCGCTAAACAATCAGGTATCGTCGCTGCACCTGACGTTTTGCACCCGGGATGAAGTGTTGGCTGGCACCCAGATGGGTCTGATGCACCGCACCGGGCAACAGTTTCACTGGGTAAATGACGGCTATGGCAGCTTTGCTGATTTCACCGCCAACCTGTCATCGCGCAAGCGTAAAAACATCCGCCGCGAACGGGCGCAGGCCAATGATTTTGGCGGTCAGGTGCTGATGCTGACCGGCGATCAGATACAGCCAGAACACTGGGATGCGTTTTGGGAATTTTACCAGTCAACCGGGGCCAAAAAATGGGGAACACCGTATCTAACGCGGGGGTTTTTCGACGAAATACAGCAATTCATGCGCGAAGACGTGTTGTTGGTATTGGCCGAACGGGGCGGTGAATTTGTTGCAGGGGCGCTGAATTTCATTGGCCGTGACACGCTGTTTGGTCGCTATTGGGGCTGCATCGAACACCACCCGGCATTGCACTTTGAGCTGTGCTATTACCGGGCCATTGACCACGCTATTGAGCACGGCATGAAACGGGTAGAGGCAGGTGCGCAGGGCGATCACAAACTGGCGCGCGGCTATATGCCGGTGACCACCCATTCGCTGCACTGGATCGCTGAACCGGGGTTTCGTGATGCGGTTGCGCAGTTTCTGGAAACTGAGCGCGCTGCGGTGGATCATGAAAATCAGGTGGTTGCCAGCATGGGGCCGTTTCGCACGTCAGACGCGCCCTAACCGGTTATCTGCGCCAACATGGTTTCGCCCCCGGTCAGATCACATACGCCGCGCGCGGTTTCTATGTTCAAGGTGGTGATGATTGTGTTCTCAACCAGCATCGAATAGCGCTTTGAGCGGCCGAATAACCCGGTTGCGGCTGCGTCAAATTTCATACCAATTGCCGTGGTAAAGGAACTGTCAGCATCTGCCAAAAATGTGATGCCAGCCGCTGTTCCGCCAGTGGACTTGCCCCATTCGCCCATGACATAGGCATCATTGACCGAAATGCAGATGATCTCATCCACACCATTTTCAGTCAACTTATCGGCTGTTCGAATAAAGCTGGGCACATGGGCCACACTGCACGTCGGGGTAAAGGCACCGGGCAGTGCAAAGATGATCACTTTGCGATCTTTCAGCTTTTCAGACAGGGAAACCTGTTCTGGCCCGTTCTCTGTCATCAATATCAGTGCCGCATCGGGCAGCTTGGTGCCAATTGTTAACGTCATTTTGCATTTCTGTTTTATTGCGTTCACTTGGTTGCACGATATAGGTTTCCACAGCAGGTGAAAACCAAAACTCAAGGGGTGCTTATGGGCCATATCATTGTTATCGGGGCGGGTCAGGCGGGTCAGGCCCTGGTTACCAAACTGCGCAGTCTGGGCCACGGTGGCGCGATCACACTGATTGGTGCAGAAGCCCAGCCGCCCTATCAACGCCCGCCGCTGTCCAAGAAATACCTGCTGGGTGATATGGATCTGGACCGCATGTTCCTGAGGCCGGAAAGTTTTTACGCTGAGCAGGATATAACTCTGAAAACCGGGGTTGGGGTGTCTGGCATTGATCCGGTTGCCAAGACCGTTACGCTGGGGGATGAGGTCATCGCCTATGACCAGCTGGCCCTAACAACAGGGTCTATTCCGCATAAATTGCCCGCAAAAATCGGTGGTGACCTAGGCGGTGTTTATACCGTGCGCACGCTGGCAGATGCCGACGCGATGGCCGCCGAATTTCAGGCCGGGCGTCGGGTTTTGATCGTTGGTGGCGGCTATATCGGGTTAGAGGCGGCTGCCGTGGCGGCGCGAAAAGGTCTGAATGTCACATTGGTGGAAATGGCCCAGCGCATTTTGCAAAGGGTGGCGGCGCCTGAAACATCCGACTTTATCCGTGCCGCGCATCGGGCCCAGGGTGTTGATATCCGCGAGGGCGTTGGGCTGGATCATCTAAGCGGAACGGGTCGTGTTTCCGGCGCAACCCTGACCGATGGCACCGAACTGGCGGTTGATTTTGTGATCGTTGGTGTCGGTATTCGCCCTGACATTGATTTGGCTGAAATAGCAGGAATAGACACTGATAATGGCATAAAAACCGATGCCCATGGCCAGACATCTGACCCGGCGATCTGGGCCGCTGGGGATTGCGCGTCGTTCATGTTCAACGGCAATCGAATCCGGCTGGAAAGCGTGGGTAACGCCATTGATCAGGCCGAACTGGTGGCGGCAAATATGCTGGGGGGGGACAGGGCCTATGTTGCAAAACCCTGGTTCTGGTCGGATCAGTTTGACATGAAATTGCAAATTGCCGGGTTGAATACCGGCTATGACAGGGTGGTGACGCGGCCCGGTGAAACGGATGCTTCCATCTCTTTTTGGTACTATCAAGGTGATGCATTATTGGCTGTTGACGCCATTAACGACCCGCGCGCCTATATGGTTGGCAAACGCTTGATAGAAGCCGGGAAATCACCGGAGGGGGCGGCCATCGCCGACCCGGAAACCGACCTGAAATCCCTGTTGAGACCCTGATGCGGATCATTTCGGGTAAAAAGCGCGGTCTGAAACTGGCGTCAGTTGGCAAAGGCGACATGGCCGCGCATTTGCGCCCCACAACCGACCGGGTGCGCGAAAGCATTTTTAATGTGCTGATGGGCGGGGCTTATGGCAACCCGATAGCGGGCGTTCGTGTGCTGGACCTATTTGCTGGCACCGGCGCGCTGGGGCTGGAAGCCTGGTCACGCGGGGCAGCGCATGTGAGCTTTGTTGATGATGGCGCCAAGGCGCTGTCGCTGATCCGCCAAAACATTGAATTGTGTCGCGCTGGCCCTGAAACCAATGTGCAACGTCGCAGCGCCACCCAGTTGGGCAAGTGTAATACTGACCCCTTTGATCTGATCTTTCTTGACCCGCCCTATGGCAAGGGTTTGGGTGAAAAAGCCCTTACCAGCGCGTTGGCAGGCGGCTGGGTGTCACCCGGTGCCCTGATTGTGTTTGAAGAGGGCCAGGCACTGCCGCCACCGGGCGGATTTGACCAGCTTGATATGCGCCGATATGGCGATACCCATGTGCATTTTCTGGAGCTTGAAAAATGACCCAGCCCAAGTTGATTATTTTTGACTGTGACGGTGTGCTGGTGGACAGCGAGCCTGTGACCAATGCGTTTTTGATAAAGGATCTGGCAGGGTACGGGCTGCACCTAAGCCTGGCCGATTGTGATGACTTGTTTGTTGGCGGCACCATTGCCGGTGTGGCAGTTACAGCACGCGATATGGGGGCAGATTTGCCGCCCGACTGGGTGCCGGACTATTACCGGCGCGTGCATGTTGAGCTGCAAAAAGGTGTGCGGCTGATCAGCGGTATTCTAGATATTCTGAACCGCGTTGACGCCATCGGCATTGCCAATTGCGTTGTGTCCAACGGCCCACCTGAAAAAATGCAGATCACCCTTGGGCAGCATGGCTTGTGGGACAGGTTTGAGGGGCGGGTATTTTCGGCCCACACCTATGGCACCGCCAAGCCTGACCCCGAACTGTTGCTTATCGCGGCGCGGCATTTCAACACCGACCCGGCCGATTGCATTATGATTGATGACAGCGCTTCGGGGTGCACCGCTGCCGCCAATGCGGGCATGCCCTGCATCGGATACGCCGAACGCTCTGATCCGGAGAGGCTGGCGGCCACCGGGGCCAGGGTTATCCGCGCAATGGCTGAATTGCCGGTGCTGTTGGGGCTTTAATAGGTCCGCTCAAACGTGCCGTTTGGCGACTTCGTGAATATTTCGGCCCCATTTGCCGTGACGCCGATTGAATGTTCAAATTGCGCTGTCAGCGATTTGTCGCGGGTTACCGCTGTCCAGTCATCGGCCAGAACTTTGGTTTCGGGGCGGCCCAGATTGACCATCGGCTCAATCGTGAAAAACATGCCTTCTTCCAGCACCGCGCCGGTGCCTGCGCGCCCGTAATGCAGCACATTGGGCGGCGCGTGGAACACCCGGCCCAACCCGTGGCCGCAGAAATCACGCACCACCGACATGCGGTTATTTTCCACATATTGCTGAATCGCGAACCCGATATCGCCAAAGGTATTGCCGGGTTTCACGGCCTCTATGCCCAGCATCAGCGCGTCATGGGTGACCTGTATCAGGCGCTCAGATTTGCGCGACAGTTTGCCCGCCACATACATACGGCTGGTGTCGCCGAACCAGCCATCAACGATCACGGTGACGTCGATGTTTAAAATATCGCCTTCTTTCAACATCTTAGTGCCAGGAATTCCGTGGCACACCACATGGTTCACCGAAATGCAGCTGGCATGCTGATAGCCTTTGTAACCAATGGTCGCAGATTTTGCGCCAGCGGTTTCGATCTTATTGGTAATGATTTCATCCAGGCGCGCAGTGGTCACGCCGGGCACGACAAATTCGGCGATCTCATCCAGAATTTGTGCCGCCAGTTGGCCAGACGCCTGCATACCGGCGAAATCGCTGGTCTCGTAAATTCGAATGCCGTCCTTGGTTAAATGACCGCGGTTTGCGTTTTCCAACGGGTGTCTCCTATAGCAGTGTTGGGTTTCATATAGGCCAGGATGGGGCCAAGAACCAGAGGCTCTAAATCACAACTTGTAATGGCTGGCCAAGGGATACGCTGCCTGTGTCAATCAGTGTGTCATAGCATAAAACATCTACCCCGGCGGTGCGGGCAGCGGCAAACGCGCTGGCATAGCGGGCGTCCACGTCACCAGCCAGGCGAAACCTGTGGCAATCGGTGCGCTGCACAAGGTAAAACATCACCGCTCGGTGACCGGCCCGCACCATTTCTGCCATCTCATCCAAGTGCCGCGCGCCGCGTTCTGTTTTGGCATCGGGAAATTCTGCCCAGCCGGGGGTGCGGCTAAGGTGAACGTTTTTCACTTCGACATAGGTGTCGGGCAGGCCGGGTTCTGTCAGCAGGAAATCAATGCGTGATTTAACGCCATACTTAACCTCTGGGCGCACGCCGGAATAGTCGGCCAGTTCGGCCACGCCTTTGGTGCGCAAGGCTTCACCAACCACCCGGTTGGGCACCATGGCGTCAATGCCCACCCAGTGCCCACCGCCCAGTTCAGACAGCCGCCAGCCGTAATTTAGCTTTTTCTTGGGGTCATCGTTGGGTTCCAGCCATACCCTGATACCGGGCCCATCCAGCCCGGTCATGGCACCGGTATTGGGGCAATGGGCCACCACTTTGCGCCCGTCATCCAGCAACACATCGGCCAGAAACCGTTTGTAACGTCGGATCAGCGTGCCGGGGATAAGGGGGGTTTGAAACTGCATATCAGCCGACCTATACCGGGTGCAGAGCCACCACAAGGATGCGCCCCATGCCCAACCCCACAGCCGCCATTCTGGTGATTGGCGATGAAATCCTGTCTGGGCGCACCCAGGACAGTAATACCCGGCATTTGGCCACAGAGCTAACCGCCGTCGGTATTGATCTGAAAGAGGTGCGCGTGGTGTCTGATGACCAGGCGGCCATTGTCAGCGCCCTGAACGCCCTGCGCCAAAGTTATGGTGCGGTGTTTACGTCGGGGGGCATTGGGCCGACCCATGATGACATTACCGCTGATGCGGTGGCGGCTGCTTTTGGTGTTGGGATCAGTATTCGTGACGATGCCCGTGAAATACTGGAAGCCCGCTATGCCAAAACCGGCAGTCATACCAACCCGGCGCGTCTGCGCATGGCCCGCATTCCTGATGGGGCGACGCTGATTGACAACCCGGTATCGGGCGCCCCAGGTTTCAGCTTGGAAAATGTGCATGTCATGGCCGGTGTTCCGGCGATATTTGCCGCCATGGTGGCATCTGTATTGCCGCTGTTGGCCGGTGGTACCCCGCTGATCAGCCGGTCCCTGCGGATCAATCGTGGTGAAAGCCATATCGCTGGGCCATTGGCCGGGCTTGCGGACAGTTTTCCAGAGCTGTCGGTGGGGTCCTACCCGTATCACCATGAAGGCATATTTGGCGCAGACATCATTATCCGAGGTGCAGATAGTGCCATGGTCGACGCGGCCATGGCCAAGCTGGCCAATCTATTCCCCGGCGATACCCAGTGAGCTTGCCAACCGCCGAACAGATTTACGAAGCAATGGACGCCACATGGCCCGCCGCAAATTATGAAACAGTCGAGCATTGGACGCTGCGTGACGGGCAGGGTGGCGGTAAGCGTGTTTCAGCGACAACAGGGTCTAACGCGGGTAATATCGCGATTGCCGAGGAGGAGATGTCGGCGTTGGACCAGCCACATTTGTTCATGATCAAGGACGGGGACAGCGAGCTTGATCAGGTATTGGCGGGGCGGGGTTATGCTGTGGTTGATCCGGTCACGCTGTATTGTGGGCCGGTTAAACCCCTGGCCAACCACCCGGTGCCCCGTCTTGCCGGTTTTGCCCTATGGCCAAGACTGGCGATCATGGACGAAATTTGGGCACAAGGCGGCATTGGGCCCAGTCGTCTGGCGGTGATGGACCGTGTAACCACCCCGAAAACCGCCATTTTGGCCCGCGCAAACAGCCGCGCCGCGGGCACTGCTTTTGTGGCGATCCACCGTGGCATCGCCATGATTCATGCGATCGAAGTGCTGCCAAACCAGCGGCGACAGGGGGTAGCGATCAACATGATGCGGGTCGCGGCAGGCTGGGCACAAGATCAGGGTGCACACTATATTAGCCTGATGGTAACTGATGCAAATGCCCCGGCAACTGCGCTATATAGGAAATTGGGACTATCGGTTGTGGGCCACTACCACTATCGGATGCGGCAAAACCAAAACACAACAGAGGCGAAACGTGACCATTAAACCCCTGATACTTGCCGCCCTGATCGGTCTGATGCCAATAGCCGCCAACGCTGTGGTGCTGGAGTTCCCGGCAGGCTCTGTTCAGACCGCTGAGAAAACCCAGCCCTTTAACAGTGCCCAGGTGCCTGTGGGCGTGTTTTCAAGTGGCACGGTGCCGGTAATGACGGCCGAGGGGGCTGTGACAAGGCAAGCCTGGAAAATTCCATCGGCGACGCTTTCGACGCTGCAGATCATCGCCCCATTGCGCCAGCAATTGCGTGACGCAGGCTATGAGATATTGCTGGATTGCGAAACAGATCAATGCGGGGGGTATGATTTTAGGTTTGAAATCAATGTCCTGCCAGAACCTGAGATGCATATTGATCTGGGGGATTTCCGGTTTATCTCGGCCAGGCGCATGTCTGGTGATGACACCGCGGAATTCATAAGCCTTATTGTCAGCCGTGGCGGTAATTCGGGGTTTTTACAAGTGACCCAGGTCGGCCGCCCAATTGAACAGCCCGCGGTGATTGTGACATCGTCAAAATCTACCGAACCCGGGTTGGTGCGCACGTCTTTGCCTGAAGGTGAACTTGAAACGCTGCTTATCAGCATTGGGCGCGCCCCGTTGGAAGACCTAAGTTTTGTCACCGGCTCGTCCCGGTTGGGGGCTGAAGAATTTGCGTCACTTGGTGAGCTTGCAGCATTTCTTAACGCAAACCCTGAAAAGTCGGTCGCGCTTGTGGGCCATACTGATGCTGAAGGTTCGCTTGCCAACAACATGGCGCTGTCAAAAAAGCGCGCCGCTTCTGTGGTGCAGCGTCTGGTTGCTGCCCATGGTGTTGCGCGGCATCAGTTGGAAGCGGCAGGTGTTGGTTATCTGGTGCCGCGGGCGTCAAACCTTACTGAAAAGGGTCGCACCCAAAACAGACGGGTCGAAGTAATACTTACCTCGACCCGCTAAATTGTCAAAACTCGTTACTAAACTATAGTCGTCAGATCACCACTTATCGGGACCTTTATCGGCGAATGCGTGAACCAAAAAGTCAATAAACGCACGTACTTTGGGCTGGGTAAAGCGGCCCGGTGGATAGACAGCATAGATACCCTGGGTTTCCACTGGCAGATCAGGAATGGCTTCTTCAACCAGGCCCTGGGCCAATGCATCCGCGTATAGGAAGGATGGCAAGTAGGCTATTCCCAACCCGGAAATCGCGGCATTCAACAGTGATTGGCCGTCGTTTACCGTCAACCAACCAGCAGTGCGAACCTGGCGCTTTTCACCGGAGGGTGCTTTTAGCTTCCAGACGGCGTTGTTGGCCTGATTTGAATAATGCAGCAGTTTATGCTCATTCAGATCGTCGATTTTAGATGGCCGGCCGTATTTTTCAAAATACTCCGGTGATGCAATCATCCGGCGCGTCGTTTCGGTAAGCTTGCGGGCACGCAGCGTGCTATCCTCAAGTTCACCAATCCGAATTGCCATATCGAAACCTTCAGAAATCAATTCAACATAGCGATTGTTCAAAACCATATTGACTGTAATGTCTTCAAATTCCTGTAAGAAACCACCGAGCACCGGCGACAGGTGATTAACACCAAAGTCAGTTGCTACAGAAATACGCAGCAGGCCCGATGGGGCAGATTGCATTGAAGTTACCAGCGCATCGGCTTCACCGGCGTCGTTTAACACCCGGCGCGCACGATCGTAATATGCCAGTCCTATTTCCGTCGGGCTGACCCGACGTGTGGTTCTATTTAGCAGCCGTGCACCTAGTCTCGCCTCCAGCGAGCTTACATGCTTTGAGACAGCGGATTTTGAGATCCCCATCTTCTTGGCCGCGTCCGTGAAACCGCCTTGATCTACCACAGTGGCAAAGGCTTCCATTTCAGTTAGTCGGTCCATTTCGTGTTACCCTAAGTCATGGCCCCCAACCAAGGACAGGTATCACGGCCAATTCGGGCAGGAATGCGGTACACCCCAGACAATAAGGGGGAAATGGCCGCAATGTGCACCAAAACCCCTAAAAATCGCGCGATATTTATCACAGTGTTTTCAGTTATTCATTGTTTTCAGGCACTTAAAAACTGTTACAATTTTGCCGCTAATCGGGCCCCTTCATCAATTGCGCGCTTTGCGTCCAGTTCCCCGGCAAAATTCGCCCCCCCGATGACATGAAAAGCCGCGTGCTTGCCGTTTAATTGGGTTGCTAGGGCGTCATCACTTACCTGGCCTGCACAAAGGATGATGTTATCTGCTGCTATATGTTCAGGGTTTTCCCGTGCTTCACCGGTTGAAACCCGGATGCTCTGTGCATCGATGCTTTCATAATTGACGCCACCGCGCATTTTTACGCCTTTCTTTGCCAAGGTGGCGCGATGGATCCAACCCGTGGTTTTCCCAAGGTGGCGGCCCAGTTTTTCGGATTTGCGTTGCAGCATTGTTATGGCGCGCGCCGGGGCTTGGGGTTGTGGCCCGATCGCTGCCAGCCCGCCACGGTCATGTTCGGGGTCCGAAATCCCCCATTCCTTTTTCCAATCTGCAATATCAAGTGTTGGGCTTTGGCCTTGCTCGGCCAAAAATTCGGCCACATCAAACCCGATACCCCCGGCCCCGATGATCACCGCGCTTTCACCAACCTTGGCGTTGCCGCGCAGCACATCACTATAGGATAGAACATGTGGCGCGTCCTGTCCGGGTATCTGCGGATCGCGTGGCACAACGCCCGTGGCTATGATAACAGTGTCAAACCCCAACACATCATTGGCGGTCACAGTCACGCCTAGGCGCAGTGTCATGTCTGAACGTGCAACCATCACCTTGTACCAGTCCACCAAGCCGATGAATTCTTCTTTGCCGGGGATCACCTTGGCCATGTTCAGTTGGCCGCCAATTTCATCGGTGCGGTCAAACAGCGTTACACTGTGCCCACGCCCCGCCGCCACCAGTGCTGCTGACAGCCCGGCAGGTCCGGCCCCAACCACGGCAACGGTTTTGATTGCATCGGCCGGTTCATAGCGCAGTTCGGTTTCATTGCAGGCGCGCGGGTTGACCAGGCAGGTGGACATCTTGCCGCTGAACGTGTGGTCCAGGCAGGCCTGATTGCAGGCGATGCAGGGCGCGATTTCATCGGCACGCCCGGCGGCGGCTTTGGTGACAAAGTCAGGGTCTGCCAGAAATGGCCGCGCCATTGATACCATATCGGCGCAGCCTTCGGCCAGCACCGTCTCGGCGACATCGGGCATGTTAATGCGGTTGCTGGTGATCACAGGGATAGACACCTGCCCCATCAGTTTTTTGGTCACCCAGCTAAACGCGGCGCGCGGCACCGATGTTGCGATCGTTGGTATGCGGGCCTCGTGCCAGCCGATGCCGGTGTTGATAATGGTGGCGCCTGCGGCCTGCACCGCCTTGGCCAATGTCACGACTTCGTCCCAACTGGACCCGTCGGGCACCAGATCAATCATCGACAGCCGGTAGATCAGGATAAAGTCATCCCCCACCGCCGCGCGCACCCGGCGCACCACTTCTAGCGGCAACCGCATCCGGTTTTCGTAAGCGCCGCCCCAGCGGTCGTCACGTTTGTTGGTGTGGGTCACCAGAAACTGGTTCAGGAAATAGCCCTCAGAGCCCATCACTTCGACACCATCATAGCCAGCGTCGCGCGCTCGCGCGGCTGCGGTTACAATGTCTGCGATCTGTTTTTCAATTCCGGCCTCGTCCAGTTCGGTTGGTGGGAACGGTGATATGGGTGATTTCACCGGCGATGGCGCCACGCATTTGGGGCTATAGGCATAGCGCCCGGCATGCAGGATCTGCATGGCAATTTTGCCGCCCGCCCCATGCACCCGATCTGTCACCAGCCGGTGGTTGGCAATATCTTGCACCGTATACAGCCCCGCCGCGCCGGGGAAAACACCGCCCTCATCATTGGGGGCCATGCCGCCGGTGACGATCAGCCCGACATTACCCCGGGCCCGCTCGGCGTAAAATTCAGCCACCCGGTTCCAGTCGCCGCGTTCCTCAAGCCCGGTATGCATTGACCCCATCAACACCCGGTTTTTCAGTGTGGTGAACCCCAGATCAAGGGGTGCTAACATATGCGGGTAGTGTGTTGTCATATCATCATTGTTCCAAAAATATCCAAATCAGACCCCATCAAAGCCACAGCGGTTATGACGTTTCCAGACAATGCCGACGGAATGCTTTTTTTAGCATATCCAGTTCGGCGCGTAATAATTCAGTCTCCGCGCGAATATCGTCTTCCAGCGGTTCACCAGCGATGATCGTGAAGCTGTTCAAGGTTCTACCGGTGGTTTTGTTGCTGATCAGAAACACCTGAACCCCATCCGACAGAAGATCGGCCGGAACAGGAATGCGCAGTACCAGCGCGTTAGGGGCGTTCTCACTGGTGGAAAGTTCAAATTTCAACGCTGCGCCTAAATGGGAAACTTCCAGATCAGGTTGGGCATTGGCGCCGGTAATCACACCTTCCCAGACACCGGCAAAGAACCGTGTTTTGGTGACTTTAAGGTCAGACATTGAAATACCCCACCTTAAATTTCAGCCCGGGGACGCCGGGAAAATGTCACGTCCCGCAGCACAATTTGGTTCATTTGCGGCCCTTCAAATATCAGATCAACCCAGGCCCGTTCTAGGCGCTTTTCGTTCAGGTTGGTATAGGCCAGATCAAATTCTACCACTGCATGCCCGTCGATCACCTCAATTTCGCGCACCAGTTGTTCGTTGTTGGGCCCGTGCTTGACGTTGAAACGGGCGAATATTTCCAACGGTTGCTCTAGGTCTATAGATAGCGTCATACGCATCAGGTGCCGCAGTTTAAGCCCGTCCAGCCCGCTGTTGGGCAGATCTATCACCAGCGACAGAAAGCTGCCGTCAAACTTTAGTACATCAATGCTGAGCCCAAACGGTGCCAGATCTTGCCCGTGGGTGTTGCGCACCTGGCGCAGGGTTATTTCAGAGATTTTACAATCGTGGAAAACCTGAACCTCATCCCCCAGCCTGGTTTTGGTTATTGCAGGGGCGATCCCGGGGGGGGTTAGGGGGCCGCGCCACAGTTCTGGCCGGTAGGCCCAGTCTGAATGCAGTGGCTTTTGAATGGCGTTGCTGCCGATCAGTGGCAGGGTCAGCCGCCCATCAGCAATATGTAGGATCTTGTCCACCAAGCGGCGCAATTCACGCGCCCTGACACGGGTTTTGCGCAGGGCATATAAATCTTGTGTACGGGCAAGTGACATGGCCCGGTTCAACCGGCGCAAGACACGTCGGTGAAAGTAGTTGTTCAACAGTCTGCTCATTTACCGGCCTGCTGTTTTTGACCAACATAAGGTGCAATTGGTTTCATTCTGGCAAACATCACACCGGATCGGCTGTCGGGTCAACCAATGGCGGGTTTTCCCGGCGGACCCGGGCGACAAATTCTGCCAATGTGGCGCGGCCAACAGCATTTGACATGGGGCGGCCCTGAAACGCATTCACGCTGAGCGTAACAATCCGGCCGCGCACATCAAAAACTGCCCGCCAATAGTCCTGCGCCAACCCGCTGTCACGGTTTGGGCTGGTGTCGCGCACCCTGATCATGAAAACGCCCTGTGAACGCTGGCTTGATAGCACCTGCACCGAGGCCGCATCGCCATTGCGCGCCAGCGCCGCCCTGCCCGCAGCCGAAGCAAAGAAACGGCCAAGTACGCCAGTGGATGCGGCAAGATCAATTCCGGTTTCACTGGAAACTGACGCGGTCAGCGCCCCGGCATTTGACGGTGCACCAACCCTGGCGTCATTGGCAAGGGACGCACAGCTGCCCAGCAAAGCAAACCCGCCATCCCTGTTGCTGCGGGTTGCAGACCGGTCAACGCAGTAGCCAGCGGGCCCGGCAATGGTGACGTTACCACCGGCCAGCTGAACCGATTTTGTCACGGGTTGAAACAGCGCCATACCAGCGCCGTCACAGCCCGCCAACATCGCAACAGTCAGTGCCAGAATCAGATGCCCAGAACGCGCGATATCAAAGGTCCATATAGATGTGACGTTCGGCTTTGGCGCCGGGGTGGGTGACGGCACCCTTATTGGTCGGCCCCACCAGTTGGGCGTATTTCCAAAGCGCACCGCTGGCATAGATAGTTTCGCGCGGCCCGGACCATGCGGCCTTGCGCGCTGCCAGTTCCGCATCAGTTAGTGCCACTGACAGTTCACCTTTGACTGCGTCAATGGTGATCACATCACCGTTATTCAGCAATGCAATCGGGCCGCCATGGGCTGCCTCTGGCCCCACATGGCCGACGCAAAACCCCCGTGTCGCCCCGGAAAACCGCCCATCGGTGATAAGCGCTACCTTTTTGCCCATGCCTTGCCCTGACAGGGCTGCCGTGGTGGCCAGCATTTCGCGCATGCCCGGCCCACCGGCAGGGCCTTCGTTGCGGATGACCAGAACTTCGCCGGGTTTGTAGTTGCGCGCTTTTACCGCCTCAAAGGCGTCTTCTTCGCATTCAAATATCCGCGCAGGGCCGGTGAACACAATTTCGTCTTCGGCCATACCGGCGATTTTCACAATCGCGCTTTGGGGTGCCAGGTTGCCCTTTAGCCCGACAACGCCGCCGGTTGTGGTGATCGGTGTTGCGCTTGGGTAAATCACCCGGCCGTCTGCCTCTAGGCTGACGCGGTCAATTTCTTCGCCGATGGAATACCCCGTTACCGTCATGCAATCTTCGTGGATCAGGCCGGCTTTGCGCAATTCCTTCATTACCACTGGCACGCCGCCTGCTTCATACAGATCTTTGGCCACATAGGCGCCGCCCGGTTTCAGATCGACGAAATACGGTGTGTCGCGGAAAATTTCGCAGACATCATCCAGGTCAAAGTCAATTCCGGCCTCGTGCGCCATTGCCGGCAAGTGCAACCCGGCATTGGTAGAGCCACCGGTGCAGGCCACGATCCGGGCGGCATTTTCCAGCGACTTACGGGTCACGATATCACGGGCGCGGATGTTCAGTTCCAACAGGCGCATCACCGCTTTGCCGCTGGCGACGCCGTATTCATCCCGGCTTTCGTAAGGTGCGGGCATCCCGGATGAATTGGGTAAAGCCAGCCCGATGGCTTCGGACACACAGGCCATGGTGTTGGCCGTGAACTGGCCGCCACAAGCCCCCGCCGACGGGCAGGCGACCTTTTCCAAAGCAGTCAGATCTTCCTCTGACATATTGCCTGCCTGATGTTTTCCGACCCCTTCAAACACATCCTGAACGGTGACGTCTTTGCCATTCATCCGCCCTGGCAGGATAGAGCCGCCATAGACAAACACCGATGGCACGTTCAGCCGGATCATCGACATCATCATCCCTGGCAGGGATTTATCGCAGCCCGCCAGCCCGACCAGCGCGTCATAACAATGTCCGCGCATGGTCAGTTCGACCGAATCTGCGATTGCCTCTCGGCTGGCCAGTGAACTGCGCATACCTTCATGCCCCATGGCGATGCCATCGGTCACAGTGATGGTGGTAAATTCCCGCGGCGTCCCCGATGCCGCCTTAACCCCCAGTTTTACTGCCTGGGCCTGCCGGTTCAGCGAAATATTGCAAGGCGCGGCTTCGTTCCAGCAGGTTGCGACCCCGACCAGTGGTTGCGCGATATCTTCTTCAGTCAGGCCCATGGCATAGTAATATGACCGGTGCGGCGCCCGTTCCGGGCCAACAGTTACATGGCGGCTTGGCAGTTTTGACTTGTCGAATGTGTTGCGCAGCATTGGCGGGCTCTCCGGTGTTTGGTTTGGTGCTGGAATAATCGGCTGGCCCGGCCTATTCAAGAGCTAACGAAAGTACAGGTGCCACCCTATGTTCACCCCGGAATTTGACGCTTATGTCGAACCTGCCAAACCCCATGCGCAAATCTGGCGACTTGTGCTTGGTTTTGTTGTCATCGTTGCGGTCTATTTGCTGTTTGTCGTTCTGATCTTTGCCACGCTATATTCGGTCTTTGGTGACCAGGCAGGTCAATTTGCCGACGAAACAGCCGAAGCGAACACCCCCACCGGTATGTTCATTCTGTTTGCCAGCTTTGCCGGTGCCGTGTTTGGGACGTTTCTTGCTGTGCGGGTCGTACACAAACGATCGCCCAAAACCCTGTTTGGCCCCCGCGCCAGGGTGCTGAACGACTTTGCCGTTTCAGCCGCCGCTGTTGTCGCCCTAAACGCTGTGTTTTTGCTGGTGCTGTCTATTTGGGTCACGCCACTGCCCAACCTGCCCTTTACCCTGTGGCTGACATTATTGCCGCTAACCCTGATCGGGTTGCTGATCCAGACGGGTGCCGAGGAACTGGTATTTCGCGGTTATCTGCAACAGCAGCTTGGGGCGCGGTTCCGCTCGCCCCTGATCTGGATGGTCTTGCCCAGCCTGCTGTTTGCGTCGCTGCATTACAGCCCCGAAACAGCCGGGGGTAACACCTGGCTTATTGTAGGTGCCACCGGGTTTTTTGGCTTGCTGGCGGCTGATCTGACCCGCGTTACTGGCAGCCTGGGTGCGGCCTGGGGGTTTCATTTCGCCAACAACTTGTGGGCCATTGTGTTTCTGGCGGTGGATGGCAATGTTACCGGTCTGGCGCTGTATGTGACGCCCTACAGTGCGGATGATACCGATCTGCTGCCACAGTTGATTGGCGTTGATTTGGTGTCGATGGTGGTGATCTGGTTTATTTTGCGCCGGGTGTTTCACCGCTGATTGCAATTTCTGGCCCACGGGCCTATTTCAGATTAAGTAAACAAACA
The DNA here is from genome assembly GCA_036479015.1 of Paracoccaceae bacterium. Classification (GTDB taxonomy): domain Bacteria; phylum Pseudomonadota; class Alphaproteobacteria; order Rhodobacterales; family Rhodobacteraceae; genus NVTR01. The sequence goes on along the minus strand of JAZGFB010000037.1, from coordinate 70,180 downwards.
GGCCAAGGCGCAATATGAACTGGATATCAAACTACGTCCGTCCGACGATAAATTCGCTGTTTTCGCGCCGCGAAGTGCCGGATAATCTGTGGACCAAATGCAAAGAATGCGGCACCATGCTGTTCCACCGGGAATTGGCCGACAATCTGAATGTTTGCACCAGCTGTGACCATCACATGGCCATACCGCCGCGGGAGCGCTTTGCAGCGCTGTTTGATGGCGGTATTTTCACCGAAATTGAGGTGCCAAAGGTCATCATTGACCCGCTGCACTTTAAGGATCAGAAAAAATACCCCGACCGCATGAAGGCGGCACAAAAAGCCACTGGTGAAGCCGAAAGCATACTGATTGCCGAAGGTGAAATGGGCCGCACCCCTATTGTTGCTGCGGCGCAGGACTTTTCTTTCATGGGGGGGTCTATGGGCATGTATGTTGGTAATGCCATCATCGCCGCGGCCCAGCGCGCCGTGGCCCTGAAGCGCCCGTTGATCATTTTTTCTGCTGCCGGGGGCGCGCGCATGCAGGAAGGCATTCTGTCACTGATGCAGATGCCGCGCACAACCGTTGCTGTGGAAATGCTAAAAGAAGCAGGTCTGCCCTATATCGTTGTGCTGACCCACCCGACAACCGGTGGCGCCACGGCCAGCTACGCCATGTTGGGCGATGTTCACATAGCTGAACCAAACGCATTGATATGTTTCGCTGGGCCCCGCGTCATCCAGCAAACCATCGGTGAAAAGCTGCCCGAAGGTTTTCAGCGCGCCGAATATCTGCTGGATCACGGCATGTTAGACCGGGTCACGCACCGCAAGCAGTTGCGCGAAGAGCTGATCACCATTGTCCGCATTTTGATGGGCCTAACCCCCGGCGTTAAGGGCGATCTTCCGGCACCCACTAAGGCGGCGGCCAAGCCCAAGCCCAAAGCGGACGCCAAAAAGTGATAACTGCCGGCTCTGACGTCATCCTTGAGCGGATGATGTCGCTGCACCCAAAGATCATGGATCTGACGCTGGATCGTATGCTGCCATTACTGGCAAAACTGGGCCACCCTGAACGGGCGCTGCCCCCGGTTATTCATATTGCGGGCACCAATGGCAAAGGGTCGACCCAGGCCATGATCCGTGCCGGGCTGGAAGCTTCTGGTAAATCTGTACATGCCTATACATCGCCGCATCTGGCGCGGTTTCATGAACGTATCCGATTGGCGGGCAGCCTGATCAGCGAAGCCGAGCTGACCCGTGTTCTGGATGAATGCGTTGACGCCAATGGCGGCACCAACATCACCTATTTTGAAATAACGACCATTGCCGCGTTGCTGGCATTTTCGCGCACGCCAGCGGATTACACATTACTAGAGGTTGGGCTTGGCGGTGAATTTGATGCCACCAACATCTTTGACACACCCGCCCTAACGGTCATCACCCCGGTTTCGGTGGACCACCAGCAATACCTGGGCAACACATTGGCGCAAATTGCTGTTGCCAAGGCAGGCATCATCAAACGCGGGGTCACCTGCGTTGTGGGCCCGCAACCAGACGCAGCACTTGAGGTGATTGAGGCCAAAGCTGCCCGCCTGAACGCGCCGCTGTTGATCCATGGCCAGCACTGGCATGTCAGCGAAGAACGCGGCCGCTTGGTCTATCAGGATGAGGTCGGCCTGCTGGATCTGCCGATGCCAGCGCTGATCGGGGCGCATCAGGTGCAAAATGCGGGCGCCACCCTTGCCGCCCTGCGTCAACTGAATATTGGCGACACCGCCTGTGAAGCGGCAATGACCAATGTTGAGTGGCCCGCCCGCCTGCAACGCCTGCGATCAGGGCCGTTGGTTGATGCCGCGGGTTCGGCCGAAATTTGGCTTGATGGTGGCCATAATGCCGCCGCGGGCCATGCATTGGCCGAGGCCCTGACCCGCCTGCCAAACCGGCCAACATTTTTGATCTGCGGTATGCTGAAAACCAAAGACATCGCCGGTTACCTGACACCCCTGCGCGGTATCGCCGATACACTGCATGCAGTGTCTATTGCAGGCGAAATGGCGACATTATCCGCCCAAGAAACCAGCGCGGCGGCAACCGCAGCCGGGTTCACGGCCCAAACAGCAACAACCCCGCGCGCGGCCATTGACGAGATCGTCCGCCAAACCCCAAACGCCCGCATTCTGATCTGCGGTTCGCTTTATCTTGCGGGCAATATTTTGCGCGAGAACCATTAAACGCTGGGCTGCCATAACCCATCCGGATGGGTGGCTTCATGGTCCCCTGGCCAGGGGACCATGGAAATGCAGATGAATTTCAAATCTGTATCGCCGACATTACGATACTGAAAAGCCGTGCCCACCGGAATATCAATTGACGTACCCGCCCCCAGATCAGTCACCATTTCCCCTGTCTCATCACGCCGCCAAATCTGACCATGCCCTTCCAGAACATGCCAAAATTCGCTGACGGTTGCATGAACAGTGGCCCGGTTAATCTGCCCCGGCGGCACCGTGCTGTCTCTTCTTCTTTTTGCAAATATCCTCAGGGGGTTCTGGGGGCAGAATGCCCCCACAAAAATATTACCTAATATTTTTCTCTCCGCCCCAACCGTCGCTTTGCATTTCATACAAGCGCGATACTGTGCGCTCAAATTCAAATGACCCAGAGCCTTCCAGATACAGCCGTTCAGGCACATCGGCGGCACTGATGATCACTTGCACATTCTCTTCATAAAGCGTGTCAATAAGCATCACAAAGCGCTTGGCTTCGTTGTAGTTGTTGCGTCCCAGCAACGGCACGTCTTCCAGTATCAGCACCCGCACCGCCCCTGCCAACGCCAGATAGTCACCAGCCCCTAAGGCTGCCCCACACAGGTCCCAAAAAATTGTACGCGCTACGCCGTTATGGAACCGGCGTAAGACGGTTTCCCGACCTTTTACCCTAAGAACCAAGGGGTGCTCCAAGCCACCTGAAAACCCCTGCCATAGCCGCTCAATTACCGTTTGTGCGGCTGCATTTGCCGGGCTGAAATATGTTTTTTGGCCGGTCAGTTTTCCCTGCCGGTGGTCGGTTTCAGAGATCAGTTCGTGCACCACCAGCCGCTCTTTTAGCAGCGCTATGAACGGCAGGAACAAATCCCGGTTCAGCCCGTTTAGATACAGATCATCTGGCACCCGGTTTGATGTGGTCACCACAACCACACCATCGGCCATCAGCAGCTCAAACAACCGCCCGACGATCATGGCATCAGTGATGTCACTGATCTGCATTTCATCCAGCGCCAACATGCACACCTTGTCAGATATTGCCTTGGCAACCGGCCTAAGGGCGTCATCAACCTGGGTTTTGCGGGCCTCATGCAATGCCCCATGAATTTCTTGCATGAAGGCATGAAAATGTACCCGACGCTTTGGCGATGAAACCTGCTCAACAAACAAATCCATCAGCATTGACTTGCCGCGACCGACACCGCCCCACAGATAACACCCCATTATCGGTGTATTTCTTTTTGCAAACAGCCTGCGCAACCCACCGGTTTTGGCGCGAGCATCCAGTTCTGAGCGCAAGGTATCCAGCACCGGCAGCGCGGACAGTTGCGCTGGGTCGGGCGTCAATTCCCCTGCGGTTACCGCCTGATCATATGCCTGTTGAACTGTCATTCCCATGGCACCAGATAATCCCATGCACATGGGGATTGAAAGCGAACTATTTCATCCCTGAAGACTGGGCGCAGACAATCGTGCCATTGCGCTGATATTCTGCAACCCCTTCAGGTGAAATTATGGTTTCGCCTCGGCCTGGTTCAGCAACCCTTCGGCAACCAGCCGGTCGGCAAGCCCAAGTGGTGCGTCAAAATGGTGGGTGTTCCAGCCCCGCGCATCCGCTGCCTGAATATTTTCGATCCGGTCATCGGCAAACAGCAGCCGGGATGGCGTAATACCGCTGTCTTCTTCTACCTGTTGGTAAATTTCCGGGCTTGGCTTTGTAACGCCCATGTAACCAGAGATATAGGAGCGATCAAATTCATCCAGAAAGTCATAGAATGTCTTGGCATATTCAAAGCTGCCGATGCCGAAATTGCTTAGGGCAAAGACCGGTACATCTTTTGTTTTTAACGCCCTAAGTAATTTCACGGAATGGCCAATGGCCGGTTGGGCAATGTCGATCCAGCGGTCATGCCAAAGCCGTATCTCGGCCTGCCATTGCGGGTATTTTTCAGCCGTATCATAGATTGTCTGGGTAAAGTCTGCCCCCAAATCAACCCGTTCATTCATGGCGTGCAGGTCGATATCTGCGAACAGCTTTTTGCGGTTTTCCGGGCCAATGACAGCATCGTAAAATTGTTCTGGCTGCCAAGAGATCAGGACATTTCCTATATCAAAAACAACGGCTTGTATCTTTGTCATAGGCTCTGCCTTTTAGTTATTTTGTGCGCTTACGGCCCGGTTTGCTGCCTGAATTTCACGTTCTAACCCGTCTAAAAATCGTGATCTGTCGGCCTTGGAAAATGGCCGTCCGCCGCCCTGACGAAACGGGTCCGCTGCCCGCAGATCGGTCATCAGATCACGGCTGGCCAGCACGTTGCCAATATTGGCGGGGGTCAGGGCTTCGCCATTGTGTTTCATGACCCGCGCCCCGGCTTCAACGCATTTTGCCGCAAGGGGAATGTCGCCGGTTACCACCACATCACCAATGCGCGCGCGATCCGCGATCCACATATCCGCCACGTCGGGCCCATCGGCGACGAAAACCATCTCGACATAGGGGTTTTGCGATGGTCGCAGCCCGCCGTTGGACACGAACAGCACCTTAATTTTGTGGCGGGTCGCCACCTTTTCGGCCTCGGGTTTTACCGGGCAGGCATCGGCGTCAACATAGATCATGCGTAAAGTGCTTCGGCATGGAAATTGATGTGGTCTTCCATGAAGGTTGAGACAAAAAAGTAGCTGTGGTCATAGCCCGGCTGCATCCTAAACACCGCCTGCTGAGCCCGCGCTACAATGGCGTTTGCCAGTGCTTCAGCCTTTAGCAGATCAGCGAATGGATCATCGGTGCCGATATCGATCAAAACCGGGCCATCAAAGCCCTTTTCTTTCATTAAAACAGTGGCATCATGGCCTTGCCAGGTTTTTTCATCCTCGCCCAGGTAGGCGGTAAATTGTTTGCGGCCCCAGTCCGAGTTTATTGGATTACAGATCGGTGAAAACGCCGAAACTGAGCGGTAAATGCCGGGGCGTGACATCGCGATTGTCAGCGCGCCATGGCCGCCCATGGAATGGCCGGTGATGCCCTGACGCGCGGCATCAAGCGCAAACTCATTGAACAGTAATTCGGGTAAGTCTTTGGTTATATAGTCAAACATTTGAAAATGTTCGCCCCAGGGTGCCTGTGTGGCGTTCACATAAAACCCGGCCCCCTGGCCAAGATCATATTCCGGGTCATCCGCGACACCGTCACCACGCGGCGATGTGTCAGGGAATACCAGCGCAATGCCCTGTTCAGCCGCCCAGGCCTGTGCCCCGGCTTTGGACATGGCATTTTCATGGGTGCAGGTCAGCCCCGACAGGTACCAAAGCACCGGCACCGGGCCGTCACGTGCCTCGGCGGGTTGAAACAGGCCAAAGGTCATGTCTGTGCCTGTCACAGCTGAGCGGTGCGAATAGACCCCCTGCACCCCATCAAAGCATTTGTTTTCAGCGATTGTTTTCATTTTCGTCCCTGTGATGAATTGGGTGTTTCATATGCAGTTAATGCACGGCTAGCCACTGCCAATTATTGCCCCGGCAGCGAACACCAGCGCCCCGCCCAGTACCACCTGAAATGTTGCCCGCAGAAACGGGGTTTCCATAAACCTGTGTTGGATCCAGACAATGGCCCAGAGTTCCACAAACACCACGATAAATGCCATGGTGGTTGCCGTCCAAAAATCGGCAATAAGATAGGGCAACGCGTGCCCCAGGCCGCCAACCGTGGTCATAATACCTGACGCGAAGCCGCGTTTAAGGGGTGAGCCCCGGCCCGAAAGCGCGCCATCATCTGATGCGGCTTCGGTAAAGCCCATGGATATACCAGCACCAATAGATGCGGCCAGGCCGACCAGAAATGTGGTGTGCGTGTCCTGGGTGGCAAAGGCGACGGCGAATATGGGTGCCAGGGTCGAAACTGATCCGTCCATAAGCCCGGCAAGCCCGGGCTGCACCCATTCCAGTATGAATTTTCGGCTTGCGGCGCGGTCTTCTGCACCACGCACGTCACCGTCAAGATGTTGGTCACCCAGCCCGCTGGCCGTTTGGGAATGCCCGGCCTCTGCGGCGGCCAGATCGCCCAGCAGTTTGCGGGTGTCGGCGTCATGTGTTGCCAGTGCTGCCTTGCGGTAGAATTTTTCGGCGTCTTGTTCCATGGCTTCGGCCTCGGCGCGGATGCGGTCCAGGCTCAGGTTTTCAATCAACCAGACCGGGCGTCTGGCGTAATACCCTGAGACATGCTCGCGTCGGATCAGCGGTATGACATTGCCAAAACGTGATTTGTGCAAATCTATCAACTGTTTGCGATGTTCGTCTTCCTCGGCTGCCATGCCGTCGAAAATGGCGGCAGTGTCTGGGTATTCGGTGCGCAACACCTCGCCGTACTGGCGGTAGATGCGCGCATCGTCTTCCTCTGACGAAATGGCCAGCGCCACTATTTGCTGCTCTGACAGATCGGTGAATTTCTTGCGGCTTGTGATGCCCGGTATCATGGCAACCTCCAAATTAGAATGATTCTAATGTAGGCAATTGGTCCAGCTGTGCAAGCAGGTTTGGGGGTGCCCCGGCTAGCTGTTTAGTTCATCTATCGACGTTATGACTTTGCCGAGCAGGCCATATTTGAGCGCCTCATCGGTGGTGAGCCAAAAATCGCGTGCTGTATCTTTGCGGATCCTGTCAACAGTTTGGCCTGTCGCCTTTGAAAACAGCGCATCATAACGCGCGCGGGTTTGTTTGATTTGCTCGGCCTGGATCAGCATATCGGTCGTGGTGCCACCGATGCCGCCACTGGGCTGGTGCAGCAGGAACCGGGTGTTGGGCATGCAAAATCTGTTCTTCTTTTCGGCAGCGATAAAGATCATGGCACCTGCACTGGCAACCCAACCGCTGCCAATTGCCCGCACGGTGGGGCGAATAAACTGAATGATATCATGCACCATATCGCCCGATTCCACATGCCCGCCGGGAGAGCTGATGAATAGGTTGATCGGGTCGTCATTATCCTGGGCCAGCGTCAGCAGATGGGTTACGGTTTTATGGGCCAGCTTGTCATTGATTTCGCCGGTTATCAGCACATTGCGGCTTTTGAAAAAAAGCTGGGCACCAGGGGAGCCTTGGGCTGTCTCATCTTTATCTGATTTATCGTTGGCCATATTAATGTTCATTATGTGTATTCCTTTAAAATTCTACCACGGCACGAATTGATTTACCTGCGTGCATCAGATCAAAGCCTTTGTTGATATCGTCCAATGTAAGAGTATGGGTAATCATTGGGTCAATTTCAATTTTACCATCCATGTACCAGTCAACAATTTTGGGCACGTCGGTTCTGCCGCTTGCGCCGCCAAAGGCGGTACCGCGCCAACTGCGCCCGGTCACCAGCTGAAACGGACGTGTTGAAATTTCGGCACCCGCAGGGGCCACGCCAATGATAATGCTTTCACCCCAGCCCTTATGGGCGGCTTCCAATGCGGTGCGCATGACATCGACATTGCCGGTGGCGTCAAAGGTGTAATCACCGCCGCCGCCGGTTAGTTCAACCAAATGTGCCACCAGATCGCCGCTGATGTCAGCCGGGTTTACAAAATCGGTCATGCCGAATTTGCGGGCCATATCGACCTTGCCGGGGTTCAGATCAACACCGACGATCTGGTCGGCCCCTGCCAGCCGCAGCCCCTGTACAACATTCAACCCAATGCCGCCCAGGCCAAACACAATGGCGCGGCTGCCAATTTCGACCTTGGCGGTATTTATCACTGCGCCGATGCCGGTTGTTACACCGCAGCCGATATAGCAAATTTTATCAAATGGGGCGTCTTTGCGCACCTTTGCCAGGGCGATTTCCGGCAAAACCGTGTGATTGGCAAATGTAGAGCAGCCCATATAGTGCAGTATCGGGGTGCCGTTGAGCATGGAGAACCGGCTGGTGCCATCGGGCATCAGGCCCTGACCCTGGGTTGACCGGATGGCCTGGCACAGGTTGGTTTTCGGGTTCAGGCAATAATCGCATTCGCGGCATTCCGGCGTATATAGCGGGATCACATGGTCGCCGGGCACCAGGCTGGTAACGTCTTTTCCGACCTCTAGGACAATACCAGCGCCCTCATGACCAAGGATCGCGGGGAACAGGCCCTCCGGGTCGGCGCCAGAGCGGGTGAATTCGTCAGTGTGGCAAATGCCGGTGGCTTTTATTTCTACCAGAACTTCGTTGGCGCGGGGACCTTCTAGGTTCACCTCCATTATTTCCAACGGTTTTCCGGCTTCTAGGGCGACGGCGGCTCTGGTGCGCATTTGGCATACCTTTCTGAATGTCATTTTACATTAGACAGAGAAAAGCTGATCCACCAGACGTGGTGGGTAATTTACCAGTTTAGCGAATGCGTGCCCCGCTTGTAAGAAAACCCCCGAGCTTGCACTCGGGGGTCTCTGGTATCCCTGTTGTCGCGGACTGAATGGGGGCAATAAACCGAAACGACAGGGTTATGGGGTTAACCTGCTGCCAAATATGGGCAGCAAAATGATCGCCAAGCGGAAGCGGGTTGACGATTTGGCGGCAAAATCAGGGCGGGGTTGGCTTGTATGACCCAGTGTCAGGGCCAAATATTGCGCCCAAAGACGGAGATCAGGGCGTCAGAAGATCAGGCAAAGCGTCAAGAATTGCCCGCGTTCCCTGGCCAATACCACCCTTGGGCCGCCCGGGGCGGGCCGCAGGTTGCCAGCCATGCATGTCAAAATGAACATAGCGGGGGGTATCGGTAACAAACCGTCGCAAAAATAGTGCGGCCGTGATTGACCCGGCCATGCCACCCTTTGGCGCGTTATCCAGATCGGCGATGCCAGGTTCGATCATTTCCTCATAGGGATCCCAGAAGGGCATCTGCCAAACCGGGTCAAACACCCGTTTGCCGGCATTTGTTATGGCTAAGGCATCTGCATCTTGGGTGGCATAGAACGGTGCAAGATCGCTGCCAACGGCGGCCCTGGCGGCACCGGTTAGGGTGGCCATCGACAGGATCAGATCGGGCGTGTCTTCGTCAGCCAGCGCCAGTGCGTCCGCCAATACCAGCCTGCCTTCGGCGTCTGTATTGTTAATTTCAACCGACAACCCCTTGCGCGACATCAATATGTCCTGGGGGCGATACGCGTTGCTGCCAATTGAATTTTCCACCGCTGGTATAAGCACCCGCAGCTGAACTGCCAGGTCTTGCGCCATGATCATCTGCGCCAGCCCCAGCACCGCCGCCGCGCCGCCCATGTCTTTTTTCATTAGCCCCATGGAGGCGCCAGGTTTGATGTTTAAGCCACCTGTGTCAAAGCATACGCCCTTGCCAACCAGCGTAAGTCGGGGGCCCGCGCTGCCCCATGACATGTCTATTAGTCGGGGCGCGCGGTCAGAGGCGCGGCCAACCGCATGGATCATTGGATAATTCTGCTTTAACAGGTCGTCGCCACGGGTCACTGCCATTTTGGCACCGAACCTGTCGGCGATATTCTGTGCGGCTGTTTCCAGCTCATCTGGCCCCATATCTGACGCCGGGGTGTTGATCAGATCGCGGGTCAAAAATTCGCCCGCGGCAATTGCTTGCAGTTTTTTCCCGTCAACATGTTGGGGCGTTACCAGATTTGCCTTGGGGGCGGGGGCCGTTGCGTAGCGGTCAAACCGATACCCAGACAAAAGCCAGCCAAGGGCGGCTTCGTCCAGTTCTGGGCCGGGCTCAATACCCTGTAGTTCGTAAGTGCCGCTGGGCAGTTTGGCACGTGCGGCGGCAATAATGAACCGGTGGCGGCGGCGGGCCTGATCGCCGCCCAACCCGACAGCTGCCATTGCCACACGGCCCTGGGAATTTGGGATCACCACCAGATCACCGGGTGCCGCGCCAAAGCCGGACGTCTTGACCCAAGCCTGTGCTGGTTCGGTTAAGCTGGCAACCCATCCGGCCAACCCGGATTTATTAACCGCGACCAGCGGAATGGGGGTTTTGGCGGAGGTCGAAAATAATGGGGGCATTGGGTAACCTGCTATGTTTTTTTTCATCAATCTACTCCATTTCTTTTACAACACGAAAACCGACACTTATGGATCGCCTGGTTTCTGATCCACTACCCCGATTTGCGGGGCGTGCAACCTCTCGGCTACGTCCGAACGACCCCCCTTTTCCGACACGTCGGCAACTGTTAGCTTTTATTGCGTTCGCCAGATAGGCGCTTGATGTCGGCAGACCCAGATGCCGATTGCTCCGGCAGGACATGGTATTTTCCAGCACATTGCCCGCCATATGGCGCAGGCCCCAGGCATTGGCGGCGTCCAGCATATCCACGGGGACAGGCAAGCGGCGATTGTTCGGATCGGAAAAGTATCTTTCGCTTTTTTCTCGGAAAAGATAATCGCTGCCGTCGGCATGTAAAAAGACGGCAATATTGGCCTGATCCAATGTCAGGGTATCGCCCTGTGCAAACCTGGTTTGGGTGCCTGCACGCGCGGCGTATTCCCACTCTGCTTCGGTCGGTAAACGGTAGGCGTCGGTGCCGGTGATGCGGTTCAACCACGCGGTATATTCCAACATATCAAGGTAGGAAACATCCATCACCGGGCTGCGCGGATCGTCAGCATAGATATACCCGTTCATTGTCAGAACCCGGGGGTCGGGCACATGCGTGCAACCGCCATCGACGACACAGGCCAGCCATTCAGCGCGGGTCACTTCGTTGCGCCCCATGGCGATCGGGATATCAATGATCACCTCATGTTCCGGGCCTTCCTGCGCCATGCCCATGGGTTCCCCATTGGGTTTGGGATGGTTCCAGAGAAGATATACCTGTTCAGATTCCTGCAAAGGCGCGCCCATCACGAAATGCCCCATTGGCAAAACGATCATCTCTGGGCAATCGGCACAGTCTTGGAACATGTCAAAAGGGGCAAGCACGTGGTTATCAGCCAGTGTTGCGCGGTCTTGTGCTGTGGCGGTTGTTGCAGACCATAGCAAAAGGCAAAATATTCCTTGGCAGGTCCGTTTAATAATTTGAAAGATGTCCAACAATATCATCGTCACTCTTTACCAAAGCTTCTGACTTTAGGTAGTGATTATTTTTCCAATGATGCAATACAATGTTGGTGTCGGACGCGATGTGCACCCACAAGCCTTACATGGAAAGATCCTGAAGATCCCAGACCTGCATCAGGGACGCTTCGCCTGTTCTTTCCAACCTGGCGATGATCGCCGCCAAGGCGCTGGCGGTGCCGGGGTGCTGGTATGTAACGACATTGGCGGCCGCGGCGCTAAGCGTTGGCATGCCAACATGGGCCGCATATTCCATGATCTTTTGGGCCGCGCGATTGATTTCTATGTGTTTACCGCTTGCTGACGCTTTGTGGACCTTGGCCAGTTGTACTGCCAATTCTTCCATAGTGCGCGATATTACTTCATCTGCACCGCGTGGGCCAAGCCGCGCTATTATTTCTGCCAGTCTGTTCTTGTCCAAGACAACCGGTTCATCCAACCTTAACGATAGTACCATTGATCTCACCCAAATCCACGCTCCACTGTTGGCCAGTCTCTGATAGGTTTCTCAAGAAAAGGTTGCGCTTGCGAATTGAAATAGCTCGAATTTCCGTTAAAAGCCGCATAGTAGAGATGAAGCAACCAAACATCGGAACACAATGATCGACGCAAAACCGCTGCCCGCCTATCTGGTCAAACGCTATCAGGGCTGGAAAGCGACAACACATGCCGACAACAAAGCCTGGTATCGGCGTTTGGCGGAAGACGGCCAGCACCCGCGGGCGATGGTTATTTCCTGCTGTGACAGCCGGGTTCAGGTCACGTCAATATTTGGCGCTGATCAGGGCGAATTTTTCATCCACCGCAACATTGCGAATCTGGTGCCGGAATACACGCCTGATGGCGATCATCACGGTACATCCGCAGCAATTGAATATGCGGCCACGGTGTTGAGGGTTGCGCATATAGTGGTGCTTGGCCATTCAAACTGTGGCGGGGTTAGTGGTTATCACGAAATGTGTACTGGCAATGCGCCGGCGCTTTTGGAGAAAACCAGCTTTATCGGGCGTTGGATGGATCTGCTAAAGCCTGGCTTTGAACGGGTTTCAGAAATATCTGACCCGGATGAGCAACGCCGTGCGCTTGAACGCCAGGCGGTTGTCGTTTCGCTTGAAAACCTGATGACATTTCCATTTATCAGCCGGCAGGTTCGCGATGAGGCCCTGACAATCCACGGCTTGTGGATCGACATGGGCGAAGGTCGGCTAGAGCAATTTGACGCCAAAACCGATAGCTTCAACCTTGTTTGATCCGTTCAGCGTTTGCTAAGCACCCGGTCTATCAGCACTTCCGCGATCTGCACGGCGTTTAGCGCAGCCCCTTTGCGTAAATTGTCGGACACACACCAAAAGTTTAGCCCATTTTCAATGGTAGAATCCTGGCGAATACGGCTGACAAATGTTGCATAGTCGCCGACGCATTCAACCGGCGTGACATAGCCGCCATCTTCGCGTTTATCGACCACCAAAATTCCGGGGGCAGTGCGCAGGATGTCGCGGGCTTCATCTTCGTCTAGAAAGTCTTCGAATTCCACATTCACCGCTTCGGAATGGCCGACAAAGACCGGCACGCGCACGCAGGTTGCTGTTACTTTAATGGCGGGATCAATGATCTTTTTGGTTTCGGCGGCCATTTTCCATTCTTCTTTGGTGGTGCCGTCTTCCATAAAGACATCACATTGGGGAATGACGTTAAACGCAATCTGTCTGGGGTAGATTGATGGTTTTACTTCCTGACCCGGAACAAAGATGCCCTTGGTCTGGTTCCACAGTTCATCAATTGCCTTTTTGCCGGTGCCCGATACGGCCTGATATGTTGACACAACCACCCGCTTGATCTTTGCCCGATCATGCAGAGGTTTCAGGGCAACAACCATCTGGGCGGTTGAACAATTCGGATTGGCGATAATATTCTTCTTGGAATATCCGACCACGGCGTCGGCGTTGACCTCTGGTACGATCAGCGGAACATCGGGATCATAGCGATACAGCGATGAATTATCGATGACGATGCAATCTGATTTTGCCGCTAAGGGTGCGTATTTTTTGGTGGCGTCAGCGCCAACTGCAAAAAAGGCGATGTCCCAGCCAGCAAAGTCAAAGGTATCCAGATCCTGGGTTTTCAGGGTTTTTTCGCCATAAGAAACCTGGGTTCCAAGTGACCGGCGCGATGCAAGCACGGCAATATCGTCGCTGGGAAATTCCCGTTCAGACAGCACATTCAAGATTTCACGGCCCACATTTCCTGTGGCTCCAACAACAACGATACGATAACCCACTTTGGTCTCCTTTGCTCAGATGACGCGGGCGGTGATTAGAGCATTAACGCCGCCATGAAAAGACCGAACTGATCAGTTCGGGCAGAACGCTAAATGTTTATCGTAAATCTGGCATCCCGATCGATCAGCCGGTTAACCCAATTTTTCTCGGCAGAAAAATCATGGGGGACCTGCGCCGCCGAGCGGCTGCCGGTTAGGGACTTGGACTGAAAGAAATCAAACCCATAGATATTGGCGGAGTGCGCCTGTGAGCGGGACACCAGATCAATGATCATCAGCCCGGTTGTTGGTGGGGCTGTCAGTTCATCAAATAGCACGCGATGGGCGGCGATCGGATGCAGGTAAAAACCGTTTGTTTGGGTCATCCAACGGCGCAGGCGTTTGCGTTTATGTGACATCCAAAGGGTGCGTGATGGGTTCAGTTTACGGTGTTCAGTGGGCGCAAGGGATGTGGCCAGCGCCAGCCAATCAGTGCGGGTGCCATGGGACACTGTGCTTGGCATTGGGGCGCGGTTAATCCGGATAACGATGTCAGCCGCATCAATTGCTGCCCCATGGGCTGCATCAGACAAGGCGCGTGAATTGCCAACAATTGCAACTGTTTGGCCCGCAAGTGAGCCAAGCAGATTGTCTATTGTGTCTGCGGAATTTGCCAGGGTGCTATCGGACAGGTGTTTTCGACCAAAAAACCATTGAATTTGGGATCGCAAAGCGACAAAAATTGAATTAATTGTTTTCAAGACAATCCTAACGCGGCCAGTGCCCAATCGTCATTAATTTGTTACTTGGACAGTGCGCCAAGCATATGGGAAAAACCTGTGACATTAAAGAGGGCGCCGATGGCCAAAGCCGATCTGATCGTCACAAATTTCAACCCGAACTTTACCGGTGTGTCGGCCACGGCTGCCGCCGTGGTGCGGTTACAGCAGTTGAGCCATAAAATGTATCTGGCGGGCAGGCCCCTGCCGGGGTGCGATGCACCTGTTTCGCGAAAAGCGGCGGTGCAATTGGCAAAAAATGGCCCCCAAAGCCGGCCCTGTCAAATCTGGCATGTGCGGCGCAACAGTGAGATGCAAACAGCACTGTTTGCCCGCGACATCCTGCGCCTGCCGATTAAAATTGTGTTCACGTCGGCCGCCCAGCGGCGTCATTCCTGGTGGCCACGGTGTTTGATCGCCCGCATGGACGCGGTGATTGCCACCTCTGATGCGGCGGCCAGCTATGTGGACCGGGTTTATGCGACAGTACCCCATGGCGTCGATACGGCGCTGTTTCACCCTGCCGATGATCGGGGTGCCGCCTGGAAGCGCACAGGGTATAGCGGCACTATTGGCATTGGCTGCATTGGCCGTATCCGCCCGGAAAAAGGCACTGATCGGTTTGTGGATGCTGCAATAGACATAGCATCAGCCCTGCCTGACGTTACCGCGCTGGTCATTGGCAAAGCCAAACGCGAGCATCAAGGCTATTTGCGCGACCTGAAGCAAAAGGTGGCAGAGGCCGGGTTGGAAAAACGGATATTGTTCATCGGTGAAGTTGCGCCGACTAAGCTGCCCGCCCTGGTGCGCGCGCTAAGCCTGTTATTGGCGCTGCCCCGGTACGAAGGCTATGGCATGACACCGCTGGAAGCGATGGCGTCCGGGGTTCCAATTATCGCCACTGACACCGGACATTTCAAACAATTCGTTGGCGATGGGCAGGCAGGTCTGGTTCTTGATACCGATGACCCGGCCGATGCGGCGCGTGCCGCAGTTGAAATTCTTCAAAGCCGCGATGCGCTTAACAACCTGTCAAAGACCTGCGTGTCCCGGGCCCGTTCTGAATTTGGCATTGAGCGGGAAGTCAGCGCGATTAACGCAGTTTATGAACAGGTTTGGAACGGCGAAACCAAGCACCTTGGCATAGGTTGAAACCGGGCTATCGGCCCACGGCGATATAGTTTTCAAATCCGGCATTCTTAGCATCTGATTCAGAATACACATTGCGAAGGTCGGCCATATTGGCCTGCGCCATTTCGCCAGCCAGCCGTTTCAGGTCAAGCGCGCGAAATTCATTCCATTCTGTCAATAAGACAACCGCATCGGCGCCTTTGCAGGCGGTATAGGCATCCTCAAACCAGTGGGCACCAGGCAACATGGCCTTGCCTTCCCGGGCACCTTGCGGGTCAACCACATGCACGGTTGACCCGGCCCCAACCATGGCCGGAACGATTGTTAGCGACGGTGCATCACGCATGTCGTCTGTGTTAGGTTTGAACGTAACCCCCAGCACGGCCACGGTTTTCCCGTTAAAACTGCCATCGCACAGGTCCAGCACCTTATCCACCATATGGCGCTTAATCTCGTCGTTTACCTTAATGACGGTTTCGGTGATTTGCATTGGCACCGCGTGTTCCTGGCCAATACGTGCCAAAGCGCTGGTGTCTTTGGGAAAGCACGAACCACCATAGCCGGGCCCGGCATGCAGAAATTTATTGCCAATGCGCCCGTCCAGGCCCATGCCCTTGGACACCTGTTTAATGTCGGCGCCGACGCGCTCACACAGGCTGGCCATTTCGTTGATAAACGTAATTTTTGTGGCCAGGAATGCATTTGCTGCATATTTGGTCAGCTCAGCGCTTTCCAGATCCATCATTACAATCGGATAGTCGCGCAAAAACAGCGGGCGGTACACGTTTTGCATCATCGCGCGGGCCTGATCAGACTGTGCCCCGACAATAACCCGGTCGGGGCGCATGAAATCATCAATTGCCGCGCCTTCGCGCAGAAATTCCGGATTGGAAGCCACATCAAAATCGGCTGTTGGGTTGGCGTCTTTGATGATTTGTTCAATTTTCCTGTTGGTGCCCACCGGTACAGTTGATTTGGTGACGATGACAGTATAGCCGGTTATTGCTTTGCCAATTTCTTTCGCGGCCTCATAAACAAATGTCAGGTCGGCATGGCCATCACCGCGCCGCGATGGCGTTCCAACCGCGATGAAAACGGCGTCGGCATCGGCCACAGATGCAGCCAGATCAAGGCTGAATTTCAACCGCCCGGCAGCAACATTTTTGGCCAATAGCGTTTCTAGGCCGGGTTCAAAAATTGGTATCTTGCCGCGCTCAAGTTCAGTTATTTTAGACTGATTGTTATCAACACAAATGACATCATGTCCAAAGTCTGAAAAACAGACCCCTGACACCAGCCCTACATACCCAGCCCCGACCATTACAATTTTCATTTGCGCCCCTTTGGCATAATATCAGATTTTGGAATCTCCGATTGCGCCCGGGCTGTCAATGAAAACCAGTCGGCATTTGTATGACGCCGCTTTGCCGATTTGGCAGGGCCAGTGCACAACAGCCACACCAGATCGCTTGAACAGGTGGCAAATATGCGTCAACAAGGGGCAGTAATATCTGACAAAGGCTTCCCCATGGTAATGTCTACAACTGGTGCACCCAAACGCCCACTTACGCTTCGGGATGTTTCAGAAGCATCCGGTGTAAGCGAAATGACGGTGTCGCGCGTGTTGCGGGGCCGGGGCGATGTATCGGATGCAACCAGGGCCAAGGTGTTGGCGGCTTCAAAAGCCCTGGGATATGTTCCAAACAAAATTGCCGGGGCGTTGGCGTCGCAACGGGTAAGCCTGGTGGCTGTGATCATACCGTCGCTATCAAACATGGTTTTCCCGGAAGTGATGACAGGAATATCTGACGTTTTGGATCAGACGGACCTGCAGCCCGTGGTGGGCGTCACAAATTACCACCCGGAGCGCGAAGAGAGGGTGTTGTACGAAATGCTGTCCTGGCGCCCGTCCGGGGTTATTATTGCCGGGCTGGAACACAGTGACGCCAGCAACGCCATGTTGCGTGCAGCTGGGATACCGGTCATCGAAATTATGGATGTGGACGGAGATCCGATTGATTCAGCGGTCGGTATCTCACACCGGCGCGCCGGGCGCGAAATGGCGCAAGAGATCGTTGAAGCTGGATACAAAAGAATTGGTTTTCTGGGCACTAAAATGCCGCTGGATCACCGTGCCCGCAAGCGGTTTGAAGGCTTTACCGAGGCGCTGGCGAAAGCCGGTTTGGAAGTGGCCGATCAAAGTTTTTATTCGGGTGGATCCGCCTTGGCAAAGGGCCGTGAGATGACAGAAAAGCTGTTGAAACGAACCCCTGATCTGGATTTCATTTACTATTCAAATGACATGATCGGTGCGGGTGGATTGTTGTATTGCCTGGAGAATGGAATTGATGTTCCGGGGCAGGTCGGGTTGGCGGGCTTTAATGGTGTCGAACTGCTGGACGGGCTACCAAAAAAGCTGGCGACAATGGATGCCTGCCGCATTGAAATTGGTCGTGCCGCTGCGCAACTGGTTGCACAAAGAGTGGAAGACCCCAGCATTCCGGGTGAGACGCAGGTTATGACCCCGCTGCTGTCAGCGGGCGATACATTGCGCCGGTGATCGGATGGGGTTTCTAACATTTTCCCCAAGGGCAACAAAAGTATTCGGTAGTAATTTTTGGGCTAATATCCAATGACCAAGGCAAACAAGCCCGCTGACAGGGCTGATATTTTCATCATTGGTGGCGGCGTGAATGGCTGTGGAATTGCCCGCGATGCCGCCGGTCGCGGCATGTCGGTAATTTTGGCCGAGCAGGGCGATCTGGCCCAGGCAACGTCATCGGCATCCACCAAGCTTTTTCACGGTGGCCTAAGGTATCTTGAATATTACGAATTTCGTCTGGTGCGGGAATCGCTGATTGAGCGCGAGCGTCTGTTAAGTGCCATGCCCCATATCAGTTGGCCGATGCGGTTTGTGTTGCCGCATCACCGCGGGCTGCGGCCTAAATGGCTGATCAGACTTGGGTTGTTTATTTATGACTATATCGGTGGCCGGAAAATATTACCGGCAACGCGAACGCTTGATCTGCGGCATCACCAAGCCGGCAAGGCATTGAAACCTGACTTTGTCACCGGCTTTGAATATTCTGATTGCTGGGTTCAAGATGCGCGGCTGGTGGTGCTAAACGCTAGGGATGCCGCCGAAAATGGTGCCAAGGTTCTAACCCGTACCACCGTCACTGGGGCCAAACGGACAGGGGATTTCTGGACAGTAACGACACGGGATTCAGTTACAAACCTGGTGCAGACCTATGAGGCGAAAGCCTTGGTAAATGCGTCCGGGCCGTGGGTTAGTGACGTGATAGCCGACAAACTGGGCATATCCTCACCTGAAAGTGTGCGCTTGGTGCGGGGCAGTCACATTGTTACCAAACGTCTGGTGGGCCATGACCAGCCCTATATTTTTCAGGGTTCAGACAACCGTATTGTCTTTGTCATCCCGTTTGAGAAAGACTTTTCGCTGATTGGCACCACCGAGGCCGAACATTCCGGGTCGCCGGGGGATGCAACCTGCACCGATGCCGAGGCCCAGTACCTTTGCGATTTTGTCTCAGACTATCTTTTGGAACCTGTCTCCCTAAGCGATATCCTTTGGCGCTATTCCGGTGTGCGCCCGCTATATGATGACGGTGCATCCTCGGCGACACAAGCAACCCGCGATTATGTTTTGTCGCTGGATAAAAACCACCAACCGCCGTTGCTAAATGTTTTTGGTGGTAAAATCACGTCTTACCGCCACCTGTCCGAAGAGGTGCTAACAAAGCTTGCCGATGTGATGCCCGTTCCGGGCAAAAACTGGACGGCTGGTGTTGCCTTGGCGGGCGGTGATTTTGCTGTTGGTGGCGCGCCCGGTCTTATTGCTGAATTGCGCGTGCAGTATCCAT
This sequence comes from Paracoccaceae bacterium, assembly GCA_036479015.1. Taxonomy (GTDB): domain Bacteria; phylum Pseudomonadota; class Alphaproteobacteria; order Rhodobacterales; family Rhodobacteraceae; genus NVTR01. The sequence goes on along the minus strand of JAZGFB010000037.1, from coordinate 50,849 downwards.
TTCTAACCGCCGATTGGGCAGAACGGCTGATAAGAACCTATGGTACCGAGGCAAAACTGCTGCTGGGCGCTGCGCAGGTCACCGCAGATCTGGGCATCGATTTTGGCGCTACTTTGTCTGAAGCCGAAGTAAAGTGGCTGATGGCAAAGGAATTTGCCCAAACCGGCGAAGACGTGGTTTGGCGGCGTACCAAACTGGGGCTTAAGATGACGCAAAGCCAAGTGACAGCTCTGGACAAATGGATGGGTGCGGCGGCCAAATGAAGCATGTTTTGGCCATCGATCAGGGCACAACGTCAACCCGCGCCATAATATTTGATGAGGCCCTGAATGTTGTGGTTTCTGCACAGCAGGAATTTCAGCAGCATTTCCCCCAGCCCGGCTGGGTCGAGCATGCGCCAGCTGACATTTTGCAAACCACATTGGCCACCTGCAAGGACGTCATGTCAAAGACCCCCGGTGGTGGGGCATCAGTGGCCGGGATCGGAATTACAAATCAGCGTGAAACAACGCTGGTTTGGGACAAAGAGACAGGCGAACCGGTGCATAACGCCATTGTATGGCAAGATCGGCGAACCGCCGATATCTGTGAAAAGCTTAAGGCAGATGGGTTAGAGCCAACCGTTTCAGAGCGCACCGGGTTGCTACTAGACCCATATTTTTCCGCCACCAAGATTAAGTGGGTTCTTGATACTGTAGATGGTGCGCGCGATCGCGCTGCCAAGGGAAAGCTGTTGTTTGGAACTGTCGACAGCTTTTTGATCTGGCATCTTACCGGCGGCAAGGTGCATGCAACCGACGCAACAAATGCGGCCCGCACCATGTTGTATGACATTCAGGCCGGTGCCTGGGACCCTGAGCTGTGCAGGGCGCTGGATGTGCCGATGCAAATGTTGCCGCAGGTGCTGGATAGTGCTGGGGATTTTGGCACAACTGATCCAGCGATTTTTGGCGCTGCCATCCCGATATTGGGCGTGGCTGGCGACCAACAGGCGGCGACAATTGGTCAGGCGTGTTTTGAGCCGGGGATGATAAAGGCGACCTTTGGAACCGGGTGTTTTGTTTTGCTGAACACCGGTTCAACCATCGTGCGGTCTGACAACAGGCTGCTGTCAACGATCGCTTATCAGCTGGATGGTCAGGTTACCTATGCGCTGGAGGGGTCGATCTTTATTGCCGGTGCTGTGGTGCAGTGGCTGCGCGACGGGTTGAAAATTATTGATCAGGCGGGTCAGGCAGAAACCATGGCCCTGCAGGCCGATCCGGCGCAACCTGTATATCTGGTGCCGGCGTTTACAGGGTTGGGCGCGCCATACTGGGATGCTGACTGTAAGGGCGCGATTTTTGGCCTGTCCAGAAACACGGGCCCGGCAGAAATTTCGCGCGCGGCATTGGAAAGCGTTGGTTATCAAGCCCGCGATTTGCTGGAAGCAATGGACAGGGATATGCCGGGTTTGGGCGGCAGCACTGGCTTGCGGGTCGATGGCGGAATGGCGGCGTCGGACTGGACCATGCAGTTCCTGGCGGACATGGTTGGCATTTCGGTGGATCGGCCAAAGGTACTTGAATCTACAGCGCGCGGTGCCGCCTGGCTGGCGGGTTGGAAGGCCGGGATATATCCGGATCAGGCTGGGTTTGCGCAAACCTGGAACCGGGAAAGAACATTTGAACCGGCGATGGATGCCAATGTGCGCGCCGATAAATATGCAGGCTGGCAGGACGCGGTGTCACGGACGCTAAGCAGATAATGCCGCTAAAGCGCCGACAGTAACCCAAGTGTTGGCCAGGCATCCGCTGGCAGCCCCAGTCTGAGCTGTTCGCTTTGTACCGCTGCACGGGTTTTGGCACCTAATATGCCATCAACCTTGCCAACGTCATGGCCGCGTTTGCGCAGTTTGGTCTGCAAAGATTTCATCTGAGCATCCGACAGTGCCGGGCTGGCGTTGCCCCTGGCATAGGTATCTGCGCCCTCTAGCCTGGTGGCAAAATAAGCGGCCGATGTGACGTAGACAAAGCTTTGGTTCCATTCAAAATAGGTAAAGAAATTTGGGTATGCCAAAAACGCCGGTCCGTTGCGCCCCATGGGCAGCAAAACCGATGCCTGCATGTTGGCCGGGCCCAGTGCCCCGCCGCGCGCGGTAACACCAAGGCGAGCCCACTGTTTGACAGTTTTGGAATGGGTCAGCCCGGTTTGCGCCCAGTTCAACGTGCTAGGCACGGCAATTTCCTGCAACCAGGGTTCATTGGCGCGCCAGCCCAGGGCGCGCAGCATTTTCCCACCTGACATCAAGGCATCAGCCGGTGAAGTTTTAAGGCTTACCCTACCATCACCATCGCCATCGACACCGTTTGTCAGGATGTCCTCGGGCAACATTTGCACCATGCCAATTTCGCCAGCCCAGGCACCTGTGGTGTTTTTTGGTTCAAAATCACCCCGTTCAAACAGTTCAAGTGCTGCAAAAACCTGCGGCAAGAACAGTTCGGGTCGGCGGCAATCATGCGAAAGGGTCAACAGGCTGTTCAGCGTGTTAAAGTCGCCCTGTACCTGGCCAAAATCTGTTTCCAGTGCCCAGAATGCCAGTAAAACCCCCCGTGACACGCCGTAATCACGCTGAATTTGGTCAAAAACGCTGTCCAGTTCTTTGGCATAGCGACGGCCATAATCCATGCGGTATTGGCTGATCACGCGGCCGGAAAATTCAAGAAAATCCATCTTGAAAATGCCCTGAGCCCGATCGGCCCGAATGACGGCGGGGTCCAATGCGGCGCTGGCAAGGAACTTTTTCACGGCGGCCTTACTATGCCCGCGCGATAGTGCCTCGGCTTTGATATTGTTAACGAATGTGGGAAATGAGCCGCCGCAGCTTACCTGAGCAGAAGCGGAATGCGCCAGCATGAGCGTGGCAGCAAGGAATGAAAAAATACGCATGAAAATCCTGTTTAAACTTACCACAATCTAACATGTTCCCCGGGTCAGACAACAGCCAGCATCAGAACAAATACCAACGTCAGCACCCAGGCTTTCCACAGGGCTGTAACGGCGCGGTCAATATCTGCGGGGCCAAGATCAGATTCGCCGTCAGGGTGGACATAGGGAAAATCCCTGACTTCACCATCATAGCTGCGTGGCCCAGCCAACGAGATATTCAGGCAAATCGCCATCGCTGCTTCGGGCCATCCGGCGTTGGGGGATCGGTGCAGGCGGGCGTCGCGTGCCACAGACAACCCAATGCCGGGGCGCAGATGTGCCAGTGCAATCAAGGCCGCCGTCATGCGTGCAGGCACCCAGTTTAAGACATCGTCCAACCGTGCCGCCGCCCAGCCAAATTGTTCGTACCTTTGGTTTTTGTAGCCGATCATGCTGTCAGCGGTATTGATGATCTTATAGATCAGCATGCCGGGAAATCCGGCGATCAGGAACCAGAATACAGGCGCGATCACCCCGTCAGATAGGTTTTCCGCCGCGCTTTCAATCGCGCCGCGCACCACAGCCGGTTCGTCCATGTCGCGGGTGTCGCGGCCTACTATCTTGGCAACAGATTTGCGGCCTTTGTCCAGTGACAGACGCAGCGCAGTGGCAACGTCTGCAACATGGGCTGTTAGGCTTTTATGGGCCAGCAATATTGCGGCCAATATGGTTTCGATAAAAACTGTGGCTGGTAAAATTCGCAGCAGCAGGGAAAGCAGAATGCCAAGCGCAATGAGAATAATGACGGTTAGCACTCCGCGCAATTTGCGCTGGCTGTCGGTGTTTAGCTGCCTGTCTAACCAGCTGATAATATTGCCGATTAACACTGCGGGATGGCGCATGCGTGACCACAGCCAACCCGGTTCGCCAAACACCGCGTCCAATACCATGGCAATCGCGATGGCGCCCGCCACGTTCATAACGCGGCTTCCAACTGGCCCCATTTGTCAGGGTGAGGTAGGCCAAGGCGCAGCCAGGTTTTGGAATAGGGGAAGATGCGTGACCAGACATGGCCGCGGGCCAACCTGTCTTGCCAGGCCTGTGCATCGTCAACCTGATACAGCCGAAACAGCGACGTGCCGACACCCGGCCCGGCACCGCTGGATTTCATTAGATCGTCTAGCCTTTGGGTGTCATGCTCTAAGCGCAGGCGGGTTTGGTTTGCCCAGTTTTCATCGAGCAAAGCCCGCGCGCCAATTTCTAAAGCCGGGCCGGAAACAGGCCATGGCCCCAGCGCGTCAGATAGTTTTTCCACCAGTGCAGGGGGCGCAATTGCAAACCCCAGCCGGATACCGGCAAGCCCCCAGAATTTACCGAAACTTTTGATGAATATGGTGTTTTCCCCGTCGAAATTAGGCATCAGGCTGGCCTCTGGTACGGTATCGCAGAAGCTTTCATCGATGATGCTTATGCCCGGGTCTGCCAGCATGTCATGTTGGGCGCGCGCCCCGTCAGGATTGTTGGGATGGACAGTGATACGGACCGCAGGATCAGTTGGGGCCGCCGAAACCGCCCAGCCAGCGTTTTCGAACGCGGCTTGCCATTCATTGTAGGTTGGCCCGACAATTTGCGCTGATTTTGGCGTTCCAAGCAGGCGCGGCAATTGGGCAATAAGCGCCGATGCGCCCGGTGCGGCAATAATATGTGCAGTATCAGGTATGTTCCAGAATGCACGGGCGGCGTTGATCAGGCGGTCCTGGGCGGCGATATCGGGCAGCGTTTGCCAACAGTTAGGGCTGATATCACCGGTCGGGTACGGCACCGGGTTGATCCCGGTGGACAGGTCAAGCCAACCGGCGCGGTCCCCGCCGTAGCGGGCGATAGCGGCGTCTAACCCGCCGCCGTGGTCGCGCGGTTTGCTCATGCGTCCGGCAGGGGTTGATGGCGGGTGATAAAGTGGCCTTTGATGGCCTTGGGCCATGTCCGGTACGGCACCTGGCCTGTGGGGCTGTCGGCGTGCAGTTCCGCATAGCTGACAATGGCGTCGGCGGCTTCTGTGTCGGGTAGAAAATTTCCAACTGTATATGCCAGCTTTCCTGCCCCTTGAATGGCAACATTGCAGCCATGTGTGCAGCCCATCATGCAGGACGTGCGGCGGGTTTTTACCGCCGAGTGTTTGACCCGCTGTTCTATCAATGAGGCCAACAGCTCACCGTCGCTAAGTGCCGCTTCGCCAGCTTCCCAGCCTTCGCGTTTGCAGGTGTCACAAATTGTAATCCAGGTTGTCATTTCCGTGCCATCCGACTTATTTAGACTCCCTTTGAACGGATTATCATCTAAAGCACAACAGCATCCGGCCGTTAACGGTTTTTGGCGTGTGTTAATAACTTGTTAACTAATTCAGCTCTATTTATCGCCACGGGAGCGGCAAGCGGTGAACGCTTATTGTGGGTGGTTACTAAAGTTATGCGAGTATTGATTGTTAAGGAAAACACAGATCTGGCAAAGGTCTGGGTGGGCCATTTAGAAAGACAGGGTCACGTTGTTGAACTGGCAGATAGCCAGTCAAAGGCTGTCCGGTTTTTGTTAAAAACGACTGTAGATATTATTGTTCTCGACCTTGTTATGCGGGGCGGCAGCGCCTTTGCTATCGCTGATTTTGTCAGTTACCGGCTGCCGGACGCCAAGATCATTTTTGTATCTGACAGTAACTTTTTCTCTGACGGTTCCATATTTCAGCACATTCCCAACGCCTGCGCCATGATGCCAACCAAAATGCGCCCGGAAGATCTGGGCGCTTTGGTTGAACATTACGGCCCGCATTAACCCCTGATCGGGGTCAAATCTTACAGTTCTTTTAACGCCAACCCGTTGGAATAGTTCCCCAATAGGCTGTCAGCCAACAGATTATGGTTGGGTGACAGGTTTGTAGGCGTGGCTGATGGAAACCAATCTGACGCTTTTGTAATTGCGGGCCAGGGGGCAGCCGAATATACAAGTATCAGACGAAGCCCATGGGGCCAGAGAGGTTGGCTGTTGACGATTGACCCAAATTGGGGATCGGACATACAGCATCGTCAGGGAAATACGGCTTTCCTTGCGGCAATCTTTGCCCATTTGAAAGGACGTATGATGAGATTTTCGATATTTTTTACGACTGCTGTGTCGGCAGGTGCTGCCCAGGCAGATCCGGGACATTTGATCGAAGTTGCCGGGCACGGCCACTGGATCGCGTTGGGCGCAATTGGGGCCGCCATCGCTGCGGGTATCTGGGGTGCGGTGAACGGAAAAGCTGACGATGAAGGCATTGAAGCCGATGATGACCCGGTTGAGGCCTGAGATGACAAAAATTGGGGTAATGATTTGTGGCCATGGCTCGCGCAGCCAAGTTGCGGTTGATGAATTTGCAGTATTGGCGGAAAAACTGCCGGCATTGCTGCCGGATGATTGGGAAGTGGATTACGGGTATCTGGAATTTGCCAACCCGGTGATCCGCGATGGGCTGGACCGGTTGCGGGCTAAGGGTTGTGATCGCATTCTGGCCGTACCAGGCATGCTGTTTGCTGCGATGCATGCCAAAAATGATATTCCGACAGTGCTGAATACCTATGCGAAAAAACATGGTGTTGATCTGTCTTATGGGCGCGAATTGGGTGTCGACCCCAAGATGCTGGCAGCAGCAGGTGCGCGGATTGGCGAGGCAGTTGAGCAGGCCAATGCAACGCACGGTGAATTGCCGCTGGATCAGACCTGTCTGGTGGTGATCGGGCGCGGCGCGTCAGACCCGGACGCAAATGGCAACGTGTCCAAGGTGGCGCGAATGTTGCAGGAAGGCATGGGTTTTGGCTGGTGCGAAACCGGCTATTCCGGGGTGACATTTCCGCTGGTTGAGCCCTGTTTGGACCACGTGACCCGGTTGGGTTACAAGCGGGTTATCGTGTTCCCATATTTCCTGTTTGCCGGGGTGCTGATTGACCGAATTTATGGCTTTACGGATAAGGTTGCGGCGGCAAACCCAGGGATTGATTTCATCAAGGCCGGGTATTTGAAGGACCATCCACAGGTATTGGAAACATTCGCCGAGCGGATCACCGAGCAATTGGGCGATGTGGTGCCGCCGACCTGCGGCACATGCAAATATCGCACCCAGGTTCTGGGGTTTGAGGCCGAAGTGGGCGCGGTGCAGGAAAGCCACCACCACCATGTGGAAGGCCAGGGCGCAAATGCGCCGGGGGCGACGGTGGCAGAATGTGATCTGTGTGATGATTTTTGCAGCGGCGCGTGCCGATTGGATATGGATCACGGGCATCACCATCACCACGGGGACGGCGATCATCACCACAGCCATGATCATCCGGAATACCCCCATGCCAAGCATCCCCACGGGCCGGAAAGTGCGCGACGGGTGAAGCGGTGAGCGATTTTTCTGCGAAAAATCATGCCTCCGGCGGGGATATTTATGAAAAGAAGAAGGTCTGGTAATGCGTCCTTATGAACGGGATCCTGCGGCGATTTACGCCGAAAGTTTTGCGACTGTGCGAAGCGAGGCCCGGCTGGATCGTTTTGGCCGGGGTATGGACGCCATGGCGGTGCGCTTGATCCATGCCTGCGGCATGATTGAAGTGGCAGATCGGCTGGCGTTTTCACCGGCGGCGTTTGAAGCAGGGCGGGCGGCATTGCGCGCGGGGGCGCCGATATTGTGTGATTGTGAGATGGTTGGAGCTGGGATTATCCGGCGTTATTTACCGGCTGGCAATGAGGTGGTTGTGACATTGAATGACACCCGCGTGCCGGGGCTGGCGGCGGAGATTGGTAATACCCGGTCGGCGGCAGCGGTGGAGCTGTGGCGGGACCGGATTGAGGGCGCAGTCGTTGCCATAGGAAATGCCCCGACCGCCCTGTTTCATTTGCTGGAATTGTTGGATGCGGGCTGGCCGAAGCCTGCGGTTATTTTGGGGTTTCCGGTGGGGTTTGTTGGGGCTGCTGAAAGCAAAGCAGAGCTGGCGGGTGATGCCCGGGGTTGTGAGTTTGTGGCGCTGCGCGGCCGGCGCGGCGGGTCGGCGATGGCGTCGGCGGCTGTGAATGCGCTGGCGGCTGGGTTGCCTGAGGAAACGGTATGACGCCCTGGCTGCATATCATCGGCATTGGTGAGGACGGCATGTCCGGGCTGACACCGGCGACGCGAGCTGTGGTTGAGGCGGCCGAGGTTATTGTTGGCGGTGAGCGGCATCAGAACCTGGCCGAGGGGTTGGTTGCCGAGCGGATTAAGTGGCCGTCGCCATTTGATGCTTTGATCGATGTATTGCAGGGGCTGCGCGGGCGTCGGGTTGTGGTGCTGGCGTCCGGGGATCCGCTGTGGTTCTCGGTCGGGGGGCGGATCGGGCGGGAAATTGATCCGGCTGAGATCACCTATCATCCGCAGGTCGGGGCGTTTCAGTTGGCGGCGGCGCGGATGGGCTGGAGCATGGCGGATGTGGAAACGCTGACAGTGCATGGGCGGCCCGTGGAGCAGATGATTGCGTTTATTCAGCCGGATGCGCGGTTGCTGATACTGACGACTGGGGCTGAAACCCCGGCGCAGATTGCCGCGTTTTTGAGCCAGCGGGGCTTTGGTGGCAGCCGGATGAGCGTACTGGCGGCGATGGGCGGAGCAGATGAGGCGCGCTTTGATGGGGTTGCGCATGATTGGGCACATGAGGTTCCGGCGTTCAATACGTTGGCAGTGGAGTGTATTGCGGCCACGGACGCCGCGCTGTTGCCCCGGGTGCCGGGGCTGGCGGATGAGCTGTTTCAAAGTGATGGCACCATGACCAAGCAAGAGGTGCGCGCAGTGACGTTGGCGCGGCTGATGCCGATGCGTGGCGCGCTGTTGTGGGACATTGGCACGGGCTGTGGTTCAGTTGCAGTCGAATGGATGCGCGGTGCGCGCTATGCCCGCGCTATCGGCATAGAACCCCGGGCCGATCGCCGTGCGATGGCGGCGGCAAATGCGTTGGCGCTGGGGACACCCAAGCTGGAATTAATCGATGGTACAGCCCCGGAAGTTTTGGCCGGGCTGGAAGCGCCGGATGCGATATTTGTCGGTGGTGGATTGTCAGCTGGGGTGTTTGAAGCTGCTTGGTCGGCGCTAAAGCCGCTGGGGCGTTTGGTGGCAAATGCGGTGACATTAGAGGGCGAGGCCGCGTTGGTGGCATTGCAAAAACAGCATGGGGGTCAGTTGGTGAAACTGTCGGTGGAGCGGGCTGAAGATTTGGGGGCATTTCGCGGCTGGAAGCCACAGCGCGTGGTTACCCAGTGGAGCCTGATCAAGCGATGAGCGATTTTTCTGCGAAAAATCATGCCTCCGGTGGGGATGCTTCCGAAAAGAAGAGGGGCGGCGTTTTGTATGGGGTCGGGTTGGGGCCCGGTGATCCTGAGTTGATGACGCTAAAGGCGGCGCGGTTGATCGCCAGCGCCTCGGTGATCGCCTATCCGGCGTTGGTTGGTGGGGCAAGTCTGGCGCGCTCTATTGCGGCGGATGTTTTGCCAGCGGGCGCGCTTGAGATTGTAATTGAGGTGCCGATGACGGTTGAGCGCCCACCGGCGCAGGCGGCCTATGACCGCGGGGCTGCACAGGTGGCAGAACATCTGAATGCTGGTCGAGATGTTGTTTATTTATGCGAGGGGGACCCGTTTTTTTACGGATCCTTCATGTATCTTTTTGCCCGATTGTCGGGGCAATTCATGGTTGAGATCGTGCCGGGTGTGACGTCTATGACGGCGGTAGCGGCGCGTGCGGCGCGCCCTATGGTGGCGCGAAATGAGGTTCTGACAGTGGTGCCGGGGCCATTGCCACAGGCAGAATTGGTGGCGCGCATTCGCGGGGCTGACAGTATTGTCTTTATGAAGGTTGGGCGGCATTTGGAAAAATTACGTACTGTATTGTTGGCTGAAGGCTTGCTGGATAATGCAGTTTATGTTGAACGTGTTGGCATGGCGCAGGAAGTCTGTTTGCCGCTGGCGCAGGCGCCCAAAGTCGCGCCCTATTTTTCGATGATATTGGTGACAAAGGGGGCTGATCCATGGCTATAAATCCGGTGGTAATTGCACTGTCTTCTTCTGGGGAAGCGACCGCACGGCGGGTGGCGACGGCACTGGGGGCAAGCCTGCATGGTCGCGTCGGGCGGGTGGCGGATGCGGATGCGTTTTTTGACAATGCGCTAGAGCATGTGCGCGCGCTGTTTGCCAGTGGAACCCCGGTTGTCGGGGTGTGCGCCAGCGGTATTTTGATCCGGGCAGTGGCGCCATTGTTGGCAGATAAGACCACTGAACCACCGGTGGTATCGGTGGCCGATGACGGGTCCGTTGTGGTGCCCTTGCTGGGGGGGCATCGCGGCGCAAACCGGTTGGCGCAACAGATCGCCAAGGTGTTGGGCGGTACGGCGGCGGTGACCACTGCCGGGGATATATCGCTGGGGATTGCGCTGGATGAGCCACCTTTGGGGTGGCGTTTGGCAAACCCGGGGGACGCCAAGGCGGCGATGGCAGCATTGCTGGCAGGCGGCGGTGCGCAGGTTTGCGGTGATGAGGCGGCGCGCGCTGATTGGTTAAGTGATTTGCCAAATGGGGACGCCGTTCAGTTGATTGCGACCCAGGAGCCGGTTGAAATTTTCTGCACATCACTGGTGTACCGGCCTTTACGGACAACGCTGGGGGTTGGCTGTGCGCGTGATTGCCCCCCTGAAGAGTTGGAAGCACTGGTCATGGGGGCGCTGGCAGCGGTTGAGGTTGACCCGTTGGCAATTGCGGCGATTGGCACGCTTGACCTAAAGGCGGATGAGCCGGCGGTATTGGCGCTGGCGGCAAAGTTTGGCGTTCCCTTGCGTTTGTTTTCAGCATCCGAGCTGGAGGCCCAGGCCGCGCGGTTGGAAAACCCGTCAGATGTGGTGTTTGCCGAGGTGGGGTGCCACGGGGTGGCCGAAGGCGCGGCGCTGGCATTGGCGGGTGCAACAGGCGGGCTTGGTCAGGCAAAGGTGAAATCAGACATGGCGACCTGTGCCGTTGGGTATGCACCGGAGCCGATTGTGGAGCTGGCCGGTCGGGCGCGGGGCAAGCTGTCAGTGGTTGGCATTGGTCCGGGGCAGGCTGACTGGCGCACGCCCCAGGCCAGCCGGTTGATTGCTGAGGCCGATGAGCTGGTGGGGTACGGGTTTTACATTGATCTTTTGGGGCCTTTGGCGGCTGGCAAACTGCGATCAGATTTCCCGCTGGGGGGCGAAGAAGATCGCTGTCGTTATGCGTTGGAGCAGGCGGGCAAGGGTAAGAACGTTGCGCTGATATGTTCTGGTGATGCCGGAATTTTCGCCATGGGGGCGCTGGTATTTGAATTGCTGGACCGCGGTGTCGATGCCCATGGGGTATCGGATGCTGCGCGCCGGGTTGAGGTGGTAAATGCCCCCGGCGTGTCGGCATTGCAAGGTGCTGCTGCGCGGGCCGGGGCGCCGTTGGGCCACGATTTTTGTGCGATATCGCTGAGCGATTTATTGACGCCGCGTGAGGATATTATCAAGCGGTTGCGGGCAGCGGCAGAGGGGGATTTCGTCATTGCGTTTTACAACCCGGTGTCAAAGCGACGCCGGACATTGTTGGCCGAGGCGCGGGATATTTTGCTGCAACACCGGCCTGCCGATACGCCAGTTATGCTGGCCACATCGCTGGGGCGAGCAGAGGAAAACATACGCTATCGTCGGTTGGCTGAATTGCAAGTGGATGAGGTGGATATGATGACGGTGGTTCTGGTGGGGTCAAGCAATTCCCGGCTGGCGCAATTGGGTGAAGGGCCGCGCATGTACACGCCGCGGGGCTATGCACGTAAAATTGACGGTGATCTGGCGGGCTAAGGCAGGATGCCTGCGGCGCAGATATTTAGGAAAAGAAGAAAACGTGAAATGACAGTATTTTTTATTGGTGCAGGGCCGGGTGATCCGGAGCTTTTGACGCTGAAAGCGCAGCGGGTAATTGGGGAATGTCCTGTGTGCCTATATGCCGGTTCTTTGGTGCCCGAGGCTGTTGTTGCCGGTGCTCCAACAGGCGCGCGGGTTTTGGATACGGCGCCAATGACGCTTGCCGATACCCATGGCGAAATATTGGCCGCCCAGGGGCGCGGTGAAGACGTGGCACGGGTGCATTCGGGGGATCCATCACTATATGGCGCGATTGCCGAGCAGATCAGGTTGTTGCGACGGGATGGGATTAATTATGAGATCATTCCAGGGGTTCCGGCCTATGCGGCGGCGGCGGCGGCGCTGGGGCAGGAACTGACCATCCCTGAGGTGGCCCAGTCGATTATTTTGACCCGGGTATCAATGAAATCCACAAATATGCCAGCCGGGGAAACGCTTGAAAATTTTGCCCGCACCGGTGCCACACTGGCGATCCATCTGGGGGTGCGTAACCTGCGCGAGATAGAGCGCCAGCTGATCCCGTATTATGGCGCAGATTGCCCGGCCGTGATTGCGTACCGCGTTGGCTGGCCTGATCAGATTTTGATCCGGGGGACGATTTCGGACATTCGTGCCAAGGCAAGGGCGCAGAAAATCACCCGAACGGCACTGATTCTGGTGGGGCCAGCATTGGGGGAAGTTGCCGATTTTGTTGACAGTGCGCTATACGATCCGGCGATTCCACATGTATTACGCCCAAAAGTGGCAACAATATCCGGGTAAAACGGGCGGAAAACCTAATTTTTACCAATCGGCCCCATGCTTTGCTTGACCTGCGATGAGAGCAGGGCAGACTGGCACATAGGGTGTGGAGGATTGCGAATGTCAGAATTTTTACCAAAGGAAGTCCGCGAGGGCCTGCGGTTGGCGCAAAAAGCCGCGCTGCGCAAAAAATCCCGGCTGCGGGTGCAGGTGGGTGATGAGTTGTTTCCGGTATTGCGGTTTTGGGAAACCGGGTTTGCGCTGGACGCTGAGGCCGCGCCGCAATTGCGTGGATTGGTCGATATTTTTGATGGCGCGCGGCATCTGTACCAATGCCTGATCATCGCGTCTGCACAGGAAAATGATCAGATGATCTATGATTTCAAACGCAGCACAGCTGCGCTGGACAAGGCCCCGCTGGATTTTGTGCGCGATAAAAACGCACCGATTGCATTGCTGAACTAGTGGCATATTCCTGATTGTTATTGCAGGTCAGAAAACGCCTTTTGCAATCGGGTTACGGCCATTTCAATGTTTGAGCGTTGGGTGCCCAAATTGAACCGCAAACAGGTTTCGCCGCCAGCCCCCAGTGCTGGGCCGGGTGTGGGCGCAATTTTTGCCAGCTTTACAACGCGACGCATTATTTCAGTATGGTCCATACCGGTGCCTGCAAAATCGGCCCATGACAGATAGGTGCCCTGCATCGGCATCAACGACACGCCGGGGATTGCGTTGATCCCAGTGGCGAACAGCTGATAATTGCCTTCAAGATAAGCATTCAGTTGATCAACCCAGGCGGCACCTTTGGGCGTATAGGCGGCGCAGTACAGTTCTACCCCAAGCAGGTTAGGTTCTAAATTCAGGGCCGTTAGCAGGGTTGCAAATGTTTGGCGCATTTCTGGATTTGGGATCATGATATTGCCAGTGCGGGTGCCGGCGATGTTGAATGTTTTAGATGCAGAGGTTGCCACAATAACTTTGTCAGTGATCCCCTGGGCAACCTTTTGCGTTGGCGTAAACTGAAACCCGGGAAACACCAGATCGTGGTGGATTTCATCTGACACCAGTATCAGATCATTGCGGGCGCAAAATTCGCACAGCTCGGTAATTTCCTGCACGCTCCAGACCCGACCGGCCGGGTTATGGGGCGAGCAGAACAAAACCATCTTTTCGCTGCCATCCAACAGTGCCTGATAGGCGTCAAAATCCATGCGGAAAACACCATCAGCTTTGACCAATGGAAATTGCGTGACCTGACGGTTGGCATTTTTGATTTTTGCCGGAAATTCATGGTAAACTGGGGTGAATATGGCAATTTTGTCTTGCGGCTCGGTATATGCTTGAATGCACAGGGCAATGCCATTTCCCAACCCGGCGGTCGTGAACATCCAGTCTGGATCGACCTGCCAGTTATGGCGGTTCTGCATCCACCAGACGATGGCGTCAAAGTTGCGATACCTGTCGGCAAAGTATCCGTAACTGGCGCGCTCCATTACATCGCGCATAGCATCTTGCAAAAACTCACCGGCGGCAAAATCCATATCCGCGATCCACATCGGCAAGCCGTCCTTGGGCGACAGGCCATATAATTTTTCCATCACATCCCATTTAGTAGAGTCGGTTCCGCGTCGGTCAATCGGGTTGTCGAAATTCATTGCCTGGCTCCTGTTTGGCCACGCCGGTTAAATACCCGGTGCTCTGACCATGCAAGAGGCGTTGCGCCGGTGCCAAGCATCGCCTACATCACCCCCCATGAGCATTATTCCTATCCTGATCCATCCTGACCCGCGCCTGAAAAAGGTGGCCAAGCCCGTCGGCGCGCTTACCAAAGACCTTCGCAAGCTGGCAGATGATATGTTGCAAACCATGTATGAGGCCCCCGGCATCGGGTTGGCGGCACCGCAGATAGGGGTGCTATTGCGGCTGTTTGTGATGGATTGCATTAAGGAAGACGGCGCGAAACCCGAGCCCACAGTACTGTTCAACCCGGAAATTACTTGGGTGTCCGAGGAATTGAACACCTATGAAGAAGGCTGCCTGTCGATCCCGGATCTATACGCCGACGTGGAACGCCCGGCCGAGGCCCGCGTGCGCTGGATGGATATTGACGGCAACATTCAGGAAGAACAGTTTGACGGGCTGTGGGCCACCTGTGTGCAGCATGAAATTGACCACCTGGATGGCAAGCTGTTCATTGATTACCTAAAGCCGCTGAAACGCCAGATGATCACCCGCAAGATGGTGAAATTGAAACGCGAACTGGCGCGGGAATGACGCGCCAGGTGATCCCATGGCCGGACCGGCGTTTGCGAACACCCGCCGCGCCGGTTGCTGAGATCACCGAAGAAATTCGCGCCCTTTGGAATGATATGATCGCCGTGATGGAGGCGATGCCAGGCGTTGGCTTGGCCGCTGTTCAACTGGGTGAAATGCAGCGCCTGGCAGTTGTGGATGCCTCGGGCGCGCGCGGGCAGGTGGTGCGTATGGCCAACCCGGAAATCATCCATGCATCGGGTAAAATGAATATCCATGAGGAAGCCAGCCCAAACCTGCCGGGTGTGTCGGCCAAAGTGACCCGTCCCCGTGCGGTGACTGTGGGCTTTTTGAACGACCAAGGCGTGGTTGAGCAGCGTGATTTTGTAGGGCTGTGGGCAACCAGTGTGCAGCACCAAATCGACCACTTGAACGGTAAGATGTATTTTGAACGGCTTAGCCGTATGAAACGCGAAATGTTGCTGAAAAAAGCTGCCAAATACGGGGGGCAGGCATGAGGGTTATTTTTATGGGCACCCCCGATTTTTCGGTGCCGGTGTTGGATGCGCTGGTATCGGCGGGCCATGAAATTGTGGCGGTCTATTGCCAGCCGCCCCGCCCGGCAGGCCGGGGCAAAAAACACCGCTCAAGTCCGGTGCAAAAACGGGCTATGGAACTGGGGCTGCAGGTGCGCCACCCGGTGTCGCTGAAAGGCACGACTGAGCAGGCAGAATTTGCGAAACTTGATGCTGATATTGCCGTGGTGGTCGCCTATGGGCTGATCCTGCCGCAGGTGGTTCTGGATGCACCGGCCAAAGGCTGTCTAAATATCCATGCCTCACTGTTGCCGCGCTGGCGCGGGGCTGCGCCGATCCACCGGGCTATTATCGCGGGGGACGCGCAAACCGGTGTGTGCATCATGCAGATGGAAGCAGGGCTGGATACCGGGCCGGTGCTGTTGCGCCAGGAAACTGCGATTGGCGATCAGGAAACCACCGGTGAACTGCACGACCGGCTGTCTGACATGGGGGCTGGGCTTATTGTAACAGCCTTGGCGTCATTGGGTGATCTAGTGCCGATGGCACAGCCGGATCAGGGTATGGTCTACGCCGCCAAAATAGATAAGTCTGAGGCAAGGATAGAGTGGCAGAAACCAGCCATTGACGTGGATCGTTTGATCCGGGGCCTGTCGCCATTTCCCGGGGCTTGGTGTGAAATTGCTGGCGAGCGGGTGAAACTACTGGGCTCAAAACTGGCATCGGGTACTGGTGCGCCGGGGCAAGTTATAGCTGGGTTTACAGTGGCTTGTGGTGATGGTGCCGTGGAAATCACACTGGCACAACGGGCCGGAAAACGGCCCATGGAAACAGGTGAATTGCTGCGTGGATTGGACCTGCCAAAGGTTTTGGACTAAAAGCCAATGCAATCCCTGCCTATGTGCTCAGGGTAACCAAAAGGAAAGCCAATGCCCGTTCTTGCCATGATAATAGTCGGAGCCGCCGCCGGGTTCTTTGCCACCCGGATGATGAAGATGAATTCCAATGTTATCACCACGGTTTCCATCGGTGTGCTTGGCGCCATCATTGGCGGTGGGGTGTTGCGGCTGATATTGGTTGTTGGTGGTTGGATGGCCGGGTTTGTTGGTGCTGTGCTTGGGGCGCTATTGCTGATTTGGCTGTGGCGCACCTATGGGCCAACGTCGTAGCAGCAGCCGTTTTTTCGCAGAAAAAACGTATCGAAAATTCGCAGAATTTTCGTTTTCCCAGGTTGCGTTCTATTTTTTGAACGGTGCCATCCCGGCGCGGGCCAATTCATCGGCACGTTCATTTTCAACGTGACCGGCGTGCCCCTTTACCCATTCCCAGGTGACATCATGGCGGGCGTTTTCGGCGTCAATGCGTTGCCACAGATCAACATTTTTGACCGGCTTTCTACTGGCTGTTTTCCAACCGTTGCGTTTCCAGCCATGCACCCAAGACGTGACGCCATTTTTCACATAGGCGCTGTCGGTGACGATGGTGATCTTGGTGGAGCGGTTTAGGGTTTCCAACACTGAAATCGCCGCCAAAAGTTCCATCCGGTTGTTTGTGGTATCAGCTTCACCGCCTTTTAGTTCGCGGGTTTTGACCACGGTATCACCGGTGCGCGCAATCAGCAGCGCGCCCCAGCCGCCGGGGCCGGGGTTTCCGGAACAGGCACCGTCAGTATAGGCAAACAGATCAGGCATTGGCGTGGACCCAGATCCCAGAATATGTGGTTCCATCAAGTCCGGTTCCTTTGTCTATCTGATGATCGGTTGGGGTAAAGCCAGCGGCTTTTAGCAGGCCAAACAATTCATCCCTGGTATAATATGTATACAGGCGCCCAAGGCTGTCTCTTATTTCACCGGTGCCAAGTTTTAGCCCGATATGCAGGCGGCCATTGGGTTTGGCGGCCCGGTGCAACCGCGCCAGACAGTCGGGCATGTCAGCGCGAGGCGCATGCAGCAGTGAATAGCTGGCGCAAATCCCGTCATAGGTTGATTGGGCGTCAACCTGATCAAATCTGGCGATGCGGGCCGTCACCCCCCGTTGGCAGGCGGCCTTGACCATGGCGGGTGTCGCGTCAATGGCGTCTACACTAAAACTCGCGGCCAAAAACCGAACAGACGCATCCCCTGGTCCGCAGCCCAGATCCAAGACATGTGCATGTTCAGGAAGCATGGCGATGAAGCTGTCCAACCCCGGTTCGTCACGGTCTTTGGTCCGACAGGCATATTCCTGGGCGCGTTTTTCATAGACGGCGATGGTTTGGTCGTCTTTGGTCATGCGGGTTCACGCAGCACACGGGGCACTTTGAATGTGACGTTTTCCTTGGCGGTCTCAACAATTTCCACAGTCACGTCGTACCGTGTGCGAAAGGCGTCTATCACCTCATCTACCAGCACTTCCGGGGCCGATGCGCCAGCGGTGATACCCATTGAATTAATGCCAGCCAGCGCGCGCCAGTCGATGTCAGTATCGCGCTGAACCAATTGTGCATAGGCACACCCAGCAGCGCGGCCAACTTCCACCAAGCGCTGGGAATTTGATGAATTTGGTGCGCCAATGACCAGCAGCGCATCGATTTTTGCGGCGATGGATTTCACCGCTTCCTGGCGGTTGGTGGTGGCATAGCATATGTCTTCTTTATGGGGGCCGATGATGCCTGGAAACCGGGCTTTCAGGGCGGTGACAATCCCGGCTGTATCATCCACCGATAACGTCGTCTGGGTGATAAATGCCAGCTTATCCCCGTTGCGCACCTGTAATGTGGCCACATCGGCGGCGGTTTCCACCAACAGCACCTCACCTGCAGGCAATTGCCCCATGGTGCCGACGGTTTCCGGGTGCCCGGCATGGCCGATCATCACCATTTGCAGGCCGTTTTGAAAATGGCGCTCGGCCTCTATGTGGACTTTGCTGACCAGCGGGCAGGTGGCGTCAACAAACACCATATTGCGGCGGCTGGCTTCTGTGGGAACTGATTTGGCGACACCATGGGCGGAAAAAACCACCGGGCGGTCATCTGGGCAATCGGCCAGGCTTTCAACAAACACTGCACCCAGATCGCGCAACCCATCCACGACATATTTATTATGAACGATTTCATGGCGCACATAGACGGGCGCGCCCCATTTCTGGATTGCCAATTCAACAATTTTTACAGCCCGGTCAACGCCGGCACAAAAGCCACGCGGGGCAGCCAGATACAAGGTAAGGGCAGGGCGGGGCATGGTCTTGAATTCGCGGTTCTGGTGGTTTGGATTGGTAATAATCCTAGTGCGATAAATCGCGATTTACCAGCCTAGATAGGCAGTGTGTTTGGCCGGGGGCAACCCCGGCCAAATCTATTAGTC
Organism: Paracoccaceae bacterium; assembly: GCA_036479015.1. Classification (GTDB taxonomy): domain Bacteria; phylum Pseudomonadota; class Alphaproteobacteria; order Rhodobacterales; family Rhodobacteraceae; genus NVTR01. Next base: position 32,129 of record JAZGFB010000037.1, on the reverse strand, counting down.
TTCTACAGGGGCTGCTGCTGGTTCTGGTTCGCGCATGGGGCGCCCAACAACGTCTTTCAGCTCATCCAATTCGATGAAATTATCGGCCTGTCGACGCAGATCATCAGAGATCATCGGCGGCTGTGAGCGGATTGTCGACACAACAGAGACCCGAACGCCCTGGCGTTGCAGGCTTTCTACCAATGGCCGAAAGTCACCATCGCCAGAAAACAGAACGATGTGATCCACATGGGGTGCAAGTTCCAGCGCATTAACCGCCAGTTCTATATCCATGTTGCCTTTGACTTTACGACGTCCCTGACTGTCGACATATTCCTTGGCCGGTTTGGTGACCATGGTAAAGCCGTTGTAATTCAGCCAATCCACCAGTGGGCGTATCGGCGAATAATCGTCATTTTCCAGCAAGGCTGTATAGTAGAAGGCACGCATCATTTTGCCACGTCTGACAAATTCCTGGCGCAGTAGTTTATAATCGATGTCAAACCCTAGAGCCTTAGCGGCTGCGTAGAGGTTGGCACCGTCAATGAACAGCGCAAGCCGTTCGTCGCGGTAAAACATTTAAGTTCCTTTCAAAATATAAATCTCGCCGTGACATCCGTGAGTGGGTGGTATTAAAAATAGTGGAACTGGCGAAACGCGTATAACCTATTCAAATATCAAAATTCTGCAAGTATTATCCTTACGAAATTGCCCGAAAGCTGTACTAAAAGACATGCAAAACGCTATTCTTATTGGGTTGGGATCCAATCTTTACTCCTCTGCTGGATCACCTTTGGTGACGATTCAAGAATCGATATTGGTATTAGAACGGTCAGGCATTAATATATTGGCCACATCGCGCCTGTTTCAGACCCCTGCATTTCCAGCCGGCTCGGGTTTGGACTATGTCAACGCCGCCGCCCTGTGCGAAAGCGCGTTGCCGCCGTCAGAGCTGTTAATGCTATTGCAAGAAATTGAAGGAATGTTCGGTCGGCAGCGCGATCAGCGCTGGGGTGCCCGCACCCTGGATATTGACCTGCTTGCAATGGGAAATCAGGTGTTGCCTGAAATTTCAACCTATCACGAATGGCGCGATTTGACGCTGCATGAACAGCAAAAACGCACCCCGGATGAGTTGATATTGCCCCACCCGCGGATACAGGACCGCGGTTTTGTTCTGGTGCCTTTGGCAGATATTGCCCCAAATTGGGTGCACCCGGTATTGGCGAAAACTGTGACCACGATGCTGGCAGACCTGCCCGCCCAGGCGCTTGCAGGCATTCGACCCATAATGCCCAAGACCGGCTTTTAGGCTGACTGAGTCGCAATTTGTGCTAAATGACAGGTGAAATTACCGCAATAACCCCGTAAATGTAGGTTTTTTGCCAAGTTTCATACCTTGCCAACCCTGCCGCTTGCCCCTAAATAGACGCTTCGATATTCCAATGTTGCAGACTGTAGGAGAACATTCATGGCCCGCGTGACAGTTGAAGATTGCGTTGATAAGGTTCCCAACCGGTTTGATCTGGTGATGCTTGCATCCCATCGCGCCCGTGAAATCGCCAGTGGCGGTGCCATTACTGTTGAACGTGACAATGACAAAAACCCTGTCGTTTCCCTGCGCGAAATCGCCGATGAAACCCAATCAGCTGCTGATCTGCGTGAACGCATGATCGAAAGCCATCAGACCCAGATTGAGGTTGATGAACCAGAAGAAGACGCAATGGCGCTTCTTATGGGGGCCGAGGCTGATAAACCAGCCGACGATGATATGTCAGAAGAAAACCTGTTGCGTGCCCTTATGGAAGCGCAAGGTCAGGAATAACGGCGCCGACGCGCCAAAGGTGCGGACCAAATGATCACAGCTGATGAATTGATCGCACTGGTCCGCCACTACAATCCACGTACCAATGCCAAACTGATCCGCGAAGCCTATGCCTATGGGCGGCAAATGCACAAAGGTCAGACGCGTCATTCTGGTGAGGAATATTTTTCCCACCCGGTTGCAGTGGCGGCCATCCTGACCCAGCAACAGTTGGATGATGCCACGATCATCACGGCCCTGTTGCATGATACCATTGAAGACACCAAATCGACCTACGGCGAAATAGCCGACAGGTTTGGCGCTGAAATAGCCGAGCTGGTGGACGGGGTCACAAAACTGACCAACCTACAGCTAAGTTCGACCCAAACCAAACAGGCCGAAAACTTTCGCAAACTGTTCATGGCTATGTCCAAAGATTTGCGGGTCATTCTGGTAAAATTGGCCGACCGCCTGCACAACATGCGCACGATAAAATCAATGCTGGTTGAAAAGCAGTCCGGCAAAGCCCGCGAAACCATGGATATTTTTGCGCCACTGGCCGGGCGTATGGGCATGCAATGGATGCGTGATGAGCTGGAAGACATGGCGTTTTCGGTGATCAACCCAGAGGCGCGCAATTCCATCATGCGCCGGTTCCTGACGTTGCAAAAAGAATCTGGTGATGTGATCGAACAGATCACCAACGACATGCGCTTGGAACTGAATAAGGCCAGCATCGTCGCCGACGTTTCTGGACGTGCCAAGAAACCCCATTCTATCTGGCGCAAAATGGAAGAAAAAGGCCAGGGGTTTTCCCGGCTGTCTGACATTTACGGGTTCAGGATAATTACAGACTCAGAAGCCGATTGCTATCGGGTGCTTGGGGCGATCCACCAACGCTGGCGGGCGGTGCCGGGCAGGTTCAAAGACTATATCAGTCAGCCCAAATCTAATGGTTATCGATCGTTGCATACCACCGTTTCCGGGCGCGATGGCAAAAGGGTAGAGGTGCAGGTCCGCACCCGTCAGATGAACGAAGTTGCCGAAGCCGGTGTTGCTGCCCACTGGTCATACCGTGATGGTGTTCGCGCCGAGAACCCGTTTGCTGTTGATCCGGCTAAGTGGATCGCCACCCTAACTGAACATTTTGACAGCGCCCATGACCACGACGAATTTTTGGAACACGTCAAACTTGAAATGTATGCAGACCAGGTGTTCTGTTTTTCGCCCAAAGGTGATGTGGTCAAACTGCCCCGCGGGGCAACGCCGCTGGATTATGCCTATGCCATCCACACAAGGATCGGCGACAGTTGTGTCGGGGCTCGGGTGGACCATATTCGGGTGCCCCTGTGGACCAGGTTGAAAAATGGCCAGTCGATTGAAGTGATCACCGCCGAAGGCCAGACTCCGCAATCTAGCTGGATCGATATTGTGGTAACTGGGCGCGCCAAAGCCGCCATCAGGCGCAGCCTGCGCGAAGAAGATCGTGGGCGGTTTATCAAACTGGGGCGCGAACTGGCGCGGGTGGCCTTTGACCATATCGGCAAAAAGGCAACCGACAAAGCCTTGATAACGGCGGCAAAACAGCTTGGGCTGGCTGATGTTGACGAATTGTTGGCGCGGATTGGGTCAGCGGAACTGCCCGCCCGTGATGTGTTGCGGGCCCTGTACCCAAAGCTTGCCGAAGGTGGCGAAGAAGTCGAAGCAGCCCAAGCCGTGGTTGGTCTGCTACCTGACCAAACCTTTAAGCGGGCGTCCTGTTGTCAGCCGGTCCCGGGGGAACGCATCATCGGCATCAGCTATCGCGGCCAGGGTGTGGTTGTGCACGCCATTGATTGCGAAGTTTTGGCTGAATTTGATGAACAACCCAGCCGCTGGGTTGATCTGCAATGGCACAGTGGCAAACATGCCGCGGCCAATACCGTTAGCTTTGATCTGACGATCCGAAATGACGCTGGTGTATTGGGGCGGATTTGCACCTTGATTGGTGAGCAGAAGGCCAATATCTCTGACTTACACTTTCTTGACCGAAAACCGGACTTTTTCCGGCTTATTGTTGATGTAGATGTGCGCGATGCTGAACACTTGCATGCCGTTATGCTGATGCTGGAAGCCGAAAGCGAAGTCGCGTCAATTGGTCGGTACCGTGATATCGGGCGCAAGCCCTAGAAATTTAGGGGCACGAATTGGTGTTCAAACGGCGTAAACAACGCAGCTACGCGCAACTGTTCAGCGACGGGATATACCCCCGTGGCGGCTGGACACGTGCCGTCAGCTATGTGTTGCACCGATTGCGTCGCCTGCCCGACCCCCCCCATAAGATCGCCCGGGGAATTGCCGCGGGCATTTTCATATGCTTCATGCCGTTTTTCGGCCTGCATATCATTCTGGCCATGCTGCTGGCCTATATGATGCAAGGCAATATCCTGGCGGCAATAATGGCCACCTTTTTTGGCAACCCAATAACATTTCCCATTATCGCTACGCTTTCAATTGAGCTTGGATCATGGATGTTGGGGACACCAAATGGCAGCTTGAACATGCACAGCATTGTCACCGCATTTTCTGATGCATCGGTGGAACTTTGGTACAATTTCAGGGCCATGTTCAATGACGATATCACCCAGTGGAACCGTCTGGGTTTGTTCTATCAGCATGTTTTCAAGCCCTATTTTGTTGGCGGCATGGTGCCAGGTGTACTGTTCGCGGTATGTGTCTACATTGTCAGCCGACCCCTGATCGCCGCCTACCAAAAGCGCCGTATCAAGCGGTTGAAAATGAAATATGAAAAACGCCGCCTCGCTGCGGTCGCAAAAGCGGACGCCGCACGAAAATAGGTCTAAGACGAACGGGATAGAATCAGCTGGGGATAGCCATGTCAAAGACGAATTATCTGGGGCCGCTGCGTCTGGGTGTGAATATTGACCACGTTGCTACGGTGCGAAATGCCCGGGGCGGCAGCTATCCTGACCCAGTGCGCGCGGCCAAATTGGCCGAGGCCGCCGGGGCCGATGGCATCACCGCGCATTTGCGCGAGGATCGGCGCCATATTTCTGACAGTGATATTGATCGGCTGATGGACGAACTGACCGTACCGCTTAATTTTGAGATGGCGGCAACGGACGAAATGCAGGCCATCGCCTTGCGCCACAAACCCCACGCCGTGTGTATCGTGCCGGAAAAACGCGAAGAACTGACCACCGAAGGCGGGCTGGATGTGGCGCGCGATGACAACCGGCTGGCGCAGTTCATAGCGCCGCTGCGCGATGCCGGGTGCCGGGTGTCGATGTTTGTCGCTGCCGATATGCGCCAGGTGGAAGCCGCGCATCGGATCGGCGCTGATATCGTTGAACTGCATGCCGGGGCCTATTGTGATCTGTTTGCCGAGGGTAAGTTTGACGAAAGCAACGCCGAACTGGAACGGCTGCGCATAATGTCGGTTTATGGCCATGGGCTGGGTCTGGAAATCCATGCCGGGCACGGATTTACCTATGAAACCGTCAAACCGGTGGCTGAATTTCCTGAGGTGATGGAATTGAACATCGGCCATTTCATCATCGGTGAGGCGATTTTTCGCGGGCTGGAACCGGCTATTGGCGAGATGCGCCGATTGATGGATGAGGCGCGGGCATGAGTTTCGGGCGGTGGTTTGATTTTTCTGCGAAAAATCAGGGTCGGGTGCTTGGATGATCCTGGGTATTGGCACGGACCTTGCGAATATTGAACGTATTGCCGGGACTCTGGACAGGTTCGGCGACCGGTTTCGCAACCGGGTGTTTACAGACATTGAGCAGCACAAGGCCGAACGCCGCAAAGACACGGCGGGCACCTATGCCAAACGCTGGGCGGCGAAAGAGGCCTGTTCAAAGGCGTTGGGCACCGGGTTGCGCATGGGGATTTCTTGGAAAGACATGTCGGTGACAAATCTGGGCACAGGCCAGCCGCAGATGCAGGTCACCGGCTGGGCGGCCAAGCGGCTAAAAGACATGACGCCAGACGGGCATAGGGCGCATATTCACGTCACTTTGACCGATGATTACCCCTGGGCCCAGGCATTTGTGGTGATTGAATCGCTGCCAATTGCTTGACTCCGTCGGTCTGGCTGACCATGTAGCCGGGATAAATGCAAAGGCGGAAAATCTGAATGAGCAGCAAAGCAGAAAATCAAGACGGCATCGTTGAGACGATAAAAACGGTGGTCTATGCATTGTTGATTGCCGGCGTCTTCAGAACCCTGTTTTTTCAGCCGTTTTGGATACCGTCCAGTTCAATGAAAGACACGTTGCTGATCGGCGACTTTCTGTTTGTTAACAAAATGGCCTATGGCTATGCGCAGGTATCCTGCCCGTTCTCGGTCTGCCCAATCTCGGGGCGTATTTTCGGCAGCGAACCTGATCGTGGCGACGTTGTTGTGTTCCGCCATCCAGTGAACGATCAGGATTTTATCAAACGTCTAATGGGCCTGCCGGGTGATAAAGTTCAGGTTAAGAACGGTGTTGTTTTTCTGAACGGAGTGGCCGCCCCCCAGCAAGCGGACGGATTGTTTGAAGAGGCATTTGAAAAGCAAGGTCCAGCCGGTGGGTTTCCCCAGTGTTCAAACCGCGGCGTGGGAATAGGTGGCATCTGTCAAAAAGAGAAACTGATTGAAACACTGCCCAACGGCGTGTCCCACAGCATTCTGAACATCGGTCAGCGTCGCTTGGACAATACCGCCGTCTTCACAGTGCCGGACGGGCATTACTTTTTCATGGGTGACAACCGTGACAATTCCACCGACAGCCGGGTGGCCCAGTCTGCCCTTGGTGTGGGGTTCGTGCCCTACGCCAACCTAATCGGACGCGCTGACCGGATCATGTTCTCATCTGCAGGGCGTTCATTGTTGTACTTTTGGACCTGGCGCTCTGATCGATTTTTTAAGGCTGTCAATTGAAGTTAGGCGCAGATCTGGCTGGGTTTGAAACCCGCATCGGGTATCATTTTGCTGAACCCGAGCACCTGATCCGCGCCTTGACACATGCGTCAATATCGTCCGAGACACGCCCTGACAATCAGCGGCTTGAGTTTCTGGGTGATCGGGTGCTGGGGCTGGTTATTTCTGAAGCCCTGTTTCTGGGTGACCCAAGCGCCGCCGAGGGCCAGCTGGCGCCGCGCTATAACGCCTTGGTACGTAAAGAAACCTGCGGTGATGTCGCCCGAGAATATGATCTGGGGTCGGTATTAAAACTGGGTCGCTCTGAAATGGTTTCCGGCGGGCGGCGCAAATTGGCACTGCTGGCAGATGCCATGGAAGCGGTGATAGCTGCCGTCTATCTGGATGCCGGGTATAACGATGCCCGTGATCTGGTGTTGCGGCTATGGGGCGCGCGGGTGACGCAGGTAAAAGACGATGCGCGCGACGCCAAAACCGCATTGCAGGAATGGGCACAGGCCCGCGGGCTGCCGCCGCCAAAATATACCGTCGTGTCACGCGATGGCCCCGACCACGCCCCGGAATTCAACATAAAAGCACAGCTTGAAAGTGGCGAGGTGGCGACAGCCAAAGCCGCCACCAAACGCCAGGCCGAACAGGTAGCGGCGCAGATGCTATTAACCCAACTGGAACCTAAAAATGACTGAAACGCGCGCCGGATTTATAGCATTGATAGGCGAACCCAATGCTGGGAAATCCACCCTGTTAAATCAGATGGTGGGCGCCAAGGTGTCCATTGTCACCCATAAGGTGCAAACCACCCGCGCCCGCATTCGCGGCGTCGCCATAGAGGGCGACACGCAGTTGGTTTTTGTTGATACCCCTGGCATTTTTCGCCCCCGCCGCCGGCTGGACCGTGCCATGGTTAAAGCCGCCTGGAGCGGCGCCGGTGACGCCGACGTGGTTGTGTTGCTGATCGAGGCGCATCGCGGCCTGACCGAAGGGGTTGAGGCAATCTTGGAAGGGCTGGCCGAACGCACTAAGGGGCGCAAAGTGGCGCTGGCCATCAACAAAATTGACCGCGTTGAAAGCCCGGTATTGCTGGCCCTAACCCAAAAGCTGAACGAGCAGTTTGAGTTTACTGAAACCTTTCTGATCTCGGCTGAAAAGGGCCACGGGGTGCAGGGTTTGCGCGCTTGGTTGGCAGGCGCGTTGCCAGTGGGGCCATGGTTGTACCCGGAAGATCAAATTGCTGATTCACCTCTGCGGATGATCGCCGCTGAACTGACACGTGAAAAACTGACCCTGCGGCTGCATCAGGAATTGCCCTATCAGTTGACGGTGGAAACCGAAGGTTGGGAAGAACGCAAAGACGGTTCGGTGAAGATCGATCAGATCATCTATGTCATGCGGGATGGCCATAAGGGAATTATCCTTGGCCATAAGGGCGAAACCATCAAAGGCGTCAGCAAAGCCGCGCGCCTGGAATTAAGCGAATTTCTGGGCCAAACAGTGCATTTGTTTTTGCAGATCAAGGTGCGTCCGAAGTGGCTGGATGACAAAGAGCGCTACAGCGAAATGGGGCTGAACTTTTCCGACGGCAACGAATGACGCGACTGACGGCGGATATCTGGGTTTCGGCCTATTTGCGCCGTCTGCAACTGGCCAATATTCCGGCATTTGTCACTGCAAAGGGCGACGCGACTGCAGGGGCGGTGCTGGTCAAGTTGAACACATTGGACGGACAGGCGGTGGCCTATCAACGCTCATTTGATTTGATGACTGACAAACGCACATGGCTGGTTTTGGCAGATGGGGCGGACAGAGAGGTTGAAGACGCGCTAAACCGGCAAAAATCTTTTGATCCAGATCTTTGGGTGATCGAAGTGGAAGACCGCAATGGTCGCCATCTGCTCGACGAGCCCGGATTATCAGATTAACCTGCACCTATGGAATGGCGGGATCAAGGGGCGTTGCTGGCGGTGCGAAAGCACGGCGAAACCTCGGCTATCATCGAGGTGTTTACCCCTGAACATGGGCGCCATGTGGGGGTCGTGCGCGGTGGCGTTAGCCGCAAAAACGCGCCAATTTTACAGCCCGGCGCACAGCTTGACGTAACTTGGCGGGCACGGCTTAGCGAACATATTGGCAGTTTCACTGTGGAACCGGTGAAAAGCCGGGCGGCTGTGGTGATGGGCGACAGGTTGGCGCTGGCCGGGCTGAATGCCACCACCGCATTGTTGTGCTTTTGCCTGCCGGAACGTGAAGTGCACCCAAGGCTATATGAGCAAACCATCATGTTGCTTGATCTGCTGGGGCAAACCGACGCCTGGCCGTTGGCCTATCTGCGCTGGGAACTGGCGTTGCTGAACGGCATGGGCTTCGGGCTGGATCTGTCGTGCTGTGCTGTCACCGGTTCATTGGATGATCTGGCCTATGTTTCCCCAACATCCGGGCGCGCTGTCAGCGTGGAAGGTGCCGGGGATTGGGCCGACAGGCTATTGCCGCTGTCGCCCAGCCTGCTTGGCCATGGTCAGGGTGAACCTGCTGGCATCTGCGAAGGCCTGCGCACCACGGGTTACTTTTTGCAACACCGGTTGGCGGCGCAAATGGGGGACCGTCCATTGCCAGAAGCGCGCCAAAGGCTGGTAGATGCATTGGTGCGCGCCGTGTAACCTAGCGGCTGCGAAACACCATTTCTGCCCCGGTATCGCTGCGCAAGATCAACAGATCACCAAGCACCTCTATCTGGGTCATCGCAGTCAGGGCGTTGAAAAACCGCGTCTCAGCCGGAAAATCGGCACATAGTGCCCGGGTCGCAGCGATCGGGCCCATTTCCAGCCAGGGATAGGGCGCGCGTTGCTCAGCAGAATAACTGTTGCAGGGCGCGCGGCCTCGGATGAGGCCCTGCTCAGGGAACGATATGGTCGCCCTGGCACCAAAGGCAACGCCGTTCATTTCCTCTAGATGATATGTTGCTTGCGTGTCGGCGAAACCAGACACGGTTTCATCATTCAGGCAGGCTGCAAGCAGGAAGGGTATGGTTAGGAAAAGGCGAAACATGTGTCTAATCTGCTAGTGATCGGTGTTTGGCGCAAGCGGCTATTTCACTTTATCGTTGCCGATTAGAAATTCTGCCGTGGCGATCAGGCTGTCTTCGGCCGATATAAAATCCATTCCCAATATCGTTTTGGCGCGCTCGTTAGATGCATCAAAGCGCCGACCCAGATCAGGAACGATGCCGCGAATTGTTGCATCAAACAGCGCCAAAATTTTCACGATGAAATTTGGCGCTTGCCGGGTGACTATCTTGCGTTCTGGAAAGCGGGTTTTCAATGTTTGGGTGAGATCGGTAAACCAGCGAAAACTGTGAACCCCCAGAATGCGCTTACCCTCTGCGTCTGGGGTTGAAAGCGCACGAACATGCATTTCAGCAATATCGCGCACGTCAACGCAGCCCAGGCCGAACCTGGGTAGCATCGGGTCTTTGGCTTGCAGAAAGCGTTGTACCACTTCAACTGAACTGCCAAAGTGCACGTCCAGCGGCGGCCCCATAACCAATGTTGGGTTGATCGTGGTCAGCGCCATTTCTGGCGCATCATTTTTCACGAAATCCCAAGCGGCGCGTTCGGCCAGGGTTTTAGACTTTGAATAGGTGTCAATGTTGGGGTCTTGCGGGTCAGACCAGTCGCTTTCATTGTATGCTGTGCGACCGGCGGGGAGTTTCGCCCGCATCACGGCGGCAAATGATGATGTTAGAACCACCCGTTTGATCCCGGCTTTATGGGCGGCCTTTAGTGCGCGCAAAGTGCCGTCAACTGCCGGGCGGATCAGCTCATTTTCGTCCTTGGGGGCCTGCAATGGAAAGGGTGACGCGGTGTGCATCAGAATATCTATGCCATCCATGGCAGCGTCCCAGCCATCGTCACGCCCCAGATCCAGCGCCACAAAACGCAAATTTTTGTTCAGATCGACGCCCTTGTTCAGGTGCGGGGCAACGGCGGCGCGCACTTCGTCGCCGCGTGAAACCGAGCGAACCGAACCCACAACATCATAGCCCGCATTAAGCAGTTTCAGAGCAATGTGTTTGGCGATGAAGCCGGTCGCACCGGTCAATAGGACGGTCTGTGGTTTGGCCATGTTGTGTGGTCCTTTTTGCTAACCCTGTCAGTCCAGATAGGGCCGGGCAATCAAACATTCAACAGACCCTATCCCAACAACCGCCGCGCAATCACCTGCGCCTGTATTTCTGCCGCCCCTTCAAAGATATTCAGGATGCGGGCGTCACACAGGATACGGCTGATCTGGTATTCCAGCGCAAAGCCATTGCCGCCGTGGATTTGCAGGGCGTTGTCGGCCGCGGCCCAGGCCACACGGGCCCCCAGCAGCTTGGCCATTCCGGCTTCAAGATCACAGCGCTTATCGGCGTCTTTCTGACGCGCGGAATAATATGTCAGTTGACGGGTCACCATAATTTCAACGGCCATCATCGCCAGCTTACCTGAAACGCGCGGGAAATTGATCAGGGATTTGCCGAACTGTTTGCGATCAATGGCGTATTGCATGCCGGTTTCAAGCGCGTTCTGCGCCACACCAATGGCGCGTGCTGCGGTTTGGATGCGGGCACTTTCAAAGGTTTTCATCAACTGCTTGAAACCCTGGCCTTCAACCCCGCCCAACAGGTTGCCGCCCTTAACCTTAAAGCCGTCAAAGGCCAGCTCATATTCCTTCATGCCGCGATAGCCCAGCACCTCGATCTCACCGCCCGACATGCCGGGGGTTGGGAACGGTTCGGCCACGGTGCCCGGGGTTTTTTCGGCCAGAAACATCGACAACCCGCGATAGTCGTCGGTGTCGGGATCGGTGCGCGCCAGTAATGTCATCACATGGGTGCGCGCGGCGTGGGTGATCCAGGTCTTGTTGCCGGTGACGGTGTAGTCGTCGCCATCCTTGACCGCGCGGGTGCGCAGGGCCCCCAGATCAGAGCCGGTGTTTGGTTCGGTGAACACCGCGGTTGGCAGAATTTCGGCGCTGGATATTTTTGGCAACCAGTGGGTTTTTTGGGCATCCGTGCCACCGGTCAGGATCAGCTCGGCGGCTATTTCTGACCGGGTGGCCAGCGATCCGACACCAATATAGCCCCGCGACAGTTCTTCTGACACCACCACCATTGACGCCTTGGACAGCCCGAAGCCGCCGAATTCTTCCGGGATTGTTAGCCCGAAAACGCCCATTTCGGCCAGTTCATTGATGATCTCTAGCGGGATCAGCTCATCTTTTAGGTGCCAGCCATGGGCGTTGGGCGCGACTCGCTCGTCGGCAAATCGGCGAAACTGATCCCGGATCATTTCCAGCTCATCGTCCAGCCCGGTAGCGCCAAACGTGGCATGCCCTGCATTGTCTTGCATCAGTTCTGCCAGCCGGGACCGGGCCGCCTGTGTGTTGCCGTTTTGGATCAGGGCGGTCACCGCTGTGCCCTTTAGGGGTGCAAGTTCCAGATCACTAAGCCGGGCAATTTCGCCCTGACTCATGGGGATACCGCCATTGATCTGGGCCAGGTATTCACCAAAGCCGATCTGGTGGATCAGCTGCTCCATTTCGCCGAAACCGCCATCGGCTTGCAACCGTTCTGCCCAGCCTTGCATCTGGGTCAGCGCCTCTGCGTAGGTGGTCAGCCATGACAGGGCGTGCAGGGCACTTTGATGCGCCTGCATCAGATCGTTATTCAGCCGGGCGTCTTTGCTGACCAGTGGGCGCATATGGTCCTTGGCTGACTGCACCAGGCTGCGCAAAGGCGCGATCACATCACCGGTCAGGATTAGCAGTTCAGGCAGGATCAAATTGGTCATAATACAAGTTCCCATGGGTTTGATTTGACCTAACCAGTCTGCAGGTGCGGCGCAACAAAAATCCCAAAACCACCCGTCAATTGAACAATTATGTCGCGATGAATTATTGATGCTGGGCAAACGATGATCTGATACCCTTACACCAACCAAATACCCGAGGTGAAATGCAAGACTTTCAATTTGTATATAGCCCTATTTTAATTGGACTTTCGGTGCTGGCAGTGCTGTGCGCTGGTTTTGTCAAAGGTGCGGTAGGTTTTGGCATGCCGATGATCACAATTTCAATTCTGGGGTCCTTTTTGGCGCCCGAGGTTGCGCTTGCAGCGTTGATTGTGCCCACCCTAATGTCCAACGTCTGGCAGGCCTTGCGCGGTGGTTGGAAAGCGGCATGGCAATCGCTGATGTCGTTTCGGCTGTTCATCGGGGCGCTGCTGGTATGCATTGCCCTTAGCGCGCAACTGGTTGGGCGCATCCCATCCTCGGCCATGTTCCTAATCATCGGGCTGCCGGTTACGTTGTTTGCTGCTGCCCAGCTGTTTGGCTGGCGGTTTTCTATCCCACCCCGGCACCGCACAAAATTGCAATTGATCCTGGGGTCAGTGGCTGGTTTTATCGGCGGAATTTCCGGTGTTTGGGGGCCACCAACAGTTGCTTATTTGACAGCGGCCGAGGTTCCAAAAAATGACCATATCCGGGTGCAGGGCGTGGTGTACGGTACCGGGGCTTTGGTGCTGTTTTTCGCGCATCTGAAATCAGGGGTGCTGAACGGGGCGACGCTGCCCCTGTCGTTGTGGCTGGTGATCCCGGCATTGGCCGGGATGGCCTTGGGTTTTAGCGTGCAGGACAGGCTCGATCAGCGCCGCTTTCGTCGCGCAACGCTGATCGTTTTGATTGTCGCCGGGCTCAATCTGCTCCGGCGCGGGCTGACCTAACCGATTGCGACTGCCTTAACATCATCATCAATATGGTCGGCATACTGGCCAAAGTTTTCGGCAAACATGGTGACAAGTTTTCTTGCTGCGGCATCATAACCGGCGCTGTCGGCCCAGGTGCGGCGCGGGTCCAGCAATATGTCAGCCACACCGGCCACTGTTTCCGGCACGTCAAAGCCGAAATTTGCATCCTTGCGGAATTTCGCTTCGGCCAGTGAGCCGTCAAGCGCTGCCGACAACAACGCCCGTGTAGCGCGGATAGGCATCCGCGACCCGGTGCCATAGGCACCACCGGTCCAACCCGTATTTACCAGCCAGCAAGTTGCGCCGTGCTTGGCAATTTTATCGCGCAGCAGGTTGCCATACACCTCTGGTCGGCGCGGCATGAAGGGAGCACCGAAGCAGGTGGAAAACGTTGGCTGTGGTTCCGTCACACCCTGTTCGGTGCCGGCCACTTTGGACGTAAAGCCCGACAGAAAATGATACATCGCCTGCGCCGGTGTAAGGCGGGCAATGGGGGGCAGTACGCCAAAGGCATCACAGGTCAACATGATGATGTTCTTTGGGTGGCCGCCAAGGGCGTTATCAGACGCATTAGAGATGTAATGCAGCGGATAAGCACAGCGCATATTGGCCGTCAGGCTGTCATCTTCAAAATCAAGCTCCTTGGTTTCTTCGTCAAAAACCATGTTTTCGACCACGGTGCCAAATTTGGACGTGGTTGCGTAAATTTCTGGCTCGGCCTCGGCGCTTAGGTTGATGGTTTTGGCGTAGCAACCACCTTCAAAGTTAAACGTGCCCCGTTCTGACCAGCCATGTTCGTCATCACCGATCAGCACCCGCGATGGGTCGGCTGACAATGTGGTTTTACCGGTGCCTGACAGGCCAAAAAATATTGCCGTGTCCACCGGGTTGCCCGGCGCATGGTTTGCCGAGCAATGCATTGGCATCACGTTCTTTTCCGGCAGCAGGTAATTGAGCAGTGTGAACACAGATTTCTTATTTTCACCGGCATAGGCAGTGCCGCCGATCAAAATGGTTTTGGCTTCTATGTTAATCGCAATCACGGTGTCAGAGCGGCAGCCATGGCGTTTGGGGTCGGCCTTAAAGCTGGGGCAGTTGATGATGGTGAAATCCGGGGTGAATGTGTCCAGCTCTTTGCGGGCCGGTCGGCGCAGCATGTGACGGATGAACAGCCCATGCCAGGCCAATTCGGTCACGACACGCACGTCCAGCCGGTGTTTCGGGTCAGCGCCGCCAAACAGATCCTGCACAAAAATCTCAGAATCTTTAAGGTGGGCCAGCATATCGGTGTGAAGCTGCTCAAATGCGTCGGGCTGCATCGGCGGGTTGTTTTCCCACCAGATGGCGTCTTTTACACCTGGGGTTTCAACAACAAACTTATCCTTTGCAGAGCGCCCGGTATGGCTGCCGGTTGCCACCAGAAATGCGCCACCGTTTCCCAGTGTGCCTTCGCCGCGTTTCAGCGCCTGTTCGATCAGCGCGGGCTCTTCCAGGTTGTAAAATACCCGCTTAGGCGCGGTAATTCCCTGCTTGGTTACGTCGCATGCCGGATTTACACGCCCAATATTCATTTTGATGGCTCCTGCGCCCCGAACCGGGGTCATTTACGGATTTACACAAATGCAAACATCCAAATAGCAGCATTCGAACGTTCATCATGCTTATCTTGATTGCCTATAACATGGCATTTCCAAAGCAAAAAAGCACGAAGTGCCGCCGTTAGCGCAATCAATGTATGTTTCCCATAATCTAAGTGGCCAATTGGCGAACCAATGCCGATAACTGAGGCAAATTAGTCAAAGGTTACGAAATTTCGTGTTTGATTTGACCATTCTAGGTGGGTGATTCGCAGTTAGGTGTTGATTCTATTGGTTGGAAACGGGAATATGGCGAAAAAATAAATAAACGAGCAGTATAAGGATACCTCTTATGTCGAGGATAGCACTGGTAGATGATGACAGGAATATCCTGACGTCAGTTTCGATGACGCTTGAAGCCGAAGGTTTCGAGGTTGAAACATATAATGACGGTCAGGCCGCGTTGGATGCTTTTAATAAGCAACTGCCAGATATGGCGGTCCTGGATATCAAAATGCCGCGCATGGATGGCATGGATTTGTTGCAAAGGTTGCGCCAGAAAAGCGCGATGCCGGTGATTTTCCTAACATCTAAAGATGATGAAATTGACGAAGTTCTCGGCCTACGTATGGGCGCTGATGATTACGTTAAGAAACCATTTTCCCAACGTCTTCTGGTAGAGCGAATTCGTGCATTGCTGCGCCGTCAGGAAGCCATCGAAAGTGGTGAAACACCCGAGGGCGAAGAACACAAAACAATGGCACGCGGCGAATTGCAAATGGATCCGTTGCGCCACCAGGTGACCTGGAAAGGCATGGATGTGTCGCTGACAGTAACAGAATTCCTGTTGCTTCAGGCCCTTGCCCAGCGACCGGGGTTTGTCAAAAGCCGTGATCAGTTGATGGATGTGGCCTATGACGATCAGGTCTATGTTGACGACAGAACCATCGACAGCCACATTAAACGTCTGCGCAAAAAGATGCGTATGGTGGATGATGAATTTACGGCGATCGAAACGCTGTATGGTATCGGATACAGATATAACGAAGAATAATGACGCTCGCGTCGGGAATAGACGTGCCGGAAACAAAATCTTCCAAAGACGGTGACATCGTCTTGGGTGACGACTGGATCGCCCCGAAAACCACTGGTGAATCAGAGGTGCGCGACAGGCGTGCCCGCCGGGGGGTGATTTCATTCAACCGTTCCCCGCTTGCGCGCAAAATCGTCACGTTCAACCTGATGGCGATGATAATTTTGGTGTCTGGGGTTCTGTACCTGAACCCGTTTCGCGACAGTCTTGTATTGCAAAGGGAACGCGGCCTGGTTGCCGAAGCGGTCCTGATCGCCAATGTGTTGGAAACACAATTACGGGCTGATGGGGCAAATGCACTGGGCGAAGGATCACTGCTTAGCTCATCGGCGGCATTATCCGTGCTGACGTTGCGTGCAGGGGTCGATGTCTATGTATTTGACGCCAACGAAAACCTGATTGGATCAACATTAGGGGTAACCCGGCCAGCACCAAATGCGATTGAAGGTTTACAGGAAGATACGCGCGTAACCATAATAACGGGGTTTCTGAACGCCGTTTACCAAAGCATTTCCAGCCTGTTGGCGCCAACCAATGCCAACAATGTCACCAATGAAGACCCTGAAGCATTGGTAAGGCAGATTGTGCCTTTTTCCCTGGCAGGAAGCACCAAAATTAATACTGGTTTGGACGCCCGTGGCGGCACGGTTTTCTCTGTGGCGACGCCGGTAATGTTGGGTGGGCGGCCCATAGGGGCCGTCGCTTTGATCGCCACTGCCGGTGAAATTGACAGCCTGGTCCGCGCCGAACGTGAGCAGGTATTGCAGATGTTCGTGATCGCAATTTTGGTTTCGATCGGGCTTAGTTTGGTGTTGGCCTCAACCATCGCCAACCCGTTATCCGACCTGGCAGCTGCCGCCGAGGTGGGCCGCGATAAAAATTCCAGGCGGGTCAGTCCGGGCCGAATTCGCATTCCTGACCTGTCAGGCCGCCCGGATGAAATTGGCCGCCTGTCAGGTGCCCTGCGTGGTATGGTGTCAGCGCTATACGACCGTATTGATGCAAATGAACAATTTGCAGCTGATGTGGCCCATGAAATCAAGAATCCACTGGCATCATTGCGTTCGGCCGTTGGCACAATGCGGATTGCCAAACGTGACGATCAGCGCGAAAAACTATTGACTGTAATAGAACATGACGTGCGCCGTCTGGATCGGCTGGTCAGCGACATTTCCAATGCGTCCCGCCTGGACAGTGAGCTTGTCAAAGAAGAAGAAGAAGCCTTTGACCTGCTGAAAATGATGATAAACATCAACGATTACCACGGTGAAAATGCCAAAACTAAAGGCATCGAATTCATCTCTGATTTACCAGAAAATCCCATTAATATCCAAGGCTTAGAGGCCCGGCTGGCACAGGTTTTCGTTAACCTTATTTCGAACGCCATTTCATTTTGTGATGAGGGTGACGCAATCCGGGTTTGGGCGCGCAAGCGGGACAACCGGGTCTTGGTGGTTGTAGAAGATACCGGCCCTGGTATCCCCGAGCAGGCGCTAACTAAAATTTTCAACAGGTTTTACACATCACGACCAGATTCACAGTTTGGCGATAATTCCGGGCTTGGGCTGGCCATATCTAAGCAAATAGTTGAGGCCCATGGCGGCGTCATCTGGGCAGAAAACATTCGCCCAACAGACGCTGACCCAACATCAGAGCCACTTGGCGCGCGGTTCGTTGTTGGCCTTCCTATCTGACCCGCCCCTTGCCCTGGGTACAGTTGCGCAACCTTGTCAGGAAAATAAGTACGTGAAGCCAGCCAGTCAGCAAAACCCCACAACACTGCATGCCAGCTGCGTCGCAGTTGGAAACGCGGCAGTGCTTATTATGGGCACCTCGGGATCTGGGAAATCAGCACTGGCACTGGAACTGATGGCGCTGGGTGCAGCGTTGGTTGCTGATGACCGCACTATTGTGACAGCGGGTACTGACGGGCTGATAGCCAGCTGCCCAAAACCTTTGATTGGCATTATTGAGGCCCGGTTTGTTGGCTTATTATCAGCAAAGCCGACCCGCTCGGCCCCTGTGCGTCTGGTTGTCGATCTGGACCAGATAGAAACCAAAAGACTGCCAAAAGCGCGAAAAATTGAACTGCTTGGTCACAGAATTGACTTGCTACATAACCCTAAAATCCTGCACTTTCCTTCAGCACTGTTGTTGCTGTTGAAAGGCGGAATGATCACGTGACATCCAGACCCACTTCAAAACAACCAACGGGGCCCAATGCCCAAAGATTGGTGTTTGTAACCGGCCCTTCCGGTGCGGGGCGCGCCACAGCCGTAAAGGCCCTGGAAGACATCGGCTATGAGGCGATCGATAATATGCCATTGTCGCTGTTATCGCGCCTGCTGGACGGCCCGCCTTTGGCACGGCCAATGGCCTTGGGCATCGACATTCGCAACCGTGATTTTTCGGCAGATCGGTTCATCGCCGTTATCGACGACCTTGGCGCGCGCGCTGGTTTGGATGTTGATGTTCTGTATCTGGATTGCAGCCCTGATGTGCTTATCCGACGGTTTTCAGAAACCCGCCGCCGCCACCCTATGGCCCCGGCTGAAAGCCCGGTTCAAGGCATCGAGCGGGAAAATGACCTGTTGGTTCCTATCCGCTCTTGCGCCAATTTTCTGATAGATACATCCGGTTTTACCCCCCATGATTTGCGCGCCGAGATTGAGCACTGGTTTGGTGTGAGCGCGGAAAAAAGATTGGCAGTTTCGGTTCAGTCATTTTCCTACAAACGCGGCATCCCACCGGGTGTTGATATGGTGTATGATTGCCGCTTCCTGCGAAACCCCTATTGGGAGCCAACCCTGCGACAAAGCGATGGCCGCGCCAAAAATGTTGTGGCCTATATTCAGCATGACCCCCGGTTTGACCAATTTTTTAAGTTGATCACAGGCATGGCAGATTTGCTGTTGCCGGCTTTTGCTGAAGAAGGAAAATCTCATATCGTGCTGGCATTTGGTTGCACAGGCGGACAACACCGCTCAGTTGCCGTTGCGGAACAATTGGCGAAGACACTTGCAGCATCCGACTGGCAGGTGTCTATACGGCATCGGGAACTTGAAAGGGGTGCGGTTGTGGCACCTGATTCGAGTGTGCAAAAAAATGAGGGTCGGACGTGATCGGAATTGTGATCGTCGCACATGGGGGGCTGGCACGGGAATACCTTGCCGCTGTCGAACATGTTGTCGGCAAGCAATCTGGCATTCTGGCCATATCAATTGACGCCGACCATAACCGCAGTGACAAACAATCTGAAATTTGCGCCGCCGCCGACAGTGTTGATAATGGGCAGGGCGTTGTTGTTGTGACTGATATGTATGGTGGATCGCCGTGCAATCTTTCGCTGCAGGCATGCCAGCCTACAGATCGTCGTACCCTGTACGGTGCGAATTTGCCGATGTTGGTTAAGCTGGCAAAATCCCGCAAAATGGACGTCCACAAAGCGGTGGAATGCGCCAAGAATGCAGGCCGTAAATATCTTGATAGCTGTAGCTGAAATTTGAATAGTTTATTGGAACTAATTATATCGCATGACACATCGAAGCCTGAAAATAGTAAACGAAAAAGGGCTGCATGCCCGTGCATCCGCCAAACTGGTTGAGGTGGTAGAAGCCCATGACGCCAACGCCGAGGTGACAAAAGATGGGGTTGAGGCTTCCGGTGACAGTATCATGGGGTTATTAATGTTGGCAGCGTCACGCGGAACCACTATTGAGGTAACAACAGATGGTCCAGAAGCCACAAAACTTGCAGATGCAATAGAAACGCTGGTGGCAGGTCGATTTGGCGAAACCATGTGAAATCCAGCGCATGGCGCGCAAAGTAATAAGGCTAGTTTATTGGTAGACAGCTATCAGGATACACCGCTGCACGGACAGCAGGAGGCATCAAATAAAAATGTGCCTTACGACAAGCGTAAGCTGTCCTATTCTGGCACGTTTACCGACCCCAAAAAAATATATGCGATCCGCGCCATTGAATGGATGACTGGCAAATTTCGCCTGCTGCGCCTGATCCGAAGATATGAAAAAGCCGGTGTTCCAGAGGGCAACGAATTTTTTGCCCGATCACTGCGTTTCATGGGTATTGACCTGATCACCCCGGCCGACAATATCGACAACATTCCTGAAACCGGCGCGCTTATTGTGGTGGCCAACCACCCCCACGGCATGGTTGACGGCATGGTAATGGCCGAATTGGTCGGCAAAAAGCGACAGGACTTTTTGATCCTTACCCGCTCGCTGATCAGCGGCATCAAAGAGATCAAACAATTCATGCTGCCAGTGCCGTTTTCCCATGAGCCGGACGCCCTGAACGAAGGCCTAAAGATGCGCAAAACCGCCATGGCGCATCTGAAGAATGGCGGCGTTATCATTCTGTTTCCTGCTGGCGAAGTGTCTTCTGCCAAAACATGGTTTGGCCCGGCCATTGAAAGTGATTGGAACCCGTTCACCGCGAAAATGATCAATCGGTCTGGGGCGACTGTCCTGCCAATATTCTTTCCGGGGCAAAATTCCCGGCTGTACCTGATTGCCGATCAGATATCAGCCACATTCCGGCAAGGCTTGTTACTGCACGAAGTGGTACATGCCTTGAACAAGCCCCAGTGTCCGGTGGTGGGTAAGCCATTGGCAGCCGATGAACTTAAGAACCGGGGTGCAAATCAGCGCGGGTTTATGGCCTGGCTTCGCGACCATACACTGGCCCTGAAAGATCAGTAAATTAACGCGTCGGCACCGGCGGGTCTTGCCGGTAATCATAAAACCCGCGTTGGGTTTTCCGCCCCAACCAGCCGGCTTCTACGTATTTTGTCAGCAATGGGCAGGGCCGGTATTTGGTGTCGGCCAGCCCGTCATGCAGCACATTCATGATCGACAGGCAGGTATCCAGCCCGATAAAATCCGCCAGCTCCAGTGGCCCCATCGGGTGGTTTGCCCCCAGTTTTAGCGACTGATCAATAGACTGGACCGACCCGACGCCTTCGTACAGCGTATAAACCGCCTCATTTATCATCGGCATCAGAATACGGTTCACAATAAACCCCGGAAAATCTTCGGCGCTGGCGGCAGTCTTTTCGATCCGCTCAACCACCCCCAGGCAAGATTTAAACGTCGCTTCATCTGTGGCTATACCCCGGATAAGCTCGACCAACTGCATCACCGGTACTGGGTTCATGAAATGAAACCCCATAAATTTTTCCGGCCGATCAGTGCGTGACGCCAACCGGGTGATGGAAATGGATGACGTGTTTGACGTCAGGATCGTATGGGGCTGAATGTGGGGCAAAAGCGCTTCAAATATCGCGGCCTTTATCTTTTCCTTCTCGGTGGCTGCCTCAATCACCAGGTCAGAATTTCCAAGCTCGCTTAGGGTGGCGGTTGTTGAAATGCGGCCCATCGCAGCATCCCGGCTGACAGATGAGATTTTTTCCCGCGTGACCTGGCGATCCAGATTGGTCCTGACCAGATCTAATGCCGCATCCAAAGCATCCTGATTGACGTCGTTTAGGACAACATCATAGCCCGCAAGGGCGCAGACATGGGCGATACCGTTGCCCATTTGCCCGGCGCCGATAATTCCGATGCGTTGAATATCCATTGCTGCCCCCTTGGACGTATCGACGCACAATAGGCCCGTGGCAATCATCGGTGCAAGCCCTGGTGGCTGATAAACATTATCTCAATATCCGCCGTTAATGTTTTGGAAACCCGATTCTGTGAACCTCTGAACTGGGTATACTAAGAGGTGGGTGAATGATGGCCTATGAATATTTGGGCACTGGGGAACTTGACTATTCTCCGTGTCGATACGGTAATTCTAAATTGATGTTTCGCGGACCAAAGCGCCCCATCACAGGGCATTACAATGTTGCAATCGGGGGCTCAGAGACATTTGGAAAGTATGTCGAGGATCCATTTCCACAGTTGCTTGAGAACCTGTCAGGCCAAAGGGTCATAAATTTAGGCTGCATGTATGCAAGCGCGGATGCATTTGCGAATGACAATACAATATTGGAAATTTGCAAGGCTGCGCAGGTGACGATAATTCAACTGTCCGGCGCGCAAAACATGTCGAACCGGTTTTACCGGGTACACCCGCGTCGCAATGACAGGTTCCTAGGCGGAACAGACCTGTTGCGTTCAATCTATCCCGAGCTTGATTTTTCCGGCATTCACTTTACCGGCCATCTGATATCCATGCTCAGTAAAAATTCGACCAAGCGGTTCGAATTGGTTCGCGACAATCTGCAGGCGGAATGGGTTGCCCGAATGCAGGCGCTGTTAGGCATAATTGGTGGAAAAATCGTTTTGCTTTGGCTTGCAGACCATCCACCCAGCGATGAAATTAATGCGTCACGGGCTGATATGGAGCCAATGTTCCTGAACCGTCAGATGATCGATCAATTAAGTGGGTATGCTGACACAGTTGAGGTGATCATAACCCAGGATGAAATAGACGCAGGCCACGACCGAATGATATTTTCACAGCTTGAACAGCCGGCTTCCCGTCAAATGCTGGGCCCGATCGCCCATCAGGAAGCAGCAAGACAGCTGTACCCAGTTCTGGCTGAATATTGCGGTGCTGACCCTGCATAACAGTGACCCGCCGATAAAAAGCGGGTCACATATGTATCTTACAGTTTTTCGATCAGCTCTGGCACCGCATCAAACAGATCGGCAACCAGCCCGTAATCGGCCACCTGAAATATAGGCGCTTCTTCGTCTTTATTGATCGCGACGATGATCTTGCTGTCTTTCATGCCCGCAAGGTGCTGGATGGCGCCGGAAATTCCGACCGCAATATATAGATCAGGCGCCACAACTTTGCCGGTCTGGCCCACTTGCCAATCGTTAGGTGCATAGCCTGAATCCACCGCGGCGCGCGATGCGCCAACCGCTGCACCCAGTTTGTCGGCCAGCTTTTCGATCAGGGCAAAGTCGTCCTGTGACCCCACACCGCGACCGCCCGACACCACAACCCCGGCTGATGTCAGCTCGGGTCGGTCGCTGGCGGCGACCTTATCTTCAACCCATTGTGACAGGCCCGGATTATCAGCCGCGCCAATAGTATCAACACCGGCTGAACCACCGTCACCGGCGGCATCAAAGGTGGATGTGCGAAACGAAATCACCTTTTTGGCGTCGGTTGATTTTACCGTCTGAACCGCATTTCCAGCATAAATCGGCCGCTCAAAGGTTGACCCATCAACAACACCGGACACATCTGAAATCACCATCACATCCAGTAGGGCGGCGACCCGGGGCAGGATGTTCTTTGCATCTGTTGTCGCCGGGGCAACGATATGTTCATAATCGCCTGCCAATGACACGATCAATGCCGCTGCAGGTTCTGCCAGACGGTGGCCATACAGCGCATCTTCGGCACATAGCACCTTGGCCACACCGGCAATTTTGGCGGCATCAGCGGCGGCAGCACTACAGGTTGCCCCGCAACACAGCACGGTCACATCACCCAGCTTTTGCGACGCGGCAACGGCCTTGGCCGTCGCATCAACGAACAGTTCGCCGTCATTGACCTCTGCAAGCAGTAAAACAGCCATTATATCGCCCCCGCTTCTTTAAGTTTCGCCACCAGTTCATCCACTGAACCGACGATCTCACCGGCTTTGCGCCCCTGTGGTTCAATGGTCGAAATAATTTCCAGCCGCGGCGTCACATCAACCCCGTAATCAGCAGGCGTCTTTTCATCCATCGGCTTTCGCTTGGCTTTCATGATGTTTGGCAGGCTGGCATAACGCGGCTCATTCAGGCGCAGATCGACGGTAATAACCGCTGGCATCTTAACCTTGAGCGTCTGTAACCCACCGTCAACTTCGCGGGTAACAACGGCGCTGTCGCCATCAATATCCAGTTCAGATGCGAACGTACCTTGGGACCAGCCCAGCAATGCCGCCAGCATCTGCCCGGTGGCGTTCATGTCATTATCAATCGCCTGTTTTCCGGCCAGAACCAGCCCCGGCGCTTCTTCGTCAACGATGGCCTTCAGAATTTTGGCAACCGCCAGTGGCTCAATGTCGTTATGCACGTCATCTGTCGCCACCACCAAAATCGCCCGGTCTGCGCCCATGGCCAAGGCCGTGCGCAAGGTTTCCTGGGATTTCTGGGTGCCAATGGATACGGCGATGATTTCGTCAACTTTACCGGCCTCTTTCAGCCGGATCGCCTGTTCAACCGCAATCTCATCAAACGGGTTCATCGACATTTTGACATTGGCAAGATCAACACCGCTGCCATCCGCTTTGACGCGAACTTTCACGTTATAGTCGATCACGCGTTTGACTGGCACGAGCACCTTCATTGGGCGGTCTCCTTGAAACATGGGCGCGGGCGCGCGCCGTATACTTGCAGGTGTAATATCCAACCACGTCGCCGGAAAACAGCCTAAAATCGACACAGACATTAACGGTTACGTCGCGTTTCCGCTTTTGGTTGGGGTCGAGTTTGTGACAACCGGTGCATCGCGGGCCATTTTTAAAGCTTTCAGCAGCTATCCTGAGTGGCGGATAGTGTCTTCCATCCGGGGTAAGAGCGGTGGAAGGGTTACCTATTCGCCCCCGGCACCCACAGCACGTCATCCACGCCGCCATTATTGGCCACCCGCGACGCCACAAAAAACCAATCCGACAGCCGGTTCAAGTATTTCACTACCGCGTCGTTCACATCCTCAACCCCAGCCAGTTCCACCGCCAGCCTTTCAGAGCGGCGCGAAACCGTGCGGCAAAGATGCAGATGTGCCGCTTGCGCCGTGCCGCCGGGCAGGATGAATGAGCGCAACGGAGCAATGTCTTTATTCATCGCGTCGATTTCGCTTTCCAGCCGGTCAACCTGGGCCGGTGTCACCCGCAGGGGCGGAAATTCGGCACCGGCATCGCGCGCCATATCTGGGCGGCACAGATCAGCCCCCACATCGAACAGATCGTTTTGAATGCGCGCCAGTGCGGCGTCCATTTCACCGTCAGCATGCAACCGCGCCAGCCCAACGCAGGCGTTGGTTTCGTCAACCGTGCCATAGGCGCTTACCCGCAGCGAATGCTTGGCAACCCGGTCGCCATTGCCCAGCGCTGTTTCGCCGCCGTCCCCGGTGCGGGTGTATATTTTGTTCAACACCACCACCTTAGCGGCCCCCGCGAAAGAATATGAACAGCAGGATGGCAGCAATGGCGATGGCCTGGGCGATGATCCGATAGCGCATGATCCGGTTGGCATGTTTGCGGTTAAAATCCCCACCTTTGGCAAAACCGCCAATGCCGATGGCCAGAACCACCAGCACGGCTAACACCGATATGGCAACAAGGATAAAAAGTGGATCATTTGCCATGGCGGCCATCCCAAATTTAGTTTCACCAGACATTTAACGGATTTCCGCAGGAATGCGAATGCCAATCATGTCGCAGCGTTAGCCGCGTGACAGCACCCAGTCTAACGCCCGGGTTGGCAGCACACGGCGCAGCGCCCCCATCAGATAGGTTGGCGTGGTCACATAATAGCGCGGGCGCGGGCGACGGGCCTCTAGCGCGTGGATCAGTTTTCGGGTGACAGCAGAGGGCGGCAATTCAAACGTATCGGGCCCGCTGGCGGTATACAGCCGCTTAATCAGGGTTTCGCGGTACAGATCAGCATGGGGCGAATTTTTCCAATCGATCCACTTTTCAAAATGCGGAATGGCATTGGCCCGGATTTTCGCGGTGATCGGCCCCGGTTCTATCACAGCCACATGGATGCCGCTGCCGCGCAATTCCAGCCGCAGGGTGTCTGTCAGCCCCTCAAGCGCGAACTTGCTGGCCACATAGGCGCCGCGCCAGCGCATGGTCACCAGACCCAAAACGCTTGAACAATTCACGATCCGGCCATGGCCCTGGGCACGCATCACCGGGATCACCTGGCGGGTCAGGTCATGGTAGCCAAAAACGTTGGTCTCAAATATCGCCCGCAAACCGTCAACGGGCAGGTCTTCCAACGCGCCGGGCAGGGCGTAGGCACCGTTATTATACAGTGCATCCAGCGTGCCGCCGGTGCGTTTCAAACATTCCGCCAAAGCCGCCGTGATCGATGCCGCATCGGTATAATCTAGCCGAAAACTTTCCAGCCCTTCGGCACGCAGGCGTTCGCAATCAGCCTCGGCCCGACAGCTGGCAAATACCCGCCAGCCCCGCGCGGACAAGCCATGGGCCGCGTCATAGCCGATGCCCGACGAACAGCCGGTGATCAGGATCGATTTTTGTGGGATTTTTACAGTCATGTCCGGCTGATACGGCCTAAGGATCAAAATCTCAATGGCTGCACCCCCAAGTTGGCTTTACGCCGCCAACCACCCCGGCTATCACAACCCATATGAATGACGTCACCGATACCCCGGGTTTCAAACCAGCTGAGATATCTGAGCCCCTGCGCCGTGCGCTTGGCGATCGCTATCTGACCTATGCCCTGTCCACGATCATGCACCGTGCCCTGCCCGATGCGCGCGACGGGCTAAAGCCGGTGCACCGGCGCATTCTTTATGCCATGAGCAGGTTGCGCCTGACATCGGATGGCGGGTTTCTGAAATCGGCAAAGATCAGTGGCGACACTATGGGCGACTTTCACCCCCATGGTGATATGGCGATCTATGACGCCATGGCCCGCCTGGCCCAAGATTTCAATGTGCGCTACCCGCTGGTGGATGGGCAAGGAAATTTCGGCAATATTGACGGTGATAACCCGGCCGCCAGCCGCTATACCGAAGCGCGCATGACCAGTGTCGCCGAGGCACTGCTAGAGGGTCTGAACGAAAACGCGGTTGATTTTCGGGACAATTACGATGGTCGCCTGACCGAACCGGTGGTGCTACCGGCCAGTTTCCCGCACTTGTTGGCCAATGGGTCCACCGGCATTGCGGTGGGCATGGCCACCAACATCCCGCCCCATAATATATCTGAATTGATCGACGCCTGCCTGCACCTGATCAAAACCCCTGATGCGCGCGACGATACCCTGCTAAACTATATACCAGGCCCCGATTTCCCCACTGGTGGTACCATCGTTGAATCACCTGAAAACATTGCCGCCGCCTATCGCACCGGGCGCGGCGGTTTTCGCTTACGGGCAAAATGGGAACTGGAAGATCTGGGCCGTGGCCAATGGCAGATCATCGTCACTGAAATCCCGTATCAGGTGCAGAAATCCAAGCTGATCGAACGTATCGCCGACCTGATCAACCAAAAGAAGATCCCGATCCTTGGCGATGTGCGCGATGAAAGCGCCGATGACATCCGCCTGGTCATTGAGCCCCGCTCCAAGAATGTCGACCCAGAGGTTCTGATGGGCATGCTGTTTCGCAACTGCGATCTGGAACAGCGCTTTAGCATGAACATGAACGTGCTGATTGACGGTCTGGTGCCCAAGGTGTGTTCGCTAAAAGAAGTGCTGCGCGCCTTTTTGGATCACCGCCGTGAAGTGTTGCAACGACGCTCGCAATACCGGTTGGAAAAGATCGACCACCGGCTTGAGGTGTTAGAAGGCTTTATCATCGCCTTTCTCAATCTGGACCGGGTGATCGACATCATCCGTTATGATGACACGCCCAAAGCCGCCTTAATGTATGAAGACTGGTCCACTGCCCACGCACGCGCCAGTTCAGAGCGTGATTATATCCGTCCGGCACTGCTGCTAGCAGGTGATATCGGGGCAGATGAAGACCCATCCCTGACCGAGGTTCAGGCCGAAGCCATCCTGAACATGCGCCTGCGTTCACTGCGCCGTTTAGAAGAAATTGAACTGCAGCGCGAACGTGACGCGCTGATGCTGGAGCGCGCCGGACTGGAAGATTTGCTGGATAGTGAAACCCTGCAATGGGGCGCAATCAGCGAACAGCTGCGCGAAACCCGGAAAAAGTTTGGCAAAGACTACGAAGGCGGGGCGCGGCGCACGCAATTTTCCCAGGCCACCCAAATTGAAGACGTCCCGATGGAGGCCATGATAGAGCGCGAACCGATCACCGTGGTGTGTTCGCAAATGGGCTGGATACGGGCGATGAAGGGCCATGTGGATCTGGCCCAGGAATTCAAATTCAAAGACGGCGACGGCGCGCAATTTGCCTTTCACGCGGAAACCACTGACAAGGTGCTGCTGTTTGGCAGTAACGGGCGGTTTTACACGCTGGCAGGGCATAACCTACCCGGTGGGCGCGGTATGGGTGAACCGGTGCGCCTGATGGTGGACCTGCCCAATGAAGTGGATATTGTCGACTTGTTCTTGCACCTGCCCGGGCGCAAACTATTGGTGGCATCAAATGCCGGTGACGGTTTTGTGGTGGCCGAAGATGATGCCATTGCCCAGACCAAAACCGGACGCCAAGTGCTGAACGTCAAGGGCGACACCCACGCCAAGATTTGTGTGCCTGCCATGGGCGACCATGTGGCGGTGGTCAGCGAAAACGGCAAGTTCCTGGTGTTCCCATTGGCTGAACTGCCGGAAATGGGCCGGGGCAAAGGCGTGCGCATTCAGAAATACAAATCGGCCCGTTCTGCACAGGGCACGCTTGATCTGGATGGCGGGCTGTCTGATATCACCACTTTCAACTGGGATGCGGGCCTAAGCTGGCCCATGGGGGGCGACAAAACCCGACATGAGCCGGACTTGTCCGACTGGTTGGGCAAACGGGCCGGGGCCGGTAAGCGCCCACCTTACGGATTTCCGCGCAACAACAGGTTTTCATAATGACCAGCAGCACCCTGCAAACCGACTATGCCGGCAAACGCGGGGCGCTGTTTAAGCTGGCACTTTGGTCCTCGGTCCTGACGGTTTTGACCGCCGGTTTCTATCGCTTTTGGATGAAAACCCGGCTGCGCCGCTATTACTGGTCGGCTATTCGCCCCGGTGGACAACCGCTTGAATATGTCGGTGAGCCGCTGGAAAAATTACTGGGGTTCCTGATCGCGGTGACGTTTCTGGCGTTCTATATCGGCATCGTGAACCTGCTGCTGATGTTCCTGTCGTTCTCGATCATGAACAATAACCTGTGGGCTTACGGGTTTTCCTTTGTCGGCATCCTGCCGATCCTGTTTTTCGCCCGCTACCGGGCCCGGCGCTATATTCTGGCCCGCACCCGCTGGCGTGGTGTGCGTTTGGGCATGGAGCAGGGCGCCTGGGGCTATACTTGGCGCGCCTTGCTGCATTGGGGGGTAACCATCCTAAGCCTCGGTTTGCTGTGGCCGCGCATGACTTTCTGGCTGGAAAAGTACCGCACTGACCGCACATATTTCGGTTCAGAACGCTTTAATCAGGGCGGCAAATGGACGATGCTGTATCGACCAATGTTGCATATTTACGTGCCCGCGCTGGCAATGGCGGCGATTGCACTCTGGGTGTACTTTTCGGCAAGCGCAGCCTCGGACTCGATAGATGATACGCTGCTGGCTCTGGAGGGTTATGAAAACCTGGCCTTCAGCCTGTTGCTTTTCCCATGGTTTGTCTTTGGGCTGGCCTATTTTAGCGCCAAGTCGTTTGAGCGCCTGACAAACGCCAAAACCGTCGGGCCAATCGGTTTCATATCCAAACCTCGCCCATGGCGGGTATTTTGGATTTACGCATTCGGTTATGGCCTGATCAGCATCGCGCTCACGCTCTTGATAGGCGCGGTTGGCATAGTATTTTTTGCATTGATAGGGGATTATGGGCCGGATGTGTTTGATGAAAACCTTGCTCTGGCAACGCCACCGCTTTGGATGCTTACCGCCGTATCGATGCTCAGCTATTTCGCCATATTCATCCTTTGGGGCGCCCTAAAACACGTGCTGGTCACCCTGCCACTGGCGCGCCATTTTGCGGAAACATTGCAGATAACCGGTTCGGAAAGCCTAAGCGATATCGCCCAACGCGACCGCGATGAACTGGATCAGGCAGAAGGTTTCGCCGAAGCGCTGGACGTGGGGGCGGCCCTATGACCACAACCATCCACGTGGGCGGTGAAAGCCCGAAAATGCAGTCTTTTGCCAACTATTTTGATGGTTACAGCGCCGTGGTGCGCCGGGTTGAAATTGCCATTGATGACACCAGCGATGGTGCGTTTCTGGTGGTGTCCCCACCCGAGGTTGAAGCACTGTATTGGCGCTTGGATGATATCCGCGTGGTGCCCGATCAGGCGGCGAATGATACGATCATTCTGGCCTATAAGGGCGATCGGGTATCGCGCCTGTCCATCAGCGACGAAGAAACCCGTCGCATCATCACCGCCCGCTGCCCAAACCTGCACAAACGCCCCACCGTCGAAAACCGCGGCCGTCTGGCTGTGTGGTCTTTTGGGGCGGTCGCCTCTGTTGCCTTGATCATATTCGGACTGGTACCGCTGTTGGCGGATCAGTTGGCGGAATATTTACCGCCCAAAGGCGAGCAGGCGCTGGGTGACGCCACGTTTGAGCAAATCCGCGCCGCCCTAAGCGAGACTGACCTGTTTCCAGTGACGATATGCGAAAACCCAGATGGCGTGGCGGCCCTGGATAAGATGCAGGCGCGCCTGTCTGATCAGGTTGATCTGCCCTATCCCCTTACTGTGCATGTGCTGGACCACGACCTGGTCAATGCCTTTGCCCTGCCCGGCGGACGTGTCGTTCTGTTTCGTGGCTTGATTGATGCCGCTGACAGCCCCGACGAAGTTGCCGGCGTTTTCGCCCATGAAATTGGCCATGTGGTCAACCGAGATCCGGCGCGGGGTGCCCTGCGTTCGGCGGGCTCGGTCGGGGTGCTGGGCCTGTTGTTCGGTGATTTTGCTGGTGGCACGGTGGTGTTGTTTATGTTGAACCGGCTGATCGACGCCACCTATTCCCAGGAAGCCGAGGCATTGGCAGATAGTTTCGCCCACAAAACCCTAAGCGCAACCAACATTGCCCCCTCTGCACTGGCCGATATGTTTGAGCGCCTGCGCGAAGAGGGCGATGAAGAGGGCGGCATCCTGGCACATTTCATGGCCCACCCGGAGCTGGGCGACCGGATCAAATCAGCCCGCGATGCGGACAGCCAACTCACGGCAACGATCCGCCCATCCCTGTCACCAGATGAATGGGCAGCCCTGCAAAACATCTGTGAATGATTGCCATGCGCGCGCGCCCAGTCTATTTGTAGTAAAACAATAGGGGCAGGCCATGACATTTCAAATTCGCCACGCAATTTTCGCTACAGTTATGGCCGTTCTGGCGGGGTGTTCGTTGCCCGCAGATGTTGACGCGCCACAGGTTGCCTTGGGTGATTTTCGCTTTGGCCATAACATTATCGTGGTTAATGAACCCGAAATGGGCCCCCTGTCGCGACCCCAAACCGACGAAGCCTGGCATGCGGCCTTGACCCGCGCCATGGACAGCCGATTTGGCAGCTATGAGGGCGATAAATTCTACCATATAGGCATCAAAATGGACGCCTATGTTTTGGCCCTGCCCGGTGTTCCGGTGGTTTTCAAGCCAAAATCTGTGTTGGTTGTCACGCTGAACATGTGGGACGATGCGTTGGGTGAAAAGGTCAACCAAGAGGCCAAGGTACTGACAATATTTGAAGGCCTGTCCGGTGAATCTCTTATTGGTTCCGGCCTGACCCAAAATAAAGAAAAACAAATGACGACGCTGGCCAACAACATGGCCAAGGCCATTCAGGACTGGATATTGGAAAACCCCGAATGGGTCGGACTGCCGCCGTTGGATGCACAAACAACCGATCTGGCCGCCGCCGAAGCGATTTCAGAAACCACAATTGACGACGCAATAGATAACTGATGCTTGATTTTCTTTCGATTTGTCCGTAACGAGCGCCCGGACAGGAACTGGGCCATACCGGCCCCTTTGATTTATGAGGCCCCCATGGCTAAGGAAAAGTTTGAACGCAATAAACCGCATGTTAACGTTGGCACCATTGGCCATGTTGACCACGGCAAGACGACGCTAACGGCGGCGATCACCAAGTATTTTGGTGAATTTC
>JAZGFB010000036.1:0-2858 GCA_036479015.1 Paracoccaceae bacterium | reverse complement strand
TGCGGGTCACGCGCGAGGTTCTGGGGCAGGAAGCGTTTGTGCCCTATCGGGGGCGCGAAATCCAGCCCGGTGAAGATGTGCAAAGTGACGATGAAATTGACGGGTTTATCAAGGAACATGCTGAAAGCGCGTTTCACCCCTGCGGCACCTGCCGGATGGGTGCGGTAGATGATCCGGCATCGGTTATAGACCCTGAAGGGCGGGTAATTGGCGTAAACGGCCTAAGAGTGTCGGATTCGTCCATATTTCCGCGCATCACTAATGGGAACCTGAACGCACCATCGATAATGGTTGGGGAAAAGATGGCAGATCATATACTTGGGAAGGTCCCGCTGGCGCCAGAAAATGCGCAGGCGTGGATCAATCCCAGATGGGAAATTTCTGATCGGTGATAAATGCTTAGCTATAATTGCTTTTGCGCGTATCCTGATCAGGAAGAATCAGAGGGCCCGCTGTTTGGCCCCGAAACACTAGGGAGAACTAACATATGTCAAAGGAACTTAACTACTTAAGTAAACGGGTTGTGGACGGTCTGATGGACCGGCGCGCCTTTATGGGTCGCGCGGCAGCTTTGGGTGTGTCTGCATCCATGGCGTCCGGGATCATGGCGCATGCAGCGTCACATGCCAGCCCGGTTAAGGGCGGCACGCTAAAGGCCGGTTATCAGGGTGGGGCATCGTCCGACACGCTGGATTCCGCGCTTTGGGCGTCTGACGCGCCAATTGGGTTTGGCCGCACATGGGCAGAAACCATTGTAGAAGTTGGCCCAACCGGTGAAATTGAAATGCGTCTGGCCGAAAGTGTCGAAGCTTCTGCCGATGCGAAGACCTGGAACTTCAAAATCCGCGAAGGTATTGAATTCCACAACGGCAAAACCCTGACACCTGATGATGTAATGGCAACCTTGCAGCGCCATTCGGATGAAAATTCGCAATCTGGTGCATTGGGCATTGTTCAGGGCATCGACAGCATGGCTGTAGATGGTCAGAACGTTGTGATCACCTTGAAAGAAGCAAATGCCGACCTTCCATTCCTGATGGCCGATTATCACCTGATGGTCTTTCCAAATGGTGGCATGGATGATCCGGCGGCGGGTATCGGTACCGGGCCTTACAAGATCGTTGAAAACGATCCGGGTGTACGCCACGCGTCAACCCGTTTTGAAAACTACTGGGACGCCGACAATCGTGGCCATGCCAACGATGTTGAAGTTGTCATCCTGAATGATGCAACAGCCCGTCTGGCGGCATTGCAATCGGGCCAGGTTGACGTGATCAACCGGGTTGAGCCCAAGGTTGTGAACCTGGTACAGCGTGTGCCCGGTGTGACCGTGCACAATGTTTCGGGCCGTGGTCACTATGTGTTCATCATGCACACAAACACCGCACCGTTTGACAATCTGGACCTGCGTTTGGCGCTGAAATATGCGATTAACCGTCAGGAAATGGTTGATAAAATCCTGCAAGGGTTTGGGTCTGTCGGCAACGATTTCCCGATCAATGCGTCCTATCCCCTGTTTTCAGATGATATTGAGCAGCGGGTTTATGACCCGGATAAGGCGGCTTTCCACTATAAGAAATCCGGCCATGACGGACCTATCGTGTTGCGCACATCTGATGTTGCGTTTCCGGGTGCCGTTGATGCGACCCAATTGTTTGAACAAAGTGCGGCTGCCGCTGGTATCCCACTGGAGATCAAGCGCGAACCGGGTGATGGTTACTGGTCAGAGGTCTGGAATGTTCAGCCGTTTTCTGCGTCATACTGGGGTGGACGTCCGGTGCAGGACCAGATGTATTCGACGGCCTATCTGTCGACTGCTGACTGGAACGACACCAAGTTCTTCCGCGAAGATTTCGATAAGCTTATCATCGAAGCCCGCGCCGAACTGGACCAGACCAAGCGTAAAGAACTGTACCGCGCTGCGGCCGTTATGGTGCGCGACGAAGGCGGCCTGATCCTGCCGATGTTCAATGACTTTATTGATGCGGCTGGTCCGAATATTGGTGGTTACGAAAATGACTCCAATGGTGGCATGATGAACGACAAATCGCTGATCAAAGCCTGGTCAACGGCTTAATCAGATATGTCATCACTACTAAAACTTGTGGCCCAGCGTTTAGCGCTGGGTCTGCTTCTTTTGCTTGCGGTGTCGGCCCTGATATTTGCCGGTACGCAAATTTTACCCGGCGATGTGGCGCAAAGTATTCTGGGCCAATCGGCGACACCGACCGCACTGGCGAACCTGCGGGCCGAACTGGGGTTGGATGAACCGGCATTGTCGCGGTATTTCAGCTGGCTTGGTGGTGTGGTGACCGGTGATCTGGGTACGGCCCTGTCAAATGGCAAAGATATTGGTGAACAGATCGGCAAGCGGCTGGGTAACACACTGTTTCTGGCGTCTACCGCTGCTGTTGTTGCCGTGCCGCTGGCGATTTTTCTGGGGCTGATGGCGGTGCGGTATCGCAACCGCTGGCCGGATAAGCTGATTTCCGGGCTGACGCTGGCGTCAATTTCGCTACCTGAATTTTTCATCGGCTATGTGCTGATATTCTTTTTCGCGGTCAAGCTGCGCTGGTTCCCGTCGGTGGCGACGGTGTATGACAGCATGAGCTTTCTGGACAAGCTGAACGCCATTGCCCTGCCGGTGGCGGTGCTGGTGATGGTGGTGCTGGCGCATATGATGCGGATGACGCGCGCCGCGATCCTGAACGTGATGCAGTCGGCCTATATTGAAACGGCAGAACTTAAGGGTCTGTCGGCGTTCAATGTGATTTTCAAACATGCGTTTCCAAATGCGATTTCACCGATTGTGAATGTGGTGATGCTGAACCTGGCTTACCTTGTGGTGGGCGTTGTAG
>JAZGFB010000035.1:0-2948 GCA_036479015.1 Paracoccaceae bacterium | reverse complement strand
CATTTTACCGAACCCCGAAGATGTTACGACGTCGCTGTATACTGTTTTGGATAAACGCGGCATGCGTCCGGTGCGCGCCATTCAACGGATATCAGCGACAATTTTGACGCCAGATCAGGCCGAGCATCTGGGGGCCGAAACATCTGATCCGGCACTGACAATTGCCCGAACCGGGTATTTGGAAAGTGGGCGGGTCATAGAATATTCGACAGGAACTTATCGAGGTGACGCCTATGATTTTGTCGCCGAATTGCAAGTTTAGGAACATTACATGAGCGAAGAACTGGTTTGGGCCCTGAGCATTCAGGATGGGCGTATTTTTGCGGGTAGGATTGGCGATTTTCCGACCAATGGTGTGTTGTGTTTCAGCATGGTTGCCCCGGTTCAGGCAGTAGCGGGTTGCAGTAAAGTGCTGGGCGTTGGCGGTTATACAGAGGTGGTATTGGATGATCCGACATCCGGGGCGCTGTCAGTTGGGTTTGTGGATGAGCGGTTTGAGATTTTCAACTACAGCTGGTTGCCCGAAGGGGCCCATGTGCGCCAACCAGACGGCAGCATCATTGAAGTCAGGATCGAATTTACCGGTCAGGAAGTTGTGATTGCAGAGCCGGATTACGGGCCGGTTTCTGACGGGTTGCAATTGGTTCCGGCACCCAGTGATTGGGTGGCTGCCACAGGGACGCTAGATTGTCGTGGTGGGTTTAAACTGGAGACGGAAGCAGATTTCTCCGGGGCTTTAGGTGCCGTTGATGCACTGGCCTTGCGCAACAATCTGGGGGTTTTTCTTGGGGCCGGTGTGGCCCTGAAGGTGTCATCAGATTTTGACGGGCCGGATGAAGGGAATGAACTGACGATTTCGCCTGATGGTGTGGTCATTCGGGCAAATAGCGATGCCGGGGCGTTTTATGCAGGTGTAAGCTTGCTAAGCCTATGTGTGAACCATGGCGGCGAAGTGCCTTGCGGCACGATCACCGATTATCCGCGATTTGGCTGGCGCGGCCAGCATCTGGATTGCGCGCGGCATTTTTTTGAACCCGAAACCATTATGCAGTTTCTGGACATGATGGCGCTGTTCAAGCTGAACCGGTTCCACTGGCATTTTTCCGATGACGAAGCGTTTCGCCTGGAGGTCACAAGTTACCCGGAAATCTGGCAGCAAACCCGGATGCGGGGCGCCGGGCAATTGGTGCCGGGTGTGTTTGGTGGTGGCAGTGGGCCAACGGGGGGCAGTTATTCGCTGGAATTCACCGCTGAGCTGATTGCGCGCGCGGCCGAATTGCAGATCGAAGTGTTGCCGGAAATTGAAATTCCGGCCCATGCCTACGCTTTGACCCGGATATTTCCGCAGATGCGGGACCCGGGCGATAATACGGCCGAGGAAAGTATTCAAGGCTATCTGGCCAACACCATGAACCCGGCGATGCCGTTTACTTGGGAGTTCATCGAAAACCTGACAGCCGAAGTAGCAGCGATTTTCCCGTTCGCGCATGTGCATCTGGGCTGTGATGAGCGCCCGCCTGCGGCCTGGGAACATTCACCGGCTGCCAAGGCATTGATGGCAGAGCATGGGCTGGACACGCTGGATGATTTGCAGGGATGGTTTATGGACCGGGCGGCCAAAATTGTGGTCGCCAAGGGGGCAACACCCTGTGCTTGGGAAGAGGCGGTGAAGGGCAAGAACGGTGGCATTGGCAATGGCGCGATCCTGTTTTCATGGACCGGGCAGGGCCCGGGGCTGGATGCGGCGCGAGAGGGGTACAAAGTTGTTATGTGCCCGGCGCAGAACGTTTATTTCGATATGGCCCATTCGGAAGGCTGGTCTGAGCGGGGAACACGCTGGGCGGGGACGGTTTCACTGGAAGACACGGTTGAATGGTTGCCTGTTCCAGCGGATGAGCCAGAGCTTGAGGGTAATATCATCGGCGTGCAGGGCCAGTTCTGGAGCGAATTTTCCATCAAGGACGCCGATATGTGGCCGATGATGATCCCGCGGGTTCTGGGCCTGAGCGAAAGCGCCTGGCGTGCAGATGATGACCGGGCAAGCGCGGCGTCGATACGGGCGTCAGTGGCCGGCTATCAGCCGTTGTTGCGGGCTTTGGACCGGGGCTGAGTGGCGTTAACTGGTAATTGATCCGGGGTTTTGCCGGATGGATCAGCATATCTGTCATTCAGGTTTTGGATATGGCCGGCGACGGTTTCGCGTATTTGGCGCAAGTTCTTAGCCGCGCGCTTGCCCCAACCCGTTGGTTCTGCGCGGAAAATTGACTGGAACAGGCCGGTATTTTTCAAAAATGCCTGACGCAGTTTCAGGTCAAGTTGGCCATAAGAATTGCTGAGCCCGGCGGCGACGCGTTTGGCAACAAGACCGCGTATCCAATAGTGAAGCGCGAGGATCAGGATTACACCGGCCAGTGCAGCAACTGCGGCATCGATCGGGTTGGCTTTGATCCAGTTTGTTGTTTGCATAGTTGATGGCAGCGACCAGCCGAAATATTGGCACAACGCGACACCCACAGCAAGTATTGCAGCCCCTACAAAAGCATCACCCAGCAGAACCAGACGACGCCAGCGGGCACGGGCATCGCGTAGTTTTGGCAGGGTATCGTTTTCCAGCTCGCTTGCCACTGTTTCCAGCATGCTAACGATGCGATAGTTGCGCTGCAGTTCCACACCGTCCATACGCTGAATGATCTGGTCAAGATCATGGTCGCGTTTTGTGCGAAAGCGTTCGCGCAGGGAAATATCTTCAATCGGAACGGCTGCCGTTTCATCATAAATTGTGAAAAACTTGCCTGCTGACAGCCCGGCCTGTGCAATGGCACGCTGCCACGCGGCGACGATTTCTTCGGTGTTGTCGTCCTTGGCGGCGGTGTCTATCTGATTGAGAATATAGATGAATTTTGATGCATCGGTACGATTTACCGTGCGCGCGACCAGATGTTCCAGCG
>JAZGFB010000034.1:0-82742 GCA_036479015.1 Paracoccaceae bacterium | reverse complement strand
GCGTTGATCTGGTCGCTCAGGGCGTTGATATCCATGCGAAAATCGGCATCAGTTGGGATTTTTCGCAAGACGTCCGATCCAAGCCCCAGCATATCAAACGCCTGGGCCACACAGGCATGGGCCTGCTGCGATGTATACCCAACCAAGCTGGCACCCCCAACACCCGCGGCGCGACTGGAAAACCCCATCGCCCGATCCCGCGCCACCTTAAGCGCAACGATCGTACCCATCGATGTGCCCGATGTGATCAAACCACTGGCCGCCTCAGGAAACCCCATCATCTGGCGGCACCAGTCCAGCACCTGACGCTCCACATAGATCGCCCCGTGGTCGCGCCCGCCCAGGTTGGCGTTCATGGCGGCGGCGGCCATGTCAGGCAAAATATCACCGGGGGTGCCAGCACCATGCACCCAACCGAAAAACCGCGGGTGGGTGTTGCCAACACCGTAAGGCAGCATTGCCGACAACCGGCTGGCAATTTCTGCGCTGTTCATCTGGGCGGTTGGCAGCGGTGCATTCAGCGTGGCCTTCATCGCCTCGGGCAGCGGTGTCCAGACCCGGCCATCGCGCGCCGATTGCATCTTATCCAATGCCTGATCAAGCAGCGCATGGGCATCGCGGCGAAAGCTGTCCCAGTCCTGGGGGTCAAGCGTGGTATTGCTCATCGTCCTGCTCCTAACACAACCGGATGTCACAGGGGTATTACACAGCCCAGCACCCTGAACTAGCCATTGCCGGCTGAACCAATAATCACCACGTGCATTCCATGACTGGCGCGGCTAAATACAACCGGGGAATCGCAACTTGGGAAGTGGACGGTAATAGGTATGCGCAGAATTCTATTTGGCGTGGTGATTTTGGCAATGACCACATTTGCAAATCTTGCCAGCGCACAGCAAACCGTTTGGGTGCAAATCAAAGCACAACGCTCACTGGGTCAAGCCCAGGAAGTGGCCCGTCAATATGCCGCAAACCTGCAAAATGTTTCTGGGTTTGCCACAGGGTCGGGCTGGTATGCGATAGCACTTGGGCCGTTCACCGCTGCTGATGCGGCAGATGCCCTGCTGCAATTGCGCGTTACACGGCAAATTCCCAACGACAGTTACATCGTAGATGGGTCAAATTTTCGCCGCCAGTTCTGGCCCATTGGGGCGGTTATCGGCACCACACCCCCCGTTGCCCCAAATGTTCAACCCGACGCTGAAATTGCCGAAATTCAACCCCTAATACCAGCCGAAGAAACCGTCGCAGATGCGCGGCGGGCTGAACGCCAGCTGGGCCGCGAAGATCGCATGCTGTTGCAAACCGCCCTGCAATGGGAAGGCTTCTATGCCTCGACAATTGACGGCGCGATCGGCCCGGGGACACGCGGGTCCATGGCCGCCTGGCAACTTCAGGAAGGCCTTGAAAACACTGGCGTTCTGACCACAGCACAGCGCCATACCTTGGTGACGCGCTATCAGGATATGCTCACAAGCCTTGGCATGGCCCCCCTGATCGACGCCACCGCTGGCATCAAAATCGACATCCCAACAACCATGGTCAACTTTGACCGCTATGACCCGCCCTTTGCCCACTTCAAATCCGTCGGAGACGACAATGTGCAACTGCTGCTGATCAGCCAGTCCGGCGATGAAGCCACCCTGCGTGGGCTGTATGACATCATGCAAACACTGGAAGTTGTTCCGCTGGACGGGGCGCGCAATATCAGCCGCCGGAATTTTACCCTAACCGGGGAAGACAGCGCCATGTCGTCCTATACCTATGCGGCGCTGGCCGATGGCCACGTGAAAGGCTTTACCCTGATCTGGAATGGCCCCCCTGACAAACGTCAAACCCTGGTGGTCAACGCCATGAAAGCCAGCTTTGAACCCCTGGGCGACACGGTTTTACCCGATGTATACGGTGACCCAAACGCAGCCCAGGCGCTTGACCTTTTGGCTGGCCTGGACATTCGTCAGCCCGATGGTGTGGCCTCGGGGTTTTACGTTGATCAGACTGGCACAATACTAACATCTGCACATTCGGTGGCCAGCTGCGCCCGGGTGATAATTGACGATAGTTTCTCAGCCGAAGTTTCGACCATTGACCAAAACCTTGGCCTGGCATTGCTGCGCCCCAGCGAAACTCTGGCGCCACTGGCTGTTGCCCAATTTCTGACCAGTTCACCGCGACTAAATTCAGAGATTGCACTGTCTGGTTATTCCTTTGGTGGGCTGCTCGGGGCCCCGTCGCTGACCTATGGTACGCTGTCAGACCTGCGCGGATTAGATGGCAACCCCAAGCTCAATCGCCTGGCCATTATGGCCACATCAGCGGACGCTGGCGGCCCGGTTTACGCCGCAACTGGTGCGGTTCTTGGTATGTTGCTTCCCGTGGAAAGTGCAGATCGCAAATTGCCAGAGGGCGTGCGCTTCGCAGCCGGATCCGCGGCCCTGTCTGATTTCCTGACCGCAAACGAAATTCAGCCGCTGCTGTCTCCCGCCAGCCAACAGATTGCCCCGGAAGACCTGACAGATATCGCCGCTAACATGACAGTGTTGGTCAGCTGCTGGAACTAACCATCACTGTTCCACAAATATCCCCCAGCGGAGCTGAAAACCGCCCGAAGGGCTTATAAAAATGCGCCGTCAGGCGCTCAATTTGGTGGAACATAAAAACGCCGCCCGAACCTACGGCGGCATCACCCTCTCCAGAACTTCAGGGTAAACAGCACATACACCGCCATCAGTTCCAACCGGCCAATCAGCATGGCGGCAATTAATATCCATTTGGCGGAATCCTCCAGACTGCTAAAATTACCAGCCGGGCCGATGATCGGGCCAAGGCCGGGGCCAATATTGGCCAGCGCCGCCGCCGCCCCGGAAACCGAAGTGATGAAATCAAGCCCGGTCAGCGCCAGCAAGATCGCTATGACGCCCAGCGACACCACAAACAAAACAAAAAACGCCATGACAGACGACAGCACATCATCGCCAACACTGCGCCCGCCATAGCGCGGGGAAAACAGCCCATGGGGCGAATGGATACGGCCAACCTGGGCCTTGATTGACGAAAATAACAGCTGATACCGAAATATCTTTATTGAACAAGACGTTGACCCAGCGCACCCGCCTATCAAGCCGGCAAAAAAGAACAGCGCGACAGGAAATCCGCCCCAGGCCATATAGTCTTCGCTGGAATATCCGGTGCCTGTTAAAATAGACACAACATTGAACAGAACCTTACGAAACGATGTTTCTGTAGCCGTATCAAAGCTGTTCAGTTGCCAGATCACCATCACCAGAACAATGGCGAAAACAGTGGCGAAAAACACCCGTATCTGGCTGTCATGCAGCAGCGGTTTGGCCGATCCGGCCAACAGTTGAACATAACGCACAAACGGCAAAGCAGCCAGCAGCATGAACAGCACGGCGGCGTATTCCACCCCAGGCGAAAACACTTCGAAAGAGCTGTCGTAATTGGCAAAACCACCGGTTGCGACCGTGGTCATGGCGTGGGTTGTGGCGTCAAACGGCGCCATGCCGAACCCCAGATATGTAAAGGCGCACAGGATGGTCAGGGTGAAATATACAACTGAAATACGCGACGCAATTTCAGTGGCCCGAGGCAGAATTTTGCCAAAAGTATCAAAGCCTTCCGAACGGAATATCTGCATACCACCAACCCGCAGCTCTGGCAAAAACACCATGGCCACAACAATGATGCCGATGCCGCCAAACCATTGCAACAGCGCCCGCCAGAACAACAGCCCCTTGGGGAAATCCTCCAGCCCGGAAAACACCGTTGATCCAGTCGTGGTCAGACCAGACATTGCTTCAAACATGGCATCAACAAAGCTGACCGC
Organism: Paracoccaceae bacterium; assembly: GCA_036479015.1. Classification (GTDB taxonomy): domain Bacteria; phylum Pseudomonadota; class Alphaproteobacteria; order Rhodobacterales; family Rhodobacteraceae; genus NVTR01. The sequence goes on along the minus strand of JAZGFB010000034.1, from coordinate 78,895 downwards.
TTCCTGCCCTGTGGCGCCGGTTAGGAACGGGATTGCACCAAATACCGGCAGCGCAACCCAAACCCCCGTGGTCAGTAAAAACGTCTGCTGAATGGACAGGTGCTGCTTGACGCCATTGGCGCAAGCCAGCGCCATAAGCCCGCCCACCACAACGGAAATCACCGCCGCCTCAAAGAACGCTGTCCAGTGGCCGTTCCCCTGGGCATAATCGATCAGCATCGGGAACAGCATCGCCGCCCCAAGGGCCGCAACCAACAGGCCGATAACGTATCCTACGGGGCGCAGATCAAACATAGGTGAAGGCTTGGCGGGGTGTACGGGCCGTGTCAAGCAAACTGCGAAAACCGGTGGTATCTATAAATGATGTCGCCAAATTTGGTACCCCTGCTTGAAGGGTGGAAGGGGGGGGCTTGATGCTGATATCGCCCAAGGGGATGGCATCGAACCGCTGATCCACACGCTGTTTGATAACCCGACCATAACCTGCATCCACGCCCATAATCCCAAGCAGGGATGTTTTTCAGGGCTGATCGAGCGCGCCCACCCTACCCCACATGAAACAGCGTGTTGAACAGTTTCGGGTCCAGGCTTTCATCGGCAAAGGTGTCGCCTTCTATCAGGATCGACACCGCGTCGTGGGAATGCAGGCTTTCCTGGTGGCTGGCGATGATGCGAAAATCACCGATCCGGGGGTCATTTTGCAGGGCCTCGGAAAACAGCCGCGCAGCGTCTTCCACAAAAATCGGATTGGCGGCGTTTAGTTCGGCAAACGCCTGTTCATCTTCGCGTTTCACCATCACCTGGGTTTCGGTTGGCACCGCCGTGCGGCAATGGTCAATAATATCTTCAAACCACAGACAGGGTTCGTCACAATCCATCACCACCGATATCCGCGCCACCGAGCGTTGCGAATGGGGCGTGGCCAGTTGCCCGCGCTGCTGGCGGGCATGTTCGGCCAGTTCCAGAGAACAGGGGCAGGTTGAAGAATAGACATAATCAAGGTGGATGATTTTCTTGCGCACGCCGCCGGTTTCAACCAGCTCAAGCGCGATGTCGTAATATTGAAACCCAAACAAACCAGAGCGCAGGCTTTGCACTTTCATCGGGAAGGAAAACCGCATTTGGATGCGGGCGTCAAAGCTGTCCAGATCGGTTTTATAGGCGTCCAGCGCAGTTTCAATCACATCAAAGCTAAATGTTTCTTCGGCGTGTTTATAAAACGTGCGCATGATCCGGGACATGTTGATGCCCTTTTTACCCGCGTCCAGACTTACGGTGCCAGTCACCGAGGTTTCCAGCGTTACATCGCCATTATCGCGGCAATGAAAGCTGATCGGCAGACGGAAATTTGAAATCCCCACATGTTCGATATGGCGCTTGGCACCCTTGATCAGGCTTTCGGGGCCATTTTGCAGGTCAGGCAGCGACGCGCGATAGGCTTCATCCACCTCAAACTCTTCCGGGTAAGCACGGATCAAGGCCGGATAATTACCCAGTTCATGGTCCGGCAACAGACGTGAAATTACCGGGTGCAGCTCGGCAACCTCTGTGGCGGTCGCACCCTTGGCCCAGGCTTGCAACAGTTTCAACGCCTTTTCAGCCGCTTTGCGGTCGCTGTCCGGGCTGGTCTTACTGGATTGGATGTTCATAAAAACCCCGTTCGCTTTGGTCGCCGTCCCTATGTAGGTGGTTTTTGCCCAGAGTCCAAATTTTAGACCGCCGCCAACCCAGTCAACAGATCACCGATCAAATCACCGGTATCTTCCAACCCGCAAGACACCCTGACCAACCCGTCAGTGATGCCCAGACTTGCGCGCTGGTCTTCGCTCAGGCGCTGATGGGTGGTTGTGGCCGGATGGGTGACAATGCTTTTTGCATCGGCAAAATTGTTGGAAATAATGAATATTTCCAAAGCATTCAGAAACCTGAACGCCGCGTCCTTGCCGCCTGCGATGTCAATGGACAGCACGGTGCCCCCTGCCTCCATCTGCACCTTTGCCAGCGTTTCCTGTGGGTGGGTGGCATGGTGCGGGTACAACAAACGGCGCAGCTTTTCATGCCCCGCCAGCGCCTCGGCCACCGCCGTGGCTGTTGCCGTCTGGGCGCGCACCCGCAGATCAAGCGTTTCCATGGATTTCAGCATCACCCAGGCGTTAAACGGGCTCATGGCGCCGCCGGTATGCTTCAGATAAGGCTCAACGGTTGAGCGGATTAATTCTTTGCTGCCCAGCACAACACCACCCAGGCAACGCCCCTGCCCGTCCACATGTTTGGTGGTGGAATAGACTACCATATCAACACCACATTCTATAGCCGTGGAATAGATCGGCGTGGCAAAAACATTGTCGGCAATCACCAATGCGCCAACCCCATGGGCAATGCCACACACGGCTTTCAGGTCAATCACTTCCAGCGTCGGGTTAGACACGGTTTCCAGGAAAACCGCGCGGGTGTCGGGGCGCATGGCGGCGCGCCACTGGTCCAGGTCAGCGCCATCAACAAAGGTCACATCAACCCCGAAACGCGGCAGTACATCTTCCAGAATATACAGGCACGATCCAAACAGGGCGCGCGATGACACCACATGATCGCCAGCCTTAAGAACAGACATCAGCGCCGCATTGACCGCCGCCATGCCGCTGGCCGTGGCAAAGGCATCCTCGGCCCCCTCCAACGCGGCAATCCGTTCCTCAAACATCCGCGTGGTCGGGTTGCCATAGCGGGCATAGATAAATTCGTCATCGCCAATTTCAATAAACCGGGCCTCGGCTGCCTCGGCACTGTCATAGACAAAACCCTGAGTCAGAAAAATTGCCTCTGAGACTTCACCATATTGGCTGCGTCTGCTGCCCGCATGCACCAGCTTGGTGCGAGTGTTCCACTTATCTGCCATGTTATGCCCCTTTAGCGCATCAAAAAACCCCGACACCGGAGGGCATCGGGGCATCATATGACCCTGACCCTTTTAGCGGCATATTTAACGTGGCCCGCAATCCGGTAACAAATCGCCACAATGGTTTGGGTAGCGTCAATTTTGCGCGGGGTCAAGAAACCTTCGGTATTTGCCCTTGCTGTTTGGCCCAAAAAGGCCATCTTGGCTGCAAAGGGAGAACCCCATGGAAAACACTATTGATCTCTTCTACTGGCCCACCCCAAACGGCTGGAAAATTTCCATCGCACTGGAAGAAATGGGCCTGCCCTACCGGGTGAATTACATTGATATCGGCGCCGGCGATCAGTTCAAACCTGAATTCCTGGAAATCGCCCCCAACAACCGAATGCCAGCCATCACTGACCCCGATGGCCCCGGTGGCGCGCCAATTTCGATCTTTGAAAGCGGCGCAATCCTGCAATACTTGGCCCGCAAGACCGGGCAATTTTACGGACAAAGCGAACGCGACCATATTGCAGTTGACGAATGGCTGATGTGGCAGATGGGCGGCGTTGGCCCCATGGCAGGCCAAGCGCATCATTTCCTTAAATACGCGCCTTCTATGACCCCGCCCCATGACCTGCCCTACGCCAAAGACCGCTATCGCAATGAAGTTGGCCGCCTGTACCGGGTGCTTGACACGCGGCTGGCTGACAATAAATACGTCGCGGGAAATTTCTATTCCATCGCCGATATGGCGCTTTGGGGCTGGGTATCGGGCTGGCAGGGCCAGCAACAATCACTGGATGACAAACCCAACCTGGCCCGCTGGCTGGATAAGCTGGGCACGCGCAAAGCGGTTATTGCCGGGCGGGCAGTGGGGGCTGAATTGCGGGATCGCAAACTGGAAAAAGGCCAAGAAGACGCGGCCCAAAAAATACTGTTCGGGCAAAAAGGCTAAACCTGCCCAACCATTCTTCTTTTCCTAAATATCCCCGCCAGAGGCAAAAATCTTATACTAAGATTTTTCTTCTGTCTCACCCGCCGCACCGTATTTCGCCAGCAATCCACCCTGGGTCATGAAAAACGCAAATATTGCGATGGTCAGGCCAAAGGTCTTAAAACTGACCCAGGCATCGGTGCTAAAATTACGCCATATGGCTTCGTTCACCACAGCCATCGTGAAAAAGAACATCATCATGCGCTTGGTCAGGATCATCCAGCCCTCAGGCTTAAGAGGCATCACCTCACCCATCATATATTCCATGTAGGATTTGCCGCGCAGCAGGCCAAAACCCAACGCGCCACCAAACAGCAGATAAATGATGGTCGGCTTCATCTTGAAAAACCGCTCATCGTTGAAATACACCGTCAGCCCGCCAAATACCGTCACCAATACCAGCGTTGCGATCTGCATTTTCGCCAGCTTGCCAGTCATCCTGTACAGGATGAATGTCGACAGCGCGATCAGTGGGATAAATAGCGCTGTCACCAAAATAAAGCCGGAATATTCAGTACCGTTTATGTCAAATACCCGATCACGCAGCCGGATATACAGGATGAAAAACAGCACCACCGGGCCCAGTTCCAGGGCCAGCTTAGTAACCGGGTTGATTTGTTTTTCGTCCATTGTATTTCCCTTTATCCGCCCATTTCCACTAGCACAGCGCCAGCGGCTATCAACAGCATTAATGCCAGTTGCACGCATCCTACCCGTTCTTTTAGCACCAACCAGCCGATCAGCGCGGCGAACACCACACTGGTTTCACGCAAGACTGCCGCCTGCCCAACGGTATCCAGACGGGTAGCCATTAAAATGGAACCGAAACTGAATATTGCAACAACCGCACCAATAATACCCCGCACGAACAGCGGCCCCAGGATCGGGCGCGCGGGCATGGCACGCCAGCGCCGATAGGCGATAACCGGCATTACAATACCGTCGAGCATGAAAAACCACGCCAAAAACGTGAACGGATCAGCCGTGGCGCGGATGCCATAGGCATCATAGGTGGTATAAAGCGCCACAAAAACCCCGGTCAGCAGTGCCAGCCACAGCGCTGGAACCAACGTGTCACGGTTCACTTTGACGGTGCGCAGATTATAACCCGCCAGCCCGAAAATACCCGACACCAAAACCGCAACCCCCAGCCATTGCAACGTGGTGAACACTTCGCCAAACAGCAGATAGGCACCAAACACCGTGAACACCGGGCTGGTGCCGCGCACCACCGGGTACACCACCGTATAGGAACCCTTAGAATAGGTTTGCGCCTGGGCCAATTTATAGCCCACATGGATCACAATCACACCGGCAAATATCGGCCACATATGCGGCTCGGGCCAGGGCACCACAAACAAAGCAAACGGCGCAGCTAGCCCCAGATAGCAAATATCGATCGCGCCTCGGCTCAGCCAGGGATCATGGCGGCCCTTTTGCAAAGCCCCGAACAGGGCATGCAAAATCGCAGCCAACAGCGCCAACCCAAGCGCCACCTGGTGGCCGACCTGGGTGCCCTCAATACTTAGTAACCAGTCAGTCATTAATGGCCCCGCGCCGCATCAGTTTGCGCCACCAAACCCTGCCGGATCATAGCCAAAAGACAGGCTGACACCATTTTTGGCCCAGTCAGGTTTGTCGCTTAGCAACATCAGGGCGACACTGGCGGCTGAAACGCCGTTATCCGCATAAAACCCCAGGGAAATACTGCCCGCCGGTGCAGGCAAGCTATTAACCATTTTTCGTAGATCGCTCAGGTCGTTCTGGGCCAGCAGATAGGTGAATTCACTGTTGACATATTGCATAGCAGCACTGCGGGTTTCATCGGGGTTTTTAGCTGCAAAACTGCGCATCAGCAGGGCTGCAAACAGGTCCTGCATAAAGCCACTGCGCCCGTTGATATCCACCAGCACTTCATCACCAACAACGCTCAGCACACCTTGCAAAGGCGACGCCGCCAGCACCCCGGAAACCCCGTGCACCTTGGCTGTTACGCCAATACTGTGCCCGCCTGCAAAGCCAAGCGCCAGCTGCGTAATATCAAGCGTCTGTTCGCTTGGATCGTAGGAAAATCTAAGGGCGGCTTTTATGCCACCCTGCGCATGGCTTTGGCTTTTCAGAAAGGCCCAGATCGGGTCATTCGGCGGGGATTTGACAATGTTAATTCCCTTGGCTGTAAAGAACATGCTCTCTGGAATGTCGCCCATAAGAATGCCGCTAAAGCTGCCAGCTTTCCATTCCATATAAGGGACAGAAAGCTCAATGTCTGCCCGTGTTATTTGCACATTCTGCGCCGTGCATCTGCCCATAATTCGGCCGGGTTGGAATGCGGTCAGCACCTTAGAGCCGGTAAGCGTCGCAAAAGCCGCAATATCATTGCTGCATTTATCACCTTCCATGGTGATCAGGCCTTGGCTGAGGGCTGGAAGGGTGACAAAAATCGCTGCTGATACAGCCATAATCAGACTGATCAGACGTTTCCCCGAAACAAACATTATTTAGCTTTCCATAGGCCCCGCTCGTACTTGTGTCAGATTTCCAAGCCTGTCAATGCCTTGGCAAATTCTTCCGGATCAAATGCATCCAGATCATCAATTTGCTCACCCACCCCAATGGCATGGATCGGCAGGGCAAACCGGTCGGCCAGTGCCACCAACACGCCGCCCCTGGCCGTGCCGTCAAGCTTGGTCATGACCAGCCCGGTAACGTCAGAAATTTTCTGAAAAACCTCAACCTGGTTCAACGCGTTCTGCCCGGTCGTGGCGTCCAGCACCAATAGGGTATTATGGGGGGCTGTAGGGTCTTTTTTGCGAATGACGCGGACAATTTTTGACAATTCCTCCATCAGATCAGCCCGATTTTGCAGCCGCCCGGCAGTGTCGATCATCAACAGATCTGCCCCATCGCGTTCGGCCTGCTCCATGGCGTCATAGGCCAGGCTGGCCGGGTCCGACCCTTCAGGAGCAGTCAGAACTGGTACTCCGGCGCGCACGCCCCAGACCTGCAACTGTTCAACGGCGGCGGCACGAAACGTGTCACCGGCGGCAACAACCACCGTTTTACCGGCGGCCTTAAACTGGCTGGCCAACTTGCCGATGGTGGTGGTTTTGCCCGAACCATTGACGCCAACCACCAGCACCACTTGCGGTTTTTTCGGATACAGCGGCATCGGCTTGGCGATGGGCTCCATGATCCGGGCAATCTCTGCGGCCAACAACTGTTTGATTTCATGCGAGGAAAGCTTTTTCCCAATACGCCCCTGGGCCATATTCGCTGTGACACGCAGGGCGGTGTCGACCCCCATATCGGTGCTGATCAACAGTTCTTCCAGGCTTTCAAGCATGGCGTCATCCAGTTCCCGGCGAATGACGGTTTTGTTTTCTTTGCGGCCCAGAATGCGACCCATCAAGCCGGGCTTTTTGGCACCCTTTGGCGCGGTTGGCTGAACCGGTGCCAATGCCGGGGCGGCTGGCTCTGGCTCTGGCTCTGGCTCTGGCTCTGGCTCTGGCTCTGGCTCTGGCTCTGGCTCTGGCTCTGGCTCTGGCTCTGGCTCTGGCTCTGGCTCTGGAGCGGGTACCGGTGTCGGTTCAGGGGCAAGCTCTAATTCCGGCTCTGACTGGGGGGCAGGCGTGACATCAGCTACCGCATCAGGCAAAAGCTGCTCTTGGACACCGCCATCTTGTACGATTGCTTCCAGACCATCGTCGATCTTTTTGGATGACTTGAACAGCCGATCCTTGAGCTTCTTAAAAAACGCCATCCAGGGCCCCTGTTGTTGCAAAGCCCATGTAATCTTTCCGGACGGGTTTTAAAAGCCGTGTTGCACAGGCACGGGTTTGGCGTGGCAATTGCATTCGAACGGGGCCATGGTGGCGCCACATCTATCAGGAGATTTCGCCCCTTGCACAAACGGGTTTCATATTTTGCCGTGGTTTGCCTGATACCGGTTGTCCTGTTGGCCATCGGCGGGGTCATGGGCGGGGCCTGGATCTGGGCCGCATGGGCCTATTTGACCCTGTTCACGCTGTTGATGGATCAACTGACGGGGCTGGCAACTGGGCCGGGGGCACCAGATAGGGAATTTCCGGCGGCGGATGGGTTATTGCTGATATTGGCAGCGGCGCATTTTGGCTTACTTGGGGTGGCAATAGCTGCCCTATCAGGTGGGTTTGGCCATTCTGCTTTGGAAAAACTGGTGCTGTTTTTTAGCTTTGGGCTGTTTTTTGGACAGGTGTCAAATTCCAACGCCCATGAGCTGATCCACCGATCCCGTGCACCGCTGTATCACTTGGGGAAATGGGTGTTTGTCAGCCATTTGTTTGGTCACCATGTCTCCGCCCACCGTCTGGTGCATCATCGCCATGTGGGCACAGTTCAAGACCCCAATTCAGCGCCAGTGGGAATGGGGTTTTACCAGTTCATGCCACGGGCCTGGTGGGGGTCGTTTATCGCCGGGTTACACGCTGAAAACCGGGTGCGCCGGGCCGGGGAATACAGCGGGGTACACCCATATTTTAGTTATATTGTCGGGGGCGTGACAATGCTGATTGCGGCCGGCTTGATCGCCGGATGGGGCGGTGTTCTCGCCTATATCGGGTTGGCGGGCTACGCCACGGTTCAGCTGCTATTGTCAGATTACGTGCAGCATTATGGGCTGCGCCGCCAGACGTTGGCTGGTGGTAAAACCCAAGCCGTGACCCAGGCGCATTCCTGGAATGCACCGCAGCGGTTTTCCAGCCTGCTGATGCTCAATGCGCCGCGCCATTCAGATCACCACGCCCATCCGGCGCGCCCGTTTCCGGCGCTGGGTCTGGCGCACGGGGTGCCAACCCTGCCCCACAGCCTGGCGGTGATGGCGGTGATCGCACTGATGCCCCGACGCTGGCGGCCGATCATGGATCGCCAACTGGCAGCGCTGGAAAAATAGCTGCACAGGAAATTTGTGATTGGCCCGGTCGGGTAATTTCTGCCAAGGTAATTCCATGTTCAGAATAATTGCTTTCCTGATGTTGTTATCCCAAGCCGCTGCCGCCCAATCAGCCATGAGCGGCGATGAATTTGATGCCTACACCCTGGGTAAGACGCTGACATTTATGGAAAATGGCCAGGCTTACGGGGTTGAGCAGTACCTGCCGGGGCGGCGGGTGACCTGGGCGTTTGACAATGGTGACTGCAAGACCGGGCGTTGGAACGAGCCTGAGACCGGGATGATCTGTTTTAGCTATGAGGGCTCAGATGAAGGGGCGCAGTGCTGGAATTTCTTTCGCATCGAGACCGGTTTAAGGGCAAAGTTTCTTGGCGTGACCGATGGCCGCGAGCTGTATGAAGCCCGGCGCAGCCTGTCACCAATGCTGTGTTTGGGGCCACAAGTCGGCGTTTAAAACCGGGCGGCGATTTTTCTGCGAAAAATCAGGGTCGGGTGCCCCGGGCGGGAGTATTTTGGCAAAGAAAAAATTCAGGTCAAAAAAGTGAGCCCTGATCGGTTGGCTTTTTCGGTTTTGGCTTGGGTTTTGCCCCCGCTATAGCAACCCGGCCATCGGCAAATTCAATTTCGATGGCAGCCGCGGCGCGGGCGGCTTTGCTGGTGCTGACCACGGTATTATCCCCGCGCACAACCGCATAGCCCCGGCGCAGGGTTTCGGTATAGCCCAGGTTCTGGCGCATGCGTTCAAGGGCCTCAAGGCGTTGTTTTTGCCTGTCAATCCCGGCACCGGCAACCGTGATGAACCGGGTGTTCAGGGCGTCCGATGTCTTGGCTTTTTGGGCCAGATCCCGGCCCAAAAGATCGGGACGCAGGCGGGCCGCGCGGTCCAGGTATTGTTTGGCAGCATTTGCGGTGATCCGAAGCATGGTTTCGGGGCGAATGGTGCCGCTGATCTGGCTGAGGCGCAGGTTTTTCTGTTGGGCAACATTTCGCAACGCCCTGGGCAGCATTTCGCCAGCGCGGTCAAGACGCTGGCGGGCGGTTTCGGTTAGGTTGGCCGGTTTGGGCAGGGCGCGTGACAGATCGCGCAGGCGCTGGGTGCGCTGGCTAATACCCTGGCTTAGCGCGCGCGACAGGCGGGCGTCTTGTTCAGACGTCCAGGCCAGCAATTCAAGGCGCACCGGCACCGCCAATTCGGCCGCTGCCGTCGGGGTTGGCGCGCGCTTGTCTGACACATAATCGATCAGCGTGGTGTCAGTTTCATGACCAACAGCCGAGATCAGCGGAATGTCAGATGCAAACGCCGCGCGCGCAACAATTTCTTCGTTAAACCCCCATAGGTCTTCCACCGAGCCACCGCCACGCGCCACGATCAACAGCTCCGGTCGCGGCAGTGCCCCCCCCGGGGTCATGGCGTTAAAGCGCGCGATGGCATTGGCAACTTCGGGGGCGCATTTCTGGCCCTGCACCGCCACTGGCCAGATCAGCACCTTGCGCGGGAACCGGTCACGCAGCCGATGCAGAATATCACGGATCACCGCACCCGAGGGCGACGTAATAACGCCAATGACATCGGGCAAATAGGGGATCGGCTTTTTGTGGGACGGGGCGAACAGGCCCTCGGCTTCCAGCGCCTTTTTGCGCTTTTCCAGCATGGCCATCAGCGCGCCCGCGCCCGCCGGTTCAATATTCTCGACGATCAGTTGATAGCGCGACTGGCCGGGAAATGTTGTCATACGCCCAGTCGCGATGATCTCCATGCCTTCCTCTGGTTTTGTGGCAAGCCGGGCAGCCTGGCCTTTCCAGCTGATCGCGGCAATGACCGAACGGTCATCTTTCAGGTCAAAATACAGATGCCCCGAGGCCGGGCGTGACACGCGGCCAACCTCACCGCGCACCCGCACATGGCCAAATTCACCCTCGATGATCTTTTTGACCGCCCCTGATATTTCAGAAACGGTAAATTCATGGGCGTTGCCGGCGTTGTCGTTGGCCTCGGGGTCTTCAAACAGATCTGACATGGGGTGCCTTGTGGATTTTCAATGGCGAGTTTAGAACGCCGGTGAACGAAGGCCAAGGGGTGTGTAACCATGAAAATTTTGATTTTGGGCAGCGGCGGGCGCGAACACGCATTGGCCTGGGCCGTGGCGCAGAACCCCAAATGCGATCAGCTGATCGTGGCGCCGGGAAATGCCGGAATTGCGGGCATTGCCGACTGTGTGGCGTTGGATATTATGGACGGCGCTGCAGTGGCCGCATATGCCACTGAAAACGCCGTGGATTTTGTGATCGTTGGCCCCGAAGCGCCCTTGGTGGCCGGGGTGGCCGATGCCGTTCGCAATGCCGGGATTGCATGCGTTGGCCCCAGTGCTGCTGCGGCAATGCTTGAAGCATCTAAGCGGTTCACCAAAGAGGTCTGCGCAGCTGTGGATGCACCAACAGCGCGCTATGCACGGTTTGACGATGCCGCAAGCGCGCGTGATTATGTGCACAGCCAGGGCGCGCCGATTGTGATCAAGGCCGATGGGTTGGCCGCCGGTAAAGGTGTGGTTGTGGCCATGGATATGACCACCGCATTAGCCGCAATTGATGACATGTTCTCAGGTGAATTTGGCGCTGCAGGCGCCGAGGTGGTGATAGAAGAATTCATGCACGGCGAAGAGGCGTCGCTGTTTGTGCTGGTTGACGGCGAAACCGTGCTGCCCATTGGCACGGCCCAGGATCACAAACGTGCCTTTGATGGCGATACCGGCCCCAATACTGGTGGCATGGGGGCCTATTCGCCGGCACCCGTAATGAGCGACGCTGTGACCCAACGCGCCATGGAGCAGATCATCCGCCCAACTATGGCCGAAATGGTGCGCCGGGGCACACCGTTTCAAGGGGTGCTTTATGCCGGGTTCATGATATTGAACGGCCAGCCACGTTTGGTGGAATATAATGTGCGCCATGGTGACCCGGAATGTCAGGTTTTGATGATGCGGCTGGGGGGCCAGATGCTCGATCTGTTGCTGGCCTGCGCCACCGGTCAGTTGGCCGATGCCCAGGTTAATTTTTCCGATGACCACGCCATGTGCGTGGTGATGGCGGCCGATGGCTATCCGGGGGCCTATGAAAAAGGCTCGGTGATTTCCGGGCTGGCGGACATACCACAGGACAGCATGAATATGGTGTTCCATGCCGGAACGGCGCTGCAGGCCGGACAATTGGTGGCCGTTGGTGGGCGGGTATTAAATGTGACTGCGCGGGGCGGCAGCCTGGCGACGGCGCGCGCACGGGCCTACGCAATGGTGGATAAGGTTGATTGGCCGGGCGGGTTTAACCGGGGCGACATCGGCTGGCGGGCGTTAAAGTAACGGACGGGCAAGCCCGGCTGTTTTGGCAAGAATGGGGGCTGCCTGCCCCCAAACCCCCGGGGATATTTTCGAAAAAGTGAATGGTAAAACATGGCAAATTTGACGGCTGACATGGTATTGGAGACATTATTGGGTCGTTATAGCGGCACCAATAAAGTGGATGCCTGGGGCGAGGCAACACTGTTTTACAATCCGGGGCGCGTGCTGGCGCGGGGAACGTATTTTGCCACTGTAAAAGAAAAAAACGGCGATAATGATCGCGCTTCAGATCTGGACCGGCCAGGGGTGTTTCGGCTGAACATCGGGGCGGATCGTGCACATTTTCTAGAACTGTTCGGGCCCCCGCCAGCGCGCCCCAGCAAAGGCCAGCATATTGAGGGGAAATGGGATTTCACCGCATTGGACAAGCTGACGCCGCATCCTATCTATGGCTGGATGTCCTGGGTGTCAGTGTTGAACCCTGGCGCAAAGACATTTGAGAAATGTTTGCCATTGCTGGATTCGGCCCATGCCAAGGCCAAGGCGACGTTTGATAAGCGGGTCCGAAAATTGGGGCCTGTGTCAGTTTTGACAGTTTAGCGCCCGAGCAAATGAACGGCGGTTCTTATGGGCGCCGAGTATCTGGGCGCTATAGCCGGGGTGTGAATGGCTGATGGCGATGATGTTTTGCCAATTGGCATCCACAACAATCATTTCAGGGCCCGCGCCGCAGTCGCGGATACCACCGGCAATATTGTCTTCGCCAATGTGGTGATTGGTAAAGCCGGGCAGGTCAATGACGTTCACCAGCGCACCATTTTGAAGCCGCCAGATGCGGATGGTGCGGGCCAGGTGCGGGCGATCAACATAGGCGTATTCAATCTGCCCGTCACCGTCCAGATCGGCGGCCCCAATGGGGGCCAGCCAGCGGTGGGTGCGGCCAATGAACGGTGTGGCGGCGATCAGGCCGCTTTCATCATATAGGGCCAGGCGCGCGCCCAGTTTCAGGTCAGTTTCCACCACCATGACGGCGGGGCCAGCGGCGTCGTCAAGCGGCACAAGGCGGGGTGCGATGTCTTCAAATACCCGATTTTCGGGCAAGCGGATGATGAAATCACGCAGTTGGGACGTTTCACAGCCCTGGCACATGTCAACGCTTAGGCGCAGGCTGCCCCATTCAATCGCATCGCCAAGGATGCCATGGTCATAGCGTGTGGTCGGGTCTTCATAGTCCGCACCTGTAATAATGTTGGGGGGCGTCGCAAATGCCGGTGCAGCCAACGCCACCAGCGTAGCAACCCCCAGGGCAAACCGGCGCCAACCCATCAGATTTGTTTTTCTGGCATTTGCACGATCAAACCTTCCAACGCGTCTGTCACCTTAATCTGGCAGGTCAGACGCGAGCGGGCCGGGTCGGCCTCATAGGCGAAATCAAGCATGTCTTCTTCCATGGCTTCTTTGGCCGGAATTTTTTCAACCCAAGTAGGGTCAACATAAACATGGCAGGTGGAACAGGCACAGGCCCCGCCGCAATCGGCTTCGATCCCAGGGATGCCATTGTCACGCGCGCCTTCCATGACGGTCAACCCGTTGGGTACGTCAACCACATGGGTTTTTCCGCCATGCTCAATATAGGTAATCTTTGCCATTTTCTATTCCTTTGCCCTGTCGTCATCGGTGAGATAGGGGATGGGGCCGGTATTTTCCAGCCCCCATGTAACGCAGGCTGCCAAAATATTAGGGACGCCGGAAACCCGACACCCCCATCATATTTATTGTGAGCGTTTAGTTCAGCCCAAGGGCAACAAAACGGGGCTCTCCGCCGCGGCGCACCAATAGCAACAACGATTTGCGCCCGGCCTCGGTGGCGGCCGCAATCCGTGCCTCAAGATCGGTCAGCGTGGCTATTTTTTGCTGACCGGCTTCGGTGATGACATCACCGGCACGCAGGCCCTTATCAAAGGCTTCGCTGTCTATCGCCACCTCTTTAACCACCAGACCATCAGCCGTTTCGCCCAGGCCCAGCTGTTCACGCAGTTCATCCGTCATTTCGGCGATGGTCAGACCCAAGATGTCCTGCTCAGCAGGGACAATTGTGACCGGGGCAGAGGCAGGTATGGCGGCTTCTGCGTCTTCACGACGCCCCAGTGTGATCAACAATGTTTGGGTGCCACCATCACGGAAAATCACAACCCGCACGGCTTTGCCAACCGGAGCATAGCCAACGATGCGCACCAGCTCACCGGGGTTGGCAACGTCTTCGCCATCAAATGTCAAAATGACATCCCCGGCCAGAATACCGGCATCTTTTGACGGACCATCAGGAACAGCGGTCACCAGCGCGCCGGACGCCGTTTCAAGGCCAATTGCCTCGGCGACATCATCGCTGACGTTTTGAATACGCACACCCAGCCAACCGCGCCGGGTTTCGCCAAATTCCTGCAACTGATCAACCACACGGCTGACCACATTGGATGCCATGGAAAACCCGATACCAATGGACCCCCCCGTCGGTGACAAAATGGCCGTGTTCACGCCAACCACGTCGCCATTCAGATTGAACAGCGGCCCCCCTGAATTACCTTTGTTTATGGCCGCATCCGTTTGAATAAAATCATCATAGATGCCTGAAAGCGCCCGATTGCGCGCCGACACAATCCCGGCTGAAACAGAAAACCCCTGCCCCAGCGGGTTACCAACGGCCATCACCCAGTCACCCACGCGCATGATGTCACTGTCGCCAAAAGACACAAACGGCAGCGGCGTGGCGCTCTCAACCTTAAGCAAGGCAATGTCGGTTTTTGGGTCCGTACCAACAATGACGGCGGGCAGGGTTTCGCCGGAAAAGAATTCAATCAGAATTTCGTCAGACCCGGCGATCACATGATTATTAGTAACGATATAGCCGTCCTCTGAGATGACAAAACCCGAGCCCAGCGCCTGGCTGCGCCGTGGCCGGCGGCCTTCACGGTCTTGCAAATCAGGGAACAGATCCTGAAAAGGTGAGCCTTCCGGAACAGACGGGCCGCCATCGGCGGCGGCGGCAATTGTTGTGGACGTGGTAATATTCACCACCGCCGGGCTGGTTTTCTCGGCAAGATCGGCAAAGCTTACGGGGGTGCCCTGGGCCTGTGACGCAACCGCGTGCCCCAGCAATAGCGCAAGCGCCAGCATCAATATAGACAGCCCCCGGACGAAATGGGCCTGCTCTACCGGGTATGTCTTAGCCTGAATGTTCACGGCGTTCTCCTAGATTATTGTGTCAGCCGATGGTGGCTAAAATTGGTGCATATGCTTGCAATCAAGATAGGATCAAATCTTCAAACCGCAAACCCAAATGCGCAATTATCAATAGGATGTGAAAAATCTGAATAAATTGTGATAATTTTTTAAATCCCCATGGTTTTGGCCAACCAGATCAGAAAAACACCCACCGCCAGCCCCGCCAGGCCAATGGCGCGGCGGCTTTCAGGTGCCATATTCTTAAGCTGCTCCAGCACATCTTCCAAACGTGTAGGGGCCAGTGCGAACACCAGCCCCTCTATTGTCAGAACCAGCCCTACGGCCAGTATCAGAATGCTCATTTACCGGGCGTGTCGGTCTTGAAGTAGTCAAAGAATTCGCTGTCCGGTGGCATTACCAAGGTGGTGTTGCTGCCTTTCAGTGAATTTTCATAGGCCGTCAGCGAGCGATAAAAGGCAAAGAACTCAGGGTCACGCCCAAACGCTTCGGCAAATATCGCGTTACGTTTTGCATCGGCTTCACCACGGGTGATGTCGCTGTCGCGTTGCGCCACGGACACTGTTTCAACCACGGTACGGTCTGCAAGGGCACGCACACGTTGCGCCGCCTCGTTACCGCGGGCGATTTCATCGGCCGCTTCACGTTCGCGTTCTGCACGCATCCGTTCAAAGGTTGCTTCCAGGTTTTGCTCCGGCAAATCAGCGCGTTTGATGCGCACATCCACAATTTCCACACCCAGGGCAGATGCCCGTGCGCGTGACTGGACCAAAATCCGGTTCATCAACGCGGCCCGGTCAGCCGACAAAACGGCACCGGAATCCACGCTACCAAGAACTTCGCGCAATTCTGCATTCAGAATGCGTTCCAGACGCGGACGTGCGGTTTCAATGCCACCGGCACCAACGGCGCGACGAAACTGAACCGGATCTTGGATCCGCCAGCGCGCAAACGCATCAACCACCAGACGGCGATCATCGGCTGGGGTGACTTCCAGTGGCTGGGTGTCCAGCGGCAGGATGCGGTCATCATATTTAACCACTTCCTGCACCAGCGGAATTTTGAACGCCAGGCCGGGATCAGTGATGACGTTTTTCACCTCACCAAATTGCAGCACCAGCGCCTTTTCCCGCTCATCAACGATGAAAACAGATGAAAACACTGCGGCCAAGATCACGGCAAGAACCGGTAGGATATATGTTGTTTTACGCATGCTAGTTGCCCCCGCCTGAGTTGGAATTGTTACGCAGCTCATTCAACGGCAGATAGGGCACAACACCCTGCCCGCCATCGGCACTTGGGTCAATAATAACTTTATCAACGCTGCCCAGAACCCGCTCAAGTGTTTCCAGATACAGCCGCTTGCGCGTCACTTCCGGGGCCTTGGCGTATTCTTCATAGACCGCGATGAAACGAGATGCTTCACCTTCGGCTTGGTTCACAACCTGGGCCCGGTAGCCTTCGGCCTGTTCCAGCAATTGCGCGGCAGTACCACGGGCTTCGGCCACCACTTGGTTGGCGTAGGCGTCGGCACGTTTTTCCAGCGTATCACGGGTTTGTTCGGCTGCCTGCACCTGACGGAAAGCGTCAATCACTTCGCGTGGTGGGTCGGCCTTGTCAAAGTTGACGCGCACGATGTTGATGCCACTTTCGTACCCATCCAGCGTTTGTTGGATCAGTGTCTCTAATTCCTGGGCAATAACACCACGGTCCCGGTTCAGGATCGGTGCCAGCAACGACCGCGCGATAATTTCGCGCATCGCTGATTCTGACACGGCGCGGATGGTTTCGCGTGGTCCGGCAATATTGAACAGAAATTTGCGGGAGTCACTGATGTTCCAGACAACCTGAAAATCAATATCAACGATGTTTTCGTCACCTGTCAGCATCAGCCCCTCATCAGAGCGGCTGCCACGACCGACACCGATATCTTCGGTGTTTTCCCGCGTTACCGGCAGAATTTCAGCCGTCACAACCGGCCAAGGCGCAAAGTTAAGACCCTCAGTCCCGGTGGAGGAATACTTACCAAACAGCAGCTCAACCGATTCTTCAGATGTATCAACCCGGTAGAAAGAGGCAAACAGCCACAGCGCAACAATTGCCAACAATCCAAGGCCCAGCGTGCCACGGGTAATTTTCGGCATGTCCGGGCCGCCGCCTTTGCCGTTACCGCCGCCGCCGCCCATCAGGACGCGCAGTTGTTCCTGACCTTTTTTGACGATCTGGTCGATGTCAGGGATCTGTGGGTCATTTGGGCGCTGCCCGCCGGGGCGTTTGTCGCCGCCGCCGTTTTGGCCGCCGCGATCATCGCCGCCGCTGCCGCCCCATGGTCCGCCGTTGTTACTGGCCATTTGTGTCTTTCCTCTCAGACAAATTTCTTAACTTGGTATTTGTGCACTTTTACCGCCAAGTTCAAGCGGTTCTTGTTGGTTGCTTCATTAACACAATTTCTTCGGACATTGTTGGATGAACTGCAACCGTGCGGTCAAAGTCTTCTTTTGTGGCCCCCATCTTGATGGCCACCGCCACCATCTGGATCAATTCCCCGGCCCCGGGTGCAATGATATGGCAACCCAAAATCTTGCGACTTTGCGTACACACGATCAGCTTGAACATCACCCGTTCGTTTTTGTCGATGAACGCATTTTGCATGGGGCGAAAGGCGGCTGAATACACCTGGATCGGGCGATCGTCGCGGGCCTGTTCTTCGGTCATGCCCACGGCGCCATATTCTGGCTGGGTAAACACAGCAGACGCAACCAGATCATGATCCGCCTTGGTCGGGTTGCCCTTAAACACCGTTTCCACAAAAGCAGCGCCTTCGCGGATCGCCACCGGCGTCAGGTTAATGCGGTCAGTCACATCACCCACAGCAAAGATTGAGGGCACAGCAGTTTGCGAAAAATCGTCAACCTCAACCTGCCCCGCCCGGCCCAGTTTGACGCCAATGTCTTCCAACCCCAGCCCGGCGCTGTTGGGGATGCGCCCGGTGGCATAGATCACCGCGTCATATTCCATTTCACGCCCATCGGTTGATGTCACCACAATGCCACCATCCGATTTGGTCAGCCGCTCCACATCACAACCCACATGCAGGGTGATGCCGTTTCGCTGGATCAACTCGGCAATGTGGCCACGGGCTTCATCATCAAAGCCGCGCAGGATTTGCGCGCCACGGTAATATTGTGTGACCTCAACGCCTAACCCATTCAGGATGCAGGCAAATTCGCAAGCAATATAGCCGCCGCCAACGATCAGGGCTCGTTTGGGCAGCTGCTCCATCAGGAAAACTTCGTTGGATGTCCATGCCAGATCACGGCCGGGGATGTCCGGCACAAACGGCGTGCCACCGGTGGCCACCAGAATATGCTTGGCAGTGTAGGATTTACCATCCGCCAATTTTACGGTGTGGGCGTCAGTCAGAACCGCCCGCTGGTCAAAGATATCAACGCCCGGCTTGCCCAGATTGGTGCGGTAGATACCTTCCAGCCGGTCCAATTCGGCGTGCAGGTTTTTGCGAAATTTCGGCCAGTCAAAACCGCCGATGCTGATGTCCCAACCATAGGCCGCCGCCTCTGCTGCCGCGCCAGAATACCCCGATGCAAACACCATCAGCTTTTTAGGAACGCAGCCGCGGATAACGCAGGTGCCGCCCATGCGGTATTCTTCCGCCAATGCCACACGGGCCCCGGTTTCAGCCGCCACGCGCCCGGCCCGAACCCCGCCAGAGCCGCCGCCAATTACGAATAGATCATAGTCAAAAGCCATGTGGCCCCCGGAATTTGCGCCCGATTATGCAGGGTCGCTGAACAGATTGATATCATCGCCATCGGTGTCGCCGTCAGGTTGATTTAGTTCCTCAACCTGCACACTGCCATCCCCATGGCCGATCACAACTGCGTCACAAATATCGATGAACAGCCCATTTTCAACGATGCCGGGGATCTGGTTCAGGATCATCGACAATTGGCGCGGGTTTTCAATGCGCTGCAAATGCAGATCTAACACATAGTTGCCCTCATCGGTGATGAAAGGGACGTCATTGTTCAAACGCAGGGTGGTTTTCAACCCCTGCATGCCCAACGCGATCAGGGTTTCTTCCACCAATACCTGCGTTGCCTGCCAGCCAAACTGGATCACCTCAACCGGCAACGGAAATTTTCCCAGGGCTTCCACCCGCTTGGATGCATCGGCAATCACCACCATCCGGTCAGACGCCGTGGCGACGATCTTTTCCTGCAAATGCGCGCCACCTCCGCCCTTAATCAGGCTCATGTCGGCGTCAAATTCGTCAGCCCCGTCAATGGTCAGATCCAGCCAGCGCGCCTCGGCCAGCGTCACCACCTTAATGCCCACGTCGCGGGCCAGTTCAGCGGTGCGGTTTGACGTCGGGACGGCGGTGATTTTCAGCCCCTCGTCGCGCACCCGCTCGCCCAGACATTTCACCAGCCATGCGGCAGTGGAACCAGTGCCAATCCCAACCTTCATCCCATCCTGCACCATTTCACTGGCACGTTTGGCAGCGACAAATTTAGCGGTATCGATGGGCGATAGGTTTTCGGTCATGGCAGACACCTTTTCATTGGTTGTGGGTCTTATAGGAAAACTGTTGCCGCGGTGCGAGGGGCAAATCAGCCCATTTCAGCGTTTGCGCCCCAAAAGGCGTCGTTTTGGGCATTGATCGGGGCGGCATCAGCAGTCACACCTATGCAACCAACCACCGGAGCACGCGCGTGTTTTTATCTGTATTTGATATGTTCAAAGTCGGCATTGGCCCGTCCTCATCCCACACCATGGGGCCAATGGTGGCGGCGGGGCGGTTTTTGGATAAATTGCGCGCCTCCCCCTTTACGGCCCACGGGCTGCGGGCGTCATTGCATGGGTCCTTGGCCTTTACCGGGGTTGGCCATGCCACGGATCGGGCAACGATACTGGGGTTGGCCGGGTTCACGGTGGACACTTATGATCAGCCGACGGCAGATGCGGCACTGGTTGAAATCAACGCAGGCAAATGCGTATCACCACCGGGGTTGGGCCCATTGGTCTTTGACCCGGCAAGCGATATCAAATTTGACTTCGGCCCGCCCCTGCCCGCCCACGCCAATGGCATGATCCTGATGGCGACAGACACTCAGGGCGATGTGATCCTGCAAGAGATTTACTATTCAGTTGGCGGCGGCTTTGTGATGACCGATGGCGAATTGGCAGCAGGCAAAGACACCTGTGATGGCCCAGCCGTGCCGCACCCGTTCAAATCCGCCGCTGAAATGCTGGAAATGTGCACCAAGACCGGCAGATCCATAGCCCAGCTCAAGCGCGCCAATGAACTGTCGCGGATAGACATCGGCGCGCTGGACACCGGTATAACCCGGGTCTGGGACGTGATGAACAATTGCATCAATACCGGGCTGGACGGCCAAGGTATTTTGCCCGGCGGGCTAAAGGTGCGCCGCCGCGCCAAGGCGATACATGACCAGTTACAGGCCGAACGCGGCATGAACCTGAACGCGCCGCACACCATCAACGACTGGATGAGCGTCTACGCCATGGCGGTGAATGAGGAAAACGCCGCCGGTGGCCAGGTCGTAACCGCCCCCACCAACGGGGCGGCCGGGGTGATTCCGGCCACCATCCGCTATTGGCTGGACCATGTGCCAGGGGC
Source organism: Paracoccaceae bacterium (assembly GCA_036479015.1). Taxonomy (GTDB): domain Bacteria; phylum Pseudomonadota; class Alphaproteobacteria; order Rhodobacterales; family Rhodobacteraceae; genus NVTR01. The sequence goes on along the minus strand of JAZGFB010000034.1, from coordinate 57,862 downwards.
GTCACCGGCCGGGGTCGGGGATTTTTTGCTGACAGCAGCCGCCATTGGCGGCTTGATCAAGCATAACGCATCCATTTCAGGCGCAGAATGCGGCTGTCAGGCAGAAGTGGGATCAGCGTCCGCCATGGCGGCGGCGGGGCTGGCATGCGTTTTGGGTGGCAGTGCCCAGCAGATCGAAAATGCCGCTGAGATTGCGCTTGAACATCACCTGGGCATGACCTGCGACCCCATCGCCGGGTTGGTGCAGGTGCCCTGTATTGAGCGCAACGCATTGGGGGCAATCAAGGCGGTCTCGGCTGCTTCATTGGCCCTGCGCGGCGACGGCCAGCACCTGGTGCCATTGGACGCGGCCATTGAAACCATGCGCCAGACCGGTGTGGATATGAGCACGAATTACAAAGAAACGTCACTGGGTGGTTTGGCGGTGAATGTGCCAAATTGCTAAGGGTATTGCGCCGCGCTTTGCGCGTCGCGGGGCGATTTTTCTGCGAAAAATCGGATGCCTCCGGCGGGGGTACTTATAGAACAATGATGCTGGCTGGTTTTAGCTCAGCGCCTTATTAATTCGGCTCAATCAGCCCCGGCCCGCTGGCGCGGTTTGAATTGACCGCCGGGCTGACCCGGTGAAATTGCAGCGCGTCTTGTGGCGCAGATGTCATCAATGCCGCCGCACCTTTGCCCGCCTCCCCCAGCCATAACCCGGTATCATCGGGCGACAGGATCACCGGCATACGGTGGTGAATTTCGGACATTACGGCGTTGGCCCCGGTGGTGACAATGGCGCAAGTATTAACCGGCGCATCATCGCCCCCCCACCGCTGCCAGATACCGGCCAGCACGATCGGTTCCCCATCGGCGCGGCTGATATACCAGGGCAAACGCGTGCCATCTGCGCCCTTGGTCCATTCATAAAACCCCGACGCAATGATCAGACACCGCCGCGCACGGCAGGCATCACGAAACGCCGGTTTATCGGCAATGGTTTCGGCGCGGGCATTGATCAAAAGCGGGCCGTCATTGGGCTTTTTGTACCATTTGGGAATGAACCCCCACCGCATCGACACCAGCCGCCGCCCGGCCTCATCCATGGAAATCACGCTGATATTCGTGGTTGGACAGGTGTTGAAATTCGGCACATCCGGCAGATCATTTGCCGGGCGGGCAGAAAACAACTGCGCCATGGCGTCAGTTGGCAGGGTTTGGGCAAAGCGTCCACACATGCGGGCAACCTAATTCAACTGCCCCGCCGGGCAAGCAAAAAGGGCCGCCTAGCCCCGGCTTGTCAGCAGGCGAAGCCCTGCAAAGGCAAAGAAGGTTCCAAGGGCACCCTGAATAGCCCGGCGCGATTTTCCATACAAACGCACCATGGCAGGGGTGGAAAATGCCACCGCATATAAAATGTGGATGGCTATCGGCATGATAAAAGTGCCCAGGGTAATCGCCGCGCCAACCCAAAATGGCGCACCGTCTTGCAAGCCCAAGGATATGATCGCAATCCATGCCAGCGCCGCTTTCGGGTTGGTCATCTGAATAATGTTGCCGCGTTTGATATACCCAAAGCGGGTGCGGCGACCACCACAAGGATGTTCGGGCCCGGACTTGCGATTGCAAGCAAAAAGGCCGCCCCAGCAGGGACGGCCCAATTTTCATACTTCAGCTGGCAAAAAGCGTCGCCGCCTTATTTTTGCGTGATACGGCCATCCAGATAGGGCGTGTATGCCCCCTGGGCTGCCATATATTCAGCCGTAACATCCGCCAGGTCAGGGCCGAAATCATAGGCATTGGCCGCCGAACGGAACATTTTGTAACCGTCGCCACCGCCACGCACATAGTTGTTTGACACCAGACCATAGATTTTGTCTGGATCAATCGGCACATAGCTTCCACCCATATCAACCATGACATCGCTGATCCGGCTGCCCGGCTCCATGCTGGCATCAAAGGTATATTTCATACCGGCAACCTGTGGGAAACGACCACCGCCATCTTCCACCTGGCTGACACCATTTTCCAACGCTTTGATCACGGTCGCACCGCTTACCTGGAACGTGGACAGGGTGTTCTGAAACGGCAGTACCGTCAGCACTTCACCCATGGTGACATCCCCCGCATCAATAGAAGCCCGCAACCCACCGCCATTGGCAATGGCGATCTGGATACCCTGGTCTTTCACCCGGTCAAGCATCGCATCCGCCACAAGGTTACCCATCTGGCATTCAACCGCCCGGCAATTGGACCGGTCTCCGTCAATTGCACCTGCCGCACTGGCAACAACCCGGTTACGGATCTCATCCAGTGGTGCGGCAAGTTCAGCAACCCGCGCCTTGGCATCGGCATCTTCCGCAACAGATGCGTCCAGCAGGTTCGGCTCACCCTCAATACCGATGATTTTGCCACTGTCATCAAAGATCACGTCCAACTCGCCCAAGTATTTACCATAGGCATATGCCTGCACGATGGCCGTAAGCCCGATCATCATCGGGTATGGCCCGGCCGCGCGGTCATTGGTGTTTGACAGCAGGGTGTTAGAATGGCCCCCAACAATAATATCAACGCCTTTGGTTTCAAAGGCCACGCGCTGATCAACATTAAAGCCGGAATGGCTCAGCACGATAATGATGTCAGCACCGGCAGCCGTCAGCAGATCAACCTCGGACTGAACAGCCGCAACCGGATCAGAAAACACAACATTGTCACCCGGGCTTGCCAGTTCATCGGTGTCCTGTGGCGTCAGGCCGATCAAGCCAATCAGACGCCCGCCCTTATTGATAATTTTAGACTTTTGTATCGCACCCGCCAAAAGCGGCTCACCTGAAACATCGGCGTTGGACATCAGAATTGGGAAATCAACTGCGTCAACAAAACCACGCAACACTTCCGGGCCATCGTCAAATTCGTGGTTGCCCACAGTCATGGCGTCATAGCCAAGCTGGTTCATGAACTCGGCCGCCATGGCGCCCTTATAATAGGTATAAAATAGCGTGCCCTGAAATTGATCACCGCCATCCAACAACAGCGAATTATCAGAACGCGCGCGTGCCTCGGCGATGGCTGTCACCATGCGGGCCGTGCCGCCAAAACATTTGCCTTCACCGTTATCTTCGGCGCTGCATCCACTGTCATATTTTGACACCGGTTCAAAACGCGCGTGAAAATCATTGGTGTGTAAAATCGTCAGCGAATACTCCGCAAACGCCATTCCGGCCGATAGCCCTAGCGCAGCAATTGATGTAAAAATCCGAACATACATATTGTTAGCCCTTCCCTTTTGAAACGATCAGCCTGCACAAAACATGTGTAAGAGTCAAAGATGTTCTGGGGTAAATATTTTCCGCAGAAATTACATAGTGACAGCACCGCATTTATTGGCCACATCTTCCACTTGACCCGCATACCCCCAACAGGCATGTGACCCCCATGTTGATATATAAGATATTTCGCGGCCCCGAATGGGCCCAGTTTCAGACCGCCGGAACCACACAGGGCGCGCCCATTGACCTGGCGGACGGCTATATCCACTTTTCCACCGGCGCCACAGTCGCCGATACCGCCCGCAAATATTTCGCCGACGTGGAAGGGCTGATCCTGGTGGTTTTAGACAGCGAAGATTTCGGCCAATACCTGAAATGGGAACCCGCCCGCGAGGGCGTGTTATTCCCGCATCTGTACCGTAAATTACGCATGGCAGATGTCATGTGGCATGCCGATCTGCCATTGGGGGCGGATGGCCATATATTCCCTGACGGTGTGCAATGAAACTGCTGGAAAAGGCCGGGCTAACGGCCCTGCGCCAACTTAACCCCGAAACTGCCCACGGCCTGGCCCTTACGGCGCTAAACTCTGGTCTGGTGCCGCTTGCGGGCCCGGTTTCAACACCACGGCTGGCAACCGTTCTGGCCGGCATGGCACTGCCAAACCCCGTCGGGCTGGCCGCTGGCTTTGACAAAAACGCCACCGCCGTTACCGCCCTGTCAAAAGCCGGTTTCGGCTTTATTGAGGTCGGCGCCGCCACCCCGCGCGCCCAACCCGGCAACCCGAAACCACGCCTGTTTCGCCTGCCCCGGGACCGCGCCGTGATAAACCGATTTGGCTTTAACAATGACGGCATGACAGCCATCGCGTCCCGCCTGTCTGCCCGTGGCCCCGGCATTCCCGTGGGGCTTAACCTCGGGGCAAATAAGGACAGCGCGGACCGGGTGTCTGACTTCACCCACGTTCTGCAAACCTGTGGCCCACATGTGGATTTCGCCACCGTCAACGTGTCGTCCCCCAATACCGAGCACCTGCGCGACCTGCAGGGCAAAGCCGCCCTCACTGAAATTCTGTCCAATGTTGTGAACGCCCGCGACCAGCAAAACCGCCCAATCCCGATCTTCCTGAAAATCGCCCCCGACCTGACAGACGCCGAACTGGCCGATATCGTCGATGTCGCCCAAAGCTGCAAAATTGACGGCATCATCGCCACCAACACCACCCTGTCACGCGATGGCTTGGCCAGCCCCCACGCCAGCCAAACCGGCGGGCTGTCAGGCGCACCCCTGTTTGAAAAATCCACCCGGGTTCTGGCCCGCCTGGCCCAGCTTAGCGACGGCCAAATACCTTTGATCGGGGTGGGTGGCATCCAAAACGCCCAGGGCGCCTATGCAAAAATAAAAGCCGGGGCCAGCGCCGTGCAACTTTACACAGCCATGGTATATCAGGGCATATCCCTGGCCGCTGACATCGCCACCGGGCTCGACAAATTATTGGCCAATGACGGGTTTTCCAACATCAGCCAGGCCGTTGGCATCGAAAAGGAAAAATGGCTATGACCCTTACAATCTGGCACAATCCGAACTGCACAAAATCCCGGGCAACACTTGCACTGCTGCAAGAGCGCGGGCTTGATCCGGACATCCGCCTCTACAAAGACAACGCCCCAACGGTTGATGAAATCAGGCGCGTCCTGACCCTGCTCAACATATCCGCAGCTGATCTGATCAGAACCAATGACCCGCAATTCACCGATCTGGGGCTGGACAAATCCAGCAGCGAAAACACCCTGATCGCCGCCATGGCCAAGCACCCCGCCCTGATCGAGCGCCCGGTGGTCATCACCGACACACAGGCCGCCATCGGCCGTCCGCCAGAAAACGTGCTCACTATACTCTGATTTTTTCTTTGCAAAATACTCCCCAAGCGGAGCGGATGTCGCCCTTGGGCGACCCCTTAAGAAAACTAATGTGCCGCAGGCACTCAATCTGGCGCGGCCGCGCGCTCCAGCGCCGGATAACTCAGCCCCAGCGTCACCGTGCGGGTCACATTCAGCACCATCAGCGCCAGCCATAATCCGTGGTTGCCAAAGGGGGCCAGTAAAAACAACGCCACCACATACACCGCCCCCGACAGTATCATCGCGTTGCGCATGGTGCGGGTGCGGGTGGCACCAATGAAAATGCCATCCAGCATCCAGGCCCCGATACCAATGATCGGGGCAATAGCGATCCAGGGCAGATACAGCCGCGCCTCGGCCCGCACATCAGGCGCTGTCGCCATCAGATCAATCAACCAAGGCCCGCCAAACCAGAAAAATAGCGCAAACGGCACCACCATGGCCACGCCCCATTGCGACGTCATAATCGCCGCCCGGCGCAGCCCGGTGCGGTTACGCGCCCCCAGTGCCGAGCCCACCAATGCCTCGGCGGCAAAGGCAAACCCATCCAGCCCAAAGGCCATTATTTCCAAAAATTGCAGGATCACCTGATTGGCTGCCAAAGTCACATCGCCATGGCGCGCCCCCAGAAACAAAAACGTCGCAAAACTCAGGTGCAAAATGACAGAACGCACCATGATATCACTGTTAACCGCCATCATGCGGCGGATCTTGATCCGGTCAAATATCCGGGCCCAGTCATGCCACCTGTCACCCATAAACGCTGCCCGGCACAGCCACAGGCCCAGCGCCAACCCGCTCCATTCGGCGATCAATGTGGCCACGGCCACACCTTCCACGCCCCAGCCAAGCCCCAGCACAAACCAGATGTCCAAGCCAATATTCAGCCCGTTCATCCACAGCTGCAACACCAGAACCCCGCGGGTGCGCTCCATCGCAATAAGCCAGCCTGTCACCGCATAAAGCGATATGGTTGCCGGCGCGCCCCAAATCCGAATGCGCAGGTAATCCTGGGCCAACCCTTCCACGTCCGGCGAGGCTGGCGCCAACACAAACGCCGCCTGAAACAGCCAAACCTGCCCCAGCACAAAAACCGCCCCCATACCCGCACCGATCAGCAGGGCGCGCATCAGCAAAGCCCCGGTTTCGGCCCCGTCCCCGGCACCCTTGGCCTGGGCCACAAGCCCGGTGGTGCCCATGCGCAAAAAGCTAAGGATGCCATAGATCACCGCTAAAATGACGGCACCGATACCCACTGCACCAATGGGGGCGGCCAGCCCCAGCTGGCCAACAACACCGGTATCCACCGCCCCCAAAATGGGCACCGTGGCATTGGACAAAACAATGGGAACGGCAATGTTCAAAACCCGCCGATGGGTTAATTTAGCCGGTTCAGCCATCTCGATCAGGCATCAGAAAATGCCCGGTGGCTTGGGCAAACAACCGGCTGCGATTATCCTGCCAGGCCTCAACATGGACGCTGGCATAGCGCCGCCCCGACCGGTTAACCCTAGCCCGCGCATAGGCATCACGCGGCAAACCAGTGCGCAGATAATCCACTGAAAAATCAATGGTCTTGGGTAGTATTGGCACATATTTTTGCTCCGGTGATGCCAGATCAACAGTCCCGGCTTCAATGTCTTGCCACAGCGTTGACCAGCTTAGCTCAATAATTGCCGCAACCTCTAGGAATGCCGCCGTTGCCCCACCATGCAGGGCCGGCAGCATCGGGTTGCCGATCAGCTTATCATCATAGGGCATTGTCGCCGTCAGCTCATCGCCACGGCGGGCAAATTCAATACCAAGAAAGCGGACAAACGGCACCCCCGCCACCAGCGAATGCAGGGCGCCATCGCGACGTTGCTTGATCACCTGCACCGGTTCCGGGCGGGCCCGGCTCATTTCGCGCGCCCCACTGTAAAGGCACCCGTGGCACTGGCCACAGGTCGATCGCGGTCGTCATCCATGGCGGTGGCGCGGATAAAAGCGACCGATTTGGTGACATGGTAACATTCGGCCCGCGCCGATATGGCCTGCCCGGGGGTTGCCGGGCGCATATAGTCAATGCGCAAATCAAGCGTTGCGGTACCGCTCACCCCATCCGGGTGGCTCATAACGGCCGCCCCGGCGCAGGTATCCAACAGCGCCGACACCGCACCCCCATGGATCACCCCGGTTTCCGGATCCCCGATCAGATCGGCGTTATAGGGCAGCTGCATTTCAACAATACCGGGGGAATAATCGATAAGCTGCAGCTCAAGCGCCCGGGCATATGGCAGCGCGTCAATAAATTGCTGGCCGGGGTGGGGGTTGGGTTTTTCCATGGTCAAGCTGCCTTTCTGTGCCGCAATTTATTTGCCCTTGCCATTAGCACCACAAGTGCTATCTATGCAATTGAGAATTATTCGCAACAACAGCCCGCAGGCCCAGATGACACTTAACATCGAACCAACGATACCGGTAACCTTTGTTGCCACAGACACCATCGGACCGTTTCGCACGAAACGGCTGGCGGTTATCGTTGTTATGCTTTCACTGGCAGCAATGCCGGGGGATCTGGGCACGCTGACACGCCAGTTGATGACCGACGCCTATACCCAGGTTTCGGCATTTGTCGCCCTGACGCTGTTAATGTTTTATGGCGCAGAGCGCGTGTTCAAATTTGACATTGGCACATCGCTGAAAAATTCCAAAGGCTTTCAGGTGCCCCTGGCCGCCCTGCTGGGCGCAACGCCCGGCTGCGGTGGTGCCGTGGTGGTGGTTGCGGCCTATTCATCAGGCAATGTTGGCTTTGGCGCGGTGGTTGCAACCTTGACAGCAACCATGGGCGACGCCGCATTTCTGATGATCGCCACCCGACCAGACGCAGCACTTGTTATTTTGCCGCTGTCGTTCACCGTTGGCATCATTTCAGGCTGGCTTGTGGATCGGTTCAACAAAATTGACCTGACACCAGACCCGTCCAAACAGTGCACTGTTGCCCCCGTTGTGGGCAAAAGCCGCTGGCGTGACTATGCCTATCTGGCATTGATCGTGCCTGGTCTGGTGGTTGGCGGCGCACAGCTGGCTCAGATTAGCATAACCAGTATTGCAGGGGTTTCAGTTATCTGGATCGGCGTGACGGGCACAGTGCTGGGCCTGCTGATCTGGTCAACATCATCATTGCAGGCCATGACAAACACCGCCGATAGCCCAGTGACGCGCATGGCTGAAGAAACCTCATTCATCTCTGTCTGGGTGATCGGTGCCTATCTGGCCTATGACTATCTGGCCGCCTATGCCGGGCTGGACCTGGAAGCCATGTTCATGTCTGTCGCACCACTGCTGCCGCTTATTGCGATTGTTGTCGGCTTCATTCCCGGCTGCGGCCCCCAGGTGCTGGTGACCACGCTTTATATAAACGGTATCATCCCGTTCGCCGCCGTCATCGGTAATGCCATTTCCAACGACGGCGATGCGCTGTTTCCCGCCATTGCGCTAAACCCAAAAGCGGCCGTGTTGGCGACGGCCTATTCAAGCGTACCGGCCATTATCGTCGCCTACGGTTTCTATTTTCTTGCCCCCGGGTTTATGAATTAACCCAATGTGATTTGATCCTCCGGCTGATTGTTACTATCCTACCAGCAGGAGGCACTTACGATGACCATCGCCCGCATGACATTTAAAGAAATGTGCGCCGAATTTGAGGTCACGCCCCGCACCCTGCGGTACTATGAATACATCGAATTGCTGACCCCCGAAAAACAAGGCCGAAACCGGTTTTACACACCGCGTGAAATCGGACGCATGAAATTGATCATGCGGGGCCGCCGCTTTGGCTTTTCCCTTGAGGAAATTCGCCAATGGCTGGAAATTTACAACTCTGAAAGCAGCGAAAACCAAATGAAAGTCTGGATTGAATTCGCCGACCGCCAGCTTGAAACACTCAAACAACAGCAATCGGACCTTAACGGGGCCATAGGCGAGCTTAAGAAACTGCGCGACGAAACTGCCGACCGGCTAAGCTAATAAAATTTCAGGCACTGGCCACGCCAAATTCATATGTGACGCCACGTTTTGCTTACGTTAACGTCAACTAAGCTTGTAACTGACTGACGACGCAACCCATATAGTATGACAGACCCGCGATAGGAGACGCATTTGTCAGATCCTGCAATGACCATTAGCCAGATGAGCGACAGCTTTAACATCACCGCGCGGACCTTACGGTTTTACGAAGCAAAGAAACTGTTAACGCCCCAACGCATCGGGCAGAAACGCCTATACTACAACCGTGATCGTGTCCGCCTGAAACTGATCCAACGAGGTAAGCGATTTGGCTACTCCCTGGAAAATATCGGTCACCTTCTGGACCTTTATTACATCGGCGACCAAATGCAGACCCAGATCAAAAAAACCTACGAACTCGGGTTGTTGCGCCTTAGCGAAATGGAAAGCCAGCGCGATGAACTGAACCAGACAATTGACGATTTCAAAGAAGTGATGCGACAGGGAAAAGCTCAAATCAAAGCGTTTGAAAAACAAGATGCCGACAAAAATGCCTGAATACTAAGGATTTACTCTATGACCAGCTATACCGCCCCCACCAAAGACATGCAGTTTGTGCTGCACCAGGTTCTGAACGTTTGTGCATCCGACACCCCCGGATATGATGAACTTGAACCCGATTTCACATCGGCCGTTCTGGAAGAGGCCGGAAAACTGGCAAGCAACGTATTGGCGCCGTTGAACGCGGTGGGTGATCTACAGGGCTGCACGCTTGAAAACGGCATCGTGCGCACACCTGATGGGTTCAAAGACGCTTTTGACCAGCTGAAAACCGGCGGCTGGATGGGGCTGGATCTGGACCCGAAATATGGCGGCCAGGGCATGCCATATGTGTTGGGAACCTGCGTCGGTGAGGTGTTTGTTGCCGCCAATATGGCGTTCAACATCTACCCGGGCCTGACCCATGGTGCCTATTCGGCGATCCACGCCCATGCCTCTGACGCGCTAAAGGATACTTTTCTGCCCAACATGGTGGCCGGCACCTGGACCGGCACCATGAACCTGACAGAATCCCATTGCGGCACTGATCTGGGCCTGATGCGCACCAAAGCCGAGCCCCAGGGTGACGGCACCTTCAAAGTGACCGGTGAAAAGATATTCATTTCGGCAGGTGACCATGACCTGTCGGAAAATGTGATCCACCTGGTGCTGGCAAAAATTCCCGGCGGCCCCGAAGGCATCAAAGGTGTGTCGCTGTTCATCGTGCCCAAATTTCTGGTCAATGCTGACGGCAGCATTGGCGCCGGTAACGGCGTATCCGTTGGGTCTCTTGAGGAAAAAATGGGCATCCACGGCAATGCCACCTGTGTCATGAATTACGATGGGGCCACCGGCTATTTGATCGGCGAAGAACATAAGGGCATGCGCGCCATGTTCACCATGATGAACGAAGCCCGCCACGGCGTTGGCATGCAGGGGTATGCCCAGGCCGAAGCCGCCTATCAAAACGCGGTAATCTACGCCAAAGACCGCCTGCAAGGGCGCGACGTAACCGGCGCTAAAAACCCGGATGGCCCGGCCGACCCGCTGATCGTTCACCCCGACATCCGGCGCAACCTGATGGATCAAAAGTCGTTCATCGAAGGCGCGCGGGCCTTTACCCTATGGGGGGCGTCGCTGATTGATCAGGTCAAACACAGCGGCGACAAAGACGCCCATGGCCTGGTGTCCCTGCTGATGCCGGTGATCAAAGGTTTTCAGACCGACAAAGGCTTTGAAATGACAGTGCAGGCGCAACAGGTGTTTGGCGGCCACGGCTATATCGAAGAACACGGCATGTCGCAGTTTGTGCGCGACGCCCGGATCGCCCAAATTTACGAAGGCGCGAACGGCGTGCAGGCGCTGGACCTGGTGGGCCGCAAACTGGCCGCCGATGGTGGTAAACCGCTCATGGCGTTCTTTGATCTGGTGAAAACCTTCATCGCTGAAAACGCTGGTAACGATGCCCTAAAAGCCGATTTCCTTGACCCACTAAAGGCCGCGTCTAAAGACCTGCAAGCGGCGGCAATGTACTTCATGCAAAACGGCATGAAAAACCCGAACCACGCATTGGCTGGTTCCTATGACTTCATGCACCTGTTCGGCCATGTCTGCCTGGGGCTCATGTGGGCCCGCATGGGGCAATCAGCAATGGCTGCACTGGAAAGCGGCGCCACTGATGTTGATTTTTACGATACCAAAATCGCCACCGGGCGCTACTATATGGCCCGGCAACTGCCCGCCACGACAATGCACCTGGCGCGCATCACCTCAGGCGCTGATAGTGTCATGGCGCTGGCCGCAGATCAATTTTAAGGTAAAAAATATGGCAAAACGTTTCCGACTAACCCGCCGCTTTCCGGTTGCAATGACCGAAGATGGCTATCGCCGCCTAAAACGCTTCGCCTCTGACGCCGGGTTGGATGAGGGTGAAGCCCTGTCGTTTCTGTTTGAAAACTTCAACAGCGTCATCGATGAAGAAAACATGACAGCCAAATTGCAGCTGTTCAATTCTGATTTAGACGCTCGGAAGCGATAGGCTGATATGTTGAATTTTGAGTATTTTAACAAAGAAAAAAATGCGCCCCGGAACCATAGGCACCAGGGCGACTTTTCCTTTGACGGCCATCGGCTCTCCAGCCTGTACCGCACTTCAAATTCTGACCGACCAAAGTTAACAAACCCCTACACACCGGATTTTTCTTTGCAAAAATACTCCACGGGGGTGCGGGGGTGTGAAACCCCCGCTGCTTCATTTCAAAAAGGACTGATATGACAATTAAGCTTTTCTGCTTTGGCGAAAGTGGCAATGCCTATAAGGCGGCCCTGACCCTGGAACTTTCCGGCCTTGAATGGCAGCCCGAATTTGTTGACTTTTTCAACGGTGCCGGGCGCACACCAGAATTTCTGGAACTGAACCCCATGGGCGAGGTGCCGGTGATGCAGGACGGCGATATCACCCTGTCGCAATCCGGCGTCATTCAGGATTACATATCCTCAAAATCCGGCAAACTGGGCGGGCGCTCGGCTGCTGCGCGGCGCGAAATTCTGCGCTGGCAGTTTTGGGACAACCATAAAATGTCATCCCCTGCTGGCATGACCCGGTTTTTGGCGAATTTCCTGCCCGAAGACAAACGCCCCGCCGAGGTTATCGCCTTTACCCAGGCCCGCCTGAAAAGCGCCTATAAGGTGCTGGACAATGCCCTGGCCAACCACAGCTGGCTGGTGGGCGACACCCTCACCATCGCCGACATTTCCTGTTGCGGTTACCTGTTTTACCCGGAACCCTTTGGTTTTGTCCGCGCCGACTGGCCCAATATTGACGCCTGGCTGACCCGCATATCTGACACCCCCGGCTGGAAACACCCCTATGATCTGATGCCCGGCTCACCCAAAGACCGCGCTTAAAGGAGACCCAAATGTCTGAAGCTTATATCTACGACGCAGTGCGTTCCCCCCGCGGCAAAGGCCGCAAAGATGGGTCTTTGCACGAACTTACCTCGGTGAACCTGTCCGCCCAAATCCTGAACGCCCTAAAAACCCGCAACAGCCTGACAGGCCACGCCGTGGAAGACGTGATCTGGGGCAACGTCACCCAAGTGGGCGAACAGGGCGGCTGCCTTGCGCGCTCGGCCGTGCTGGCCTCCGATCTGGATGAAAGCATCCCCGGCCTGGCCATCAACCGGTTCTGCGCCTCCGGAATGGAGGCGGTGAACCTTGCCGCCAACCAGATCCGCGGCGGCGCCGGGGACGCATACATTGCCGGTGGCGTTGAAATGATGGGCCGGGTGCCAATGGGCAGCGACGGGGCGGCAATAGCCGTTGACCCCAGTCTGGCCATGAAAACCTATTTCGTCCCCCAGGGCATTTCGGCAGATATCATCGCCACCGAATACGGCTTTTCCCGCGACGACGCCGACACCCTGGCAGTGCGCTCACAAAACCGCGCCCAGGCCGCTTGGGACGACAAGCGCTTTGCCAAATCAATTGTCACCATCAAAGACCAAAACGGCCTGACCATTCTAGACCGGGACGAATATATGCGCCCCGGCACCGACATGCAGGCCCTTGGCGCGCTGAACCCGGCGTTTAAGGCCATGGGCGAAGTCATGCCCGGCTTTGATAAAATCGCCATGATGAAATACCCGCATCTGGAAAAGATCAACCATATCCACCATGCCGGCAATTCATCCGGCATCGTTGATGGTGCGGCGGCGATCCTGATCGGCTCAAAACAATTTGGCGAACAAAACGGCCTGAAACCCCGCGCCCGCATTCGCGCCACCGCCAAGGTCGGCACTGACCCCACCATCATGCTGACCGGCCCGGTGCCGGTGACCGAAAAAATAATGGCCGATAATGGCATGGCGATCAGCGACATCGACCTGTTCGAAGTGAACGAAGCCTTCGCATCTGTGGTGCTGCGCTTTCAACAAGCCTTTGATGTCGACCCGGCGCAGGTTAACGTCAACGGCGGCTCTATCGCCATGGGCCACCCTTTGGGCGCAACCGGCGCGATCATCATCGGCACCCTGCTCGATGAAATGGAACGATCGGACAAGGAACTTGGCCTGGCCACCCTGTGCATTGCCTCGGGCATGGGCGCCGCAACCATATTGGAGCGCATCTGATGCCAGTAATTGATGTAGGCAACCTGCCGGTAAACAAAGGCTCTGACGGTATCGGCTACCCGGCCCCGTTTGACAAAGGCTGTGACCTGTTTGAAGCGGTATCGCTGGGGGACGCGGTCGGGCTCACCCAGTTTGGCGTCAATATAGAAAAGCTGCTGCCCGGCGGCATGACGTCACAACAGCATTGGCACGAAAACGAAGATGAATTTCTGTATGTACTAACCGGCGTCGTGGTGCTGGTGGAAAACGGCGTTGAGACTGTATTGAAAGAAGGCGTCGCCGTCGGCTGGAAAGCCGGTGACGCAACAGCACATCACATACTTAACCGCTCACCTGATCCGGCATACCTGCTGATCGTCGGCACCCGCGCCGAAACCGAAGTGGTGCACTACCCGGATATCGACCTGCATTACACCCGCAACAGTGACGGGCGCACCTACAGCCACAAGGACGGCACCCCCTACCCAGAGGAGCAAGCAGATGCCGAAGATTAATCTGGCCATTGTCCCGGTTAAAACCGGCACCGGAGGGAACTGATGTTCACAACAAACATATGCACCTCATATGGAAATCATATGTACTTCATATCGCTATTATTGACCCAAAAAGGGGGCATGTAACATGACCGAATTCACCATGGAAACCGACGCCGACGGCGTCGCTGTTATCACCTGGGATGTGCCCGAAAAATCCATGAATGTGCTGTCGCTGGTGGGGCTGGAACAGCTGGACGCGCTGATTGATCAGGCCCACGCCGACGATGCCGTCAAGGGCATCGTGATTACCTCGGGCAAAGCCGATTTTGCCGGTGGCATGGACCTGAATGTCATTGCAGAAATGAAGAATTCAGCTGGCGACGATCCAGCGCGCGGGCTGTTTGACGGCATCATGAAGTTTCACGCATTTGAACGTAAGATCGAACTGGCCGGCATGGATTTCAAAACCAAAAAAGGCGGCAAACCAACGGCGGCTGCCCTGCCCGGTACGGCGCTGGGGATCGGCCTGGAAATCCCACTATCGTGTCACCGCCGCTTTGCCGCTGACAACCCAAAGGCCAAGATCGGCCTGCCGGAAATTAAGGTCGGTATCTTCCCCGGCGCTGGCGGGACAACCCGGCTGGTGCGGATGATGGGCGCCATGGCTGCGTCACCCTATTTATTGCAAGGCAAGCTGCTCAACCCCAAGGCAGCCAAGGGCGCTGGCCTTATAGATGAGCTGGTTCCAAGCGACGAATTGCTTGATAAAGCAAAGGCTTGGGTGCTTTCTGCCAAAGACGCCGATATCATCAAGCCCTGGGATGCCAAGGGCTACAAAATGCCCGGCGGCGCGCCATATCACCCGGCAGGCTTCATGACATTTGTTGGCGCAAGCGCCATGGTGCACAGCCAAACCATGGGGGTTTACCCGGCCGCAAAGGCGATGCTTTCAGCGATCTACGAAGGTGCGATGGTGCCGTTTGACACCGCCCTGAAAATCGAAGCCCGCTGGTTTACCAATGTGCTGATGAACCCATCCTCGGCGGCGATGATCCGGTCATTGTTCATCAACAAAGGTGCCCTTGAAAAAGGCGCTGTACGGCCCAAAAATGTGCCTGACCAGACCGTCAAAAAGCTTGGCATCATGGGCGCAGGCATGATGGGCGCGGGCATTGCCTATGTCTCGGCCAACGCCGGTATCGACGTGGTGCTGATTGATCAGAAACAGGACGCCGCTGATCGGGGAAAAGCCCACGCTGCGGGCATTCTGGACAAAGGGATTTCGCGCAAGAAAGTCAGCCCCGAAAAGAAAGAACAGGTGCTTAACAGGATATTAGCGACAACCGATTATGATGCGCTAAAGGGCTGCGATCTAATCGTAGAAGCGGTGTTCGAAGACGTCGCCATCAAGGCCGAAGTCACCGCCCGTGTGCAGGCGGTTGTCGGCAAGGATTGCATCTTTGCCACCAACACATCGACCTTGCCCATAACTACGCTGGCCAATGCGTCAAATGACGCCGAAAGCTACATCGGCATCCATTTCTTTTCGCCAGTGGACAAAATGTTGCTGGTGGAAATTATCAAGGGAAAACAAACAGGTGACCGGGCTGTGGCCAAGGCACTGGATTTCGTGCGCCAAATTCGCAAGACCCCGATCGTGGTCAATGACGCGCGCTTCTTTTTCGCCAACCGCTGCATCATTCCCTACATCAACGAAGGCATCTGCATGGTTGCTGAAGGTGTGGAACCGGTCCTGATTGAAAACGCCGCCCGTCTGGTTGGCATGCCGCTAGGACCGCTGCAATTGGTCGATGAAACCTCCATCGATCTGGGTGTCAAAATCGCCAAGGCCACCAAGGCCGCCATGGGCAGTGACTACCCCGAAAGTGCCGCGGATGATGTGTTGTTCTGGATGGCCGACGCGGGCCGCTTGGGCCGCAAATCTTCCGCCGGGTTTTACACCTATGACGATAAGGGCAAGCGCACCGGCCTGTGGGACGGTCTGGCCGCGCAATACCCGGTAAAAGATGCACAACCCGACCTGACAGACATCCAGCACCGCCTGCTGTTCGCGCAGGTTCTGGAAGCCGTGCGCGCGCTGGAAGACGGCGTGTTGATGGACATCCGCGAAGGCGATGTTGGCGCAATTCTGGGCTGGGGCTTTGCGCCATGGTCCGGCGGGCCGTTCAGCTGGCTTGACATGATGGGCGCCACCCAAGCGGTGGAAATCTGCGACGCCCTAAGCCAGACCTACGGCGCGCGTTTCTCCACCCCTGCATTACTGCGCGAAATGGCCGACAAAGGTGAAACCTTTTACGGGCGCTTCGGGGAAGGTGCCGACAAAGCTGCCTAGAAACTATAGTTAAACCTAGCGATATCGTCGTGGCACAAACGCGCGACGATATCGCTATCACCCCCGCCATAATACCCCCGGTAATCCAGATCCCGCTGTGACGTGTTCACCTGTTCAATAGGGCCTAAATCGAACCCAAGATGCGCCTCAAACGGTGCCAGGTCTTCCCGCAAATGCTCAATCCGTACAAATGAATCGCACCGTTCAACGCCGGACCCGTCGGTCACATACGACGCATAAGGTGCACCACCAATAGAGCTTTGCACATGATCATCACGCAAAAATTCGCTAAATTCCAACGCCTTAGATAAATCAACCGCCACATGATGAAACGACTGCTCGCGCAGCCAATGGTAATAGCTGACCAGCCGATCCCAGGGGTTGCGCACCAATGTCAGCACAAAGAAATCGGCCATTTCGGCGTCACTGACCAGCCCGTGAATATCCGCCAACCCAGAATGCTTCCACAACCTGCCTGACCCTTGCAGCGCCTTGACCCGCCCCCGTCTTTTCACGGCCTTGGGCGTGTCACCGATCAAAATGTCGTCTTTCATCACCCGCGCTTCCAGCGCCAGCGACGTGCCCCCGGTTTTTGGGCTGTGAACAAAAATATAGCGACGGCCAGACGAAATGATCATGGCCGGAACGCTAGCCGGTTTACCCCACGCAAACCAGCGTTTTGACGCATGCCATTTTCGCCCCCCAACACTGTTATTGAACCCGACCGCAGCACCGATACGCTCTGATATTGTCTGGCCGGGTTGGCTGGGTTATCCTTAATCCAACAATAACAAATCAGCAGAACCAACAGGCCGATGACAGCATTAAAAAAATTTGAACGGCTGGAATGTCCGGGCATCTGGCAGGCATCTGAAACCGCCCAGCGCCGCGACGTCATTGTCTCGGTTGGCGAAGCGACGCTGATCATGACCGATCAGCAGGAAACCGCGCTGGTCCATTGGTCTTTGCCTGCGGTTGAGCGGGTAAACCCCGGTGAACGCCCGGCGATATTTCGCCCCGGACCAGACGCCGATGATCGGTTAGAACTGACCGATAACACAATGATCAAAGCCATCGCCAAGGTGCAATCGGCCATTGCCCGGGGCCGCCCCCATCCGGGACGATTACGGCTTGGTTTGGTATCTGGTATCGCCCTTTTAGTCGGGCTACTGGCAACTTTCTGGCTGCCCGGTGCCATGGGGGATTATACCGCATCAGTTGTGCCAGCATCAAAGCGGGCCGCCATTGGCGAAAGCCTGTTGGCCAATATCCGGCGCGTATCAGGAAAACCCTGTGAAACAGTACTTGGTCAACAATCATTACGCCGACTGCATACGCGGCTGTTTGCTCAGCAATCAGGAAAAATTGTTGTAGTTTCAAGCGGCGTGCAACGGGCCCAGCATTTGCCAGGGTCGATCATATTATTGAACCGGGCATTGGTAGAAGACCATGAAGAAATCGACGTTGCTGCCGGGTACGTATTGGCAGAAAATTTGCGTGCAACAGACACCGACCCACTGGTGCGAATGCTTAGGCAAGCGGGGGCTTCAACCTCATTCCGGTTACTGACAACCGGTGAGATATCTGAAAAATCACTTGCAAAATACGCCGAATATTTGCTGACCTCAGCGGCTGACCCGGTGTCTGACACAGCCCTGTTAAAGCTTTTCAGCACGTCCAAAACCAGATCAACACCTTACGCATATGCGCTTGATATTTCAGGGGAAACCACCGTCGGCCTCATCGAAGCAGACCCCGGCATCCAAAATGCGCTGCCGATCCTGGACGACGGAGACTGGGTTAGCCTTCAGGGGATTTGCGGCGAATAGTGCCGACCAGGCCCTAGTTCACAGGCACCAATTTACGCGGCACCGTGTTGGTCCAGACCATGGCCATCTGGGCGTCACCTGCAGCGGTTTGTGGTCCCCGATTTTGGTTCAGACGACCATCGCTCCAGGCGGCACGAAACCCGGTGGACACAGGGGCAGCCAGGGCAGGGGCCGACGACACGGCGCTTGATGTTCGAACAACTTGGGTTGGCGCACTGGCGTTGTTGCGGGTTGCCGATGTCAGTGTTGCAGCCTGCACGGGGGCCGCTTGGGCCACAACCGAAGGTGCCAGGCCACAAAGCAAATTACGGCTAGGGTCGACGCGGGGCACCCACACGGTGTTGCCACCATATCCGGCGCGGACAAAGGCACAGCCATCGCTGTCGACATATTGGTTGGCGGTATAGCTCGCCGGCGGTGTTTCCGCCGGTCCATCAGAAGAATGCAGCGATTGCCCAAAGGCGCCTGACGTTCCAGCCAATGCCATAAGCCCGGCAACTATCACATGTTTTGCAGCCATTATTCCCATCTCACATACGTGCCCCCACACAATGATAGCACCAGAATGCAAGATGGTTAAAAAACTGTAAAGTGATTCCCTGCTATTTTGTGCCAAACATCCGATCACCAGCGTCGCCAAGGCCCGGAACAATATAACCCTGGGCGTTCAGTTTTTCGTCAACTGCCGCTGTAACAATCGGCACGTCGGGGTGGGCCTCTTTCATACGGGCGATGCCTTCGGGTGCGGCCAGCAGACACATGAATCGAATGTTATTGGCCCCGGATTTTTTAAGCAAATCAATCGCCGCAACTGAACTGTTGCCAGTGGCCAGCATCGGATCAACGGCGATCACCAGCCGTTCAGACAGGGCGTCGGGAACTTTGTAATAATACTGCACCGGTTGCAGGGTTTCTTCGTCGCGGTATAGACCAACAAAGCCAACCCGCGCCGCCGGGATCAGTTCCAACACCCCATCCAACAGCCCATTTCCCGCCCGCAATATCGAGATCAGCGCCAGTTTCTTACCGCCAATTGTTGGCGCTTCCATTGGGCCCATCGGGGTTTCAATCTGGCAGGTGGTCATGTCCAATTCGCGGGTGATTTCATAGGCCAACAGCTGGCTAACTTCCTTAAGCAACCGCCGAAAGGAATTGGTCGAAGTTTCCTTTTTGCGCATGATGGTCAGCTTATGCTGAACCAGCGGATGTTGGACAAGATTTAGATGGTTTTGCATGGTGCCCCCGGTTTTCTAGTTGGTATGTCTGGTACGGTTTATCGTCAAATAAAACATTTCCCAACGCCCTGTACGGGAACGCCTAAATGGGCCGCAAGCGTGGCGGCCACATCAACAAAACCCACATGCCCAAAACTGCCTGTGCCTGCCCCATGCACCAGAACCGGCACCCGTTCGCGGGTGTGATCACTGCCGGTCCAGGTTGGGTCATTGCCATGATCGGCGGTGAAAATTATCAGATCATCCGGCCGGGCACGGGCCAATACCCGGCCAATTTCGCTGTCAAACCATTCCAGCGCACTGGCATAGCCAGAAACATCGCGCGGGTGGCCGAACAGGCTGTCAAATTCGACGAAATTGGCGAATGTCAGGCTGTTATCTTTGGCGTCATCCATCAGATCATTCAGGTGCGCCATCAGATCAACATCTGTGCCTTTTCGCACCTCATCAATGCCCTGCATGGAAAATATGTCACCAATTTTTCCAACGGCATAGACGTGGTGCCCCGCATCTTGAACCCAGTCGTTCAACGTTGGGGACGGTGGCGCAATTGCGTAATCTCGACGGTTTTTGGTGCGCTTGAAGTTTCCATTTTCACCAGTGAACGGCCGGGCAATAACGCGCCCCACTTTCATGGCGTGCAGGGTTGGTGCCAGATCGCGACACAGCTGCAACAACCGCTCTAACCCAAAGCTTTCCTCATGGGCCGCAATCTGAAAAACACTGTCAGCAGATGTGTAACAGATCGGCCAACCGGTGCGGATGTGTTCGGCGCAATGCTCTTCAATTATTGGCACACCCGATGCATGACAATTACCCAAAATTCCGGCGGTTCCGGCCAGCTCACAGACCTCTGCCACCAGCGCATCAGAAAACGCCGGCATGGTGTCGGGGAAATAGGTCCAGTCCCATGGCACCGGAACCCCGGCCAGCTCCCAGTGGCCTGACGGGGTGTCTTTGCCGTTGGACACTTCGGTTGCAACGCCCCATGCCCCGGTTGGTTTTGCACCAAACCCCGGCAGGTTAACTTCGCTGGCCAACCGAACAGCCGCCCCAAGACCCAAACCTTCCAAATTGGGCAATATCAACGGCCCGCTGCGCCCCTGCTCTGCCTGACCGGCAGCACATGCCTGGGCAATATGTCCCAACGTGTTGGCGCCGGTATCCGGGGTGTCACCATTAAAAAACCGGTCCGCATCCGGGGCTCCTCCGCAGCCGACAGAATCCATGACGATCAAAAAACAACGTGGCATCAGCCGATGCTCCTATACACAATTGGCAGCTTCTCTGGCGCGGTTTCTGAGATGGTATAGGCCGACAACACCGTTTTCGCGGCCCTGTCGGCCGCATCTTCGCTGGCCGCATGGATGGTGGCAATTGGCATTTCATGGCTGACAACATCACCGATCATAGCCAGGCCTGACACCCCAACAGAAGGGTCAATTTTATCGCTCCCAACCAGGCGGCCACCGCCCAGATGAACCACCGCGCGCCCCAGTGCCTCGCCGTCTATTGCCGACACATAGCCGGTGCGATTTACCGATATTTCCGCAGTCACAGGTGCCGCTGGCAAACGATCACGCCAGCGTTCAACAAAGTCGCCCGGGCCACCAAGCTCGCTGATCATGCGGCCAAAACGTTCGGCCGCAGACCCGTCTGCTATGGCACCGTGCACCTGAAGCGCCCCAGCTTTTGCCGTGTCAGCCATACCGCAAAGCGACAACAGCTCGCCCCCCAACTCAGCCGTCAGATCAATCAAAATTGTGCCCGCCCCACCGCCGGTAAGGGCTGTCATGACTTCCATAATTTCCAGCGCATTGCCCACGGATGTTGTGCAGGGCTGGTTCATATCAGTGATCAGCGCGGCAGTTTTACAGCCCGCATCATTGGCCGTGCTGACCAGCGATTGCGCCAGCGCCGTGGCCTCATCCATAGTTTTCATAAAAGCGCCCGAGCCAAGCTTTACATCCAGCACCAGCCCGTCCACCCCGGCGGCCAGTTTCTTGGACAGGATCGAGGCCGTGATCAGATCTATACTGTTAACAGTGCCTGTGACATCACGAATAGCATAAAGCCGTTTGTCAGCCGGGGCGATACTGCCAGTGGCCGACACGATCGCCGCGCCAGTATTGGCCACGATCTGACGGAACTTAGCCTCTGACACTTCGGTATTCAGACCGGGAATTGCTTCCAGTTTATCCAGCGTGCCCCCGGTATGGCCCAGCCCACGCCCGGAGATCATCGGCACATAGGCCCCAAGTGCCGCCAGCGCCGGTGCCAGCAGCAGTGACACGCAATCGCCCACCCCGCCTGTGGAATGTTTGTCGATCACAGCACCGGGCAGATCCCATGTCATAACCTCGCCGCTATCACGCATGGCCAGCGTCAGCGCGACCCGTTCGTCGGTAGACATACCGTTCAGATAGATCGCCATGGCAAAGGCCCCGGCTTGGGCATCTGTCACGCCTCCATTCGCCAAGCCATTGGCAAACCAAGATATTTCATCTGTCGTTGGCGACATACGGTCACGCAGCTTGGCTATGATGCTGGGCGCATCCACGGCCTATACTTCATCCATCTGGCTGCGATCAAACGCGCCGGGTAACATGTCGGCCATGGTCTGGACCTGGCTGGCACCGCCTGTGGTGGCCATGGTGATCACCACGCCGGGTTTGCTGAATTCCGCCAGCTTTTGGCGGCACCCACCACAGGGGGTTACGGGTGTTGGGCTGCCCGCAATCACGAAAGCCTCGACAATTTCGGTTTCACCTGCGGCCACCATGGCGGCGATGGCCCCGGCCTCGGCGCAGGTGCCTTCCGGGTAGGCAACATTTTCGACGTTACACCCGGTATAAATGGCCCCCGACGCGGCCCGCACCGCCGCCCCAACCTTGAACTTTGAATAGGGCGCATAGGCGTTTTCACGCACATCAGTTGCCGCTTGTTTCAGACCCATTTTCGGGCTCCTATATTCTACCAAATCAGAGTGCGGCCAGTGCCCGGCTTATGCAAGCTCTGTGGCAAGCTTGGTGTTGAATTCACCGGGCAAAGACACCTCTAACAGCTCAAAATCATCACTTGGGTCAGCAAAACGGGTGTTCATACCGGGCGGAATGGCAAAGGCATCCCCGGGTTCAAGCACGGTTGGTGCCTGCCCGTCACCTTGCAGCGTGACGCCGCCCTCCATGACGAAACCAAACAGAATGTCGGTGTCATGGCTGGCCCAGGGCACATCGCCCTGCCCGCGCCGCACCACCTGAACTGATGCCACGCCCTTGGTGTTTTTGTTGATGGTTGTGTCACGCGCAATCAGGCCGGGCACCCTAAACGGTGCCCAATCTGCCTTGGCTGCAACGTTATGTACAAATTTCTGCCCCTGCCATTCGCGATCGGGGTTCAACGCGTCCGTGGGCAGCGTGATATCATGCTCAATATAGGTGATATGTTCGGCAGGGACACCGATTTCGATGACCTCAATGCCTGCCGACGCCTCAAGCACCCGATGGCGAATTTCCGGTGGCTGAATAAAACAGTCACCGGCCGTCAATCGGATCGGCCCGCCCTGGTCTTCGTACAGCACATCAACCCAGCCTTTATAACAAAATATCAGCTGAAACCCTACCTTATGGTAATGCACCATATCGGGCACCGGCCCGCCATCCGGAATGCGGATATGACTGGCAATGATCGAACCGCCCAACCGGGTTGGGATCAGATCACGGTACTGCATACCGGCGCGCCCGATCACCCAAGGGGCCTGATCCGCCAACCGGCGCACCATATAAGCATGGTCGGTAATGGGCTGCACGACAGGTGGATCAAGCTCTGCAATTTCAACTTTGGTGCCATTTGGCGCGGTTAGGGTGCGTTGACCATCTGCAAAACCGTTGGGATCATCCGTCAGAATTCGGATCATGCCCGGGGCTTCAGGCGCACCCTTTTCAACGCGTACCCGCAGCCCATGGCCGGAAAATACCGCCACCGTCGGGTAATCAGCCGGGTAAATCATATCCAGCCGCATTTTCAGGGTCTTGATGAAAAATGGGATGTCATCGCGCAATTCATCTGTTGGTATGCGCATTTCGGCTTGGATGGTGTTCATGCTGGTTCCCCTATTTCAACGGACACATTGCCAAGGCTTTGCCGGGTTTTCAAGCCATGCTTGATGGTCAGGTGAAACACACGTAAGCTGACAGTGAATAATTATAGTTTAATATTAAACTACTTTTTTGGGGGATTCCAAAGTGACCAAAAAAAACATTGATGCCAACAAGCAGGCGGCGCTGGATTACCACGAATTTCCCAAGCCCGGTAAGCTGGAAATTAAACCCACCAAGCCAATGGCCAATGGTCGCGATCTGTCACTGGCCTATAGTCCCGGCGTGGCAGAGGCCTGTTTGGAAATCAAAAGAGACCCTGATCTGGCCAGCAAATACACCACCCGCGGCAATCTGGTTGGCGTTGTGACCAACGGCACAGCCGTATTGGGCCTGGGCAACATCGGCGGGTTGGCATCAAAGCCGGTGATGGAAGGCAAAGCCGTGCTTTTCAAGAAATTCGCCAATATCGACTGCTTTGATATTGAACTGAACGAAGCCGACCCGGAAAAAATGGCCGATATCGTTTGCGCGCTGGAACCGACCTTTGGCGCGATCAACCTGGAAGACATCAAAGCCCCCGATTGTTTTATCGTTGAACAAATTTGTCGTCAGCGTATGGGCATTCCGGTTTTCCACGATGATCAGCATGGCACGGCCATTGTTGTCGGGGCGGCAGCAACCAACGCCCTGCACGTGGCTGGTAAAAACATGGGCGACATCAAAGTGGTATCCACCGGCGGTGGTGCTGCCGGCATTGCCTGCCTGAACATGCTGCTTAAACTGGGCGTGAAACGCGAAAACGTCTGGCTCTGCGACATTAACGGGCTGGTCTATGAAGGCCGGATTGATGATATGACGCCGCAAAAAGCCGCCTACGCCCAGCCCGGCGGCCCCCGCACATTGGATGATGTGATCGGCGGCGCCGACCTGTTCCTGGGCCTGTCCGGTCCCGGCGTTCTGAAACCCGCAATGGTCACAAAAATGGCCGCCACGCCGATTGTGTTCGCCCTGGCCAATCCAACCCCAGAAATTCTGCCGGAAGAGGTGAAAAAGGTCGCCCCCGACGCCATTATCGCCACCGGGCGTTCAGACTACCCCAATCAGGTTAATAACGTGCTGTGCTTTCCGTTCATATTTCGCGGTGCGCTTGATGTGTGTGCCACCGAGATAAATGACGAAATGGAACTGGCCTGCATTGCCGGTATCGCCGAACTGGCGCGTGCCACCACCAGCGCCGAAGCAGCCGCCGCCTATCGCGGCGAGCAAATGACATTTGGCGCAGATTATCTGATCCCAAAACCGTTTGACCCGCGCCTGATGGGCGTCGTGGCCTCCTCTGTCGCCGGTGCGGCGATGAAAACCGGCGTTGCCAAGAACCCGGTGAAAAATCTGGATGCCTATAAAACCAAACTTGACGGATCAGTGTTCAAATCCGCCTTTATCATGCGGCCGGTTTTCGAAGCCGCCGCCACCGCGTCGCGCCGCATCGTCTTTGCCGAGGGCGAAGATGAGCGCGTGTTGCGCGCCGCCAACGCCATGCTGGAAGAAACAATCGACAAACCAATCCTGATTGGACGCCCCGAAGTCATAGACGCGCGCTGCGAACGCGCCGGTCTGTCCATCCGCCCGTCCAAAGATTTCGAAATCGTGAACCCCGAACGTGACCATCGCTATCGCGACTATTGGACCAGCTACCATAAGGTGGCCGAACGCAAGGGCGTCACCCCTGATTTGGCCAAGGCGATCATGCGCACCAACACCACTGCCATCGGTGCTGTGATGGTGCACCGGGGCGAAGCTGACAGCCTAATCTGCGGCACATTTGGGCAATACTTATGGCATATGAACTATGTCACCCAGGTGCTTGGCACCCCCGAATTGATCCCGGTTGGGGCCCTAAGCCTGATGATCCTGGAAGACGGGCCGCTGTTTATTGCCGACACCCAGGTCAACCCGGAACCCACAGCAGAGCAAATCGCCCACGCCATCTGCGCCGCCGCCCGCCATGTGCGCCGCTTTGGGGTGGAACCCAATATCGCGCTGTGCTGCCATTCGCAATTTGGCAACCTGGACATCGAAACTGGCCGCAAGATGCGCGCCGCTCTGGCAGTTCTGGACGCCGAGCTGCGGGATTTCAACTATGAGGGCGAGATGCAGGTTGATGTGGCATTAGACGTGGATCTGCGCAACCGAACCTTCCCTAACTCACGGATGAAAGGGCCGGCAAATGTGCTGGTATTCGCCAACTCTGACGCGGCCAGCGGTATCCGTAACATATTGAAACATAAAGCTTCCGGCCTGGAAGTCGGGCCTATATTGATGGGCATGGGCAACCGCGCCCACATTGTGACCCCTGCGATCACCGCGCGTGGTTTGCTGAACATGGCGGCATTGGCGGGCACCCCGGTTTCACATTACGGATAGCCCTGCCGCATGCAGGCCCCATTGTGACGTAAATGGTATTGCCGCGCCCTTGCGCTGGTGATCCTGTGGGGAAAACCATGGGGCGATATCTGCCTGTACAGGGGGCCAAAATGCCTAGTAAACCCAATGTTCTTTTCATTGTCTGTGACCAGCTGCGCGCCGATTGCGTGACCGGCGCATTGGCTGAACATGTCCGCCTGCCCAACATTCAGGCGCTGCGTCGCGACGCCGTGACTTTTACCAACCATTTTTCGGTGACCAGCCCCTGTGGCCCGGCCCGCGCCAGTCTGCTAACCGGGCTTTATGCCATGAACCACCGCTCAGTGCGCAACGGTGCGCCCCTGGCCGACGACTTTACCAACCTGGCACTTGAAATGGGCAACAACGGTTATCAAGCGTTGTTGTTTGGCTACACTGATACCAGCCGCGATCCGCGTGGCCGGGCGCCCGATGATCCAGTTTTGCAGAATTATGAACAAACCCTGCCCGGCTTTCACGAATGCCTGGAAATGCGCCAAGATTTCGGCAGTGAGCCCTGGCGCACTGATCTAAAGCGTAAGGGTTACACCCTGCCCGACCCGGGCAATTTTTATGCCCCGGTGTCAGATAACCCAAGCCGTGCGCCCCGACTTGATGATCCGCCATTTTACCGCGCGGATGACAGCGACACGGCGTTTCTGACCAATGAATTCCTGCGCCTTATTCCAGACCATGCAACGGATGATTGGCTGGCCTTACTGGCCTATATTCGCCCACATCCACCGCTTGTGGCACCGGCCCCGTATAACCATATGTACAACCCGCACGACCTGCCCCTGCCCCAACGGCTGGACAACATCCAACAGGAATGCGCGGTCCATCCGATCATGCACGGAGCAGTGGAAAAACCCCGCATCGACCAGATTGTCCGCGGCTTTGAGGGCCAGTTGGACCAGTCAGACAACAGTGTAATTCAAACACTGCGCGCCCTGTATCTGGGCCTCGCCAGCGAGGTTGACACCCATATCGGACGTGTCATCGAGCAGCTGAAAATGACCGGGCAATATGACGATACCATTATCGTTTTCACCGCTGACCACGGGGAAACTCTGGGGGATCATTACCTGTGGGGCAAAGAAAACCCCTATGACGTGTCATTTCGCGTGCCGCTGATCATCCGCGACCCGGCGCACCCCCAGATGCACGGCACCAACATTGACGCGCTGACTGAATCGGTGGATGTCGCGCCTACAATTCTTGACCTTACCGGGCAAGCCGTTCCGACTTCTATGGATGGCGTGTCGCTGACACCGTTTCTGAACGCCACCCCGCCAAAAGCCTGGCGTGACCACGTTTTCCTAGAGCTTGATTTTGGCGAACCCGACGCACCAACCGTTTGGCAAAAGGCAACTGGCGTTGGCTTTCGGCGGGCCAATTTGACCATACTGCGCGAAACCCGCTTTAAGTTGGTACATTTCAACGGCGGGTTGCCCCCGTTGCTGTTTGATCTGGTTTCTGACCCACATGAACTGGACAACCTGGCAAATGATCCGGCCCATGCGGCCACATTGCTGCGGCTGACACGAAAATTGCTGGATCACCGCATGTCACACAGCGACAGCAGGCTGTCAGATATAAAAATAGCCCCCGGCGGTATCAGAAAATACCAACCCTAGGTGGTTTCCAGCGCCTGGCTTTCCATCAGCTCTTGCCAGCGGTGGCAGGCAACGGCGTGCTCAGAACCGGATTGCTCCAATTTTGGCTCAACCTTACGGCAATGGTCCTGGGCAAACCGGCACCGCGTCTGAAATTTACAGCCCGGCGGCGGGTTTGTTGGCGACGGTATTTCGCCTTCCAGTTTTTCGGCCTTGCCCCGGTCATCCGGGTCCAGCGACGGGATCGCCGACAACAGCGCCTTGGTGTAAGGGTGGCGTGGCGCTGCGAACAGTTCACGCGTTGGCGCGCTTTCCACCAGACGCCCCAGATACATCACCGCCACATGGTCACAGACATGGGCCACGACGCTTAGATCATGGCTGATGAACATAAACGTCAGCCCCATTTCGTGCTGTATTTCTTTCAACAAGTTCAGCACATCGGCCTGAATAGACACATCAAGTGCGGCAACGCTTTCATCCGCCACCACAAACCGCGGCCGTGATACCAGTGCACGCGCAATGGAGATACGCTGACGCTGACCACCAGAAAATGCGTGCGGAAAGCGGCGCAGATGCTCCAGGTTTAGCCGACATTTGGCTGCAATTTCACGCACCCGTTCGTCGGTTTCTTGTTTTGACTTGGTCAGCCCCATCACTTCCAGAGGTTCCGCAATAATATCACGCACCGTCATGCGCGGGCTAAGGGCGGCATAGGGATCCTGAAAGATCAACTGCGCCCGGGTGCGATAGTCCTTTAGCTCCTTGTCGTTGATATTAGGCAGGTCATACTGGACCTCACCGTCATCATAATCAACGTCGCCTCGGGTGATCGGTGCAGCCCGCAACAGGGCGCGCCCCAACGTGGTTTTACCGGATCCGGATTCACCCACAATGCCAAAAAAATGTCCCTTGGGGATGTCGATGTTGACACCCTCAACAGCGCGCACCACTGGTTTTGGGCCGAACAACCCGCCACCACGCAGCGGAAAATGAACCGAAAGATCACGGGTAGATATCAGGGGTTTATCGCTCATTTTGCGCCTCCTGCCGGGGTGTGCAGATGGCACGCAGCCCGGTGGTTTTCGTTGATATCACTAAACACCGGCGTGTCCACATTGCAGCGCCCTTCAATAAATTCCGAGCAGCGGGTGTGAAACACACAGCCCGGCGGGCGTTCAAGCGGCGACGGTATATCACCGGGAACCGGGCTAAGCGGCGTGTCCAAATCGTCCAGATTTGGCAGCGCATCCAGCAGCCCACGGGTGTAAGGATGCGACGGGTTGCGCAGCACATCGCGCACTGGCCCCTGCTCCACCAGCCGCCCCAGATACATCACGGCAACCTTATCAGCCGTCTGCGCAATGACGCCCAGATCATGGGTGATAAAAATAATCCCCATGCCAAATTCAGTCACCAGATCCTTCATCAGATCAATCACCTGCGCCTGAATGGTCACATCCAGCGCCGTTGTCGGCTCATCCGCGATCAGCAGCTTGGGCTTGGTGGACAGGGCCATGGCGATCATGGCGCGCTGACGCATGCCGCCTGACAGTTCAAACGCGAATTGCTTGAACCTGGTGGAAGCGTCCGAAATACCCACGCGGTCCAGCATTTCGATCGACACTTCCTTGGCGCGTTTGCTGTTCATATCCGTATGGATCAACAACTGTTCAACCATCTGATCACCGATGGAAATCGCCGGGGCAAAACTGGCCATCGGTTCCTGGAAAATCATCGATATCGCCCCGCCCCGGATCACCTGCAATTCGGTGCTGGTGTTCAGAGACATGACATCGACGGGCCCGCTTTCCAGATGCAACGTCACCTTGGTGTCATCGCTGTAAATCGCGTTACCCGGGTTCAGTTTCATGATCGACTTGGCGGTCACAGACTTGCCTGACCCGCTTTCACCCACAAGGCCCATGACCTCACCCGCTTCCAATGAAAATGACACATCGTCCACCGCCGTTATGCGGCCTTCATCCGTGTCAAATTGCAGGGTCAGGTTGTTTACATCTAATAGTCGGCTCATTTTTTTGTATCCCCATAAGGATCCGCCGCATCGCGCAACCCGTCACCGACGAACACAAATGCAAGCACAAGGGTTATGAAGAAAATCACCGGGATAAAGTACCATTGGTAATTCAGCAAAACATCCGCCGAGGTCACGCTTTGCAGCATTACCCCCAGGGAATTAACCGGGTCTTTCAGACCCAGCCCGATAAAACTAAGCGCGGTTTCCGACAGCACCATATAGGGGAACGAAATCACCAGATCGACAATGATGTAACTGGTAAAACTGGGCAAAAGGTGCTTGCGAATAATATGGCTGGGGCTGGCCCCGCACAGCTGCGCCGCCAGCACATATTCCTGGTTTCGTTCCGTCAACAAATGCGTGCGCACCCGCCGCGCCAAGGTCGGCCAGCCGATAAAGCCCAGGATCATTGAGATGAATAAAAATCTCGCCTCAGCGCTCCATTCAATTGGGATGAACGCCGACAATGCCATAAACAGTGGTATCGCCGGAATCGTTCGCACCGCATCGGTGATCATTTGCAAGATTGAATCGATCCAGCCGCCATAATACCCCGATATGCCGCCGATAATCAGCGCCATAAAAAAGGCAATGAAGACGCCGATGGTCCCCACAGCAAGCGATGTATTGATCGCATGAAAGGTGCGCGAAAAGATATCTTTGCCGCCGCCATCCGTGCCAAACAGATGGATTTTACCTTCATCCACGCCGAACAGATGCCGTGAACCCGATATGCCAAACAGCTTATATTTGTCGCCCTTTGGGAAAAAGGTCATATACCGGCGCGCGTCGCGATCTACCGTCGTGACCCACCTGAAATTGGTTGCAGCCGAGCGTTCACGGCTGGGCGTATATATAAACGGCCGGGCAGAAAAGCCGTTCTCATCCCAAAACTTCGGGATTTGCGGCGCACCATTTTGATAGCCGCTGTCACGCCCGGCAATTGTCGGGGTGTAGGGCGTCAAAAACGGTGCAAACAGGCCCGACAGGATCAACACCACCAACACCATCACCCCGACCATGGCGGCCTTTTGTTTCTTGAACCGGGTCCAGATCAATTGCCCCTGACCGGCGGTGAAATACGCCTCTTTCAGGCCTTGGTCCGCGTTGGCATTTATGGCTGTTGTATCTGTCATGTTGACTATCCCAAAATACTGCGGCGGACGCGTGGATCGGTCAGGGCAAGAATGATATCAGTGATAAAATTCAACCCCACGATGCTGGCGGTCAGCAAGAATATGATCGCACCTGCAAGCTGTTGATCGTTGGATCGCGCCAGTGACTCCAACAGTAATGATCCAGCCTCCGTCAATGTCAGGATCAGCGCGATAATTGGCAGCTCGTTGAAAATTCGGTTCAGGTCAAACCCCAATGAATTGATGATCGGGCCCAGTGCATGGCGCGCCGGGTATCGCCATAGCAATCGACGCCCCGCAACCCCCCGGGCTGACGCCGCGGTGACGTATAGCTTGCCAATTTCGTCAGACATAAGCGCGCGCACGGTCTGAATGGCAAAGGCCGTTGCCGACCATGCCAATATAAACACGGGCAGCCAGATATGACCCATGAAATCCTTGACCCTGTCCCAGGACCAGGCCGCATCTCGGAACTCTTTCGAAAATAGCCCGGTCAGGCTGTCGCCAAAGAACACCGTTGAAAACAACATGATCATCAGCGCCAACAAAAAGTTTGGCATCGCCAGACCCAAGTAGCTGACCAGACGCAGCGAGTTATTCAGCGTGGCATTGTTTGATGTGGCTGAAATGATGCCCACAGGGATGGCGATGATATAGGCCACCAGTAATGACGTCAGGCAAATGCCCAGGCTGATGTAAAATTTCTGACCCAACAGCTGGCTAATGTTAACGCGCAGGATGCAGCTGTCGCCAAATTCACCCTGAAAGGCGTTGAAAATCCAGGAAACCCAGCGGGTAATATAGGGCTTATCCAAACCAAGCCGTATACGTTCTGATTCAATATCGGCCACGGAAATACCGCTGCCGGTGGTGTTCTTAAACGCAAGATAGCGTTCGGCGCAATCGCCCGGCACCAGCTCCATTAGACTGAAAACAATAAAGGACACCAAGACCAATGTGAACATCGCAAGAAGCGCGCGAATAAATGCGAAACGCAGAAACTGAACCATTGGCTTGCGCCCCCCTGAATATCTTTCGCCCGGTTTATTTCGGGGCGTTTATATATTGGTAGCCACGGGCGATCCATAAATCGCCCGTGGCAAAATCATACGGTAATCAGACTATTCGTCCAGGTACCACTGAGTGGCCCGGTACGGATATGTCCGGTAATACTCATATGACTGCGTCTTGAACTCGGTAAAGTTCTTCAGCGCGTTGTTGTGGTAGATTGGCGCAGGGGCCTGTACCACCCCGATGAACAACAGGTTGCTCACCAGATTTTCGACAAGACGCGCACCAGCACCATCTGATTCAGCTGAACCAGCTGCTGCAGATTGGAAGATGTTAATATCGGAAATCATTTCCTTAACATATTCCGGTGGCTCAACGCCGCTGGCACCATTGCTGTCAACCCATTCGGCCCACAGCATACCTGTGCGGTGACCAAAGTAGTTTTCAAACGGCGGCACAAACAGTTCGTTGTTACCAAGAACAATGCCCATTGGTTGACCTTTGCGCCACGTCCCAACATCCAGCTTGTTAGAAGACTGCTGCGAACGGTATTCGTCCGGAGTAACCTCTTTCACGGATGACTGGATGCCAACTTCGGCCCAGCTTTGCCCGACCAGCTCAACCACTTGACCGGCAATACCCTGCGTAGAAAATTGCAGGTTCAGCACCAGCTTTTCGCCGTTTGGCAATTCGCGGAAACCATCGCCATCGGTGTCAGCCATGCCAATTTCATCCAGCAGGCTGTTGGCCATTGCCGGATCATATTGGGCAAAGTGCTGCGCCCATTTTGGATCAACAAAGCTAGGGGCCGGTGAGAAACCAATATACTGCTTGGTTTCGCCCAGACCGAAGAACGCAACTTCGTTGATCTCATCGCGGTTGATCGCCACAGACATCGCCTGACGGAACCGTAGATCACCAAATACTTTACGCTTTTCCGGATCCTCATGGGTCAGGTTAAACGAAAAGTTCGCCATGGTAATTTCAGGCTTCAGTTCAACGGTAAAGTTGCCCTTTTCCTGATTTTCCAACAGCAATGGCGCTGACGGCAGCTGCAATGACTGCGCTTTATAATCAGCCTCTGCGTTGACCAGCTTCAGAATGCGAACTTCGTTTTCGTTCACATAAATCTCATCCTGCTCACTGATATAGGGCAGTTGGTTACCGGCCGTGTCTACCTGGTGGAAATACGGGTTGGCAACCAGATGGCGGCCTTCTGTCGTATCAGTCACATAGATGTGGCTTTCCAGGGTTGGCACAACATCCGCTGGCAATGCCGCAACTTTGGTAGGGCTGTTAAGCAATGGTGACGGTGTGTCTGTCCAGTCCGAATTACCGAAATAAGCTGAAATAACCGCATAGCCATTTTCAAACCCTGCTGCCTGTGCATCTGCATCAGCTGATGGGTTCAATTCCGGATCCCAAATGCTTAGGAAATGCTTTGGCTGAAACCCCTGCGCAAACGATGTTGCAAAGTGGGCCAACAGGCCAGGCTTAGGCGCGGGCAGATTGAACACAACAGTTGTTGCATCTGGTGTGTCCACTGTCATCCGCTCACCGGCGACCAATACATAGTCTTTCGGCTTTTCAATGATGTTGGAATTCAGTGCCAGGTTGTCATACCAGTATTTCACATCAGCAGAGGTGAACGGAGCACCGTCAGACCATCTGTGGCCGTCGCGCAAAAAGAACGTCAGCTGGGTGAAATCATCATTCCATGACCAGTCTTTGGCAATGTTTGGCACAATGGTTTGCAGATCGTCAGAAAAGCGCACCAGGTTAACATGGCGCACCGAAAGGAAATCGGATGTGCCGGCCTCTGTCGCGTTTGAAAGAACGTCCAGCGTTCCGCCATAGCTGCCAATTGCATCATAGGGCACCACCACCAGCGGCTCTGCCGGAATGCGGTCTGCCAGGTCCATCAGCGCACCATTGCCACGAATACGGGCGTTGTTGGCATCTGCTGCCGGATCACCCTGAAACGTCATTTCGCAACCGGCGGCATCCTGGTACGCGGACAATTCATATTGCTGGCGGTATTTGCCTTCGGCAACCCCGTCCATATCGGCCAGTGTGATCCCGGCACAACCAGAGTGTGACCCAGCAAAGGCCCCCCCGGTAAGCGCGATCAGCGCGACCCCTGAATAAAGTACTGTTTTCATTTATTATTCTCCCTTTTTTATTTTATTATGATTTTCGAAAAGTAGAGTGATTGCGATTGTAAAACTTTGATGGCTTTGAAAACCCGTCACAAAACTTGACGCGACACCCGTTGATTACATGACCAGTGGTATCCAGTTTTCTTCCTCCCCAGGAACTATCCAACGCAATTGCCGATTCTGTCAAACCCAGCGGCACACCATCTCCTGAAAAGAATTGTGCAAGCCGTACCGCTCTGTCAAGATATTTTCAAAACTTTCACTCACTTACGACAAGATTGATCGAGTTTATGTTTCAGGATACCGCCAAATGGCGGCATTAGATGAGTCCAGTTCTGCCCCCACGCGTTCACGTCGGCCAGGGCAGTGAATAAGTTTTGACATTGGTGAAAAATTTCATCGCTTCGGTCACACCTTCCTTTACGGCATTGCCGCTATCCTTGATGCCCCCAAAGGGCGATGTTTCAATCCGGTATCCGGGCTGTTCCCAGATGTTGCAGGTGCCCACATCCAGCCCGTTGATATAGGCAATTGCGCGGTTCAGATCATTGGTACAAACGCCTGAAGACAGGCCAAAGTCGGTCGAATTTGAAATGCGCATCACCTCTTCATCATCGTCCGGGACGCGCACAATGGGTATAATCGGACCAAAGGTTTCTTCCATCACCAGCTCGCTGTCATGGGGCACATGGTCCACCACAATCGGCGGCAGCAATGCACCCTGACGCCCCGGATGATACAGGATCTTCGCCCCTTCATTTTCCGCCTGAAGCACGCGGTTTTCAAACAATTCAGCCGCCTGTGCATGGATCACACAGCCTAATTGGGTGTCCGGATCCTGCGGATCGCCAAATTTGATCGCCTTGGCTTTTTCCAGAACCAGCGGCACGAACCTTTCGGCCACGCTTTCCTGAACCAAAATACGTTTGATCGCGGTGCAACGCTGCCCCGAATTGCCGGTGGCACCCGCCACAGCAATGGTCGCGGCCTTTTCCAGATCGGCATCACTCAGGTCACTGCAGATTATCAACGGATCATTGCCACCCAGCTCCAACGCCTGACGTTTATATCCCGCCTTGGAAGCAATCAGCTTGCCCACCGGCACACCGCCGGTAAAGGTGATGATGTCGATGTGTTCATTCACCATCATCTCATCGCCAATATCCTTGGGCCAGCCCGTCACAATCTGGAACATCTCAGGCGGCAGACCCGCCTCATACAGGATGTCGGCCAAGGCAATGGCCGTCAGTGGTGTCAGCTCAGTTGGCTTGCAGACCATGCAATTGTTGGTGGCAATCGACGGGGCGATCTTGTGGCTGACCATGTTCAGCGGGTGGTTAAACGGCGTAATCGCCGAAATCGCATTGACCGGTTCGCGCTTAGTGAAAATCTTGCGCTCTTTACCGTTATGGGTCAGGTCGCACGAAAAAATCTCACCGTCATCGTTCAATGCCTGACTTGCCGCAAACTGATAAACATCCTGCGCGCGCTTGGTCTCATAGATCGCATGCTGGTGGCAAATTCCCAGCTCCAGCGTCAGCCACTTGGCCAGGTATTCACGACGCTCGCCAATCAGCTCACCGGCGCGCTGCAAAATCTTGCTGCGCTCATAGCGGCTTAGCTTAGATTTGTAATTCGCCGCGATCTCAAACGCACGCTTGGCATGTTCGGCAGTGCCCGCGGGGACAGTGCCGATCACTTCGCCAGTATAGGGGTACGTCACCTCAATCACTGCATCAGTGAACACCACCTCGCCGCCGATGCGCATGCCTTCATTTCTAAAGTCTTTATTTTCCGGCATGGTGTTTTTATCCTTCAAATCAAAGTGCCGCGGCTTTGGTCGCAACGAAAAATGCATCGAAATTCCGCAAATCAGGCGCACCATCCAGTTCCAGCACGCGGTTCACGATGAACGGCACTGTTTGCTCATGCAAGCCCCCATGCGAGCGCAATGGGTCTTTCAGCGCGGCCAGATCATGGCGGTGCTCAGACGTCCCAATGGTGACGTTTTCACCAGAAGTCAGAACAATGTCACCGATGCGATCCGCAGGCAGACCAAACCGGCCACATGCCTCTTCCCGGCCACAGACAAATTCGATGCCATCAATTTTGGCCAGACGGTCGATAATGTCCTGACGGTCCGCGTCAGCGGGCAAATACATGGTTGCAAATGAACCCAACGCGCCGTGGTGAACCACATAAGGGTCGGTAATCGGCAGGATCACACGGGCCACAGCCTCGCCCAGCCATTCGTCCATGACATCCTGAATATAAACCACATTTGGGCTGCCATCCGCGTGGTGTTTTGGCTTCATGCCATGGTCACCGGTGATCACAATCGCCGCGCCCATTTCGTCCAACTGGCCAAGGTAGCGATCAAAATTCTCATAGAACGAATTGGCCACTGGCGCGCCGGGCGCGTGCTTGTGCTGGATGAAATCCGTCGTGGTCAGGTACATCACATCCGGCTTCCATTCCGCCAACAGCTTAACGCCAGCGGCAAAAACAAACTCGGACAGTTCGGCAGAATACACCTCTGGCACATCCATGCCCGTCCATTTGCTGCCGTTCTCAATACCGTGTTCCTCCACGGTCGTTGTGTCCGAACATTCGGCGGAAAAACAAATCGCGGTGTCGTCGTTAAACGTCAGCTCGGCCCCCAAAAGCGCGCGCAATTTGTCTTTTGCTGTCACAATAGCAACCCGCGCACCCGCTTGCTGAAACTTATGAAAGATCGTTGGCGCGCGCAGGAACCGCACATCATTCATCATCACTTCGGTTTTGGTTTCCGGATCATACAGAAAGTTACCGCAAATCCCGTGCACCGATGGCGGGCGGCCCGTTGCGATCGACATGTTGTTTGGGTTGGTGAAAGACGGCACAACAGAATGCGCCAAACGCACGGTGCCGGTTTCTTTGATGCGCTTCAGGTTGGGCATCAGGCCCGCGCCAATCGCCTCATCCAGATAGGCCGGTTCACAGCCATCCAGACAAATCGCAATGGCGCAGGTTTTTGGGGCGGCGTAAGTGCGATCATTCACAATCACAGGGGTCGTTATCGTCATCACTTGGTTCCTCTGTCAGGTATTCATGCGGCCAATTTGGCCCGTTCAATTAGTGCAGCTTTAGGTGGGTGTGCGTCAGCCACGCCCATTTCACTTAGACAGTCACCGGCCGCTTTAACAACGGCACGCATCACATCCCCATCCATCTGACCAATACAGCCGATGCGGAAACTGGCCGCCACCGTCAGCTTGCCAGGGTAGATGATAAAGCCGCGGGCTTTCATCAACTGATAAAACTGTTCAAACTCAAATGCCGGGTCGGCGGGGCAGAAAAACGTCACGATGATCGGCGACAACCAGCGGTCTTTCAGCAGGGTTTCAAACCCCAGCCCCCGCATGCCCGCCACCACCACATCGCGGTTATTGGCATACCGCGCAGCGCGCCCGGCAACACCGCCCTCAGCGATATGCGCTTTCAGTGCTTCCAGAAACGCCACCACCACATGGGTCGGCGGGGTAAATCGCCATTGCCCGGTCTTGTTCATATGTGCCCACTGGGCATGCACATCCAGGCTTAGGGAATGGCTGCGGCCTTTGGCGGCTTCCAGCTCATCCAAGCGGGCGATGATAAATCCGAACCCCGGCACACCTTCGATGCATTTATTGGCCGATGACACCATCGCCTCATAGCGAATTTCGCTCACATCCAGCGGGATCGCGCCAAAGGCGCTCATGCTGTCGATCAGCAGTTTTCGCCCCTGCGCATAAACCGCCTCGGAAATTTCCGCCACCGGGTTCAAGATGCCTGAACTGGTTTCGCAATGCACCACAACAACATGGGTAATGTCAGGGTCAGCCTGCAAAGCGGCCGTTACTTCTTCACCGCGGGGCGGCAGATAATCACCCTTGTCGATCACCACGTGATCCCGGCCCAAATATTCCAGCGTCTCAACCGTCCGCTTGCCATAGGCACCGTTTGACAGCACCAACACCTTGCCATCGCGCGGGGTAAAAGATGCCAACATCGCCTCTACCGAAAACGTGCCGCTGCCTTGCATCGGGACACAGTCAAACGCACCGTCTTTGTCATTGATCAGGTTCAGCAACATGGCGCGCATCTTCGCAGTCATGGCACGAAACTCACCATCCCAACTGCCCCAATCGCGCAACATTGCCTGTTTTACCGCAAGTGATGTGGTCAGCGGCCCCGGCGTAAGCAGGTACGGCTCGCCCAGATGTGGTGGTTGAATAGTGCTGTTGGAATTTGCCATCTTATCACCCGCTGATCTGTCACTACCTGGCTGATACAGTTATTTTTTGCTATATGTAAAATCGTTAATAGTTATAACACTATCAGGAAAACCTATAAATAACT
Source organism: Paracoccaceae bacterium (assembly GCA_036479015.1). Lineage (GTDB taxonomy): Bacteria > Pseudomonadota > Alphaproteobacteria > Rhodobacterales > Rhodobacteraceae > NVTR01. The sequence goes on along the minus strand of JAZGFB010000034.1, from coordinate 19,278 downwards.
CGCGAGAACCCCAGATGAAACACACCCAGCTTCGAGCCTTCCAAAACGTTGCTCTGCATGGCGGGTTTTCCTTGGCCGCCAGGGCAATTGGGCTGACACAGTCAGCTGTTTCTGACCAGGTTCTCAGCCTGGAACGGGAATTTGATATATTGCTGTTTGACCGCAGCAAGAAGCAGACCCGGCTTACTAACCAGGGCAAACAGTTGTTTGCCATCACCAGTCAATTGTTTGAAATTGAATCCCAGGCCCTGGATTTTCTGACAGAATCCAGATCTGTCGCCACGGGCACCTTGAACATTATCGCTGACTCTGCGTCCCACGTCACCGAATTACTCAGCCGATTTCGCCTAAAACACCCCGCCGTCCGCATCAATCTTCGCAGTGGAAATACAGCAGAGGTTGAACAGGCGCTCATTGCCTATCACGCAGATATCGGCGTTCTGGGGACCACAATGCACCCAGAGCGCTACCAAAGCGTCATCTTGGGCAGCTCGCCGATAATTGCATTTGCGGCAGCCGGGTTTGCCAAATTCAATAAGCGCCCCCAAACCCTTACCCAATTATCCCGGCACCCGCTTGTTCTTCGCGAGCGCGGCTCAAAGACCCGGCAAAAATTAGAAGAAATGGCAAAAAAACAGCGCCTGACACTGACCCCAGCCATAGAGGCCGAAGGCCGCGAAGCCGTGCGCGAAATTGTTGCCAAAGGCGGTGGAATTGGTTTCGTGTCCCGCGCTGAATTTGGCCAGGATCAACGGCTAAAGCCCATTCCAATCGCCGGCCCTGAAATGATAATGCAGGAAACAGTGGTCTGTATCCGGCAACGCTCTGATGTGCGCACCATTCGCAGCTTCATGGAAATGGCGGCAAGTGCGCCGGGCTAGCGGCTGGCCCATGGGGCGCCGCTTGCAGGCAACGCGCCATCAATCTTGCAATGCACCGGAAAACGCGCTCAAGAAAGGTTTCACAGCATAGCTGGCAAAAGTAACCGATCGCCCCTGCAGCGCAACCGAAACTGGCATATCCGCCGAAAGCCGCAGCCCAACACCGGTGCTTTCAAGAAAATCAAACGCGCTCAAATCCTCGATCTCAGCTGAGGCCAGATAACTTGTCGGCCTGCCTTCCCGGTCGCGCTCGGCCAGGGGGGCTACGGCCGTCAGGGTCACATAGATCACAGGCATTTCACGTTGGGGCAGACTGGCAATTGTTAAACGGCCCCGCATGTCCACGCGCACCTGATCAACCACATTAACCGGCACATTCAATTGCAACACCGGCTTTTGCAACATCTCAGCAATTTCAACCAGGGTTTCACCTTTGGGCACGTACATTCCAGCAGTGTCCTTGAACAAAGCCTGAACCTGCCCATCAATCGGCGAACGTATATCAGCGGCATCAATAATCGCCTGTTGGCGTAGCTGTTCGATGCGCAGCTGTGACAGTGTCGAAACATTATCGCGACGCCGCACCAACAGGTCAGCATGGCGTTGGGATCGCAGCCGAATGACATCTTGCCTGGACTGTTCTGCCTGGCTTGCCACTGTCGCACGTTGCGCGGTCTTTTCAGACAGCTCTTCGGCGATATCCAACACCTGAGAGCGCAGCAGGTTCACATCATTTTCCCGCGTCAAACCACGCTCTTGCAGGGCTTGCTGCTTGGCCAGCGCATCCGCCATAATGGCATGCTTTTCGCTTAGATACTCTAACTCACGCAGGGTAGATCTGGCCTTTGCCTGCAATGCAGCCGCCCTTTTTAGCAGGGCCTGAACCTGTGCCTGAAGCGCCTCTTCCTCGGCGATATATTTCTCACGGCTGCGGGATGGGGACACAACACTGTTGGTCGGCAGGTTGCCTGCCAGCACAATATCTATCAGCGAAATTTCGTGGCTCAGTATCGCGGTCTGAGCCTCGATTTCCATCAATGTCGACCGCTCCAACCTTGTATCAAACCGAAACAAAACCTCCCCGGCGCGTACCGATTGGTGTGCCTTAACCCCGACCCAGCTTATTGTCCCACCGTAGGGGTGTTGCACTTCAAAGCTGGGGCTGGATGACACAAGCACCCCGGAAACCTGGATTGTCGTGGCCAGCGGCACCGTTATAGACAGCGCCACGATCGCCACGATGAACGTGACAACCCCAACCGCCCCAACATACAAAGGGCGCACCAGTTTGGCGGGCAGATCTGTATCAACATTGTTCAATGTGGCCTGCTTTCAGCTTCTTTGCCATTCATGTGCAGATGGGCAAAAAACATTGCTTGATTGTTGTTGTTACTGACTTCAATACGCGACGCCAAACGATGCGCCAAAACCAGCGGGCGTTCCTGCTCTGTAAAGCCATCCTCAAGGTCCAGCGCACTGCCCTTGGCAAGGGTGGCGTTAATCTTGACCATAATTTCTTCGGCCTTGGTGAACCCCTTTTCAACCATGCGCAATTCACAATTCAAATCGTCGACAAAGGTAAATGTAATACGCACCTCACGGGCCTGATCGCGCGGGCCATTCAGAAATGCGGCCTGAAACAACTCGGTGCCCACCATGATAGCTTTTTGTGAAAAACTTGCATCATTACCGCGGGTGAATTGGCTGCCGATCCAGTCTGATAGGTCCTGCAAAGATGTCTCTCGCAGCGGCAAATTTAACTGACGATGGCCATCATATTGGCGCCCCAGAACCTCGGCGCGCGGGCCAAAATCCGTCATCCGCCCGCGGTCCATCACCAGAATTTTGTCGGCCAGCCCAACCGCACCCGAGCGATGCAAAATCATAACCAAGGTGACCGAGGCTTCTTTAAGATTGGCCAAAACTTCGCACAGTGCACGTTCAGCGTGGCGATCCAGCAGTGAATTAGGTTCGTCCAAAAACAGGTATTTGGGGTCATGAAACAGCGCTACCGCCAGCGCAATTTGCTGTTGCTGGCCCGCCGTCAACAAATATGGCGCCGCACATAGGTCAGTTTTGTAACCCTCTGGCAGCGCTGAAATCATCCCGTGAACCCGCGCCTTTTTGGCGGCATTGATGATGCTATCATCCGTTGCCGATGGATCAAACCCGCTGATATTGTCCGCCACACTTCCCGGCATCAACGTCGCATGTTGCGGCAAAAACCCGATGGCCGTTTTATGGGCCTGCGCGCCCAGATGGCGCACATCGGTCTGATCCAACGTTATTGACCCGATCGGTGGCGGGTCAATCCCGGCCAGTGCTGTCAATAGGCTGGTCTTGCCACTTGCCGCATCGCCGATAATCACCAGGCACTGGCCCGGCTCAAGCTCAAAATTAACCCGGTCCAGCCGGGGCGGCGCCCCGGCACCGCGTGGTGTGATAATATTTGAACAGTTCACCGCACCGTTCAACTCACCTGTCTCGGTTGTGCTGTCTGGCTGTTGGTACAGGCTGCCAAGTGCGCTCAAAGCTGCGCGAATGGCAGGCCATTGGCGCAACACCTCAATTGATTGCTCGGCCGTGGTCACGGTTTTTGACACAATAATTGACGCCGCGATCATTGCCCCGGCAGACAACAGTTCCTGCGACACCAGATACGCGCCCAGTGAAAGCGCCAACAGCTGCGAGCCCATGCGCAGGAAATTATTCGCGCTTTTCCCTACAATATCCGGCCGTTCCGCGCGATCCAAACTTGCCAACCGATCTGTTTGGATTTTGCTCAGGGACGCCTGTAGGTTTGCCCTGATATGCGGCATGCGTGGTTGGCTGGGCAGGGCTTTCAACCGCTGAATTATTTGGTTTTCAAGGCGGGCAAATTGCTGGGCCGTACTGGTCTGGTGCTTTGACAGCCCGGCCGTGATCAGTTTGAGAGCTTGCATCAGCCCCAGAACGACAACCACCACCACCAGATAAAGCGGATGGATCAAAACCAGCGCAAACAAAAACAGCGGCATCCAACAAAAGTTCAATGCAGAAATCGCCTGGGTACCCCCAAAGAACCCCCGCAACAGGTTAAGCTGCTCCAACCGCTCTGGCTGATCTGCTGGGGTTTGGCTCAGCACCATCGGCGTGGCAACCTGCTCTAACCAGCGCGCGACACGGTGCAGGCACCGGTCCCGTATTGCTTCCACATGGGCGTTCAGCATCAGCGCCCCCAGCGCCACCATCATCAGGATCAGCAACGTTGCGGTGTTGCCGCTTGGCACGACACGATCCAAAACCTGCATCATGAAAATGGGGCTGACCAGCACGGCCAGATTTGTCACCAGACTAAAGATGACCAGCGGCGCGATCAGAACCCGCAACTGCCCGAATTGTACCCCGCTCATTTGGTGTAGCCCCTTTGTTACCAATTCAGCTAAATGGGCCGCACAGCGCGCGGCACGTCTCAATCAAAGTAAAAAGTTACTTTCATCCAGATCATCGGCATCGACAGATTTCAGGATGATCTTATCGCCAGCTTGCCCGCCCTCTAATCCGCTTAGATCAATGACAGTCGCCCAGCCCTGATCATCCATCAGTGTCGTGACATCAGAAAATTCAAGCCCATAGGCGCTTAGGTCGACAACATCGTGGTCAGTTTCAAAATCATGGATCATATCTTTGCCGCCGCCCTGCGCCACCAGGAACGTGTCGGTGCTATTGTCCCCATGCCAATTGCCGCCCCAAAGATTGTCATTCCCGGCCCCGCCAGAAATAGTATCAGACCCAGTGCCGCCGACAATTTTGTCGTTGCCAGCGCCGCCCTCTAGCGTGTCATCACCGGCACCGGCATTCAGGTAATCGCGCCCATCGCCACCGTCCAAACTATCGTCACCGGATGCGCCGATCACTTTGTCGTCGCCGTCCCCGCCAAAGATGTTGTCGTTACCGGTGCCGCCTTCCAAATGGTCGTTCCCGACGCCGCCATCCAGGGTGTCATCGCCGGTGCCACCGTGCAAAATGTCATCGCCCACTTCACCAAATAGCGCGTCATTTCCATCACCGCCGCGCAATTGATCATTGCCACCGGCATTGCTGGTCAGCTGCGGATCACGGATAAGAACTGAAGCCTCGGAATCCACCTCTGCAAAGGGGTCAACAGACCGCGGATCCACCGCCCCATCATTTGAGCCGGTGGTTTGTGACTCTGCCTTAAACTCGGCATAGGCCTGTCCGGTCTCGAAATCGGCGTGAACCTGATAAATACCGCCCTTGGCTGCGGTCGTTCCATCCAGATCATGATCGCCCCTGTTCAGCCCGAAATAGATGTTGCCGTCCCCATCCAAAAAAACCGCACCATAGGCACCCTTGGCCAAACCGGGTGCCATTTCATCACCAAACAACGTCCCCGTGATCGGAACCGAGCTGATCTGCGGCTCGCCGCCATTTTCCACCTCTGACATATCAATTTTATGCAGCTGGCCCGCTTCGCCGTTCTTGCCGGGGGACTGCACCGCATAAAACGAATTGTCCTGGGCATTAAAGGCAATGTCATAGATCTTACCGTCAAATATAGAGGTATCGATCGGAAAGCTTTCGCTGACAGGGTTGCCCTCGCCGTCCAGCTGATCAACGTCAATTTTGGTGACCCTGTTAAGCTTGTAATTAAAAGTCCAAAGGTTGCCACTATCGTCAAAATCACCCACGAAATCACCATGGGGCACATCGCCTATACGATAGGCATTGCCCTGGGCATCCATCATGACAAGATCAGGGGGCGAAATTTGATTGCCAAGCGCGTCAGTGCCGTTGCCTTTGGCCAACCCGTAAATCAGATCATCCTGGGCATTAAAACCTATGGCGTTAATCTTGAAACCGGGGTCGTTTGCCGTGTCGGTATATTCCTCTGTCTGGGTATCAAATACTTTCAACTGCCCGCTGATGACCTGCAATAAATTGGATTGCCCCGGCGCAAACGCATCAATTGTAATTTCTTGACCGTCAACAACCACCTGCTTTTCATAGCTGTGGATCGGGCCGCTGGTATCGATGGGCGGGCCGTCATATGTTACTTCCGGTTCAATCACACGAAAGCTTAGCGCGCCATCACCGCCGGTGCCCGAAACTTCAACCGAATGGGTTTCATAGATGCCAGAGGTGGTGGAAACCGTATCAACAACTTCGCCATTCCACAGCACTTCAACCGTGCCAGCCATTGCGCCACCGGCAGTATTTGCCGCCAAATCAAAAGACACCGTATATGTTTCGTCAGCATCGGTGTGCACATTGCGCGACATGCTTTCACCATTGCTGTCTTCTGATAGGGCCCACAGGCCGGTATCGGCAAACTGCGACAGGCTGGTGGGTTTGGATCCACCGGTGCTGCCCAACAGGTTTTCCCCGCCGGTATCGCCATAAACAACATCGTCACCGTCACCGGCATTAACAATATCTGCGCCGACGCCGCCATAGGCCAGATCATTGCCATCCTCCAGGTTGATCACATCGTCGCCAGCCCCGCCGTAAGCCGTATCATTGCCGGTGCCGGCATTGATAATGTCCTCACCCGCGCCCGAGCGTAATATATCATCACCACGATTGCCCAACAGCACGTCATCACCCTGCCCCGTGGTTATGGTGTCATTGTAATTGGTATCCCCTGGATCACTGGCCGCTAACGCTGGATCAACAACGACCAGTTCAGGGTTGTAAACCCACTTGCCGTCCACCAGTGACCATTCCGCGCCCACATAATCCCCGGCTGCCAAATCATTACCACTGCCGCCATCAAGCACATCAGAGCCCTGACCACCCAACAGCAGATCATGGCCTTCCCCGCCCGATACCGTGTCGTGGCCAGACCCTGCGTTCAGTATATCTTCGCCCTGACCGCCGGTAATATGGTCTTGCCCACCGGCAGACTTAACGCTGTCATTTCCTGCCTTGGCGTCAATTATATCATCCGCGCCTGTGCCTGTGATGGTGTCGTCCCCATCGGTCGCCCCGCCCTGGTTTTCATCCTCTGCAGGGGCCACCGTGCCAGCGCCAGCCTGGGCACCATCTTGATCAACCACAGTGCTGCCTGTCGCATCATCGGCTTCATTCGCCTCAGCAATCTGGGCCGCAAGTGCCGCGGCATTGTTCGATGTGTTTTCTTCAGACATGTTGGTCACCCTTCTCACAATGAATGGAAAAGGATTACCTTGGAGTGATTGTTGAAACAGTTAATTTGGCTGAAAATACAGCGCTAAAACGCGATATTATAACCCCATATTAGCGCAAATATTATGTGAATTTTCCAAATACCGGTCGATCCGAACCCTGTAGCTATGGCTCCATTAAGGGGCCCCCAAACAGGACTGAATTAAACTGGCCGTATGGCGGTGACGAAAGGATCAGAACCAGCTCCCCTGTTACCCCCGTAACAGCCAAGCACCTTGGTCCAACGCCTTCATTAATGCTTCTACGGCCTTCCCAAATGCCACGTCGCGTGCAATCGTGCCTGTGCAACCGGATAGCATCAAGGAAAGTATTTCAATAAAAAGGTCGGGTTTGCCGTCATTTATTCACCAACATTTACACCACAACCCTAAATAAAAAAACCGACGGATTCCCGTCTTATTTCATCCGCTTACACCCCCGTGACCCATCGTGAAGCTTTGTGATTTGTCGTGGGGATATTTTTCAGCAACAGAAGCTGGCACACAAATTTAAAACTAGGGACATTCAATGCAGCACTTGGTCCATGACATTCAAATTGCACCCAAACTCATTAAAGCGAAACCCACAATAAACGCAAAAGACCCGTCCAGCGTCGACGATCGCGCAGATTTTCTTGCCGCTGCGGTATCCGATCTTTCTGATCGGGACGCACATCTTTTCAACGCGTTTGGGGCGGGACCAGCGGTCACACCGCGCTTTTCCACAATCATTCGTGGGTTCTTAAATTTTGCGACCCTCACCCCGGATGCAATCGCCGCTGAATGCGAGGGGGCGACAATCACCTATGGGGCACTTGATGCGGCGGCCAACCGGCTGGCCAGTATCTTGCAAAACCACGGCGTTGGCCGCGGCGACGCCGTTTGCATCTATCTTCAACGCTCGATCCCAATGTTGGTTGGAATTATCGCTGCAATGAAATTGGGCGCGCCCTACGTGCCCCAACATGTTGGGGTCGCGCCACCGGCAAGTTTAAAGCATATTTCCAAAGTTGTTGACGCCAAAGTTATTCTGACAGTCTCTGGGCTAGCGGATCAAGTGCCCGTCGCCTATGGAAAAACATTGATCCGTATTGACACCGTCATGTTCGATCCAGCCCTAAATTCCACCCCCCCCACAAGCCGCGCCAATATAGCCCGCCCGGATGATACCTGCATCATGCTGTTTACCTCAGGCACCACCGGCGTGCCCAACGGTGTGCAAGTGACCCACCGCAACCTGTGCAACATTCTGCAAACCGCGCCCGGGGATATGGGAATTAAACCTGGAACGCGGGTCGCGCAAATCCTGTCAATCGCGTTTGACATGGCCGCCTGGGAAATTCTTGGCTGCCTGTCAAACGGTGGTACCTTGTTGATCCGCGGCAAAAATATTCAGGAAACGGCCCAAAGGGCGGATGTGTTGATCGCGACACCGTCAATTTTGAACACGCTTGATGCCGATAGGTGCAGACAAATCAAAACCGCCGCTGTGGCAGGTGAACCATGTCCACGCCCGTTGGCCGACCTTTGGGGTGGGTTTTGCACATTTTACAATTCCTGTGGCCCGACCGAAACCACAATCATAAATACTGCCGAACAGCACCTGCCCGAAAAAGACAGGCTAACAATCGGCCGCCCGACCCCCAACAATACAGTTTATATCCTTGATGAAAATCTGCGGCCCTTACCTATCGGTGAAAAGGGCGAGATGTGGGCAGGCGGCGATTGTGTAACCGCTGGATACCTCGACAACGGCGCATTAAATGGCGAACGCTACCGACCAGACCCGTTTTTGGGTGGTGTCCGAAAGATGTTTCGAACCCGCGACATTGGCCGCTGGACAGACACCGGAGAGCTTGAACATTTTGGCCGCGTCGATGATTTGGTCAAAATCCGGGGGTTCCGGGTCGAACTTGACGGGGTAAGCGCAATACTGGAAGCCACAGCTGATTGCGAACAGGCCGTAACAGTGAAATACGACAATCAAAACCTGGCGGCATTCGTCAGCCCAACCAGCGTTAACACAGTGTCAGCAAGTGAACGATTACGCAAAGCATTACCGTATTATTGCGTTCCTGCGGTGGTGCTGGCGCTTGATACACTGCCGCGCACACCGCGGGGAAAAATTGATAAACGAGCGTTGCTTCAATTGGCAAAATCACATGTTGAAACAACTGGTCAGGAGCTGAACTGATGACTGTTCAAGAAACGAATATCAGCCATTCCACAAGCCGTTGGCGTCGCGTTACCCGGCACCCCTCTTTGATGGAATATCGCCGCCTTGCGGCACTGGTCGCACTGGTAAATGCGGCAGTTTTCGTGATTGGCATCAGGGATGGCGTATGGATCACTGGTGGTATTTTCACCCTTGATGCCATCGCCGACATGGCACTTATCAACTTGTCGCTTGGTATCTTGATCCGTCAACAGCGTGTCGTAAACCTTTTGTTTTGGTTGGCCACACGCATTCCGACAAGCTGGCCACTTTGGATCCGCTGGGGCGCAGGCAAAGTGTTTCACTTCGGCGGCTTGCATTCGGGCGGCACTGTAACTGGGTCGATTTGGTTTGCCTTCCTGCTGGTCGCAATGATCTGGAACCGTAGCGCTGGCGCTTCTGTTCCCTCCGATACAACCATCGGGCTAAGCGCTGCTATGATCACCCTTTTGATCGCGATGATCGCCACCGCAATCGGACCAATCCGCGCGAAATTTCACAACCAGTTTGAACTGGTTCACCGTTTCGCCGGTTGGAGCGTGCTGGGGCTGTTTTGGGCGCAAACCGTTTCGTTGACCCGCGACAGCGGGGCAGTGCTTACCCAGACCCCCGCTTTCTGGATGCTCTGCATCATCACATTGTCGATCATCTCACCGTGGTTAAGCCTTAAGAAGGTTCCTATAGAAGTGGTTAAACCATCCGATCACGCGGTTCTTGCCCGGTTCAACTATGGTGACACGCCGTTTCCAGGATCAGCCAATGCCATCAGTGTTAGCCCCCTGCGCGAATGGCATTCATTTGCCAATATTCCCGCGCCCGGTGAAGACGGATATAGGCTGGCCATATCGCGTTCCGGCGACTGGACAGGTGCCTTCATCGACAACCCGCCAAGCCATGTTTGGGTGAAAGGCATCACTACATCCGGTGTCGCCCGGATCGAAGTGTTGTTCAAAAAAGTGGTCTATGTCGGCACCGGCAGCGGCATAGGCCCAATATTGCCGCATCTATTGGCAGGTGATGTTCCAAATCGCCTGATCTGGTCCACACGATCGCCGCGCGCCACATACGGGAATGAACTCGTCGACGAGATCGAAGCGCATACAGACAACCCATTGATCTGGGATACGACAGTGCAAGGGAAACCAGACCTCAGCCAACTGGCATTTCAAGCAGTGCAAGAAACCGGAGCCGAGGCAGTGATCGTCATTTCCAACCAAAAGCTTACGCGAAAGGTCGTTCACGACATGGAAAGCCTGGGCATTCCTGCCTTTGGCGCGATTTGGGACAGCTAATATGTATGCGACTATATTGTTAGACGGGGGGCTGACATCGCTGACTAAGTGTTCTGGTCCACGTACTGTGAAAGCCTGCACCGACCTTGGGAAGGTCGATCTCTGATCTTTGTTACGACCCGCTTCAAAAACGCCATCACTCTTACCCTGCGATGAATAATAAGCCTATTGGAAGGGGGATGAAAAGTGTGGGTCTGGCGGAGACGAAGGGATTCGAACCCTCGAACGAGTTTCCCCGTTACTCCCTTAGCAGGGGAGCGCCTTCGACCACTCGGCCACGTCTCCGTCGCTGGGTTTAGCGGCAGGGGGGCCAAGGGACAAGCGGAATTTTCATCAGATTTCAGACATAGAAAATTAACGGTAAGTTGACTTTACGCCCCAATCATAGCGGCACAAAGGTTTAGCTTTTCACCATAACCATCATACTTACTTAAGGTGGTGGTTTTCGACAGGTTTGGGCAACGGCGTTCATGAATTTACCGCTGTCCCCTGCGGCCAGATCAGGGGCTCCGTCACTGACGCCGCGCAGCAGATCATCAAGCCAATCCTGATCGGCCTTGGCGAAATCATGCAGCACGTAGCCCGACACCTGATCCTTATGGCCCGGATGGCCAACCCCGATACGCACGCGCGTATAATGCGGGCTGATATGTTGGTGCAGGCTGCGCAACCCGTTATGGCCCGCATGCCCGCCGCCATCTTTGACGCGGCATTTGCCGGGGATCAGGTCAATTTCATCATGGAACACCGTGACATCGGTGCTGTCGAGCTTGAAAAACTGTAACGCCGCCGCCACCGATTGCCCGGACAGGTTCATAAAGGTTTCAGGCTTTAGCAGGATAACCTTTTCGCGCCCCAACCTGCCCTCTGATATCTGCCCCTGAAACTTGGATCGCCACGGGGCAAAGCCATGGTCGGCGGCGATGGCGTCCAGGGCCATAAAACCGACATTGTGCCGGGTGTTGGTGTATTTTGCGCCGGGATTGCCGAGGCCAACAAAGATTTGCATGTGCCACCTTTCGCGGGTTCGGCTGGTTCTTTGTATTGAAAGATATGATGCTCTGGCACATGTTGCAACAAACCCCATGATAGTAATCAACAACATAACGAGATATCCGTGCGCAAATTTGAATTGAACGGTATTAGCCTGGAAATCCCCGAGCAGTGTTTAAGCGAAACGCTGGTGCAGGCGATTGATGAAGGTCGCTATGAGAACAATGAAGCAGAAGCAGTCCTGCGAAATTTGAACGCCAAAGACCGGGTGTTGGATTTGGGGGCTGGTGCCGGATACTTATCAATTTTAGCGTCAGAGGTGGTTGGCCGCGACAATGTAACGGCCGTTGAACCTGTGCCTGATATGATCCCCGCGTTACGCAAGAATTTGGACAGTAACGGGGCCGGTAACGCCAGGGTTGTTCACGCGGCGGTGGTGCCAAAGGATCATGTTGGAGACACGGTAAAATTTCTGCCCAGGCGGGCATTTTGGGCCTCGGAAATTGCATCTGACAGCCCTGTGGAAAACCCGCGCGTTACCAGCGTTCCGGCAGTGACAATCTGCGATCTATTTGCCAGGTTTCAACCCAGTTTTGTCATCATGGATGTTGAAGGTTCCGAGGCACAGTTATGTCGTGAACCCTGGCCAGAACACGTGCGCATTGTGGTGATGGAAATTCACAGCAAGCGGTATAACAGCCGAACCATTCAGGAAATTTTTGACGGGATGTCAGCCAGCGGGCTAACCTATATGCCCTGGGGGTCCAGGGGTGAAACCGTTGTTTTCCAAAGGGTCCAGACATAAAAATGGGGCCCGAAGACCCCATTTCCAATTCATATGGCAGATCGGCAATCTAGCCTTCAGATGCGCCATCGCTGGCTTCTGCGGCGTCGCCTTCTTCACCTTCGACTGCATCAGTTGCATCTTCGGCTTCATCGTCCTCAGAACGCAGCGCCGATGGGGCTGAGATATTGGCAATAACGAAATCGCGGTCAATCGTCAGCTTGGCACCTTCCGGAATTGTGACTTCCGAAATGTGGCAGACATCGCCAACTTCTTTTTCGGACAGATCAACAACCAGTTGTTCCGGGATGTCACCGGCGGTGACGACCAGTTCAACTTCGTTGCGCACAACTGTCAGAACGCCGCCCTTGGCGATTCCGGGGCAATCTTCTTCGCCCTCAAATACAACCGGAATGAACAATGCAATCTTTGTTGTCCGCTTTAGGCGCATCAGGTCCAGATGCGTCGGCAGGTCTTTGACCACGTCGCGCTGGACGTTGCGGCAAATAACCCGAACGTCGTCTTGGCCTTCAACCTTCAGGTTGAAAAGCGTTGACAAAAAGCGGCCTGCTTTTAGCAGCTTAAACAATGCGTTAAAGGGGATTTGAATCGGTTGCGGATCTTCGCCGCCGCCATATACGATGCCTGGTACGTTGCCAGCTCTACGAGCTGAACGGGCGGCCCCCTTGCCTGTCCCCGTGCGTACTAAGGCGTTAAGATCTGGGATCTTGCCAGCCATGATATTTCTCCTGAATTATGGGCATCCTCCAAGGGTGCATGCCCAATTGAAGGGGCGCGTATAAACGGTTCACGCAGCTTTGGGAAGGGCGTTTTTTCGCAGAAAAAACCAATTGAATTTTCTGCGAAAATTCAGGCCCCCGTGGTTGTCTCCCAATCACCGGTAAAGCCCTTTGGAATCAGCAGAATATCGCGGTTCACAGCGTTGATATCGCGGTGGCCACAAAACGCCATGGACAGGTCCAGTTCCTTTTGGATGACCTCAAGCGATTTTGTCACGCCAGCTTCACCCATGGCCCCAAGCCCGTAAATATACGACCGCCCGATCATAGTGCCGGTGGCACCCATTGCGCGGGCTTTCAACACGTCCTGACCCGAGCGTATGCCACTGTCCAAATGCACCTCAATTTTGTCGCCCACGGCATCGACAATATCAGACAGCGCCCTGATCGATGAAAGCGCCCCATCAAGTTGCCGCCCACCATGGTTGGAAACCGTGATCGCATCGGCCCCGACTTTTGCGGCCATTTTGGCGTCTTCCACATCCATCACCCCTTTCAGAATGACTTTGCCGTCCCACATTTTGATCATGCGCTCGATCTTTTTCCAGTCCAGTGCCTGATCAAACGCCTCTGCCGTCCAGGCAGAGAGCGACGCAGGGTTAGACACACCTGCGGCATGGCCAACAATATTGCCAAAAAACCGACGTTTGGTACCCAGCATACCCAGACCCCAGCGGGCCTTGGTCATCATGTCGGCAATTGATTTCACGGTAAGTTTGGGTGGGGCAGACAACCCATTTTTAAGGTCTTTGTGACGCTGCCCCATGATTTGCAGATCAACCGTGATCACCAGCGCTGAACATCCGGCGGCTTTAGCGCGGTCCAGCAAGCGGCGCATAAAGTCTTCGTCGCGCAGGGTATAGACCTGAAACCAGAACGGCTTTTCGGTGTTTTCGGCAACATCTTCGATGGAACAGATCGACATGGTGGATAGGGTGAATGGTACGCCAAATTTTTCGGCGGCGCGGGCGGCTTTTATTTCACCATCCGCACATTGCATGCCTGTCAGGCCAACCGGGGCCAAAGCCACCGGCATCGCCACGTCCTGGCCGACCATTTTCGTGGCTGTGGTGCGGTTTGACATATCAACCGCAATACGCTGGCGCAGGCGCAAGTCTTCAAAGTCGCTAATATTTTCGCGAAATGTTTGCTCTGTCCAGCTGCCGCTTTCGCAGTAGTCGTAGAACATTTTTGGCACTCGGCGCTTATAGATGGGCTTGAAGTCCTGGATGCAGGTGATGGGTGGCATGGGGCTGTCCTTGATATTGGTCAGAAAAACATACCAATCCCAAAGGCGCAGTGCAAGGCCGTTTAAGCGCTGTGGGCACCCTCAGACAAAGATTTGACGAACGCCAGGACCTGTGCGGTGGATTTCTTGGCCCCGATCAGGCTGACAATGGCAGACCCAACGACGCAGCCATCAGCGATGCTGGCTATGTCTTGGGCATTTTGCGGGGTGGTGATGCCAAAGCCGACAATAACCGGTAAATCGGTCGTTGCCTTGATACGCGCCACTTCGGGGGCAACGTCACTGGCCTGGGCCGCTGCCGCACCGGTGATACCGTTGATCGAAACATAATACACAAAACCAGATGTGTTTTGCATGACTTTGGGCAAACGTGCGTCATCGGTAGTTGGGGTGGCCAGGCGGATGAAATTTAACCCGGCTTTTTGTGCGGGAATGCACAGCTCACCGTCTTCTTCGGGCGGCAAGTCAACAATGATCAGCCCGTCAATACCGGCGGTTTTGGCCGCACTCAGGAATTTTTCAACCCCCATGGAGTGGATCGGGTTGTAATAGCCCATCAGCACAATTGGCGTGGTGTCGTCGGTCGTGCGAAACGCGGCCGCCAAATCAAGGGTGCGTTGCAATGTCATGCCAGCCGCCAGCGCCCGTTGCCCGGCCAGCTGAATTGTTGCGCCATCTGCCATTGGGTCGGTAAACGGCAGCCCCAGTTCGATAATATCAACACCCGCACCTGGCAGGCCGCGCACAATTTCAAGTGATGCATCAAAATCCGGATCCCCGGCCATGATATAACTGACAAACGCCTTGCGGTTTTGGGCGCGTAGCTGGGCAAATTTTTGGTCGATCCGGGTCATATTGGTCTTTCCACTTTCCTTGGCGTGGTGTCGCCTGAAAAGACTGCAAAGGCAATGCCTGCCTTGACCTTGGCCGCCGCAAGGCGATACATGCGGCGAGATTTCAAAGGATGGCTAAGATGGGTTTTAAGACCGGAATTGTCGGGATGCCGAATGTGGGTAAGTCCACACTGTTTAATGCGCTGACCCGCACCGCGGCGGCGCAGGCGGCAAATTTCCCATTTTGCACGATTGAACCCAATGTTGGCGATGTGTCTGTACCCGATGTTCGGATCAAGACGCTGGCACAAATTGCCGGGTCCAAGCAGATCATCCCGAACCGGATGACGTTTGTAGATATTGCCGGGTTGGTAAAAGGCGCCAGTAAGGGCGAGGGGCTGGGCAACCAGTTTTTGGCCAACATCCGTGAATGCGACGCCATTGCCCATGTGCTGCGCTGTTTTGAAGACGATGATGTCACCCATGTGGATGGCCGGGT
The DNA here is from genome assembly GCA_036479015.1 of Paracoccaceae bacterium. GTDB lineage: Bacteria > Pseudomonadota > Alphaproteobacteria > Rhodobacterales > Rhodobacteraceae > NVTR01. Next base: position 3,547 of record JAZGFB010000034.1, on the reverse strand, counting down.
TGACCCGGTGGCTGACGCCCAGGTGGTGGAAACCGAACTGATGCTGGCAGATATGGAAAGCATCGAAAAGCGCATGCAGGGGTTGCAGCGCAAGGTGCGCGGCGGCGACAAGGAAGCGGTGCAGCAGGAACGCCTGCTCAACGCGGCACTGGCGCAGCTGGAAGACGGCAAACCCGCGCGCGCGGTTGCCGTGGATGAAGACGACGTTAAGGCCTGGGGCATGTTACAGCTGCTGACCAGCAAACCAATCCTGTATGTCTGCAACGTAGACGAAGCAGACGCGGCCAACGGCAACGCCCATTCGGCGGCAGTTGCCGATATGGCGGCGCAGCAGGGCGCGGCGGCGGTTGTGATCTCTGCCAAAATAGAGGAAGAAATCAGCCAGTTGGATCCAGAAGAATCTGACATGTTTTTGGATGAAATGGGCCTGACTGAGGCCGGGTTAGACAGGTTGATCCGCGCCGGGTATGAGCTGTTGAATTTGCAAACATTTTTCACCGTCGGCCCAAAAGAAGCCCGCGCCTGGACCATTGCCGCCGGCACTTTGGCACCCGCAGCCGCCGGTGTGATCCATGGCGATTTTGAGCGTGGGTTTATCCGTGCGGAAACCATTGCCTATGATGATTTTGTTTCACTGGGCGGTGAAAACCCGGCAAAAGACGCCGGCAAAATGCGCGCCGAGGGTAAAACCTATGTGGTCAAAGACGGCGATGTGATGCATTTCTTGCACAGCAGTTAGGGGCAGGCAAAAACGGCACAGTTTAAATAATAACCATTGCCGCAATTATGGCGGCTGCTAAGGTTGGATTAATATTTGACGAATTAACAAAATCAATTTTGTGGAGAAGTGATTTGGCTAAAGGTGGCAAGGGCGGCGGCGGCAATAGCGGTGAAATCCGTGGTAACAAAAAAGACAATACACTGACAGGAACCTCTGGCGATGATGTCATGTTGGGATTGGGCGGCAATGACACGCTGTATGGCGGTCTGGGACTGGACACGCTGTTGGGTGGATATGGCGATGACTTTTTGTTTGGTAACGCAGGTGACGATGACATAGATGGCGGTGACGGTTCCGACACCGCAGTATATTCCGGGCTGCGCAGTGACTATACGATCGTGCAGTTAGACGCGACAACGGTGCAGATCACTGGCCCCGATGGCACCGATCTGGTCACCAATGTTGAGTTTTTTCAATTTGATGACATTACTGAAGATTTCGCCACGCTTATCACCGAACCCAACCTGACAGCCGGTGGGCTAACCTTAAGCAATACGGTTTTGGTTGATGGTGGGCCTGCAACCGCAAGCTGGAGTGTGAATTCAACCGGTGGACGTGATGCGGATGCCAGCGCCAGTGTTCTGGTGATCGCAACGGCTGCGGATATGGGCAGCGTCGTTGGGCAATTGGCCGGTGCGGCAATTAGCCCGTTGGTGGCCGGGGGATCACAAGGGGTCAACAGTGCTTTGGATCTTAGTGGTTTAGCGCCTGGCACATACTATGTGGCGGCTGTGGCCGATAGCGGTGACGCGATTGCCGAAAGCGATGAGGCTGACAATGTTTCAGCCTGGGTACAGGTGACCATTGAAGCGCCTGCCAAAGATCTGGCGGTAACAGATGCGACCGTACAGCAGGCAGCGTCTGATCTGGATATTACCGACGGGGCGGCCAGCGTAGCGGTTGATTTTTCGGTCGCGAACTTGGGCAATGACTGGGTCTATACCGGCGGTGAAATTCAGATTTTCCTGTCGTCGGATCAGGTTATTTCAGGTGATGATGTGTTGCTGGACACCTCGAATGTCACATTCAACCCCGGCGACACCCTGTCATTTTCCGATGTTCTGTCGCTGGCGCCAGGCACGGTCGGCGGTGATTATTATGTCGGCGTGGTGATTGATGGCGTGAATTTCGGCACTAACGGCGCGGGTCTGGATGTTGACCTTGCAAACAACACTATGTTCTCTGACATGTTCACGGTTTGGGATGGTATAATCCATGGCACCAGCGGCAATGATGAGCTGCAGGGTGATAGCCGGGATGAGCAGTTTTTTGGTTATGGCGGTGATGATATTATCATCACCAGTTCCGGGGCGGACGTGCTGGATGGTGGCAATGGCCATGATATTTTGGACCTGTCAGGCGCTTCGGTGGGGATGGCGCTCATTCCAAATGCCGTGACTATGGCACCGGGGGACTATCTGGTTGAAGATGCGGCAGGGGTGCAATGGGGGGGGGCACCATTGCAGGTTTCGTCTTCTGTGGTTGGTTTTGAAGAAGTCATAGGCACTGATTTTGATGATATTTTAGCGACCTTTGACTCGGACAATCCCGACCATGTATCCGAACTTACAGTATTTCATGCCGGGGCCGGGCATGACTTAATATTTTCAAGCGCTGCCGACGACACGGTGGATGCCGGTGCGGGCAATGATGTGATCGCCACCATGTTGGGTGATGATTTCATATTTACCGGCGGTGGCAATGATCAGATCCTGGTTATGCGGGATGTTGATGGCAGTGCCTCCACAGGGCATGGCTATGATATTGTGGCAGATTTTGACCCATTGCTGGATGCGTTGATCGTACAGTATGCATCTGGTACTCCGGCCTATGACCCACTGACTGATATGACCCAAACGGTTAACGGTGCTTTGATCAATTACGCCGATGACAGTAGTGTATTGTTGCAGGGTGTTGATATTTCACAGCTGAATGCGACAAATATGATCGGATTCGAAGAGCAGCCATTTGTCTTTTACTAGGGCATAAACCAGGCTAGGTTCATTTTCTTAACATCCATTTGCCGCCTGAGCTAAAGGCGGCAAATGCGAACACAACGTCCACACTGAATTTGTCGAAAGCGCCAACGAGGAAAGGCTCTGCTCCAAGGCTGGAAGAATATACACTGTCATTCCAAACACAAAAAAAGCCGCCCCAAAGGGCAGCTCATTCCGTATCTAACATCGTCGAGAGATACATCCAGTTTCTTACTAGGTTTGGCGGTGTCCTACTCTCCCACGCCTTAAGACGCAGTACCATCGGCGCAACAGTGCTTAACTGCCGAGTTCGGGATGGGATCGGGTGTTTCACTTGCGCTATGACCACCAAACCGAGAAAGAAACTAGATATTCGCGTGACAGCCGAAGCAATCAGCGCGAGAAACATCAGTTTGCATCTGACGATGCGAATTCAAGTCGTAAAATATTGTATTCGTGGTGTAGTAATTGCTTCGATCAGCAAAAGCCTTGCTTTTACTGGATCAAATCAAGCCTATCGGACAATTAGTACCAGTCAACTGAACGCGTTGCCGCGCTTACATCTCTGGCCTATCGACGAGGTGGTCTACCTCGGTCCTCAGGGATACCTTGTTTTGAGGGGGGCTTCCCGCTTAGATGCCTTCAGCGGTTATCCTTTCCGATCGTAGCTACCCAGCACTGCCATTGGCATGACAACTGGTCCACCAGTGGATCGTTCACCCCGGTCCTCTCGTACTAGGGGCAACTCCTCTCAAGTATCCTACACCCACGGCAGATAGGGACCGAACTG
>JAZGFB010000033.1:0-117681 GCA_036479015.1 Paracoccaceae bacterium | reverse complement strand
AACCCCCTCAAACTCCCGCCATTCGCCCTTACTCATGCCCGACGTCTCCTGCGTTACCTTCTCGCCTTTCACCATACGGCGCACGCAATCCAAAGCCTGCGCTGACAGCGTCTCGCCGCCCATACGGTAATCTTCAAACGCGCCGTAAGCCGCGGGCACCCAGTCGGCCACCACCCGCGCGATCGCATCCGCATAGACGCGAATTTCGTATTGCGCATGGGCATCGGCGCGCAGGCGCAGGAAATGGAACAGGTTGTGCAGATCGACCTTCCAGTACCATTGGGTGTAAATATTTGACGGCAGGTTCATCCGCGCCAGTTCCCGCGCCAGCCCCTGCTTTTCACCGCCCTGCCCGTCATCAGTGCCGATCATTTCTGCATAATGATCATAACATTGCGCCGCGTCCGATTTCAAAATATCCAGCACCCGCGCGCTTTCATCCGCCGTTAACGCCTCACCCCGACCCTGATTGTTAATTACCGATTGCGCCGCCAACTGTTCCGGTGCGGGCATGTAAAATTCCCGGTCCAATATCGAATACCGCGCCGAATATTCATTCACATTGGCGGTGCGATGCCGGATCCACTGGCGCGCCACGAACACCGGCAATTTAACGTGCAGCTTGACTTCGCACATCTCGAACGGGGTCGAATGCCAGTGCCGCATCAAATAGCGGATCAGGCCCTTGTCGTTGCTCACCGATTTGGTGCCCTTGCCGTAAGACACGCGCGCCGCCTGACAGATCGCAGCGTCATCGCCCATGTAGTCAATGACCCGAACAAAACCGTGGTCCAGCACGTCATGGGCGTTATAAAGATGCGCCTCCATGCCCTCAGAAACCGCGCGCAGTGTGGGGCGCGGATTGGCGCGAAGGTCTTTGATCTCGGCCAGTTGGTCGGGCGATAGCGGCATGGGCGAATCCTTTGGCTGCTCTCAGGGTCAAAACACACTATATCTATGGGTTGCAGATGTATTCAACGCTTTATGGGGTGTCTTGCGAATTAATGTATTGGCACGGGCATCCAGCGAATTTTAGCGTGCAACCAATGCCGGGAGTTGACATGCCATGCAGACATGGCACAACCCTTTGGAACCTAGGTTGCAGGATGAGCATGGCTAAGCATTGGATATTTCGGGCGATCGGGGCGCTGGTTCTGGCGATATCGCTGGCGGTCGGCTCCGGGGTGCAAGCGCAAACCCCAATGCCTACAGAAAATACCGCATTTGCCAGCTATGCCGGGCAGATGCAGCTGGCTGGGCTGGCCTTACAGCAGGGCAATTGGCCGGTGGCACTGGTGGCATCAAAGGCAGCTTTTGCAACCGCGCGCACAGACCTTGAACGCCTTACTGCGGCACGGCTGGTGGCATCGGCGCATTTTCGAGCCGGGCAACATATTCGGGCAGAATGGTGGCTGCGCCGGGCATTGAATAATGCGATCAAGGGACCACAGACCGCCGCCGTGCGCCAGGATTTTGCCGTGGTGCGCCAGGCCAACCCGCTAACGGTGCAGCTTAGTTTCAACGCGGCCCCCAACAGCAATGTTAATAATGCGACGTTCTCAGAAACTATTTTTATCCAGACGCTATTTGGCAACTTGCCATTCACCCTGGGGGCAGATTCACGGGCTCTTTCAGGGTACGAACTGTCCGGCAGCGTTGATCTACGCTACCGGCTGGCGCAATCGCAGAATTTCGCCACCGATATCGGGCTGCTTTTGTTCGCCCGGACCTTTTGGTTGACACCAACAGCAGCACAGGCCGCGCCCACCGTGTCTGGCAGTGATTTTTCGTTTGCGGTGGCCGAGGTGATGCTCTCGCACACCCGTAATATCGCAAATTTTCCGGGGCCAACCGCCCTGTCGCTGCATCTGGGAAAAAACTGGTATGGCGGGGCACCTTATACCGATTATGCCCGCGCGTCACTGGGTCAGAAATTCAGACTATCAGACAGCACCGGGCTGGATCTGACAGCACGCTATGAACACCAGATTTCCAAAACCAACACCGGGGTGGTTTCCGGCACTTCCACACTGGGGGCAACGCTAAGCCATCAGCTGGCCAACCGTGACGCCCTGGGGCTGAACCTGGCACTTGGGGAAACCCGCTCCGATGATCCGGGGATGGAAAATACATCGCTCAAACTGGGCGTCAGCTATGGCTTTTCCAAGCCAGTTCTGGGCACCGGATTGTCGCTAAACCTAGCGGCCGAGCAACAAAACTATGACTTTTCGATCTACGATATTTCAGGGCGTCGGGACCTGACGGTTTCTGCCGGGGTAAATATTGTGTTTCTTGAAACAACGTATTTCGGGTTTTCACCGACCATGGCACTAGAGGCAAATCGCACCGCTTCAAATATTGCACAATTCAACCGGGAAACTGTGGCGTTAAAATTTGGATTAAGATCAACCTTTTAGGCTGGCCAGGCTTTTTGCAGCTTGCATCTTATTACCGGATCAGGTTTTCTTGTGACCTAATATTCAACTTAATTCAGCAACCGGGAGGGCGCGATGAAAATCCAATATTTACACACCATGATCCGGGTCAGTGACCTGGAAAAGACCATGGCATTCTTTAGCCTGCTAGGCCTGAAAGAAACCCGGCGCTATGACAATGAAGGCGGGCGTTTTAGCCTTGTTTTTATGGCCCCAGATGGCCAAGAAGACTGCCCGATTGAGCTGACACATAACTGGGATGGCGACGACGGCTTGCCCGGTGACAGTCGGCATTTTGGGCACCTAGCCTACGGTGTCGAAGACATTTACGCCATGTGCCAGCACCTGCGCGATAACGGTGTCACCATTAACCGCCCTCCCCATGATGGGCGCATGGCGTTTGTGCGCTCCCCTGACAATATCTCGGTTGAATTGCTGCAAATAGGCGATGCCAAGGAACCCTGCGAGCCCTGGGCCAGCATAGAAAATACGGGGCACTGGTAGATGCGGATATTGGTCTACGGCGATTCAAATAGTTGGGGTGCGCCGCCCGATGGCAGCGCGATACGGTTTGACACCAAAACGCGCTGGCCCTGTGTGATGGCGCATGTGCTGGGCGCAACCCTGATCGAAGACGCCCTGCCCGGGCGCACTACCGTGCATGATGACGTGGAATTTTACGGAGCCGCATTGAATGGTCTGGCGCATTTGCCCACCGCTTTGCTAGCCCAAAGCCCGCTGAATTGGGTGCTGATCATGCTGGGAACCAACGATTTCAAAGCCAGATTTCACCCCAGTGCAGCAGTAATTGCGCAAAACCTTGGACGGTTGATCGACTGCATCCATGACGTTGGCGGCGGTGTCGGCCCCTGGAATAATGGCCACATACCAAAGATTGCAGTTATTGTGCCACCACCCCTGACCAGCGCGGCTGATAGCCCAGATTTTGAAGACAGCGATGAATGGCGCGGCGGGCGGGTCGCCTCGGTCGGGTTGGCGGATGCGGTGCGCGTTGTCGCACAACATAAGGGTATTGCGGTGTTCGACGCCGGCACGGTGGTTGCCGGTTCAGCCAATGATCCGATCCACCTGGATGCAGATAGCCATATTGTGCTTGGACGTGCGGTCGCCGCTTGGCTGCACAAACTGAATGAAGACACTGACACAGAAATCTCGCCGCGGGGTTAGGGCCGTTCTGGCTTTGGTACTGTCCGTTGCTGGGGTTCTGGGGGCAAATACGCCAGCCCAAGCTGCCTGCCGCCAGGCGCTGGCCATCGGGTTGGATGTTTCCGGCTCGGTTGATGCCACTGAATATCGCCTACAGATGGATGGGTTGGCAGCCGCGTTGCTGACAGGCGATGTTCAGGCGGCGTTTTTGGCGATGCCTGATATAAATGTACGTCTGTTAGTCTATGAATGGGGTGGCGATGATAGCCAGAATCTACTGGTTCCCTGGACTGAAATTACCAGCAGCGATGACTTACAGGCGGTGGCCCAAACTTTGCGCTCGACCCAACGTCAGGCCGCGCGCCTGTCAACCGCATTGGGGCAAGCTATGTTATTTGGCGCGGATGCACTGGCCAATCAAACTGACTGCTGGCGGCGCACAATTGATTTGTCAGGTGACGGCGAATCAAATTCAGGGCCCAGACCACGGTCTGTAAGTGATGATCCCGCATTTTTCGGGGTGACCATCAATGCCATTGTCATCGGGGCGGATGCCCTGCCCTATTCCGACATCAGCCAAAGCGAAATTGCCCAGCTGAGCAGCTATTTTCGCTCCGAAGTAATCCGTGGCCCAAACGCTTTTGTGGAAACCGCCATTGAATTTGTTGGCTTCCAGGACGCCATGGCGAAAAAACTGCTGAAAGAGCTGCAAACAAGGGCTGTCGGCAGGTTAGTGCCCCCAGATCAATAGCTGCTCAGTAGATATATCGTATCTGATCAGTCCAGTACCGTTCCACCCGGCGCAGGGAAGTGTTGATATTTTCCATACCACCTTGATCAATCACACCGCGTGATTGCAAACCTTCAGCGTGGCGTTCAAACAAATCTTCCACGGTTTGGCGCACGTGTCGGCCCTTTTCCGTCAGGCGAACCCGCACAGAGCGGCGATCAACCTCACAGCGCTGGTGGTGCATAAAATCCATTTCCACCAGCTTTTTAAGGTTATAGCTGACGTTAGAGCCCTGATAATAGCCCCGCGACTTCAGCTCACCCGCTGTGACTTCGTTTTCGCCAATATTAAACAACAACAGCGCCTGAACTGCGTTGATTTCCAGGGTGCCCACCCTTTCAAATTCGTCCTTTATCACGTCCAGAAGCAGCCGGTGCAGCCGTTCCACCAGCGCCAGCCCTTCCAAATATTGGGTCATGAAGCTTGTTTCAGTCTTAGGGCCGACTTGGGATTGCATGGTCATAAATTTCTCCGCCTATGTCCTGGGGCAGACACTGACGTAGATTCCCAAACATTCGGTTAAGCCAACTGCGACCTTAGAAAATAAACAGTCGTCGCATTACCAATGCTCTAAATTCCCGCATACCATTCGTAGTATCCGGCATCTTCCCAATACCCCCCGCGGCCACGGTGCACATCAGCAAACGATGCGACCGCTTCAATACCCATGACATATTTAGCATGCTTATAGCCAAGCTGGCGTTCAACCCGCAGCCGCACCGGCGCGCCGTGGCCGACGGTAAGTTGCGCGTCATTCATGTCATAGGCCATGATGGTCTGCGGATGAAACGCGTCAACCAAATCAATGCTTTCATAATATGGGCGGCTGCCAAAACTGTCGGCACAATGGAACACAATATAACGTGCATTGGGCTGCAACTGCACATCGTTCAACAGCGTGGCCAGTGGCACACCCTTCCATTTACCGATCGCGCTCCACCCTTCCACACAGTCATGGCGGGTGATCTGGGTACGGGCGGTTTTGGCCCGCAACTGGGCCAGAGAATAGCTGCGCGGGCTGTTGACCAGGCCAGACACTTTCAACTGCCAGTTGGCAAATCCCTGATTTTGATGTCTGGCATAATCGGCTGACCCCGGCTGGGTGTTACCGTTAGTGCGAAATATTGGCGACATTTCAGCCTCGGTAAATTCCGGCGCCAGCGCGTTGGAACCGATCAGCCGATGCGCCCGGTAAGACAGCCATTCGGATGAACCAAACACCAGGTCACGAAATGTCGGGCTGGCCCCCAGCCGGTCACACCCCATCAGAACCGTCGGCGCAGCCAGCGCCACACCGGTCAGAAATTTGCGTCGCGTTATCAAGCGGCTCATTGGTTTTTCTCCTTGGGCAGGCGGAATTTTCCGGTGATCATCGATCGCACTTCATTAAACGGACCAGCCAGCACCACCATGATGATGTGAACAACAAAGAACAGGATCAGCAGCGCGGCGGTGATGAAATGGATTGAACGCGCCGAATGGCGGCCGCCAAACACATCCAGCAGCCAGGGCCAGGTGGCGTCCATACCCGGCGACATGGTCAGGCCAGTCAATACCATCACCGGGATAAGCACAAAGATAACCCCGATATAGCTGGCCTTTTGCAAGATGTTATACTTTAGCGCCGCAGCCCCCCTGGGGAACCGCAGCCGGGCATGTTGTTTAATGTCATGCCAAATATGGCTTGGGCGCAATTCGCCCTTTTTGGGCAAGAGATCGCGGAAAATATGGCCGTTGAACAGGCTCCAGATAATGTATGTGGAAATACTGATGGCAAACAGCCAGGCAAATGTCAGATGCCAACGCCGCGCCAGTGCCAGATTGTAACTGGTCGGAATTGTTACCGAACTGGGAAAGGCCCGGTTGCGGAACTGGCCAGTGTCATCCTGCCAGCGTCCCAAATAGCCCGTGGTGGTGAACCTGGTTTCGCCTATCCGCAAATAGCCTGCGTTGTTTCGGGCCCCAATTTGCAGCCAGGAATGGTCCGGGTTGGCACCATATTCACCCCAGTATAGCCGCGGGTGGGCGTTAAAAATTGTAAGCCCGCTCATCAGCAGTATCACCAGGGACAGCACGTTGGTCCAGTGCCACAACCGGGTTGAAAACCGGTGCCGACGGACCAGATCACCGCCCTTTGGGCTTTTCGGGTCTGCAATAGATGGGCTGGTCATATGGATATCCCTGACATTCCTAAGGTATCATTTTCATCGCATCGTAAAGCTCGGGCGGCAAAGGGAATTGTTCCCGTGCCGCCCAAATTCACTTAGCCCAGCTCAACAGCGTCCGAGGCCATCATGTCAGGGTTGGCTGTGCATGTTGACAGAACTGCCTGCAGCGTATGGGAATCTGCGCCCATCGCATCATCTGAGGCCATCGCATCATCTGAGGCCATCGCATCGTCAGAGGCCATCGCGTCGTCAGAGGCCATCGCGTCATCAGAGGCCATCGCGTCATCAGAGGCCATCGCATCGTCAGAGGCCATCGCGTCATCAGAGGCCATCGCGTCATCAGAGGCCATCGCATCATCAGAGGCCATCGCGTCATCAGAGGCCATCGCATCGTCAGAGGCCATCGCGTCATCAGAGGCCATCGCGTCATCAGAGGCCATCGCGTCATCGGATTCCATTGCCATGTCACCGGACATTGCCGCTAAGCTGTGCAAAACATCAGCCTGATCATCACTGCCCAGTGCAACAAACTGCGCGCAGCTCAATGTGCCCGCATCGATATGTCCAGCGGCGTGAACCGGCATGGCCACTGTGGCCGCAAAACATCCAGCTATAATCGCTTGATAACAAATCTTCATCGTTGTTTCTCCATTCGGTTAACCGGCACATCGCGCGCCCATTTCGATAGAAGATCACTTAGTGAAAGCTTTGATGACACGCACACAACGTTAATGAGAGAAATTGAAATATTTCAACATTGCAGCCAGCTGGGCGGGCATATTGCGTTGTTTTGTTAATATTTACCGAATTCCACAAAACAATTTTGTGAAAATTTTTCAGAAATGTTTCAGTCAATTTTGGCGGTAATTGATGTCATAATCTGCGCAACCATCGCCTTGTGTGGTTCTGGCGTTGCTTGCTGACCCGATATCCATTGGTACAGGTCCTGATCATTTTCATCCAACAGCGCTTCATATTGGGCCAACTCATTGGCATCCATCCCGGCCAACTGCATGTCAGCAAAAGGCCCCAGGATCAGATCCATTTCCTTGGTTCCCCGCCGCCAACTGCGCATTTTCAACCGCTTCAGCCGCGCCAGGGCGGTTTCGCCGCTCATAATTTGGCTTTCAGTGAAATACGCAGGCGTTTTTCCACCCGGCCAACCCGTTCAGCCAAAGCAGTGGCCTGGCCGCGAATTTCCCGCAATTCGGTAAACAAATCAGTAATGTCAGCGGGCAATTCGGGGGCATCAGGTTCCCCCAAGCCAACGCCTTCGCCGGTCAGCAACCAGCGCATTGATACATTCAGCACCCCTGACAGCATTTGCAGCCTATTGGCGCGGGGCTCTGCCAGGTCATCTTCCCAGGCATGCACGGTTTTCTCTTTCACACCTAAATGGCGCGCCAGCTGTTTCTGGCTAAAGCCATAGGCCTCACGCGCCCCGGCCAGCCGGTCACCAAAGGTGGCCGCCTCTTCAGAATACCATTCGGCGGCTGCTTGGGGGTTGTCCACGGGGTCATCCACTGTGTGGGCACCTTTCATACTTGTGTGTTTGTTTTGTGCACCCTAAGACGACTGCGCCTGACATACAAACCTAGGAGCGCCGGTATGGCTTTTCTTTCCGACACATTGTCCAACGTCAAACCCTCACCCACAATTGCTGTCTCCAACATGGCACGCGAACTTAAAGCGGCAGGTAAGGACGTGATCGGTCTTGGCGCAGGTGAACCGGATTTTGACACGCCAGACAACATCAAAGCCGCCGCCAAAGCAGCCATTGATGCCGGGCAAACCAAATATACCGCCGTGGACGGGATACCAGAGCTGAAAACAGCGATCGTTGACAAGTTCAAGCGCGACAATGGGCTGGATTATTCAACGTCTCAGATCAGCGTATCCAGCGGCGGAAAGCAAATACTTTTCAATGCATTACTTGCCACACTTAACCCAAAAGATGAAGTAATAATCCCTGCTCCCTACTGGGTCAGCTACCCGGATATGGTGTTGCTGGCCGGTGGCGTGCCGGTTCCGGTGGTTGCGGGGATAGAAACAGAATTCAAGATCACCCCGGCCCAACTGGAAGCCGCGATCACACCAAAAACCAAGTGGCTGATATTCAATTCCCCGTCCAACCCCACGGGCGCTGGCTATAGCTGGGATGAACTAAAAGGCCTGACTGATGTGCTGATGCGCCACCCCCATGTCTGGGTGATGTCTGACGATATGTATGAACATCTGGTGTTTGACGATTTCAAATTTTGCTCACCTGCCCAGGTCGAGCCGGGACTTTATGATCGCACTCTTACTTGCAACGGTGTTTCCAAAGCCTATGCCATGACCGGCTGGCGCATCGGCTACGCGGCCGGACCGGAACACCTGATTGCGGCCATGCGCAAGGTGCAGTCGCAATCCACCTCCAACCCCAGCTCCATATCGCAATGGGCCGCGGTCGAGGCGCTGAGCGGGCCCCAAGATTTTCTGGCAGGCAACCGGCAACTATTCCAAGGGCGACGTGATCTAGTGGTGTCGATGCTGAACCAGGCCACAGGCATTGTCTGCCCCTGCCCCCAAGGTGCCTTTTATGTTTACCCCTCAATCAAAGGCTGCATTGGCAAAACCAGCCCGGCAGGCACGCTGATCAGCGATGACGAAATATTTGCCACCGCCCTGTTGAAAGAAACCGGCGTTGCGGTGGTATTTGGTGCCGCCTTCGGGGTTTCGCCAAACTTCCGGGTCAGCTACGCTACGTCAGAGGATGCGCTCATAGAAGCCTGTAATCGCATCCAGGCGTTTTGTGCCGGGCTGGAATAGGGGACCCTATGACCACTGAGCTGCCGGAATACTACTTTCGCATTAAGGAAAACGGGGCGTTCGTGTTCAAAGTAGACACGGACAACCGCCATCGGCGCATTGAAATGGACCAAATCGCGGTCCTGAACACCAGAAACGGTGACATTAAACCCCAGGGTAACGCCAGCCTTACCGATGCCGACATGGCGGCCATCAACAGCTGGCTAAGCGCGCGCATGGATCTGGTCGCGACGCGGGATTTTGACGAGATTTTACGCACCACCGAGCGGCTGAACCTGACAACCCATTGGGCAAATTCACGCGCCACTGACGCACAATTGGAAACCATGACAGATGATTTATTACTGGCAATGCATGACTTGCGTTCCGTGCTGGTAAAGAAAAAATCCGGGCGCATCAGCCGGGGTTAATATAACCTCGGCACAGAAATATTGCACACATATTTTGAAAAAACTCAATGTATGGCGCTGCTTAGAATAAAAAATCAATATATTAGTTGTTCTAATAGTAGACTGGGGCTATCCTTATCAAAAAAGCCAGGCCGGGCAATATTTTTACGGTTCATATTCTGATTTCCGTGCAGTTTAGCACATTTGTTTTGCGACACAGGCACCAAGGGTATTTGAATAGGAGGGTTAAATATGTCTGCTATTGATTTAGATTTTTTCTCTACACTTGGTGATTTATTCACCCAAGAAAAATATGATCAAATTGCCAAACGATATGCCTATCCAAACGCTGCTTACTTTAAAAATGAAATGCTCATTTTTAAGTCTGCCGGTAATTTTGTGTCGGCGATGGCTGGGCTACATCAGCCGCTGTTAACACAGGGCCTGGACCGAATGGCCCCACGCATCGTTGCCCAATCTTTACCCCGGGGGAAATATCAAACCGTTTGGCTGTCTTGGTCGCTGTTTAGCAAGAACGAAAAGCTTTGCGATGATATACTGGCCCGGTATTTCTGTCGCACATCACCTATCGGCACACCGGTAGTGGAACTGACAGAATTTCAAGCCTATTTTCCCAAACACCTGAGCGGGGAACCATCGGTTGTTGACCTGGCAATTTAAGGGGTTTGCTGGCTCAGGTTTGCACCGGGCACAGCCCGCCGCCAAAACCGCACTGACATGGTGACCCAAGCCAGGCTTAGCCCAACAACCAGCCCCATCCAGATGCCTGGCCCGCCAAAACCATAGGTAATACCCAAAATATAGCTTAACGGCATCCCCACCAGCCAATAGCTGACGGCGGCAAAGATCATCGGGATCTTGGTGTCCTGTATCCCGCGCAACAGCCCCAAAACCACCACCTGTCCGGCATCCGCCACCTGAAACAGCGCCGCCACCGTCAACAACCCAATACCCGCCAGCAACACCGCCGGTCGTGCTGGGTCATCCGGGCTTAGGAACAGCCCCAGCAATAATCCGGGGACAGCCAGGTAAAGCACCATTGCCAGCAGCGCCAGTCCCGTTGAAATACCTATGACCGCCAGTGCACCCCGGCGCAGGCCAACAGTGTCCTTGCGGCCAAAATCCTGGGCGGCGCGGATGGTCGCCACATTGGACAGCCCGACCTGCACCATAAAGCTTAGCCCAACCAATTGCAGCGCAATACCGTGGGCCGCCAATGGAATGGTCCCGATCCAGCCCATCATGATGGCCGTGGCGCTGAACAGCCCGCTCTCGGCCAGGCTGGTCAGCCCGATCGGCCAGCCCAGCGCATAATTACTGCGAAACGCTTCCCAATCAGGGCGCCACCAACGCTGAAACAGCGCATGTTCCGGGGTTTTCAGAACGGCATACACCCCCAGTGATACCAGCGACACGGTTTGCAAAATAACCGACGCGATCGCGGCCCCCTGCACCCCCAGTTCCGGCGCACCCCAATTGCCAAAAATCAACGCATAATTCAGCAAACCATTTAAGACCGCAGAGATAACCGTGATCCAGAAAACCACCGACACCCGCTCAAGCGCTGAAAAATAAGACCGTAAAACAACCACTTGCAGCGCCGGGATCAGCCCCCAACCAGCAATTCTCAGGTATTGGGCCGCAAGACCCGCAATTTCCGGGTCTTGGCCCATGCCGATCAGTAGCGGCTTTGAAGACAAATACACCGGGATCGCCAGCAGGCAAAACAGTGCCGACAGCCACATCGCCATACGGGTCACCCGGCGCACCTGGGTATGCTGCCCGGACGCCGCAGCAGACGCCACAACCGGCATCACAGCAAAGCCAAAACCCGCACCAACAATGAAGAAAATGAAATAAAACGACCCCCCCAGCACCACCGCTGCCAAGGCCTCAACACTGTACCACCCCAACATCACCGTGTCGGTAATGTGAATGGAAAACGCCGCCAGGTGACCGCCAATAAGCGGCCCCCCCAAACGAAGCACGGCACGGGCGTGCTGGCGATGTGTCAACAGTGTTTGCATGGCTCAGGCTTAGGGCGTTTTAAACGCCGCTTCAATAGAATGTTGCAGGGGGTATTTGGCTCAAGTGTGACCCCAGTCATCCGGGTCATCTGAATTGCCAGGGCTTAGCCCGATAGCGTCGCCATCGGTGCTGATCCCCAGGCCCAGCACGGTGCGATTGGCATAGTTGAAATACGCCACCACCTGATTGATTTCCAGAATTTCACCATCATCAAAGCCCCCGGCCCGCAGCCCCGCCACCATGGGTTCATCAATATCTCCCGGGGCCAGTGTCAGCATCTGCGCATAGAACATCGCCATCTTTTGTTTCGGCTCCAATGGCATCGCGGGCACATCACGCGCCGCTATCGCCGCGCCCAGGGCATCGGCGGCTTCATCATCCTCCAACAGGCGCTTTAGCCCGGCAAAATGATGATCCACACAATAGTCACAGCCATTTAGCGCCGACACCCAAACCCCCAGCGTTTCTAAAAACCATTTGGGCAGGGTGTTACCGGTGTGGTGCAGCACATTCTTATACAGCGCCATATGCCCCTCCATGGAATGGGGGCGCAGGGAATGGGCCATCATGATGTTATCAACATTATCGTCCGGGCCTTTGACGCGGTCATACAGACGGCGCAACTTACCGGTGGATTGGTCGTAGAGGATGGTGCGGATGTGCATGGTGTGGGCTTTCATTTGTTTTGAGCAGCTAACGCCATGGGGCCAAAAGCTGCAAGGCACACCGATCACAACACAGGGCATCGCCCGGACCTCGGGGTGGGTGCATAGCGCCCTCCCCATGGGGGAGGTCCGGGCGCTGCCCGGGCAATGCCGGGCGATAGGAATCGGCTAGGTGCCCACCTTCTACCCAACAATCCCGCAACACATCCCCCACCCCCGCCAAACCCACACATTTGGTCAAACCGCCAACCTGCGCTACCCTGCCCCCACACGAACAACAGAGGGAAACAAACCATGGAAGAAATCACAGCAAACGTCAGCTGGCTGGCCGTCATAGTCGGCGCGGTCGTCTCCTTTATCATCGGCGGGCTTTGGTATTCGCCCAAAGTATTCGGCACCAAATGGGCCCAAGGCTCCGGCCTGAAAGACTGGGAAGGCGGCGATGTTCCGGCCAGCGCCATGGTGATGAACTTCATCGGGCTGTTGTTGCTCAGCTGGTTTGTCAGCGTCACCGCCGGCAACGACGCCCTGCTCACCGTGATCCTCGCCACTGCCGCCTTCACCGTGCTGGCCATGTCGGGCAGCATGTTCATCCGCCAAAGCGCCTATGCCCGCAACGCCAATGCCGGCTACTGGATCGTAGCGCTGGTGGTAATGATCATCTGTAACGGTATTTTCTAGGCACGCCCCCAAACCCGGCAAAGGTCGCTTTTCCCGCCCCGTTAAACCTGTTCTAATGGCAGCCAACCAATAACAAGCCAGAGCAGTCAAAAATGGCCAACGACCTTCTTACCCCCGATAAGGGCAACGATTACGACGCATCCTCCATCCAGGTGCTGGAAGACATGGAGCACGTGCGCCTGCGCCCCGGCATGTATATTGGCGGCACCGACGACCGTGCCCTGCACCATATGGTGGCCGAAATAATCGACAACTCAATGGACGAAGCCGTCGCGGGCCACGCCAATTGGATAGAGGTCGAACTGCACCAAGATTATTCCATCACAGTACGCGACAATGGCCGCGGCATACCCATTGATGCGCACCCAAAAGACCCGTCAAAATCTGCGCTGGAAATCATATTCTGCACCCTGAACGCGGGCGGCAAGTTTTCCGGTGACAATTACCAGACATCCGGCGGGTTGAACGGTGTCGGCTCATCTGTCGTCAACGCCCTATCCGACCACGTGCGCGTCGAAGTTGCGCGCAACCGCGAACTATACGCCATGGATTTTTCCCGCGGCATTCCCCAAACCAAACTGGAAAAGATCGGCGCCGCCCCCAACAGACGCGGCACATCCGTCACTTTCCACCCCGACCCGAAAATATTCGGCTCGCTTAAATTCAAACCGGCCCGCCTGTTTAAAATGGCCCGCTCCAAGGCGTATTTGTTTTCCGGCGTTGAAATCCGCTGGAAAAGCGAAATCGACGACGGCAAAACCCCGCTAGAGGCCAAATTCCACTTTCCCGGCGGGCTGGCAGATTACCTAAACGAAACCCTCGGCGAAGCCTCAACCTACGCTGATGCGCCCTTCGCTGGCAAAGTCACTTTCCAGGAAAAATTCAAGGTCCCCGGCTCTATCGAATGGGCGATCAACTGGACACCATCACGCGACGGCTACATCCAAAGCTATTGCAACACCGTGCCCACCCCCGAGGGCGGCACCCACGAAGGTGGGTTCTGGAACGCCGTCCTGAAAGGCATCCGCGCCTACGGTGAACTGGTCGGCAACCGCAAAGCCGCACAGATCAACCGCGATGATCTGGGCTCTGGCGGCTGTGCGCTGATCTCAATTTTCATCTCCGAGCCCAGCTTTGTCGGCCAAACCAAAGACCGCCTAAGCACCGAAGCCGCCACCAAAATGGTGGAAAACTCGGTGCGCGATCACTTTGACAATTGGCTGGCATCTGACACCAAATCGGCAGGCGCAATCCTTGATTTTCTGGTGCTGCGCGCAGAAGAACGCTTAAAGCGCCGCGCCGACAAAGAAACCGCGCGCAAAACCGCGACGAAAAAGCTGCGCCTGCCCGGAAAATTGACCGATTGTTCGTCCAAAGACCGGGCTGGCACCGAATTGTTTATTGTGGAAGGCGACAGTGCGGGTGGCAGCGCCAAAATGGCCCGCAACCGCAAGACCCAGGCCCTGCTGCCCCTGCGCGGCAAGATCCTGAATGTGCTAGGGGCGGCCGGGTCCAAGATCAACACCAATAACGAAATTAATGATCTGTGTCAGGCCCTTGGCACTGGCATGGGCAGCCGCTTTAACGTCGATGATCTGCGCTATGACAAAATCATCATCATGACCGACGCCGATGTTGACGGTGCCCATATCGCGGCCCTGTTGATGACGCTGTTCTTCACCCAAATGCGCCCGATGATCGACGCCGGCCACCTATACCTGGCCTGCCCGCCACTGTACCGGCTGACCCAGGGCGCGCACCGGATCTACGTGGCCGACGACGCCGCCAAAGATACGGCCATGTCGGCGGGGCTTGGCGGCAAAGGCAAGATCGACGTGCAGCGGTTCAAGGGGCTTGGCGAAATGGACGCCAAGGATTTGAAAGACACCACCATGAACCCGAAAACCCGAGTGCTGATCAAAGTGACAATAGATGAGGATGAGCCGGGCGAAACCGACGATCTGGTGGAACGCCTGATGGGCAAAAAGCCCGAGCTGCGGTTCCAATACATTCAGGAAAACGCCCAGTTTGTTGAGGGGTTGGATGTTTAGGTGGGGGGCCTATGCCACTAAATCAGAATGAATAGCCGCGCCTATGAACGGCTGATAAAGTTTCTTGGCATCACACGGGTTCTATCGCTTCAACAATTTTTTCACGAGTGGGGAATGTTGCTCATTTTGGCTCCGCTAGCCATAGCCGGATTCGGATATCTGGTGTTCTGGCATTCGCCCAAACCTCATGAATTTCAGGAATACCAACAGGGTGAAGTGCAATTTTTTAACTCGATCACTGCTGAAGGCCAGGGAACTAGTTACCATTTTGTTGTCGAACTTTCTGATGGCAAGCCAGTAACTGTTACGACTGATAGCTTGCAATTAGCCCTTACGGTCATAAAAACTGCCTGCATTGAAATTCGGCGTTATGAAGAAACGGGAAATCTCAAATATGCTCTGACGGGAAACCACAATTGCGAATCCTCCCAAAAACCCTGAGCTTTCTTTGCTGCAAACTGTAGCAAACCGTAGGATGGGTGGTTCCGCGCCATGCGCGGGTTCACCCATCATCCCGAACCTTCAATACCCAAAATAAGGTGGGTGAAATCACCCACCCTACCTGCCACTTTATTTGACGAAAAATTGGTCATATTGCCCGTCAATTCTCCAAATATTCATTATTTTTCAAAACGCTGGCAATCGCGGGTTACTTAACATGCAACCCGTAGGGTGGGTGATTTCACCCACCATCCCATGCCCCCCCCGCGTCCAATAAAAATCCAATAAAAGCCCTACCCCCAATCACCCCGAAACCAACACGCCACCCTCCATCCGCACCACCCGGTCCATCCGGCTCGCCAGTTCCAGATTATGGGTGGCAATCAGCGCCGACATGCCAGTGTCGCGCACCAGCCCCATCAGCGTATCAAACACCTTATCCGATGTGTCCGGGTCCAGATTGCCGGTGGGTTCATCGGCCAACAACAGCTTGGGCCCATTCGCCAATGCCCGGCAAAACGCCACCCGCTGCTGTTCACCCCCTGACAGCTCGGCGGGGCGGTGTTTTGCGCGCTCCGCAACGCCCACATGCGCCAGCAATTCACGCGCGCGAACCTCTGCATTGGTGCCTGAAACCCCATTGGCCAGTTGCGGCAAGACAATGTTTTCAAGCGCTGAAAATTCTGGCAACAGGTGATGGAATTGATAAATGAAACCAATGTCTTGACGTCGTGTCCGCGTGCGAACACGATCTGACATCCCGGTCATATCAGTGCCGTTTAGGGTGACCGTTCCACTGTCAGGCGTGTCCAGCAATCCGGCCATATGCAGCAGCGTTGATTTGCCCGCACCCGAGGGTGCCACCAACGCCACAACCTCGCCCCGCCCCAGGCTCAGGGCAGCGCCGTTCAGCACCTCAATTTGCCCCGGTTTGCCCCGGTGATAGGCCTTTGTGATACCTGTCAAGCTTAGCACGATGTCATTCATATCGCAGCGCCTCTACCGGGTTCATACGGGCCGCGCGCCGGGCCGGAAAGATGGTGACAACAAAGGACAACGTCAGCGACAGCGCCACCGCTGACACCACATTGCCGGGCACCAGTTTGGCCGGCAGCTGGTAAATTCCGCGAATTGCCGGGTCCCAAACCCCGCCCCCCGCAACGTAATTTACAAAGGAAAAAATCGGGTCGATATACAGGGTGAACAGCACCCCCAGGATCACCCCAAACAACGTGCCCAGCACGCCAATTGACGAACCGCAGATGAAGAATATCCGCATGATTGACCCCTGCGACAGCCCGATGGTGCGCAGGATGCCGATGTCGCGGCCCTTATTTTTCACCAGCATGATCAGCCCGGAAATGATGTTCATCGCCGCGATCAGCACCAGAATGGCCATGATGATGAACATGACATTGTCCTCAATTGTCAGGGCGCGCAAAAACCCGCCAGAGCGGTCACGCCATGTCCAGATCAGGGCGCGATCACCACTGACACTTATGATATTTGTGGCCAGATCATCAACGGCTTCGGGGTCTGTGACCATCACCTCAATTTCATCCGCAACACCTTCGCGGTTGAAATATCTCTGTGCCTCAGCGAACGGCATATAAACGCGGGTTCGGTCAATATCATAGCGCCCGGCGGTGAAAATATAGACAACCTCATAGGCGTTCACCCGGGGACTGGTTCCAAAGGCGGTTTTGACGCCATTGGGCGAGATCAGTTTGATGCGGTCCCCGATGCTGACACTAAGCTCACGGGCGACACCTGAACCAATGGCAATGCCTTCGTCAAAACGCGCCAGATCGCCAAGGGTCTGGTCAGATCCAGCCACCCGTGGAATACCGGCGATGTCGGCGGCTGTGATGCCATAAACATCCGCACCAGTAGAATTGTCGCGGTTATTTGCGATGACCTGACCACGAATCAACGGCGCCGCCCGGGTGACACCAGGTATGTTTGCAAGCGCCAAAGATATGGCAGCATATTCCGAAACAACGTTGGTTTGGCGGCCGTTCTCATCCAGGTAAAGACTGTTATAGACGGTCACGTGGGCATTTGCCCCCAGGATGGTGTCAACAAATTCCGCCCGAAACCCGGCGCGCACCGACATGGTGGCGATCAGGGCAAAAACCGCCAGTGTGATGCCGATCAGGGATATCCAGGTCATCACTGAAACGCCGCCCTCGGCGCGACGCGCCCGCAGGTATCGCCAGGCGATCATCCATTCAAAGCGGGAAAACGGGGGGGGGGTGCCTGGCAAGGTTTGCTCCGGTTTCAGGGTTTGCGCAAAACTGCGTTGAATGGCAGTTGGGGTCAAGCTGAGATAACTGTTTAGGGCCGATTGCTACCATTACATATCTTGGCAAAGCACTCAGATATGCGATCATAATATTGATGTAACCTTTTGTTAATTGTTTTTCTTCAAGGGGTTAAGCTGGAAAAACCCAATGCGTGTAAAATATATTTGACACGGCGTATTATTTTTCATACCTTAAGTATGATAAAAGTGACTTTACGTCGTATTTCCTTAACACCAAAGAGGTTCCAAAATGAGCCATGAAGAACGAAACAATATCGCCAGCCTTCTCGCCGGTCTATTGGTCAATATCTACATCATCAGCAGGCTTGCGAACCTGTATTCAGATGGGAGCCTTAATGGAGCTGACAGTATTATGGTGTGGGCACGGGCGATTCTGTGGGCAATTCCGATCGGCATAGCTACAGTCATCATCTGTATTATCCTGTTCAACATTCTGTTTGCCATCGCTGAGCGGGACCCAAAGCCCAGCTTTGTTGTTGATGAACGTGACCAGGCCATTAAGAGCTATGGCATGCATTTTACCATGGTCATAGTCAGCATCGCCTTTTTTGGCGGGGTGGTTGCTCTGGCCTTTGGCGCCAATACACTGCACGTGTTAATCGCCATGTTCTTCGGGTTTTCACTGGGCGACCTAATCGGCAATTTTGCCAAATTGATCCGCTACCGCTACGACGTGTGACATGGCCAAAAAACCCAAAATAACCAACACTATCCGTCGACTGCGGTTTGATGCCGATGAGATGACGCAAAAACAATTGGCTGAGGCTGTGGGCGTCACCCGACAGACCATAGTTGCCATTGAAAATGCCAAATACTACCCAACGCTTGAGCTGTCTTTTATGATCTCAAGAAGGTTCGGAAAACCGTTAGAGGAGGTTTTTATCATTGAGTTCGAATAGCACCAGTTGATCAAAATACAGTGCAACTTAACCGGCCCGCACTAAGCGTGGGAACAGGAAAGCTGCGCCTAAATTTCATATAATAAAAGAGAAATCCCATGACACGCAAACCCGTGAACGGCATTGCTATGCCAATTTTCTTTACTCTGGCATGCCTGGCCCCGGTTGGTTTTGGAACATTTCGCATGATAGAAATTGTTGGAAAATCTGACTGGCGGCTGCAGTTTTCAGCGCCCCATATAGATAACCTGCCGCTGTTTCTGCATGTGAGCGCGGCGGGCCTGTTCATCGTTCTCGCATCACTGCAAATTCTGCCCGGTTTTCGGTTCCGCCATCCCCGCTGGCACCGGCGGATGGGAAAAATTGCCATTCCGGCAGGTTTGATCGGGGCCCTTTCCGGGCTTTGGATTTCGCTGATCCATACCGATATATCCGGCCCATTGCTTTATGGCGGACGGATTGCAGCATCCAGTGCATGGGCGATTTTTATTTTGTTGGCAATTAGGCAGCTTAGGCAGCACAATTTCAAGGCCCATGGGCGCTGGATGATACGGGCTTTTTCACTGGCGCTTCCGGCGGGAACACTGGCATTTATTCTTTTCCCGGTGGTTCTAATAATAGGTGAAGAGGGAAATGAGCTGGTTTTTGAAGTTGTACAGGTGGCAGCCTGGGCGGTTCACCTGTTGGTTGCGGAAATTTTGATCCGTCGCCCACCACGGCACAATCCCAGTATCAGCGCAGTCGCATAAACACAGGTGGCCCACACCGCGCCTTGTGCGGCGTGGGCCGAATTTTCTGCGAAAATTCCGATGCCTCCGGCGGGGATATTTGGGGAACAATGATTGGCAAGTATTCTATGTCAGCTTGATGCGGTAAAGTTCGTGTTCAGTGGATTCATTGTTTGCCTCAGGCTGAAAACCATGCACAATTTCACCGCCGCACTTCAGGATCACATTTTGCGAGGCAATATTTGTGGTGTCCGCCGCCAGGACCACATAGGGCAAACCCAGTTCGCCGGCCTGCACCAAAATTTCGCGCAACCCGCGCGTGGCATAGCCCCGGCGTTGTTTCCACGGCACCACAGAATATCCAATATGGCCCAGACAAAAAGATGGCAGATCGGCGGTGCCACCCTGCCAGCGCAGGGAAATATTGCCGCAAAACTGACCATCCCAGATAAACCGGGTGATGCTGGGCAGGCGTTTGACACTGCTGCCATCCGTCAGGGTAATGGGCGGCCCTTTCGCGTCAGGGTCATCAAACCGGCGCAGGACAGCGTCGCTGTCTTTGGCCAGGTTTTCCAATTCTTCCCGCGCGACTTCCGGGCGGGTCGTGTTCGGTGACCAGCCTGTTTCAAGCGCTGCAGCATATCCGGGCAAATGTTCTGGCCCAGGACGGACCAGAATTGACGGCTCATAGGTTGGCATAGACTTCAACAATTCGCGCCACCGCGGCCTCTGCTGACATTTCTTCGCTCTCACCACTGCGCCGGTTGGTCAGTTCCACAACGCCGTTTTTCAACCCACGTGGCCCGACCGTGATGCGCCACGGCAACCCGATCAGGTCCATGGTGGCAAATTTCGCCCCGGCTCGGTCTTTGCGATCATCATAAAGCGGGTCAAGACCGGCAGCGATCAGGGCTGTGTAAAGCCCCTCACAGGCCGCGTCGGTCCCGTCATCCCCCTGGCGCAAATTCACAATACCACAATCAAACGGCGTCACGCCTTCGGGCCAGATGATACCTTTATCATCATGGCTGGCTTCAATAATGGCACCCAGCAGGCGTGACACGCCGATACCGTGGCTGCCCATATGCACCGGCACAGGTTTACCGTTTTGGTCCGAAACCTTGGCACCCAAAGCATCAGAATATTTGGTGCCAAAATAGAAAATCTGGCCAACCTCAATACCACGCGCCACCCGGCGGCGATCCTCTGGCACCTTATCAAACAAGGCTGCATCATGGGTTTCATCGGTGCGCGCATACCGGCTGGTGAATTCTTCCAACACGGCTTGGCATTGGGCATGGTCACCATAGTCAATATCACGGTCACCAAATGTCAAATCGGTAACTTCGCTGTCATAGAAAACTTCACTTTCGCCAGTTTCGGCCAACACCAGAAATTCATGGGTGTCATCACCACCAATGGGGCCGCTATCGGCGCGCATCGGAATGGCCTGAAGCCCCATGCGTTCATAGGTGCGCAGATAGCTGACAAGGTGGCGGTTATAGGAATGCAGCGCGTCCTCTTCGGTCAGGTCAAAATTATACCCGTCCTTCATGAAAAATTCGCGGCCCCGCATGACACCAAAGCGCGGGCGGATTTCATCGCGGAATTTCCATTGGATTTGATACAGCGTAAGAGGCAGGTCTTTGTAGCTGTTCACATGGGCGCGAAAAATATCGGTGACCAGTTCTTCGGCCGTTGGCGTGAACAGCATTTTGCGGCCATGCCGGTCAGTGACCCGCAGGGTTTCGTCCCCATAGCCATCAGAACGCCCGCTTTCGTCCCACAGGTCTGTGGATTGCAGGATCGGCATCATGATCGGAATATGCCCAGCGCGTTGCTGCTCTTCGTGCACGATGTTTTCGATCTTTTTCAAAACCTTTAGCCCAAGCGGCAGCCAGGAATATATCCCGGCACTGGCCTGTTTAATCATGCCCGCGCGCAGCATCAGCCGGTGGCTGACGATTTTGGCTTCGGCAGGGTTTTCTTTTAGAACCGGCAGGAAATAACGGGACAAACGCATGATTTGGGTGGCCTTTTACATCATAGGTATTTGCCAATTCGTCTAAGCCATCATCGGCGGGCTGGCAACGGTGCCATGCCAGTTTTACCCCCGGGGCTTGATCTGGGGTGCGCAAGCGGCGATATCGGGTGTATTAGGAAAGGACATTCAATGGGATTACCGGTGCGCGACCAAATGAAATACTGGGGGATTGCAGCTGCGGTTTTCCTGATTGTCCTGTGGTTTTTAGGCAATGTATTGTTGCCGTTCGTGTTGGGCGGGGCCATTGCCTATTGCCTAGACCCGATCGCTGACCGGCTGGAAAAGCTGGGGCTTAGCCGGGTTTTGGCGACCACAACCATCACAATTGTCGCCGCGATCATATTGATACTGGCAGCATTGCTGGTGTTGCCCGTATTAATAGAACAACTGGTCGGACTGGTTGAGGTTGCCCCCAAGCTGGTTACAGATTTCGGCGCCTTTTTGACAGCCAAGTTCCCTGCATTGCTGGATTCTGAAAGCCAGATGTCGCAATCTTTGGCGTCAGTCGGTGAGACGATCCAAGCCAAGGGTGGCGCTTTGCTGAACAGCCTGCTGTCATCTGCCGCTGGCCTAGTGAATGTTGTCGTGCTGATATTTCTGGTGCCAGTAATCACGTTCTATTTGTTGATGGACTGGGACCGGATGGTCGCGGCGGTCAATGGCTATCTGCCCAAAGATCATGCCCCAACCATACGCCATCTGACCGGCGAGATTAACAAAACTCTTGCGGCATTTATTCGCGGTCAAGGCACGGTGGTGCTGATCCTTGGGGTCTATTACGGCGTGGCGCTAATGTTGGTCGGTCTGCAATTTGGACTGGTGGTCGGGATGATTGCCGGGTTGATTTCGTTTATCCCCTATATCGGCGCACTGGTGGGCGGGGCTTTGGCACTGGGGCTGGCACTATTCCAGTTCTGGGGCGAATGGGTCTGGATTGGGGCAGTGGCAGCAATTTTCATGGCTGGCCAGTTTCTTGAGGGCAATATACTGACACCAAAACTGGTGGGAAGCAGTGTAGGATTACATCCGGTTTGGTTGATCTTTGCCCTATCGGTATTTGGCACATTGTTTGGTTTTGTCGGGATGCTGGTGGCAGTGCCGTTGGCGGCCTCTATCGGTGTTGTGGTGCGCTTTGTTATGGTGCGTTATGAAGGTAGCCGACTGTATCAGGGTGTTGCCGGGCAGGACGTTGAATAGCCATGCCCGAACAACTGATATTAGATTTGCCAGTCCGGGCGGCATTGGGGCGTGACGACTATTTCGTAACTGACGCCAATAGTGGGGCAGTTGCAACCATGGCCGATTGGCAGAGCTGGCCCGATGGCAAAATGATCCTGTGCGGGCCCAAAGCATCTGGCAAGACCCATCTAAGCCATGTTTGGGCTGCAGATGCGCAAGCACAAGTAATTGCTGCCCCAGGGCTAAAGTCGGATGACATTGTGGCCATGGTATCCCTAAATCACCATATCGCGGTTGAAAATGTTGACGCCATTTCTGGCAATGCCGAGGCCGAGAAAGCACTGTTTCACCTGCATAATATTACATTGGCAGAAGGCGGTAAGCTATTGTTTACAGGCAGCTTTCCACCGTCTAACTGGGGCATATCTTTGCCAGATCTGAAAAGCCGACTGGACGGAACCGGCCTGGTGCGGCTGGGTGCACCAGATGGTGATTTACTAACCGCAGTGTTTATCAAACTGTTCGCTGATCGACAGCTTGAGGTTACGTTGGACGCGGTTTCCTATCTGGCAAAACACGGTGAGCGCAGTTTTGCCACGGCTGGTAAACTGGTGGCCAAACTGGACGTTATTTCGCTGGCTGAACAGCGCCCTATCACCCGCGACCTGGCCCGTCGGGTTCTGGACGGCATTGAACCAGAGGGCCTATAATGCGCCATGAAAACGTCGTATCTTCCGGTGATAAAAGCCCCATGACCAATGCAAATTTCCTTAAAGCACCCTTTTTGCCGCCGGTGGACATGCCGGATGCGGAACCGGGCAATCCGGGGCGGTTTATCAACCGCGAGCTTAGCTGGCTGGCATTTAACTGGCGGGTACTGGAAGAGGCTGAAAATAGCCGTGTGCCGCTTTTAGAACGCCTGCGGTTCTTGTCAATTTCAGCCACCAATCTGGATGAATTCTATTCGGTTCGGGTGGCCGGGCTGCGCGAACTTTCCCATGCCGGCAGCACGACGCCAGCCGCAGATGGGCTCACCCCGGCCCAGCAGTTGGTGCTGATCAACAAAGACGCCCGTGCTTTGATGGGGGCCCAGCAAACCACCTGGAACCAATTGCGCGACGAATTGAAGGCCAAGGGCATCATGCTGTGCACCCGGTCCAATTTGGATGACGCCGATCTGCTGCATCTGGAAAAAACCTTTCTTGAGCAGGTGTTTCCTGTGCTGTCACCCCTGGCAATTGACCCGGCACATCCGTTTCCGTTCATTCCGAATACCGGCTTTGTACTGGCACTTCAGCTTGAGCGGATTTCAGACAAAAAGCCCCTAAAGGCATTGCTGCCGATCCCCAACCAAATTGACAGGTTTGTGCAACTGCCCTCCCATGCAAGCCAGCAGCGGTTTTTACCAATGGAGGAATTGTTGCTGGTGCATCTTAATGCTTTGTTTCCCGGCTATAAGGCCACTGGAACATGTGCATTTCGGGTGTTGCGCGACAGCGACCTTGAAGTTGAGGACGAAGCCGAAGATCTGGTACGCGAATTTGAAGTGGCCCTGAAACGGCGGCGCCGGGGCCGGGTTGTGCGTTTAAAACTAACGGCCGATGCCCCAAAGGGGCTACGCAAGATGATCATGCGCCAATTGCAGGCCGGTGAGGACGCGGTTATCGAAGTTAACGGCATGCTGGGCATGGCCGATCTCAGCGAATTAGTCTTGGACAGCCGCAAAGATTTGCAATGGCCCAGCTTCACACCGCGCGTGCCAGAGCGGGTGCAGGACCATGAGGGCGACATGTTCGCCGCCATCCGGCAAAAAGACATGCTTCTGCATCACCCCTATGAAACCTTTGACATGGTGGTTCGATTTTTGCAGCAAGCCGCCAATGACCCCGATGTTCTTGCCATAAAACAGACGTTCTATCGCACGTCGCGCAACAGCCCGATCGTAGCCGCCCTGTGCGAGGCCGCCGAAAATGGTAAGTCTGTCACCGCTTTGGTTGAGCTTAAGGCGCGCTTTGATGAGGCTGCGAATATTCGCCAGTCGCGCCGCCTGGAACGCGCCGGGGCCCATGTTGTGTATGGCTTTATCAATTACAAAACCCACGCAAAGATCAGCACCGTCGTTCGAAAAGAGGGCGACAAACTGGTGACATACACCCATTATGGCACCGGAAACTACCACCCGATCACCGCACGGGTATACACCGACCTTAGTTTTTTCACCTGTGATGTTCCCCTTGGTAGGGACGCGACCAAAGTGTTCAACTACCTGTCTGGGTATGCCCAGCCCGAGGGCTTGGAAAATCTGGCGATTTCGCCCTTGAACCTGAAATCAACTCTGCTTGGGCGCATCGAAAAAGAAGCCGCATTCGCCGATGCCGGCCATCCGGCTGAAATATGGGCAAAGATGAATTCTATCGTCGACGTCGACACTATTGACGCCCTCTATGGGGCCAGCGAACGGGGGGTCAAGATCACCCTTGTGGTACGCGGGATATGCGGGTTGCGGCCCGGCATTAAGGGGCTGTCATCCAATATCCGAGTGAAATCTGTGGTCGGGCGTTTTCTGGAACATTCGCGCATTGTGTGTTTTGGCAATGGCCATGGCTTGCCGTCGAAAAAGGCCGTCGTTTACATGTCGTCGGCCGATTGGATGGGGCGTAATCTGGTGCGGCGTGTGGAAACTTTGGTGCGCATTCGCAATGCCACGGTTAAGGCCCAGATCGTCAGCCAGATCATGGCCGCCAACCTGGCCGATGAAGCTCAAAGCTGGATATTGGGGGCAGATGGCAGATACCGCCGAGCCGTTGCCAACGACCCGGATCATCCGTTCAATTGCCACCGGTTTTTCATGGAAAACCCGTCGCTGTCTGGGCGCGGAACAGCCGGGGCCGCAGATGTACCGGAACTGGCCCATTCCAAGGATTAGCAGCAGCATGTGTGCACCGAAAAAAACCAAACAAGACAAATGGGGCCCGGTCCTGCGACCGCTGTTTGAAGACCCGTCGGCGCGGGCGCTGTCACGGGTGGGTGTTGTTGATGTCGGATCAAATTCAGTGCGCTTGGTGGTGTTTGACGGCGCCGCCCGCAGCCCGGCATATTTCTACAACGAAAAGGTCATGTGTGGCCTGGGTAAGGGGCTGGGGGAAACCGGGCTATTGAACCCAAAGGGGCGCATCCGGGCCCTGGAGGCGCTGAAACGCTTTCAACTGCTGGCCCAGGGCATGGGGATCGCGCCCCTGACAGCCGTGGCAACCGCGGCAGTACGCGACGCCAGCGACGGACCTGATTTTCGCAATCAGGTTGACGCTGAAACTGGTCTGCAGTTGTTCGTGATTGACGGCAAGGAAGAGGCCAGACTATCCGCTCAGGGTGTGTTGCTGGGCTGGCCCGATGCCAAGGGGCTGGTCTGTGATATTGGCGGCTCGTCAATGGAGCTGGCCAGGGTTGGTGATGGCAAGGTCGGCCGCCGGCTTAGCGCACCCCTGGGGCCGTTAAAGCTGCAAAGTCTGGCCGGGGGCCGCGCCGAGCGACTGGCGCATATCAAAGCGGTTGTCGCTGAGTTGTCAGAAACCATGGGCTCCGATTATAAGCGTCTGTTTCTGGTGGGGGGCAGCTGGCGCGCCATTGCCCGGCTGGACATGGAGCGGCGCGGCTACCCGCTGCATGTGCTGCACGAATACCGGATGACGCCGCAATCGGTGCGCGCCACGCTAAAGTGGATCACCCAAAACGATCTGCAAGACCTGCGGCGGCGCACCAGCACGTCCGAGGCCCGCATGACATTGGTGCCAATAGCATCAGAGGTGCTGTTGCAATTGATCCACACATTCAAGCCAAAGGAAATTGCGATATCCAGCTACGGCATTCGCGAAGGTCTGCTGTATGAACAAATGTCCAAAAAAGCCCGCAAGCGTGACCCGCTGATCGAAGCTTGCCGCTTTGCCGAGGCAAAAGATGGCCGTCGGCCGGGTTTCGGGCGGGCGCTGTTCAATTTTTTAGAACCGCTGTTTAAGTCGGAAAAACCCGAAACTATTCGCCTGATAAAAGCCGCCTGTCTGCTGCATGATGTCACCTGGCGCGCCCATCCCGATTACCGCGCCGAGGTGTGTTTTGACAATGCGACCCGGGCCAATTTGGGTGGGTTGACCCATGGTGAACGTATCTGGCTGGGGCTGGCGCTTCTGCACCGTTACAAAAAAAGCCGTAACGGAACCCGGTTTTCAGAGCTGTTCGAATTGCTTGATGATGCCGCTATTGCCCAGGCCGAAGCCGTGGGTAAGGCCATGCGATTTGGATCAATGTTTTCGGTGGCAGACCCGAGCGCACTAGCACAGCTTGACTGGCAACCAAAAAACAAGGTTCTGACATTAAGCTTAACCGCTTCAGGCGGTGACCTGTTTGGCGAGGTGGCGCAAAGCCGGCTGCGCGCCCTTGCCGCCGTTCTGGGTGCCGAAACCATAGTCAGGCAAAACCAAAATATGTAGGTCTGCTGGCGTTTTAAAGGTCAGTTTCACCGCCTTCAGGAACGCCCATTGGTACCCCGTGCCGGATGTTTAGCTCAGAGGTCAAAATCAATGGTGACAGGAAAATGATCTGACGCCAAAAGCAGGGCCTGCTGCAGCTCCGGTGTGTTAAAACATTCCGGGTCATCCAACGGATGCCAGATACGCCAGTGGGGCGCGGTTTTTGCAATATCAGGTGACACCATGATGTAGTCAAGCAGCGCCTGCAGGTACCGCTTTTGCGCCGGAATATAGAACCGCGAAGTGGTTGGCATTGCGCCCAGTTTACGGGTCAGTGCAAATTTTGCATTGGGGTCAAACAGGCAGGGGCCATTGGCTTCGCCCAGCACAATTTCCACACTTGAGCGGCCAAACAACTTTTCATATTCATCAAGCCCCGGACCATCGTTGAAGTCACCCATAACAATGATGCTATCGCCCGCGTCTAGGTGGCTTTCAACGCGATTGCGCAGCCAAATGCTTTGGGCCAGCTGTTTGCGCCGGTTCTCAATTGAAATGCGCATCACTTCTGCGCGCCCCCGCGCGCCGTGGGGGGCCTTTGATTTGATGTGCACACCGATCAAACGCAGGGTTTTCCCGGTCGATAAAGTTAAAGCAACTTCAAGTGGAGGCTTTGAAAACTGCACAGCTTGCGGGGCGCTGTCTTTGTCTATGTCCCATCTAAATGTGCTGTCAAAACGCGGTGCACCAGTGTCACCTTTTTTGCCCGTAGGTTTGCCTTGGGGGTCATGCAATGCCGTGACTATATCGGGGTCATAAAGCAGCGCAATTTCCTGCTGTGTGTGGTTTTGATAGCCAATAAGCACACGCCGCGCCCGCAGCTGAAACCTTGCGGCAAAATTTTCCAGCGCCCTAACCGCAGAGCGTTTTCGACTGCCGTCAGGGGCTTCGATAACCATGATCGCATCAGCGTCTAGCGCCGTAAAAACCGTTCCAAGTGCTGCAATTTGCTGTGACCGGGTGACATCATATCGACGCGACCAGCCGCCATTATCCAGCAGCGCGCCTTCATCATCAAAAAGCGCGTCAAACCATTCAACATTATACGTCGCCAATCGCATCAGGCGGCCTTCTGGCGTATTTCATCATAGGCCTGATTGATGGCGATCAGACGTTTCTCGGCCATTTTAACCATTTCCTTAGGAACACCACGGGCGATCATTTTATCCGGGTGGTTGTCGCGCACCATATTGCGCCAGGCCGCGCGGGCATCTTCCTGGCTGGCGTCGGGCTTAAGGCCCAGAACCTGATACGGATCAGGTGCTGCATCCGGTGCAAACCGCGCGCGCAACCCGCTAAACTGGGCCTGGCTCAGGCCAAAAATATCCGCAACCCTACGCAGAAATTCGTCTTCGTTTGGGTGGTATACACCGTCGGCCAAAGCGATGTGAAACAACCCTTCGATCAGATCGCATAACGCGCCATCATCGGCAGAAAACATGGCCTTGATCCGGGCCGCGTATTCTTCAAAACCGGCCACATCTTTGCGTGCCAGATTAAACAACCGGGCGGCATTTTTTTCTTCATTTTCCGGAATGTGAAATACTTCACGAAATGCTGACACCTCGTCGCGTGTCACCAATCCGTCAGCTTTGGCCATCTTGGCGCTAAGGGCAATCACCGCAATGGCAAAGGCCGCCGAGCGTTCCGGCGGCGTGCGTAGCTTGTCAAAAACTGCCGTCAGTGGCTCGCCTGCGGAAAGTGCGCTTAAGGCATCAGATATGCGGGACCAGAGTGACATTTCCTGGTTCTAGCGGCTTTGGCCGGGACTGTCAGGCCGGATCACAAAGATTTTAGCATCAACGTAAAAGACCCGGGGTTGGATCATTAGGAATATTACCCTGCACAATTTGCAAAATTGACCGCGCCGCCTGGGGGATATTGGTGCCGGGGCCAAAAATGGCTTTGACGCCAGCATCTATCAGGAAATCATAGTCCTGTTGCGGAATGACGCCACCGCAGACAACCACAATATCCTTGCCGCCCTTATCCTTTAAAGCCTGGATAAGCTGCGGGGCCAGTGTTTTATGGCCTGCCGCCTGACTGGAAATTCCAACGATATGGACCTGCCTATCAACCGCATCCTGGGCAGCTTCGTCAGGGGTTTGAAACAGCGGCCCAACATCGACATCAAAGCCGATATCGGCAAATGCCGTGGCTATAACTTTTGCACCCCGGTCATGGCCATCCTGTCCCATCTTCACCACCAGCATACTGGGGCGGCGGCCTTTTTCATTGGCAAATAATTCAATATCCTGCTGAATTTTGGCAAATTCCGCGTCGCCCTCATAGGCCGCGCCGTAAACCCCAGCCAATGTTTTCACTTCGGCGCTGTGGCGGCCAAACACATTTTCCATTGCAAGTGAGATTTCCCCAACGGTAGCGCGGGCCCGGGCGGCGTGAATAGCGGCTTCCAACAAGTTTTCGGTACCGGATTTCGCAGCCTTTTCCAAGTTTTCCAGGGCGACTTGAACCGCGTTGGTATCACGTTTGGCGCGAATATCCGTCAGCCGGGCAATTTGGCCGTCGCGCACTGCGGTATTGTCTATTTCGCGCACCTCAACCGGGTCTTTGGTTTCCGGCTGGTATTTGTTGACCCCGACGATCACCTCTTGGCCCCGGTCAATCGCCGCCTGGCGTTTGGCCGCCGCTTCCTCGATGCGCATTTTTGGCATACCGGAAGCAACCGCCTCGGTCATGCCGCCCAGCTCATCCACTTCACAGATCAGCTTCCAAGCTTCATCGATCATGTCGCTGGTCAGTTTCTCAACGTAATATGACCCGGCCAATGGGTCGACCACATTGGTGACCCCGGTTTCATTTTGCAGGATAAGCTGGGTGTTGCGGGCAATGCGGGCTGAAAATTCTGTGGGCAACGCGATGGCTTCGTCAAAGCTGTTGGTGTGCAGGCTTTGGGTGCCCCCCAATACCGCGCTCATAGCTTCAAAGGCGGTGCGCACGATGTTGTTATAGGGGTCCTGTTCCTGCAGGCTAACGCCCGAAGTCTGGCAATGGGTGCGCAAGATCAGGCTGCCGGGCTTTTGCGGCTTAAATTCTGACATGATCCGGTGCCACAGGAACCGCGCGGCACGCAGCTTGGCGGCTTCCATGAAAAAATTCATACCGATGGCAAAGAAAAACGACAGCCGTGGCGCAAAGGCGTCCACGTCCAGCCCACGGGCAATCGCGGCGCGCACATACTCGCGCCCGTCGGCAAGCGTGAACGCCAGTTCCTGCACCAGGTTCGCTCCGGCTTCCTGCATGTGATAGCCGGAAATTGAGATTGAATTGAACCGCGGCATCTGCGTCGATGAAAATTCAATAATGTCGCTGACAATCCGCATGCTGGGTTCAGGCGGGTAGATATAGGTGTTGCGGACCATAAATTCCTTCAGAACATCATTCTGAATGGTGCCTGACAGATCAGCGTGCGCCACGCCCTGTTCTTCGCCCGCCACAATGAACGCCGCCAAAACCGGGATCACCGCACCATTCATGGTCATGGAAACTGACACCTGATCCAGCGGGATGCCGTCAAACAGGATCTTCATGTCTTCAACGCTGTCTATTGCCACTCCGGCCTTGCCGACATCACCCTCAACCCGTTCATGGTCGCTGTCGTACCCCCTGTGGGTGGCCAGATCAAAAGCCACTGACACCCCCTGCTGACCGGCAGCCAGGCCTTTGCGATAAAACGCATTACTTTCCTGGGCCGTGGAAAACCCGGCATATTGGCGAATGGTCCAGGGGCGCCCGGCATACATGGTTGCCTTGGGCCCACGTGTATAGGGGGCGGCGCCGGGCAGGCTGCCCATATGATCAAGACCGGCAATGTCCGGCTCGCTGTAGACAGGCTTGATGGTTATGCCCTCTGGCGTGGGCCAATTCAAATCGTCCAGTGCCCGGCCACGCAGTTCTTTTTCGGCGCTTGATTGCCATGATTTCATGTCGGGCATGGTAGGCTCCTCAGCTTTTCTGGGTCGCTTGGAGAAAAATGTTTTGGGTTTTTGGCGGCCTGGCCATTCGCATTCCCGTCACCACTCCCTATATTCATGGGGAGCGGAGAGTTTATGAAACAGCTATTAAGCCTGATTACCCTTGTTTTTCTTGCCCTTGGGGCCGGCAGCGCCAATGCCGAAGGCGACCCGCCGCTTGATATTCGCAACGCAGGTGACGTGACCTTGGTCGAATTCCTCTGGCTTAACCGGCTGATCGTGGTTTTTGCGGACTCCGAGCTAGACCCGGCGTTCCAAAAGCAACTGGCACTATTACAGGATCGTGCTGCCGATCTGACAGAGCGCGACGTGGTTGTCATTGCTGACTTTGATCCCGCATCACCGTCTGACATCCGCAACACATTGCGGCCACGGGGGTTCAACTTTGTTCTGATTGATAAGGATGGTGTGGTAAAGCTGCGCAAAGCCACGCCTTGGGATACGCGTGAAATATCGCGTTCTATCGATAAAACAGATTTGCGACAACAGGAATTGCGCGACGCCCGTGCCGGTGGTTCCTGAATATTGCCCACAGGTATCATAATTAATCGGGCCCTTGGGTATATTCGAAATATGTAAGCGGATCCAACCCCGGCACCCACTCATCCAACGCTTTTAATGCCGCCGGAACATGGCGTGGCGCGGTTGCATAAAACGTCACGGTATGGCCACCCAAAAATCCGCGCCAGTCTTTTAGGCGAAAGTCACCAAGACGCACCCAGCTAGGATCAACCGCGTCTGCAAGCCATTTTTGGTAAATCATCGCCACCACTGCGTCGTGCTCTTGGGCCAATGGACCAGCCCAGCCATCATCTGTGTCACCAAGGCGTAGGTGCAAAGCCTTGGCCGATGCCAGCCCCCATAGATCAAGCACATAGTTTTCGTTGTCCCAAGACAGCCAACCAATATCATTAACCGCCACAGGGGCGTTCAGGTGCTGTTTGACAAACACCGACATCTGGCCCTGTTGATGGTGAACTGCCCGGGGACCAATTGGGAAATGGCCGACCACTTCCGGCAGATACCACATCGACGGGATCCCCATGGCCAGGGCTGCAATAGCGGCAAGCGCCGGTTTTGACAGTCTGTCGGACACAGAACCAACCACCAGCAGCAACCCGGCAACCAGCACCGTCAGTATGTAATGTTCATATCGGTTCATCCAGCCGATCTGACCCAAAAACAAGTGCCCTGCCCCGGCGACAATCAGAACCATGGTCAATAGCCTATAGGGACCGGATCGCACAGTTTTGCTGGCAACCAATGCCGCCCAAAGTGCCAGCACAAAGCCCAGCAAAATAGCGCCGCCCCCGTTTGAAATATTATTGCGAAACTTGGCGATCAGACTTTGCAACATATTGGCGTCAGCCTTGGCGGCGATCAGCTGTTTGGCCTGTATCGAATTGGGCAGCGGATCAAGCCCCAAAGACATAAGGTACCCGGAAAACATCGCCAGCGGCAACACAGCCAGCACCATCCCTACCCCGGCGCGCCCCCGGTGACCGCTTATAAACAAGACACCGCAGGCCAATAGCGCAAGTGCCAGACCTTCATAGCGCAATATCGGCGACAAAAATATACCCGCAAACAACAGGGTCCAGTTTGGACTGCCCTGAATAAGCCGCACCAGCCCCAGCAGTATCGCCAGGCTGGCGGCCGTGTGCAGGGTATGCTCCATGCCCAAAAAGGCGGTGCTGGACATCAACAGCGCAATTGGCCCGGCAATCGCCAGCCCCAGCCCGATGGGGCGCAACCTGTCAGAACCATAACCGCCCGCAATCAAAAGTTTTGCCCATAAAACTGCCGATGCGACCAAGCCAACTACATTCCAAAACATGGGCACTATTCGCTGAATTTCCGGTGGGAACACTGGCAATAGCAGGAACGGGTACAGCGCCGAGGACGCCGCAGATGCATATTCACCCGGGTTCACACCGTAGCCGCCAGCCCTGATCCCCTCGGCCATTGCCAGGTGAATATAGACATCATCCAACGGGTATTCAAAACGCCCCCCCGTCAGCCACAGGGCCATGGCTTCCAGTAGCAGCAGAAACCCAAGTCCCGAC
This sequence comes from Paracoccaceae bacterium, assembly GCA_036479015.1. GTDB lineage: Bacteria > Pseudomonadota > Alphaproteobacteria > Rhodobacterales > Rhodobacteraceae > NVTR01. The sequence goes on along the minus strand of JAZGFB010000033.1, from coordinate 84,274 downwards.
AATATCGACAGCACCATAAAGTTGCTGCTTGATTTGGTTTGATTAAGCGTCATTCGAATTCCATAATTACGGCGTCAACTGCCAGGCTATCACCTACGCTGGCGCAAACTTTGATGATTTTTGCGGTTTTTTCCGCCCGCAGGATGTTTTCCATTTTCATGGCTTCAACCGTGCAAAGCGCTTGGCCTTCATGCACTGTTTCACCTTGCTCAACATTCACACTGACGATCAGTCCCGGCATTGGGCAAAGCAGAAATTTTGATGTGTCAGGCGGCGTTTTTGTGGGCATAAGCGCGGCCAGTTCAGCCTGTCGTGGCGTGCGGACATAAACCTTTAGGTCGGCACCGCGCGTCCGGATGCGAAACCCGTTGGGGATTTTACCAACCTTTAGGGTCAATTCTTCACCTGCAACGGTCAAAACGGCCAAACTATCCCCCGGCGTCCAGCCGCTTTCCACCCGCATGACAGTGCCATCTTCAAACCGGATCGACGCACCCTGGCGGTCAGCGTCACTGGTCACAGCAAAATCGTGACCTTGCAGCGAAACAACCCAGTCAACGCCAATTTTACGCTCATGGTTGTCCATCCGGCCCGAAACCCGGGTGCGCCGAATTTCCGCGACGCGGTACATGGCGGCGGCGGCGGCGGCGATGGGGCGCAGCTGATCTGATGAAAGGCTGACACCTGCAAACCCATCAGGGTATTCTTCTTCGATAAAGGCCGTTGTGATATCGCCGGCAATGAATTTCGGATGATCCATGACCGCGCTTAGAAACGGCAGGTTATGACCGATGCCTTCCACCTCAAAGGCATCAAGTGCCGTGCTCATATTGGCAATAGCATCGGCGCGCTTTGGGGCCCAGGTACACAGCTTTGCGATCATCGGATCATAATGCATACTGATTTCACCGCCTTCATAAACACCGGTGTCATTGCGGATCACTTGGGTTTCGGTGCTGATTTCGGCCGGCGGACGATAGCGGCTAAGCCGCCCGATCGAGGGCAGAAAATTGCGGTACGGGTCTTCGGCATACAGCCGACTTTCAATAGCCCAACCGTTTAGCACCACGTCACTTTGCGCCAGTTTCAGTTTTTCACCTTGGGCAATGCAAATCATCTGCTCCACCAGATCAACACCAGTGATCAATTCAGTCACCGGGTGCTCAACCTGCAAACGGGTGTTCATTTCCAGGAAATAAAAGTTCCGCTCCCCATCAACAATAAATTCAACAGTTCCGGCACTGGCATAATCAACCGCTTGCGCCAGCGCTACGGCCTGTTCCCCCATGGCTTTTCGGGTACTCGCATCCAGAAACGGGCTCGGGGCTTCCTCGATCACTTTTTGATGGCGACGCTGGATGGAACATTCCCGCTCGCCCAGATAAATGCCGCTGCCATGGGTGTCACACAGCACCTGAATTTCAATATGCCGGGGCTGGGTGATAAATTTTTCAATGAAAATCCGGTCGTCCCCAAAGGAATTTGCCGCTTCATTCTTTGAACTTTGAAACCCTTCCCGGGCCTCATCGTCATTCCAGGCCACGCGCATGCCTTTACCACCGCCCCCGGCAGAGGCTTTGATCATCACCGGATAGCCAACCTGATTTGATATTTTCACCGCTTCATCGGCGTCCGCGATCAGCCCCATATAGCCCGGCACGGTGGAAACACCTGCTTTTTGGGCTATTTTTTTGCTGGTGATCTTGTCGCCCATGGACTGGATTGCCCCCACAGGTGGGCCGATGAATGCCACACCCTCTGCCTGCAACGCTGTGGCAAATTCCGGGTTCTCAGACAAAAAACCATAGCCCGGATGGACAGCCTGGGCACCGGTGTCACGGACCGCCTGCATGATGTTTTCAATAAGGATATAAGACTGATTAGCAGGGGGCGGACCGATGCGCACGGCTTCGTCGGCCATTTGAACATGCAAGGCATTGCGATCAGCGTCTGAATAAATGGCCACTGTGGCAATGCCCATTTTTTTCGCTGTTTTGATCACCCGACAGGCAATTTCGCCGCGGTTAGCGATTAGTATTTTATCAAACATTGGCCATCCCTTTGAACGATGCTGGGGCCGGCAAAGGACAGCGACCGCATACAAAAACGGCCACCGGGGCTAAACCCTGATGGCCGTTAAATTGTTTAGGAAGCAAAAATGCGTTACTGATTGCTATCAGATCAGCACTTTGAAGGATTGTTCTGGCAGTAAAGCACGTTGGCCGCGCCACCCAGAATTGCGCCAGTCGTTGCGTCACCACCAAGAATGATGGCCGTTCCTGCACCAGCACCTGCGCCCAATAGGCCCTGCTCAAGGGCAGTGTCACCACAGGCTGACAATGAAATAAGTGCCGCAACCGCGACGGTCCAAATTTTCTTTTGCATACTCGAATGCCTTTTTCTGTTGTTTTTACACCGCTATTTGCCCTTTTATTATAGGGCAAAGCAAAGGTTTTCTTACCGGCATCACCTAAATAAGCGATCCAATGCCGACGCCCCAAAAGATTAAGAGGTCTGATCAGGTAATGACCAGACCTCTTAAAAGGGGAAGGGTAACGGTTTTGACAATTAGCAGCCGGAAATTTGTTGGAGGGACCAGCTACTAAGGTCAGGTTGGCCCGAGTCGGCCCCACGGGTAAACTCTGCTCTGAAAACACTGAATTTTCGGCCATTTTCCGCCAAACATGCGCAATATTCAGCACAATCACGCCGAATCTGGCGCGTCAAACACGTCCGGAAATGCCGCCTGGGCCCGGGGCACATCAATTTTCAACAGTGATTCATAATTTTGCAAATCAAACGGATCCTCGGCGGCAACGATTTCGCGCCCCCAAAGCCAGGACAAACGCCCCGCATCCAAATTCCCCCGTTCAAATGGAGCATCGCCAAATTGTGCCCAGAGCGCGGCCATGAAACCCTCATCGGCACGCTTGTCTGCGGGGCGACGGTCTGCGTGTCGCTCGCGACGAATTATCGGCGAAACCCCCCTGGCGTTAGCCCGGCGCAAGGTGAACTGAAAGTCAGTTCCCGGCAGCCGCCCAGGGAAACCACGGTGTTTTGTCATTGGATCACGGGCCATTGTTAAGTTTTATCCAGCTTCTGTATATTGAAAAATAGGTGAATTTCAGTCATATAAACAGCTTCCTTAATGGTCTTAAAGTGGAATATTACCATGCTTTTTCCACGGGTTCTTAAGGTTCTTACCCCTAAGGGACGCGAATGCACGGCTGATCCGTTTGCGCGTTGATCGGGGCTGAATGACTTCATCAATAAACCCTTTTTCAGCCGCCACAAATGGATTGGCAAATCGGTTTTCATAATCAGCAGTACGGGCTTGAATTTTCTCAGGGTCACCCAGCTCAGAGCGAAAAATGATTTCTGTGGCACCCTTGGCCCCCATCACCGCTATTTCGGCTGTTGGCCAGGCATAGTTGAAATCACCCCGCAGGTGCTTGGACGACATCACATCGTAAGCGCCGCCATAGGCTTTGCGGGTGATCACCGTAACCTTGGGGACAGTTGCTTCGCCATAAGCAAACAGCAACTTGGCCCCATGCTTGATCACGCCGCCATATTCCTGCGAGGTTCCGGGCAAAAAGCCCGGCACATCCACAAGCGTTAGAATAGGAATTTCAAAGGCATCACAAAACCGCACAAAGCGCGCAGCTTTGCGCGAACTGTCAATATCCAGACACCCGGCCAGAACCATCGGCTGGTTGGCAACAACACCCACTGATCGCCCCTCTAACCGGATAAAGCCGATGATGATGTTCTTGGCAAAATCCTGCTGAATTTCATAAAAATCGCCCTCATCCGCCAGCTTCAGGATCAATTCCTTCATGTCGTAGGGCGTATTGGCATTGTCAGGGATCAAGGTGTCCAAACTGTGCTCAAGCCGACCCGGATCATCAAAAAATGGCCGAACGGGTGGCTTTTCGCGGTTATTAAGCGGCAGAAAATCCACCAGCCGGCGCACTTCGGTCAATGCTTCAACGTCATTTTCAAAGGCACCATCGGCCACTGACGATTTTTTCGTATGGGTGGCAGCGCCCCCCAGTTCCTCTGCGGTGACAATCTCGTTGGTGACGGTTTTCACCACGTCGGGACCGGTGACAAACATATAGGACGTGTCTTTAACCATAAAGATGAAATCGGTCATCGCTGGGCTGTATACCGCGCCCCCGGCACAGGGCCCCATGATCAGACTGATCTGCGGCACGACGCCTGACGCCATGATGTTGCGTTGAAACACCTCGGCATACCCAGCCAAAGATGCCACGCCTTCCTGAATACGTGCACCACCTGAATCGTTAATACCAATGACCGGTGCGCCGTTCTGCACTGCCATGTCCATGATTTTACATATTTTCTGCGAGTGGGTTTCCGACAAAGAGCCGCCAAAAACGGTAAAATCCTGGCTAAACACATAGACCATACGACCATTGATCGTACCCCACCCGGTTATCACACCGTCGCCAGCGGGTTGGTTTTCTTCCATGCCAAAGTCGACACAACGATGCGCCACGAACATATCAAACTCTTCAAAAGACCCATCATCCAACAGCAGCTCAACCCGTTCACGTGCGGTGAGCTTGCCTTTTGAATGCTGCACCGCAATACGCTTTTCGCCGCCCCCCATACGGGCCTGTTTGCGGCGGGCTTCAAGCTCTTGCAGGATATCTGTCATTGGTCAATTTCCTGTTTGTTTTTACGACTGATATAGGGTTTCAGCAATAATCAAAAGGAGTTTCCCGGATATTTGCAAACCCGATGCAAGCGATTGAATGAATATTGAATAACTGCAAATAACCCATCGCCCCTGCACAGCTGGACATTGGGGTAGCGCAGGCATAGGTCAAATACATGCCTAACAATTCCAAACCAATATTTTTAAACCGGACCACCCCGCCCCACATTCTAACCCTGGTGATAATCAGCGGCATGTCGGCGATGGTTCTGAATATGTTCCTGCCCTCATTGCCCACGATGACAGCATATTTTGATACCGAATACCGGATCATGCAGCTGTCAGTAGCGCTGTACCTGGGGGCCGTTGCAGCCTTACAAACCATCATCGGGCCGCTATCAGACCGCTATGGCAGACGGCCGATATTGCTTGCCGGTTTTGTGATTTTCCTACTGTCCACCATCGGCTGTCTACTGGCGCAATCAGCCGAGATGTTTCTGGTTTTTCGCGTGATCCAGGCAACTGTTGGGGTTGCAATGGTGCTGTCACGGGCCATAGCGCGCGATATGTTTGATCAGTCGCAGGCTGCATCCATGATCGGGTACATCACCATGGGCATGGCAATCATTCCGATGGTCAGCCCTGCCCTTGGCGGGATGCTGGTTGAAAACTTTGGCTGGCAGGCGAATTTCTGGGTATTTTTCGCCGTGGGGCTACTGGTGTTGCTATTGATCTGGGCCGATGTGGGGGAAACCAATAACCACCGATCCACCAGCTTTCGCCAGCAATTCGCAGATTATCCTGAGCTGCTGCTGTCACCGCGATTTTGGGGCTACAGCATGGCAGCTGCGTTTTCTTCCGGGGCATTTTTTGCCTACCTTGGCGGCGGGCCATTTGTGGGCAGCATTGTGTATGATCTGCCACCGTCCACAATGGGGCTGTTTTTTGGTGCACCTGCGCTTGGCTATGTGGTTGGAAATTTCATTTCCGGGCGATTTTCGACCAGGGTGGGCATAAACCTGATGGTGTTTTATGGGTCATTGCTGCTGATGGTCGGATTGGCAATTTCACTGCTGATATCTTTGCTTGGCTTTGGCTCAGTCTACACATTTTTTGGGTTCATGATATTTGTCGGCCTTGGCAATGGCATGGTGCTGCCAAACGCAACCGCGGGCATGCTGTCGGTGCGCCCGCATCTTGCCGGAACCGCCAGCGGCCTTGGCGGGGCAATCATGATGGGCGGTGGCGCGGGCCTGTCGGTTCTTGCCGGATCAGTGCTTAGCGAAGAAACCGGGCCGTTTCCGCTGCTGTGGTTGATGTTCGCGGTTGGGGTGCTGTCGACGGCATCTATCCTTTACGTGATGAAACGCGATAAATCCCTGGGGATTGCCTGACCGGCTTTGCAAAGGCTATCATTGGGAATAGCAAATCTGCAAAGGCACACAATGGCGACCCAAAAAATATACGCCGGATCAAAACTACGCGAGTTTCGCACAAGGCTTGAACTGACCCAAAAAGCCTTTGCCCAAAAGCTGGGGGTTTCCCTGCCCTATCTGAACCAGATGGAAAACAACAACCGCCCCGTTAGCACCGGGGTGGTGTTGGGGCTGGCCCAGGTTTTTGGGCTGGATGTAACCGAGTTGTCCAGCGGCGACACAGAACGGGTGGTTACAGATATGCGTGAAGCCGTGGCCGACCCCGTCTTTGCAGATGGTGCCCCACCGCTGGCAGATTTACGTCTTGCCGCGTCCAACGCCCCGATGCTGGCGCGTTCATTTTTGGAATTGCACCGGGCCTATCGCCAATCCCAGGAACGGCTGGCATCACTGGATGAAGCATTGGGGCGACAGGACAGCCTGGTGCGCCCGTCGCCCTGGGAAGATGTGCGCGATTTCTTTCACTATTGCGACAATTACATCGACGCTGTGGACCGGGCAGCTGAACATTTTGCCGCACCAAATGGCAATCGGATCGATCCCGCGGCCGCCGCAATGGGCGCGCTGAAATCACAGGGCGTCACCAGTGCTTATACCGACATGCACACGCTGCGCAGCTTTGATGCAAATGAACGCCTGCTCAGTATTTCAAGCGGGGCAACATCTGCAACTCAGCGGTTTCAATTGCTGCATCAGGTGGCATTACTGACCCAAAATGACCTGCTTGAAGCAACCCTTGATCTTGCTCGTTTCCAAACCGACGAAGCCCGGGCCATCGCTAAAATTGGCCTGGCAAACTATTTTGCCGGGGCCGCGCTATTGCCCTATGGGCCGTTTCAACAAGCCGCCGAAGAAACCCGTCACGACCTTGAGCGGCTGGCTGATATATTTGGCGCCTCGATCGAGCAAATCTGCCACCGGCTGTCCACGTTGCAGCGACCAGGGGCCAAGGGCATACCGTTCTTCTTTGTCCGGGTTGATCAGGCAGGGACAATAACCAAGCGACATTCCGCGACACGGCTACAATTTGCCCGCTTTGGCGGTGCCTGCCCGCTTTGGAATGTGCATCAGGCCTTTGAAACGCCGGGGCGGTTTCTGCGTCAATTAGCCCAAACCCCGGATGGGGTCAGGTATTTTTGCCTGGCCCGCGATGTGTCAAAACCTGGTGGATCTTACCGCGCACCGGTGCGTCGGTATGCGGTTGGGTTGGGCTGTGAAGTGCAGCATGCCGACAGGTTGATTTACGCCGATGATCTGGATGTTAAAAATCCACAAGCCTTTGAACCAATTGGAATTTCATGTCGGATTTGCCAACGCAAATCTTGCCATCAACGCTCGGTTCCGCCATTGGAAAGCAAGCTGTCGGTAGATCACAACAAACGCGGTGTTCAACCCTACAAAATTGATTGAACAAAAGCCACGTCAGACCTTGGTTGCAGGTGCGGGCGGAGTAAGGACGCGACGCTTCAAAAGGGCTTCGCGCAACGTTATGAATGTCACCGCGCCTAAAATGATAACACCGCCAAACACCACCCAACCATCCACCGGCTCGGCGAAAAACAAAGCACCCAGTGTGACTGACCAAACCAATTGCAAAAATGTTACCGGCTGGGTGACCGTGATCGGCGCAGCAGCAAAGGCAAGCGTCATCGTAAAATGACCAGCGGTGGCAAAACAGGCCACAAGGAATATCCAGCCCAATTGGGCAAATGTCGGCGTCACCCAAACCGCCCAGGCCATCGGTGCTAATACGATGGTAACGGTGATCGACAACATGGCCACAATAACAACCGGGCTGGTGCGCCCGGTCATATGTTTGGCCACCAGATAAGACGTGCCAAACAGCACCGCATTGGCCAACATTGCCAGATGCCCGCCGGAAATTTCCCTGAAACCGGGGCGCAAAATCACCATTGCCCCAAGCATCGCCGCCGCCACCGCCAGCATACGCCGCGCCGCCAGACGTTCCCCCAAAAACAGCGCCGCACCAATGGTAACAAAAACCGGGGCCAGATATCCCATGGCCGTGACTTCGGCGATTGGAATTTGTGACATAGCAAAAAACCAGAACGCAACGCCGACCCCGTGCACCAGACCGCGCAAGCCAAACAACAACAGGTCCTGTCGGTCCAGCCGGGCGCGCAGCAACGGGCGCAGCATCGGGATCAAAAATACCAGCCCCAGAACATACCGTAAAAAGGCGCTTTCAGCCGCCGGCAACCCGCTGCCCAGATGTTTGACAATTGCAATAACCGCGACGAACAGGGCGCCGGTCAATAGCATGTATAAGATGCCAGCCAATGGCCGGTCTTTGGTGCGGTCCATGGGCTATATGGATCGCAAATATCAGCAAACGGCAAGCCCGAAAACGGGGTACTACAATTGCTCCATCACTGCATCCGAGGCTTCAAAATTCGTCGTAATCCGCTGAACATCGTCATCATCTTCCAGCGCATCAATTAGCTTCATCAGCTTTTGCATAGCCTCAACATCCATGTCAGTGGTCATGTTTGGCTTCCAGATCAGCTTGGTGGATGTGGTGTCGCCCAGCTCAGCCTCTAACGCAGTGGAAACACTGTTCAAGTCAGTGTCAGCGCAATAGATCGTGTGACCATCATCAGTGCTTTCCACATCATCGGCACCGGCTTCTATTGCCGCCATCATAACTGTATCAGCGTCCCCAACTGACGGCGGGTAGGTTACTTCGCCAACCCGATCAAACATAAAGGCCACTGACCCGGTTTCCCCCAGATTACCACCGTTCTTGGTGAATGTTGAACGCACAGTCGACGCCGTGCGGTTACGGTTGTCAGTCATCGCCTCGACAATCACAGCAACACCATTTGGGCCGTAACCTTCATAACGGATCTCTTCGTAATCATCGCCGTCACCGGCTTCCGACTTTTTGATCGCGCGATCAATCACATCTTTGGGCACAGAAACCGATTTCGCCTCTTTCACTGCCATGCGCAGGCGCGGGTTTTTATCCGGGTCCGGGTCACCCATTTTGGCGGCGACAGTTATTTCCTTGGACAGCTTTGAAAACAGCTTTGAACGCACGGCGTCCTGGCGCCCCTTGCGGTGCTGAATATTTGCCCATTTTGAATGGCCTGCCATGTGCCCTATTCCCCGTTTATTTGTTGCTCTGCTTCTATAGGACAGGGGCATATGGGGCTGCAACCCGACAGGCGTTGCAATTTGGGTGCGGTTCCGGTTGTTTGGGACAAAATACAAAGGATGCGCAATGACCGGTGACCAAATAATCCTGTTTTCCCTGTTTGGGGCCGTGTTTGGCATGCTGCTTTGGGGCAAGTTTCGCTACGATCTGGTGGCGTTTTCCGCCCTTATGGCGGGTGTTGTATTGGGGGTGATCCCCACCAAACACGCCTTTGACGGCTTTGGCCATCCGGCGACACTGGTTGTGGCACTTGTTTTGGTGGTGTCCGCCGGGCTGGTGCGTTCCGGCGCTGTGTTTCTTATCACCCGGACATTGGTGGATAGCACCCGTTCCCTGGGCGCGCATATTGCATTGATGGGGGCAATAGGCGGCGTGTTGTCAGCCTTCATGAATAATGTGGCAGCACTGGCCCTGCTGATGCCAGTGGATGTTCAGACCGCACGCAAGGCCGGGCGGGTGCCGGGGCTGTCGCTGATGCCTCTGTCATTTGCCACCATTCTGGGCGGTATGGTTACCCTGATAGGGACCCCGCCCAACATAATTATCGCAACAATTCGCGAAGACAGCCTGGGCGCACCATTCAAAATGTTTGATTTCGCCCCCGTGGGCGGCGTGGTGGCAATTGCGGGCCTGTTATTTGTTGCCCTGATTGGCTGGCGACTGATCCCCCAAGGGGACGATACAAAATCTTCATCCGACCCAATGGCGGATATTGCCCAATATATCGCTGAACTGACGGTGCCGGAAGCGTCAAAGCTGATTGGTCAGCGGTTAAATGAACTGAACGACGTTGCTGACAAAAACGACGTGGCGATCCTTGGGTTGGTGCGTGATGGTAAGCGGCGCTATGGCACCGCGCGCAATGTGCGATTGCTGGCGGGGGACGCAATTGTGCTGGAAGCAGCACCCGATGCGTTAGATGAATTTCGCGCCGCCCTGTCGCTGGATTTTGCCGAAACCAAGCGCCAGGACCTGCTGCATGCCGAAGGCGACGGGCTGCAAGCCATCGAAGTGGTGGTGCCCGATGATGCCCGGATCGCTGGCAAGACAGCCCAAAGCATTGGGCTGGGCTGGCGCCAGCGCACAGTGTTGCTGGGGGTGTCGCGCGCCGGAAAACGCATCACCCAGCAAATCCGGAAAACTGAAATCCACGCAGGCGATATATTGTTACTGCTGACCCCCAGCGACCAAGCCAACGATGTGGTAGAATGGCTGGGGTGCTTGCCGCTGGCGGATCGCGGCCTGCAGGTTACCGATGAAAAAAAGGTTTGGCTGGCCATAGGCATGTTTGGCGCAGCTGTGTTGGCAGCATCGCTTGGTCTGATCTATCTGCCGGTGGCACTTGGGCTGGTGGTGATCGGATTTGTGCTGACCAAGATCCTGCCCATCAGTGATATTTACAACCACATTTCATGGCCCGTGGTGGTATTACTTGGCTCAATGATCCCACTTGGTTCGGCGCTGGAAACATCGGGTGGAACCGAACTGATTGCCGATTGGCTGATCACCTTGACCGATGGCATGCCATCCTGGGCAATTTTGACAATATTGATGATCGTCACCATGAGTCTGTCGGATGTTCTGAATAACACCGCCACAACCATCGTCGCCGCACCAATTGGCATCAAGATGGCGCAAAGCCTAGGGGTGAACCCAGATCCGTTCCTAATGGCGGTGGCAGTGGCCGCGTCTTGCGCGTTTCTGACGCCGATCGGCCATAAGAACAACACCCTGATCTTGGGGCCCGGTGGCTATAGTTTTGGTGACTATTGGCGCATGGGATTGCCGTTGGAAATTCTGGTGGTGGCAGTCAGCATTCCGGCAATACTGGTGTTCTGGCCGCTATAGTATTGGGCGGGAAAAATGCGCGCAGCCGTACAGAATTACGTTAGCGCTATCGTCAGCAATATCAATGTGATACCCTGATGTTCGCGCGCGGACACCCTGCCGCCTACAGCGGCCACAGGAACGGGATGACCGCGCTCGCAAGCACCCCGACAGACAGGTTCAGCGGGATGCCAACGCGCAGGAAATCTGTGAATTTATACCCCCCCGGCCCAAACACCATCATATTGGTCTGATAACTGATCGGGGTGGCGAATGTGGCACTTGCAGCAACCATGACGGCCACCACCAAAGGACGCGGATCAACACCCAGATTAATCGCCAAACCAATGGCCACCGGCGTCAGCACCACGGCCACCGCATGGTTGATAAGTTCGGACAGAACCGAGGTCAGCAGATAGATGGCCCAAACAATAAAAAACGGCGGCAGGTCACTGATCAGGGGCGCAAAGCCGTGCACGATCAGCTCAATCGCGCCGGAAGTTTCCAGCGCAGTCGCCACTGCCAGCATAGCAAATATCAGGGCCAGCAAACGGCCGTCGATAAAGGCAAATGCCTCATCTGAATCAATGCAACGGGTCAGAAACACCAGCGCCATAGCCAGCACCGCCAGCAACAAAATGGGCGCAATTCCAAAGGCCGCCAGCGCCACGATCCCGGCCAGGGCCGCCAGGGCAATCGGCGCATGGCTGCGCCGGTAGGCACGGTCTGAGGGTCGGCTGACATCAACCAAATCCATATCCACCGCCAGCCGGCTGATATCGGCGGCGGCCCCTTCCAGCAGCAACGTGTCGCCAACCAGAACCGTCAGGTCATCAAGTGCCCGGTCGATGTTTTGGTTCCGGCGGTGCACTGCAAGCGTGTAAACCCCGTACCTTCGGCGCAGCCGCAGGGCACCCAATGTGCGCCCGATCATCCGGCAGCCGGGCGTGATCAGTACCTCGACGGTTGACGTTTCCACCGATGACACCTGATCGGCGGGGCGCAGTTTGCGGTCCTGTTGCAGGCTTAACAGCTCGGCCATTGGGGTGCGCAAAACCACGCGATCACCGGCTTGCAACATGACGTCGCCGATACTGCGGCGCAAGGAAACATCGCTGCGCACCACATCCACAAGGCGCACGCCATCGCGGCGAAACAAATCAACCTTGCTTGCCGCCTGCCCGATCAGGTCACTGTCCGCCGGCATCACCAGTTCGGTAAAGAATTTCAGCGGCCGTTTATCTGAAAGAAGCGTCGCCATGCTGTCACGATCAGGCAACAGCCGGGGCGCAACAAAACGCAGATACAACCCGCCCCAGGCCACAAGAATAATCGCCAGCGGCGTGATTTCAAATATCGTGAAAGGCTCCAAGCCGCGGGACCGCGCAACCCCATCCACTAGCAGATTGGTCGAGGTTCCGATCAAGGTCAGTGAGCCCCCCAAAATGGCCGCATAGGACAGCGGGATCAGCAACTTACTAGCCGATATCTTCAACCTGCGGGCCAATTGCACAAAAACCGGGATCATAACAACGACAACTGGAGTGTTGTTCACAAATGCCGACGCAACCACGACAAATGCCATTAAACCGCCAATGGCCAGCCCCGGTCGGGTATCAACCTGCGCACTGGCCAATCTGGTGAACCATTCTAACGCGCCGGTGCGCACCAATGCGCCCATGACTACAAACATTGCAGCGATGGTCCAGGGGGCGGGGTTGGCAAGTACTTGGCGTGCGTCTTCGTAGGGCAATACACCAAGGGCCAGTAGAGCCGCTGCGCCTGAAATGGCGACAACCTCTGTGGGGTAAGCTTCGCGCATGAACAGCACGAACATAAGCGCAACAATCGCCATGGTCATCAGCGCATCGCCATTGGGGCCCAGGGATAATAGCTCGCTCATATCTGGCTGCCTTACATAGCCGCATCATCATCCAATGCTAACAGTGCTTTATGGCCTTGTCTCGCGCAGTTTCGGTTGCACCAGAAACAGACCGGCCAGGATCATGGCCAGAGCCAGCCAAACCCAAGCGGAATAGGTTTCATCCAGCAAATACAGTGACCACAACACGCCAAACCCGGTGACCAAATAGGCAACCTGGGCGGCAAATACCGGCCCGGTGCGGCTGATCAGCCAAATATAACCGGAATAAGCCAAAGTGCTTAGGATAGTAATATACAGGATTGACCGCTCTGGTGTAGACCAATCTACGCTCAGATTTATGAAATGCCCTAGCCCCATTGCTAGCGGCAAAGTGATGATCAAGCCGACAAGACTTGCCCCGAAAAGGATCTGAAACGGATCAGGCATCAAACCAGATTTTTGTCTGCTGGACCATTCAAGAAAGTTTGCTTCCCCGCCATAGGCCAGCGTTGCCAGCATGGCGACGGGTACAAAAATGGCGCTACCCGGCTCGGGCAGATTGGCGCCCGGGCCGACCAGTAATACCACGGCCACGGCCCCAAACACCAAACCCAACATGCGTTTCAGCATCGGGGTTTCGTAGCCCATGATCAATGCAATTGGCAGCGCAACCAACGGCACCAGCGCAATGATGATCGACATCACACCCGCTGGCAGATGTGATGCAGCGGTGTAGGAAAAATAGCTGGGCACCACCGTGCCCAACAGTGCAATGCCAAGGTACAGCCCAAAATTTTGGCGCTTCAACTTCAACGAACTGCCGCGCAAAATGCACAACAGCCCGGTTAACAAAAGGGCACCAACCTGTTGCCAAACGATGATGCCAAGCGGCTGATGGCCCGTTGAAACGGCAAGTTTTGTTAGCGGAAACGTAAGCCCCCAAGCGGCACCGATAAGCACCAATGCCAAATAGAACCCCGTTTTGAGGGTCACTGAAGTGGGCCAGACTGTTGCAAGCAACCACCCTGGCGCACTGTTTCAACCCGCGTGGCCTTACCGGTGCGATCATCGGTTTCGACATATAGACCAGACAGGGTTGCGGCACCTTCGGCGGGGGAAAACCGCCCCTTGCCCATGCCGGTAACAAATCGACGCATGGGTTCGACCTTATCCATACCAATAACTGAATTATAATCGCCGCACATTCCGGCATCGCTAAGGTATGCGGTACCACCAGGCAGGATCATAGCATCGGCTGTGGGAACATGTGTGTGTGTGCCAACAACAACACTGGCACGGCCAGCGCAGAAATGACCCATGCCCATCTTTTCTGATGTGGCTTCACAGTGGAAATCAACCAGGCTCGCATTGACCAACCCGCCCAAGGGATGGGCACGCAACACCTGATCCAGGGCCGAAAACGGATCATCAAACGGGCGTTTCATAAAGACACGCCCCAGGGCCTGAGCCACCAGAATTTTGCGCCCGCCAGGAGCGTCAAAAACACGCGCGCCCTTACCGGGCGTTGATTTGGCATAGTTAAGCGGTCGCAGAACCCGGGGTTCAGTATTGATAAACTGCATCATGTCTTTTTGGTCAAACGCATGATCCCCCAGCGTGATGCAATCAGCGCCAGCCTCTAGTATCAATTTGGCATGGGCACCAGTAAGGCCTGCACCGTTACTGGCGTTTTCACCGTTCACCACAACAAAATCGAGCCGCCAATCGGTGCGCAATTTTTTCAGGTTTTCTGAGATTGCCCGTCGCCCGGAGCGGCCAACGACATCGCCAAGGAATAATATTTTCATATGTCCGGGGTAGTGCGCCGGATCAAGCTTGGCAAGTGGCTGAATGCCCGCCCCCTTTGGGCCAGGTTCACGAAACTGGTTCTAAAATTCCAAGACGTATTTTTCTGTTACCACCGCGTCCAGCCGCTGATCCGTGGCTTCGGTTGGAACCTGGGCAATTTCCTGGGCGGAATAGGCAAACCCTACGGCCAATACCGGCCCCTTAGTCCGCAATATTTCTAACGTACGGTCATAATACCCGCCGCCATAGCCCAGGCGCGCGCCCCGCCGGTCAAATGCCAGCAAAGGCAGAAAAACAACGCTTGGGGTGATCTGGGCGACTTCAATAGGAACTTGCGCACCAAAGGGGCCGTCTTTCAGGGCACATCCCGGCTGCCAGCGGTGAAATTCCAACGGTCTCGCGTCGCCAACAATCACAGGCACCCCAACGGGGCCCGATATTGCCAATGTCGCCATAGCCGGTAGCGGGTCAATTTCGGTCCGGATCGGCATATAACCAGATATTGTCTGACCAAGGTAGGGTTCCATAAACGCCACCAAGTTATCGGTAGCTGAAATCCCGGAATATTCCTGATGGGCGAACCTACGGGCGGCAAAGCTCGCCGAGCGCACCTGGGATTTACGGGCGTGAATATCGGTCAAATCAACATCGCCGCTGCCAGCCCCAAAAATGCGAGAAAGCCCACAACATCTGTTACCGTTGTCACAAAAGCACCCGAGGCCAGTGCTGGATCGATGCCGATCTTTTCAAGCCCCACCGGCACCAAAATGCCCGCCAACCCGGCAACAACCAAATTGATAATCATCGCCACAGCAATGACCACCCCTAAAATAGGTGTACCAAACCAAACCGCACCAACAAACCCCATCATAACAGCGAATACCATGCCATTCATCAAACCCACCAAGGCTTCCCGCCGGATCACCCGCCACACATTTGAGCCAGTCAAATCCCGTGTTGCCATGGCGCGCACCGCCACCGTCAGTGATTGGGTTCCGGCGTTGCCCCCCATTGATGCAACTATGGGCATCAGCACAGCCAGGGCGACAAACTGGCCAATCAGATCTTCAAACTGCGCAATAACCAAGGATGCCAGTATCGCGGTTGCCAGATTGACCGCCAGCCATGGAAAGCGGCGTTTCATTGTGTCCAACGCCTGATCAGACAGCCTACTTTCGCCAACACCAGCCAGCCGCAGGATATCTTCTTCATGCTCTTCATCCAGAATTCCCATGGCATCATCTATCGTGATAACCCCGACAATCCGCTGATTTGCATCAACAACAGGTGCCGAAATTAGGTGGTACTGGTTGAATGCATAGGCAACGTCTGCTTCGTCTTCATCCACATCAAACCTGCGAAAACTGTCCTCGGAAAGATCAACCAGCGCGGTCTCTCGTTTGGTTCCCAACAGTCGTCCAAGGGACACGTGCCCAACTGGTTCCGCCTTGGGGTTGACCAATACCATATGATAAAAATCATCTGGCAAATCATCAGATGAGCGCAAGAAATCAATGGCCTGACCGACATTCCAATGTTGCGGCGCAATAACAAATTCGCGCTGCATCAGGCGGCCTGCCGAAAATTCCGGGTAGGTCAAAGCCTGCTCAACAGCCACCCTGTCGCCAGCTTCAAGGATCTCTAGAATTGCCGCCCGCTGCGGCTTTTCCAAATCTTCAAGCAAATCAACAACGTCGTCGCTTTCCAATTCCCGAACCGCATCAGCCAACACCTGAGGGTGCAGAGCATTAACAATTTCTTCGCGCAGGCCCTCATCAAGTTCTGACAGAATTTCACCGTCAAATTCCCGATCATACAGCAATACAAGGTGGCGCCGTTCGGATGGGCTTATCTGTTCTAAAAGGTCGGCGATATCTGCAGCGTGCAGCGGTTCCATCAGCGCAATCAGCGCGTCCGCATCACCTGTACCAACGGCATCAAGAACTGCAGCTACTGTATTTGAATCCAACACATATGCGTCATCGTCACGGTCTTCGTCCTGGGGATTGTTTTGGGTCATGCTGGGCCTCTTTGCTCGGCGCTACATTAGGCATAACTGTTTCAAAGAAACAGAGCGAATGGGTGATTTACCGCCACAAGCACACATCTTAAAGTAGCGACCATTAAGGGGTGATCAATATGAAAAATATTCATCTGCTACTCGGGCAAACACTGACATTTAACGGTGATCCGTTTTCGCAAGCAATCGACACGGCAGCCCAATGGTGTGCCAATGGTGCAGTCGCAGTACAGGATGGCAAAATTATCGATCTGGCCCCTGCTGAAGGCCTGCGCAAGAAATACCCAAATGCCATTATCCACAACTATGGCAACGCGCTCATCACAGCCGGTTTTGTCGATGCACACGCGCATTATCCGCAAACCGCCATTGTCGCCAGCTGGGGCAAACGGTTGATTGAATGGTTGAACAATTACACATTTCCGGAAGAAATGCTGTTTGCTGATACTGACTATGCCGCCCGCTGCGCCAAGACCTATTTTGATCTGACCCTGTCCAATGGCACCACCAGCGTTTGCAGTTTTTGCACGGTCCATCCGCAAAGTGTTGATGCGTTTTTTAGCGAAGCGCAGACACGCGGCGCTCGTGCGGTGGCCGGCAAGACCTGCATGGATCGCAATGCCCCTGACGGGCTACTGGACACCGCCCAATCCGGCTATGATGACAGCAAAGCCTTACTGGGTAAGTGGCATGGTGTTGACCGGCTGGGATATGCCATCACCCCAAGGTTTTCACCCACCTCAACTCCAGAGCAGCTGGACGCCATGGGCGCACTTTGGGCTGAAAATCCAAACTGCCTGATGCAAACCCACCTGTCTGAGCAGACCGATGAAGTTGACTGGGTGGCAAATCTATACCCCGACGCCCGCGACTATTTGGATACTTACGAAAAATTTGGCCTTTTGGGCGCTGGCGGGCTGTACGGCCACGCAATCCACCTGACCGCGCGCGAACGCGCCCGACTAAAAGAGGTGGACGCCGCTATAATCCATTGCCCCACATCCAACATGTTCATTGGTTCAGGTCTTTTTGATATGGCAGGGCTCATGGCACAGGGGCAACGTATTGGGCTGGCAACAGATACCGGCGGCGGGTCTTCTTTTTCGATGTTGCGCACCATGGCGGCGGCCTATGAAATTGGTCAGCTGCAGGGCACCCCGCTGCACCCCGCGCAACTGTTCTGGCTGGCAACGGTTGGCTCAGCCCGGGCGCTGCGGATGCAGGATAAAATCGGCACCCTGGACGTGGGATCAGAGGCTGATCTTGTGGTTGTTAACTTAAGTTCAACACCGGCAATTGCCCAGCGCAGCGTCCGGGCAGATGACATCTGGCAGGCGCTGTTTCCCACCATCATGATGGGGGATGACAGGGCGATTCAGGCTGTCTGGGTTGGTGGTCAGCCAATGGTTACTAATTTGGGCGGGCCAAAACCATGACCCAATAGTTGCCGGGTGCATAGGCAAGCCCGAATTCTGTAGGGTTTGCCGACAGCAAGATTTCATTGTGATCATGTGAATTCTTCCAACCTGTCAGAGCTTGATCAGGAGTGGCTTGCCCGCTGGCAATATTTTCACCAACCCAGGACCAGCTATATCCTTGATCAGTCACCCGGTCCCATGGCATTGACCCGTCCGAACCCTGGTGATCAAAAAAACCTAACGCCGACATGTTATCTGCATGGGTTTGCGCAGCACCCTGCAGCTGTTGATTATAGGCCAGCGGGGCAAGCGTTGGCGCACGATAGTCATTGACCAATACACCAAAGGCTGAAAACGGGTCCGTCGCAGCGCCCGCTGCCAATGGCACCGGGTTAAAATCCACATGGGCTGGCACCACGGCACCGCCGGTGGTTGCACCCATACACCCGCTAAGCACAGATGCAGCGACAAAGGCAATTACAGCGGTCATTTTCACAGTGGGTTTCCTGACAAATATGGTGGGCACCGGCTATATGACAGCCCAATTCACACAGTGTATTTCACACAATTGTGGAAAAATTCTGTCACAAGGCTTGGGTAATAAGGGTCGGCGGATTATCGCGTTAGCAGCCCGGGGTTCCCAGCACCAACACACGGTAATTACCCGGCGCAACCGCCAGGCCGTATTCGGTAGGATCACGGGCCAGCATGTTTTTGCGATGCCCGGGTGAACCCATCCATCGTGCAAAAACTTCTGCCTCAGATGTGCGGCCTACCGATATATTTTCTGCAATCCAGCAAAACCCATAGCCCTGCGCCTTTGCCCGGCGACCGACGGAATACCCGTTTGAGCTGGTATGGGAAAAGAAACCATTGGCAGACATATCATTGGCATGGCCCTGCGCGGTCGCCGTTAACTTTGCAGATGGCTGGATCGCGCCGAGTCCCCGGCTGGTGCGGGCGTTGTTGATCAACGTTTGGAAATTCCCTGCTTCAAACGAATAGTTGGCCGGGGCTGCGGTAGATGGCGATGTTACGCTTGGTTCGCTACAACCAGTGATGGCCAGAATAGCAATTGTGCAGAGTGTTTTAAGGGACCTCAAAGACTGTATCCTTATTGACATAGATTAGGTGATATTAGGCATTATGTCGCCCTTGGCGGGCAAATACAACGACTTCAGCGGTTCATCAACTGGCGGGCAAGTGCGTTTTGGCGCCCGATCACGCTTGGCAGATCAATCGTCGTCAAATTCCCGTTTGCAACAATCTGGCACCCCTCTACCAGCAGGTGTTTTACCTTGGTTGGCCCTGCGAGCAACAGCGCCGCCGGGTCCCAACTGCCAGCGCTTTCAACACCTGATACGTCCCAGATGGCAATGTCAGCCCGTTTGCCAACGGCGATCTGCCCACAATCGTCGCGCCCCAACACTGCCGCGCCGCCCCGTGTTGCAACTTCCAGGGCTTCGCGTGCAGCCATCGCATCGGCGCCATTTTCCACCCTTTGCAATAACATTGCTTGGCGGGCTTCGGCCATCAGGTTACTGCTGTCATTTGACGCTGATCCGTCCACCCCCAGGCCGACATTTACACCAGCGTCACGCATCTGACGTACCGGCGCGATACCAGAGCCAAGGCGACAATTTGAACATGGGCAATGGGCAACACCGGTGCCAGTACGGGCAAAAAGATCAATTTCCGAACTATTCAGCCTGACGCAATGGGCATGCCAGACATCCTGGCCGGTCCAACCCAGATCTTGCGCATATTGCCCCGGTCGGCAGCCAAATTTTTCCAATGAATAGGCGATGTCTTCTTGGTTTTCGGCCAGGTGGGTGTGCATCATCACGTTTTTATCCCGCGCCAATATTGCGGTGTCGCGCATCAGTTCGCGGCTGACAGAAAACGGCGAACAGGGTGCCACGCCAATCCGGATCATGGCGCCCGGGTTGGGATCATGAAATGTATCAATCACCCGAATACAATCTGACAAAATGTCAGCTTCCTCTTCCACCAACGCATCCGGGGGTAGCCCACCGGCGCTTTCGCCAATTGACATGGAACCACGCATGGCATGAAAGCGCATTCCAACCATTCGGGCCGCATCTATAGTATCGTCCAGCCTGGACCCATTTGGGTATAGATAAAGATGGTCCGAACTTAGCGTACAACCAGACAGCGCCAATTCCGCTAGGCCGATCACTGCTGAAACTCGCATTTCTTCGGGGCCATACCGGGACCAAATGGGGTACAATGTCTGCAACCAGCCAAACAGCAGCGCATCCTGACCGGCAGGAACAGCCCGGGTCAGGGTTTGAAACAGATGGTGGTGGGTGTTCACCAATCCAGGGGTGACAACGCAGTTTTTCGCGTCAATCGTTGTGCCGTCAAACGCAATTGCACGGCCAATTTCCACTATTACACCGTCTTTTACGCGCAAATCGGTATTCACAAGTTCCCGCCGGTCATCATCCATGGTCAGGGTAATTGCAGCATTCTTTATTACCAGTTGATTTGACATGTCTGTCCCTACAGGTTTGGCGGAGCCTTTGACAGAATTTCCAACGCGGCCTGGTGCAGCACTGGCGTGGCCGCCGCAATTACGCGACCACCATCATGCGCGGGATTACCCCGCCAATCAGTCACAACACCACCTGCAGCCTGAACAACAGCAATAGGGGCCTGTATATCATAGGGAAACAGCCCAGCCTCGACCACCAGATCAACCGAGCCAACCGCCAGCAAAGCATAGCCATAGCAATCCATGCCATAGCGGGTCAGTTGGGTTTTCTGGCTTAAGGTTGAAAAAGCTGACCGTTCAGCATCGGTTCCAATTTCCGGAAATGTTGACAGTAATATTGCGTCTTTCAGGCCGCTACAGCGGCTGGTTGTAAGGGGCAATGTTTTGTCGGTGCGCCGATATTCAGACAGGCCGAACCCGCCCAAAAACCTTTCCCCAATATAGGGCTGATCGATCAACCCAAAAATTGGTCCGGTTTCATCACGAACTGAGATTAATACGCCCCAGGTCGGTGTTCCGGCGACAAATCCCCGGGTGCCATCAATGGGGTCAAGCACCCAGGTAAGTCCGGATGTGCCAACAACATCGCCCTGCTCTTCACCAAGTATAGAGTCATGGGGCCGCAGCTCCTGAATAACAGCGCGAATAGACGTCTCGGCTTGCTTATCTGCAAGCGTGACAGGGTCATAGCCAATGGATGCTTTGTTTTCGGCCGCAAGGTTTGGTTGTCGAAAGTACGACAGCGTAACAACCCGGGCAGCATCAGCTGCCTGACAGGCAACCGATATCAATAGTTTCTGTTCAGCTAAGGAAATGTTCAATTTTGCTACGCCTTTTCGCCCCTAATTATCTAGTGTCTAGAGGCAAATTATTGCGCCAGCAATTGGCGATTACGCCGCGTCGGACAAGACCTTGGCCAGATCAAACAACCGACGGCGTTGATTTTCAGGGATCGCATAATACGAGCGCACCAGTTCAAGTGCCTCTTTATCGGCCATGATATCACCCGGAATGGCTGCCCCGGCAATCCGCTCAGCTGTTTTGGCATCATCAATTCCGTCAAAGAAAAAGCTGACAGCAACTTCCAGAGTTTCAGCAATATCCCAAAGACGTGACGCGCTGACACGGTTCATACCGGTTTCGTATTTCTGGATTTGTTGGAACTTAATTCCGACTTGCTCAGCCAGTTGCTGCTGAGTCATTCCCACCATCCAGCGCCGACGGCGTATCTTTTGACCAACGTGCACATCCACAGGGTGTTTCATTACTCAGCTCCATATTCGTTAAGGATGTGCAGGGTGTCCCCCTATTGCGATCAATTCTCAACCTGTCTTTTTGTATAGGCTGGAAAATACAATGGTAAAAATATAGCAATTTCAATCAATTACAAATTGATCCTTGGGAATATTCCACTAAAAAGAGGGAATTCCTGGCAAATACTTCAAGATTTTTATTTACATGTGTGGGTATAATGGCACAACTTTAACGGGTATTCTGCTGAAAACGTAGCGTACGCTTAGGTTGCGGATCGTCTGCCGTACTCTGGCCTCTCAGGCCTTAATATTCTAGCTGTCATCCGGTCAAGATGAAAAATACCGAAAGCTATATAGTGAAAGCATATCAAGTCCTTAAAACTGGCCAGCCGGCTGTCATAAATGAAATCGTCAGGCCCGTTCCCGGCAAAGCCGAGGTGTTATTGGAAATTGCCGCTTGCGGGCTAAATTTTGCTGACCTTTTGATGCAGGCCGGGACCTATCAGCAAACACCAGATACCCCGTTTACATTGGGGATGGAGCTGGCGGGCACCGTGGTTGAATGCGGAGATAACGTCACAACACTATCGCCGGGGGATCGGGTCGCGGTTTTTTCCGGTAGCGGTGGCCTGGCTGAATTTGGCTGCTTCGCAGAAAAGCAATGCACCCAATTACCAGAAACCATGCCGTTTCAGGTGGCAGCCGCATTTCAAGTTGCCTATGGCACCAGCCATTTGGCATTGCATCACCGGGCCAGGATTACGTCAGACGATACCGTACTGGTTCTTGGGGCATCTGGTGGTGTTGGGCTCACGGCGATCGAAATTGCCAAACTTGCAGGGGCATCAGTTATCGCAGTGGCCCGCGGTAAAAACAAGCTTAAAATCGCCCGCGCGGCGGGCGCCGATCATCTGATTGACAGCGAAACCGGCGACCTGCGGGCGCAGGTTCTGGCACTGGGTGGAGCAAGCGTCGTTTATGATCCAGTTGGTGGTAGTCAGTTCAACAGCGCATTGCGGGCCTGCAAGCCCGAAGCGCGGGTCATTACAATAGGCTTTGCCAGCGGCGACGTGCCGCAAATTCCGGCAAACATCATTCTGGTCAAAAACATTACCGTTATTGGCATGTATTGGGGCGGCTATCTTTCCTTCAACGCACAGGCGATGACAGACAGCCTGCAAGCCCTGTTCAACCTGTACGCAGATGGAAAACTACGCCCCCATATCAGCAAAGTGTTCCAACTGGATCAGGCTAGAGAGGCGCTTGAAATGCTACAATCCCGCAAATCCACAGGAAAAGTCGTGGTTACGCCACGGCCTGCATTGCTTGGGGTTGAAATGCCTGGCGAATAAACCGGGCCATATCATCGGCCATCTGCCCCTTACTGTTTGTCGACAGATAAAGGTTGATGTTTACCGTCTCCAACTCGGGTAGATTTCCACCATGGGCGATGATTTCGCATTGTGGCGGGGATGTCCCATCAATCATTGCATGGATCGCCAAATCAGCACTTACGGCGGCCTCAATAGGGCGTGATTGCTCAGATTCGATCGCCATTTCCCAGGGGATATCAGCCTGGCTCAACGCCGCCTGCACCATCTTGCGAAAGAAACATCGGTATTCAAATGCCAACCGTAACGGGCGTTGCCGCCAGGCCGTGCCCCCAGGGGCACCGACCCAAACCAAGGGCAGCGTCACCAGTTTTTCACCCTCGGCATCAACACCATCTTCTGTGGTCAAAATCATATCGCATTCGCCCTTGGCGAACATTTCCTTTAGCGCCCTTGTATAGGACGACACCAATTGCACCTTTACCCGTGGGTATTCACAATTAAAGCGCCGCAGAACATTCGGAATTGCCGGATATACAATGTCATGGGGCACCCCCACAACGATTTCCCCCTCAAATGCCTGATGGGTCAGACGCGAATAGACCTCATCATTCAGCGACAGCATCTGACGGGCATAGCCCAACAGCTGCTCCCCCGACGCGGTTAATGATATTGTGCGCGCCGACCGGTCAAGCAGTTGGATGTCTAAAGATTCCTCTAGCCGTTTCAATTGCATCGACACCGCAGACTGGGTCAAGTTCAAAAATCCGGCGGCCCGGGTCACACCGCCTGCATCTGACACAGCAACAAAGGAACGCAGCGCGGTAAGGTCTAGGTTTCTTGGCATATCACAAATCCTGATGGGTTACTTAACAATCATTCGTTTTACTAATTTGTCACATTTTGCGACACATATCAAGGTAATTGATTGAAACCCGCTGAAGCATCAGCAAATCGAAAGGAAATACCCCATGTCCACACAGGTATGCACAGCACCAAAAGCCAACGGAACGAAGATTTGGCGGTTTTCACCCCTGCGCCTGATCCGCAAATATGACGCGATCTACCAGCAACGCCAGACCCTGCGCAATTTGAGTGATACGGCCCTAAAGGACATTGGCCTGACAAAGCCACAGGCTAATGCCGAGGCATCCCGTCCGGTATGGGACGCGCCGTCACATTGGCTAAGATAACGCAAAGCCAGCAATAACGCGCGCAATTCAACAGAAGCGCTTGAAAAACGGGCCGTTCTCGCCAATATATAGGCAGAGGGTGGCCCATTTCTGTGGGTGATCTATTTTTGAATTTTCAGGAGACAGCAAAATGGCTGACTATCAAACAGCAAACGTCGGTGTCGGCACCCGCTCTGCTGAAATAGACGCGGGCCTGCAGGCCCATATGAACAAGGTCTATGGCACCATGTCCGTGGGGCTATTGCTAACGGCGCTGGTCGCCTGGGCGGTTGGTACAAATGAGGCGATGTTGGCAACGCTGTTTACCGGCGTCACCCGTTACATCGTTATGTTCCTGCCGCTGGCCATGGTTTTTGCTTTTGGCGCAATTATCAACCGGATATCCGCCGCGGGCGCACAGCTGTTTTTCTATACATTTGCCGCGGCCATGGGCCTGTCAATTTCATGGATCATGGCGGTCTATACGGGCATTTCGATCGCACAGACGTTTATGGTGACATCAATCGCCTTCGCCGGTCTGTCGCTATGGGGATACACCACTAAGAAAGACATTTCCGGCTGGGGTTCATTCCTTATCATGGGTGTGATCGGGCTGATTGTTGCAATGGTTGTGAATATTTTCCTGCAAAGCGAAGTGATCATGTATGCGGTTTCAGGATTGGGTGTTTTGATTTTTGCAGGCCTTACCGCTTACGACACACAAAAAATCAAAACCGACTATTTGCAGCATGCCCACGCGATGGACAGTGAATGGTTGGCGAAATCGGCTATCATGGGTGCCTTGAACCTGTATCTGGATTTCATCAACATGTTCATGTTCTTACTCAGCTTCATGGGCAACCGCGACTAATATTGCCGCTAAACACCAAATCCAAAGGGCCAGCAAATCGCTGGCCCTTTTTGTATTCTCTGGTGGTGCGAACCCCGTGCCTAGCCGGCATCGTAGGTATTGAACCCAACTCCGCTACTTCGCTCGGTACGTGTCTCAACTGACGCGCAGGCGGTCAGCGAAAAAATCAGGGCTATGGCTATGATACGCATGTATTCTCCGGTTTTTCAGGTTTTGTTAGACGGACTATAGGCCCATGCCTCACCCAGACAAGCATTCAGGGCTTTCACCGGCAAAATAAAAGGCCGCACAATTTCTGCGCGGCCTGAAAATAGTCTGACTGTTAAGAAGGTCTTACTTAATCTTACCTTCTTTGTATTCCACGTGCTTGCGCACAACCGGGTCATACTTTTTGACGACCATCTTTTCGGTCATGGTGCGGGCATTTTTCTTGGTCACATAAAAGTGGCCGGTATCCGCAGTGGAATTCAGGCGGATCTTAATTGTGGTTGGCTTCGCCATTCTTTTTGCTCCTCAACGGAGCGACCCAAGTCGCCCGTGAAATCATTGAAGGTGCCTTTTACTTGGTGGGTTGGCCGAGTCAACTGCTATTCACCCCCCCTGCCCGCAACATTGCGGTATTTGCCGCTATTGACATGGCCCAGCCTGTGTCAGCACTTGGAGCGTCCGGTTGGAGGCCATTATGCTGGTCTTCCACAGAGTTGCGAATGGCCGCTTTGGCCCGAACCACGGGTTGTGCAGACAAAAAATTTCCCATGAATGACCTTTCCGTTCCCGTCTTTAACCCGGAAAACCACCAGTTTCAGGCCCGATGTAAATCAGACAAAAGTCCGACAGCACTTTTCCCAATGAAGCAACTTCGTTAACCATGACTCGCCACCCCAATCAGGATTTAACAAAAATATGCGCGGACGGCCTGTAAGCCGGATCTTGTCCACAGCAGGTTTCCCCGCCGCTGGATGACCATTCATCTATGGGACGCATTACTGCGCCCCTTAAGCTGCCAACCCGGGTTCCTGGGCTAAAGCGACCCTGGGTTTGCACCCGTGGAACCCCTATTTGGCATTGCTCCTGGTGGGGCTTGCCGTGCCGGTGCTGTTACCAGCCCCGCGGTGCGCTTTTACCGCACCTTTTCACCGTTACCACGCATGCGTGGCAGTCTGTTCTCTGTGGCGCTTTCCCTTGGGTTACCCCAGCCGGGCGTTACCCGGCACCATTGCCTTATGGAGTCCGGACTTTCCTCGCGTGTTACCACCCGCAGCCATCCAGCCATCCGCGCAAGCGTGACTTAGGGGCTGACTGCTGGTTGGTCAACGGGGAAACGTCGGGCAAGGTCGGTGACCAATGCCATGTCGGTTGTATCCAATGGCCCTGTCTCCCACGGGCGAAACCGAAGACGAAAGGCGCCAAGCAAGCTGTCAAACTCAATATCAGTCGGGTAGCCAAACCGTTTAGCTGTCTCTTCAAAGCCTGCCTTATCAACCGCTTGGTCGCCATTATCATTCGGCCAAACAGAATGCCCGGACAGTGCCAGACGTCGCCAATCAAACCGCATACCGGGGTCTGATTTTCTCGCTGGTGCCATGTCAGAATGGCCGATAACCCGCTCAGCAGGAATGGACCAGCGCTCCATAATACCCGCAAGTATGTGTTCCAGCGCATCCATTTGCGCCGCTGAAAATGGTGTTATGCCATCATTTGCTAGCTCAATCCCGATTGATTGAGAATTCACATCTTTGCAATTGCCCCATGCCCCTGCCCCGGCATGCCAGGCGCGGAATTCTTCGGCGACCAGCTGAATTATGTGTCCCCGTTCTGAAATCAAATAATGCGCCGAAACTTCGCGTTCGGGATCGCACAAACGATCAAGTGCGGCCGGCGCCGTTGCCATTGCCGTATAGTGCAGAACGATCAGATCTGGCGTTACATTGCCCCGCCGTTCGCTGAAATTGGTGGACGGGTGTTGGGCAATGTCCACCTAGTTGCGCACGGCCTGTCGGAACGGTGCAGGGTCCCAGAAACAGGCGAACCCGTCACCATCAGGATCGATGCCTTTAGGGTCCCGTTGCGGTCCGCCAGCTTTCAGAAATGCCTGCTGAGCAAGGTCGGAAGACGTGTACTTGGCGCAATTGCGTTGGTATCTGTTGGTCCCTGACAGGTTTGAGCGTCGGTGGATCGGCTGGCCAACCAAATTCGTCGTGGACAGGGCGAATTCGACGATGGACGCCCCTGAACCACCGCGCCTTGTTGGCAAGGCTGTGGGGGCAATGACCTGATAGGCCTGTTGCTGGGCGGCGCGCCTTTGGGCGTCGCTTTCAATGGTTTCACGCGATGACACAGCGCTGAAATCCTGTTCATCCGATATAAGCGGGTTGTCACGGTTCAACTGCACGGGTTCAACTGTCTCGACCGGGTCAGGTATCGCCGCAATGGCGGTTATGGGTGCGCCTGTTGTGGCAATGGTCTCATCGGAAATTTCACCGCCCAACTGAATGGTGCCGCTGCCTGTCAGGTCATTTTCCCGTTGTTGCTGATAATCCTGATAGGTTTCAAACCCGACGCCTTCGGCAGAGTCTGGAATTTCAGGGGCACAGGCAGACACAACCAGTGCCAGAATGACCGGGTAGAATAATCGCATGCTTGCCCCTTTTGCCCTTAGTTTTGGACCGTTTACCACCATTTTGTAGGTTTGGAAACAAACCCTGCCGCGCATTCCATCACATGGGCGGCATTCAGCAATGCGGCCTCTTCCCAAGGACGTCCGATCAGTTGCAAACCCAGCGGCAGCCCCTGTTTGTCCAGCCCTACCGGCACTGAAATACCGGGCAGCCCCGCCAAGTTGACTGTCACTGTGAAGACGTCGTTCATATACATCTGGATTGGATCGGCATTGACCATTTCGCCAAGGCCAAAGGCAGCTGACGGGGTAGCCGGTGTAAGAATGGCGTCAATGCCCTGGGTAAATACATCGTCAAAATCTTTTTTTATCAATGCTCTAACCCTGCGAGCCCGGTTGTAATAGGCGTCATAGAACCCTGCTGACAAAACGTAAGTTCCGATCATAACCCGGCGTTTGACCTCTGGCCCGAAACCTTCGGCGCGGGTCTTTTCGTACATTTCAGTAATGCCATCACCGGCGTCCAACTTGGCGCGGTGGCCATAGCGAACGCCATCATAGCGCGCCAGATTGGATGAGGCTTCAGCCGGGGCGATAACGTAATAGGCTGGCAGCGCATATTTGGTATGGGGCAGGGAAATATCAACTATTTCAGCGCCTGCATCGCGCATCATTACGATGCCGTCAGCCCATAGCTTTTCAATCTCTTCGGGCATGCCATCCATACGGTATTCTTTTGGAATACCTATCTTTTGCCCTTTGATATCACCGGTAAGAGCAGCTTCAAAATTTGGCACCGGGATATCGACGCTGGTGCTGTCCTTTGGGTCATGGCTGCACATGGTTTCCAGCATAATCGCTGCATCGCGCACCGATTTTGTCATCGGTCCTGCCTGGTCAAGCGAGCTTGCAAAAGCCACAACACCCCAGCGTGAACAGCGTCCATAGGTGGGCTTAATGCCAACAATACCAGTAAAAGCTGCGGGTTGGCGGATTGATCCACCAGTGTCGGTGCCGATGGAGGCAAGGCAAAGGTCAGCAGAAACGGCCGCCGCAGAGCCACCGGATGAACCGCCCGGCGTTAATGCTGACGTGTCTTTGCCGCGGCGCCAGGGGCTGACAACGTCACCGTAGGTAGAGGTTTCGTTGCTGGATCCCATGGCAAATTCGTCCATGTTCAGCTTGCCCAACATCACCGATCCGGCGTCGAACAGGTTCTGGGTGATGGTGCTTTCATAGCCCGGCTTAAAGCCCGCCAATATGGCAGATCCGGCCTGACTGGGCACATCACGGGTGCAAAACAAGTCTTTGATCCCCAAAGGGATTCCGCACAAACTGGGGGCATCGCCTTTGGCAATACGCACGTCCGCTGCCTGGGCCTGCTCCAGCGCAATTTCGGGGGTATTATGGACAAAGGCGTTCAGCGATTTTGAACCGTGGATCGCGCTTAGGCAAGCTTGGGTCAAATCAACAGACGTAACATCACCCGTGCGTAATTTGTCGCGGGCGTCACTGATCGTTAAGGCATTGAGATCGGTCATTATTCCACCACCTTGGGCACGGCAAAGAACCCTTCTCTTGCATCAGGCGCATTGGTCATGATCTGATCCTGAATATTGCCATCGGTGACAGTATCAACCCGGCGCTTCAGGCGCATCGGGGTGACAGAGGTCATAGGCTCAATCCCATCAACATCAACTTCATTCAGTTGCTCAATAAAGCCAAGGATGGTGTTAAATTCGCCTGCAAGGGCGGGTAAATCTTTGTCTTCGACACGGATTCTGGCCAATTTGGCGACGTGGGCGGCGGTTTTGGTGTCTATGGTCATGGGTATCTTTCGCTGAACTCAGGGGGCGGTTTAGCGCCGCTTTGGGCGACCCGCAAGCAGGGGGTGTTTTCAGATGGGTATTCGGAATAAAAAGGTGTGCCCAATGGCGCGTTTCTTTGTTCCCTTCAGGCGGTATTTATCGTTTGGATCTAAAAAATTCAGTGAGCAATTTTTGGGAGGCATCAGCCCCAATACCGTCGTAAATCTCTGGCACATGGTGGCTTTGCGTGTGGCTTAGCACCCTTGGTCCATTTTCAATGCCCCCGGACTTTGCATCGCTTGCCCCGTAGTAAAGCCGTCTGATCCTGGCCTGTGAAATGGCGCTGGCGCACATTGGGCAAGGTTCCAACGTGACGTATAGATCGTGATCAAGCAGGCGTTCGCGGCCAATGGCGGCGCAGGCAGCACGGATGGCCAATATTTCAGCATGGGCCGTGGGGTCATTTAATGCGCGGGTCTCGTTGCCGGCCTGTGCGACGACATCACCGCTTGGGCCAACGATAACTGCACCAACGGGGACCTCACCGCGCTGACCTGCCGCGCTTGCCTGCACCAGGGCGGCGTCCATATGGGTTTTAAAGCTCATGGCGTCCCGTGTGCCCTGCCCGGTTCAATTTGCCAAGGTGCTTTCCCTTTGCCGGGCCGCGCGGTATGGCGGGCCTATGGAAAACAACACCCCCAAAGGCGACCGGATCGCCAAAGTCATGGCACGGGCCGGATTGGCGTCACGCCGCGAGGCCGAACGGATGATCGCCGCCGGGCGGGTTACCGTCAATGGCCGTAAAATTGACAGCCCGGCATTGAACGTGACCCCGTCAGATAAGATCGTGGTGGATGGTAAAGAAGTGGGCGAGCCCGACGTCATGCGGCTGTGGTTGTATCATAAACCGCGCGGGCTGGTCACGACGACATCGGATGAAAAGGGCCGCGATACGGTGTTTGATGCCCTGCCCGACACCCTACCCCGGGTGATGAGCATCGGCCGACTGGATCTTAATTCCGAAGGCTTGCTGATCCTAACCAATGACGGCGAGGTGAAGCGCAAGCTGGAATTGCCTACCACCGGTTGGGTGCGCAGATACCGGGTGCGGGTCAATGGCCGCCCCAATGATGAAACATTGGAACCATTGCGCAAAGGCGTGGTGCATGAGGGCGAGCGATTTCAGCCGATGGAGGTCAAATATGACCGGCAACAGGGGGCGAACGCCTGGGTGACCATTGGGATCCGCGAGGGCAAAAACCGCGAAATTCGCCGGGCAATGGAGGTGGTCGGATTAAAGGTGAACCGACTAATCCGGATCAGCTATGGCCCGTTTCAACTGCGTGATATTAAGCCCGGGGCCGTGGAAGAGGTTAAACAACGCGTTGTGCGTGAACAGCTCGGCTTGGAAGCGGCTGCATCACAAAAGCCGGTACGCAATCGACGCGTGCGCCGCTAAAAATGGCCCATAATCACGGCTAAGGGGAATGTGTCGGCTATGGAACCCTTGCTGCACGGCGCGGCATCTGATTTTATCTGACGAAACACTTTCAGGGGGAGAGCGCCGTGGCTGATCTGTTAACATTAGAAAATTTGGGAAACCTAGCGATCCTAATATTTTTGCAGGCGGTGCTTGGTTTTGACAACCTGTTGTACATTTCCATTGAAAGTCAGCGCGCGCCGGTTGCGTCACAAAAATCGGTACGCTACTGGGGGATCATTATCGCCGTTGCCCTGCGGGTTGTGTTGCTGTTCGTGATGATTCGGTTAATTGACGCCTTAAGCGTGCCATTCTATATCTTTGATATTCCTGGGCTTTTAGAAGGCGGGGTGAATTTTGCCACCTGCATCTTTGTCTTTGGTGGAATTTTCATCATGTATACAGCCGTCAAAGAAATTGGCCATATGCTCACAATTGATGACTTGCATACCGACGTGGCACATGGGTCGGGCAAATCGGCGATGCAGGTGGTAATGACCATCATTCTGATGAACCTGATTTTCAGTTTTGATTCAATTCTGTCAGCTCTGGCCATAACCGATGTGTTTGTGGTGTTAGCAATCGCGATTGTTATTTCCGGCATTGCTATGCTGGTATTAGCCGATGGAGTAACGGTGTTTTTGCAGAAGAATAGGATGTATGAAGTTTTGGGCCTATTCATCTTGCTGATTGTTGGGGTAGTTCTATTGGGCGAAGCCGGACCGGCGGCTGCTCATGCCATGCATGACGACAATTTGCAGATCAAAGTGTTTGGGCATGCTTTGACACCGATGTCCAAAAGTACGTTCTACTTTTCAATTCTGGTATTGGTGGCGGTTGAGATCATCCAATCGGGTTATTCTCGGAAACTGGACAGAGAACGCTCATCAGGCGGCCATTAATGACGTCGATCAGAGGCAGAACTCAAACGCCGATACGAGCCAAAAACATAATACCCTATTTATTGCTAGGCACCTTTCTGGGCTCATTGGCGGGTTGTGAAGTGGCCGGGGTTGGCACCCCACTGCCAGACCCAACATTGGCCGCACCAAATGAACAATCGGCAGAAAGCCTGGCATTGACCAGCTACTACGGGCGGGTTCAGGATGGCTTACTTACCCAGGGTCTGTTGCGTCAGGATGGCGGTGGCCCGGATGTGCCCTTTACCCAGCGCAATCTTGTGGACAACTTCGTGCGCATTGCAATGTTTGACGAATACACCAATATCGGCGGCCGGATCGTTGCCCGCCAAACCGCCAGCAAGCTGGACAAATGGCGTGATCCAATACGCATGCAGGTGGAATTTGGCGACAGCGTTGATGTTGATCAGCGGCTACAGGACAGTTCAGACATTGCCCACTATGCAGCGCGGCTGTCGCGGATCACTGGGCTGCCCATACGGCAGGTGCGAACGGGTGCCAACTTTCACGTATTTGTGGTGAATGAGGATGAACGGCGCGCCATGGCGCCGCGCATCCGCGAGATACTGCCAGGCATCAATGAAGCCGCACTAAACACGGTAATTGCCATGCCAAGATCAACGTTTTGTTTGGTCTTCGCACTGGACCCAGGGAACGACGGATCCTACAGTCAAGCATTGGCGATTATCCGTGGCGAGCACCCGAAC
Organism: Paracoccaceae bacterium; assembly: GCA_036479015.1. Classification (GTDB taxonomy): domain Bacteria; phylum Pseudomonadota; class Alphaproteobacteria; order Rhodobacterales; family Rhodobacteraceae; genus NVTR01. The sequence goes on along the minus strand of JAZGFB010000033.1, from coordinate 51,358 downwards.
TTGATGCGCCTGTCTTGCATCCACGAAGAGATTGCCCAAGGGTTGGGCCTGTCAAATGACAGCGCGGCAGCGCGGCCTTCAATATTCAATGATGATGAAGAGTTTGGACTGCTGACCAACCATGACGAAATGCTGCTGCGGATGCTGTATGATCCACGGATGCTGCCGGGGATGGATGCAGATGCGGCCCGGGTGCAGGCTGAAGTGATTGCCGCCGAGCTATTGGCCGGGCAAAGTTAGAACTGACACATATTGGAGGTGCGTAATGGGTATTCTGGATTTTCTAAAAGGTGAATTTATTGATGTTATCCACTGGGTGGACGACAGCCGCGACACCATGGTCTGGCGGTTTGAGCGCTATGGCCATGAGATCAAATATGGTGCCAAACTGACTGTACGGGAAGGTCAGGCGGCGGTGTTTATCCATGAGGGCCAGCTGGCAGATGTGTTCACGCCGGGGCTGTATATGTTGGAAACCAACAATATGCCAATCATGACGACGTTGCAAAACTGGGATCATGGTTTTAAATCGCCATTCAAATCCGAAATTTATTTCGTCAACACCACCCGTTTCAATAACCTGAAATGGGGTACAAAAAACCCAATAATTGCACGCGACCCAGAATTTGGCCCGGTGCGCCTGCGCGCCTTTGGCACCTATACAGTCAAGGTGAATGATGCCGCGCGGTTTCTGACTGAAATCGTTGGCACCGATGGTGAATTTACCATGGATGAAATTAGCTATCAGATCCGCAATATCATCGTGCAGGAATTTTCCCGCGTCATCGCCTCGGCCAACATTCCGGTGCTGGATATGGCCGCCAATACCGGTGATCTGGGGCAGCTGGTGGCCGGAAGAATATCAGAAACCATCAACCAGTACGGGCTGAAAATGCCCGAACTATACATTGAAAACATAAGCTTGCCCGAAGCTGTGGAACAGGCGCTGGATAAGCGCACATCCATGGGGTTGGCCGGTGATTTGGGGCGATTTACGCAATATTCCGCGGCAGAAGCCATGACCGCAGCGGCGCAAAACCCGAATGGCGGTGGCGGCATGGGCGCCGGACTGGGTATGGGGATGGGCATGGCAATGGCCGGTCAAATGGCGCAAGCCGGGCAATGGGCGCAACCAAGCGCACCGGCACCGCAAGCGCCGCCACCACCGGTGGAAAAGGTCTGGCACATGGCTAATAGTGGCGAAACCACAGGCCCCTATTCCAAGGCCGAACTCGGCCGGATGGCAATCGATAGCAAACTGGCGCGTGAAACTTACGTCTGGACACCGGGTCAGGATGGTTGGCTAAAAGCCGAAGATGTCATTGAGCTGGCTCAGCTGTTCACCGTAATGCCGCCACCAAGCCCAACCCAATAGGGCCGGGACCATCGCTATGGCAGACGAAACCTACAGATTTCCCTGCGACAGTTGCGGGGCCGATATGCGGTTCGCCCCGGATCAGGGCAGATTGGTCTGTGATCATTGCGGCAATGAGCGGGAAATCGGGGGAAAGGTTTCTGCTGCCGACCCAATCACTGAACAGGACTACCGCGCCGCTTTGGACGCCAGCCTGCCGGATCAACAGATCGAGGAATTTCGAGTACTGTCCTGCACAAACTGCGGCGCTCAGGTTGAATTTATTGCAGCAGAACACGCCGCGCAATGCCCGTTCTGCGCCACCCCCGTTGTGACCGATACCGGTGTGCATCGACACATAAAACCGCGCGGGTTATTGCCTTTTTCCCTGTCAGAGGCCGACGGCCGCAAGGTAATGACTGACTGGCTCGGCCGGCTTTGGTTCGCCCCCAACGGGTTGCAGGATTATGCCCGAAAAGGCCGCAAATTAGACGGCATTTACGTGCCCTACTGGACCTATGATGCCGACACTAAAAGCAGCTATCAGGGCCAGCGCGGCACAGTTTACTACGTAACTCGCACCGTGCGCCGCAACGGCAAAACTGAAACCCGCCGGGTGCAAAAGGTCCGCTGGCGGGCCAAATCAGGGACGGTGGCGCGCTGGTTTGACGATGTGCTGGTGCTGGGCTCACGCTCATTGCCGAAAAAATTTACTGATGCACTGGAACCCTGGGATCTGGCGGCGCTGGAACCTTACCTGCCAGAATATCTGGCCGGGTTTCGCGCCGAAGGCTATACCGTTGAAATGGCTGATGCCTATCAAGAGGCCCGTGTTAAAATGGACCGCACCATCCGGCGTGATGTCAAGTTTAACATTGGCGGCGATCGGCAACGGATATCATCGGTTCAGACCCATGTCAGCAATGTGACGTTTAAACATGTGCTGTTGCCGGTCTGGCTGGCCGCCTATAAATACCGCGGCAAATCTTACCGGTTTGTGGTGAACGGGCGCACTGGACGGGTTCAAGGTGAGCGGCCCTGGTCGTCCGCGAAAATCCTGTTTGCAGTGTTGCTGGTGGCGGCCATTGCAGGCGCGATCGGTTATATTATCGCCACCCAACAGCAATAGGTCTTGGAGGTTAGGGAAAACCAAATGATATTGTCCTGCGGTGAGGCCCTGATTGACATGTTACCACGCCAAACAGCGGCAGGAGAAGCGGTGTTCCTGCCCTGCGGTGGTGGGGCGGCATTTAACACCGCCATTGCGCTGGGGCGATTGGGAGTGCCAGTGGGGCTGCTGGCCGGGCTTTCATCGGACATGTTTGGTGATGTCTTGCGCCGCGAAATGGCCGCCAGTGGCGCGGGGTTTGATTTGTCCATAAGTTCTGATCGGCCAACGACGCTGGCATTCGTGAAATTGGTTGATGGCGCAGCAGAATACGGTTTTATTGACGAAAACACCGCCGGTCGGATGATTTCAGCAGCTGAGCTGCCAAACATTCCCGCACCTGTTCACGCTTTGCTGTTTGGCGGTATCAGTCTGGTGGCAGAGCCATGTGGCGCCACGTTCGAAAGCCTGATGGCGCAGCAATCGGGACGTTGTGTCATCATGATTGATCCTAACATCCGCCCCGGGTTTATCGACAATGAAAGTACCTATCGCGCCCGGTTGAACCGGATGATTGGCATGGCCGACATTGTGAAACTGTCCGACGAAGACCTGCGCTGGCTTTATGGTGCGGGTGACATCGACAGGCTGGCAGCCGATATATTGGCACTAGGCCCACACGTGGTATTTTTATCAAAGGGGGCCGAAGGCGCATGCGCCTATACGGACGATTTAAAACTTCATGCTCATGCCGAGCCCGCAACTCTGGTGGATACCGTCGGAGCAGGTGACACCTTTAATGGCGGCCTGTTGGCAGCATTGTATCAGGCCGGGGCGTTGACGAAGACCGGCATTCAGCATCTGGATCAAGGGACAATTGTGGCAGCCCTTGAACTTGGCACCCGCACCGCAGCTATTTCAGTGTCACGCGCCGGGGCCAATCCACCCTGGAGCTATGAGTTATAATGCATGTATTGATCTAGCGGGTGCCCAGCTCACCGGTTGTGGTAGTGGGCAAGATCAGTGGCCAAATTGACCCTGGCCTGTTAATCCTGACCTGCACCATGCAAGGGAATGGGCGCGATCAGGGTGAAAATATTCCAGTAAGGTCCGATAATCGCGGATTTTCAGGATGATACCGGGCAGACCCCTTACGGTATGCTCTACGTCAGCCTCAGATATCTAGGTCCCACCCTTGCCACCGGCCCGTTTGGCGCTGACATGGTCGTTTCACTGGTAAATGATGGGTAAATCGCGATCTGGTTAGACATCTGATGCCCCACCTTTCATCGTCCCAACAATATCCCACCAAAGGCTTTTTATTTTTCTGCTAAACATCGCCTCTACCCAACAATCATGATGCCGCCGCCAGCAGGGATGCATTGCCACCTGCAGCCGTGGTATCGATGCAGATGTGACGCTCAACCAAACAGCGCGCCCCAAAATGGCGCTCGGTGATCAGAGGTAATATCGCCCCTTCCCGATCTGCCAAAGCCACACGCGCCGCTGCCTGATCATCCGGATCAGACCAAAGAACCACACCACCAAACCCGGTCAGATCAGTTAATACATGGCGATCCAACACTCCATCAATGCCACTACCGACAGCCGTTCCAGGTGCAATGATTACGGTAGCGCACCCATTGGCCTGTGCAATACGGGCTTGGGCCACAGCATCCTGCGCACTGCCCCCCAAACACAGGATCACCCCGCACCCATAGCTGGACAGCTGATTACTTTCACCGGTTGGCCCACCCATGGCGCGCCGTGACTGGGGTACTGCATTATCGATACAAGCATCAATTGCAGCCTGCACAATTGCCCGGTCAATTGGCCTGCCAGATACAGGTTTCGGATGCATCACTTTGGCGGTAGTGAAACGTTCCACATAACTGGGCCCACCCGCCTTGGGGCCGGTACCCGACAGACCTTCACCACCAAAAGGTTGGCTGGCAACAACAGCTCCTATTTGGTTACGGTTAATGTAGATATTTCCGGCCTTCAGGCGCGATGTCACCTGTGCAATCCGATCATCAATCCGCGAATGCATGCCAAAGGTCAGGCCAAATCCGCTGGCGTTAATGTCATCAACGATCTGGTCCAAATCATCGGCCTCATAGGTCGCAACATGCAAGACAGGGCCAAAAATTTCAGCTGCTATATCGTTGATACCATTGACAGAAATCACCGATGGGGCAACAAAAAAACCATCATTTGGTACACATATCTGTTTTAACAACCGCCCCTGTGCGCCAGCCTGCTGGATCGAGGCAACAATGCCAGCACGCGCCGCATCAGTGATGATGGGGCCCAGATCAGAACGGTACTGCCACGGGTCCCCAACCGACAGCTCATCCATCGCACCGTAAAGCATTTCCAAAAAACCATCTGCAACATCCTTTTGAATGTATAGCATGCGCAAAGCAGAGCAACGTTGCCCAGCCGATTTGAACGCTGACATAACAATATCGGCCACCGCCTGTTCCGGCAGGGCAGTGCTGTCCACGATCATGGCGTTAATACCGCCCGTTTCGGCAATTAACGGGACCTCGGGGGCCAGATGGGCAGCCATGGTGCGGTTAATGCGCTGTGCGGTGGCAGTAGAGCCGGTGAAACAAACACCATTGATGCGAGGATCAGAGGTTATGGCCGCACCCACCACAGAACCGTGACCAGGCAGCAACTGTAGGGCAGTGCGTGGAACCCCGGCGCGGTGCATCAGGCTGATGGCAACATGGGCGATAATGGCCGTTGGTTCTGCCGGTTTGGCCAGCACGGCGTTGCCAGCCGCCAAGGCTGCGCCGATTTGCCCCGCAAAGATTGCCAGCGGGAAGTTCCACGGTGAAATGCAGGATATAATGCCACGCGGTGCAGCCCCCGCCAAGCGCTCGGCCTCACCGGCATAATAGCGCAAAAAATCCACCGCTTCGCGCAGCTCAGCAATGGCATCATCCGGAGTTTTTCCAGCTTCGCGACACAGGATGGCAAACAATTCGCCGTGGTTTTCTTCGAAATTATCAGAGGCAGTGCGCAGGTTATCGGCGCGCTCTGTGGGCGTCGCATTCCACGGGGCGGCATTAGCAATGGCGGATTGCGCATCCTTGGTGCTAGCGATGGTTACTTTGCCGACGATGTCAGCCGGGTTAGCCGGGTTTATGACATTGTGGCTTTCTGTGCCCAACACTTTGGCCACAAGTAACGGCGTGGCGGCCCATGTCTTAGTTTTGAACGGCGTCCGGGCGGCGTCAATTTCTATAGTATCATCGTGATCGCGAACATCCCATCCCTTTGAATTCTTGCGTATCTCGCCAAAAAGGTCAGCCGGATGGGCAACTGCACTATTTGTTTCAGGGTCGCTGTCATAGGCGTGAAACGGATCGGCACAAATTTCTTGCGCACTGACAGATGTGGACACGATCTGATTGACAAAGGAGCTGTTAGCACCGTTTTCCAGCAAGCGACGGACCAGATAGGCCAACAAATCTCGGTGCGTGCCCACTGGTGCATAGATACGACATCGGGTCCCTTCGCCTTGCATCACCTGATCATGCAATGCCTCGCCCATGCCATGCAGGCGCTGGAATTCAAAACTGCCATTGTCATCGGCCATTTCCAGGACCGCCGCCACGGTATGGGCGTTATGAGTAGCAAACTGCGGGTAGATACGGGCGGTCATACCCAGCAGTTTTTTGGCACAACAGATGTAGGAAATATCTGTGGCTTCTTTTCGCGAAAACACTGGAAAACCGGCCAAGCCTTCAACCTGCGCCTGTTTGATTTCAGTATCCCAGTAAGCGCCTTTAACCAACCGGACCATAATTTTTCGGTCGTGTTTTTCGGCTAGGCCATTAAGCCAATCAATAACCGGTCCGGCACATTTTCCGTAGGCCTGCACCACCACGCCAAAACCGTGCCAACCCGCCAGTTCCAAGGCGGGCAGCACAGCCCCAATGACATCAAGCGATAGGTCGAGGCGATTAGCCTCCTCAGCGTCGATATTCAGCCCCATACCCGCCTCGGAGGCAAGCCCAGCCAGTTTTAAGACCCGTGGTACAAGTTCGGTCATGACCCTGGTCTTCTGGGTGAATTCATAGCGCGGATGGATGGCGGATAGTTTGATTGAAATGCCAGGGTTTTCGCGAATGTCAGGTGATGTGCACAGCGGCGCAAGTGCCGTGATTGAGGCGGCGTATTCATCAAAGTTTCTCTGTGCATCAGCGGCGGTAAGGGCAGCTTCGCCCAGCATATCGTAGGAATAGGTAAATCCCTTGGCCTGTTGTTTTGCACCCCGTTTGATGGCTTCTTCAATGCTTTGACCCAGTACAAACTGACGGCCCATTTCACGCATTGCTTGCTGTACCGCGCTACGGATTACCGGTTCGCCCAGTCGCTTCACCGCGCCGCGCAATGACGCGGCAATGCCATGGCTTTCCTGCAATACCTTACCGGTTAACATCAGCGCCCAGGTTGAGGCATTGACCAGTGACGAGCTGGATTTTCCCAGGTGTTCGTTCCAGGCAGAAGGGGTTATTTTGTCGTCAATCAATTCATCCATGGTATGGGCGTCAGGAACGCGCAACAGGGCCTCCGCCAGGCACATCAGGGCAACGCCTTCATCCGTGGAAAGACCGTATTCAGCCAAAAACACCTCCATCAAGCCCAGGTTTCCGGCGGCGCGGATCTGGGTAACCATATCGACGGCGCGGTTGTGGGTTTTGGCGCGAGTTTCATCCACAATATCAGCGTTCTGGCGCAAGATTTTCAAAACCGTGGCATCGGGTAGCAGATTGTGGCTACGAAGTGTTTTTCGGAGTTTGTTGAGGCTTGCCATAACACTGTCCCTTGCAAAAATGATACCTGAACGGTATCAAACAATTTAAGGTCGTGTTTCCTGTTGATTGGGCATTTTAAGCCTTTTGAAGTTATCTTTTAGGTAAAATAAGGTGTATGAATTGCAAGAATGGATAATTTAAACCATATAGACCGACAGGATCGGAAAATCTTAGACATCCTTAGTCGCGAGGGACGGTTGCCAATTACCGATCTCGCCAAACGGGTGGGCCTATCCAAAAGCCCCTGTCAGGTGCGGGTGAAACGGTTGCAAAAAGATGGCTATATCAAAGGTTTCCGGGCCATCATTGATCCGGCCAAAATGCGGCTGGAACAGGTGGCATTTGTAGAAGTAAAATTGTCGGACACGTCTGAGGTAGCGTTGTCAGCGTTCAACGACGCGGTGCAACACCTGCCCGAAGTTGAGCAATGCCACATGATCGCCGGAGCATTTGATTTTCTGCTGAAAATTCGCACCACCGACATGGTCAGCTACCGCGCAGTGCTGGGGGAAAAGGTATCCGCCCTGCCCCATGTGGCCAACACCTCAACCCATGTATCGATGCAGGCGGTAAAAGATGTAGCGGGGTAGTTGAATTTTCGCAGAAAGTTCAGGGTGATTTTCCTGCGAAAAATCGCACCCCTAATCGTCAGACCAGCCACTGACAGATTTCACTTCCAGAAACTCATGGATGCCCCAGGCACCGCCTTCGCGCCCGTTACCTGATTGGCCGTAGCCGCCAAATGGTGCCCCTGCCCCGCGGGCGTTATAGTTGATCTCAACCATACCAGAGCGCAGCTGCCTTGTGACACGCCGGGCGCGGGCCGGGTCGGAGGTTTGCACGTAGTTGGTCAGCCCATAGACCGTGTCATTAGCCATTTGTACGGCCTGTTCTTCGGTGCCAAACGGCAGGATCGACAGGACCGGGCCAAAAATTTCCTGTTTGGCGATGGTCATGTCGGGGGTGACATCGGCGAACACAGTTGGGCGAATGAAATAGCCGCGATTGTGGCCATCGGGGCGACCTGTGCCACCGGCAACAAGGCGCGCGCCTTCGTCAATGCCGGTCTGAATCAAAGCTTGGATTTTATCAAATTGAATGTTGGACACGACGGGGCCAATATGGCGGCCCGGTTTGCTGGCAATATCCACCTGCATCTGATCAGCAGCCGCGGCGGCCTGTTCAACGGCCGCGTCATAGCGGGTACGCTGCACCATCATCCGGCTTGGCGCATTGCAGGACTGGCCGGTATTGTTGAAACACTTGCGCACACCCTTGGCCGCAGCCTTGGAATCAGCATCGTCAAAAATGATGTTCGCGCCCTTGCCCCCCAGCTCCAAGCCAACCCGCTTGATGGTGTCTGCCCCGGATTTTGAAATCAGGATGCCAGCGCGGGTTGAGCCGGTAAACGAAATCATATCCAAATCTGGGTGCGCCGACATCTGGCTGCCAACCCCAGGACCGTCCCCATTGATCAGGTTAAACACGCCGGCTGGCAGACCGGTTTCGTGAATAACTTCGGCAAAGATCAGCGCTGAAAGCGGCGCGTATTCTGATGGTTTCAACACCATAGTGCAGCCCGCCGCGATGGCCGGGGCTACCTTAAGCAGCACCTGATTGGTGGGCCAGTTCCACGGTGTGATCAGCCCGACGACACCAACCGGTTCATAGAGCAGCCGATCATTGGGGGCGTGATCGCCCAGCACCTGATCAAATTCTAAGTCTTTTAGCGCTCTGATGGTATTCTTGATCACCCCCGGATCTGCTTGGGATGCAATTGCCATATCGATTGGTGCGCCCATTTCCATAGAAATCGCCGCCCCCATTTCATCCTGACGTTTCGTATAGACGGCAAGCAGGGTTTCCAGCGCTTCCAACCGTTCGGCTTTGGAAGACGCGCCCCAGCTGACAAATGCACGGTTGGCGGCAGCCACGGCGGCGTCGGTATCTGCCTGATCCCCGAGGGAAATTACCGCGCACGCCTCTTCCGTCGATGGGTTTACGACATTAAGATCACGAACTGTATTGGGCGCCGTCCAAACACCATCAATGTAAAACTCACGTTTTTCCAGCATGACGATATCCCTTTCAATCCGGTCTGGTTTCAGTGGCAGACTGGTGGGCTTATCAGCGACACGTCAATCATAAAAACGACTGTTTCAGCGCTTCTTTACAAATTCAGTCAGTATAACGATCCGCTGGCCTTCTACCCGACCTTCGATGTGTGCGGCATTATCAGTGACAAGTGAAATCGAGCGGACCGCAGTTCCACGTTTGGCAGTAAAACCCGCGCCTTTGACCGGCAGGTCTTTGATCAGGGTAACGCTGTCACCGGCGGTAAGCTGGGTGCCGTTGGCATCGCGGTGAATTATATCTGGGGTTGCCCGGCCGGCCTGGGCCCAGGCCAAGGTTTCGTCGTCAAGGTACAGCATGTCAGTCAGGTCGCGCGCCCAGTCATGGTCAGACAATCGGTCCAGCATGCGCCAGGCGAGAACCTGAACCGGGGGATGTTCGGACCACATGGTATTTGCCAGACCTTTCCAATGATTGGGGTCGGGATCACCGGTAATTTGGGCGGAACAGGTGGCGCATAGTAATGCCTGGGTATCAGCTGTTCCATCCGCTTTCGGGGCCACATCAAACGGTGCAAGATCATCGGTTGAGGTGCACAGTTCACAGGCGTTTTCGGCGCGGGTGTTTAGGGGGGACATCGGGGGCTCCGGTATTATTGCTGGGCGGGCATAGCCGGTTTGGCGGCGGCGTGAAAGTGGGCGTTTGTCAGCCGGTCCGGGTGGGCAAACCAGAGCGGTCTTGTTTTTCGCCCCGGAAATGGCAAAGATGCGCACTAATTACCGGCCCCTTGGGCGTATTTGTGAAAGGTTGACCATGCGATTTATAACACCATTTATAGCGGCGATATTCATTTCCGGGGCGGCCTGGGCCGAGACGATCACAATTGATATCAAGAGCTTTAAGTATGATGCGGCCGAGGTCACGGTATCAGTTGGCGACACGGTTATTTGGGTCAATCAGGACGGGGCCCCGCATACGGCAACGGCGCGGGATGGATCATTTAACACCGGCACCCTGAAAAAGGGAAAAAGCGGTGAGATCACGTTTTCCAGCGCCGGGACGTTTGATTATTTTTGCAAATTTCACCCGAATATGGCCGGGCGAATTGTGGTGAACTAACCGGCAAGCTGGCGTTTTCTGTGCCGAAACGGGGTGTGGTGTTCGCGCGCGAACAGGTAGCTATCATGTTGATATTGTGAATGGTAGCGGTAACGAAGATTTGCGCGCGACCAGAGTTTTTTTGGGTGCGAAGCTTAGCGCCATTGTCGTGACCTAACCACTGAGGGCAGCGCCCGGACCTCGGGGTGGGTGCAAAGCGCCCTCCCCGTGGGGGAGGTCCGGGCGCTGCCCGGCGATGCCGGGCGGGATTGTTGATTTGTAAGATTCGAATTCTCTTCATCAACTTGTGCGTCGTTTGCCCACCGCTGTGATCGAAGCCATCAACAAATCCAATTAAGTAGATTCTTCATTTTCAACCAGCTCAAATGCATGGGTCTCAATTGTCTCCGCCAATTCTCCCAATTTGACCAAAAAATAGCTGGTTTCCACATCTTCTCCCCAAAGGGCACCAAGAATACTTCCAAAAAACACCCCAGTTTGACCAACTAAAAGGTATGCCCTTTCTCGCTCTAACTCGCCTGCCAATTGGTTAAACGAAACAAATACGCGATCGCCTTCTAAAGGTTCGTAGGAAACGATCTCGTCCACCCCAAAGTAGTTTGGGTGCGCTCCAAAACTAATGAGTGTCTCATACAACACATTGAATTGGTTAAGCAGCGTATCATCCTCCTTTTGCAGCGCGGATTTAGCGTTACTAAGTCCGCTATTGCGAAACTTATTCTTCGCATTCAATTCCTGTTCGCGTTTCTGCCACAAATCCCACCAGTCTTTATTGTGGTGAAAAAGGAAACCATAGGCAGACGCTTCAAGGGAATTTCGAAGTACGGACGGCACTGCTGCCACAGCGCCCCCTTGCGTTAACAAAACCGCCGAACGAAAATTTGCATATCCATAGTGAAGAAGGTTTAGCGCTCGAAAATAACCATCTTTAGGGACACTTGAGAGAAATTCAAACAAAAGACCATCGAGCTGGCCGACAAACACCGGAATCGGACCGTCAAGGTTGCTTTTGAATGCCTCAGAGTATTTTGACAGACTCATGCACAAATTCCTAACCATCCATCGTCAACACCTAGCGCCCCACACAAACACCCCCGCCTGCGGCCGCAATTGGCTTTGCCAAACGCTTACCCGCACCTGCCGCAAAATGGCCAGCTAGCTGTCCATCTTCAACGCGCTAATAAACGCTTCCTGCGGGATGCTGACGCGTCCGAACTCTCGCATTTTCTTCTTACCCTTTTTCTGCTTTTCCAGCAGCTTTTTCTTGCGGGACGCGTCGCCGCCGTAGCATTTTGCGGTGACGTCTTTGCGCATGGCGGACAGGGTTTCGCGCGCGATGACGCGCCCGCCAATGGCTGCCTGGATCGGGATTTTGAACATGTGGCGGGGGATCAGGTCTTTTAGCTTTTCGACCATGGCGCGGCCGCGTTCTTCGGCGCGATCACGGTGGACCATGGTGGACAGGGCGTCGACCGGTTCTTCGTTGACCAGTATCTGCATTTTGACAAGGAAATCCTGGCGGTACCCTTCCATGGTATAGTCAAAGCTGGCGTAGCCCTTGGTGACGGATTTTAGGCGGTCGTAGAAGTCAAACACCACCTCATTCAGGGGCAGGTCATAGACGACCATGGCGCGCGAACCGGCATAGGTCAGGTCAATCTGGATGCCGCGGCGATCCTGGCACAGTTTTAGGACCACGCCCAGGTAGTCATCCGGCACCAGGATCGTGGCCTTAATGCGGGGTTCTTCCAGGTGATCAACGTGGGTCATGTCGGGCATGTCGGCGGGGTTGTGCAGGGTCAGCATGGTGCCGTCGCGCTGGTAGACGTGGTAGATGACCGATGGCGCGGTGGTGATCAGGTCGATGTCATATTCGCGTTGGATGCGGTCGCGGATGACCTCTAGGTGCAGCAGGCCGAGAAAGCCGCAGCGAAAGCCAAAGCCAAGGGCGGCGGAGGTTTCCATTTCGCTGGAAAAGCTGGCGTCGTTGAGGGCGAGCTTTTCTATGGCGTCGCGCAGGTCGTTGAACAGGGCTGAATCCACCGGGAACAACCCGCAGAACACCACGGGTTGCGCCGGTTTGAAGCCCGGCAGCGGTGTGTCTGTGCCGCCACTGACGTGGGTGATGGTGTCGCCGACGCGGGTATCGCGCACCTGTTTGATGGATGCGGTCAGCACGCCGATTTCGCCGGGGCCAAGTTCGGGGATGTTTTCCATTTCGGGGCGCAAAACGGCGAGGCGATCAATACCGTAGGCGGCATTGGTCTGCATCATTTTGATCTTGTCGCCCTTTTTGATGACGCCATCGATGACGCGGATCATGACGACGACGCCCAGGTATGAATCGTACCAGCTGTCCACCAGCATGGCCTTAAGCGGGGCGTCGCGGTCGCCTTTTGGGGCGGGCAGACGGGTGACGATGGCTTCCAGCACGTCGGGGATGCCGATGCCGGTTTTGGCGGAAATTTCGATGGCGTCAGAGGCGTCGATGCCGATCACGTCTTCGATCTGATCGCGCACCTGCTTGGGTTCGGCTGCCGGAAGGTCAACTTTGTTCAGGACCGGCACGATTTCATGGTCGGCATCCAGGGCTTGATAGACGTTGGCGAGGGTCTGGGCCTCGACCCCTTGGGAGGCATCGACTACCAAAAGCGAGCCTTCCACGGCGCGCATTGAGCGGCTGACTTCGTAGGCGAAATCAACGTGGCCGGGGGTGTCGATCAGGTTCAGAATATAGGTCTGCCCATCCTTGGCCGGGTATTCAATGCGGACCGAATTGGCCTTGATGGTGATGCCGCGTTCACGCTCGATTTCCATGGTGTCCAGCATCTGGGCCTTCATGTCGCGTTCAGACACGGTGCCGGTCAGCTGGATCAGGCGATCAGCGAGGGTGGATTTCCCGTGGTCGATATGGGCGACGATGGAAAAATTGCGGATGAGATCAAGGTTGGTCATAGGGGGTGGATATGCTTGGAAAACCCGGCAAGGTCAATGGGGCGCAGCAGAGATGTTCGCGCGCGGACATGGCTGTAAGGCATTGATTTGGTTGGTGTTAGGGCTAACGGGATGGTTGTGGCGGGGATGCCGCCACAGACGATGTTGCGCCTATTGTGCCGCGCGGCGCGCATTTGCCATATATGATGTTGAAATTTTGCGCCTGTGTGTGGCGATTGGGTGTGGTGCTGAGAGGTGGAATGGGCGGGTCAGCGGGGGGTGGATGGGGGCACGGTTGCGGTCAATTCATGCCCATACTAAGCTTGCTCACAATAATTGCATCCATTTGAAGCAGAACCCACAACCTTTGGCATATTCCTTGATTTCCTTTGATGTTGACCAGACGTTGCTTGATTTTCAACGGGTTCTTGATGAAGCCCTGCGAGAGGTAGAACGCTTTTTCATTGGCCACGGCATCAATACCAATGCTGCCCAGCTTCAATCCATCCGCAATGATATTGAACTGAAGCATCGCACTGGAAAAGTTGATCTTCTTGAAATCCGGCGGATGTCTTTTGTGGAAATTGCGGGCGGTGACCAATTGCTCGCAGGGAAAGCCCTGAGTCTGTTCAAAGATGTTCGCTTTGGTGCCGCCTATTTGTTTGATGACACTATTCCCGTTCTTGAACATCTAAAGAAACGGTTCCGGATCGGGTGGCTGACAAACGGAAATTCAACGCCAAAAGCCGCCGGTATTGCCCACCTATTTGATTATGTGGTGTATTCACACGATCACGGGTTTCAAAAACCAGATGCCCGGATTTTTGCAGCCATGGCGAATAAGGCTGGGGGTATTGCTGCCAGTGCATTTGTTCATGTGGGGGATTCACTTGAAACTGATGTGGCGGGGGCCAATAACTATGGCGCTAAATCTGTCTGGCTGAACAGGGGTGGAAAATTGAACAATTCAGCCATTCAACCGAATTGGGAGGTTAGAAATTTGTTTGATTTGTGCGATATTTTGGATGTGTCTGGCCCAAATAACCCAAAATGAAATTATCGGGGTCAGCACCATGCAAATTTTCGCTCGCAGCACCAAGGTTTGAAGACCGATGAGAATTGTAACAGTGATTGCGGCGGTATTGATGGGGACAAATGCGCTTGTCGCGCAGGAGGTTACGCTTGCGCTTGGTCAGGTATTGTTATCGCCTCTTGGGGATGAACAGCGGGTGGAAACCAGTGAAATAACGGCTGTCGTGTCATTTGGTGGTACTGAGGAGCTGCAAGCTTATTCAATCGAACTGACAGATAGGGCAACCGGTGCGCGAAGCCGCACAGACTTTGAACAGGATCCGGGCGAGCCAAAACTATCAGCGTATAATGATGCCTACTATTGCGGCGAACATGTTTTCTTTATCACCATGCGTTATGCGCCCCCCAGATTTGCAGATGGCCGACAGTACCGCCTTGAAACACACGCATTTCACCGGGCTTCGCTAAGGTATCTGGGCACAGCGTTTGTGGCTTTCGAGGACATCGCGCTTTTGGAATTCGGCGTTGATCTGGGTTTTGATTACACGCAACCACAACCCTATCATGTTGCTTGTTCGGTCGAAAATGGGGCGTTTGAGCTTGGCTTTTTCGCCAATGATGAAACTTCGGACCAGTCGCATTCTGTAACACCAGATTAGGGGCTGTGAAGGAAATATGGGCAGTGCCCGGACCTTGGGGTGGGTGCAAAGCGCCCTCCCCGTGGGGGAGGTCCGGGCGCTGTCCGGCACGCCGGACCATAGGCTTACATGCCCTCGTGAAACACCCAAAACCCGCCGATCCGGTGCGCGATCTTAGTTATTGCTGACTCTGGCCACTTATTGCGCTAATACGCCCATAACGGGGTACTGAGTGGGGTTGGTGGCATGGTAGGGGCATTGGCAAATGCGGCATGCATGGAAAGCCATGTGGCAGAGGGCATTATTGAAAAATGCCTGGAACCCAGGTCGGTTGTGGCCTCGGTTGTTCGGGCGTTTCCCGATGCTTACGGTGCTGAGGCGGCCTTTGCGCTGACGGCAGTTGCCGCCGGGCTGGAGCACCCGGTTCTGAAGAACCAGGATGATTATTACCCGCAGCGCCAGGAATTGTACCGCTGCGCGGCGCTGTTGGCGGCCGATATTTGCGCGGTTGAGGTTCTGACCAACCGGCGCAGCACCTGCGCGGCGATCGGGGCGTTTTGGGACCGTTCGGGTGAAGTGTTCTTTCAGGCATAGTTCGCCAGGCGGAGGCCAGCCAACCCATAAATTCGTGAATTGACCTTTGCCGGTTGGGTCTGGCATGTTGCCCCCGGGGGACGGGAAGGTTGAGGCAACTATGCGGGTAATGATATTGGCGGCGGTGGCGGTTTTTGGGCTGTTGGGCGCGGTACAGGCACAAACGATTGAGCGCGCCTGCATGCGGTCTGACCGCGACGCCAAAAGCCGGGCGCTGTGTGGCTGTATTCAGCAGGCGGCAGATCTGACGTTAAACCCCAGTGATCAAAAGCTGGCGTCATCGTTTTATAAGGACCCACAAAAGGCCCAGGACATGCGCCAGTCACCCAGCCGCACCCATGAACGGTTTTGGGATCGTTATCGGGAATATGCCCAGGTGGCGCGGACCTTTTGTGGCTAAGGTGCGGGCCCTAGTGCAACGTTGCCAGCAGACCGGCGCTGGCTGCTTGGATCAGGCTAAGGGCGGTGTCAAAATCACGGGTGTAATACGGGTCGGGCACCTGGGTGGCACCGGTGTCGGGCGCATAGTCTAGAAACAGCGTGATCGGGGTGGTGTTGCCGGCAGGGCGCAGGGTTTCCATGGCGGTTTGGTTCGCGCGGTCCATGGCGATCAGCAGGTCAAAATTGCTGAAATCAGCGGCCGTAAATTGCCGGGCGCGCAGGTCGGAAATATCAATGCCGCGCGCGGCGGCGCAATCGGTCATGGGGCCATATGGTGGCGCGCCCACATGCCAGTCAGAGGTGCCAGCGCTGTCGGTCTGGGCGGCAATGCCAGCCTGCTGGCAGGCGGCGCGAAACACCCCCTGGGCCGCCGGTGAACGGCAAATATTGCCCAGGCAGACGAACAGTATACGGTTCAGCTGAGCACCCCGCGTTGGTGCATGGCGCGCGCGTAAAGCCACAGCAAAACGGCAACCACACCGATGGCCAGTGTAAACCAAAGCGCGCCTTTACCGACAAGTTCGCCGTAATTAACGCCCGACAGAACAAAGCTGTACAGTGTTGTGGCAATGATCCCCAGTATCGACAGGCCAAAAGCCAACGCTGCATGGCGTGAGCGCAATAACAACAGCACAGACCCCAAGACCGCCGCCCAGATCGCGATGGCCCAGGCCGCCATTACCCAACTGGGAAAACCGTAGAAATAGCTCAGCTGATCCGGGGTGAAATTTGCCATATAGGCGCTGTTTTCAGTGACGGTCATGACGTAGTCATAAGCGCCGCCTGCATTCCACAACAGCGCCGCAATGCCAACGACCCAAATATGCCAAGGTGCTTTCATGGTCATGCTCCCAATGTTTTCATTGGGTCATTTACCATAAAAATCTATACGAATCGACCGAAATTACCGGGCGACGTTCAGCCGTCAGAGCCATGATCCATCTGCATTGCGCCCGTATCGGGTTTGCGGGCCTGATCCACCGCAATATCAACGCTGATCTCACCGGCGTGTTCAAAGCCCATGGTCACGGTGATAATATCGCCGTTCGCCACTTTATCAGTCAGCCCCATGAACATAATATGACGCCCGCCGCGCGCCAGCATCTGCATGCCATGGGCCGGGATCACAAAGCCACCTTCAACCTGGCGCATCAACACGACACCATCCCCGGCATCAATATGGCTATGCAATTCCACACGCTTGGCACTTTCAGAGGACACCCAAATCAGCCGGTCATCCTGATCACTATGGTTGCGAATGTGCATGAACGCTGCACCAGATTTGGCCAATGGGCCCGAGGTGCGAAAATAAGCGTCCTCAATGGCAATATCACCGGCAGTTGCGCTGTGCCCGCAAATTGCTGCCAGCAGGGTCAAAATCAACGTCATATACTGGGTTTTGCGCATGGTGTGATCCTATATCCATAAAGTGACCCAGACCATGCGTCAGATTGACGGTCATATGCACCTGGGCACACCCATCCAGGCCAATTTCATCGTTTCAAAAATATCCGCCGCCGGCAGGCACCCGAGGGGCCGTTTGGGCCCCGAGACAAAATAATGCCCCTGCAAGGGGCCCCTTCAGAAAAAAGCCCCGCCAATTGGCAGGGCCGTCATCGTCACTAAGCCGGTCGGATCAGGCGGCAGCCTGGGCCTTGGCGATATCTTTCTTGATCTTCATCGCAGATGTCGAAAGCTCGATATCTTTGGCCTTGGCCAAAAATGCGTCCAACCCACCCCGGTGATCCACGGTGCGCAGAGCAGCGGCTGAAATCCGCAGCTTAAAGCTGCGTCCCAGCGCATCAGACATCAGTGAAACATCATTTAGGTTCGGCAAAAACCGACGGCGGGTCCGGTTCTTGGCGTGGCTGACATTGTTGCCAGTCATTGGGCCTTTTCCGGTCAATTCACAACGGCGCGACATGGGGCAGTTCCTTCGTCTACAAAACAGCTGGGCACATCATTGGATATACCTCAAATTCAGATGCCGGGGTGTAAGCGCTGTAGCCCCGCGCGTCAAGCGCTAGATCGGTTGGATTTGCAGGTTTTGAACACGGCGGGAAATTTCCCCATATGCCTAGCAATCCGTGCGCCACCTGACATGGAAAACATGATCGCACAACCTGCCCTATGGCACTGGCACGCCACTTCCCCCATAAGACCCCATGCAGCTGCCCGATCTTCCCATTTGTGACGCCCTGCCCGCCCTTATGGATGCCCTGGGAAATGCCGGTGTGGCGGTGCTGCAGGCCCCACCGGGGGCTGGCAAAACCACTGTGGTGCCACTGGCAATTTTAGACGCCGGGTTATGTCGCGGCAAAATCCTAATATTAGAACCCCGGCGCCTGGCGACGCGGGCTGCTGCTGAACGTATGGCCGACACATTGGGTGAACCTGTGGGAAAAACCGTTGGGTACCGCATGCGCGGCGACGCCAAATCATCCAAAGCCACCCAAATAGAGGTGATCACCGAAGGCATATTAACGGCGATGATACAGTCGGACCCGTCGCTAGACGGGATCGGTGCGGTGATCTTTGACGAATTTCACGAACGCTCGCTGAACGGCGACCTGGGGCTGGCCCTGGTTTGGGAAGCCCGCGCTGCCCTGCGCGAAGATCTGCTGGTTCTGGTGATGTCGGCCACATTGGACGCCAGCCCGGTGGCGGACATGTTGGACTGCCCAATAATAACGTCGCAGGGGCGCGCCTTTGAGGTTGGCACAATTTGGTTGGACCGCCCAACCCCAAAAACCCAACGCTTTGAACATGCCCTGGCTGATCTGGTGGTCCGGGCCAGCCACGAATCCAGCGGTGGCATTTTGGTCTTTTTACCCGGAGAAGGCGAAATTCGCCGGGTTGCGGCGCGGCTGGCGGGGCAACTGCCCCCAGAGTGCACTGTGTATCCGCTGTTTGGTGCGATGGATTTTAAAGCCCAGCGCAGGGCCGTTGCCCCTGCCCCAAAGGGGCGCAAAATTGTTTTGGCCACGGCCATTGCCGAAACCTCACTGACCATTGCCGGGATATCTGTGGTGGTGGATGCTGGCCGCGCCCGCCGCGCCCGGTTTGACGCCGGTTCCGGCATGTCGCGCCTGATCACAGAGCGGGTGACAAAGGCTGAGGCAGACCAGCGCCGTGGCCGCGCCGGGCGGGTTGAACCGGGGCAATGTTACCGGTTTTGGACCCGCGGCGAAGAGGGTGGCATGGCGGCGTTTCCGCCCGCCGAAATTAACTGTGGTGATCTGAGCAGCCTTATGTTGGAACTGGCGTTTTGGGGCGCGCGTGACGTTGCAAATATGGCGTTTGTTAGCCCGCCAAACCCTGGGGCTATGGCCGCCGCACACAGGTTGTTATGGGGTCTTGGCGCCCTTGATGCCAAGGGCGCAATCACGGATCACGGCCGCACATTGGCCCGCCTGCCGCTGCATCCGAGACTGGCGCATATGCTGGTCAAGGGCGGCAAAGACGCACCGCTGTTGGCGGCACTTCTGGGGGATCGTGACCCATTGCGCGGGGCCGGCGTTGATCTGTTAGTGCGGCGCGCAGCACTGCAAAATTCGACCGCAGCAGGTGCCAATTCAGCCGCCATCTCTCGCATCCGCATGGAAGCCAAACGCCTGGTCAGGTTTGCCGGTTCCGGACCGCACCACAGCTGGGCCGAAACGGCAGCGCTGGCCTATCCTGACCGCATCGGGTTGCGCCGCGACGGCACGGCCCCGCGCTGGATACTTTCCGGGGGAAAAGAGGCGATAATGGACGCCCATGACCCGTTGGCTGGTGCCCGGATGATTGTGGTCAGCGACCTGGACGGTGACGCCCGCCAGGCCCGTATTCGCCAGGCGATCGCCATCAGTGAAAGCGAATTGCGCGGGCTTTATGGTGCGCAGATCATCTGGCAAAACAGCTGTCACTGGTCACAACGTAACCGCCGGGTTCAGGCGCGACAACGCGAAATGCTGGGGGCATTGATCCTGCAGGACCGCACCTGGGGTGACGCCGATCCAAGCGATATGGCACGTGCAGCACTGGACGGTTTTCGCGACCTTGGCTTGCCGCTGTCCAGCGCCGCGCGGCGCTTTATGGCGCGGGTTGAGCTGGTGCGCGCAGGTGGCACCGCTTTGCCAGACATGACTGAAACGGGCCTGCTGTCGCGGCTGGACGACTGGCTGTTGGCCCATGTTACGGGGGTGCGCAACGCCGCCGACATCCGCGGTTTTGATCTGTTGCCAGCCCTGCGCCTGTGGCTGGACTGGGATCAGCAACAGGCGGTTGAGCGCAACGCCCCGGCCCATTTCACCACCCCAATGCAGCGCAAAGCTGCCATCGATTACAGCGGGGAACACCCGGCAATTTCGGTGCGCTTGCAGGAAATGTTCGGCCTAAGCCAGCACCCAACCGTCGCCGGGCAGCCCCTGCGCATCACCCTTATGTCACCGGCCGGCCGCCCCGTGCAAACCACCATGGATCTGCCGGGCTTCTGGGCCACATCATACGGCGACGTGCGCAAAGACATGCGCGGGCGGTACCCCAAACACCCCTGGCCCCAAGACCCGACACAGGCGGCCCCAACCCTGCGCGCGAAACCGCGAAAATCCTGATTTCTTCTTTTTCTAAATATCCTGCCTAAGGCATCCACCCGTTCAGTCCAGCCCCCAGGGTCCGTGCTTGCCAGTGCCGCCATCCAGCCGCTCAAACCCGTGCGCGCCAAAGAAATCCCGTTGCGCCTGAATCAAATCGGTGGTGCCGCGCCCTTGGGCCATGGTGTCAAAATAGGCCAGAGCGGCAGAGAACGCCGGAACGGGCACCCCCGACAGGGCCGCACTGGAAACCAGACGACGCAAAGCATCGCCTGAGTGGATCAAGATAACCTTGAACGCGGGCGCAAACATCAGCTGACCCATGGGCAGGCCAACGCGCGACGCCGCTGCCATGTCATCCAACATCGCCGAGCGTATGATACAGCCGGCGCGCCATATTTCAGCGATGCGCCCCAGATCAAGATCCCAGTCATATTCCTGGCTCGCCGCTTCAAGCAGGGCAAACCCTTGGGCATAGGCGATGATCTTGGCCGCCAAAAGCGCGGCTTCCAGATCATCCTGGCCTGGCAAGTTGGCACCCGTCGCCGTCGCGCCGGTGGCAAATAGTTCCTGCCCGGCCAAGCGCATATCTTTGTGGGCAGACCAGGAACGCGCGGCGACCGCGGCCTCAATTGTTGACGCCGATTGCCCAAGGCCAAGCGCCTCTATCACCGTCCAGCGTCCGGTGCCTTTTTGCCCGGCCTTATCCAAGATCATATCCACCATCGGTGCCCCGGTTACAGGGTCAACCGCGCTTAGAACTTTGCCGGAAATTTCCACCAGATAGGACTGCAGCGGGCCTGCATTCCAACGCTCAAACATCGCGCCAATGCCGCCCGGTGCCATACCATGGCCATCACGTAAGATGCCGTAAACCTCTGCAATCATTTGCATATCGGCGTATTCAATGCCGTTATGCACAGTTTTCACGAAATGCCCGGCGCCGTCGGGCCCCAGCAGATCAACACAGGGATCGCCCTTAAAGTTGGCGGCAATGGCGCGCAGGATCGGTTGCAACTGTTGCCAGCTGTGGGCGCTGCCACCCACCATCATAGAGGGGCCAAAGCGCGCGCCTTCTTCCCCGCCCGACACCCCCATGCCGACAAAATGCAAATCATTTTCCGCCATCTCAGCGCAGCGCCGGCGGGTGTCGTGGAAATTGGCGTTACCGCCGTCAATTATGGTGTCACCGGGGGATAAAAGCGGGGTGATCGTTTTGATCATGGCGTCCATCGGCGCACCTGAGGGGATCATGAACAGGATCACCCGGGGTTGTCGCAGCCCAGTGACAAAATCGGGCAGGTTTTCAAAACCATGCAGATTGCCAGCCAGATCGTCGGCTTCTTTTATGAAATCATCTATCCAGGATGTTTCACGGTTGGTCACGGCCACGTCAAAGCCGCTATCGGCCAGGTTCAGCGCCAATGCACTGCCCATGGTGCCAAGTCCGTAAATCCCGATTTGCGCTTTGTGCATTGGCAAATTCCATTTATTGTGACGAATGGCTGCCAGCCTAAGCCGCCCCCGGGTATTGGCAATACCAAAGGCAAAATATAGCGTTGTGCCTGTGGCGATTCCCGCCTATTGCGCGCCTATGTGCTGATCGATCTCATACAACCCGGAGACAAATTAGATGGCATCTGATCCCCAAAACAACCAATGGCTGACCCTGGACAAAGACCTGGGCCGCATTGCTCAGTTGGAAAACGCTGCCCAATATGTGTCGCGCCCCGTTGTTGGAACCGGAATTGCGCTGGCATTTATTGCCATAGCTGCACTGGCGGCAGCGCTGTTGTTTGGCCAATCTGAAGGCTCAATGATTGTGGTCGCGGCGGCCGCCCTTGGGGCCTATATGGCGCTTAATATTGGCGCCAATGATGTGGCCAATAATGTCGGGCCTGCGGTGGGGGCCAAGGCCCTGACCATGGTTGGGGCCATCATTATTGCCGCAGTATTTGAAAGCGCCGGGGCACTGTTGGCGGGGGGCGACGTGGTGTCGACCATTTCCAAGGGAATTATTGACCCCGCCAGTGTCAGCGACAGCAAGATTTTTGTCTGGGCGATGATGGCGGCACTGATGTCAGCGGCGGTTTGGGTCAACCTGGCCACGGTTGTAGGCGCGCCGGTTTCCACCACCCATTCGGTTGTGGGCGGCGTCATGGGGGCCGGGATTGCGGCGGCTGGATTTGCGGCGGTGAATTGGCCAAATATGGCGAAAATCGCCGCAAGCTGGGTGATTTCACCTGTTTTAGGCGGGCTGGTTGCAGCCCTGTTTTTGGCGTTTATCAAGACCCAGATTATGTACAAGCAAGACAAAATTGCCGCGGCGCGCACATGGGTGCCGGTGTTGATCGCCATTATGGCGGGTGTTTTTGCGGCTTACCTTTCCGTGAAAGGGTTGAGCAAAATTATTACAATTGATATCCCGACGGCATTGCTGATTGGTGCCGGCATTGGTGTGCTAAGCTATGGGGTGGCGCGGCCCTTTATCCGGCGGCAGTCACAGGGCATGGAGAACCGTAACAAATCGCTGAAAATATTGTTTCGGATGCCTTTGGTGATCTCGGCGGCTTTGCTGTCATTTGCCCATGGGGCCAATGATGTGGCCAACGCGGTCGGGCCATTGGCGGCGATTGTGCATGCCGAAAGTGTTGGCGAATTTGCCGGTAAGGTGTCGATACCGATCTGGGTCATGATTATCGGGGCCTTTGGTATTTCGTTTGGGTTGTTCCTGTTTGGGCCCAAGTTGATCAAAATGGTCGGCGGGCAGATTACCAAGCTGAACCCGATGCGGGCCTATTGTGTGGCCCTGTCGGCAGCGATTACGGTGATATTTGCGTCCTGGCTGGGCCTGCCGGTCAGTTCAACCCACATTGCCGTCGGCGGTGTGTTCGGGGTTGGCTTTTACCGGGAATGGCAGGAAGAGCGCCGGGCCAAAAGCACCACAGTGCGAAAAGTGGCCCCCGAAGAACGGCGGCGGCGCAAGTTGGTGCGCCGGTCGCATTTCCTGACCATACTGGCGGCTTGGGTGATCACGGTTCCAGCGGCGGCGGTATTGTCTGGTGTGATATTTCTGGGGCTGACGGCGGTGTTTGTTTAGGCTTAACACCGCTTAATCTTGCGCCATCAGTTTGTGCCACCACCCGTTTAAATGATGCCCGCGTGGCAGGGTGGGGTGATTTTTCTGCGAAAAATCGGATGCCTCCGGTGGGGATATTTAGGGAACAAAGATATCAAGCGGGGTTTCATCTGCAGCCATGTCTTTAGCCCTGGAGGGGCCGGCCTGGGTGTGGAAAAAACCAAGCGCGCATCCCAAACCCCTAAATTTTGTAAAAGAAGCGCCCCTGGGACTGTAGAGCATATTGGTTGCGCTATTGCTGTTTGCCCGCCCAAAGGTGAGCCGGGGATACAATGCTTATCCTTGGGTGTTGTTGACGGTTAATACGGTGCTGTAACTGTTTATTTTTCCCGTCGCGCGTAAATGGTTGCAAGGTGAGCGCGGCGCGGCAGGCCTAAGCCTGTACCGCTACGCGCCACGATTATTCTGCGAATAATCGCCCTAAACCCCAAGGCACCAGCGCATGATGGCTTTTTGCGCATGCAGGCGGTTCTCGGCTTCGTCAAACACCACCGATTGGGGGCCGTCCATCACCGCGTTGGTGACTTCTTCGTCGCGGTGTGCCGGCAGGCAGTGCATGAACAGCGCGTCCGGGTTGGCTTTTTGCATCAGCGCATCATCCACCTGATAGGGGCGCAGCTGATTGTGGCGGCGTTCGCGCATGGAGGGGCTGTCATGCATCGACACCCAGGTGTCGGTGACGATCAGGTCAGCGTTTTGCACCGCCTTTTCCGGGTCAGTTTCCAGGGTGACATTTGCGCCGCTTTTGCGCGCATGTTCGATTATTTCAGCTTCCGGGTGCAGGGTTTCGGGGCCGGTGATGGTCATGTCAAAGCCAAATTGGCCAGCGGCGTGCAGCAGGGAATGGCAGGTGTTGTTGCCGTCGCCTGACCAGACGACTTTTTTACCTTTGATCGGGCCGCGGTGTTCTTCGAATGTCATGACGTCGGCCATGACCTGGCAGGGATGTGTGCGGTTGGTCAACCCGTTGATCACTGGCACCGAGGCGTATTCGGCCATTTCCTGCACTGTCGCCTCTTCAAAGGTGCGCAGCATGATCAGGTCAACATAGCGTGACAGCACGCGGGCGGTGTCGGCGATGGTTTCACCATGGCCCAGTTGCATATCAGTGCCCGAAAGCACCATGCATTCGCCGCCCATCTGGCGCACGCCCACATCAAAGCTGACCCGGGTGCGGGTGCTGGGCTTTTCAAATATCAGCGCCACCATGTGATTTTTCAGCGGCTGGTCAACGTCGGGTGTGCCTTTGGATTGGCCGGTGCGGGCATTTTTCATGGTGCGGGCATGGTCGATGATGTGGCGCAGATCGTCCGGGGCGGTGGTGTGGATGTCCAGGAAATGGTTCATATCGGTGCTTTCTGTAGCTGGGGCGTTTATGTCAGGCTGGTGGCGGCGGCATCAAGGCGGTTGATGGCCGTGGCAATGTCATCGTCAGAGATGTTCAGGGGCGGCAACAGGCGGATGACGTTGTCGGCAGCAGGCACGACAAGGATGTGTTCGCCGTACGCCGCGCTCAGCAGGTCAAGATTTGGGATTTTGCATTTCAGCCCCAGCATCAGGCCAGTGCCGCGCACCTGTTCAAAGATGTCGGGGTGCGCGGCAACCAGGCCTTCCAGTTTCTGGCGAAACAGGCCGGATTTGCGGCTGACATCGGCCAGAAATTCCGGTGCGGCGACGATGTTCATTACCGCCAACCCAACCGTGCAGCCCAAGGGGTTGCCGCCATAGGTCGAGCCGTGGGTGCCAGCCGTCATGCCCTGCGCCGCATTTTCGCTGGCCAGCACCGCGCCGATGGGAAAGCCGCCGCCCAACCCCTTGGCCACCATCATGATGTCGGGCGTGATACCGGCCCATTCATGGGCGAACAGCCTGCCTGTCCTGCCCATGCCACATTGGACTTCGTCAAGGATCAACAGGATGTTGTGCGCGTCACAAATGGAGCGGATGTCTTTCAGGGCTTGGTCGGGCAGCGGTATGATGCCGCCTTCGCCCAGCACCGGTTCGATGATGATGGCGGCGGTAGTGTCGCTGGCGGCGTCTGCCAGCGCATCAATATCGCCGTAGGGCAGCTGGGTAAATCCGGACAGCAACGGGGCAAACCCGGCGGTCATTTTGTCTGATCCGGCAGCGGCGATGGCAGCGGCTGAACGGCCATGAAACGCGCCGTGAAAGGCGATGATTTCATGGCGGTCGGGCTGGCCTGCGACGTGCCAGTATTTGCGGGCCATTTTAACCGCTAACTCGCAAGCCTCGGTACCGGAATTGGTGAAAAACACAGTGTCGGCGAAGGTTTCATCGACCAGTTTTTCCGCCAGCGCCCGTTGCTGGGGGATTTCATAGAGGTTTGACAGGTGCCAAAGCTTACCCGCCTGATCGGTTATGGCCGCCACAAGTGCCGGATGGGCATGGCCCAAGGCGCTGACGCCAATGCCAGCCGCCAGATCCAGAAAACGTCGCCCGTCACGTTCCACCAGCCAGCTACCATCACCGTGGGTGAAGGAAAGCGGGGCGCGATTATAGGTGGGCAAAATTGGATCGATCATGGGGTTTGGCCTATTTATTAAAGCCCGAGGGGTGCACGGGGCACGGGGGCAAGTCAACGATATTGGTGGGGGAAAAAGATGCGCAAGGGCGCGCCGGACGGGTTAGCGTCGGCGTCGTCGGATTGAAATATGTGTGCTCATATGCGTCATGGCCGGATTGGTAGCCTGAAAATTAAGGGCTGTCCAGAGTTTTGGCAGAGTTATGCCAGGGTTTTGGGGGGTAATTTTAGGGGTAATTCTTCTGCGAAAAATTTGGAACAACGGATACTTGTGCCCGCCCCCATTGGCAGGGTATGGTGGGGACCGACAGATTTAAGGAAAACCCATGGCCTGGACAGACGAGCGCGTAGATGTGCTGAAAAAGATGTGGGGCGAAGGCCAGTCGGCCAGCCAGATCGCCAAAGAGCTTGGCGGCGTCACACGCAATGCGGTGATCGGTAAAGTGCACCGGTTGGGCCTGTCCAACCGTGCAGCCGGTGGTGGCACCGCAAAAGCCGCCCCTAAGGAAAAGGCCAAGCCTGCCGCAAAGCCCAAGGTGGCGGCAAAAACGCCCGCACCTGAAAACATTCCTGTGCCGGTAAAGCGGCCCGTTGGGCATTTGCGCCGCGCGATCATTCCGGCGGGGCAACCGTTGCCACCACAGCCCTCTGCCAATGAGATCAGCCCGGAAGCATTGGCCTCTGTGCGTGAAGTGGAAAAGACGGCCAAAAAGATCAGCCTGATGGAATTAACCGAGCGGACCTGCAAGTGGCCCATTGGTGATCCGGCAACGGATGAATTTTGGTTTTGCGGGTTGGCTGTGAAAACCGGCAAGCCCTATTGCGAGGCCCATGTTGGGGTGGCGTTTCAGCCGATGTCGTCACGGCGCGACCGGCGGCGCTAACGGCGATGCTGTTTGGGGGCTGTCTGCCCCCATTGGTCTGGGACCAATCCCCCCGAAGATATTTTTGAAAAGAAGAAGACGTCTGGTGCCGTGTCGGTTGCCGGGCTAGTTTCTGTATGAATTTATGTCTGGAGTGTTTGGATGGCTTCTATAATTTCTATTGAAAACCTATCAAAGCAATATGCCAGCGGGCCAGCGGCGTTAAGCGATGTCTCGCTTGAGATTAAGCAGGGTGAAATTCTGGCGCTGTTGGGGCCCAATGGGGCGGGCAAGACCACGTTGATTTCTGCCATTTGCGGGTTGGTAAAGATCAGTTCGGGCAGTGTGGCGGTGGCCGGGCATGATATTGAGCGCGACTATCGCGCGGCGCGCAGCCTGATCGGGCTGGTGCCCCAGGAAATTACCATTGAACCGTTTGAAACGGTGATCAATACCACGCGGTTTTCGCGCGGTTTGTTTGGCAAGCCCCGCGATGACGCCCATATAGAAGCGGTGCTGCGATCACTGTCATTGTGGGACAAGAAGGACAGTCGCAATATGGAATTGTCCGGCGGCATGAAGCGCCGGGTGTTGATTGCCAAGGCGCTGGCCCATGAGCCGCGGATACTATTTCTGGATGAGCCCACCGCCGGGGTGGATGTGAGCCTGCGCAAGGATATGTGGGAATTGGTGCGCAAGCTGCGCGACGATGGTGTGACAATTATTTTGACCACCCATTACATTGAAGAGGCCGAGGAAATGGCCGACCGCATCGGGGTGATCAACAAAGGTAAGCTGGTGCTGGTTGAGGAAACGACCACATTGATGAAGCAGCTGGGCCACAAGCAGATGCTGTTAGAGCTGCAAAAACCAATTGGCAAAGTGCCGGCGGCGTTGAGCGCCTATGGCTTGGTGCTGGCGGATGATGGTGGATCACTGCGCTATGACTATGACACCCGCGCCGAGCGCACCGGCATCACCCGGCTGTTGGCGGATCTGTCAGAGGCCGGGCTATCCGTGCGCGATTTAAGCACATCGCAAAGTTCGCTGGAGCAGATATTTTTGACCCTGGTGGAGGACGCGGCATGAACTGGTATGCGATAAAGGCCATTTATGTCTTTGAAATGACACGGACATTTCGCACCCTTGCCCAGTCGATCGTTTCGCCGGTTCTATCGACGGTGCTGTATTTCATTGTCTTTGGCACCGCCATCGGCAGCCGCATACAATCGGTTGATGGGGTCAGTTATGGTGCGTTTATTGTGCCGGGGTTGATCATGCTGACGCTGTTGCAACAGACCGTCAGCAATGCGTCCTTTGGGATTTATTTCCCGAAATTCATCGGCACAATCTATGAGCTGCTGAGCGCGCCGATGTCGTTCATTGAGATCGTGATCGGCTATGTTGGGGCGGCGGCGACCAAGGCGATTGCCATATCGCTGATCATTTTGGCGACGTCGACGTTGTTTGTTGATATATCAATTGCGCACCCGGTTTGGATGGTAACATTCATGGTGCTGACGGCGATAACATTTTCATTGCTGGGGTTTATCATTGGCATTTGGGCAAAGAATTTTGAACAATTGCAGTTGATTCCATTGCTGGTGATCACGCCTTTGGTATTTTTGGGCGGGTCATTTTATTCGGTCTCAATGCTGCCTGAGGCCTGGCAGACCGTTACCAAATTCAACCCGGTACTGTATCTGATTTCCGGTTTCCGCTGGTCATTTTTTGACGTGGCGGATGTGCCGGTTGCGGCCTCTGTCATTGCCGTATGCGGGTTTTTGGCACTGTGTATCGCGATTGTCTGGATGATCTTTAAAACCGGCTGGCGGCTGCGCCAATGAGCCGTGCGCCCCTGGATCGGCGGCGGTTTATTGTCGGGGCTGGGGCGCTGGCGGTTATGGGCTACGCTGGGGTGCGGTCGGGGTGGTTTACCGGGTGGTTGACAGGACTGCTGCCACAACAGCCGCTGCCGTTTCAGGATATGGTTGAACCGGCCGGGTATCGGCGGTTAAGTGGCGGGGAAATCAGCGGTGGGTTTGACCCGCTGATCGGCATTCCTGAGGACACGCCAGAGGGGTTGGTGGTGGCAGAACGGGTGGTGGCGCGCGATATTTGCGCGGCGTTGTTTGGGCAGAGCACCGGGACGGCGGGCCAGGTGCCGATGGCTTATTTCTTTGATTATCAATGCCCCATTTGCCGTCGCTTAACACCGCGTTTGCGGGCCCTGAAAGGTGTTGCGCTAAACTGGCATGACCTGGCGGCCTTGGGTGTCGGGTCAAAGATGGCGGCACGGGCAGCGATCGCGGCGCGCAATCAAGGCGCGTATGACGCGTTTCATGACCGGTTGATGCGGTCGCGATTTCAGGCAAATGAGGGCTATGTCGGGTTACTGGCGCAAAGCGTAGGCATCGATGGCGCGCGCCTGCTGGCGGATATGAACAGCCCACAAGTCAATGATCAGATGTGGCAATCACGCGCCGTGGCCAACATGTTTGGCATGCTGGGAACCCCCGGCATGGTGATCGGACGCACGGTGATTATTGGCGATATTAGTGATCGGGATCTGGCGCGCATTGTGGCAGATGAGGCAGTGCGGGGCGGGTATTGCGGTTAGGTGATGGGCCGGGCGGTCATGTGGCGAGGCCGACCAATGGTGTGGCGCGTCCATACAAATAAACGGCAGTAGCCCCTGGGCCGTTGACAAAACATATAACTTCTATATTTCTAGAATTATGGAAATATCAGAGTCAACAGAGACATCAATAGTTCAGGCAGCGCAGGCGTTTGCCGCACTGGGTTCAGAGCAGCGCCTTGGCGTCATACGGGCACTTGTGCGGGCTGGGCCGGACGGGTTGTCAATTGGGGAGCTTGGCAAAGCAACCGGCATTACCGGGGCAACCCTGACCCACCATGTGAAATTTCTAAGCCATGCCGGGCTGGTCAAGCAGCACCGAAAAGGGCGCTCAATTATCTGCGCCGCCATCGCCTATGACACGGTTCAGCGCCTGAGCGAATTTCTATTGTCAGAATGCTGCGCCGATGCGGGCCATCAGCGCCACACGCATCACGGGGATAGCAATGACCACTGACAGCCAAACCCACACAACCGGGGGAAAGCGCCCCGCCCGCTTAGACAAAGCCTGGCTGGCAACTGCTGTTATATTTTTGCTGCTTGGGATTTTCAGCCCGTATCTGTTCCTGCCGACTTTGGCATTTACGATAAAGGCGTTCGCCCAGACCGCGCCGTTCATTCTGTTTGCTGTGTTGGCCATTGGATACCTGCGCGCCAGCGGTGCCGAAGCCGTTGTGGCATCGGCGTTTCAGGGGCGCGAAGTTCGGATGATATTCGTCGCCGCCCTGGTGGGGGGCATCGCGCCGTTTTGTTCGTGCGAAGTCATTCCATTCATCGCCGCCCTGCTGGCCATGGGCGCGCCATTGTCAGCCGTTATGGCATTTTGGTTGGCGTCACCACTGATGGACCCGGCGATGTTTTTGATCACCTCGAGCGCTTTGGGCGTGGATTTCGCCATTGCCAAGACGATTGCAGCCGTCGGGCTGGGGCTTTTTGGCGGATTTGGCGTTAAGGTACTTGCCCCCACCGGCCTGTTTGCCAACCCGCTGAAAGAAGGGGAGGCCACGGGGTGTGGTTGTGGCGACAACAGTTTTGACGGGGCACCGGTATGGAAGTTTTGGACAGAACAGCCACGGGTTCAGGTTTTTCGCCGGGAAACGCTAAAGAACGCGCTATTCCTGACGAAATGGCTGGTGCTTGCTTACACTTTGGAAAGCCTGATGTTGACCTATATTCCCGCCGATCTGGTGGCAAACGTGCTGGGGGGGGACGGGTTCCAGCCGATTTTCCTGGGGGCATTGCTGGGGGGGCCTGCGTATTTGAACGGCTACGCCGCTGTGCCGCTTATTGCCGGGTTGTTGGAGCAAGGCATGAGCCAGGGCGCCGCAATGTCATTTGTGCTGGCGGGCGGGGTCAGCTGCATACCGGCGGCGGTTGCTGTCTGGGCGCTGGTGAAGCCAAGGATATTTCTGTCATATCTGGGCTTTGCATTTGTGGGTTCGATGATTGCCGGGTCAATCTGGGCGGCAATCGCCTAACCAAAGAAATTCAGCAAAAGCGTGGCGCTTAGGATAACGGCAATCCAGATCACCATGGACCCAATGGGCCAGGTGCGCGCCATGCGCCCCTCGGGGCCATGACTGCGATAAAGGCCGGTCACAATACTGTCTAAACGGCGCATCACAAACCCGAGCTTTGCCTGCCAGAGGGTGGCTGTGATAACTGAAAGCCTGCCAAGCACCCGAGGCATCCATTTGCGATAGATGACATCGCTGTCCAGATTGACAGCCCGCAATTCCGGCGGGTGGATGCCTGTGCGCATCAATATGCCAAACGCCAGCAAGGCAAAGAACAGCAGTTGCAACTGCCCGACAACATGGCTGGTGGTGTAGGGGGTATAGTCGACCTCATAGGGTAACAGCGCATACAGCGGGGCGGGAAACACACCGATTGCAATACACAAAAACGCGGTCAGCCCCATGGCCAGCAACATATGGGTTGGGGCCTCGGCGGGGCGTTTGCCGCTGTCATGGGCAAAGAACATGAAGAACGGGATTTTGATGCCGGAATGGGACAATACACCGGCAGAGGCAAAGACAAGCGCGCCCCAGACTATGTACATATGTGCGCCTGCTGCCTCATCCAAAATCAAGGACTTGGTGACGAATCCGGAAAACAGTGGAAACGCCGAAATTGATGCGGCACCGACCAGGCAAAAGATCATGGTCAGTGGCATGGTTCGATAGAGCCCGCCAAGTTCGGACGCTTTGGAGGTGCCGGTTCGAAACAGCACCGATCCAACGGCCATGAACAGCAGGGCTTTGTAAAGAATGTGGGCAAAGGCATGCGAGGCGGTGCCGTTAATTGCCATCTCGGTGCCAATGCCGATGCCAACGACCATGAACCCCAGTTGATTGTTCAGCGAATAGGCCAGCACCCGGCGCAGGTCATTTTCGATCTCGGCAAAGAAAATTGGAAACAACGTCATGACCACGCCGATATAGATCAGAATCTCAGTACCGGCAAAGCCCCGCGCCAAGGCATAAATCGCCAGCTTGGTGGTAAAGGCCGACAGGATCACCGTGCCGGTCACTGTGGCCGCCGGATAGCTGTCTTGCAGCCAGTTGTGCAGCAGTGGAAACGCGGCTTTGATGCCAAAAGCGATGAATATCAGCCAGGTGGCCGGGGAATTAAGCGTCATCAGCTCAAACGAAATTGAACCGGTATCGCGGTAATACAGCGCCACACCTGCAAGCAGGATCACGCCGGACCCAACCTGAATAAGCAGATAGCGCATACCGGTGTGATAAGCGCCTTCGGTGCGCCGGGCCCAGATCAAAAACACCGACGCGATGGCCGTGCCTTCCCAGTAAAAGAACAGCGATATCAAGTCACCCGCGAACACCGCACCGATGGCAGCGCCTGCGTAAAGCAGGGCCGCCGCTTGCTGCACCGTGTCGCGCAGGTGCCAAGCGTAAAGGTTGCCCAGGAACGCCGCCATGCAAAAGATCAGCGCGAATATACGCGACAGTTTATCAACCCGCATCAGGTCAAGATCAAAACCAAAGAACTGGGTTTGCATATGGCTGTTCAGCTCTAACCCCCAAACCTGCCAGGCGGCTAAGATCGGCACCAAAAGCAACCACAGCGACCGGACGCGCCCTGCGGGCAGGAACGGCACGACAAGGGCAGCACAAATAAACAGGAACGCGGTGGGGATTTGGTCAAGCATCGTGATCACGCTTTTCCAGGCCGGAGGCTGGGTAGTCTTCTGTGTCGACAGAGTGTTCGGCGTAAAAATCTTCTGGTCGCTTGATCAGCAGCCGCAGCGCCTTGGCCCCAAGGATGACGGCGGTGAAGGCGATGAAGCCAAATGCGCCAAAGAAGCCCGGCAAGTTTTCCATGCTGAAATGGCCGTGTTTTTCAAAGGTGAAATCATAGGCGAACAGGCCGGCGCAGATCAGCGCCAGCGCCCAAAATATCCGGTTGGCGCTGCCCGGCCTGTCAACCCACAGCAGCAGGCGGCCAAGGGCGGGGTAGGTTTTGGGATCGGTTCCATTATCTGACATGGCTAAACCCTCCCTTCTTTTTTCAGCAGCCTTTGCGCCCAAATAAGGGCATCTGTCTTTGGAATTGTCAGGGACTTGGATATTTTCCAAGCCAGCCGGTTGGCATTAAGTGCGGGAAACCGGGCACGCAGCGCGTTTAATTCCAAAAGCCGGGCGTCCGGCAGTTCCGCGCAGGCAGCGATTGTTTCGTCAATGGACAGCCCAAAATGCGCGCGTAGTGCTTTGCGTATATACAGCTCACGTTGGCCCTGTGCTTGCAGGCGTTTGCCATAGGCGCGCGTGTCTTCATCTGTGGTCGGCGGGTCCGTCAAATAGGCATTCATTGTGCGCCCCCTACTATTGGTAGCAAAAAGTCACGCAGATTGGATGCGTAAAAGAACAGCAACACACAGCCAAAGGCGGTGATGGCGGGCGGCAGCCAGCATAGTAGCGGTGCCTCTGACATGCGGGGCGGTGTGGGGGCGGCATCGGGGGATTGCAAAAAGAAGCCGCGCGCCACAACCGGGATCAGGTAGGCGATATTCAGCAGTGAGCTGAGCATCAGCACCGCAATCATGACCTGTTGCCCGGTGTCGGCAGCACCTACGATCAGCAGCCATTTGCTCCACGATCCGCCCAATGGCGGCAGGCCAATGATCGACAGCGCCCCGATAAAAAACGCCCCAAAGGTGATCGGCATCAGGCGGCCAAGGCCGGCCATCTGGCTGATATTGGTTTTGCGGGTGGCGACATAGATCGAGCCTGCGCACATGAACAGTGTGATCTTGCCCATGGCGTGCATCGCGATGTGCATACCACCACCAAGCGCCCCCATTGAGGTGGCCAAAGCCATGCCAAGGGTGATGTAACTGAGCTGAGATATGGTCGAATAGGCTAGGCGCGCCTTTAGGTTGTCTTTGGTCAGCGCCACGATGGATGCCGCAATAATGCTGTAGGCAGCCAGCCACATCAGCCATTCAGAGGCCCCGGTATCGGCTAGAAAATCAATGCCGAAAATGTAGATGCCCACCTTGAGCATGGTGAAAACACCGGCCTTAACCACCGCCACCGCGTGCAGCAATGCCGACACCGGGGTTGGGGCAACCATGGCCGCTGGCAGCCAACGGTGGAACGGCATCAGCGCGGCTTTGCCGATGCCAAAGGCGTACAACCCCAGCAAAACCGCCACCATCGGCCCGGCAATATGGCCCGCCAAAATGCCGCCCTGGGTAAAGTCCAACGTTCCGGCGATGGTGTAGGTCCAGATAACGGCAATCAGCAGCATGCCAATGGACGTGCCCATCAACACGCCCAGATAGGTGCGTGCGCCTTTGATCGCAGCATCGGTGCCCGCATGGGCAACCAGTGGATAAGTGGACAGGGTCAGCATTTCATAGAACAAAAACAGCGTGAACATATTGGCGGAAAACGCCAAGCCCATGACCGCGCTGATGGCCAGGGAAAAGCTGGCAAAAAACCGGGGGTGATTGTCTTCGTTATTGCCGCGCATGTACCCAACGGCGTAAATATGCGTCAATATCCACAGGCCCGAGGCGACGATGGCGAACATCAGCCCCAGCGGTTCAACGTTAAAGGCGATGCCCAGGCCTGGCAGTACTTGGACAAGCTCGATCGGTGCGCTGGTGCCGTTACCAACGTTGGTCAAAATGGTCATAACGGCCGCAAATGTTGCAAACGCCGCCGCCAATGTGACCCCGTCGCGCAGGTCAGGCGCATTGCGCAACACCAGGTTCAACACCGCCGCCGCCGCGGGGATCAACATGGTCAGGAAAATGGCGATATTGGTTTCCATCTAGTGCCCCCCTGCCCCGAAACCTGCCAGCAAACCGTCCGCGGCCAGGCGGGCCGTTGTCAGTGTCAGCTCAGTGTTCAAACCAAAATAGATCGTCGCTAGTGCCATGATCCACACCGGGATCAGCATGCTTAACGGTGCTTCACCGCGCACAGCGTCCTTGGCCCGCGGCTTCATATATAGGGTTTCGACCACCCGCCAAACATAAATGACCGCCAACAGGGATGAGCCGACCACAAGCATTGCAATGGGCCACCAACCTTTTTCAAGTGCTGCCTGCACAAGTACCCATTTGCTAATGAACCCTGCCGTTCCCGGAATGCCGATCAGCGACAACCCGGCCAGCACAATGGCAAAGCTGGTGAATGGCATAGTCTTGCCCATGCCCTCAAGGCGGCCGTAAAATGAGCTTCCAGATCGGTACACAAGCGCCCCAACCCCCATGAACAGCGCCGCTTTGGTGATGCCATGGTTGAACAGATGCACAATAGCTGCGCTTAGCCCGGTATGGGAAAGCAGCCCGATGCCAAGCAGGATATAGCCGATCTGCCCAATGCTGGAATAGGCCAGCATACGCTTCATGTCGTTTTGGAATACCGCGATAAGAGACGCGGCGAACATCGCCAGCACCGCCAGCGGGATCAGCAGGTATTTCAGCACCGACGCTGAAATCAGGAATTCAGGTTGAAAGACCGTGAACATGAACCGCATCAGAACGTAGATGGCCACTTTGGTGGCCGTGGCCGCCAGAAAGGCTGACACCACAGAGGGCGCGTAGGTATAGGCATTGGGCAACCACAGGTGCAGCGGATAGGCTGCCGCCTTTAGGCCCATGCCGACGACAACAAAGGCGAACGCCGTTTGAATGGTGCGGTCCGCGCCATGGGTGCTGATATAGCTGGCGATATCCGCCATATTCAGCGTGCCGGTGCCCGCGTAAAGGAACCCAATGCCGATGACGAAAAATGTGGCCCCAATGGTGCCCATTATCAGGTAATCAAAGGCCGCCGTCAGTGCCCGGCGATCCCGGTGCGACCCCATGGAAATAAGCACATAGGTCGACAGGCTTGAAACCTCTAGAAACACGAAGACGTTGAAGGCGTCGCCAGTGGCCACAACCCCAAGCAGGCCCGACAGGCACAACAGATACATGGTGTAAAATAGGGTGTGGTGCTTGGCCGGAATTTCAGATCGCACGCTTTCGCGCGCATAAATTAGCACAATCGCGCCTATTGCTGATACCAACAGCAGCACCAGGGCATTGGCCGCATCGATCCGGTATTCAATGCCCAGCGGCGGCGCCCAACCGCCGATTTCATAGGAAATCACCGCGCCACCCAGCACCTTTAACAGCAGTGTTAGCGCGATGGCGAAGGTGGCAAGGCTGGCCGCAAATGCCAGTGGCCAGGCCGCCCGGCGTGACCCTATCATCACAATGATCGGGGCCACAATGAACGGCACCATGACCTGTAAAACCGGCAGGTGATCGGAAAATGAACGGGCGATGTGGATGGTTTGCTCTGACATCAGGCGCGCCCGCCCATTGCCTGGCCATGGGCGCGGTTTTCGTCGCGGGCCATAGCGGTTTCAATGGCCAACAATTCGTCTTCCTCAATGGTGTCAAATTCTTCGCGGATGCGCACGATCAGCGCCAAGCCCAGCGACGTGGTGGCGATGCCCACAACAATGGCCGTCAGGATCAGAACATGGGGCAGAGGATTGGAATAGATCACATCCGGGTCCACCGGACCATGGGCCGGAAAGATCGGCGCGGTGCCGTCGGTGACTTTGCCTATGGAAATATAGAACATGAAAACCGCGGTCTGAAAAATGTTCAGCCCAACAATTTTTTTGACCAGATTGCCCTTGGCCACAACAATATACAGGCCCGTCATCATCAAAACTGTGAACAGCCAGTAGTTCAGATGGCCAATGAAAAATTCCCAGCTCATCACCATTCTCCATCGCTGATGCGCGGCGGGCGGCCTGCAAAGGCATAGTAGATCGAAATCATCACGCCCGTGACAGTGATGCCGACCCCGGCTTCCACCGCTAAGATACCGGTATGTTGGCCATGGGATGGGTGATGCGGATCAAACGCACCGTAGTCAAGAAAATCAAAGCCATAGATCATGCCAAGCACGCCGGTACCGGCATAAACCAGCACCCCAAGCGCCATCATTTTATGGGCAAACCACGGCGGACATACGGCTTTTACCGCCCGCAGGCCGAACACGATGCCATACAGAATAAAAGCAACCGCCATGATCACCCCGGCCTGAAAGCCGCCGCCGGGGGAATAGTCGCCGTGAAACTGCACGTAGAACGCAAACAATATGATTGTACTGGCCAGAAGTTTGGTAATGACCCGAAGAATAAGGTGGTGGCGCATCAGGTGCTTTCCCCTTCATCTTCGTCTTGATCTTCCTTGCGGCGGCGGCCCTGCAACCCCGACAGCAAGATCAAAACGCCAATTCCGGCGGTGAACACAACGGCTGTTTCCCCCAGCGTGTCATAGCCCCGATAGCTGGCCAAAATGGCGGTCACGACATTTGGCACGTCAATATCGCCCGGTGTGCGGGCCATATATTGCTGGGCAACACCCACCTGCGCCGGGGCGTCAGCGGCACCAAAATTAGCCATATCAAGCGTGCCATAGATGATGGCGGCACCGGTGACCGTGACCACCAGCAGCGGGATCAAAGGTGAATGGGATGAACGCTGCTCGGTACGGGATGTTAATGCCAGTGTGCCCAGCATCAATACGGTGGATATTCCGGCCCCGACCGCGGCTTCGGTAAAGGCCACATCTACGGCGTCCAGGGTCACAAACAGCATCGCGGAGAGCAGGCTGAAAACACCAGACAGCATGGCCACGGCAAACAACCGGCGCATGGTGGCAATGGTGATCGCGGTCGCCACCAGCATGGCAAACAGGGCCAGGTTGATCAGGGTTTCAAGCATCAGATGGCTTCTTGGTGGTGGGCTTTGGCGCTTTTAGACCCTTGCCTTCAACCGGTCGCAACCCAGTGACAAAAGCAGCGTTGGCAATGGCATGGGTGGCTGTGGGCCCGGTGATGAATAGGAAAATGCCAATTATCAACAGCTTAACAGTGATAAGCGTTGCGCCCGCCTGCAGGCACATGCCGATGATCAGCAGGATCACCCCGGCACTGTCGGTAATGGACGCCGCGTGCAGGCGTGACCAAAAATCTGGAAACCTAAGCAACCCAGCCGCGCCTATTAACAAAAACACCGACCCTGACACGATGCACAGCCAGCTTAGCACTAAAATGCCGGTTTCGATCATTTTGCCCCCCCCGCCGTGCCGGATGTCTGTGAAATATCGCCAATAGCCCGGTAGCGGAAAAATTTAAGTACCGCGATTGTTCCGACAAAGTTTATCAGGGCGTAAAGCAGCGCAATATCCAAAAATTCCGGCCGTTCGGTTAAGAAACCCAACACGCCGATGAACAGCACGGTAAAGGTTCCAAATGAATTTACCGCCAAGACCCTGTCATACAATGTCGGGCCGGAAAACAGCCGGACCAGCACCATAACCATAGCGATCAGCAATACGATCATTGCGACAATAAACATTAAGCGGCCCCCCGCACATTAGGGTTCTGTGTCTCAGACTTTGACACCCGCGCGTCCATATCAGCCAGCGCCGCCGGATCATCGTTACTGTATGCCAGGGCATGGACGATAAAGTGGTCTTCCTCGGTCTCAACTGTAATTGTTCCGGGGGTCAGCGTTATGGAGTTGGCAAAAACCACCTGGCCCACGTCGGTGGACTGGCTGCTGGGGACGGTAAATAAATGCTGCCGGATCGGCATTTTCCTGGACAATATAACCTTACTGACGGCCCAGTTCGCCCGGGCGATTTCCACAAACAGCCACCCCAGATATCTGAGGAGCTGAGCGGGTGAAAGGTGCAGTTCAAGGGTGCTGTCATCCTGTGCATCCATGCGTTTACCAACATAGACCGCAACAATGGATGACGCCAAGCCAAGCCCAAGCAAAAGCGGATTATATATCCCTGACATAAGCAGCCAGAGACCGAACAAAACCACCACTGTCCCGACCGTGCGCACTGTATAGCCCCCTAACGATTTTAGCCTGCCACAATTCAGCGATCTATCAACCCTAATTATTTCAAGGGCAAGCGCAGATTTGCAAAGATTGCATGCAATTTGAGCAATGTACTGCCGTGGTGGGCAATTGGCGTTGTGCAATACCATCGTGTTCGTCCATAATAGCGATGGCACGGCCAGGTAATGGCTATCGTTAACCAATCTCAGTTATGGGATGCAGAGGCAAAACCTGAGTGAGGCCGCTGAAATGTTAGAGTTTGACAGCGTGAGCAAGTCCTTTTGGACCGGCAAACAACGGAAGGTTATTCTTGATCGGGTGTCCTTTCGGGTTGAGCTTGGCAATTCACTGGGAATATTGGCCCCCAACGGCACCGGGAAATCTACCATCATCAACATGATGGCCGGTCTTGAAAAACCAGATGAGGGCGACATCCGCAAAAATTGCCGTATCTCGTTTCCATTGGGGTTTATGGGCGGCTTGGTCAATAAGCATTCAGCGCGGGAAAATGCCCGCTTTGTTGCCAGACTTTACGGGCTTGATCCTGATTACCTAGAGGCATTTACCCGTTGGCTGTCGGGAATAGAAGAATACTATGATATGCCTGTGGGAACATATAGCGCTGGCATGCGGTCGCGTTTTAGTCTTTCACTGTTGCTGGCGTTGGAGTTCGACATTTATCTTATTGATGAAGGAATGCCGGGAACACAGGATGCAGAATTTAACAGAAAAGCCGGGACTATTTTGCGCGAACGTCTTGAAAGCGCGACGGTGATCATTGTGTCCCATCAGGCCAGCACTTTGGAAAAATTTTGCCGCTCGGCTGCGGTCATGAAGGACGGTCAATTTCATATGTTTGACACGCTAGAAGAAGCAAGGGGGCTGTATGACTACCAAGCCTAAAGGTAAGAAATTTCGCATTCGGCGCGGCGGCTCATTGGCTGATCCGGTGCCTAATTCCATTTCCGCGGCCCCCATTGTTACACCGGGAGAGCCAGACCCAAGTGATTTTTTCGCCAAATCTGACGACGGTTTTGGCGATCAACCTTTTGCAACAGCCGCGGCCCCTGCCAAACAAGCTGCCAAGGATATTCAGGCCGAATTAAAGGCCATAAAGGCCGAAGGTCTGACGGGTCGGCAATTGCGCATGGCCCGGCGGGTGTCGCAAAAACACGGGCTGAAACCAACCTCTGATCTGGATGCGGTCAGAATATTGCGCCAGAAAGGTATAGACCCTTTCAAACGGACAACATCGCTAGAGCTGGTGGTCCCGGACCCGGCCGATAAGGCATCATCCAAAAATTTGCCCAAAAAGGCAGAGACCGCGAACCTGCCATCAACCGAGCTGATGAACGAAGATACCCGGGCCCGTGAAATTCTGATCATCCAGCAAGACATTGTCCGACGTCGCCGCCGCCAAACAATAATGATGTTTTTAAGGCTGGCGGTTTTTGTTTTACTGCCGACATTCCTGGTTGGCTATTTCTACTACAATTCCGCCACCCCACTGTACGCAACCAAGTCTGAATTTTTAATTCAACAGGCCGATTCACAGGCCGGGGGCGGTTCATTGGGCGGCTTATTTTCTGGCACCGGTTTTGCCACATCTCAGGATTCAATCACTGTTCAAAGTTATCTGCAGTCACGAGAGGCCATGCTGCGGTTGGAACAGGACATTGGATTTAAAGATCATTTTTCAAACCCGGATGTTGATCGGTTCTTGCGGCTGACAGAGGGCGGGACCAATGAAGAGGCATACAGATTGTTCACACGTATGGTCAAAATTGGTTACGACGCCACCGAAGGGCTGATAAAAATGGAAGTTACTGCTGCCACGCCCGAGGTCAGCGAACGCTATTCCCGCGCCTTGATCGCCTATGCGGAAGAACAGGTTGATAACCTGACCCAACGGCTGCGGGGGGATCAGATGCAGGGGTCAATTGACAGCTTTGCCGATGCCGAACAAAAAATGCTGGCGGCGCAAAACCGGGTACTGGAATTGCAGGAAAGGCTGGGCGTGATTGATGCTGCAACCGAAGCTGCCGCCCTTATGGGGCAGATTAACACGTTTGAAACCCAGCTTCAGGAAAAGGGTCTGCAATTGCAGCAATTGCTGGACAATTCCCGACCAAATCAGGCCAGAGTTGATGGCGTAAGGGGTGATATTGACAGGTTGGAAACCCTGGTTGTTGAGCTGCGAAACCAACTGACAAAGGGCGGTTCTGAAACTGCGTCACTGGCACGTATCAGTGGTGAAATGCGCATCGCCGAAATT
Organism: Paracoccaceae bacterium; assembly: GCA_036479015.1. Taxonomy (GTDB): domain Bacteria; phylum Pseudomonadota; class Alphaproteobacteria; order Rhodobacterales; family Rhodobacteraceae; genus NVTR01. The sequence goes on along the minus strand of JAZGFB010000033.1, from coordinate 9,806 downwards.
GATCTGGAAACCCGCCAAATGATGATGCAGCAGGCGTTGCAGCAACTTGAAACCGCACGGATATCGGCCAACCGTCAGGTCAGATACCTGTCCTTGGGTGTCAGCCCAATAGCACCCGACGAAGCCACGTATCCGCGCAAATTTGAAAACACAATTGTCGCATTTCTGATTTTCAGCGGGCTTTATCTACTGGCGTCCCTGACTGCATCGGTACTGCGCGAACAGGTATCAGCATAAATGAAGACAGTTAATATTGGCAAATGCGCCGTCGGCAATGACCGGCCGCTGACCTTGATCGCCGGCCCTTGCCAGCTTGAAAGCCAGGACCATGCCCAGATGATCGCGGGCACCCTGAAAGAAATCTGTGATGCCGTCGGGGCGCAGCTGATCTTTAAGGGATCATTCGACAAAGCCAACCGCACCTCACTGGGGGGCAGCCGCGGGCTGGGCATAGATGAGGGGCTGAAAATTCTTGCAAGTGTGCAAGACACGTTTGGCATCCCGGTCCTGACCGACATTCACAGCCCCGATCAATGCGAACCGGTGGCCCAGGTTGTCGATGCTTTGCAAATTCCGGCATTCATGTGCCGCCAGACCGATCTGCTGTTGGCGGCGGGCAATACTGGCGCGGCAATCAACGTGAAAAAGGGGCAGTTTCTAGCCCCTTGGGAAATGCCCAATATCGTGAAAAAGCTGGAAAGCACCGGCAACGAAAACATACTGATCACCGAGCGGGGCACGTCCTTTGGCTATAACACCCTGGTTGTGGACATGCGCGGCCTGCCCGAAATGATGAAAACCGGTTACCCGGTTGTCATGGACGCAACCCACGCCGTCGCCCAACCCGGCGCTTTGGGCGGATCATCCGGTGGCCAGCGCGAATACGCGCCAGTGCTGGCGCGCGCCGCCGTGTCGCTGGGTATTGCCGCCGTATTTACCGAAACCCACCAGGATCCCGACAACGCGCCCTGTGATGGGCCAAACATGATCCATTTGCACCATATGCCCGCCATAGTTAATGGGTTAATGGCGTTTGACAGATTGGCCAAGGCTGATCCCTGTCGATTGTGACACGTATCGTCAAAAGGAATTTCCAGTGACCAAACCCGATAATACCGTTTCCCAGAACACCTGGGAATTTCTGCGCGACCCGATGATCACGCCCACTGGGTTTCGCGAATATGACGCCCGTTGGAAATACCCGGATGACATAAATTTACCCGGCATTACGGCCCTTGGGATGGGGCTGGGAACCCAGATGCACCGGCGCGGCATTGAGCCGGTTATCGCCGTTGGCAACGACTATCGCGACTATTCACTGTCGATCAAAAACGCCCTGATGTTGGGGCTTATGCAGGCCGGCATCCATGTCAAAGACATTGGCCCTGCGCTGTCGCCCATGGCCTATTTCAGCCAGTTCCATCTGGACGCGCCCGCCGTTGCCATGGTGACCGCGTCCCATAACCCTAACGGTTGGACCGGGGTTAAAATGGGGTTTGAACGGCCCCTGACCCACGGGCCAGACGAAATGAATGAGCTGCGTGATATTGTGCTGGGGGGGCACGGCCAGCCGCGCCCAGGTGGCAAATATGAATTTGTTGACGGCGTGATGGATGCCTATCTGGATGACCTGGTGGGCGACTTCAAAATGAGCCGCAAACTAAAGGTGGTTTGCGCCACCGGTAATGGCACGGCTTCGGCATTTGCACCGAAGGTGTTTGAACGCATCGGGGTGGAAGTTGTGCCGCTGCATAACGGGCTTGATTACACGTTCCCCCATTACAACCCGAACCCGGAAGCCATGGAAATGCTGCATGATATGTCAGCCGCGGTTAAGGCGTCTGGTGCTGACCTGGCGCTTGGGTTTGACGGCGATGGTGACCGTTGCGGCGTTGTCGACGACGAAGGCCAAGAAATTTTCGCCGATAAGGTCGGGGTTATCATGGCACGCGATTTTGCCCGAATTTACCCGAATTCAACATTTGTGGCCGACGTGAAATCCACCGGCTTGTTCGCCTCTGACCCCGAGCTTAAGAAATACGGGGCCAAGGCGGATTACTGGAAGACCGGCCATTCCCACATGAAGCGCCGGGTGAAAGAAATTGGCGCGCTGGCTGGTTTTGAAAAGTCCGGTCACTACTTTTTGGCCGAACCCATTGGCCGGGGCTATGATTGCGGCATGCGTGTTGCCGTTGAAATGTGCAAGTTACTGGATCGCAACCCGGATCAAACCATGTCCGACCTGCGCCGGGCGTTGCCGGTGACCTATTCGTCACCGACAATGTCGCCATTTTGCCCCGATACCGAAAAATACGACGTGCTGGAACGTATCGTCAAACGGCTTCAGGATCACTATAGTGCTGGTGGCACGCTGGCTAATCGTAAGATAGATAAGATCGTCGCTGTAAACGGGGCCCGTGTCATACTGGACAATGGTGCCTGGGGCTTGGTGCGCGCATCGTCCAACACACCCAACCTGGTGGTGGTTTGTGAAAGCCCAGAAAGTGACGCCGAGCTGCGCCAGATTTTCAAAGAAATTGATGGCTTTATACGCACCGAAGCATCAGTTGGTGAATATGATCAGGTTCTTTGACGCAAGCCGACTGGATTCTGCTGGTTTTTGCAAAAACGGGGCTTGATTGCCCCGCTATGAGCACGTAACTACCCGTCACAGTTGGGGTGTAGCCAAGTGGTAAGGCAATGCTTTTTGGTAGCATGTATCGTAGGTTCGAATCCTACCACCCCAGCCAGTGTACCTGTCGCGAAATTGTGTCGGTCGTTTCCTTTTCGGTGCAAGTACTTTTCAGCTGCCGCGCGGGGCAAGGCAGAACTGATCTGGCGACATTCGTGGCAAACACGCCGAGCGGTTGAGATCGCCATCTTTAAGTACATCAATGGCTTTTATAACCCGCACCGAGTTTGCCATGATCCGGTTTCCCCTGTGTTACGCTTCGTAGGCATAGATCTTTTTTGCGCGTTCAATGCTGAGCAAACCATTGCGGATATCATTGCGAATTGCATCACGGGAACGCTTTTTCGGGTCCCCATGTCCGCCACCGCAGGACGTTACAACACGGATCACATCATCCCGGTTCATGGTCAGCCCCGAGACGAACGAATAGCGTTCTTCACTGCCGTCTGCCCTGATGACTTCTATGTAGTTTCCAGACCCTTCGGCGCCGCCTTCCAGTGCCCATGGTTTGATCTTGGAGCGGGTGTATCCCGCTGTCAGAAAACCGTTGTCAGTGCGTATCCTGTATTCTAGACGCAAGCCGCGCCCGCCGGTGAATTCGCCCTCTCCGCCGGGTTCGGTATTGAGTGCCATAGAGTCCACAAACAACCCGTTGCGCGCTTCTGAGATTTCAGCCGGGGTATTGTAGGTTTCACCGTGAAAGCCTGAAAATATGCACGGGTTGCCATCATGGCCTTCCCAGGCACCCCAACCGCCGATCTGGGGTTCAATGATGGTATATTGCCGCCCCGTGTCGGGGTGGATACCGCCGATGAATGTGCCGCAGATGGAAGAAAAATGCCCCGATGGCAAAAGGTCTGGGATATGCGGTGCAAGGCAGCGCCATATCAGATCGTAAACCCGCACTTCGGTTTCAAAATAGAACCCAACGGCGGCGGGTTCCTGGGCATGAAAAACTGATCCTTCGCGGGTCAGCACCTTCATCGGCCGGAATGAGCCGTCATTGGCCGGCGTGTCGGGGTCGATGATTGATTTGAACACCATCTGGGCGCAGATCAATGTGCCATCCCGGCTGGTATTGGTTGGCCCCAAATCCTGATCCGGGTTGTCGCGCAGATCGACGATGAATTCATCATCAGTGATGGTGATCTTGACGTTATAGACCCGCCCGTCGTCCTGATCTTCGGACAGCTCAAACGTGCCGTTGGGCAGGTTTTTCAATTCGGCCAATGCACTGGCCTCGCCAAAGTCCATGAAACTGTCCATAGCCGCCTTGAACGTGGCAACGCCGTATTTATCGGCCATATCTTCCAACCGTCGGGCACCAACCCGAACCGAGGCAATGGCTGCCCAGACGTCGCCCAACAGGTAATCCGGCATACGCGAGTTTACGGTGATGATGTCCATCACCGCCTGCTCGGTCACACCTTTGTTAATCAGCTTGATCGCAGGCAGGCGCAGACCTTCCTGGAAAATCTCGGTGGCATCACCAGATAAGGACCCGGGTGCCATACCGCCAACGTCCGAGTTGTGGGCGATGTTGGCCGCCCAGGCGATCAGCTCACCGTCCGCGAATACGGGCATCGCCAATACCAGGTCGTTCAGGTGGGTGACGCCGCCATGGTAGGGGTCATTGGTAATGAACACATCGCCGGGGTTAATTTCACCAGGTTTGTCGAACTTCTTCAGCATGACCTGCACGGATTTATCAAGCACGCCGATAAAGGAAGGAATACCGGCCCCGGAAGAGGCGATCAGCCCTTTGGCGTCGGTGATCCCTGTGCCCATATCCAGCACCTCATAGATGATAGAGCTCATCGCGGTTTTGCGCATGGCTGCGAACATTTCATCAGCGGCTGCCTGTAATGAGTTCTGGATGATTTCCAGGGTGATCGGGTCGTTTGATACGGTCATTTTTGCCCCCTATGCGTTCAGTGAAATGTGAATGTTGCGAAATGCGTCAATGGAGACGGAGTTGTCGGGGTGGATCACCACCGTCGAGCCGCTATCCTCAATAATGGCCGGGCCTAAAAACACCATGCCAGGGGCAAGTTTTTCGCCGTCATAGATTGTCGCCACATGGGTGCCTTCCAGTGCATAGTTAACCTCACGTTTGCCTTTTCCGGCAGGGCTGGCATCACTGCCGCCCAGTTTTTCAGGTACCATTTCAAGTTTGCCCACCTCGGCCTTGGCCACCAGATGGATGCCGACCATTTCAACTGGGGCATCCAGTCGGTAGGTATATTCGCGTTCATAGACCTCGTGGAAATCCTTGGCGATACTTGCCAGATCCTGATCGGTAATCGCATCACCCGACAGTAAAACTTCTGTGGTATGTTCTTGATTTTGATAGCGGAATTTCCCGTAACGCAGGAAACTTACCTTGTCAGATTCGATGCCTTCCTTGGTGAAGGTGGCAAGCGCTTGGGCTTCTGCCTCGGCAAAAACGTGTTCGATCTGAGTTCCAGAACCTTCGGCCAGATCCGCAAGGTAGGTGACAAAGAAATCACGCCGCAGGTCGGACATCATCATGCCCCAGGCCGAAAATACCGATGCTGCAGCTGGGACAACCACCTTTTTGACCTGCAATTCCTGGCCCAGTGCAACCGCATGCATCGAACCGCCGCCACCAAATGCCAGCAGGGTGAAATCGCGGGTGTCAAAGCCCCGGTTCAGCGACACCAGTTTCAGCGCGTTGACCATGTTGTTATTGGCGATACGGATGATGCCTTTGGCGGCCTCATCCGCGTCAACACCCAGCTTGTCACCAAGGGCCGTGATCGCCGATTTTGCCGCCGCCATGTCAGCGTCAATTGCACCGCCACAAAAGTAATCTTTGTTGATCCGGCCAAGCCACAGATTGGCATCGGTGGTAGTCGCCTTATGCCCGCCCTTGCCGTAAGCCGCTGGCCCCGGCAGCGCACCGGCCGATTGTGGACCCACATGCAGCTTGCCAAAATCATCAACCCAGGCGATGGAACCACCGCCATTGCCGATTTCCACCAGATCAACCACCGGCACCATGATCGGATAGCCCGCCGATTTGCGTGAACGTTCGATCCAGTAATCGGTCATGATCCGCACTTCGCCGTTTTCGATCAGCGAACATTTCGCCGTTGTGCCGCCAATATCCAATGCCAATACGTTTGGTTCACCGATCAGCCGCCCCAGCTCAGCGGCCCCCCAGAAACCTGATGCCGGGCCACTTTCGACCATGGTGATGGGGGTTTTTGAAGTTGCCTCAAGCGAATCCACGCCGCAATTGGACTGCATAATATAGGGGTTGCCCTTGAAGCCCCGAGATTTCAGCCCGTCATCAAGCCGGGCCAGATAACGCGTGGCAACCGGCTGTACATATGCTGACAGAACGGCCGTATTGGTGCGTTCATATTCGCGCCATTCGCGCGTTATTTGGTGCGAAGAAACCACCGAAACCTCAGGCCAGAGCCGCGCCACCTCGGCCAGGGTCGCCTCTTCGTGGGCGGTGTTGGCGTAGGAATGCAGGAAACTGATCGCCACCGCCTGAACACCATTTTCCCTAAAGCCGTCCAAAATGCCGGGCAGGTCTGACAGATCGAGTGGCGTTTTTTCCTTACCGGTATAGGTCATGCGCCCAGGCAGTTCGGCCCGCAAGTAACGTGGCACAAACGGTGTCGGCTTTTCATAGTGCAGGTTGAAAAAGTCGGGCCGGTTGCCACGGGCTATTTCCAGCGTATCGCGAAAACCCTTGGTGGTGATCAGACCAACTGTCACGCCCTTGCGTTCTGTCAGGGCATTAATCACGACAGTGGTGCCATGGGCGAGAAAATCTACACCACTGGGATCGACGCCACCTTTTTCCAATACGTTCAGAACGCCGGTTTCGAAATTCGGCGGCGTTGTATCAGTTTTAGCCGTGATTACACGGCTGGTACCAGTTTCGGAATCCGTTTCAAAACACACCAGATCGGTGAAAGTGCCGCCCACATCTGTGGCCACGCGGCGGTTGATTTTACCCATTGTTCGCTCCTTGGTTTCGGATGCTTTCGGCCAGCAGAAAGGCCAGTGCTCCGGCAGTTTTCAGGGTTTGGGCGGCGTGCACACGTTCGGGCGTGTAATGCCCGGCTACGTGCAGACAATTCAGCGTGCCACGCAGGTGTCCGTTTATTATGATCGGCAAGTTCAGGCAGCTTTCACAGCCCAGTGATTTTATCAGCGCATGGTCGGGAAACACTTCGGCGATTTCCTCAATTGAATTGGCGACAAAGGTTTCATGGTGGCCATCAACAATTTTGGACCACCTGTTTTGCATGCGCGGTTTTTCCCCTTTGGTGGGGTAAGCCACCGGCATGTTGGTATAGTTGCGCCATGCCACGTCGCGGCGATGGTCCACCTCCATTAGGGTAAACAGCTTTGCCCCGATGGTGTCCTGCACCAACTTTTCCAGCGCCTTGTAGGTGGTCACCGGTTGGTTGTTGGGGTTTGCCATTGCTGCGGCCATATCTGTCATAGTGTTTCCTTGTTTGCCAACCTGTCACGCAGGCGTAACTCTTGCGGGGCGACCACAGGCACGGCCCCGATCAATTGTCTGGTATAGGCTTGTTTCGGGGCCTCAAACATTTCACGGGTCGGTGCGCATTCCACCAGTTGCCCGGATTTAAAGACCGCGACCCGGTCGGCCACGTTGCGCACCACCGATAAATCGTGGGTGATGAACACATAGCTTAAACCCTTGTCACGTCGCAGATCATTCAGCAGTCGCAGAACCCGAGCCTGCACCAACACATCCAGTGACGATGTGGGTTCATCCAACACCACAAGCTGTGACTGACAGGCCAGGGCGCGCGCTATGGCGACGCGCTGGCGTTGGCCGCCGGATAGGGATGCAGGGGCGCGTTTGCGAAAATCTGCTGGCAGGCCGACCTCTTCCAGCGCGTGTTCGACCAAGGACCAGCGGTCGGCCTTGTTGCCGATCCCGTAAACATCTAACCCCAGCCTTACCGATGCCCCCACAGAGCGTTTCGGGTTCAGCGAGGACAGCGGATTTTGCTGCACCAGCTGGATAGCTTTGCGATGAACAAGGGTTCGCCGATCCGGTAGCGGCTGGCCATCAAATAATATCTCACCAGCGCTTTGCCCGAAAACCCCAAGGATCATATTGGCCAGCGTGGTTTTGCCAGACCCGCTTTCACCGACCACCGCCAGACATTCGCCGGGGATCACATCAAAGCTGACATCGCGCACAGCCTGCACCGTGTTTGCGCCGGTGCCAAAATTTTTACTGATGTTTTTCAAAGACAGGATCGGGGTCATAAGCCACCCCCGTCATGGGTGACAATTGGGTCCAGAAACGCGGTGTCCACATCGTCAATTTCCGGTATGCCGCCGCCGGTAATGCGTGGCACGGCGGCCATCAATGCGCGGGTATAGGCGTGGCCGGGGTTTTCAAATATCGCAGCGGTCGGTCCGGTTTCAACGATCCGGCCACGATAGATTACGTATACCCGGTCGGCAAATTCCCGCACCACGCCCAGGTTGTGCGAGATGAAAAGCACCGCTGTCCCGGCTTCTTCCACCAGATCATGCATCAGTTTCAGCGTCTGCGCCTGCACCGTAACATCCAGTGCTGTGCCCGGTTCATCAGCGATCAGCAACGACGGCCGATTGGCCAGCGCCATGGCAATGACAACGCGCTGGTTCATGCCGCCTGACAGTTGGAATGGGTAGGAATTTAACACCCGGTCATGATCATGGATCGAGACCGAATTTAGCAGCTCTGCGGCCCTTTCACGGGCAGCTAATTTAGGCAGGCGCGCGTCGCGTCGCCGCAGCACCTCGGTGAATTGGGTGGCGATTGTGAAGACCGGATTCAAGGACGATGTGGGATCCTGAAAGATCATCGACATTTCGGTGCCGCGCAGGTCATGCCACTGGCGGCGCGACAGTTTGTTCAGGTCTTGCCCCGCAAATTCAAGGCCCCCTTCTATCTGCGCCGAGCCCAGTTCCTGTAAGATACCCAGCACAATGCGCGCGGTCACCGATTTTCCCGACCCGCTTTCCCCCACCAGCGCCACCCGTTCACCGGCACGGATATTCAGGGAAATACCATGCAGCACTTCGGTTACGCCGGTATAGCCGCGAAACCGCAAGCGAAGGTCGCGGATATTCAGAACATTACTCATTGATCCGCCCCGAATATTTCGCGCAAGGCGTCGCCGATCAGGTTGAAGCCGAACACGGCCAGTAAAATAGCCAATCCGGGGAAGACAGTCAGCCACCAACTGTCCGGTAAATAACGCGCCCCTTCGGCAACCATCGAGCCAAGATCAGGCGTGGGCGGCTGCACACCAAGCCCCAGGAAAGAAAGCGAGGAAACGATGATGATCACAAAACCCATATCAAGTGTCATCTTAGTGATAATCGCTGGCAGGCAATTGGGCAGAATTTCACGAAACGTGATGTGGAATGTTGAGGCACCGATGACTTCGGCGGCCAGCACGTAGCCTTCTTCGCGTTCAGAGCGCGCAATATTGTAGACCAGCCGGGCATACCACGGCCACCACATGACCGTGACCGCAAGCATCGCGTTCATCAGCGTCGGTTCCAGCACCCCCATCATGGCAATGGCCAGTACCAGCGGCGGGATTGACAGGAACACATCCGTCAGGCGCATCAGCACAAATTCAAATTTGCCACCCAGATAGCCCGCCAGTAGCCCAACCATCGTGCCAATCGGTGCGGAAATTGCCAGCACGACAACCCCAAGGATCAATGAAATCCGATAACCATAAATGATCCTGGTGAAAATGTCGCGCCCCACCAGATCGCTGCCAAAAATATTGCGCCCGGTTGGCCCTTTGTTGAAATATACGAAATCGATCACTGCGCCGCGATGGTGGGGAAACGGCGCGATAAAATCGGCAAACACAGCCAAAATGATAACCAGCAACACCAGTATGAGACCGAGCAGCGACAGCGGATTGCGCAACAGGATGAACAGTGTGCGCTTCATGATGAGCCCCGCTCGGAATACCGGATACGCGGATTAAGAAAGGCTATCATCAGATCAACAATCAGGTTCACGATCAGAAACGTGGCCGAGATAACAAGCACAGTGCCGATAATTGCGTTCAGA
>JAZGFB010000032.1:0-36186 GCA_036479015.1 Paracoccaceae bacterium | reverse complement strand
TGCACAGCGCGTTCTGGAAAACCTCCAGCTACGGCCGGAAGGCCTAGTGTTGAAACAACAGCAATGGCAACAGCTGCGGCTCCCCCTTTAAAAATACTTCTCATAGATTAGCTCCCTTGATTCGATTTGATTCGCGTTGATACTAAAACAGACTTGGTGCGATGGCATCTTGGTGAATTCTATCGAATATTGTTAGTGGCATGCGCATTATTATCCAAGCTGTACGTTGATTTGATAACTGATTAATCAGTTGTTGACAAGTGACAAGCATATAAATTTATCTTACCTCCGGGTTGATCAGAGAGATGTGTTTAGCGTCACCAACATAACGAGGCCCGTTGTTATTCAGGGCCCAGACAGGGACGGTTTGTTCGCGTGCGGACAGGTAGCTAGGGCGTTGATATTGTTAATGGCAGCGGTAACGAAAGTGCGCACTATCCAGGGATTTCAGGGGTGTTGGGTGGGGCGGAAGGCTGGCACCCGTCCGCGCCATGACCTGCCCTTGGGCTAACTTAGCCCGCGCTTAATGGCTTCTTTTAGGGCACGCTTCAGGTTCTCAAATTCAACTTGTAGGTTTTTAGGGTCAAGAAAGATGACAGCCGCCAAGCGGGATTGAATTTCCATCAACTGTTTAAACTGGCTTTCGGTTCGTATGCCTTCCAGCTCTTGCAAAAGTTCTGTGAACAGGTTCGGGCGTTGGTGGTCTGATACGCCAGCGTGGCTGCAGGCTAGCGACTATCAACGAAATTGACGTCACCATCCGGGGTTATCAGTGCGGCGGTCAATATGCCCGAAGACCAGGCGCCGGTATCGACGCCTATGCGCCCATCGGCAACTGTGGCGGCCTTTCGCGCCCAATGGCCATGGGCCACCCAGATACCATCGTGCCTGGGGTCGCGCAGAAATCTTTTGTGGCCCCAGAGGAAAACGTCATCCTCTTGCCCAGGGATCGGTTGCGCGGGGTCTGGGCCAGCGTGGGTGACCAGCAAATTACCGCTTTGCCAACTGACGGTTAATGCACGCAGCCAGTTTTCTGTGCCATCGGCAAGCCGGGTGCGCAGTTGCGTGCTGGCCGCAATAATATCGGTGCTTGAATTGTCTGCCAGTGTGATCCCGTAGCTGTTTAGCGTGGCGATACCACCGTTGCGCAGCCAACGGCCGCCTTTGGCAATGGGGTCATCAAGGAATTCCAACATCATCATTTCGTGGTTGCCACATAGGCATGTGGCGTTACGAATGGTGCGCAGTTTTTCAATGACCGCCGCACTGTCAGGACCACGATCAACGTAATCGCCGACAAAGATCATGTGATGCCCCGGTGCCTGTTTGGCCAGTACCGCCAAAAGCGCGTTTAGCAGATCGGCGCGGCCATGGATGTCGCCAATAACGGCCACAGGGGTTTCAGGGCAAGGAAGTGTTCCGAAACTTTCGGAAATAAGGGTGGCACCCGATCGTTTGGGGCAGAGCCGTCGCAGGGTCTGTTGCAGCCAGGTGTTCAACGGCTGACCACCGCGTAATATTCCCGGTACCATTTGACAAATTTTGCGATGCCATCGGCAACGGATGTGGACGGGGTGAAGCCGGTAAGTTCGCGTAACAATGCGGTGTCAGCATAGGTTTCGGGAACATCACCGGGCTGCATTGGGTGAAAGTTCTTTTGGGCGGTTTGGCCGATTGCCTGTTCAATCGCTGACACATATTCCATCAGTCCGGTCGGCTGTGAGTTGCCGATATTAACCACCCTGAAGGGGGCAACTGATGACAGATTGTCATGGGCAATTGCGGTGCGATTGCTTCCCGGCGCAGTGGGCGCAACATCTGACAACCTGTGGATCGCTTCCACCAAATCATCAATATAGGTGAAATCCCGGCGCATTTTGCCGTGGTTATAAATGTCTATGGGATCGCCATTTAGGATGGCTTTGGTGAATTTGAAATGGGCCATATCCGGGCGGCCCCAGGGGCCATAGACCGTGAAAAACCTGAACATCGTGGTGGGTATATTGTACAGGTGCGCATAGGAATGGGCCATAGCTTCATTGGCTTTTTTGGTGGCCGCATAAAACGACATCTGGCTGTCGGCCTTGTCAGTTTCACCATAGGGCATGTCTGTATTGGCGCCATAAACCGACGAGGTTGATGCCAGCATCAGGTGCTTAACGGGGGTATGTCTGGCTGCTTCCAGCAGGCGGAACGTGCCGATCAGGTTGGAATTTACATAGGTTTCCGGGTGATCAATCGAATAGCGGACACCGGCCTGTGCTGCCAGGTGGACCACCAGATCTGGTTTGGTGTCGGCAAATACTTTGGACAGGCAACCGGGGCTTTCCAGCCGCTGTGTTACCTGGGTAAATTGGGGATATTCTGCCAGCATCTCTAAGCGGCGATGCTTCAATTTAACATCATAGTAATCGGTAACGGCATCAAAGCCGGTGACGGTCCAGCCGTCTTGCAGCAGGCGCTGACATAGGTGAAACCCGATAAATCCGGCGGAACCGGTAATAAGCGCTGATGGCATAGACTATCCTTTTGCCCACAGCTTTAGCGCGCTTACAGTCAACAGCCAATAAGAACCGCCCAAAATAACACCGGGGCGGTTCTTAGATTTACGCGAACAGTTATGTTGAAAGCGCTTGAATTTCAGCGTCAGCAAGGCGCTGCGGATAGTAAACTATGCTTTCAGCCAACATTAAGCCCTGCGCACCAGACACTGAGCGACCTAACCTTAACGTGGACAACCCGGTGGCCATGGTTCCGGATGTGTCATTTACAACGGCGCTGCCGTTCATCGATATGCCGAATTCGTTGGCCTTGAATGTGACCGCAACCCGAAACGGATCGCCAAGGGCGATCGAAGATCCAGACGGCGCGATGGCGGCCTGAAGCACCCCGGCTTCCCAGACCTGGAATTGTGGCTTGCCCAGGACGGTGTTCCACAGAATTGACAACCGAGTTGTAGAGCCGCCCGCGTCAATTTCTATGATGCGGTCATTGGCCTGGGCGCTGTCCAGCGACCCGTCAAAAACCAACGTGCCTTCTGTGGTGTCAAACCATGCCCCCAAAGGCACAGTCGCGATGTCATCTGCGCGCAAAACTGGTGCCGCCAGTGTTGGAATATAGGTTGACGCGATGGCCCCCAGTTCCAGTTGCGGCGACACGATGCTGCCTGACAATGTCAGCGTAAGATTGCCCGCTGTGGGTGTAAAGCTAACCTGGGTGCGCGCCGGGTATGCCCCTGTGCCGGGTACAACTGCCACGTGGGCGTCAGCCAATGTCACTGTGCCAGTTCCATAAAATGACAGAACATAGGGATCGGCTGTGACGGCGATGGTTTGGTCCGCCGGACTGGCGCTTTGGAGGAACAGGTTTGAACGTTCAGCTTCCAACAGCAACCCAATGGGGGCAAGCGTTGTTGGATCATGTTCTATGCGGCCAATATTTGGCCCCACAACCTGAATTGCACCGGTGGCGTCGGTTCGGCTGCCATCACTTGCACGGTTAAGTACCAGCGTTGAACTGAGCGTCCCCACTGTACCGCCTGCCCCGTAACTGCCATCGGAAAAATCCAGAACCAGCCCAGGAATTGCACTGCTTAACGGAGAGTTCCAGGGGGTAAACCATGGGGTGGACATGCCGACCGGGCGATGCCGGGCCGATGTCACTGACATATCGCATGTTACTTTCATCCGATCACCATGGCGTGGATACCTGTGGCCGTGGTGCCGGTTGCGTTCACCCTACGCACACCAACGGGCAGAATTGATTGATCCGCGACGGTCAAGCTGCGGCTTTGATTGCGGGCGGTTAATATGGACAGCTGGCCGCCAGTTTCCACATAGAGTGCAATGGCGACTTCGGTCAGTTCGGTTGCATCGTCGGGCGTGACCGGCAACATATCAGTGGCCGGTCCGGATAGCGCGGATGTGCGGTTTTCAAATGGGTTTTGCAAGATTCAAGCTCCTTGATCCTGTGAAAATTCACATAGGGGAACCGCCCGCTTAACGCAGGTCGGTTCGTTCACTCATTTTAGGAAAGTGTCCGGTGATTAACCCAGCAATGTGAAATATTGGTAAACTTTCGTAAAATTCTTCCAAATTGATTGTTTCTAGCCTGGTCATTTTTATCAGCCATCGGCATTGGCGCATGCTTAGTTGCGTCGCCAATGCAAAAGCACTATTCCCCAAACCGATATCAACACCCCAAAAAGGAAGCCGAAATTGGCAAACCATGTTTATCAAAACGACCTGCCAGACGGGTTGGACCTTGGCCCGGTTGTCGCAATTGACTGCGAAACCATGGGGTTAAACCCGCACCGGGATCGGCTGTGTGTTGTGCAAATGTCCGGGGGCGACGGTAACGCGCATTTGGTTCAGATCGCCATTGGCCAAACTGCGGCCCCAAACCTGTGTAAAATGCTTGCCGATGAAAACGTGCTAAAGCTGTTTCATTTTGGGCGGTTTGATATTGCGGCGCTGTTGAACGCCTTTGGTACGGTTACCGCACCTGTTTATTGCACAAAGATCGCGTCAAAGCTGATACGCACTTACACAGATCGGCACGGGCTAAAGAACCTGCTGGATGAATTGCTAAGCGTCGATGTGTCAAAACAACAGCAGCAAAGCGATTGGGGGGCCGATAGCCTAAGCAAATCTCAGATCAGTTATGCGGCATCTGATGTTTTGTATCTGCACAAGCTGCGGGAAAAGTTGGATCAACGTCTTGTGCGCGAAGGCCGGGCGGAAATGGCGGCGGCCTGTTTTGAATTTTTGCCAACCCGTGCCAAGCTTGATCTTGCCGGTTGGCCCGAAATCGATATCTTCGCCCATTAGAAAGCGGCGCTACAGATGAACAAAGACACAATTCTTGCCACCGGCCAAAGGGTTATTAACCGTGAGGCAGACGCGCTAAAATTGCTGGCCACATCGCTTGGTGAAAGCTTTGGCCAGGCGGTTGAGCTGATGCAGAATGCCAAGGGCCGCATTGTGGTTTCTGGCATGGGTAAATCCGGCCATATCGCTCGCAAAATAGCGGCGACGCTGGCCAGTACCGGCACACCAGCATTTTTTGTCCACCCGGCAGAGGCAAGCCATGGTGATCTTGGCATGATGACACCGGATGATGTGGTTCTGGTGCTGTCAAATTCCGGTGAGACACCTGAATTGGCCGATATTATTGCCTATACCCGACGCTTTGGCATTCCGATGATCGGCGTGGCAAGCCGCGCCAAAAGCACGCTGTTGCAGCAGGCCGAAATTGCAATTTTGCTACCGGATGCGCCCGAGGCATGTTCGATTGGTATGGCGCCAACCACGTCAACGACGATGACATTGGCACTGGGGGATGCGCTATCTGTGGCGCTTATGGAGCATCAAAAGCTAACACCCGCGCGTTACGGTGATTTTCACCCCGGCGGGATGCTGGGGGCCAGATTGTCAAAAGTGTCCGACCTTATGCACGAAGACCTGCCGCTTGTGACGCCCGGCGCGCCCATGGCTGATGCATTACTGGCGATCAGTAAGATGGGTTTTGGGGTGGTTGGTGTTGTTGGTGATGACAGCGCGTTGATTGGCATCGTCACAGATGGGGACCTGCGACGGCATATGGATGGGCTGTTGGAAAAGACCGCCCGCGCGGTCATGACCAAAGACCCGACAACAATTGCCCCCGACTCTTTGGCCGAAGAAGCCGTTGCCATTATGAATGCTCGGGAAATTACCTGCCTGTTTGTTGTAGATGCTGCCAGTTGCCCGGTTGGAATATTGCATATTCATGACTGTTTGCGCGCTGGCGTGGTGTGACAGGTGGCATTATTTGACGATTCATATTCCCGCATTGTCACCTGGCTAAAAATACTATTCCCACTGACCGCGCTGGCAATTTTGTCGACGTTGTTTTTGGCGTCAAAATCCAACGATTTGACAACAACGCTTCCCTTTGGAGAAAGCGAACTTAGGGACATTGCCCGTGAGCCGAAAATTCGAAACCCAGCTTTTTCTGGTGTCACTTCGGACGGGTCGGCCATTGATTTTTCTGCGGCTCTAGCTGTTCCGCTAATAAGCCCAGAGGCAGGTCTGAAGGCCAACGGTTTAAAAGGTGTATATGAAACCCCCGATGGAAGGGTCGTCAATATTTCCGCCAATACCGGGGTTTTTGACACAATTGCCGGAACAGCCGTTCTTGAGGACGGCGTTTCACTGACAACATCAACTGGTTATTTGATCAAAACCGATGCTATCATTGCTGATATGAACCGATCACGCATATCAACAACAGGTGAAATAATTGCCGATGGCCCGTTGGGGCATATCATTGCCGGACAGTTGGCATTGCAGCAAGAACCGGGCGAAGACGCGGTTGGCTATCAGCTAAAATTCAGTAAGGGTGTAAAGTTGATATACACCCCGGCACAACAATAGGACGCACCAGATAATGCACTTGTTTTTCCCAGCAGTCATTGCACTTTTCCTGATATTTCAGCCTGCCAGCCTTATTGCGCAAGGGGCGGATGTGGCATTTGGTGGGCTGCAGCATGACGCGTCTCAGCCGATCGAAATATCCGCAGATCAGCTGAGCATTGATCAAAGCGATGGCTCGGCGCAATTTGTCGGAAATGTATTGATCGGGCAGGGTGATCTGCGCCTGTCGGCTGGCAAAGTTCTGGTTCAATATGCAGCATCAGCAAATGAAGCCACCGGCAACATTTCCCGCCTTATGGCAAGTGGCGGGGTTACTTTGACATCGGGCAGCGAAGCCGCAGAGGCCGAAAGTGCCGAGTATTCGTTGGAAACAAGTGTCATAACCATGATCGGGAATGTCATTTTGACACAGGGCAGGAACGCCCTGTCGGCCCAGCGGATGGTTATTGACCTGAAAACCGGACGGGCAACAATGGCAGGCCGCGTTCGCACGATATTTAGGACTGACAACAACTGATGGAAAAAGATGGGCAGCTTGGGCTGCAAATTATTAATTTGCGAAAAAGCTACAAAAAACGCGTGGTTATCCGCGACGTGAGCATGGAGCTTGCACGGGGCGAAGTTGTTGCCCTGCTGGGGCCCAATGGGTCCGGTAAAACCACGTGTTTTTATTCAATTGCCGGGTTGGTCACACCAGAAGGTGGCCAGGTTATCATTGACGGCAAAGACGTGACGATGATGCCAATGTATCGCCGGGCGAAATTGGGGATCGGCTATTTACCCCAAGAAATGTCAATATTTCGCGGCCTATCGGTGGAAAACAATATTTTGGCAATTCTGGAAATTTCAGTCAAAGATCCGCATCGTCGGCGCGAACGTCTGGAAGAACTGCTATCAGAGTTTTCAATTTCGCATTTGCGGCGGGCGTCTGCGCTTGCCCTTTCGGGCGGTGAACGTCGCCGGGTTGAAATTGCCCGGTGCCTGGCAACCAACCCCAACTATGTTCTGCTGGATGAGCCATTTGCCGGTGTTGATCCAATTGCAGTGGGCGAAATTCGCACCCTGGTCGCGGACCTAAAGAACCGCGGCATTGGCGTTTTGATCACGGATCACAATGTCCGCGAAACGCTGGGAATTCTGGATCGTGCGTATATTTTGCACGACGGCACTGTGTTGATGAGTGGTACTGCCGAGGAAGTTATAGCGGATGAAAACGTGCGGCGCGTCTATTTGGGTGACAGCTTTAAAACCGGCTAATTTCTAATTTTCGTCAACTTGCAGTTGACAAAACCGCACTAGATATCGCCAAATGGCAGCAATGCAGATGCAAGTACCCCCTCTCCAATCGGTTGACTTAGCGGCGTATACTTTTACTGGCACTGCATTTTCTAACCTTTCAGTTTTCAGCATTTTTTCGGACTGCCTGAATAGGAACCATGCTGATGTTTTTCATAGGAGACAAAATGCGGTATCAGATTAGCGGCAAACAGATTGACATCGGAGACGCATTACAGGTTCACGTAAAAGGTGAACTTGATGAGGTGGTAAGGAAATATGCAGAGCGGCCGACCGAGGCTATTATCTTATTTTCCAAAAGCGCGAATGAATTTTATTGCGAAGCGACTGTACATCTTTCGACCGGTTTGAACGCCCAGGCAAACGCCCATGCCCATGATATTTATGTGGCATTTGATAAATGCTGCGAAAAACTGGAAAAGCAACTAAGGCGCTATAAGCGCCGATTGAAAGACCATCACAAGCATCGCCAACAGCCTATTGAACTTTCAATCGCATCCTCATATGTACTGGCCGCATCCGATGAACCGGATGAGTCGGAACCAACAACGCTGCAACCGATGATCATAGCTGAAATGGAGACGGATGTTCCGTCAGTTTCAGTTGGAGAGGCCGTGATGCAGATGGAGCTGGCAGGCGCACCAGCGCTTGTTTTTCGAAATGAAGGACATGGCGGAATAAATGTGGTTTACCGGCGCGATGATGGAAATATCGGGTGGGTCGATCCGCATAATATGAAGTGACCCACTGCCTAGAAGCCCAGGAAAAACGTACAAATAATGGATCTTTCAACTATACTTTCCCCGACAGCCGTTCGGGTGGCCAGTGCTGTTTCCAGCAAGAAACGTCTGTTTATTGAACTGGGCGAAATCGCCACCGGATCGCTTGATCTTAGCCTGGACACCACTGTTGAGGCACTGCTTGAACGGGAAAACCTGGGGCCAACCGGTGTTGGCAATGGCGTGGCGCTGCCCCATGCCAGACTGGCCGATATTAACCAGGTCTCTGGTGCATTTCTGAGGTTGGAAAAGCCACTGGATTTTAATTCGGCAGATCGCCAGCCTGTTGATCTGGTGTTTGCCCTATTCGCACCAAAAAATGCAGGTGTTGAACACTTGAAGGCGCTGGCGCTGGTCTCGCGGACCATGCGCGATGGATCCATATGTGCCAAGTTGCGCGCCAATTCTGACCCGGCCACCCTGCATGCGATTTTAACTGAAACCTTGGAAAGCCGTGCCGCTTAAGGGCGCCATTGCCCGAAGCCAAACATCATATAGTCGCGCTGATATGCCGACTTTATTGCGGCCTCGACGTCTTGATCGTAGATTTCTTCCAGTGATACCGGTGCTGCAATTGGGGTGGCTGTCAGCTTTGGTGACGCCAATGAGCAGCCATCAGCCAATTGCCCAAGCGCATCGGATAGGTCGGTTTCTCTGAAGACATGATCCGGCGTTGCAAACTGGCTAATGCCACGTAAAATTTCCGACTGGGACGCCCAGGCAGCGTCGACACGAATGCTTGTCTGGCCATTTAAATTTCCTTTGATGAACTCTGCAAACGCCAAAAGTGCAGCCCGATGCGCGGCCGCATCGTAATTCTGATCAGTAACTTTATCCGGAATCGGCAGGCCATATTGATCGGTAAGAATATTTCTGATCTTGGTGTACTGTAGTGGCCCGGCCATCAAAATGTGCTGTACGAAGGCCGTGTGCAGCCGCACAACCGGGTGCCTAATAACGGTGAATGTCCTATGGTTCTTGGATTTTCGCTTCCATTGGCGCAACGATTTTTGGGTAAAACCCCGTATCAGTTCATCGTCTTTTTCGCCGTCCAAATCTGCCAACCAACGCGCGACTTCCGCCGTCGGGCCAGAGGCAATGGGCGCATATAGCAGCGGCGATTTGGGGGCCGCAATATAGGTTGGAACAACGGCACCCCTTGCTGGCTCAAAGCTTAAATGGCGGTCGATAGCAAATAGATCCAGCTTACCAAGTGCCACCAGCATATCATCATAATTGACAACTTTTTCGTCCAGTGCCTGGGGGTTTTGCTTTTTTGTTTTGGTCGTTGTTTTCTTTTTATGCGCGTCTACACCAAGAAATTTAACCAGACCATTTAGGACATTCTGATCGGGTATGTCGTCATAGCTTAGGTAAAATGCCGTCTGCCCAGATTTCTGGAGGCCGCTTTTGATTTTGCTTTGGAATTGCTGTTGAATTTCGAGATGGGCGGAAAAATCATCCGCATCAAAGGTAACCCGTGCCGACTTGGCGCTTTTGAAATCGCCCAATCGCCATTGTTGCGTCTGGCGCACGATTTCCCTTGAAATGTAGGTTTCAATTGGGTTTCGGGTCAGGACAATTTTAGCGCAATTTTCATCGGCCAGGCTGCTGTCAAAGACCCTTTGGTCATGATCGTAAAAAAACCTAAAGCCGTTCAATTGTCCGGGGATATTGATGATCGCATCGATAACTTTACTTGGGTCTTCGGTCCGTTGCGCGAGTGAAACCCCAAGTTTCGTAGACTTATTTGGGCCCCCGATAAAATGCGGGTTAAACAGTTCCCCATGGCTGAAAATTCCCGGGTATTCATTTAGGTTTTCTTCCAGGTAGTTTGACCCAGTGCGCATGCCAGCAAGGACAATAAAATGGCTGTATTCACGGGCCATGCCGCTATTTCACCAAATACGGGCGTTGCGGCGTCGATGAGGCGTTATTTCTTGCCGGTTCAACCGGAAATTCACCCATGAGCTGTGGCTGCATCCCCTGGTTTTTCAGGTTCTGCAAGAACTGTCCAAACCCATCAAGGTTCACCATTTTTGGCGCCTCTGTAAGCCGGCTGATATGGCGGACACCAATTTCATCAATTATTGTTTGCAATGGTTCCATCGGTGCCTCGACGAATTCTGCCAGCGTCCAAATTCTGACCCTGGCCTTGGTATATATCGTCGCTAGTATATCCAAATGATCATTTTCTATCCGCTGCAATTTTGCGGCCGTTTCACGGATTTCAGCAAAATTTAGGTTAGAGCGGAAAAGTGGCACGGCCCAAGCCCCGGTAATGACCGACACCTGCGCATTTGGGTCGGTGGCAATAGGCCATGAAATGTCTTGGTTATCGCGCGGCCCGAACTGAAAGCACTGATGCTCCCCCCGGGTGTTCCACAGCAGGCTGGTGAAAAAGCTTTTGGGATTATAGTCGCGCAGCAGCGCGCTGTCTGACAGGCCGCCGGAAAATATTTTTTGACCGCCCGAAAATTCGGCGCGCTCTGGCGCAAACAGGTGGCCATGCACACGCCCGCCGACGGCTTTGGTCAACCAATCATCAAAATCCTCAAACAGGTCATTGAAGCCTTCGAATACTGAATAGCGGGTGCATGTCGTCCCCTTTTCGAACCCCTCTTTTGGAAACCTGCTGTGCATGTACAGGCCCGCCCTGCCATTGGTGCGACGGTCTACAGCTTTGGAAAATATTTTGTCTATTTTCCCCGGATTGGGTTCTGCTGCTCCCATTTGCGATAGTCTGGGCGACAGAAAGTTCTGATACAGCTTATCAGCATCGGGCCAGATTTTACGGGCAACGAAACAGTCAGACCGGCGCAAAAGCTGTAGGTGGTCGTCGTAAAATACGTGCGGCTTACCCATAAATTCAAATTTTGAAAGCGTCAGGGATCGGCTTTGAATATCTGTTGAATAGTGTCGGGCAAGGGTTTGAAAATAGCTTTCATCCGGTATCCATACCTGCGAAAAATATTTTTCGTAGCGACGGCGTTCCGGATCTTGCAGAATTGCCGACAGGGTTTGGCGGGTAAGGCACCACCACTGGGACCCCAGATGCGGTACAATGGCGTCAGGTATTTTCCGACGGACCTTTAGCTTTTGCTGAAGCCAAACAAAAGAATCAAACAATCGGCGTTGGCGCTTCCAAGAGAACGGGAAACGCAGGGTGAAACGTTCAGAATCAAACCCACCGATTGTCCAGGGCACATCCCGGGTTGTCACAGATTCCACAAAATCTGTTTTCGGCCATTTTTCCAGGTATTCAACAAGTTCAGACACGGGCCTTAGCGGCAAGCAGGAACCAGAGGCCAGATAGACATGTCGCACATCCGGGTAGTTGGTGAGCAACATTTCTGATCCGGTCTGGGTGGCCTTCACCAGGGAAAATGTACCCCATTCACAGCGATGCCGGGAGCAAAATTCAATATTCTCAACCTCTGCCAGGCGGTTGGTGAATTCATGATAGACGCGCCGGCCAACCCGACTGTCCACATGAATGACCACGGGGCATCCAGATTCTGCCCAATGGCGGGCGACCTGCTCGGCCCGATGCAATGCATCGTGAACCAACATCACCACACCGACAGTCATGCCCAGTTGCCTTTTGACATGAGCCCAAGGATTTCAAGTTGGCGCCAGTTGATGTATTTTTCCGACCACTTGCACCATAATTCTGGCGGATTGTTCAGCTGTTTGGCGTATGCCCTGTATTCCCGGCTGCCTGCGAAATGTTCACCACGCTTCATTTCTTCCACTGTTTTGTCCAGAAACGTGTTCAAGAATTTAGCATGTAACAGGGCGCCGCTTGGTTTTTCACCGCCCCGATCATCGTAAACCATATTCAGCCCCCGTGGCAAAAGCATATGGGTTGAATTCGCGTAGACATAGCTGCGATCCCATTTGACTAGCGGGGTCTTATTCAAGGCAGGGGCGCTTTCGGGCGCATCGGAAAAGAACACCCGGGCCCGAGGGCCACCTTGCACCCATAGGTTCTGGAAATCTTCGTTTTTCTTGATCATGTAATTGCCGCTATCAAACCAAGTGGCAATTTCGAACGGGTCCTGCCCTGAATAGTATTTCTGGTCCTCGATCGCGCCTTTTGGGTACATATCAATAAGCATTGCAGAAAACGCTTTGACACCGGACCCATCAAGCCAATCGGTCAGCGCATTTATCGGACGGGAATCACAAAACGGATAGACAAAAAACTCATCCACATCGACGACTAGGGACCAGTGGCCGTGGGCATATTTGCGCTGTAACCAGTTCAACCAGTCGGTTCCAAATCTGGCAGTTTTGTAGCTGGCGCTTGTGTGGAACAGTGAAACATCGTCTTGGTTTTCCAGCAGTTCGCGTGAACCATCTTGTGATCCATTATCCACAACAAAAAAGTGGTTGATACCAAGTTCCCGATAATACTTTAAAAAGTACGGCAGCCGAACGCATTCATTCCTGAGCGTTACAAATAGCAAGATATCGTTTTTGCGAACCTTTTGGCTTCTGTTTTTGACAGCCGTGAGTTCCCGGCGCTTTCTAAACGCCCGAACGCGCCAGCGCTGGCGACGCAGTCTAAGACGGTATGATTTTAGTGCGCCCAATCGTGCCTCTCGAGAAGTTTTTCAAACCGCTATTGTCAGGTTAACGTTAATGCTACGTTGAAATGCTCTTGCCATGTTGGAAGCGCACCCACCTGTCGCGGTCGGAATTCCCCATTGTTCTTCTGCTCACTTTTGTTGGTGAGTCCCCGTGTCTTTGTTTCCCAATCGTACATGTCCATCGGGTCCGCGTAAATTGGATAATCGCCCAGAACTTCGTGGAAAACCGGCAAATCGCTGCAAATGACCGGCACACCCAACATTGCAGCCTCTGATGCTGGCAGGCCGAAACCTTCTGCATGGCTGGGGAAAAGCGCGCCCTGGCTGTTTTTTAGTAACGCTGAAACGGCGCCATCCGTCAAATTTCCCATTTCAAAAACATTGGCCGGGTTGGAATTAAGGTCCGCAAATACGTCTTGGTTATTCCAGCCACGTCGGCCAACGATAAACAGGCCGGGGGCATCTGGGCCGCTGTAGTGGCGGCCCCAAAGATCAAGCAACACCCTGTGGTTTTTGCGGGGCTCTATGGTGCCGACCGCCACAAAATACGGGCGCTTTAAGTCTATCCGCTCGGGCAGTTCTGAGGGTACCGGTTCCGCCACAGAAACCCCCAAATGAACCACGCAAATACTTGGCCCAGGACTGGCGTCCGGGGCATGGCGCATGGCATCCATTTTGGTTTGCTCTGAATTGCAAATCAATACGTCCGAATGCTGCATCATAAGGTGAAATCTTTGCCTGAACAGGCTAACCGCCGGTTCCCGTTGATATTCAGGAAAATCCAAGGGAATTGTATCATGTAGCAGGGTTGCAATGCGGCTGTGCGGGATATTTCTGATGGCGTCTACAATTTCAATTCTGAAATTGCTGTGCCCGACATTCACATAGGCTGTGCCTGGTGGCAGTATTTCTGCAAGACCCGATCGCAACCGACGCTTTGGGATGCGCCGGCTGGACAGCGCCATTACAGCCATTTTCAAACGTATACGTTTGGCTGTTGGGGTGTTCAGCCGCCAGGGTGCCACCTGATGGGCCACATTGCTAACACGGCAAATTTTCTTAAGGATTTTAGCCGCGCCGCGCGGATCAAGTACAAAGTACCGGCCAGAGATCCGAACCAAGGCATAAAGCGGTATGCTGTCTGCGGCCAGAGCCAGAAAATATTGCAGCTCTACCCGATCAATCCCGGTCCATGGTCCACGCCCGACACGGGAAATTAGCCGGGTGACATCCAGGCAACGGGCCGTAGGTTTACCGGTTATAGTGCCCATTTTTGTGCCAATGCCATGCATCTAAGATCATCTTTGGTAGGTTTGAACGCGTCGGCTCCCAGCCAAGTTCCTGATGGGCCCTTTGGCTGCCTGAAACCAGCTTAGCACAATCACCTGACCGGCGCTGACCGATCTTATAGTCAATCTTGCAATCTGTTGCCATTGCAACCTGGTCCAGCACCTCTTTGACAGAAAACCCGTGACCTGTCCCCAGGTTAAAGACCCGGCTGGGCTGCCCGTTTTTCAGCCAGTTCAGCCCAAGAATATGGGCATCAACAAGGTCCATCACATGCACGTAGTCACGCACACAAGTGCCATCTGTCGTGGCGTAATCATCGCCAAAAATCGTCAGTGCTGGCCGCGTGCCACGTGCCACATCAAGCACCAACGGGATCAAATGGGTTTCAGGGCGATGGAATTCGCCTACGTCACCATCGGGATCGGCACCTGCGACGTTAAAATAACGGAATATCACATGCCGCAACCCGTGGCTTTGCTCAAAATTCCGAAGAATTTCTTCGATCGCCCTTTTTGACGCGCCATAGGAATTTTGCGGGCTTTGAACGCTGCGTTCATCAAGGATCACATTGTCCTGATCGCCGTAGGTGGCACAGGTTGAAGAAAACACAAAATCAAGGCAACCGGCGGCAACCGCCGCTTCAATAAGTGTCAGCGAACCAACGACATTATTGCGCCAATATAACCCGGGGTTTTGATAGCTTTCACCAACCTGACTTAGGGCGGCAAAATGCAGAACGCCAACTGGCCGGTATTCTTCAAATACGGCGTCAAGCGCGGCCCGATCGTCCAGTTCACCTTTGATGAACGGGCCAAATTTTACCGCATCTTCCCAGCCGGTTGACAGATTGTCATAGGTTACCGGGGTGTATCCATGGGCGCGCAGGGTTTTACAGGCATGCGACCCAATATAGCCGGCACCGCCTGTGACAAGAATATTTTCCACCTAAGCGGTACCCTGTTAATTATTGCGCGGCATTTGGAATAGTGACCATCGCGCGCAGGTAATCTGCAAATTCATCGCGCAATTCATCGCGCGCCAACCCGAAGGCCACTGTGGCCTGAAGAAAGCCTGCTTTTGATCCGCAATCAAACCGCTGCCCACGGAAACGGAACCCGTAAACATCCCTGCCGTTGTTAATTTCCTTGGCGATCGCGTCTGTCAGTTGAATTTCACCACCCGAACCGGATTCTTGAGTGTTGAGATTCTTAAGCACATCCGGTGACAGAATATATCGGCCAATAACCGCAAGATTTGAGGGGGCACTGCCTGGGGCTGGCTTTTCAACCATGCCTTTGACGGATACCATTGCACCCAAATCTTCTTTGACATCCAGAACACCATAGGATGACGCGGCCGCGGGCGGGACTTCCATTGCCGCAACCATGCACCCACCTGTGGATTGGTAGGCTTCAATCATTTGCTGCAAGCAGGGTTTTTCAGCAGCGATAACGTCATCGGG
Source organism: Paracoccaceae bacterium (assembly GCA_036479015.1). Lineage (GTDB taxonomy): Bacteria > Pseudomonadota > Alphaproteobacteria > Rhodobacterales > Rhodobacteraceae > NVTR01. The sequence goes on along the minus strand of JAZGFB010000032.1, from coordinate 20,348 downwards.
AAGAATGACGGCGAAGGGCTCATCCCCAATTAACCGGCGCGCGCACCAAACGGCATGGCCCAAGCCAAGGGCGCGGTGCTGACGGATGTAAGCGATTGCGCCGCTTTCCATATAGGTGTCTTTCAGCGTCTGTAGCAGTTCGGGATTATTCTTCTTTTCCAGCGACGCCTCTAATACTGGTGAATGGTCAAAGTAATCTTCCAGGGCGCCTTTGCCCCTGGATGTTACAAAAATGAATTCGGTTATTCCGGCAGCGCGCGCTTCGTCGATGGCGTATTGGATCAACGGTCGGTCAACCAGCGTCATTATTTCTTTTGGAATTGACTTGGTTGCGGGCAAAAATCGCGTGCCCAGACCAGCGACGGGAAAAATTGCTTTGGTAACTTTGCGTGTCATATTTAGCCTCGGTTATAGTGTACTTTTAGCCACTCAATACCCAGCGATATATTGGGCGATTGTGACCTAAAAATGGTATCTAAACAGCATTTTATGGGGTCTTAGTTTGGTTGCCCTCAATATCCCAAGGATGGCGAACCAACGCAAGTCTCTTACGTTCTTTTGCCGCCCGGTCTTTCGGAAAATACCAACGAAATAACCTTTCTGTGCGCTCTGAGCGGCCAAACAGCCCGCCGGTCTGCACCCAATACCCACCCCTGTGAAACCGCATTTTGTGGAATAATGTCGTAAGCGAAAAGATGAATAGCGTAACAGAATCACCCCTTGCAACAGCGGCGGCGGCCATATTCCTTAACCGCCTGCGAAACAGCCAGAATCCCGAAATATACAGATGCTGCCCGGTATTTGGCTGCCTGGAAAAACGCGTGAATGGCCCGGTCGCTGGGGCGATAGGTCTGGGTTTTTCTAGCTTTACAGACTGGCCTGCCACCACCCCTGCCCGCATCGTCGCCATTAGTCGGTCCGCTTCATTCTGATCGCAATTCCCAAGGCCAACATGCCGGGTAAGTTGGGTTTGTTGTAATTGCTCCATCACCAGTGCCGCCTTGTCGCGGTCTGCGCTGGGGCAGTGTTTACGCAGAAAAATCGCAGTACTTTTGCCGACCTGAAACAGGGTGCGCGGCGCACGGTTTGGCAAGCGGTGTTCAGATGCGCTTACCCTGTGGTGCACTTGCGCCAAGGGTACAATTGCCGTTTCCATTTCAGTATTCGACAATCTGATATTAATGTCAGCCTCGTCCAGAAAATACGCGAAACCCGGATCAAAACCGCCCAGTTTTTCGAATACCTGCCTGCGGAATGCACAGTTCGTGCCGATTGTTTTTATTGTAACATTGGCCGATCTACCAAAAACTGTGGGGCGCAGACCATCAATATTGATCGGTGCTGTGACGCCAAAATGGTCGATGGTTGTGGCCATAGATTGATAGGAAATGCCATTTTTGCCGCGGATGTATCCGGTGGCGGCTGCTACGGTATTTGACTGAAAAACCGCCGCCAAATGCAGCAGCCAGCCGGGTTCTGGCACGCTGTCATCGTCAATGAACGCAACGATAGACCCCGATGACAGGTCAAGGCCGATGTTGCGTGCAACTGAGATATTAGCCTGTTCACACAGCGCCGTTTTTATTTGGTTGGAAAACGTACGGCTTTGCACAACGTCAAGCCCGGCCTGATCACTGACAACCACAATTTCAAAGGCATCATAATGCAGCTGAGAGACCGCCGTCAGGCACAGGCGCAGATCGTCCGGACGCCCCCGGCTGACGATAATCACGCTCACACTGGGTTTGGTCACGCCATGCCCATATCAGCCATCATTGATTGCAAACGCGGCACGTCTTCGGGGTTGTTCAGCTCCCAAAACTGTCGGTCTTTTGCGTCAACTTGCACGCACAGCACTGGCAGGCCTTGTTCAAGAAACCGAAGCTGTTCCAACCCTTCGAGCTGTTCCAACGGTCCGGTTGGCCAGGTGGGATATTGTGCGAGAACCTTGGGGCGATAGGCGTATATGCCAACGTGGTGAAAGACCGGCACTGAGCTGTCGTCAAACCGTGCCTGCCCGGTATAGGGCACCACTTCTTTTGAAAAATACAGCGCCCGTCGTTTAGCATCAAATACCGCCGTGGTGCCGCCAACCCGGCCATTTTGCCGGTCTTCCAAAAAGCCAGATAGCGCGGCGTTGTCACAGCGCAGAACCGGCGTGGCAACTGACGCGTCCATATCGGCAGATATGCCTGCTATCAGGTCTTCCACAAACCAGGGCGGTGTCAGCGGGGCGTCCCCCTGAAAGTTAACAATCAGGTCAAAATCGCCGCCAAGGGCTGCATGGGCCTGGGCGCATCTTTCTGTACCATTGGCACAATCGGGTGATGTCATAACCACCTGAGCCCCAAAATCTGTACAGGCCGAAGCAATGCGTTCATCGTCAGTGGCGACAACGACCTTGGCAACACCACGGGCGGCGCTTGCGGCGTCCCATGACCGTTTTATCAGGCTTTGCGATATCCCGGTTGCCCCCATAAGATCGACAAGTGGTTTGCCGGGGTATCGGGTGGACGCATATCGTGCGGGTATGACTATGAGGGTTTTCAATCGGCCGCTTTCAATTCAACACCCGGAGCCAAAGCGATGAAAAACGGGTTTTCAAAAATATTCTTTCCGTAGGTCATGGGCGTGTGGTCGTCATAGCGCACAACCGAACCGCCAGCACCCAACAGCACCGCTTGGCCTGCGGCGGTATCCCATTCCATCGTGCGGCCAAGGCGGGGGTAAAAGTCTGCTTCACCGGTGGCAACCAAGCAGAATTTTAGCGACGATCCCGCGCTGGTCATATCTGCAACGTTATACTTGGAAATATAGTCGTCAGTGGCTTTGTCCCGGTGGGACATTGAGGCAACAACCTTAAGCGCTGTGTTGTCTGGCTTTGAGACATGTATCGGGGCTGTATCACCTGTTTTTGTTTGGCTGAATTCCCCGGTTTCTTCGACTGTCTGCCCGTCCGCATTGGTATAGAATAACCGCCCCTTGGCCGGAGCGTAGACAACACCGCGCACTGGCACGCCTTTTTCCACATAGGCGATATTTACGGTGAATTCACCGCGACGCTTCACAAATTCTTTGGTGCCATCCAGCGGATCTACAATCAGAAAACTTTCGACATTCAGATCATGGGTTGCTGACTGTTCTTCAGTGACCAGCGGAATGTCAGGAAATGCCGCGCGCAGACCTTTTGAAATGATGGCATCCGCCGCAAGATCCGCCGCCGTAACCGGGCTGTTGTCGGACTTGGTTTCCACGTCAAAATCATCGCTGTTATAGATTTCCATTATTTTTTCGCCCGCCAAGAGTGCAAGCCTGCGAAATTCAACGGTTAATTTATTATGGTCCAATATACTCTCCACTTACATAATATTATGCCAAGGTAGAAATGGCAGGTTTATCCGTTTATGCTTGGCTGCTAAAAGAACAGCAAGATTTCCCTGCATATAATTGGGAACTAATGGTCAGCAGATTCAGGATCCAGCATGTTTCAGCCAAAAATCAGCAAAACCAGGGTAAGTTCTGCAGTAAATATTACTGAGCTGATTTACCATGCGACAGTACGTCAGCTGCGCAAAACCCATGGTAATGCCATGGTTGGGCTGATCTCAAACATGTTCCAGTCAATGTTATTTGTGGCTGTGTTCTATATGATGTTTTCATTTCTTGGGCTGAAAGGAAGCGCAGTAAGGGGCGATTTTCTATTGTTCGTTATGACCGGGGTTTTCCTGTTCATGACCCATACTAAGGCAATGTCCTCTGTGATCGGGTCTGAGGGCTCTACTTCGGCAATGATGCAACATGCACCGATGAACACTGTGGTCGCAATCACATCCTCAGCGCTGGCATCTCTTTATATTCAGGTGCTTTCCTGCTTTGTAATATTGACGTTATATTACACGCTGGCGGCGCCATTTACCATTGAACAGCCCGTTTCAGTGATGGCGATGTTGTTGCTGGCGTGGCTGTCGGGAATTGCTGTTGGGCTGTTATTTTTGTCGCTCAAGCCCTGGTTTCCTGGGATCGTTGGTATTATCGCAACTTTGTATCAGCGGGCAAATATGATCGCGTCTGGCAAAATGGTGCTGGCGAACACGCTAACGCCCAAGATGTTGGCGATGTTTTCGTGGAACCCGCTGTTCCACTGCATTGATCAGGCCCGCGGCTACACATTTATTAATTACAGCCCGCATAATTCATCCCTGACCTATCCGATATATCTGAGCATTGTGCTTTTGGTGATCGGGCTGCTTGGTGAGTTTTACACCAGAACACATGCTTCCCTTAGTTGGACGGCTGGAAAGTAACCACCTGACGCCCAACATCTGCGCGCCAATTATTAGGTAATTCACTAAAAACCCTAAATGACAGGCTGTTTCGCTTTGTTTTCGCGCTTCAACCGCTTGTAGTGGCCTACCCCCCTAACTATATACGCCGGGAAGTCGGATCAGGCACTTTTCTGATCTAGAGACACGGGATCGAAAAATGGGTGCCTGATGGGGCCTGTTTTCAATTAATCGCCAAGAGAAGGATATTAAGCATGGCCAAAGTAATTGGCATTGACCTTGGGACCACAAATTCGTGCGTCGCCATCATGGACGGATCGCAACCACGCGTAATCGAAAACGCTGAAGGTGCGCGCACGACCCCGTCTGTTGTCGCATTTAGCGACGATGAACGTTTGGTGGGGCAACCTGCAAAGCGCCAGGCAGTTACCAACCCTGCGAACACCGTTTTTGCGGTGAAACGCTTGATTGGACGCCGGGCAGATAGCCCAGAAGTCAAAAAAGACAAAAAGCTGGTGCCCTATAGCATCGTTGATGGTGGCAATGGCGATGCTTGGGTTGAAGCAGCTGGTGAAAAATATTCACCCAGCCAGATCAGTGCCTTTATCCTGGGTAAAATGAAGGAAACGGCCGAAAGCTATTTGGGTGAAACTGTCACCCAAGCGGTTATCACGGTTCCTGCCTATTTCAACGATGCCCAACGCCAAGCCACCAAAGACGCCGGTAAGATCGCTGGCCTGGAAGTGCTGCGGATCATCAACGAGCCAACAGCGGCTGCTTTGGCCTATGGCCTGGACAAGAAAGACACCCAGACTATCGCGGTGTTTGACCTTGGTGGTGGTACTTTTGACATTACCATTCTTGAAATTGATGACGGGTTGTTTGAAGTAAAATCCACCAACGGCGACACGTTCCTTGGTGGTGAAGACTTTGACATGCGCATTGTCAAATATCTGGCTGACGAGTTCAAAAAAGAGAACGGCGTTGATCTGACCAAAGATAAGATGGCGTTGCAGCGGCTGAAAGAAGCGGCTGAGAAAGCTAAGATCGAACTGTCATCCAGCCAGCAAACCGAGATTAACCAGCCCTTTATTTCCATGGACGCAAAGTCTGGCACACCGCTGCACATGGTTATGAAGCTGACACGGGCCAAGCTGGAAAGCCTGGTAAGCGATCTGATCAAAGCGTCGATTAAGCCTTGTAAGGCTGCCTTGAAAGATGCGGGCCTGTCCATCAGTGACATCGATGAAGTTGTGATGGTTGGCGGGATGACCCGCATGCCAAGAGTCGCAGACGAAGTTGGTAAGTTTTTTGGTAAAGAGCCAAACAAGGGTGTGAACCCTGACGAAGTTGTTGCCATGGGCGCGGCCATTCAGGCCGGTGTTCTGCAAGGTGATGTAAAAGACGTGGTGCTGCTGGACGTAACACCACTGTCATTGGGCATCGAAACATTGGGCGGCGTGTTCACCCGATTGATCGACCGCAACACAACCATTCCAACCAAGAAAAGCCAGATATTTTCCACAGCCGAAGACAACCAGAATGCCGTGACTATTCGGGTGTTCCAGGGTGAACGGGAAATGGCCGCTGACAACAAAGTTCTTGGTCAATTCAATTTGGAAGATATCCCGCCAGCGCCCCGTGGCTTGCCACAGATCGAGGTGACGTTTGATATTGATGCCAACGGTATCGTGTCAGTTGGTGCCGCCGACAAGGGTACCGGCAAAGAACAGACTATCACTATTCAGGCCTCTGGCGGCTTGTCAGATGATGAGATCAACGACATGGTCAAGGATGCGGAAGAAAACGCAGAGGCTGACAAAGATCGTCGTGAATTGGTTGAGGCCACGAACCAAGCTGAAAGCCTGATCCATTCAACCGAAAAATCGGTGGAAGAACATGCCGATAAAGTTGATCCAACCACTGTGGAAGCGATTGAGCTGGCAATTTCTGCGTTGAATGAGCAGCTGGAAACAGAGGATGCGGCAAAGATCAAATCCGGCATCCAAAACGTTACCGAAGCCGCCATGAAGCTGGGCGAAGCCATTTATAAATCTGCACAGGCCGAAGCTGGTGATGGCGACGCAGAAGACGGCGACGAACCACGCAGTGTTGATGATGATATCGTTGACGCTGACTTTGAAGATTTGGACGAGAACAAGCGCGACTAGAAGCGTTAGAGATACATTGGCCAGCCCTTGAATAACGAGGGCTGGCCCTATTAATCTCGGAAAGATCAATCCAATGACAAAGCGCGATTTTTATGATGTTCTTGGGGTCAGCAAAGGTGCTGACAAGGACGCAGTTAAAAAAGCCTATCGCAAAAAAGCGAAAGAGCTGCACCCGGACCGTAATACAGACAATCCGAACGCTGAAGAGCAGTTCAAAGAGGTCAATCAAGCACACGATGTTCTGAAAAACCCCGAAAAAAAGGCGGCCTATGATCGGTTTGGCCATGCTGCTTTTGATGGTGGCATGGGCAATGGACGACCTGGCGGTGGACATGGCGGGCAAGGCGACTTTTCCAGCGCATTTTCGGACGTATTTGACGACCTATTCGGCGACTTTATGGGTGGCGGTGGACAACGTGGGGGCGCGCAACAACGGGCTACGCGCGGCTCTGATCTGCGCTACAACCTACGGGTTTCCCTAGAAGAAGCATTTGCCGGCAGCCAAAAATCTATCAATGTCCCCACATCGATATCATGTGAAGAATGCAAAGGTACCGGCGCTGAAAGCGGTGCCGAGCCACAGACCTGCCCAACCTGTTCAGGCATGGGTAAAGTGCGGGCGCAGCAAGGGTTTTTTACGGTCGAGCGCACCTGTCCAACCTGTTCAGGCATGGGCCAGATCATCAAAAACCCATGCAAAGTATGCGCCGGTGCCGGACGTACCGAAAAGGAACGCTCACTGTCAGTGAACATTCCAGGCGGGGTTGATACCGGCACTAAAATTCGTCTTGCCGGTGAGGGTGAAGCAGGTTTGCGCGGCGGCCCAACCGGTGATTTGTACATATTTGTAGAAGTGCAGGACCACGCGCTGTTTCAGCGCGACGGCATCCATCTGTTTTGTCAGGTGCCCGTCAGCATGGCATCCGCCGCACTGGGCGGGGATATCGAAGTTCCCACCATTGATGGTGGGCGCAGCCGCGTTAAGATACCGGCAGGCAGCCAATCAGGCCGTCGTATGCGGTTACGGTCCAAGGGGATGCCAGCGCTGCGTGGCGGTGGTTCGGGCGATATGATGATAGAGCTTGCCGTTGAAACCCCGGTAAACCTGACCGCCCGTCAAAAGGAAATTCTGAAAGAATTTGATGACCTGGCGGAAGATAACAACCCCAACAGCACTTCGTTTTTCTCAAAAGTCAAAAGCTTTTGGGATGGGATGAAGGGCTAAAGACCGGGTCTTTCCTGTCAAATTAACAAAAATTTTAGGGTTTGGCCCGAGACAGGGTCTATGCCTGTGCCACGCCAAGCCCATTTTTCAGAAATGTCCCCTGTATTTGGGGACAGCGACGATGTGCAGTATTCAAACACCGGAACCGGGCATTCCTATATCCGCGACCATCGCAAACGGTTGCGCGAACGGTTTTTGCAGGGTGGCGCTGCTGCTATGCCTGATTATGAGCTGCTTGAACTGGTGCTGTTTCGCGCCATTCCACGCAAAGATGTCAAACCTCTGGCCTGGCTTTTGCTGAAAACATTTGGTGACTTCAACAGGGTTGTGTCAGCGCCAATTGAACGGCTTACCGATGTCAGCGGCATCGGTGATGCGGCGATCCAAGAGCTAAAGATCGTCGAGGCGGCAGCGCATCGGCTTGCCCGTTCACGGATTGTCGGCAAACATGTTATTTCCAGTTGGGACGCTATTGTAGACTATTGCCACACCACGATGGCGCACCGGGAAACGGAACAGTTTCGTGTGCTGTTTCTGGATCACAAGAACGTCCTGATCGCTGACGAAGATCAAGCAAAAGGCACAGTCGACCATGTGCCGGTTTACCCGCGCGAGGTGGTGAAACGCGCACTTGAGCTGAATGCATCGGCGATTATTTTGGTCCATAACCACCCATCTGGTGACCCGACGCCGTCGGATGCAGATATTACCATGACCGAGCAGATCAACGCCGCCGCACAGGCCCTGAACCTGACGCTGCATGACCATCTGATCATCGGAAAATCCCGTGAGCTTAGCTTCCGGGCGGCGGGGTATATTTAGCGCTCAGCGCACCCAAACCTCTACCCGGCGATTGATCTGACGACCCCAATCGGTGTCATCACAGGCCATTGGCAGGGCTTCTCCGAACCCTTCTATCCCGATTGAGACCCGCCCAGGATCAGCTGCAGCCGCCTGCTGCAACACCGCGGTGCGGACGGATGCAGCCCTGTTCTTGGACAATTTTTGATTGGCGTCAGCACTGCCTTCACCATCGCTAAAGCCGACAAATATCAGGTTTTTGGCGCTGATACCGCCGGTTTCCAGCGCATGCGCCAAAAGAGCGATATTTGACCGGGACTGGGCGTTTAGCCGGCTGGACCCGTCATCAAATCGAAAGGTCACTGACAAACGCCGCGCGCCGTCCATGGCACCAACAAGTCTTTTCAATTCTGGCAGCTTTATTTCGTCACCCGCAGCATGAATGGCATTGGCCAACCTGTTGCCCTGCTGTCCAATCGCTGTGCGCGATATCGTCTGGTCAATAAACCCTGCCCGCAACACCGCTGTTTGGGCATCAGGCGAGCGGTTAAAGCGCAGGAACTCTCGGCCTATTGCAGGCAGGCGTCTGGAACGGACATACAGATACATTGGCAAGTTAAGCGGATAATCGTCAGACTTGATGGCCTGGGGCTCCGCTAACGCGCGAAACCCGCAACCGCCAACCAAGTGCAGCTGGCGAATTCCGGCATGCTTGGAAAGCGTCGACAGGCCGACAGCGAAGGGATCTTTTGCAACGGCCAGCACCAGTTCATCAGTCGTAGGGTGGCGGTAAATGTTGTCGGCCAATTGTCTTCCGGGGGAAGCCATTATTTGCCTGTTGAACCCATGCAAAAGACCCGAGTCTTTGCTTTGCAAATGTAAAATTATCGGGGCGTCCAACCCACCTAATATGTTCCAATTTGTAATCTCGCCCGCAAAAACCATTGCCAGGTTTTCAGGTGAAATATCGTGCACCGGGTTTTTAGGCGACACCACAGGAACCAACGCATCAAGCGCAATAACCTGGCTGTGGCCAGGGTCGGAAAATGACCCGAAACCAGCCTTGATGCCATGTTCATCCTCTTGCGGTAAAGAGTCTCGCATCGACATTGCAATGTCAGCTTCTTCAGTCAAAAGGTCGGCAAAACCTTCACTACTGGTTGACAGAGTAACGGTAAATCGTGCTGCTGATTGGCCGGTAGCGATTTCGGATAATTCAAATATTTTCCCCGCATCAGCCCTATGCACATCAACTGAAAATTCGTGTTGCTTGGCGAATGCTTGTATAAGTTCTGGGATCAAATGTTCGCCAATTACCGACGACCCTGAAATTCGAATGTTAGCGACAAATGTATCCAGATCAGGGCATCCGGGCCCAGTGCACAACACACCCGAGCCATCCAGTGTCAATTCACCATAGATCGAGCGTATGCGATAAAACTCACCGTCATATCCCAGCAAAGTGCCAGGGATTTCGACAGAGCCATCGCGGGACGTTAAGGTAACATCCTGGGCAATAAGCGGGGCAGCGAAAGACAAACAGAAAGCTAACACGCCCCCAAGGCGAAACCGCATATTACCCCCAAAGAAGCCGCAGACTAATTTTGTGCAGTTCTCAGGTCTTGGAACAGATTACTCAATACCAAATACCCATTTTCGCCGCCACATGCTGGCAATGTTAGCATAATTCTGTCGGATAAGAACATCCCGTTTGATGTCAGTTGGAATGAGCGGCCGACCAGTGATTTGCCACAGGTATCAGGTGATATGGAGGCGTCTATTGATATGGAAACTTCTTGCGTCTGGCCCCCGCTGGAAATTGTGTAAACCTCTGCCTGAACCGGCAAAAATATATCAGGATTGCCAAGCTTAACCAGGCTTCCACCACCTTGATTTTCTGGTGCAGACGCCCACACATGCCCGGCATCACCAAAATGTGCGCCGTTTTCCAATGCATGTACATTCAGATTTGCAGGCCCCGCCCAGCTGACGGCAACCCTGTTAATCCCGGACAGATCAAGCCCAAGTGTTTTCGCCTCTACGCTGCGGCCATCGTCCAGGGTAACGGCAAATGATGCAAAGGCATTCAGTGCCGGGATATTAACATTGTAGGACCCGTCAGGCATCGTAAGGTCGGCAAATTCCAACCCGGCATGGCTGATTTCAATGCGCTGGTTTTGATAGCAAGGTGCCACAAGTTGTAGCCGCACCATAGCCGACCCTATTGGCGAAACTGTTAGATCCAGATTGCAGGATTGGGGCAGCAACATCGGCGTTGCAAGGTCATTGTAAAGGGTAGAATCAAACGTGTATGCCACCGCAGCAACACGGTATGGCGCGCCAAGGGCGGGGTTTTGCAGGTCGCGGGGTTGCAGCGCCTCGGCCGGGAAACTGGGTAATAATTGCGATGTTTTAACCCCGGGCGTGCCAGGTGGCGCAATCAATGCACCATTTATCGTTTCAGGTTCTGGTGAAAACCGCGCGGCAATGGCATCGCCGTCCTGCATAATTATTCCGGCACCTGCTGCAATCACCGCTATGGCGATTACTCTGGTAATTCTTTTCTTGTTTAACATTTTCAACTCCACAGCCCACAAAAGAAGTGTCCTGTAGAGTATCCATCGAAAATTAGTCGATGTTGTGTCCTGATATTACAATCCGCCCAGCGGGCGTTCGCGCCAGATAAGGTGTTACACTCTTGATATCACCCATATGTTGCGGTCTTGCTGCCACGACATCAAACGTCGCCACAGTTTTCACATACTTCCCTAGTCAATACGGCCATGGCAGTGCTTGAATTTTTTGCCAGACCCACAGGGGCATTTTTCGTTTCGCCCAGGGTTTCCCCAGGTGGTTTGGTCGCCTTCAATGAACCCGGAATTCGCACCATCCACAGCCGGTGATTTTTCGGCATCTGCCTGGGCGGCCTGTTGTTGGGCAGCAATCTGGCGCGCTATTTCTTCCTGTTCTTCGGGTGTCATCGGGCGGATCTGGGCAAGTTTCTGGGTGACATCTTCGCGCAGGGTATCCAGCAAGGTTTCAAACAATTGAAACGCTTCTGTTTTGTATTCGCTTAGCGGATCACGTTGCGCATAACCGCGAAACCCAACCACAGATCGCAAATGTTCCAGCGTCAACAAATGCTCGCGCCATTTTCCATCGATGGTTTGCAACAGGATTTGCTTTTCAATATTGCGCATGGTTTCCGGGCCAAAGGCGCTGGCTTTTTCCGCCATCATATCATCTGATGCCTGATAAAGCTTTTCCCTCACCTCAGCGTCATCCGTACCTTCTGCTGCGGCCCATTCAACAACGGGCGCGTCAATTCCTACCTTTTCAAGGATTGATTTGTGCAGGCCTTCGACATCCCATTGATCCGCATAGGTCTTTGCAGGGATGTGAATATCAACCAGATCATCAACAACCTGGTGACGCATGTCCTGGACAATTTCTGAAAGGTCGGCTGCTTCCATTATTTCCCGGCGCTGGCCAAATATAACCTTACGCTGATCATTCATAACGTCGTCAAATTTCAATAACTGTTTGCGGATGTCAAAGTTGCGGCCTTCAACCTTAGCCTGGGCTTTTTCCAAGGATTTATTCACCCAAGGGTGAACGATGGCTTCGCCGTCTTTCATGCCCAGGGTGGACAGCACTTTATCAAGGCGTTCAGACCCAAAAATCCGCATCAGATCATCTTGCAGGGATAGGAAAAAGACCGAGCGGCCAGGGTCACCTTGGCGCCCGGAGCGGCCACGCAGCTGGTTATCAATGCGACGGCTTTCATGGCGTTCGGTGCCAAGCACAAACAGCCCCCCCGCCGCCAGGACTTTGGTTTTTTCCTTTTGCACATCTGCTTCGATGTCGCGGCGCAGCTTATCTTGGTCTGCGTCCGGGTCTTCTGCTAGGGCAGCCAAAACCGACATGTCGACATTTCCGCCCAGTTGGATATCGGTGCCCCGGCCAGCCATGTTGGTGGCGATGGTCACAGCACCAAACTTGCCCGCATCGGCAATGATCTGTGCTTCTTTTTCATGCTGACGTGCATTCAGGACGTTATGGGTAATTCCGTTTTCTGTCAGCATATCTGACAGGGTTTCTGACTTTTCAATCGACGTGGTGCCCACCAGAATGGGCTGACCCTTTTCATTTGCCTCTGCGATCTGGGCAGCGACGCCTTCAAATTTTTCCTTGGTGGTGCGGTACACCTGGTCATGCTCATCTTCGCGGCTGATTTCCTGATTGGTCGGCACTTCGACCACGCCAAGACCGTAAATTTCAGCAAATTCATCAGCCTCTGTCACGGCCGTTCCCGTCATACCGGACAGGTTGTCGTACAGGCGGAAATAGTTTTGAAATGTCACAGAGGCCAGTGTGGTATTTTCCGGCTGAATATCGACGCCTTCCTTGGCTTCGATCGCCTGGTGCAAGCCATCTGACAACCTGCGCCCGGACATCATTCTGCCGGTAAATTCATCAATCAGCACAACTTCGTCGTTTTGCACCATGTAATCTTTGTCACGCTGAAACAGTTTGTGGGCGCGCAAACCCTGATTGACGTGGTGGACAATGCTTGTTGATTCAGGATCGTAAAGTGACTGATCCTTGGGCAGGATACCTTCGAACGACAGCAGATTTTCAAGAAAATCATTGCCGTCTTCGGTAAAAGTCACATTGCGGGTTTTTTCATCCAGACTAAAATGCTCTTCCTTAAGGCGCGGAATAAGCTTGTCTATTGTCATATATAGCTCCGAGCGATCCTCGGCCGGGCCAGAAATGATCAGGGGTGTTCTGGCTTCATCGATCAGGATCGAATCGACTTCATCCACCACTGCAAAATTATGGTAGCGCTGGTTAATATCTTTTAGCTCTGACTTCATATTGTCGCGCAAATAATCAAACCCAAGTTCGTTATTTGTGGCATAGGTCACATCGGCTTTGTAGGCCGCGTGCTTTTCATGGTCAGGTTGCTGTGGGTAGATGACCCCGCATTCCAGCCCAAGCGCGGCATAGACTTTGCCCATCCATTCCGCATCTCGTTTGGCAAGGTAGTCATTGACGGTAACGATGTGAACGCCCTTACCGGTCAGGCAATTCAGATAGGCCGGAAATGTCGCAACCAGCGTTTTGCCTTCACCGGTTTTCATTTCGGCAATGTTGCCCTGGTGCAGGAAAATGCCGCCCAACAGCTGAACATCAAATGCCCTTAGTCCAAGCGCGCGCCGCGCTGCTTCCCGGCAGTTTGCAAATGCCTCTGGCAGCAAGTCGTCCAAAGCTTCGCCAGCCTTGGCGCGTTTGGCAAGATCTTTGGTTTTATCTTTGATGCCTTCATCGGTCAGCTTTTCGAAGTCCGATTCCAACGCATTAATAGCGTCTACTATCGGCATCGTCGCCTTGATCAGCCGATCATTTGGCGTGCCAAATATCTTTTTAGCAATTGTTCCGAAACCCAGCATATTTACTCCGCATGGTCTGATTTGACGGTATCGTGTAAGGTGAGCGCTTGTCCGCCCCCAGATAGCACCGTAGAACGTCTAAAGCGGCAGCGCCGATTAGCCCTCTTGGCGATGTAAGGGCCCGCTTGTGTAGTGTCAACGTCACGCCCCTGCGTGACCCCGGACAAGGACGTTCTGATGCCTAAGATCACCAATATATTTACCCCTTTCGCTATTGTCTGCGCGCTGGCATTGCCAGCATCCGCCCAGGACGTGACTTCCGATACCATCGTGGCGACCGTAAATGGAACAGACATTACAATTGGGCACATGATTGTGTTGCGTGAAAATCTGCCGGAGCAGTACAAAAACCTAGAAGATACAGTACTGTTTGATGGCATTTTGGAGCAGGTTATTCAGCAAACCGTGTTGGCCCAGACAATTGATGCGCCAGCGCTTGCAGTGGCGTTACAATTGGAAAATGAACGCCGGGCGCTGTTGGCGGGTGCGGCCATGGGGGAATTGCTGATTAGTGCGGCTTCCCAAGATGCAATTAGTGCCGCGTATCAAGAGCAATATGTCAGTGCCGAGCCAAACCCTGAATACAATGCGTCACATATATTGGTTAAGACTGAAGCAGAAGCCCTTGCGCTGGTCACCGAGCTGGAAGCGGGCGCCGATTTTGCGTCACTCGCGGCTGAACATTCGACCGGTCCTTCTGGACCCAATGGTGGTAAGCTTGGCTGGTTTGGGCCCGGCATGATGGTGCCCGCATTTGAAGAGGCCGTCACAAAACTGGAAGCCGGGGACGTTTCGCAGCCGGTTCAGACACAGTTTGGCTGGCATGTCATCATTCTAAACGAGTTCAGGCTTGAAAGCCCGCCAGCGTTGGATGAAGTCCGCGCTGACATTGTTGAAGAAATACAGCAAAAAGCGGTGACAGTTGTTGTCGAAAGCCTGATGGACAAAGCCGAGATTATACGGCCTGATCTATCGGAAATTGACCCGGCTATTTTGCGAAATACCGGTCTTGTACTGAATTGATTTTTCTGGGGCGGATGCACTAAATGCCAGATATCCCTGTTTCACCGCTGGCCCCTGTTGGCGGATTTCCGGATCTGCCGATCATCAAGGGTGTCAGCTTTGCCGTTGGTAATTCAGGTGTTAAATACACTGACCGGACGGACGTTATGCTGGCCTCTATGGTACCTGGCACGACAATTGCCGGGGTGTTTACAAAATCAGCGACCCGCTCAGCAGCAGTGTTGGACTGCCAGTCAAAATTGGCCAACACCAGCACTGGTGGCTGTGCAATTCTGGTGAATTCGGGAAACGCCAACGCTTTTACCGGCTCGCATGGTCAGGTATCGGTGGCAGCATTAACCAGCGAGGTGGCCCGGACACTGGGTATTGACCAGTCCAGGGTTTTTACCGCGTCAACCGGTGTGATCGGCGAAACCCTGCCCCATCAAAAGATTGTTGATAAACTGGGTGCGCTAAATCAAGCGCTTTCAGATCGATCTGCACAGCAGGCTGCCCGCGCGATCATGACAACGGACACCTACGCCAAAGGCGCTGCCAGGGCCGTGAATATCGACGGCACTGCCATCAATATCGCCGGTTTTGCCAAGGGGTCGGGCATGATCGCCCCGGATATGGCGACGATGCTGTCATATGTGTTTACCGATGCCGCCATTTCCCAACCTGTGTTGCAGGAAATGCTGGCCACATCAGTGCGAACGACATTTAACAGCATTACCGTGGACAGCGACACATCAACCTCGGACACGCTGATGCTGGCAGCCACGGGAACAGCCGAAATGGCCGAGATTTCCGATGTGAATTCAACTGCCGGAGCCGCGTTTTCCGCCGCCTTGCATGCTGTGTTGCTTGATTTGGCACATCAGGTTGTTCGCGACGGCGAAGGGGCGACAAAGTTCGTTGAAATCAGGGTTTCGGGGGCTGAAAGCACAGCCGATGCCCGGCGTGCGGCGTTTTCTATTGCGAACTCACCTTTGGTGAAAACTGCAATCGCCGGGCAAGACCCAAACTGGGGCCGCGTGGTTATGGCTGTTGGCAAATCCGGGGCCAAGGCAGACCGTGACCGGCTGGCCATTCGCTTTGGCGACATTCTGGTGGCTGAAAACGGCTGGGTCGCGCCGGGCTATACCGAAGCGCAAGGGCAGGCCTATATGCAGCGAACTGATCTGGTCATTGACGTTGATCTGGGGGTCGGGGCGTCGATGGCAACCGTTTGGACATGTGATCTTACCCATGGATATATCGATATTAACGCCGACTACCGTTCATGAAAACGGTATTGGTATCGGCGGCTGTTTTGATCGACAAAGACGGCAGGGTGCTGTTGGCCAGGCGGCCAGAGGGCAAAGATATGGCCGGTTTGTGGGAATTTCCCGGTGGCAAAGTCAACCCGGGTGAAACACCGGAAGCGGCCCTGGTACGGGAATTGCACGAAGAGCTGGGAATTGAAACCTGGGACAGCTGCCTGGCGCCGCTGACATTTGCCAGCCACACATATCCAGATTTTCATCTGCTCATGCCGGTGTTTGCCTGTCGCAAATGGAACGGCATTGCACAGGGGCTGGAGGGGCAGAAATTGGCCTGGGTCAGAGCTGCGCAATTACGAGACTACCAGATGCCACCAGCAGATTTGCCGATCATACCGGTTTTGATGGACTGGATATAGGGTCGCATAGGTACCTTTGGCAGGTGACGTCACGCCTGCGGGCCGTCTGGGCGGCTTTGTATTCTTTACCGCGTCATCCAGTCCTTAGGAGGACTGGCAGGGGTTGGGGGACTCGAACCCACGACCCTCGGTTTTGGAGACCGATGCTCTACCAACTGAGCTAAACCCCTGTGATCCGAGGTTGCGAATAGCGGCTTATGCCATTGCGTGCAAGGCTTTCCCTTGCACCCTTTACAGCAACACGACTACATTGCGTCAGTTTCAATCGGCACATTCGGGCGCGTCCATGGTCAACAACAAAACTGATATTCGCGCGTCCTTTGTTGAGGCTGCAAGTTCTGTGATTTTAACGGCCTATATTCGGCTTTGTCACGCCACCACGCGCTGGTCCTATCGCGGCAAACAGGACCTGCTGGATGCCTTGGCCAAAGGACCCGTGGTCTTGGTTCTTTGGCACAGCAGAACAGTGATGGGCCCGCCCCATTGGCCGGATAAAACCGCACCCGTAACGTCATTATTTGTAACCAACCGGGACGGGCGGATAGCCGCCGGTATTCAGGCACGGTTTCGATTTCACCCCCTGGGAATGGACAAATCAGCGTCTAATCTGGCCGCGTCGCGTGGGGTATTAAGGCGGCTGCGACAGGGCCACAGCCTGATATTAACAGCCGATGGCCCCCGTGGGCCCGCGCGGGTATTGCAATCTGCACCGCTGGAATGGATCAGGTCAACCGACTGCCCGGTTTTTGTATATGCAAATTCTGTCCACCGGCAAAAACGCTTGCCCGGATGGGACAGGTTGTTGTTTCCATTGCCCTTTACCCGTGGTGCATGTGTTTTTCAGCGCTGGCCTGAACAGGTGTCGCGACGCCCAACAGATGCCCAACTGGCAGGGCATGATCGATCCCTAACGGCAGCTTTGGACGCGGTGTTGCAGGAAGCTGACGACATATCCGGGGTGCCGCGGGGGGCCTGATCCAGGGCGAAATACTGGCCGCTTGCCTTGGTCAAATTTATTTTTGATGGCTTAACGTGTTGGTTTATTTTTCTGCTGTGTTGAAAATATCCGGTTTTTCTGCTAACATCCATGAATATTATTAGATTTATTTTTGACTTTTTTTACAAAGGAATATTCCATGAGTGTTTCATCACGTTCTGTTTTGGACAATGTCACCTTACCCCATTCAGCACTATATAAGGGCCGATTTGGTCGTATTTTTCGCAACCTGGAAAAATGGGCACCCCCCTTACAACCCGGTGACCCGGCGCGCTTACCTGATAGTGTTGTCGTTGATCGCCTGCGCAAATTTGCCACCGATGAAATGAGCGAAAGTGACCCACCACCGGCGATGGATAACGATAAAATTCCGGCTGGCTATACCTATTTTGGCCAGTTTGTTGACCATGATATTACCTTTGACCCGACGTCATCGCTTGAACGGGCCAATGACCCGAATAAGCTAAATAATTTTCGCACACCGCGTCTTGATCTGGACTGTTTGTATGGCGAAGGGCCATCGGATGAACCGTTCATGTATGACAATAAGCGCGGCGGTATGTTTTTGATTGGTACGGTTAATGAAGCTGGCTCATCCGAACCTGACCTGCCCAGAAACAGCCAGGGGCGCGCCCTAATCGGTGACATGCGTAATGATGAAAACGCTATTGTTTCACAGATACAGCTGTCGATGCTGCGCCTTCACAACCGGATATTGGAAGAACTGATGTTCCCGGCCGCCATGGGCACCCCTGCCCAGGCAGAATTTGAAATGGACGGCGCAAAATTTGCACAAGCTCAGCGAATATTGCGCTGGTTCTATCAGTATGTTGTCTGGAATGACTGGGTCAAAAAGCTGATCAAAGATGACCTGTGGAATACGCTGCTGGAATTGAAAGACGGCATATATGTCTGCGGCAACCGGTTTTACAAATGGAAACACCAGCCGTTTATTCCAATTGAATTTTCTGTCGCTGCCTACCGGTTCGGCCATTCCATGGTGCGCCCCGGCTATCAGGTTAACCTGAATAACGATGTGGGGCTGGGTTTTGGGGTTGAAAAACCAATATTTAATCCCGATGGAACAGGGGCAAATGACCTGCGCGGGTTCCGATTTTTTCAACATAAGCACACGGTACAATGGGATTGGTTCTTTGAATTTCAAAGTTCCGGCAGCCCGTTTCCACAGCCAACGCGAAAAATTGACCCGAAACTTTCAAGTGCAATTTTCAAAGTTGGAGAAGGCCCAAAAAATCCAGATGAGGGGGGCGAAAAGGTCAACCATCTGGCGTTCCTGAACCTGTTACGCAGTTGGCGTATTGGCTTGCCCACGGGCACCGCCGTTGCCCGCCGCATGGGGTTTGATCCGATCACCATAACAGATGGGCATGAAGACACCCTGTGGCATTACATTCTTAAGGAAGCCCGCGCCATGCCAGGTGCCAACAGCGGCAAGATGCTGGGCAATGTCGGTGGCACAATTGTCGGTGAAGTGTTTGCCGGCCTGCTGTTTGGCGACCCACGTTCCTATGTCAAGATTGACCCCAATTGGACACCGGCGGATGAACCGGCGCTGACGGCGATTTTTGAGCAAGAGCGTGCCGGTGGCCCAACGACAACACCGGAACTGGGCGGGGATTGGCAGGTTGCCGATCTGCTGCGGGCAGCCGGGGCCCCGGTTGATGGCGCTGACGTTGCCGCGACAATTGCAACCGGGGCGAATTGACAAAGGGGCCCGCAGGGATGGCATTCAAACGTTGAAATGTAGGGTGGGCAATATTGCCCACCACCCCAGGTGCACGCACCCAAAACATGGGTTGGGGCAAACTGGTATGCGATCTGCTGGTCAGGGGGCTATGCTATGGGGGTGTAGCTATGTTAGTTCTTGTTGTCGAAAATCCTTTACCTATAATGTTATCGCCGACAGATTTCTTAAGGAACCGAATGACGCGCAACACAAATATTTCATTTAAAGACCTGGCAAATAAAATCGCACAGGTGGCGACACTTGACGGTGAATTTCTTCTGCGATCAGGTAGGGTTTCACATCGCTATTTTGACAAATACCGTTTCGAAGGGGTGCCGGAGCTTTTGCAGCCTTTAGCGCATGCAATGGCCAAAACTCTGCCCGCCGATACCGAAATTATCGCAGGGCTTGAGATGGGTGGCATTCCCTTAGTGACTGCAATTTCACTTGAAACTGGAATTCCAGCAGCATTCATCCGTAAGGAAGCAAAGACCTACGGAACATGTCGCGCTATCGAAGGGCAGGATGTAATGCACCGAAAAGTGACGTTCATAGAGGACGTTATTACAACAGGCGGGGCCGTGCAGGATGCCTATAATCTGGCAACGAAAGAAGGTGCAGAAATTCTTGCTGTTGTCTGTGCGATTTGGCGCGGTGATGGCGCCCCACATATACAAGGCGTTCCCGCTTTGCCAGTCTTACCAATTTTTACTCAGGCTGATTTGGAACGCACGGCTTAGGGTCAGTACCTATTGAACGAAAAACGCCGCCCCCTTTCGGAAGCGGCGTCGAACCGTAGTGTTCTTATTTACGCGACGATCTTGGACATGGCTTTTATGGCGCGTCCCCGGATCATTATGCGATGATCTTGGACACAACGCCGGAACCGACTGTGCGGCCACCTTCGCGGATCGCAAAGCGCAGCTTTTCTTCCATCGCAATCGGCGCGATCAGTTCAACGTTGAACTTAAGGTTGTCGCCC
>JAZGFB010000031.1:0-4316 GCA_036479015.1 Paracoccaceae bacterium | reverse complement strand
GGTTGGTATTCGTACAAGTTTTGTGGGGTGCGCTGGTGGCCGGAATTGACGCCGGGCGCGGGTTTACCGACTGGCCATTGATGGCGGGCAGTTTTTTTCCGCAAGGCGCGCTGGATCTGGTGCCGCTTTGGCGTAACTTTTTTGAAGATGCCGGGATGGTGCAATTCATGCACCGGATGTGGGGCTATCTGGTGCTGGCTTTTGGGCTGTTCCTGTGGCGCGCCTCGCGTTCCAGTGGCAATATGAAAACCAAATCTTCGTTTAATATGATGCTGGCGATCCTGTTGGTTCAGGTGGTTCTGGGTATTGGCGCGGTGATGATGTCAGCCCCGGTCTCTATTGCAATTATTCACCAGTTGGGGGCCGTGGCGCTGTGGGTCATAGTGATCCGGGCGCGTTTTCTGGCCCGCTACCCAATGGCACAAAGCTTAAGAGGAAATTGATATGACGGCTTACGATGATCTGATGGCGTTTCAGCGCGATACCGAAGCACTGGGGCAGGTGGCTGGCCGGTTGGGTTGGGATCAGGAAACCACCATGCCAAGCGGGGCGGCGGCGCAGCGCAGCGAAGAAATGGGCGCGATTGAAGGCGTGTTGCACAGCCGCCGGGTTGATCCGCATATTGGCGACTGGTTGGGCGCGATTGACGCGGCGTCGTTGGACGATGTGGGCCGGGCCAACCTGCGCCATATCAGGCGCAGTTTTGAACGTAATTCCAAGGTGCCGGCAGCTTTGGCCAGCGAAATTGCCCGGGTGACCAGCATGGCGCAAGGCGTTTGGGCCAAGGCGCGAGAGGCCGAGGATTTTGCCGGATTTGCGCCGACTTTGGAGCGTGTCGTGGGTCTGCGTCAGCAGGAAGCCCAGGCGCTGGCGAATGGCGGCGACATGTATGACGCGCTGCTGAATGACTATGAACCGGGGGCCACGGGTGCCGAAATTGAGGCGATGTTTAACGCCCTGCGCCCGCGTCTGGTGGCATTGCGCGAACGGGTGTTGGGGGCTGAAAAACAACCCCGCGCGCTGGATCGGGATTTTGATGAGGCCGGACAAATGGCGCTTAGCACCAAACTGGCCACCGCGTTTGGCTATGATTTTGACCGTGGCCGCATTGATAAGGCGGTGCATCCGTTTTCCAGCGGCTCGGGTCAGGATGTGCGGATCACCACACGGGTCAGCCCGCGCGATCCGTTCAATTGTTTTTATTCCACCATCCATGAGGTCGGCCATGCCTGTTATGAGCAAGGGATTGATGATGCCTATTTGCTGACGCCACTTGGGCAGGGCGTGTCCATGGGCGTGCATGAAAGCCAAAGCCGGATTTATGAAAATCAGATGGGCCGGGGTCGGGCGTTTACCGGGCATTTGTTTGGGCTGATGCAGGAACAGTTTGGCGATTTTGGCGTGGGATCGGCGGATGAATTTTACGCGATCGTAAACCGGGTTGGGCCGGGGTTCATCCGGACTGAGGCCGATGAAATTCATTATAACCTGCATGTGCTGATGCGATTTGATCTGGAGCGGGCGTTGGTATCGGGTGACCTGGCGGTGGCCGATTTGCCGGGTGCCTGGAATGACCGGTTTCTGGCTGATTTCGGTGTGGCGGTGGATAAGCCATCCAACGGCTGTTTGCAGGATGTGCATTGGTCGGTGGGGCTGTTTGGCTATTTCCCGACATATACCTTGGGGAACGTCTATGCGGGGTGTCTGAACCAAGCGATGCGGGCGGCTTGTCCGGGGTTGGATGAGCAACTGGTGGTTGGCGATACCTCGGCGGCGACGGGGTGGTTGCAGGCGAATTTGCAGACCCATGGCGGGCTGTATGAACCGCGCGAGGTTGTGAAACGGGCCTGTGGGTTTGAACCAGAGGTGGGGCCTTTGCTGGATTATCTGGAGGCGAAGTTTGGGGAGATTTACCGGGTTTAGGTGTGGGGCCGGGTTCCAGGTGGGCGTAACCCATAAATTAGAAAATGTAGGAATGACGGCTTAGGGCCCAAACCTACTAAATTTGTGCAACCAGACGAATGCCAGCTTCTGGAGGTCCAGACAAAAACGTGACATTAGTGCAAACGATAACCTGACGATCTGCAGAGTTGGCCAAATATGAAACCTATAGACGAAAGGAAAAATGATCCCGACCAAAGCACGCTACCTCAAAAATTTTTGGATTTCTTGGGCGACGCCCCATGTAGACTACAATCCGGGCGAAGCACGCGGTCTTTCCCGAGGCGATGTTGTCATTGGCATTAACAAGAAGGTGCAAGCTTTCAATCCTCTAACGGAATTCATATCAGCGAGACTTCGTCGCGAAAAACGCCTGCTTTCCCCGGAAGTCACCCATGCTAGGGTTCATATTTCAAACGTCGAATCTCTCTATTTCGCTTTTTATCCAAATGGTAAGAATGAGCCCTACGGTTTGTATTCGACCTATTGGATGAACCCGCTGGACCTTCTCGACCTGCCGGATGATGGGCAATCCATCGGCGATCTTGGTATTAAAATTGTTGAGGGTTTCGTCGAAGATATGTCCATTTACAAGTATGCGGTTGGCGGGTTTCCAATAGAAGTTTTTGAGAGTGCCATCGCTGATTTCCGCGCCAATGAAATGAAGGTTAGTTACCGCCCCGTCATAAGGGAGATAGTCGGATCATCGGTCAAATCTGTGTTCACGGTTTATGCTTCGCCTAATGAAACCGCGATCTGGGTTGCATTTAAAAAGGGTAGAAAAGAGTTTTTTTCAAAACAGATTGCAAGCCACCGAGCAGGATTGGCGGGACATGCACTGACATTTGTGTATGTTACAATTTGCGAAGATGCTCTCGAAATCCATGGTGCGATGCTCCCTTCATCAGAAGTTCAACGCATAGAATTTACAGAACTTCCATCGCAGCTTGTTGACATTCTCTCTTCGGAGGTAAGTCGAGGATAATGTAGATGGCAGGTCGCTGCGCCTGATCACGCCAACGCATGTAGTGCTTCCATTTTTTGGCGGAGTACTCCTGAAAGCTGACTTTGGGATCGGTGCAGTTGACGACCGCTTCGTCCTGCATAGCGGCCGCTGCTTGTAATAATTAGTGCTACGGAACCTAACTCGCCTTAATCGGCCACCCGGTTTTTTCCAGATCAGCAAGCCCGGCTCGGATCAGGTCCGGCAATACGTCCAGATCAATGTCCGCCAACTTGTTCACGTACCAGCACGACTTCCCACGTTTGAATTTCCCTAACCGCGCGGTGATGTCGTTGTAATTCTGATAGCCGGGTAGGATGTGCAGGGAAAACTTGGCAGCGCCGGGGGAAAAGCCGGTGGCGAGGAAGTCGCCTTCGCGGCCGCTTTCGTAGGTGTAGTGGTATTGCCCGTACCCGAACAGTTTTTTGCCCCACATGCGGGGTTGCCAGCCGGTAGTCTGGCTGAAGATGTCGTTCAGGATGCGGGCATCGGTGCGCATGGCGGGTTTGGGGATGGCGGCAAGGGCGGTTTGGATGTCAGTCATTTGTCCACTCTGGTTTGCGTTTCTCGATGAAGGCGCTGATGCCCTCGGCGGTATCGGTGTCCATCATATTCTGGGCCATGACTTCGGCGGTATAGGCATAGGCCTGATCCAGCGGCAGTTGCAGTTGGTCATAGAAGGCGCGTTTGCCGATGCGCACGGCACTGCCCAGTTTATCGGCGACGGTTTGGGCGAGGGCTTGGGTTTCGGCGGCGAGATCATCCGGCGGTACCACACGGTTGACCAGCCCCAACTCGCGGGCGCGGGTGGCGTCGATGAATTCACCTGTCGTCAGCATTTCAAACGCCTGTTTGCGCGGGATATTGCGGGACAGGGCGACCATGGGCGTGGAACAGAACAGCCCGATGTTAACACCGTTGACGCCAAAGCGGGTGCCCTGGGCGGCCACGGCCATGTCGCAGGATGCCACCAGTTGACAGCCAGCGGCGGTGGCAATGCCGTGGACCTGCGCGATGACCGGCTGGGGCAGGGTGGGTATCAGTTGCATGAGCGCGCCGCAGCGTGCGAACAGGTCGGCGAAATAGGCGGCACCGGCGTCTTCGGCCTGTCGGCCTGCGGTCATTTCCTTCAGGTCGTGACCGGCGCAAAAGGCTTTGCCGGCGCCTGACAGGATGACAGCGCGGATTGTGCGGTCGTCTTTCAGGCGGGTTAGTTCATCGGTCAGGGCGGCGAGCATGGCGTCAGACAGGGCGTTCAGGCGATCCGGCGCGTTCATTGTCAGATGCGCAATGGCGCCTTTGTCTTCGCGTTCCAGAATTGCCATCTTGTATCCTTTGTCCGGTTCGGGTGAAGTCTAGGCCCAGACAGCCG
>JAZGFB010000030.1:0-5126 GCA_036479015.1 Paracoccaceae bacterium | reverse complement strand
TCGTTCTGAGCCAGGATCAAACTCTCAAGTTGAAAAGCAATTGCTTGCTTGTCCTTGACGTTCGAACCTTTGCACATCGTTCTCAGATGCTCCGGCTAGGAAACATCTTCAAACATCTTTTCTGTTTTTCGTGCTTAGGGTTTCAGAGAAACCGAAAGCCGTCCAAACAGTGAAGCTGACCTTACATAATCGGGTCCGAAAACCCTAGTAAGTCGATATGCGAAGGATGATCCATCGAATGAACCAAACCGCCCACATATCTCTTCAGTACTATCAATTTCAAAGAGCACGAAGACAACATAAACTGAGATGCGCCCTAACTTTGGCGCGCCCCGCCTGCATTATCTTCTGTTTTTTAGTCTGCGTCTCGTTGCCTGCTGTCTCCAGTGTGGCCCGTCTGGCGCCCCGTTGGTGCATCTCTGCGCCGCCGGTGAGAGCTGTTTAGGCCGAGGTACCTGAACCCGCAAGTGTTATTTTGAAGAAATGTGAGTTTTTTTCGATAAACCTGTAACATACTGTAAAATAACGATTTTAAATTCCGACCCTCAGTATTTTTACGGGTGAAGCCAAGGGAATTGCACCAGCACCACCAGTTTTACCGGGGAATCCGCCGTTATCCACAGACTCGGGCAAGCTGCCTGTATGGGTTTGCCCCATATGGGGCACAAGATGCGGGTTTTCTGGCCTGGCCGAGTCGGAAATCGACGCGCCAACGGGAATGCGGTGATGCCATCACCGGTTTAACCCCCTCACTTGCCATTCCCATCATCACCCTGCTTCTTGACGCCGGGGCCGACATCAATGCGCCGGGCACACTGGATGTCACACCCTTACACACCGCGGCCGGGTTTGGCGTGTCATTGGAGCTAATCCAATTCCTGCTGGACCGGGGCGCAAACCCGCTGGCTAAAGATTCTGACCATAGCTGCGACACCCCGCTTGGCTATGTAAACAAACGCAAAGCCCCCATGCTGGCTGCACTGCTTATGAAACACATGGAACGGGGCCGTAAAACCGTGCCGTAGCACTGCTTAAATGCCCCATCTTCCCCCGGCTGCTAAGGTCTTATTTTTTAGGCTACTATATAGTCACCAAATTCACCCCAGTTCGGGGCAGTCATTCTGTTGTTTCCATCGCACGGTTGCGGCACCGACAAGTAATAACTGAAACTGGCGCCGCCACCCCTGCCCCAGCGCCAACTGCACGATTAATGATTGGCCCATTCCGAATATTATTCGCCTGTTCGCAAAGGCCTTCATCCAGCCGCCCCGATAGTATTAGGCATTCTTGTCCGGCAAGTCCGGAAATCGGCGACCTTGGAACCTGTTTCAGAGCAAACGAAAGCCCCGCCCGCCTATTTACAGTACAAAACCTCACACTCGTCCCCAAATCGGAAACAGTCCGCCGCCAAACCCAAAACTATATCCATATCGGTATCAGATTCCATTTTTTGCGTCATTCATACTTTATTTACCGTATTTAGCTGGGGATCGATTCTAGGTCATGTTGAGCGACGGGTGGCAGCACCTGTGTAGTAAATAGTGCGTTATTGTAATGAGTAGGTGTTCCATGTTTTCTTTTTTAAGAACGGCAGAATTTAATTCTGGCAAAACGGCCGCAACCAAGGTCAATGCCCTGCGCCAGTTTCGCACATCAGAATCCGGCTCACTCATCATTTTCTCACTGTTCATGCTGGTCATCATGCTGATCGTTGCTGGCATGGCTGTTGACCTGATGCGCACCGAACTGAACCGCACCCGCCTGCAGGCAACACTTGACCGTTCGGTTTTGGCCGGCGCCGCCCTAACGCAAGGGCTCGATGCCGAAGCCGTCGTGCTGGACTACTTTACCAAAGCCGGCTTTGGCGACGTGATTACCGCCAATGATATTACCGTCGTCAAATCGATCACTGGCAAAACAGTGTCAGCCGCTGTTGCCATTGATGTGCAATCGTATTTTCTAAACCTTATTGGCATTGATGCACTTAAGGCCCCAGCAGCAGGCGAAGCACAGGAAAGCGCCTCCGAGATTGAGATTTCACTGATCGTCGACACATCCAACTCAATGAACATCATCTCAGCCAGCGGCAATTCCAGAATAGATGACCTAAAGGCCGCCGCCAAAGAATTTGTATACCTTATGCAATGCGATCCAGAGGCCACACCGCCTTTTGACGGTAATTGCACATTGGAGCCTAACAAAATCTCCGTTTCACTTGTGCCATATAATGAGTATGTTTTGGCGGGTGAAACGCTGCTACAACAGTTTAACACCACAGAAGAACACACCCTTTCCAGCTGCATCGACTTTACGGTATCCGACTATGACACTGTTGCGATTGAATTGGATCCTATGGTTGCAAACCCCAGTGGTGGTTTTCCAGACTTAACACCGAACCTGATGCGCAGCGTTGCGCTCGACCCTAATAGCCTTGGGACTGATGCCACAGACGCAGGCCGCGTATGTGATCCTGACACCAGTCGCGCAATATTGCCCTATGGGAACACCCATTTGGAATTAGAGGCCGCTATTGATGCGCTCTACGCCAAGGGTTTGACGTCGATCGAAATGGGCATGAAATGGGGGGGGGCTTTGCTTGACCCGTCATTCAGGCCCGCCCTTGCCAACCTTTCTAACAATTTGGGGATGGTACACTCGGACTTTGTTGGTCGCCCCTATGACTATGGCACACCTGGCACCAAAAAAATTATTGTCCTGATGACCGATGGCATGAACACGACACACAGAGTCGTGCGCCCTGAATATAGCGAGGGCCCTTCGCCCTTTTATGTAAACCATCACCAAGGCGCGCATGCTGGGCATGTATCAGTATATGATCCGACAAATGGCAAATACTTTGCGCTTGAGCATTCCCAATATAGGGGCCAACCGGATGGCGGCAGCAAGGCCACACAACTAAGCTACCCAGAATTCTGGGAAAGCCAGTCATTGCGGCAGGCTGAAATAGCAGCCTTCTGGCTTAAATTGCCAGACGCAGTTGATTATGTGGATGGCCCTGAAAAAGACGTTCACCTAGATGCCATTTGCACAGCAGCCAAGGACCAGGGCATTACGGTTTTCACCATGGGTTTTGAAACATCCGCCGAAGCTTCGCTGGTAATGCAATCTTGCGCCTCTACTCCATCGCATCACTACGATGTTGATGGCACAGATATTGGCGTGGCATTTCACTCAATTGCCCGCAACATCACCACCTTGCGGTTGACCAACTGATCGCCACAAAGCCGCTAACCGGCTTTGTCCGAAACCTTCGCGCGACGCGGCTTAAACCGCGTCGCCAACAGCACCACGATCACCAGCAGATACAGCATCGGCTCCACCTGCCAGCCCTTGCGCAGCCAGACAAAATGCACCCCCCCCAATAGTACCGCCGGATAGGTCAGCAGGTGCACCCTGCGCCAAACCAAAGGGCCCAGCTTGCGCAGGGATCGGTTGTTAGATGTGATCGCCAGCGGGATCAGCGCCACGAAACCAGCCATGCCAATGGTGACATAGGGGCGCTTGATAATGTCTTTCCAGACCGCGCCAAAATCTTGCACATCCAGAAACAACCAAACCGCCAGGTGGACCGTCACATAAAAGAACACCAACAATCCCAGTGCCCGGCGGTATTTGATCAGGTTGATCTTAGTGTATGTACGCAACGGCGTGATCGCCAGCACCACAATGAACAGCTGCAACGCAAAGCGCCCCAGTTCATGTTCCAGCGCCTTGATCGGTTCCGCGCCCAACCCGCCCGTCAGCCCCTGATAGAAATCCCAAACCCCCGGCAACACGCCAAGAATATAAAGCGGCCAGGCAGGCACCCGACGCAGCGCGCCATTAATGGGTTGGACAATGGGCATTTTGGGGGTCTCCTTAGGTGCAGCAACTGTCACCGGCCTGTATCGGCGGGCAAGGGTTGGTGCCATAACTACAATAAACGCAGCAATCCCCCTTTAGGGGTCTCAGCACCGCGCCACATCCGCTGCATTCGTAAAACCACTGACAACTGTCTGTTGGCATAACCTCGGCTTTGGCATGGCTGCATCGCGGGCAGGTGATGGTTGACTTCAGGTCGCTCACGCGCGCGCCCTAAAACAGCTTTTCCAGATCCATACCGGCATACATATCAGCCACCTGCTCACCGTACCCATTGAACATTTCGGTCGGAACCCGCTTTGAAAACAAACCACCGCCAATGGGGCGCTCAGTTTCCTGGCTCCAGCGCGGGTGATCAACATTTGGGTTCACATTGCTGAAAAACCCGTATTCCCGCGCGTTCTGCTGCTGCCAGGTGTTCAGCGGCTCGCTGTCCACCAGCGAAATCCGCACAATGGATTTGATCGACTTAAAGCCATACTTCCACGGCACCACCAAGCGCAGGGGCGCGCCGTTTTGTTTGGGCATCTCTTCACCATACAGCCCGGTTGCCAATATGGTCAGCGGGTTCATGGCCTCGTCCAGCCGCAGACCTTCCACATAGGGCCAGTCCAGCAAGGCGTGCTTTTGCGCGAACATTTCCTCTGGCCGCACCAGCGTTTCAAACCGAACATGGGTCGCGCCATTTTGCACGCCAACCCGGTTAAGCAGATCGGACAGCTCAAACCCAACCCACGGGATCACCGCCGACCAGCCCTCCACACAGCGCAGCCGGTAAATCCGTTCTTCCATGGTGACGCCACCAATCACATCAGCCAGATCGTAATTGCCCGGATTGTCCACCAGGCCATCGATCTTCACCGACCAGGGATCAGTGGTCAGAACATGGGCGTTTTTGCCCGGGTCGGCCTTATCAGTGCCGAACTCGTAGAAATTGTTGTAACTGGTGATGTCTTCCAACGAATTGGGCGCCATATCGGTTGAATACTGGCTGGGCACGGTGGCAATTTTGGCAAATGCCGGGCCCGCGATCCCCATGGCAACCGCGCTTGCCATCATTTGGCGGCGGTTCATATAAGCGGCTTTTGGGGTTACAGCCGAATATTTCAGAGTGTTCTTCCAACGGGGTGACATTGTTCGCTCCTGTAATTTCGCCTTACCATTCCCTATTTGGGTCGCCAAAGATATCCAAACCAAGTCTTTTCACGACATTGTTGGATTTTGAAATGTTGGCGGGACGGTAG
>JAZGFB010000029.1:0-2362 GCA_036479015.1 Paracoccaceae bacterium | reverse complement strand
ACGCGGATCACCGGGATCTGGCACTGGCCGACTGGGCCCGGACGCGGTTGCTGGGAAGCCGTGATCCGTTTCAGCCAGAGGAATTTCTGGGCCGGGTCAGGGTCGAAGAGGATGGGCTTGGCGAGATTGACGCGATCGGCGACACGGGCCAGCGCCCGGTTGGCGAAGAGTTCCGCGCCCTGTCACAGCGCTGGCTGGATATGGTTCAAAGCGCCGACCTGCATCCGATCACCCGCTCGGCGTTCGCCTATCACCTGTGGCGGGGTCTTGGATTGTCGGGTTTTGACGGGGTGATTGAGCCGAGCGTCATTGCCGCGCGCATCGCTGCGGCCCCGCCGGGGACTGCGAGCCCGCCGGGGGCAGCCAACACGCAGAAGAACGTGACGGATCAAGTCCATCTACCATTTCTGCCGCTGGCGCTGTCTGGTGTGCAGGGTTTGATGGCGGGCGGTGTGCCAGATCGAAAACTCGACCTTTGGTACAAAGGCGTGACGAATTCCGCCCGCGCTGCGCGGCTGGAACTGGACCGGTTGGCGGCGTGGCGCAGGCGGTCAACCGACTCTATTGCTGACCTTTCCGGCAAGACGCCGCGCGCGTTGATCGCCGCCCTGATTGCAACGCCGGTGTTGTCGGCCCAAGCGGCCGAAGCCCATACTGGTGCCAGCCGGGCGGCGGTGCAGAGGAACCTTGCCTTGTTCACCGGGCGCGGGCTGGTGCGCGAAATCACTGGGCAGGAGAGGTATCGGTTTTGGGGGGTGGCCGGGTGAGAGGGAGGGTTCCAGAAGGATTTATTACTACCACGTCAGCGGACTCTGTCGCAAACTTCCCGTGAGGCCGTGACAGTTCCATGAATTACACAGTTATCCAGCGAGCGCCGCAAATTATGCGAATCCAGAGCCATATTTCGCGGATTGTCTGATATCCCAACCGAAACCAGTCAGAAATCCACCTCCCTGATCAGCGCTAGCACACTGATAAATTAATGAACCCGTTACTTGTCAATAACTGATTAATCAGTTATCAAATCTTCGATCAGTTTGACGGCAATGCGCGTTCCAATAGTAACAATCGATAGAATTAACCAAAATGCCATCGCCCAAGCCTGCTCTAAACGTATCAAAGGGAGAGAAGTTATGAGAAGATTTTTTAAAGGAGGTGCCGCAGCTGTCGCAATTGCTGTTGTATCAACATTGGGTTTGCCGGCCATTTCTGGAGATTTTCCAGAACGTGCTGTGCAGGTTATTTTCCCGTGGGGGCCAGGTAATGCCTTGGCCGCGGATCAGATCATTGCAGACGCAGTAAGCAAGGAACTTAACGTTCCTGTAACATTGGTTTCAACACCAGGCGCTGGAGGAACAAAGGCTTTCAAAACAGCCATGGCCCGCCCGGCAGATGGCTATACAGCGATCTCAGGTTGGGTCGCGCCTTTGGTCAGTGCGCCTGCCAGTGGAAAAGCTGACTGGACATATGAAGACTTTCAGCCTCTGCATTCTGGTGTCGCTGCGGCATTCGCAATTGCCACACGTGTTGGCGATGACCGGTTTGAATCATTCCAGGCGATGATGGACTTCGGTAAAGCAAATCCAGGTGAGTTGCGTTATTCTTCCGGTACTGCCGGCAACCTGCCGCATAAGGTTATTGCAAAAGCACTGAAAGCATTTGGTGTTGTTGCTCAGAACGTTCCTTATGCAACTGACGGTGAAGCACGTAAAGATCTACAGGCTGGTGTCTTGGATTTTGCTTTTGTTAACCCTGGCGCCTATATTGCCGACAAAGAAGGCTTTGAAATTGGTCTGATCCTGTCCGAACTACCAGCAGTTAAAGAGCTGTTTGATGGTGCGGACAACATTGTTGATCTGGACCTTGATCTGGGTCTAAGCGGTTTGGGTCCATTGGGCTGGAACTGGTGGGTCGTTCACAAGGACACACCTGCTGCGGAAGTTGCCGTTTTGCGCGCTGCGATGACAGCTGCCACAAATAACCCAGAAGTCATCGCTAAGCTAAGCGCGATTGGCTGGACACCTCTGACCTGGGACCACGACGAATATAACGAAGTCGTTGGTGCCGTTTCCGTTCAGATCACCAGCGTTGGTGATGGGCTTATTTGGGAAGCTGCAGAGCTTGAAAAACTTCGGAACTGATCGCAAGATCACGTAAACCGACGTTTCATCAAAACAACCTCAAGTCTGTAAGGACCGAAATATGAAGCTGAATAGATACTACGCAGAGTGGCTTTCACTTGTTTTCTTTCTTGCCCTCGTCGCAGTTGTCTTTCAGCAGATCGGTACAGACTTAAAACAACAGGGGATCGCCAGTGGCGGTCCCTATCAAAACGCGGCTTTCTACCCACGCGGCGTGGCTA
>JAZGFB010000028.1:0-2165 GCA_036479015.1 Paracoccaceae bacterium | reverse complement strand
TAACGGCACCCCGGCCCAGAAACACCACGACCAGCACCCACAATGCGGCGCGGCTTAGAACATCTGGCAAAACCTGCATCAGATGCAGGCCGGGCATCAGCGCTGCGATAAAAATCAGCACCGCTACACCATAGGTCAATCCGGCTGGTGGCATACGATCAAACGGGCTTCCGGCCACAGTTTTCACCAGATCAGCGACGTTTTTCGCCGGCCACAATCCGCCCCAGCCCCAATAGAAATGCAGCAAAGAAATCGAGGCCAAAGTGAAAAATAAAATGCCAGCAAGCGCGGTCATTTATGCCAACCCTTTGTTGGTAGTGACACGCAAGCCAAGGGCTGCCAAAACGACCACCCCTAAAAAAGCTGTCCACTGGGGCAAATCGGTCAGGTTTCCAAGACGGGACATGCCATAGAATGCGAACAGGCCCGCAAAAGCAGCATATTGTGCCATCACCGCCCAAACGGCCGTTCGCATATCCAAGCGACTAATTGCGGCCATTAGCAACACAGCGCTGTTGATCAGCATCGAAAGTGTCGTGAAGTGCCAGATCGTTGAAAACCCAGCCTTAACGTGGTCGCTCAGATCACTTTCTAACAGCACCTGGTGAAATTCAGGTCCACCGCCAAAAACATGGGCAGGCACAATCAGCGCCGACAGTAATGATGCCGCAAGTAACCATTTATTCATTTTTCGCTCCTAACCATACGCACCCGTATGTAACGGCAGGCATTGTCCATGTCCATACGCTATCGTATGGTGCCCAAATGGATGCGAAACCCACCCTCACCCAGACCGTCTGGATCAAAGCCGCTTTTCGCGCCCTGACATCTGGCGGCCCTCAGGCGATCAAGGCCGAAGCCATTGCCCGCAGCCTGAATGTCAGCAAAGGCTCGTTCTACTGGCATTTCAAAGACGTGAACGGCCTAAAAAATGCGATGATTGAACATTGGCAACAGGTGGCAACGGATGCTGTCATCACAGCGCTGGATCAGGGAGAAATGGCGCCGCGTGAACACCTGTCACGACTGATGGAAATCGCCACTTCAACGGCAAACGCGGCTTATGGAGGGCCGCAAGCCGAAGCCGCGATCAGGGATTGGGCAAGGTATGACCGGACTGTCAGAACGGCCGTCGCCACTATCGATCAACAACGCATCCATTATGTCCAGGGGCTGCTGCAAAAACTGGGGCAGGACAGAAAATTAGCCGCCCATAACGCCCGCATTCTTTATGCTGCACTGATTGGGCTGGCGCAGATCTCCGGATTGAATGGGTTAAGCCCGCAACAGGATCTGCTGCTGCTTCTTGACCGGATTATTGCCGAATGATCACACCCCCAGCGCGTCGATTAACCCGGCCATATCTCCCGGCAACTCCGCCTCAAACCGCATCGCATCACCGCTCACCGGATGCTCAAACCCCAGTACTGCCGCATGCAGCGCCTGTCGCGCAAATCCCGCCACTACCGCCTGCGCTGCCTCGGGCAATGCCTTGGCGCTTAACTTGCGCCGCCCACCGTAAGTGGCATCGCCAATCAGCCCATGCCCAACATGGGCCATATGAACCCTAATCTGATGGGTGCGGCCGGTTTCCAGCCAGCATTCCACCTGCGCCAATATCGAAGGCGCCCCAAACCGCGCCACTGTGCGCACCCGCGTGACCGCGTGGCGTGCCCCCTGAAATAACACCGCCTGTTTTTGGCGGTCATGTTTGTGGCGCGCCAGATGGGTGGTGATCTTCATCACATTGCCGGGCTCAAAATTCACGCCGCGAACACCCCGCAGACGCGGATCAGCCGCATCCGGAACCCCGTAACACAGGGCGCTGTATTTACGTTCAACACTATGCGCCGCAAACTGCGCGGCCAGCCCGTGATGGGCGACATCCGACTTGGCCACCACCAGCAAGCCGCTGGTATCCTTATCAATCCGGTGCACAATACCGGGGCGCAATTGCCCCCCCACCCCGGACAGATTGCCGCCAAAATGATGCAGCAGCGCATTCACCAAGGTCCCACCTGGGGTGCCGGGTGCCGGGTGCACCACCATGCCCACGGGCTTATTGATGACAATCAGGTCAGCGTCCTCAAACACCACGTCCAGCGGAATGTCTTCGGGCAACATATGGGTTTCAACCGGCTCTGGCAGGCTGACGGTAAACACCT
>JAZGFB010000027.1:0-2061 GCA_036479015.1 Paracoccaceae bacterium | reverse complement strand
GGCTGGCAAAGGGCGCAATGCCGGTGCCGGTTGCAAAAAACCAAAGCCGCTTGGCCGGGGTCAGGGCGTCATGTACCAATGTGCCCACGGGTTTCGGGCGCAAAATTATTTCGTCACCGATTTTGATGTGCTGTAAACGACTGGTCAAAGGGCCATTGGGCACTTTGATCGAATAAAACTCCAGCTCATCATCCCAGGACGGTGAGGCGATGGAATAGGCCCGAAGCAGCGGTTTTCCGGTGGGGCCAAGCAACCCGATCATGACAAATTCGCCCGATCGAAAGCGCAGGGATTGTGGCCGTGTCACCCGGAAAGAAAACAAGCTGTCCGTATAGTGGCGAACCTGCGTGACGGTCTGGCTGTCAGGCAATGCCGGGGTTTTCTTTGCGGGGGTTTCGTTCACTTGGACCTGAAAAATTTATTGTTACGAGGGCAATTGCCCACAACTCTGCTTATAAGAAGATTGGCAGTGTTTGAAGTTTAATCCGCAACAATCTCGCGCGACTTATTGTCTGCATGTCAATATTTTGGCTACCGCTTTACCTGGAGTGCTTCCAGCCCATGGAAATGGTAGGTCTGCCCATAGCGCGGTTGGACCAAAAGCTTTAGCCCCGGCAGCCGGTCAAACAGTATCGGCAAAGCCACGCGCATTTCCAGCCGGGCAAGGGGCGCGCCGATACAGAAATGCACGCCGGCACCAAAGCCGGTATTGGTTTGGATTGGGCGGGCCGGGTCAAAAATCCCGGCATTGGTCCAGCGGGCCGGATCGCGGTTAGCGCCCGCCAGAATGCAGGCGACTTTTTCGCCCGTTTTGATGGTGTGGCTGCCCACGTCAATGTCTTCATAGGCCCATCTTTGGAACATATGCACGGGCGGATCAAAGCGGATGATTTCCTCAACGGTCTTGTCGATGTTGTCCGGTGTCAGCCAGTCCGGGTTCAGACCTGTCTGTAGCATTGCCGCAACGCCGTTGCCGATACTGTGTACAGTGGCTTCATGCCCGGCATTCAGCAACAGAATGCAGGTTGAGATCAACTCATCCGTGCTTAATTTTTCGCCGTCTTCTTCGGCGGCAATCAGGTGGGTGATCAGGTCGTCCGCCGGGCGCTGGCGACGGTAGTCGATGTATTGCCGCATGAAATCAGCGAACTGGGTGGCCGCAGCGGCGGCGGCCACCTCCATGGCGTGGTCGCGTTTGGCCTGATACATGCCGACAATATCGTGGGACCATGCCAGCAGATCATCGGCGCGGTCCTCGGGGATGCCGAGCAGGCGGGCGATGATGATCACCGGCAGTTTTTGGGCAAAATGCGTCAGCAGATCAAATTCACCATCCGGTATGGCGTCAATCAGGCTGTGGCAAAGGGCAGTAATTTCGGGTTCCAGCTCAGCAATCCGGCGCGAGGTGAAGGCGCGCAGCACTAACCCACGCAGGCGGGTGTGGCGGGGCGGTTCCAGTTCCAGCAGCGAATGGTTTTCAACCGCCCAGAAACCGGCCTGATGCGGTGGTTTGTCGGGCTCACGGCCTTTGGGTGCTTCGCGGCCAAAACGGCGGTCTTTCAGGATGGCCCAGTTGGCGGCGTAGGAAACCGAGCAGGGAAGGGCGAATTCTTCCCAGTAAAACAACTGGTTACCCCCGGTACGGACATTTTCATAAAAGCCGTAGGGGTTTTGCACAAAGGCATCATCGGTGGGGGATTGGGAATAGGATTTCAATGGTTTGCTTTCAGGTTGTCAAACCAACTGTCGGCAAACGGTGCGGCTTTTGCAAGCGCATGCGCCGGGAAATGATCCCCGGCGCGGCTGTTTTATTTAGAGTCTTTTATCGGGCAAGTACCGATGCCCAGCAATGTATAAACCGGGCAGCTGTTTATCAGCGACGTGGCCAGCGGGATGATCCCCAGCAGCAGCCAGTTGCGATAGCTGGCGTCCGGCAGCAGGAAAAACCCTGCCAAAAGTGCCAACCCAACAACAGCGCGTAAAATACGATCAAGTGATCCCATGTTTTTCTTAAGCATTGTTCTTCTCCAGATTTATGTGATGGGTCTGGTCTATATTAAG
>JAZGFB010000026.1:0-3599 GCA_036479015.1 Paracoccaceae bacterium | reverse complement strand
CAACTGGCGGGATGCCTCCTGCGGGGATATTTGTTGAACAATGATTGTGGTGTAGACAGGAATGAAACAGGGGCAGAGGGTTTTATGGAAAAGATAAATTTTGAAGATGTGGCGGCGCATTACAGCCGGGGACGTTATTGAGGTCGATTGAGGATGGCGCCAAGGCCATGGGTAAGGAATTAGGCGCGTTGACACTGGCCGATATGGCACCGGTGGATGAGTTTCATATCGGCGGGCAACTGGCCAGCCGGGCGTTGCTGGATCAGATCGGATTGGGGCCGGATGATATGGTCGCAGATTTTGGCTGTGGGCTGGGTGGCACATCGCGCTTCATTGCCGAAACTTACGGTAGCCGCGTCGATGGCATTGATCTGACGGCTGAGTTTATTGAGGCTGGTACCGCGATTTCCGGCTGGCTGGGGCTTAGTGATCGGGTGCGTTTGAAACATGGTAATGCGCTGAATACCGGGTTTGACAGTGACGCATATGGCGCGGCCTGCATGGTGCATGTGGGCATGAACATCCCGGACAAGGCGGCGCTGTTTGCCGAGGTTGCAAGGGTTTTGAAGCCCGGCGGGCAGTTTGCGTTGTATGATATCGTCACAAATTCTGAACGCGCGCTGGATTACCCGGTGCCCTGGGCCGCAGGGCCGCAAACCTGCGCGGCGGTGTCGCTGGACACGTACAAAGCGGCATTGGCAAGTGCGGGTTTTGAAATCAGCGGCACCAATGACCGCACCCATTTCGCGGGTGAGTTTTTTGCAAAAATGAAGGCAGCCGCTGCCAAAGGTGGCACGCCACCACCGATTGGGTTGCATCTGGTATTTGGCACACAAACCCGCGAAAAGGTGGCCAATATGATCAGCAACATTGCCGATGGCCGGATCGCCCCGACCGAAATAATTGCCCGAAAAATTTAAGCGGTAAAATCGTCACCGATGGCCACCACATGATCAACCAAAAACTGCATATCGGCGTCAGTTGTGCGGTGGTTGGTGATGTTAACGCGGATTGCCAGCGCGCCATTTATGCGGGTGGTTGATGGCACGGCGAGGCCCTGTTCCTGCAATTGCAGCACTATTTCCTGATTGATGGCGTCATCACTGCCATAGCGAAAACAGGTGATGTTCAGGGCTATGGGGGCAAGGCGTTCCAGTTTTGGATGCTGATCCACAAGGCTTGCCAGCAATTGCGCCTGTTCACAGTTTGCCGTGATCGAACGGCCTAGTTTTTCGGTGCCATGTTCCATCAGGTGAGCCCAGATCTTCAGGGCGGCGAAACCGCGCGACAGTTCGGGGCCGTAGTCAACGGGCCATGGGGCACCGGAGGCAAGACCACGGGTTGCCGGGGCCAGGTATTCAGGGCGGTCTGAAAAGGCGCGCAAATGGGCATCGGCGTCGCGGATCAGCACGCACCCGGCAGAATAATTCACGTGCAGCCATTTGTGGAAATCAAAGGCGAGGGAGTCTGCGCGTTCCATGCCGGTGAGCAGCGGACGGACGTGGTCTGACAAAATACCCGTGGCACCAAATGCCCCATCCACATGGAACCACAGGTTTTTGGCGGTAGCTATATCGGCAATGTCTGTCAGGTTATCAATGGCCCCGACATTCACGGAACCGGCTGTTCCGATCACCGCGAACGGGGTCAGGCCTGCAGTACGGTCTGCGTTAATCTGGTCGCTCAGGGCATTGATATCCATGCGAAAATCGGAATCGGTTTGGATTTTTCGCAAGGCATCAGAGCCAAGCCCCAACATATCGAAAGCCTGCGCCACACAGGCATGTGCCTGTTCAGATGTATAGCCCACCAGGCCGGTCCCTGCCCCGTCCTTGCGACTGGCAAACCCCATGGCCCGATCGCGCGCCACCTTAAGCGCCACAATCGTTCCCATGGACGTACCAGATGTGATTAGCCCGCTGACGTCTGCCGGGAAGCCCATCATCTGGCGGCACCAGTCGAGCACCTGACGTTCCACATAGATCGCGCCGTGATCCCGACCGCCCAGATTGGCGTTCATCGCCGCGGCCACCATATCCGGTAGAATGCCACCGGGGTTCCCGGCCCCATGCACCCAACCGAAAAACCGCGGATGGGTATTGCCGACACCGTAAGGCAGCAGGGCCGACAGCCGCGTTGCGATTTCAGGGTAATCCATCGGGGCCGCAGGAAGCGGAGCATTCAGATCGGATTTCATCTCTTCAGGCAGCGGTGTCCATACCCGGCCATCCCGCGCCGATTGCATCTTATCCAGCGCCCGATCCAGCAAGGCATGGGCGTCGTTGCGAAAGGCATCCCAATCCTGGGGGTCAAGCGTGGTGTCGGCCATCGGTGATGTTCCTTGCGCAATCAGGCTGCACCAAGGGTATTGCATAGCCAGCAGCGGTGAACTAGCCTTTGTCGGCTGCCCCAAATGGGGTGGCAGTTCTCAGGGCGGGGTGCAATTCTCCACCGGCGGTAAATCACACCATGTGAAAGCCCGCGAGCGCCCCCGTTCATTCGGGGGGTCAGCAGATCCGGTGTAATTCCGGGGCCGACGGTCATAGTCCGGATGGAAGAGAACGGGGATTGACCGCGCTTTGGGCGGGGTCATGTTGTCCTGTTTGCCTTGGGTCAGGTGCGTAAACAGAAAAGGACAACGCCATGACTCAGACGATAGAAACACGAAACACTGCGGCCCTTTTGGGGGCTGCCTATATGATTGGTGCCGGGCTGTTATTTGCCGTAGTCAATACATTGGTGCAATCACTGACCATGCAATACGGGGTGGTTTCTACCTCGGTTGCCTTTTGGCAATATTTCATCGCGCTTTTATTCAGCCTGCCATGGGTAATGCCGCGATTGCGCAGCGCGCTGGCCACCG
Organism: Paracoccaceae bacterium; assembly: GCA_036479015.1. Lineage (GTDB taxonomy): Bacteria > Pseudomonadota > Alphaproteobacteria > Rhodobacterales > Rhodobacteraceae > NVTR01. The sequence continues at coordinate 736 of JAZGFB010000026.1, read as the reverse complement.
ACCAGCTGCCCCTGCACATAGGCCGGGTTATTTTGGCCGCCGCCGGGGTGCAGTTATGGGTGCTGGGGCTGGCCCATGTGCCGATCTGGCAGGCCATTGCGTTGATCATGACATCTCCGTTTTTCGTCACCTTCGGGGCGCGGATATTTCTGGGCGAACAGGTGGGCCGCGAGCGCTGGCTGGCCGTCGCCGTCGGGTTTATCGGCGGCATGATCATTCTGGCACCGTGGTCAGATGCGTTCAGCTTTTGGGCGTTGTTACCCATCGGTGCCGCCCTGCTTTGGGGGCTGTCATCGCTGGTGACCAAACGGCTGACCCGCAGCGAAGGGGCCGATACATTAACGCTGTATCTGCTGATACTACTGACCCCGATTAACGCGGTTTTGGCCTTTGGCAGCGGGTTTTCACTGGGCACAGGCAACACCCTGTGGCTGGTGCTGTTTGCCGGTATCCTGACGGCGGGTGCGCAATATGCGCTGGCGCGGGCTTATTCAGTTGCAGATGCCGCCTATTTACAGCCCTTTGACCATATAAAGTTACCCCTGAATGTGGTGCTGGGATGGTTGGTATTCGGGTTCCTGCCAGAGGGTACAATGTGGTTGGGGATCCTGCTGATACTGGCGGCGTCGGTGTACTTGTTTCGCCATGAAGCCAGCCATACAACCTGACAAATCCGGGCAACAAACATAACGTGCAATCCCCGACCGACGCGGCTAAGTTCGGCCGGGGAATCGCA
>JAZGFB010000025.1:0-4416 GCA_036479015.1 Paracoccaceae bacterium | reverse complement strand
CGGCATCAAACAGCGCGTCCTGCCCCAGCCGACTGTCACACAAAACCCCGTAACCCGGTTTGCCGCCGGAAACATTTTGCGCGGCCGTCAGGCATAGCCGTTTAAATGCCCCGATGCGGGCGTGATCCGCACCAGCGGCGTCGGCCATTTCTTCCAGCTGAAGGCGGTGGTCAAAGGCAAACACCCGCATTTGCGGCCAATCGCCGGTGCGGTTGGTGGACCAGTGAATTTGTTCCAGAGCCTGGTCTTTGCGCAGGGCGGGGTTTTGAATGCCGGTATCAAAAAAATATTGCAGCTCATCCCAACTGGGATAGGCCGGGGTACAGCCATGGCGACTGACAGCAAAGGCCCCGCAGGCGTTGGCGTATTTCAGCGCCGTTTGCCAATCCTGATCGGTTAGCCAGCCCTTAAGCAGCCCGCTCATGAACACGTCCCCTGCCCCCAGGACGTTGAACACTTCGATCGGAAAGCCCGGTCCGCTTTGGCCGTCATCCAGGTTGTCGGGAATTGTATCAGTAAATGCGCTTGCCCCCATCGGGCCGCGCTTGCACACCAGCACCGCGTCGCTGATTGCCCGTACATTCCGCAGGGCGGTGATGGTGTCGGTGGTGCCACCGGCGATGTGGAATTCTTCTTCGGTGCCGACGATCAGATCAAACAGTTGCAGGGTGGTTTGCAAATCTTTGGTCACTTTGTCCGAGGCAATAAAGCGGTTTTCCCCATCGCCGTGTCCAGACAGGCCCCACAGGTTTGGGCGATAATCGATATCCAGCGCCGTGCGGGCACCATGTTCGCGGGCAAGCCCCAGTGCTTTTAGCACGGCCGCTTTGGTGTTGGGGTGGCTTAGGTGGGTGCCGGTCGCCGTGACGCAGCGTGTGTCTTTGATCAGCGTCGGGTCAATGTCATCTTTGCACAGGGCCATATCGGCGCAATTTTCACGGTAAAAAATCAAAGGGAATTGTTCACGATTCCGAATGCCCAGCAACACCAGCGCCGACAGGCGATCCGGGTCGGTGATGACGCCGCGCACGTCGACGCCTTCTCGCAACAATTGTTCACGGATGAACCGCCCCATATGTTCGTCACCCACACGGGTAATTAAGCCAGATTTCAGGCCCAGACGGGCGCATCCGGCGGCGATATTAGTGGGCGAGCCGCCGATATATTTGTTGAAAGACGCCATGTCTTCCAAGCGTCCCCCAACTTGGGCACCATATAGATCAACCGACGAGCGGCCGATTGTTACAACGTCAAGAGTCACACTGTTCCCCCAAGCGAACCTTCTAGCGACGCAATTTCCTGACCGCCTGCCATCATATCCTGCAATTCCTCTGGTGTGATGTCACCCCGTTTGGCGGTGCCCAAAGTTTTGCCGCGGTTTAGCACGGTAAAACGGTCACCAACAGCCATCGCGTGGCGCACGTTATGGGTGATGAAAACCACCCCGATGCCTTGTTTTCGCACCTTGTCGATATTGGCCAGAACATTGGCGGTTTGGCGAACCCCAAGGGCCGACGTGGGTTCATCCAGGATCAAAAGCTTTGCCCCGAAATACACTGCGCGGGCAATCGCCACGGTTTGGCGTTCACCGCCGGACAGGGTGCCAACGGCCTGACCCGGTTCGCGCAGGTTAATGCCCATCTTTTTCATTTCTTCCATGGTGACCTGATTGGCCTTTTTGAAATCCATGACGCTGATCGGCCCGATCTTGCGAGTGGGTTCATTTCCCATCCAGAAATTGCGGGTCACTGACATCAGCGGGATCATTGCGAGATCCTGATAGACGGTGGCAATTCCCGCCTCCATCGCGTCACGTGGATTGGCGAAATTCATTTCCCGCCCTTCCATCGTTACCGTGCCTTTGCTGGGCTTATGAACGCCCGACATGGTTTTTATAAACGTGGATTTGCCGGCGCCGTTATCACCCAGCAGGCAATGGCATTCGCCGGGAAACACATCAAAAGACACGCCACCTAGTGCAATCACCGCGCCAAAGTGCTTTTCAATATCTTTCATTTCGATCAATGGAGCGGACATTAGCGTTCTCCCGTAATCATGCGGCGGATATAGGTATTGAGTATCACCGCGAGGATCAGAATGGTTCCAAGGAACACCCGGAACAGCGAACTTTCGGCGCCTGAAAAGAACAGGCCCTGTTGCACAACACCAAAGATCAGAGCACCAAGGGCTGCCCCAATTACCGACCCATAACCGCCGGTCAGTAATGCACCGCCGATGACCACACAGATGATGGCCTCAAATTCCTTTAGCAGGCCGCGGTCAGCGGCGGCTGAGCCAAATTCCATGACTTGCGCGGTGGCGAATACGCAGGCGCAAAAGGCAGTGAACATGAACATCAGCATTTTGACCCGGTTGACCGGAACACCCACGTAGCGCGCAGCCTGTGCATCGCCGCCAGAGGCGAAAATCCAGTTGCCAAAACGGGTTTTTGTCAGCAACCACTGGCCAAATATGATCAGCCCTATGGCCCAGACCACCAACATTGGCACACCTTCCACCACCGGCTGGCCTTCGCGGCTGCCACGGGTGAAGGTGTCAATCAGGCCCTGATCGGCAAACCATTGGAATAACCCCTTCAGGATGGTGCCGCCGAAAACCGGGGCCAGCCAGTCGCCTTCGGCCACCTGTTTGACGCCACCGATAATGGTCTTTTGTGTGGTCAGGATCGACAGCCAAATGGTCATGCCGCGCAGGATATAGAGAAATGCCAGGGTCACGATAAAACTGGGCAATCCGGTTTTGATCACCAAAAATCCATTGAGCGCACCAAGGCCGATACACACGACGAACGCCACAATGATGGCGAGCCACACTGGCCAGCCCCATTGCACTGACAGAATGGCGATCACAATCCCGGCGAAACCGATCATTGAGCCAACCGAAAGGTCAAATTCACCGGCAATCATCAGCAGGCAAGCGCCCACGGCGATGATGGCAAACTGGGCGGAAACGACCGTCCAGTTCTGGATGCCTTTGGGGGCGAACATGCCGCTGTCCCCGGCGATGATAAGGAAAAAGGCGAAGACAAGAACGGCACCGGCGATGGCCCCAAGTTCGGGCCGGATCATGGCGCGCCGCAGGTTTGAGACTTGCTTTACGCGTTCGTCAGACATGGCAACCCCACAATTTTAATTGAATTGGTAAAAGGGCGGCGCCATCGCGCCGCCCCAGGTCATTTGGTCTAGCGGTAAACGCCAGCGTATTTTTCAACAAAGCTGATGCTGTCTTTGGTGATAAACCCCGGGCCGGAATTCATGTGGCCCGATGGCAGCACCCCGTAACGTGCCAGATTGGTCAGGATGATGACCGGCATGTAACCTTGCAGATACGGCTGTTGGTCGATGGCAAAGGCGATGACATCGGCCTTGATCGCATCGGCAATTTCACCGGACAAATCAAACGTACCAAAGAAGATTTCGCCTGACAGGCTTTCTTCGTCCAGGGCCGCCAGTGTTGGGTGCGCCGAAGTTGGCCCCAATGTCAGAACTGCACCCGTGTCAGGGTTCGCCGCCAGATAGGCGATGACTTTGTTCTTGATTTCAGCCGGATCCTGGCCGCTATCAATCATGCTGGTGCCAACGTCAGCGCCAATCGCTTCGGCAAAGCCTTTGCAACGCTCAACCGAGGCTGGGTTGGTGATGTAATGGTTCACGCAAAGAAACGACGTTACACCGGCGGCGGCGGCACGTTTTCCTGCGCCAAAACCTGCATCATATTCCGACTGGCCCACATGCAACAGAGCGCCCATGGCTTCGGATTGTGCCTGAGTACCTGAATTGATGGTAATCACAGGAATGCCCTGATCAACGGCGTCGGCAACTGGGCCGGACAGCACGTCAAAATCAGCAATTGTCAGGATAATGCCATCCGGGTTTGAAGCGATAGCCTGTTCAACAATCCGCGCCATATCGGCCAGATCGCCTGTGGGCGGGTTTCGGTATTCAACGGTCACATCCATCTGATCGCCGGCGACTTTGATGGCGTTCTTGATGGTATTCCACCAGCTGTCACTGTCAGGCGCATGGCTGATCAAAACGAAACGTTCGCCTTCAGCCATTGCCGGCGCAGCGAATGATGCGGCCAAAGCAGTGGCCACCAACATTGCGGTAAATGTTTTTCGCATTTTTTCTCTCCCAAGATTTATGAATATTCTAAAAAACCCGCCATTTTGCCCAGAAACAGATCGCAATCGGGGCGGCGAATCTCCCGCATCAACAAAATAGAATAAATATTCTATTTACGAAAAAAGCAACAATTATTTGTCAGGTTGGTCCATGCCACGGCGCGCGCCAACTGAAACGGCAAGGGTAATTGCCAGCGAAAGGGGCGCAGACAGGGCTCGAAACGAACCTACATCTGCCTCTTCCACAGTCAGTGTTGTCGCGCCCATGGCGT
>JAZGFB010000024.1:0-3890 GCA_036479015.1 Paracoccaceae bacterium | reverse complement strand
CCCAGAGCCGCTGGTCGATATGTGGAAGCGCAATGCGCGCACAATTATTCCCAATTTTTCAGCTGACGACGCACCGGTGATTTCATGTGCTGAACTTGGTGCTGTTATGACCCCGACCTTAGTGCTCGTTGGGGGCGAGACCTACCAGGATTTCGCAATGTTGGGTTCCGAACATGCAAGATGCCTTGGCAATGCAACTTTGAAAACAATGCCGGGTGTGAACCACGGCGGCCCGCTTGCGGATCCCGTCGAGTTTGCAAACGTGATTATGGACTTTCTGAGTGCCAACTGAGAAGAGACGCGGCAGCGTAGGAGAATGCTGCAAAGCGAACTGAAGCCTCAGAATCACATTATTTAGCCTGTAGCCCCAAGGGCGAACAAGACTAAGACGAGGCCCGCCGAATATTTTGTTGGTGAAAGTTTCCTTGCAACCGCGCACTGGTCCTGATCGGAGAAGTTACACTAGTTAAGAAACCAAAATTGGAGAAATAAAATGTTTAAGAATATTTTGAGTTTTGCCGTTTTTCTTTTTCTCATTTGTTCTTTTGGCGCGCAGCAAGCGGCGGCTCAAGACAAGGCGTATGTTATTGTTCACATAGAGGTCGAAGACTTCGATCGATACTTCGCCGAATACATACCCGGAGTGATTGAACTCTTTGGGAAACACGATGGTCACGTGCTTGCCGCTACGGGCGAACCAGACACCGTTGAAGGCGAATTGTCTGGCAACTGGCATGTAATTATAGAGTTCCCCTCAATGGAAGCGGCTAAGGGATGGTATACCGATGCCGATTACCTACCACTCCGCAACCTGCGTATGACTGAGCTTACCGCTGGAGGAAGCCTAAGCTTCGTACCCGCATTCAAACCGAACTAATAGTCGCCGCCTGGAACCGACTGCACAGATCGGTCAAATGATTAGGTTTGCTCCGCCACCCCCGACGTAACCAGCGCTGGTGGCGGCTCGTTCAAGTCGGCTTTGTCGGTATTGCGGACCTTAGTGCGACGCTCAGCGAATGTCCGGTTCCCGCCCTTAACGTCAAAATGTGTGCAGTGCAGCATCTGGTAGTTTGGGCTCAAAGCGGACCTTAACTGCATTCTGGTCGAATGTCGGGTTCACGAGGATAAGCCCTATTTATCGTAACCAAATTGGAATTGGGTGCCTAGAGCCCTGGGACACCTAATATTTCACCCCCTCCAGGTTGCTGACCTTTCATTTCCCTAAGGGTGCGTTGCCCCCTCGCGCGGGCAATCAAAATAGACGGCCCCCGTGTCCTCGGCTTTGCCTGCGGGCCGCGCCACGGCCCGTCGATTTGGATTGCCCTTGCTATCCCCCAGCTTCGCCAGCGGCAGGTTTTAGAGGAGCAGGGCGCGTTTGCGCCTTGTCCTCAAAACCAAGCCCAGTTTGGGATTTTCCCAAGGGCAGTGAAGCAAGGAGACCCCAGAAATGGCGGATCAACTAACCAGAAACCAACGTCGAAAACGAATAACGGAGATCAGCGAGCAGGCAAAATTGCTGCGCTGGATTGCGACAAAGGCGCAGGATGTAAATCCGACCACCTATCGCGGGGTGGAACCCGTACCGGGCAAGGACGCCTTCATTGCCTATTACACCAGTGATCAAGGTTTGCGCATGTTCTGTGCGCCGCTGATCCAATGCCAGCCGGACAAAATCGGTCTGGTGTTTCTGGCCAATGGCAGGCCTGCCCGCGCCGAAGACGTGAATGCCATTCTTAGCATCCGGGAGGCGGTCTGATGCCTTGGGGAGCCGAACAGAAACAAGTCGCCAAAATCATCGCGAAACAGAATGATCAGTTTCGCAAAGTTTGGGGTGCTGATTTCACGGTGCCGGGGCATGTGGTTATGACGGCCGCCGTGTCCGAACTTGAGGCCGGGATGCAGGTCAAGATCATGCTGGCTGTGCAGAGCTATGACGATTTTACGCCAGACAATGATCCAAACGGCGAACATGAATTCGGCGTCTTTGAGATCGAAGGCACAACTTTCAATTGGAAGATTGACCTTTATGACCCGAGCTATCGGCATGGATCGACGCATTGCACCGATCCGACCAAAACCCGCCGGGTGCTGACCGTCATGACCCCACAGGAAAACTAGAACCACTGCACAACATGCGTGCTGGTTGGCAATTTTAACCGATGCGCTGCAACTCACCTAATTTATTCAAGGAACTTCAAAATGACCAAACAGGAACAAATCACCAAAGCACCGGCCATCGAATATATACCGCTGGCCGATCTTTATCTTTCAGACCTAAATCCAAGGCAGGAGGTCGATGAGGCTGAAACTGCCCTGTTGGCCGACAGCATTGCCACCTGTGGCTTAATCCAGAACTTGTCGGGCTTGCGCGACCAAGACGGCAAGTTCGGGATCGTGGCAGGGGGCCGTCGGTTGCGGGCCTTGCAACTGGCGGTCAAGACCGACCCTTCCCTTGATCCGGTGCCGGTGCGGCTGGCACCGGATGCTAAAACCGCAGAGACTTGGGCCAATGTCGAGAACGCCGCGCGGGTGGATCTACACCCCGCCGATGAAATACGTGCCTTCGCCAAGATGTTTGGCAAGGACGCCAGTGTCGGCAAAATCGCCAATGCCTTTGCCACCACCGAAGCGCATGTTTATCGCCGCCTTGCCTTGGGGGTGCTTCCGGAAGCGGTACTGGATGCGCTGCAATCCGGCGCGATCAATCTCAGCATGGCAAGTGCGTTCACACTGGCGGAAAGTGAAGCCAGTGCCTTGGAGGTGCTGGAACAGGTGCAGGGTTTTGACACCTCGGCACATCGGATCAAGTCCATGCTGAAACCTGACGCGATCCGGGGCAGTGACCGGCTGGCGGTGTTTGTTGGGCAAAGGGCTTATGAGCAGCGGGGTGGGCCGATCACCCGCGATCTGTTTTCTGACGAGGTCGCCTTTGATGATCCGGTGCTTTTGCAGGCGATGGTGGAGGAAGACCTGGCCAAAGCCGTGGAACAAGCCACCAAGGACGGTTGGAAATGGGCCGAGACCAGTGAACAAACCTATGTTGCCTATTGGGAGTTGGAGCAAAACGGGTATCGGCGGGTGCGCCCGGTGCAGGGCGTCTTAGGCGAAGAACAGGCGGAGCGATATGAGGCGCTGGCCGAGCTGGCCAACGGCGATGAACTGGATGAAGCAGACAGCGTTGAACTGGATGGATTGCAGATCATTCTGGATGGTGAGTTCACCGAGGACCAAAGGGCCTATGCCGGAACCCTGTTCTATGTGAATCAGAGCGGTTCCTTGGCATACGAAACGGGGTTGATCCGGCGCGAGGATGTAAAAGAGGCGATTGTCGCAGGTGTCTTGTCCAAGCCCACCACAGGAGCCGGTGGCGATGTTGCGAAGTCGCCCTATTCCCAGAAGCTACAGGCCGACTTGGCCATTGTGGGTTGCGGGGCACGGCAGAACGCGCTGTTGGATCACCCCGACCTTGTGCTTGATCTGCTGGCATTCCAAATGGCCGAGCGCATGGGATATCGTCAAGCCTTTGGGCTGCGTAAGGATGATGTGGCCAACCAGCCCGGCACTGAAACCGGCTACAGTCTGGATGATCGACTGACCACACCAGCGCCGCGCCTGAGCGATCCGTTCGGCTCTGATCTGGCGCGGGGGTTCAGAGGGTTCCGCAAGAAGGGCAAAAAGCACATGCGGGCAGAACTAACCCGTCATCTTGTGGCGCAAGCGTCTCTGAACGATCAGAAGCTTGCCGATCAGGTGGATAAAGAGGTTGATGCCGGCATCCGTGCAGTCTGGACGCCAACGGCGAAGAACTTCTTTGGCCGGGTCAAGGCGGCGTATCTGGAGGGTCTCTGGCGAGACCTGCTGGACCTGAAACCGGATCATCCCACAGTGAC
>JAZGFB010000023.1:0-2725 GCA_036479015.1 Paracoccaceae bacterium | reverse complement strand
CTGATCGGGTTTTCGTCCGCATCTGAAGCTAATGAGGTAGCAAAAGCCTCAATTTTAATCTGAGATCTTCAAAAGGGAGAAAATAATGAAGTTCATCAAAATCGCTGCCGCGGCAGCACTGGCGGTTACAGCACAAGCTGCAACAGCACAGGACTTTGTGTCCATTGGCACAGGCGGTGTTACCGGGGTTTATTACCCAACCGGTGGCGCCATTTGTCGTCTGGTCAACAAAGACCGCAAAGACCACGGCATCCGCTGTTCAGTGGAATCCACAGGTGGTTCAATCTACAACATCAACACACTGCGTTCCGGCGAACTGGAATTTGGTGTGGCCCAGTCTGACTGGCAGTTCCACGCTTACAACGGCACTTCCAAGTTTGAAGAAGCTGGCGCATTTACCGACCTGCGCGCAGTCTTTTCGGTACACCCGGAACCTGTGACAGTTCTTGCCCGCCGTGACAGCGGCATTGACAACATCACCGACATTCCGGGAAAGCGTTTCAATATCGGCAACCCCGGTTCCGGAACACTTGGTACCTGGGAAGTTCTTGAAGGTGTTATGGGCTGGGATCGCAGTGATCTGGCACTGGCAGCACAAATGAAGTCATCCGAAACCGGCGGCGCGATGTGCGACAACACAATCGACGGCTACTTCTGGCTGGTGGGTCACCCATCCGGTCTGACGGCTGAATCAATTGCATCCTGCGACGCAAAACTTGTTTCAGTTACCTCACCAGAGATTGACGCGCTGGTTGCTGAAAAGCCGTACTATCGCCACGCGATCATTCCGGGCGGCATGTACCCTGGTAACCCTGACGACATCCAAACCTTTGGTGTCGGCGCAACATTTGTGACCCGCGCTGATGTGGATGAGGAAGCCGTTTACCGCGTCGCTATTGCGGTTCTTGGTAACCTGGATGATTTCCGCAAACTGCACCCAGCATTTGCAAATCTGGTTGCGTCGGAAATGATCACTGACTCTCTGTCTGCTCCGCTGCACCCAGGTGCAATCCGAGCCTACAAAGAACTGGGTCTGATGGACTAACACACTAACACACTAACGCGGCGGGGGCTTTGGTTCCCGCCGCGAACCAATCAAAGCGAAAAAATTCGATTGATTTAGACCGGCACAGGGGGCCCACATGACAAGCGAACAAAACGAAGGCATGACATCTGTCGCGGATGCGGAAGCATTTGTTACCGATCTGGATGTCGGCGCACGTAATCCAGACGGCTGGCAGGGCAAAATTATCGCCAGTGTCGCGTTGATTTGGGCGTTCCTGCAAGTATTCAACGCCTCACCCGTACCTGCCGCAATCGCGCAATGGACCGGGCAAAACTGGATCTACATCCCCTCTGACGTGTCGCGCATTATTCACCTGGCGTTCGGGCTGACTTTGGCGACCCTCGCCTTTCCCCTGTTCAAAAAATCTTCGCGTACGCAAATTCCTTGGTACGATTGGGTCCTGGTTGTGGGCGGTATCGTTGCAACTTTGTATATTGTAGCAAATGCCAGCGCCATTGCCGACCGATCCGGTCTGCCAACAACAGGTGACCTGATCGCCTCTGCCGTTGGCATCACCATTGTTTTGATCGCTACATTCCGCGCGCTCGGGTTGCCAATGGTGTTGGTCGCTTCGGTATTCCTGCTTTACGTTTTTTTCGGCGACGCCCAGTTCTGGCCCGACGCCATGCAGTGGAAAGGCGCAAGCTTTGGTAAAGCCATGTGGCATTTCTGGATGCAGCAGGAAGGCGTATTTGGCCTGGCCCTTGGGGTGTCGGCTTCAATGGTATTCCTGTTTGTTCTGTTCGGCTCGCTGTTGGAAAAAGCCGGGGCCGGTAATTATTTCATTAAACTGGCATTCGCCCTGATGGGTCACCTGAAAGGCGGCCCCGCAAAGGCCGCCGTGGTGGCATCCGCCGCCACCGGCCTGATCTCAGGTTCCTCAATCGCCAACACAGTGACCACCGGTACATTCACCATCCCGCTGATGAAAAAGGTTGGGTTTTCAGCTGAAAAGGCCGGCGCGGTCGAAGTTGCGTCGTCCACCAACGGCCAGCTAACCCCGCCCGTCATGGGCGCTGCTGCCTTCCTGATGGTGGAATTTGTCGGCATAACCTATCTGGAGGTCGTCAAACACGCCTTCCTGCCTGCGGTGATTTCCTACATCGCGCTGGTGTATATTGTTCACCTGGAAGCCTGCAAAATGGGCCTTGAAGGTCTGGAACGCACCGGCCCCAAGAAATCAGCTGCCCAGAAAATGATGGGTTTCATGCTGGGCTTGGCGATATTTTGTGGCCTTGGTTTGGGCGTGTTTTACGGGCTTGGCTGGCTAAAACCGCTACTTGGCGACAATTCCCTGATCGGCATGGCCGGTGTGTTCGTTGTTGCCTACCTTATCCTGATCAAATGGGCGTCCACTTTTCCCGATCTTGAAGTCGATGATCCGGACGCACCGTTTGTATCACTGCCTGAACCCGGCCCGGTCGCCAAGACAGGATACTACTACATCCTGCCAGTGGTTGTGCTGATCTGGAACCTGATGATCGAACGCCTGTCTCCCGGCCTGTCGGCATTTTGGGCAACCATTGCCATGATTTTTGTGATGCTCACCCAGCATCCGCTTAAGGCAATGTTTCGCGGCACAAGTGGTGGTGAAAACACCTTCAAACGGGGCTGGGACCAGTTCCTTGACGGTATGTCATCCGGTTCACGCAACATGAT
>JAZGFB010000022.1:0-3920 GCA_036479015.1 Paracoccaceae bacterium | reverse complement strand
GTGCCGGCTGGGTGGAAGTCATGAAACCAGTTTGGGCCCAGTTTGAAGGCGACGTGGGTGCAGAAAATATCGCCACAGCGCAGGCCATCAATATGACCAACTAAAGTGGTCAGAAAAGCCGGTGCGGCCCGCATTTCGTGGGCCGCGCCAACAAATACCGGCAAACGCAGCAACAGGGGGCTACGGAATGCAAGGCAAAGCAAAAAGCTTTACGGACGCGCTTGAAGAAAATCTGATCGCTGCAATTTTGGGGATTATGGTTTTGATCACATTTTCCAATGTGATCGCGCGATACGTTTTCAACACAAATATATTGTGGGCACTGGAAATGACAGTGTTTTTGTTTGCATGGCTGGTGCTTCTGGGTGTTTCATATTGCGTGAAAATCGGGGCCCATCTTGGGGTGGACGCAATCACCAATATCGTGTCTCCGCGCACGCGCCGGTTTATGGGTTTCATCAGCGCTATCAGTTGCCTGGCTTTTACATTTCTGATGCTTAAAGGCAGTTGGGACTATTGGGCCAATTTTGCCAACCTTCCCGGCACCGAAGGGCGCTGGTTCCCGCTTGGATTTGAAGATAATTTTCGCGGCCGTGGCTGGTTTGAAGTCAACGATATTCCAATGATTGCGCCATTGCGTTTCATGGAAGACATATTCAACGAAGGCGAGGCTTATGAAAAAATCCCGCGCCTGATCCCCTATGCGATCATGCCGATATCCATGGCGCTTTTGTTGTTCCGATTTATTCAGGCCAGCATTTCCCTGTGGCGCGGCGACATCGAAATATTGTTTGCCAGTCACGAAGCTGAAGCCGCAGTGGAAGAAGCTGCCAAGAAATTAGAGGGCTAAGCCATGACAGTTGCACTTCTTTTTGTGATGATCATCAGTCTGCTGCTTATCGGGGTTCCGATTGCTGTGGGTCTTGGTCTGTCATCCATTCTGTTTTTGCTGTTGTTTTCCGACAGCTCGCTGGCATCCGTTGCGCAAACCCTGTTTTCCGCATTCGAAGGCCATTTCACCCTGCTGGCGATCCCGTTCTTTATTCTGGCATCAAGCTTTATGTCCACCGGCGGCGTGGCCGAGCGGATCATTCGTTTTTCTATCGCTTGCGTGGGTCATTTGCGCGGCGGTCTGGCCATTGCCGGGGTATTTGCCTGCATGATGTTTGCAGCCCTGTCCGGTTCGTCACCGGCCACAGTGGTTGCCATTGGTACCATCGTAATCGCCGCCATGACCAAGGCGGGTTACACCAAAGAATTTGCCGCGGGTGTGATCTGTAACGCCGGCACCCTTGGCATCCTGATCCCGCCATCCATTGTGATGGTTGTCTACGCCGCCGCAGTTGAAGTTTCCGTGGGGCGGATGTTCCTAGCCGGGGTGATCCCGGGCCTGCTGGCAGGTCTGATGCTGATGACCGCCATCTATGTCATGGCACGTATCAAAAATATGCCCAAAGGCGAATGGGCCGGTTGGCGTGAAATCGGTCGGTCTTTTCGTGATGCCAGTTGGGGATTGCTGTTGATCGTGATTATCATGGTCGGTATCTACGGAATCCCGGGCGTCACCGGCGCCATCTTTACCCCAACAGAGGCCGCCGCTGTGGCATCGGTCTATGCGTTTATCGTGGCGTCGTTCATTTACCGGGACATGGGACCGCTAAAGACCGAAGACGGTCAACCCAATATTAGCCTGTTCAAAAAGCCACAGGCCCTGATCACGGCGTTCTTCCATAAGGATACCCGCGACACCCTGTTTTCCGCGGGCAAACTAACCATCACATTGATGTTCATCATCGCCAATGCACTGATTCTGAAGCATGTGCTGACCGAAGAACAAATCCCGCAACAGGTGGCAAACGCCATGCTGGGTGCCGGGCTTGGGCCGATCATGTTCCTGATAGTAGTGAATGTCATCCTACTGATCGGCGGTCAGTTCATGGAGCCATCCGGACTGTTGGTTATCGTCGCACCGCTGGTTTTTCCGATCGCGATACAGCTGGGCATAGACCCGATCCATCTGGGCATCATCATGGTGGTGAATATGGAAATTGGCATGATCACCCCGCCGGTCGGGTTGAACCTGTTCGTGACGTCTGGTGTTGCTGGGATGCCGATGATGAAGGTCGTCAAAGCCGCATTGCCGTTTCTGGCCGTGCTGTTCGTTTTCCTGATTATGGTGACCTACATACCATTTCTGTCAACTTGGCTGCCGAATTTGATGATGGGGCCGGAACTCATTATTCAGTAGAGTTTTGCCATTTTTGTGGATCCCGATATTTGGGAAGAACCATTTGTGGTGAAATTTCACATAAGTCTCGTCCGCCCGCGAAGATCGAAATGCTATGGTATTTCTTCAACCGGCTTAGACTGCGATTACTGGTGGATACTGGACCGGTCGCGGTTTAGTGCCGCTCCAAGTGCTCATTCCAGGGGCGATCCCTTCAAAAGCCAAGGAATTTTCCAGGCAGGGCGCAATCGTTCAAAAATCCATCTCCTTGATCAGCACAAGTGTACTGATAAATTAATGAACCCGCGACTTGTCACCAACTGATTAATCAGTTATCAAATCATCGGTCAGCTTGGACCGCGATGCGCATTCAATTAGTAATAATTGGTCGAATTAACCAAAATGCCGTCGCACCAAGCCTGCTCTAAACTCTAAACTCTAAACGTATCAAAGGGAGAGAATCTATGAGAAGAATTTTTAAGGGAGGTGCCGCTGCTGTTGCAATTGCTGTTGTATCAACATTCGGCTTGCCGGCCATTGCTGGAGATTTTCCAGAACGCGCTGTGCAGGTTATTTTCCCGTGGGGGCCAGGTAATGCATTGGCAGCGGATCAGATCATCGCAGACGCAGTTAGCAAGGAACTTAACGTTCCTGTATCATTGGTTTCAACGCCTGGCGCTGGCGGGACAAAGGCTTTCAAAACAGCCATGGCCCGCCCTGCAGATGGCTATACTGCGATCTCAGGTTGGGTTGCGCCTTTGGTTAGTGCGCCTGCCAGCGGAAAAGCTGATTGGACCTATGAAGACTTTCAGCCTCTGCACTCTGGTGTGGCTGCAGCGTTCGCAATTGCCACACGTGTTGACGATGACCGGTTTGAATCATTCCAGGCAATGATGGACTTTGGCAAGGCGAACCCAGGTGAGCTGCGTTATTCTTCCGGTACTGCCGGAAACCTGCCGCATAAGGTTATTGCAAAAGCATTGAAAGCATTTGGTGTTGTTGCTCAGAACGTTCCTTATGCAACTGACGGTGAAGCACGCAAAGATCTGCAGGCTGGTGTCTTGGATTTTGCTTTTGTTAATCCTGGCGCTTATATTGCCGACAAAGAAGGCTTTGAAATTGGTCTGATCCTGTCAGAACTGCCAGCAGTAAAAGAGCTGTTTGACGGTGCGGACAACATTGTTGATCTGAACCTTGATCTGGGTCTAAGCGGTTTGGGTCCATTGGGCTGGAACTGGTGGGTTGTTCACAAGGACACACCTGCTGCGGAAGTTGCCGTTTTGCGCGCAGCAATGACAGCTGCCACAAATAACCCAGAGGTCATCGCTAAGCTAAGCGCGATTGGCTGGACTCCTTTGACTTGGGACCACGATGAATATAACGAAATCGTTGGTGCTGTTTCAATTCAGATCACTAGCGTTGGTGATGGCCTTATTTGGGAAGCTGCAGAGCTTGAAAAACTTCGGAACTGATCGCAAGATCACGTAAACCGACGTTTCATCCAAATAATCTCATGTCTGTAAGGATCGAAATATGAAGCTGAATAGATACTACGCAGAATGGCTCTCACTTGTTTTCTTTCTTGCCCTCGTCGCAGTTGTCTTTCAGCAGATCGGTACAGACTTAAAACAACAGGGGATCGCCAGTGGCGGTCCCTATCAAAACGCGGCTTTCTACCCACGCGGCGTGGCTA
>JAZGFB010000021.1:0-30401 GCA_036479015.1 Paracoccaceae bacterium | reverse complement strand
AGAACATCTTTGAAACAATAGAGGAGGCTCAGGAACAGGCCACAGATTGGCTCTGGACATACAACAATCCCTCTCATGGTTTGCAAGCAAACCACTGCCGGGCAATGGACCGACCCAACATGGGCATAGGCGGGATCACACCCGCCATGAAACTGAAGCTAGCCGCGTATTTCTACAAGCGGACCCCATTAATAATGGGGGGATTACCGTGCCAATGGCCGGTTATGGAGCGTGGAACTGGTCGGCAACGCCCTGCTTGGCCCCGCCATCGGCGCATTTCTGATCGCCGCCTGGCTGCCCCTGCCATTTGTGGTGAACACGCTGGCCTTTGTCATAGCAATCTGGCTGGTCAGCCGCATCCCCGGAACATTCAAACCCGAATTAACCGCCCCCAACAACTGGCGTCGAGAACTGCGCGAAGGTTTCACCTTCCTGAAATCCCAACCCTTAATGCGCTTGTTAGCGGTGATCACCGGTATCTGGAACCTGCTGTTTCAAATGGTGATGATCGCACTGGTGCTGCATGTGCAGGAAAACCTTGATCTGGGCGCGCGCGCCTACGGTCTGATCCTGGCCGCCGGGGCTATTGGTGGCATCGCGGGTGGATTTTTGGCCGAACATGTGGTGCGCTGGCTGGGGCCGGGACGCGCAGCGCAATGGATGAGTGTCGCCTCCGCCCCGCTTTTCATCACCATGGCCCTTGCGCCAGGACCGATCATGCTTGGGCTCATGCTGGCGATATTCGAATTTACCGGGCTGGTCTGGAACACTGTGTCGGTATCTTACCGGCAAAGGATAATCCCGGATCAATTGCTGGGCCGGGTCAACAGCCTGTACCGCATGCTCGCCTGGGGAATGATACCGGTTGGGCTAATCCTGTCCGGCCTGATCGTGCGCGGCGGCGAGGTCATCACCAGCCGCGACACCGCCCTGACGTTGCCGTTCTACGTGGCAGCCTTTGGCGTCCTAATCCTAAGCATAACAACTTGGCGCGCCTTTGGGCGGGGGTTTGAAAACACTAAATAGGCAAATCCTGCAGTTTCTGCTATTTGACCCTATGGCCTACACCAACACATTCATAACAATCGCCGATGATTGCCCGGCCACCACGGCCCAGAACCCGACCCGCGGCAAAGACACCCGCACCCGGGCTGAAATTGAATATGACCTGCTGACCAGCGAACCCTATACCTACAACCACATGGATTTCACGCATCTGGTCCACTCCCGCCACAAATCCCAGTCAGGCGAGGTTCCCTTGAACTTTGACAAATTCCACGCCAAAGGCCACCCCTGCATGCCGGCATCAGCACTGGTAAAACGCTATGGCTGGGGCGCGCATTACGACGCAAAGGGACGGATAGCGATTTACAGCTTGGATAGCACTGAATATGCAAACTTCTGTGACGATTGCGATACAAAATTGCTGAAGGGCATGCGTAACAAACGCGCCTAGCCCCGCCTATACTCATTCACCTTTTCAAAAACATCCTCGCCGAACACATCCCGAGCCCCTGTCGAGGCGAAATAAAGTAACCACCCCCAACAGGCGCAAATCGCCGCAACATCGGCAATCAAATGCATTTGCACCCCCGCCTCCCTTGTCCCCCAGGCACGCCCAGTCTATGACCGCCCTAAATCCCACACCAGTCACAAGGCCATCATATGATCCCGCGCTATTCCCGCCCCGAAATGGTAAAAATATGGTCGCCTGAGACCAAATTCCGCATCTGGTACGAAATTGAGGCCCACGCCTGCGACGCACTGGCCGAGCTTGGCGTGATCCCGGCGGAAAATGCCAAAGCCGTGTGGAAAGCCAAAGATGTACCCTTTGATGTGGCCCGGATTGACGAAATCGAAGCCGTCACCAAACATGATGTCATCGCGTTTCTGACCCACCTGGCAGAAATCATCGGCAATGATGCCGCCCGGTTTGTGCACCAGGGTATGACCAGCTCGGACGTTTTGGACACCTGTTTCAACCTGCAACTGGTGCGCGCTGCCGACATCTTAATCGATGACATGAAGGCATTGCTGGCCGCCCTGAAACGCCGGGCCGTGGAGCATAAAGACACCATCCGCATCGGTCGCTCCCACGCCATCCATGCCGAACCCACCACCATGGGCCTGACATTCGCGCGGTTCTATGCCGAAATGGATCGCAACCTGACCCGCCTAAAAACGGCGCGGACAGAAATCGCCACCGGCGCCATTTCCGGCGCGGTGGGAACATTCGCCAATATCGACCCCGCAGTCGAGGCACATGTTTGCAAAGCATTGGGGCTGGAAATTGAACCAATTTCCACCCAAGTAATCCCCCGCGACCGCCACGCGGCGTTTTTCGCCGCCCTTGGGGTTGTCGGCAGTTCCATAGAAAACATCGCCATCGAAATCCGCCATATGCAGCGCACCGAAGTGCTAGAGGCCGAAGAGTTCTTTTCCAAGGGTCAAAAGGGCAGCTCCGCTATGCCCCATAAACGCAACCCGGTGTTATCGGAAAACCTAACAGGTCTGGCCCGATTGGTGCGCATGGCCGTGGTTCCGGCCATGGAAAACGTCGCCCTTTGGCATGAGCGTGACATCTCCCACAGCTCGGTTGAACGCAATATTGGCCCCGACACAACAATCACCCTTGATTTCGCCCTGTCACGTCTGACCGGTCTGGTGGATAAACTGGTGATCTATCCTGACACTATGATGAGCAATCTCAATAAGTTCCGCGGCCTTGTTCATTCACAACGGGTGCTGTTGGCCCTAACCCAGGCTGGCGTCAGCCGCGAAGACAGCTATAATTTGGTGCAGCGCAACGCCATGCGTGTCTGGGAAGAAGATGCTGATTTCTTGACAGAACTGTTAAACGACACAGACGTCACAGCCGCGCTTTCAGAAACCGAAATCCGCGAAAAATTTGACCTTGGCTACCACACCAAGCACGTTGACACGATCTTTGCCCGCGTCTTTGCGACTGAAAATACCTAAGGGGTATCATGTCAAAATTGCTTGCCATTTCCGCCGCGGGGTTTTTGTCAGCCTGCGGTGGGACACATTATATTGAAAGTGGCACGTTTCGGTCAGGCACCGGCTCGGAACCCGTTAAACTGGCGCAAGTGGACACCCAAAATAACAGTGTCACCATAACCAAAAATGGCCACCAAACGGCACGCTACGCTGGCACCCCCTTGCCCGCAGCCCAGTGGCACACGGGTTGCCAGACAAATACCAGTTCAGAAACCGTAGAAACCTGGGCGCTGACAAGGGTTTCTGGGGAAACCGATGACATCCGGTTTATGGCAGCAAGCTGCGCGGACCCAGGCGTGGTCTTGTTTGGCGAAAATCGCACCGTTCCATTCCAATTTCTGGTGAACTAGAAAAACGATACATTCCCTTTTCTGTTTCACGATCCCGCCTGTGGTAACGGGCATATATCGCACCGCCAATGCTTGTAGTCATAGCAACCCGACAGTATGTCTTTCACATGCCGCAATAGCAGGACCGCCCCCATATGCAGCCCAAACCTGATACCGGACATTCCTGGACAGACTGGCTGACAGATAAAGCCCTGCGCAGCGTCATCCTATGCCTATTGCTTCTGCCCTACAGGGCGCGGGTTTGGACTATGGGTTGGGTAACACGGCGTATTTTGGCACCCCTGGCTGGTTACAACAGGCGCAGCCTGGCCAACCTATGCCTAATCTACCCAAACATGTCTGAAACACAGCGCCACCAAATCACCGCAGGCGTTGCCGATAATATGGGCCGTACTTTTATTGAAAACTATTCCACCCGGGCCTTTCTGCCGCGCATGGAAAAAACCGCCATATCGGGCCCCGGCGTTGATGCCATTCAAACCGCACGAGAAACGGGTCAGCCGGTGATCTTAGCCAGCGGCCATTTTGGTAACTATGAGGCCGCGCGCGCCGCGCTTGTTGGGCGCGGCTATGACGTTGGCGGGCTCTACCGTCCCGCCCGGAACAAATATTTCAACAAACATTATGCCCAGACCATGCTGGCCTTTGGCGGCCCGGTGTTTGAACAAGGCCTGAAAGGCACCAGCGGTTTTGTACGGCATCTAAAAAGCGGCGGGTTGCTGGTGCTGTTGTTTGACCAGCACGTGATAGATGGCACGGCCTTGCCATTCCTTGGCAAACCGGCGGCCACTGCGACTTCGGCGGCGCAGCTTGCCCTGCGTTACAACGCATTGCTGGTGCCGTTTTATGCTACCCGCCTGCCCGATGGTATCAATTTTGATATCCAGTTTGATGCCCCGGTGCCCCACAGCGATCCCGACAGCATGACCCGCGCCCTAAATGCCAGCCTTGAGGCCCGGATCCAGACCCATCCCGAGCAATGGCTCTGGATACATCGGCGCTGGAAAATCAGCGGCCACAAACCCTGAACAGCCAGCCCCCAATCATTGTTCCTAAAACATCCCCGCCAGAGGCTTCCCAGCTAGCGCAGTTCAACCGCCGCCAGTATTGGCCCGCTTCCCGCTGACTGAACGATCACCACAACAGGTTCATCACCTGCAATATTTACAGCCATTTCTAAAGGACGTTTGCCGTCCCATTTCTTAACTTGCCGCCAATCCGTAACAATATTGGTATACTCAATGGTGCGCCCTGCGTTCTCGCCCCGTGTGATAGTCACCGATGTGTTGGGAATATAGCGTACAACTTGCACCGTCATCGCCCGGTTATTACCGGTGTTTTTTGCGGATATTGACAGTTTTTGACCATTGCGCGCGATGGCCAGGGTCACATTGCTGGGCTGCCCCTGCATTTCACTAATCCCGTCAACCACATCCATCGGCTTATTGCCAACCACATGGGTCACACCGCCAATAACCATTTGTGGCGTGTAAATCGTGCGGCTGCCCGCGGCCCGCGCATACCCCCGCTGCCGAACGGTATAGCTGGGATCACCAAAGGTGTCTTTCCAGCCTATATAATCCCAATAATCAACGTGCAGCGCCAATGCGATCACATCGTCCCGTTGGGCTAGCCTGGTTAGTATTTTGTCGGCTGGTGGACAGGATGAACAGCCTTGGGAAGTGTATAACTCAACCACTGTAGAATTTGACTGAGCCACAGCCAGATTTGCAGTCAGCGAGAATAGCACCCCCGCAACAAGCGTCATAATTCTTAACATCATGGTGTCCTATCCATATATTTCAGCCTGTATTACGCCAGCGCGAGATAAAGTGCCAATCAAGCAATTGCGAGCAAACCGAAATATAACCTAACTATTAAGTGTAGCGCGCGCGACTGTACACAACAGTATACAAAACCACTTGATCCCACCCCCATTCTACGTCACTAGGTGCATAAAACATGCCCCACCCTTAGATAGGAACCAGATATGACCATCATTGTCGGACAAGACACCGCAAAAACCCGAAAGACCCTGAAATCTGGCACCCAATCCGTTGCATATTACTCAATCCCTGCAGCCCAGGCCGCAGGCCTAGGTGATTTTTCCCGCCTGCCCGCTGCCCTAAAGGTGGTGCTGGAAAACATGCTGCGCTTTGAGGATGGCAAATCAGTCACCGTTGATGACATCAAGGCTTTTGCCACATGGGCCGAAAATGGCGGCAAAAACCCCCGCGAAATCGCCTACCGCCCGGCCCGTGTGTTGATGCAGGATTTCACCGGCGTTCCGGCGGTGGTTGATCTGGCAGCCATGCGTGACGGGATTGTCGCGCTGGGAGGATCGGCCGAAAAAATTAACCCACTAACCCCGGTGGACCTGGTGATTGACCATTCCGTCATGATCGACGCATTCGGCACGCCGCGTGCTTTCGCGATGAATGTTGAGCGTGAATATGAACGCAACATCGAACGCTACACGTTTCTGAAATGGGGCCAAAACGCCTTTGATAATTTTCGCGTTGTGCCCCCGGGCACCGGTATTTGCCATCAGGTGAACCTGGAATACCTGTCGCAAACTGTTTGGACTGACGCGGATCAAAACGGCGAACAGGTTGCCTATCCCGACACGCTTGTCGGCACGGACAGCCACACCACCATGGTCAACGGCCTGGCCGTGCTTGGTTGGGGTGTTGGCGGCATTGAAGCCGAGGCCGCCATGCTCGGCCAACCAATTTCCATGCTGATCCCCGAGGTTGTGGGCTTTGAACTAACCGGCGCCATGGTCGAAGGCACCACCGCCACCGACCTGGTGTTAAAGGTCGTAGCCATGCTGCGCGAACAGGGTGTCGTTGGCAAGTTTGTAGAATTTTACGGCGAAGGCCTGGACCGTTTGCCATTGGCAGACCGCGCCACCATCGCAAATATGGCCCCAGAATACGGTGCCACATGTGGCTATTTTCCAATTGATGATGAAACCCTACGCTACCTGCGGGTCTCTGGCCGGGATGAAGACCGCATCGCGCTGGTCGAGGCTTATGCCAAAGAAAACGGTTTCTGGCGTGATGCGGATTACAACCCGATCTACACAGCCACCCTTAGCCTTGATATGGGCAGTATCGTCCCGGCAATATCCGGCCCCAAACGGCCCCAGGATTACGTCGCCCTGACCGACGCAAAAACCGCCTTTCGCCATGAAATGGACGAAACATTCGTGCGCCCCATGGACATGGAAATGCCGGTTGAAGGCGAAGATTACAAAATGGAAAGCGGCAAGGTTGTGATCGCCTCGATCACCAGCTGCACCAACACATCCAACCCCTACGTGATGATCGGGGCCGGCCTTGTGGCGCGCAAAGCCGCTGCATTGGGACTAAATCGCCGCCCCTGGGTGAAAACATCCCTCGCCCCTGGCTCAAAAGTGGTCAGCGAATACCTGGAAGCCGCCGATCTACAAAAAGATCTGGATGCCATCGGGTTCAATTTAGTCGGCTACGGCTGCACAACCTGCATCGGCAATTCCGGCCCGATCCAGCCCGAAATTTCCGCCGCCATCCATGACGCCGATCTGGTCGCCGTGTCAGTGCTGTCCGGCAATCGTAATTTTGAAGGGCGGATATCCCCGGATGTGCGCGCCAATTATCTGGCGTCGCCGCCCTTGGTGGTGGCTTACGCACTGGCCGGAACCATGGATATCGACCTGACCACAGAACCACTGGGACAGGACAAAAATTTCCAGGACGTATACCTGCGTGATATCTGGCCCACGACCCAAGAAATTGCTGATCTGGTGGAAAAAACAGTCACCCGTGAAGCTTTCGTCTCTAAATATGCAAACGTCTTTGACGGCGATGAAAAATGGCAGGCGGTGGAAACCACGGACAGCCTGACATATGACTGGCCAAGCGCATCAACCTATGTGCAGAACCCACCCTATTTTCAGGGCATGAGCCCCCAAGCAGGGAAAATTTCTGACGTGAAAGACGCCAAGGTTTTGGCCGTTCTGGGTGATATGGTAACCACAGATCACATTTCCCCCGCCGGTTCCTTTACCCCTGAAACCCCCGCCGGTGAGTACCTGACAGACCGTCAAGTGGCACAGCGCGAATTCAATTCATATGGCTCTCGCCGGGGCAATCATCAGGTGATGATGCGCGGCACATTCGCCAATATCCGCATCAAAAATGAAATGCTGGATAAGGTTGAAGGCGGCTATACTTTGGGCCCAGACGGCAGCCAGATGTCGATCTTTGACGCGGCAATGGCCTATCAGGATGCCGGTACACCACTGGTGATCTTTGCCGGTGAACAATATGGTGCAGGGTCCAGCCGCGACTGGGCCGCCAAAGGCACTGCATTGCTGGGCGTCAAGGCGGTGATTGCCGAAAATTTTGAACGTATCCACCGTTCCAACCTTGTCGGTATGGGCGTAATTCCGTTTGAATTTACCGGCGGTGACAGTCGTAAATCACTGGGCTTAAAGGGCGATGAAACTGTTTCAATCACCGGGCTTGAAGGTGATCTTAAACCGCTATCGGATATTGCCGCCAGCATCACCCGCGCGGATGGTGAAGTGTTGAATATTACACTGAAATGCCGGATCGATACCGAAGTTGAAATTGAATATATCGAAAATGGTGGCGTACTGCATTATGTTCTACGCAACCTGGCGAAATCCTGACACGAATTTTCGCAGAAAATTCACATTGTTTTTTCTGCGAAAAAACACCGCCCAATCACTTGCGGCGTAAATAGGCCCGTTCGGCCCGGCGGGCACGGTTGGCGGCACGCACCAACGCCTCATCAAATCCACCGTTGGGGAATTCAGCTGCAATTTCAGCATCGCTCATGACAAACAGTCGTGAAAGTTCTTCCTGGGTACGATTAAATGAAGATTCAAATTGGCCAATAGTAGATGTTGATCCCAAGCTGAAAGATGTACCACTCCCGCCTGACGACTGGCTGGCACTGCTTGAACCGCCGCCACCCGATGACGGGGCAGAAGGATCAGACGGGTCAGAAAATGCCGGATCGGCATAAAACAATGCCAGTGCCGCAATGGCTGCCGACATATAGAATTTAATCATTTTTTGCGCACCCAAAGGGCTGACAGAGCGCTTATCCATGGTTACATCCTCAGTTCAATTCAGGCTGCCCCATCCCGATTACTGCTCTTTATGAATGATCAAAGTGGTCACAATAAGGCGGTTATCGGTCTATTTGTGCCAGAACCAACACAAATGGGAGCCGTGTTATTTGGTCACATTTTTCCGCATAAAAAGTGTGAAAAACAACCCCAGGGTGAATTTCGCGCACCACCTTTCCCCCTGATTAAAAAGAAGAAAATGCGCCACGTCCGTCAGTATATTAGTAAATTTACGACCCAGTCGGGCCAAAAATCAGGGCCAGAAACAATTTGTTTTACAGTTTTATTAACCAAATTTGCCGATTTTTTAAAACATTCCTGATATTAATCCCCCATGAAAAACAGAAAGCATCCAGTGCTGATCATCACGCGTTACATCCCGCAGCCGTTCCTTGAGGTTGGTGTTTTACTATTTTTGGCTGTCGCAGCGTCCTATTTTAGCTAGTTTTGCGCCTGCGCGGCAGCGATAGCCGGGCCCAGCTCACTGTCAAACCGCCGTTTTGTGATCGCCCCGGCAAACCGCAACAACACTTTTCCATCCCCATCCAGCAAAAACGTTTCCGGCAATCCATAGACCCCCCAGTCAATTGACTGGCGCCCCGTCCCGTCACGCACAATTGCAACAAATGGGTTACCCAACTCCCCCAAAAACCCAATAGCATCCCCGGACGCATCTTTCTGATTAACCCCATAGATCGGAATACCCTGGGCAATCTCGATCAAATTTGGGTGCTCAACCCGGCAGGGCGCACACCAACTTGCCCAGAAATTAACCAACTTAATCTCACCGTCAGCAAATACTGATGCATCAAATGTTGGGTACTCCCCCAATGCAGCGGGCAAAATTTGCGGCGCCTGTTGACCTAAGAAAGCAGAGGGCAATGCATTCGGATCACCCCGGTTCATGCCCCACAAAAACATCCCAGCCAGCAGTGCAAAAATAATCGGCGGGGCCAGCATGAGCGGTGAAACCTTAGCCATTACTGTGGCGCGCCTCTGCCGCTTTCAGCGCCAACTTAACCCGCCGCGATCGGGCCCAGGTTTGCCAAATCAATGCCACAAGCAACACAATCGTGGCCCCATAAGCCGACAGAACCTCGGCCCCGTATTTTCCCAGATCAGGCATCAGCCATTCCTTTCCCGTGCGTCAAGCACCGCCAAACGACGGCTGCGAATTTCAGTGCGGGTGCGGATCAAAACCAGCGCCAGAAACAACAACCCAAACCCCAGCATACATAACACCAACGGTTGCCAGAAAACGTCTGAAACGTGCTCTTCCTTATCCAGCGACAGCGACGCCCCCTGATGCAGACCCTGGTTCCAGAAATTCACCGCATAGCGTGACAGCAGCGCAAACACTGACCCCACCAAGCAGAGAACACTGGTTAGATCGGCGGCCGAATCCGGGTCTTCTATCGCGGCCCACAGGGCCAGATAACCAAGGTAAAACAAAAACAGGATCAAAAATGACGTCAGCCGTGGATCCCAAACCCACCAGGTGCCCCACATCGGTTGCCCCCAGATCGCCCCGGTGATCAGCGCAATCAGCGTCATCACCACCCCCACAGGGGCGGCAGCCTTGGCCGCCAGTGCCGACACATGGTGCCGCCGGATCAACCAGATCAAGGACGCCACCAGCATCATCACCCAGGCGTTGATCGCCATCATCGCACTGGGCACATGGATATAGATAATCTTAACAGTTGCCCCCATGCGGTAATCATCCGGGGTGAAAAAATAGCCCCAAATCAGACCCACACTGATGCACAATGCCGCCAAAACGGCAAAAATTGGCACGGCCTTGGCGGTCCAACCCATGAACAGGCGCGGGTTTGAATATTTCCAGATAGACATGTTTTTATTCCTAGCCCCAAATTTCCCCAGCCACCATACACATAGCAGTCATCGCCTAACGTAGGTTGACACGAATTGCCGCAGCCGCGGCAAACGGCAACAGCGCCACGGCCCCAGCCGTAATGCCAGCAACCATCAACAACGGCGTACCAACAGCCAACCCTTCAGCCCCGCGCCGCGCCGCTTCAGTGCCAAAAATCAACGTCGGTATATACATTGGCAACACCAGCAGCGACAGCAACAATCCACCGCGTTTCAACCCCACAGTCAAGGCCGCCCCAAATGCCCCGATCATCGACAATGCAGGCGTCCCCAGTGCCAGTGAAACCACCAGCCAAAAATACCCATCCCCCGGCAGGTTCAAAAACACACCAAACACCGGTGCTGCCAGTGTCAGCGGCAGCCCGGTGGTGATCCAATGGGCCATCGCCTTGGCGGCAACCACACCTTCCAGCGGGATCGGCGCCGTTGCCAGCAGATCAAGACTACCATCTTCAAAATCCAGCTGAAATATCCGGTCCAGCGACAACAGGCATGCCAGCAACGCCCCCAGCCACAGTATTCCCGGCGCAATAACCGCGTGCAGCCCGGCATCCGGCCCCACGGAGAAGGGAACTAAAATGCTAACGATCAGAAAAAACGACAGCCCCAGACCAAATCCGCCCCCGGCCCGCACCGCCAGCTTCAGGTCGCGTATCAGCAACCCAATCACGCGAATGCCTCATCAAAATGCCCGGTTCCAGTGCCCGCAGCGGCGTGAAATTGCGCCACATCCAATTCATCAGCCGTGATCCCCAGATCAATATGTGTGGCAATCAGTGCTGAACCACCACCCTCTAGGTGGCGCGTTACCGCACACGCAAACAGCGCTACACTGTCGGCGTCCAGTGACACCGTCGGTTCATCCAGCACCCAAATTGGCCGCCCCGTTACCAACAGCCGCGCCAATCCAAGGCGGCGCTTTTGCCCGGCCGACAGGTTTTGCGCCAACCGGTGGCGCAGCCCAGTCAGTTCAAACGCATCCAATGCCTGCTCAATCGCACCAGTGCCATAGATCCCAGCCCAGAATGTCAGGTTATCAGTCACGCTCAGTGATGTTTTTAAACCATCGGCATGGGCCCCATATGCGATCGCATCCGCACCAACTGTAACCGATCCCGCCATGGCAGGCTGCAAACCTGCAACCGTGCGCAGCAACGTGGTTTTGCCCGAACCGTTAGGGCCCCGCAGTATCAGCGCCGCCCCGGCCGCCAGGGAAAAGTTCACCCCATCAAGCACAGCCACACCGCCACGATAGCAGGATAAATTATCAACGTTCAGAACCATGACACCCAGCATATCCTATCCCCGAGCATCCGCAATGAACGCTTCAAACCGGCAGCAGCGCACAGCCTATGCGCCGGCCCTCTGACAGCAGAATATTATACAAACGACAGGCAGACGGCGACGCCATCGGCTCGACCCCGATACCACCCCCTTCAAGGGCGGTCACGAATTCGGGTGGCAAATGGGCGATATCAGCACCGGTCCCAATAAGCATTACATCCAGTTCGGGCGCGGTGGCAACGATGCCGCCTGTATCCCCATAGCCCCCCCAGGTAACAACTTTGGATGGCAGAACCAAAATCGCGCCGTTAATCACCTGATCCGCTATCCGAAAAAATCCGGGCCCATAGCCGTCAATTGGCGTGACCTTGGAATATGAAATCTCAGCTTCAGGCATCTACATTGGCGAACTGGTTGCCCGCATTGGCGTCTGGTTTTGACCAGTCGCGCTTAACGCCCAGATACAGCAATATATTCGTCGCCACAAAAACCGAACTATACGTCCCGACAATCACGCCCCAGGTCATGGCAAATATGAACCCGCGGATCACATCGCCGCCCAGCACCAACAGCGCAATCAGCGCCAGTAACGTGGTGACAGATGTCATCACCGTGCGCGACAGCGTGTCATTGATCGACAGGTTTAAAACCCCGCGCAGATCCATCTTTTTGAACTTGCGCAGGTTCTCGCGAACCCGGTCAAACACCACCACTGTGTCGTTCAACGAATAGCCAACAATAGTCAGCAATGCGGCGATGATGGCCAGATCAAACGGGATCTGGAACAGGGCAAATATACCGATGGTCAGCACAATATCATGCACAAGGGCGGCAACCGCCCCCAATGCAAACTGCCATTCAAACCGCAGCCAGATGTAAAACAGCACCGCAGAAATCGCTGCTATCACAGCCAGAATGGCGGTTTTGACCAACTCACCCGACACCTTAGGCCCAACGCTTTCAACCGACGGAAACGACACCACAGGATCAACCGAGCGTAGTGCCGATTGAACCGCGATAACTGTTTCAGCAGCAATGCTTTCATCGCCCACCTGGGCCTCAAAACGAACCATGGCCACATTTTGATCCTCGGCAAATGTCGGGTCAAACACCTGGGTAATAGTCACATCCCCCAGTTCCAGCGGCTGCAACGCATCACGATATATTCCCACATCCAGCACCTGTGTGCTTTCAGTTCGGATGGTGGTGCCGCCCTTAAAGTCGATACCAAAATTCAACCCGGCGCTAAAAAACACCACCGCCGAAAATATCATCGCCAGAATTGACAGCCCAAAAGTAACCTTTGACGCCTTGAAAAAATCAAAGCTGGTTTCACTGGGAACAAGTTTCAAACGCATGGCTTATACCTCAATCGTTTTCGGACGGCGGCGTTCAAACCACATGACAATGATCAACCGGGTCACAAATATCGCCGTAAACACCGACGTCATGATCCCCAGCCCCAGCGTCACCGCAAAGCCGCGCACCGGACCAGACCCCATGATGAACAGAATCACGGCCGTTATGAATGTCGTAATATTGGCGTCGATAATGGCGCTAAGGGCCTTTTCATAGCCCAGCTCAATGGCGCGTGCCGGTCCGCGTGCAGTTTTCAATTCTTCGCGTATGCGTTCAAAAATCAGCACATTGGCATCCACGGCCATGCCCACTGTCAGCACAATCCCGGCAATACCCGGCAAGGTCAGCGTTGCCCCGATCATCGACAAAAGGCCAAAGATCATCGCCACATTGATGATCAGCGCCACATTGGCAATCAGCCCGAACAACCCGTAACTTAGCCCCATGAACACCAGCACCGATATCCCGGCAACAATGGCCGCGATCTTACCGGCGTCAATACTGTCCTGGCCCAGCTCTGGGCCAATGGTGCGCTCTTCCAGAAACGTCATTTCCGCAGGCAGCGCCCCGGCCCGCAGCAAAATCGCCAGCTTGGTGCTTTCTTCCACACTATAGCTGCCCGATATAATGCCGGAACCACCTGAAATATGGTCGCGGATCGTTGGTGCTGAAATCACTTCATTGTCCAGAACAATGGCAAACGGGCTGCCGATGTTTTCAGCCGTATAATCGCCAAATTTGCGCGCCCCCGTCGGGTTAAAACGGAAATTCACCGCCGGTGCACCGTTCTGATCAAACGCCGGTTGCGCATCCACCAGATCTTCACCGTTCACCACTGGGGTTCGTTCCAGAATATAGAACACCCCAGGCTCATCAAGTGACGGCACCAAAATATTGCGCGCTCCAGCCGCAACCGTACTGTCGCTTGTGCGCCCCACAACCGGGTGGAACGTCAGCTTCGCCGTGGTGCCAATCAGCGCCTTCAACTCTTCCGCAGATCCAATCCCCGGCACCTGTATCAAAATGCGCCGTTCACCTTGACGCTGGATCGTCGGTTCCCGCGTGCCAACTTCATCCACCCGACGGCGAATAATCTCCAATGATTGCTGAAGCGTGCGCACGTCGGTGGCCAGCCTTTCGGCCTCTGACAGGGTCAGGGTCAAAATATCACCTGCGCCGCTTACCTCGATATCGGTGGATCCAACACCCGCCAAAGTCTGCACAGGGCTGGCCAGCCCGCGCACTAATTCAAGGGCGCGCGCCATACCATCGGGCTGTGAAATTTTGACACGCAGCACATCAGGCGCTGACGGCTGGCGACGGATGGTACCCACAACGGCCCGCTCATCACGCAACACATTACGCAGCTCAGGCCAGTACCCATTAATCCGGTCGGCATAAACGTCTTCAACCCGCACTTCGGCCAGCAAATGCGCACCCCCGCGCAGATCCAGACCCAGGTTCATCAACCCAGATGGCATCCAAGCGGGCCAGGCATCCCGCGCTGCCGCTAATTCCGGGGTTTCTCCGCCATTTTCAATGGCGACAACAGCATCATTATGCCCCTCAACCCGGCTATAAAACCCGTTTGGAAGCGCGAACACCAAGCCAAGGACAACCAGCCCCCAGATAACGACCCGTTTCCAGGTTTGAATTTGCAGCATTATGCCTGCCTATGTTTGTGGTCTACTTAGCCGCCGGTTCGGTTTTAGAAATCACCTGTGCCAGGGTTGATTTAACCACCCGCACTTTGACACCTGTGGCAATTTCAATTTCGATTTCATTGTCGTCTTTGACCTTGGAAACTTTGCCCATGATGCCACCCTGGGTGACAACCTGATCGCCCCGACGCACGGCTTCAACCATAGCATTGTGATCCTTCAGCTTTTTCTGCTGTGGACGGATCAGCAGGAAATACATGATCGCAAAGATCAGGATCAGCGGTACAAAGCTGGTAAACGCACCAGCGCCCCCGGCTGCTTGCGCATAGGCAGGCGTTACAAACATAGTATCATCCTTTTATCTTGCGGAAATCCCGCCCCAATTAGCTGGCAGACCCTATATGTGGGCCCACCCCTTGGCAAGCAATCACTCGCTGCCCGGTTCCTGATAAACGCCCTGGGCTTTCAGCGCGTCAATCACTTCTTTTGGCATGTAGCTTTCGTCATGCTTGGCCAGAATTTCGCTTGCCTCAAACACACCATTTATCAACCGCCCCGTGCCGACCATACCTTCGCCCTCGCCAAAAAGATCCGGCAACACACCTGTAAAAGTTACAGGGATTGTGGCATTGGTGTCAGTCACATCAAAACTAATGGTCGTGCCCTGCCCGCGTACCAGCGAGCCCTCAACAACCAAACCACCCATCCGGAAAACTTCATTGGACGATGGCGGTGCCTCAGCCACCTGGCTGGGCGCGCGGAAAAAATTGATGCCGTCGCGCATGGCATACCCGATCAGCGCTGTGGACAGCGCCAGCGCAACAGCTGCCAGTAAAATCACCTGAATACGGCGGGTTTTCTTTAGGCCCTTCATTGCACATCCCTCACGGAAACACCGGTGCCATCATCAGCCCGGCGATCTCATCCTCACCTAACATCAGATTGGCATTTTGCAATGCCTGCCCAGATGAACCTTTGGTTAGATTGTCCAGTGCTGCAATGACAATCACCCGCCCGGCGATCCTGTCGGCAACCACACCGATATGCACCAGGTTTGATCCGCGCACATGCCGGGTGGACGGCACCTGCCCCATGGGCAAGACATGCACAAACGGCTCATCGGTATAAGCCGCCGCCAACGCCGCGTGTATTTCATCGGCATCACCACGAACATAACAAGTCGCCAAAATGCCCCGGTTCGCCGGTATCAGATGCGGCGTGAACTGCACCTTAACATCGCGCCCCGCCAGCGCCGAAAATTCCTGATCAAACTCGGCCAGATGCCGGTGCACCCCGCCCACAGCGTAGGCCGCCGTGCCTTCGGACAATTCCGCATGCAACAAGTTTTCACGCAATGCCCGCCCGGCCCCCGACACCCCTGACTTGAGATCGATAATAATCTCATCCAGATCAATCACCCCCGCCTTGATCAGCGGGTTCAACGCATACATACCCGTGGCCGCGTTGCAGCCAGTACCCGCCACCAACCGCGCGCCCCTGATCTGATCCCGGTAAAATTCCGTCAACCCATAGACCGCCTGCGCCTGCAACTCAGGCGCATCATGGCTGCCACCATAGGTCGAGGCATAAATATCCGCGTCTCGCAGCCGGAAATCAGCCGACAGATCAACAATTTTCAGATCAGACGGCAAAGTCTTAATCACCGCCTGGCTGGTGGCATGGGGCAAGGCACAAAAACACAGATCAACCGCGCTGAAATCAATGGCGTCAATCTTAACCAGCTTGGGCAAATCCAGATGCCGCAAATGCGGAAATACTTCCGCCATCTCCATCCCGGCTTTGCGATCTGCTGACAGCGCGGTGATCTGAAAAGTGGGATGGCTGGCAATAAGGCGAACAAGCTCAGCGCCGGTATATCCGGAAGCGCCTAAAATTGCGATGGAATGGGTCATTGTGTAACTTTCGAATAGCGAAATTATTGTCCTACAGGGTGTATCCCCGTGCTCAAGCCGCAGTAAACTCAACCCGTCGTCGTAAAAACTGCGTCGCCCGGTCAGAAACCGTGCGCGCATCACCAGTGGTCAAATAGGCCGAAGCTTTTGCCTTGCCAGACATTTCTGGGTGCCGCTCAAGGTAATCAGCAAGACTGTCCGCGACCAAGTTCGCCTGGGAAAACACCTTAACATCTGGCCCCAAAGCCGCCTGAAACACCTGTTCCATCAATGGATAATGGGTGCACCCCAGTATCGCCGCATCGGGGTTTGGCATCTTGCGTTTCAACGCATCCACATGGCCGCGCACCAATGCTTCAGCCAGGATCATGTCGCCATCTTCAATCGCATCAACAACACCACCACAGGCCTGGGCTTCCACATCCACCCCAATGGCGCGAAACGCCAGTTCACGCTGGAACGATCGACTGGCAACCGTTGATGGCGTGGCAAACAGCGCCACATGCTGCAAGCCAACCTCACGCGGTGGTGAATTATCACCCCAGTCACGCTCGGTCATGGCCTCAATCAGCGGCACGAATACCCCCAACACGCGCTTTCCCTTGGGCACTCCAACCTCTTGCATCCGACGCAAAGCGGCAGCCGAAGCGGTATTGCAGGCCAAAATAACCAGATCACACCCGGTGTCCCACAACCGCTCAACCGCGGCCCGGGTCAACCCATACACATCGTCAGCATCACGCACCCCGTATGGCGCATTTGCACTGTCGCCGTAATAGACAAACGCCTGCTCAGGCAGCCGCTTTTTCGCTGCTTCCAGTACAGTCAGCCCCCCAAGTCCAGAATCAAATACACCGATTGCCATCACGCACGCCCCGTTAAGTTTCGCAAAACCCATAAAACATCGGTACCTCCGGGTACACCCCTTTGCCCTCTTTGTTCCTCAAATATCCTCGCGCAAAGCGCAAACTATTCTGCCGCCTGCGCAAGAGGCAGACCCCCGGCGCGAAACGCCGCCAACAACCCATCGCGTCGCGCCATTGCCACCCGGTGGCTGGCGGCTTTCACATGGCCATAGCCACGCACCTGCAATGGCAGCGCGGCCAAAGCCAGTGCCGCCACTTGATTTTTCGCAGAAAAATCGCGGATCACCTCATTCATATCGTTTTCATATTGTCGGATCATCGCCCGTTCAGCCCGCCGATCCGCCCCATAGCCAAACGGATCAAATGGTGTGCCCCGCAAAAACTTGAACCACGCCAAAACAGGAAACACCCGCCCCATCCAGCGGCCAAACTCGCGCTTCATGGGGGCCCCTGACGAATTTATCCACGACAGGACCGGCGGCGCCATATGATACGTCAGCTTCAAGTCGCCTTCAAACGTGGCTTGCGCCTTTGTGCGCGTGCTTAGTAACAACCGCGCCACTTCATATTCGTCCTTATACGCCAACACCTTATGGTACCCTTTGGCCACTGCAGCTCTTAATGCGTCGTCCTTAATATGCCCCAAAAACCTACGGTACTTGCGCGCCAGCCGTACAGATTGAAAATTGACCAAATGTTGCGCCAAAGTGTCAATCTGTTGCTCCATTCCTTGCTCTAAATCAGGGGCATCCCCGCTCAAAATCTCGGCCAGTTTTTCTTGGTTCAAAACCGCCCAACGGCCAATTTCAAAGGCGCGCTTGTTGCGCTCTGGCGCAGCACCGTTCAGTACAATCGCCTGTAAAATGGCACTGCGTGTCACCGGCAACAGCCCCTGCTGCCAGGCAGCACCATTTAGGATATTGCTGGCAAATATTGTGTCTCCCAATAGTTTTTGCGCCAGCAATGCCGCATCAAACATGACCACCCCACCCTCAAGGCGCGCCTGCAACGCCAGCTTAAGCCGTTCATTTGGCACGCTAAAATCTGCATCGCGGGTAAAATCACCCGTAATCGTGTCATGGCTGTTCACCACAGCTCCGGTCTTACCGGTTTTCATCAGCGCAATTGTTTTCGCCCCCGCCGTGGTTACCAGATCGCCGCCAATCACAGTATCGCACTCCCCGGTCGCCACCCGCACGGCAGAAATATCGCCGGGCTTCTCAGCTATTCGCAAATGAATATGTACCGAGCCACCTTTTTGCGCCAGCCCGGCCATCTCCATCATCGCCACACCCCTACCGTCAATATGTGCTGCCATCGCCAACCCGGCACCAATGGTCACAACACCAGTTCCGCCAACGCCGGTAATTATTACATTATGGGTGCCATTAATTTTGGGCAGTTCCGGTTCCGGCAACTCCCCTAGTTCTATCTCAGCCGTCGCAGCCTTGCGTATTTGCGCACCCTCAATAGTTACAAAGGACGGGCAAAACCCATCGACGCAAGAAAAATCCTTATTGCAGCTTGACTGGTCAATCGCCCGTTTGCGCCCCAGCGCTGTGTCCACCGGCACGATCGACACGCAATTGGATTGCACCCCGCAATCGCCACAGCCTTCACAGACATCTGTGTTTATAAACACCCGCTTATCCGGGTCAGGAAACAGCCCCCGCTTACGCCTTCGGCGTTTTTCAGCGGCGCAGGTTTGCACATAAAGGATGACAGATACCCCCTTGGTATCACGTATCTTTTCCTCAACTGCTAATAATTCCTGACGCCGATATCTCGCCATTCCTGCGGGAAAATCGCCAAATTCAATATCTTCCTTTTCATCATAGACAAGCACCAGTTCAGTCACCCCAATGGCGCGCACCTCATGGGCAATGCGCGCCGCATCCAACCCACCATCATTGGGTTGGCCGCCGGTCATCGCCACCGCGTCGTTGAACAATATTTTGTAAGTCATGGTGGTGCCCGCCGCCACCGCCGCCCGGATCGCCTGAATGCCAGAATGGTTATAGGTACCATCGCCAAGGTTTTGAAACACATGCTCACGCTTGGAAAACGGCGCCTCACCGATCCAATTAGCACCTTCGCCCCCCATCTGGGTAAAGCCAACTGTGTCGCGATCCATCCACTGCACCATATAATGGCAGCCGATCCCGGCATAAGCACGCGAGCCTTTGGGGATTTTGGTTGACGTATTATGCGGACAGCCGGAACAGAAATACGGCAACCGCGCCGCCAAGTC
This sequence comes from Paracoccaceae bacterium, assembly GCA_036479015.1. Lineage (GTDB taxonomy): Bacteria > Pseudomonadota > Alphaproteobacteria > Rhodobacterales > Rhodobacteraceae > NVTR01. The sequence continues at coordinate 10,660 of JAZGFB010000021.1, read as the reverse complement.
GGGTGCATTATCAGATTTCTCAGCATCTTCAATATCTTGCAATCCAGACTTCACCTTATCTGTGTCGCAGCCTTCCTCGGCTAATATCCCAGCCAAAGACTTTGCAATCTGGATCGGGCTTAGGGCAAAACGGGTTGGAAACAGCTCTTGCCCGTTTTTCATCCAGCCATAAACGCGCCGCCCGCGTCGGTCGTCAAAAATGGCTTCTTTGACCTGCACTTCAATCAGCTTGCGCTTTTCTTCGACCACCACGATAAGATCCAGCCCCTCAGCCCAATCATGGAACCCGTCCATATCCAGCGGCCAGACCTGTCCCACCTTGTAAGTGGTGATGCCCAGTCGTTTGGCCTCAGCGCTGTCGATACCCAACAAAGTCAGCGCATGCTCCAAATCAAGCCAGTTCTTACCAGCCGCGACAAAGCCTATTTTTGCGCCCCTTTCACCCCAGACCCGATGGTTAATTTTATTAGCCTTTGCAAAGGCTTCTGCGGCGAACCTCTTGTGGTCTATGATCCGCGCTTCCTGCGCCACCGGCGTGTCTGTCAGCCGGATATTCAAGCCACCTTCAGGCATATCAAACCTGGGCACCTTGATCTGCATTCGCTCCGGATCACCGTACACAACTGACGTCACCTCAACCGTGTCTTTCATCAGCTTCAGCCCGACCCATACCCCGGCAAACCGCGACAATGCCAAACCGTACACCCCGTAATCCAGTATTTCCTGCACGCCAGCTGGCGACAGCACCGGCATATAGGCATCCATCACCGCCCAGTCAGACTGGTGCAATGTGGTTGAACTTTCCCCGGTGTGGTCATCCCCCAGTGCCATCAACACCCCACCATGGGGGCTGGTGCCAGCCATATTGGCATGGCGCATCACATCGCCAGACCGGTCCACACCGGGGCCTTTGCCGTACCACAGCCCAAACACCCCATCAAATTTGCCTTCTCCGCGCAATTCCGCCTGCTGGGTGCCCCACAGGGCGGTTGCTGCCAGGTCTTCGTTCAACCCCGGATGAAACAGCACATCTGCGGCCTCCAGATCGGCCTGTGCACGGGTCATCTGCGCGTCCACCGCCCCTACGGGGCTGCCACGATAGCCGGTGACATAGCCCGCCGTGTTTAACCCAGCCGCCACATCACGCGCCTTTTGCATCAGCATCAGCCGCACCAGCGCCTGGGTCCCGTTCATCAGCACAGGTGACTTATTAAGATCAAATTTGTCGTGAAGTGATACATCCTGGCGGCCCATGGCTTGGCTCCGTTGATTTGCTTTCACCAGCATTATAGGTCAAATTTACTGACCTACAAAATGAAATTTTCAGCACAGGATCGTTTGCAATTGCCCCCAATTTGCCGGTAACTCTGATATAGAATAAGGGCCTAACAAGCAACGGAATGACCGAAATGGACTGGGATAAGCTTCGAATATTTCACGCGGTGGCCGATGCGGGCAGTTTGACCCATGCCGGCGATACCCTGCATTTGTCGCAATCTGCGGTGTCGCGCCAGATCCGCGGCCTGGAAGAAAGCCTGAACGCCACGCTTTTTCACCGCCATGCACGCGGGCTGATTCTAACCGAACAGGGCGAATTGCTGTTTGACGCGACCCGATCGATGAATAAACGCCTGGACGCCGCCGCCGCCCGTATTCGTGACAGTGCCGACGAAGTATTTGGCGAATTGCGCATCACCACCACCACAGGGTTTGGCAGTCTTTGGCTGGCCCCGCGCCTGCCCAAGCTTTACGCCAAATATCCGGACCTGAAAATTGACCTGATGCTGGAAGAACGGGTGCTTGATCTGCCCATGCGCGAGGCCGACGTCGCCATCCGCATGAAAGAACCCAGCCAGGCCGATCTGATCCGGCGCAAACTAATGGCAGTGCGCATGCGGCTTTACGCCTCAAAAACCTACCTGGCCAGCAATGACGCGCCGCAATCCTTGTCAGATATGGCCAAGCACAGGCTTATTTGCCAAAATCCGCGCACCGTTCAGGTGGCCGCCGGGGCATCCTTGGTGCAGGATATAATGACAAATGAAACGGCCTCTCTGTTGACAGTGAACAACTATTTCGGGGTTTTGCAGGCGGTGCTCAGCAACCTTGGCATTGGGGTATTGCCAGATTACGTGACTGAAATGTCGTCAGAATTGGTGCGTGTCATGCCGGATGTAGAATCAAATGAAGTACCCGTTTTTCTAGCCTACCCCGAAGAATTGCGCCGATCTAAACGCATCGCCGCGTTTCGTGATTTCGTTATGGAAGAAATCACCGAACATCGGAAACGACAGAAAAAAGAAGCCTCCCAATAGCTATGCACCAAACGCATGGCGGGAATGCGTGGTTTATTCGGCTTTATTCTTGAATGGTTAACCTTTGGCCCCTAAATCAAACATGACACTGATGGTTGAGGAAACTCTTATCAGTGTCACCTCCCTGTTGAACTGGGCCGGGCTTTGCGCCCGGCCTCTTTTTTTGCCCAGCAGCACTAATGCATCAGTTTTGCCCGCCTTGCAGTCAAAAACTCTCGGTCAGCACCGTTCCCCGTCAGCTCTATCGCCCTGTCATAGGCCGCAATCGCTGCAACCATGTCACCCTGCCGCGCTAAATATTCTGCCCGCGCCGCATGCAACGGCTGATATCCCTGCAATTCCGGCGCCAAGCGGTCAAATTCTGCAAGCGCTGCGCCAACATCCCCGGCCTCGGCCAACGACACAGCCCGGTTCAATTGCACAACCGCTGTCGGTTCAAAATAATACAGCCGCCCGTAAAGCAGCGCTATTTGGGGCCAGTCAGTGCGCGTGGCCACTTTTACTGATGCATGCAAAGCACTGATTGCCGCCTTAATCTGAAAGGGCCCGGCCTGCCCCAGTGCCATGGCACGTTCCAGCAGCGACAGCCCCTCTTGCACCATGGCACCGTCCCACAAGCCGCGGTCCTGATCCGCCAATCCAATCGTCGTGCCAGCGTCAGACTGCCGCCCCGCCCGGCGCGCGTGGGTTGTTAGCATCAACGACAACAGCCCGATGATTTCCGGTTCATCCCCGCGCAACTGATCCAACAGCCGGGCCAGATAAATCGCTTCCTCGCACAGATCACCGCGAATGGCCGCATCCCCGGAACTGGCCGAATAGCCTTCGTTGAAAATCAGGTAGATAACCGACAGAACCGATCCCAACCGTTCCCCCCACAATTCGGGGCCGGGCACGGCATAGGGAATTTTCGCCACCGCAATCTTGGTCTTGGCTCGGCTAAGTCGCTGGCCCATGGTGGTTTCCTTATCCAGATAGGCCCGGGCAATTTCTTGGGTGCTTAGCCCGCCCAAACTGCGCAGGGTCAAGGCCACCCGCGATTTGGCATCAAGCGCCGGGTGGCAGCAGGTAAATATCAGCGCCAACCGCTTATCCGGAATGTCAGGTGCCATGCTGTTAGCATCCATTTCGTCCTCTGCGGCCAGCCGGGCCAGTTCGGGTTGGCGTTCGCGAAAACGCACTTGCCTGCGAATGCGATCAATCGCCTTGCGCCGGGCCACCCGCAACAACCAGCCCTGCGGGTTGTCGGGCACACCGCCCCGTTGCCAATGGATAATGGCCGATTCCAGCGCATCACTAAACGCCTCTTCCGCCAGCTCAAAACTGTTTAGACTGCCAATCAATGCCGCCAACAAGCGCCCCCGGTCCTTGCGCACGATCTGTGTGATCACCGCCTCCAGACCGGGGGCATTTTTCATGCGCCGTAATCTTCCGGTGACATTACCGGGCGTACTTCAATCGTTCCAAACGCCGCTGTCGGTATCATAGCGGCATATTTCAACGCTGCGTCCAAGTTTTCACATTCAAACAGGTAATACCCGCCCAACTGCTCTTTGGTTTCGGCAAACGGTCCGTCCATGGTTTCAATCTTGCCCCCACGTATACGCAGACTGGTTGCCTTATCAGTCCCATGCAAGGCATCCCCTGCCAGCATAACCCCATCAGTCTTGAAGGTTTCGGTACAGGCCATATAGCCCTGCATCATGGCTCCAAACTCTGGCGTTTCCGGCTTTGGTGCCGCATCTGGGCCCGAATAGATCAAAGCAATATATTGCATAGTATTTCCTCTCTGTTTACGTGTTTGTATATCAAGGACGAACCAAGACCGCTAATTTCGACAGCATCTGGCAAAAAACCTTGCATTATTGCCGATTGTTGGCTTTTACCCCCTGCCTAACTGCCCTATGAGATGCCCGAGCATACCGGGGAAATTACATGTCAGAACCGAAAATCACCGAAGATCTGATTGCGTCGCACGGTCTTGCCCCGAACGAATATGCGGAAATAATCCGCCTGCTGAACCGGGAACCAACCTATACCGAGCTTGGTATATTCTCGGCCATGTGGAACGAACATTGTTCCTACAAATCCAGCAAAAAGTGGCTGCGCACCCTGCCAACAACCGGCCCACAGGTCATCTGTGGCCCCGGTGAAAACGCCGGCATTGTCGATATCGGCGACGGCCAATGCGTTGTTTTCAAAATGGAAAGCCACAACCACCCCAGCTATATTGAGCCCTACCAAGGTGCTGCCACCGGCATGGGCGGCATTTTGCGCGACGTGTTTACCATGGGCGCGCGCCCGATTGCGGCAATGAATTCACTTTCATTCGGCGAACCTAACCACCCCAAAACCCAGCAATTGGTCAATGGTGTGGTGGCAGGTATCGGCGGCTACGGCAATTGTTTTGGCGTGCCCACAGTGGGCGGCGAAGTCCGGTTTGACCCGGCCTATAACGGCAACTGCCTGGTCAATGCCTTTGCTGCCGGCTTGGCCGATACCGACAAAATCTTCTATTCGGCGGCCTCGGGCATTGGCATGCCGGTTGTGTATCTCGGCGCAAAAACCGGCCGCGATGGCGTCGGTGGCGCCACAATGGCCTCGGCTGAATTTGATGACACCATTGAGGAAAAGCGCCCCACCGTACAGGTCGGCGACCCATTCACCGAAAAGCGCCTGATGGAGGCAACACTTGAACTGATGGCCACCGGCGCTGTCATTTCGATTCAAGACATGGGCGCGGCGGGCCTGACCTGTAGCGCCGTTGAAATGGGCGACAAGGGCGGGCTGGGCGTGCGCCTGAACCTTAACGCCGTGCCCCAACGCGAAGAAAACATGACGGCCTATGAAATGATGCTGTCCGAAAGCCAGGAACGCATGTTGATGGTGCTAAAGCCTGAACTGGAAAGCGTCGCCAAAGCAGTGTTTGACAAATGGGACCTGGACTTTGCCATCGTCGGGGAAACCATTGCTGAAGATAAGTTTGAAATCTTTCACAACGGCATCTGCATGGCTGATCTGCCATTGGCCGCACTGTCAGGCACTGCACCCGAATATGATCGCGACTGGGTAGAAACACCACCCGCGCCCGAAATGGCCCCGGTGCCACAGATTGACCCAATTGAAGGTCTGCGCGCCCTGATCAGCAGCCCAAATTACGCCAGTAAAAAATGGGTCTATGAACAATACGACACCCAGGTGATGGCCGACACGGTTGCCACCCCTGGTGCCGGCGCTGGTATCGTCCGCGTCCACGGCACCGACAAAATGCTGGCCTTCACCTCTGACGTGACACCGCGCTACGTCATGGCCAACCCCTACCAGGGCGGCGCGCAAGCCGTGGCCGAAGCCTATCGCAACCTAACCTGCGTCGGCGCAACCCCACTGGCCACCACCGACAACATGAATTTCGGCAACCCCGAAAAGCCCGAGATTATGGGCCAGTTCGTCGGTGCCATCAAAGGTATATCCGCCGCCGTCATCGCATTGGATATGCCGATCGTGTCGGGCAATGTGTCGCTCTATAATGAAACCGACGGCACCGGCATTCTACCAACGCCCACCATTGGCGCTGTCGGCCTGATCAAACACCACGATGACCTGATCCAGGGCCAAGCGCGCGATGGCCATGTGGCACTGCTGGTCGGCGAAACGGGCAGCCACCTGGGCCAATCGGCGCTGCTGGCAGAACACCTGAACCGCTTAGACGGCGACGCGCCACATGTTGACCTGGCAGCAGAAAAACGCAACGGCGACTTCATCCGCGACAACCACACCCTGATCACGGCGATCACTGACCTGTCAGATGGTGGTCTCGCCCTGGCCGCGTTTGAACTGGCCCAGGCCGCGAACGTTGGCGTCACAATCGACAGCGAAGACACCGCAACCCTGTTTGGCGAAGATCAGGCCCGCTACCTTATTGCCTGCAACTTTGACGCCGCCGAAGCGCTGATGGTCGCGGCAGGCCTGGCCGGGGTGACCATCCAAACCGTTGGCAAATTCACCGGTGATCACATCAGCTTTGGCACCGCAACCGCCCCCCTGTCCGAGCTTAGCCAAACCTACCAAACCAGCTTTGCCAACGCGGTGACCTGACCCCATCTTTGTTCCATAAATATCCAAAATCCAGCCCCGCCATGGGCGCGCGCCTGCGCACCTCACCCCCAACACCCTTGCGCCGCCCGCCTGCGACTATTACATATTTGCCAACACCAACGGAGACACCGAACATGGCCATCCAAGCCCAGGAAATCGAAAACCTGATCCGCGCCGCATTCCCCGACGCAAAAATCACCATCACCGATCTGGCGGGCGACGGAAACCACTATGCAGCCGAGGTGGTTGACGCCAGCTTTGCCGGGCAAAACCGGGTACAGCAACAACGCGCAGTCTATGCGTCCCTTAAGGGTAAAATGGACGGCAAATCGGGCGAACTGCACGCCCTTGCCCTGACAACAAAAGCACCGGAGTAATAAAATGTCTGACGCACAAACAACCATCAAAGACACTGTCACCACCAACGACGTGGCCCTGTTCATGAAGGGCACAAAAATGATGCCGCAATGCGGATTTTCATCCAAAGTTGCCGGCATCTTAAACTACATGGGCGTCGAATTTTCCGATGTGAACGTGCTGGATGACGACACCATCCGCCAGGGCATCAAAGATTATTCCGACTGGCCGACAGTGCCCCAACTCTACGTCAAAGGTGAATTTGTCGGCGGCTGCGACATCATCATTGAAATGACAATGTCGGGTGAATTGGATCAGTTGCTGGACGACAAAGGCATATCCTACGACAAGGAAGCCGCCAAGAAAATCCGCGAAAGCAACAGCTGATCACAACCTTGATTTTTCTGCGAAAAATCATCGCCAGCGCCTAGGCGCTGGCTTTTTCTTCAACTGACGTCGCCAGTGCCTCAGCACGTGCTGCAAATTCGGCCATACTGTCCTTTAGATCATTTGGAATGACCGCCACTTCAACGGTTTGGGCTTCAGGCTTGGGCTGATTGCGCAGCTCCTCCAGCAGGGCTTGCTGGGATACCAGTTTATCTTCCAAACCTTTCAGCTGCTCTTCCAACCCGGCAGTTTTATCCGCCAACATCAACCCCGACATCAGCAACATCCGGTTTTCCGGAATGCGCCCGATCTGGCTGTTCAGCGACGAAGCTTCAGCATCCAGATAGGTGGCGGCAGATTTCAGGTAATGCTCTTCACCGGCTTGGCAGGCCACATCAAATTCGCGTCCCCCGATGGCAATTTTAATCTCAGGCATTTGCGCCCCCCTCAACCAGTGGCTTCAGATCCAGCAATATCGCGTCCAACTCTGCGCGATCAGTTTCCCGACTGACCCGCAGCGCATCAAGCTCTGCAACCATGCCTGTATTAATAAGTTCGGCGTCGCCAACACCCTGCTTATTGGCATCGCGCAGCGCCCTGTTATTTTCCCGCAACCGCAGGTTGGTTTGCTTTACTTTTTGCACAGCACCATCATGGCTGGCCAATTCCTTGCGCAGTTTTGCAACTTCGCCTTCCAACCCCGCCACCAGCTTTTCTTGTTTTTCCTTTATCGCAGTGACCCGCTCTTCCAACTGAGAGTTTGCGGTTTTCTCGGCCTCCAACGCAGCTTTCAGCTTGGCAACAGCACCAGAATCACCCCCAGTTTCAGACTTGCCAATTGCATCCAGTCCAACGCCAATCCGATCAAGCGCTGCGGTTATTCGGTTTTCCAGCTCTGCGACGTCGCCCATAGTGCCTACGGCCCCTCATTCATACACCTGTATGTGCAATTGATCCCAAATCTAGCAGCCAAGAGTCAAGCCATAGCGCCGGTTTCCCGCCATTTTGGCACTATCTGCCCATCATTACGTACGATTGCTTGAACTTCTATGCCTGGCTGCTATCACCAAAAACAGATTTTGCCACCAACAGGAGCCATTGATGGACATCGCCACCCTGCAAAAAGACCACGCCGACCACTGGAACAAAGCCTGCGCCCTGCGCGTCTTGGCAATGGACGCGGTTCAGGCCGCAAACTCCGGCCATCCGGGTCTGCCCATGGGCATAGCAGATGTGGCCACAGTGCTGTTTGAAAAACACCTGAAATTTGATCCGCAAAATCCCAATTGGCCAGATCGTGACCGCTTTGTTCTATCAGCAGGCCACGGCTCTATGCTGATCTATGGTTTGCTGCACCTGACCGGCTACGCCGACATGACGCTTGAGCAGATCAAAAACTTTCGCCAATGGGGCGCCATCACCGCAGGCCACCCAGAGTATGGCCACGCCACAGGCATTGAAACCACTACCGGCCCCCTTGGCCAAGGCATTGCAAACGCTGTTGGCATGGCCATCGCCGAAGAAAGCCTGCGTGCGCGCTTTGGCAAGAAAGTTGTCGACCACTACACCTATGTCATCGCCGGCGACGGCTGCTTGATGGAAGGTATCAGCCAGGAAGCCATCGGCTTGGCAGGCATGCAGAAACTGGGCAAACTTATCGTGTTGTGGGATGACAATAACATTTCCATTGATGGTGAAATTAGCATGTCCGACATCACCAATCAGCAGGTGCGCTTTAGGGCCTCAGGCTGGCATGTGCAGTCGGTTGACGGCCATGACCCAGCTGCCATTGACGCCGCCATCACCGCCGCCAGAAAGACCAAAAAACCATCGATGATTGCCTGCAAAACCCTTATCGGGTTTGGCTCACCGGCAAAGCAAAACACATCCGGTGCCCATGGTGCACCCCTGGGCGAGGCTGAAATAAAAATCACCCGCGCCGCCTATGGCTGGAAACATGGTGCCTTTGATATCCCCAAAGATATCCGGGCTGGCTGGTCTGCAATCGGTGCCCGTGGCGCAACCGATCAAGCCAATTGGCAGACCCGTTTTGAAACCCTGTCCCAGGGCCGTCAAAAAGAATTCAACCGGGTTATGACACTTGAGGCCCCGCGCAAACTGTCCGCCGTTATCAAAGCATTCAAAAAATTCGCCAGCATTGATCAGCCCAAGGTTGCCACCCGAAAAGCCAGCCAAATGGTGCTGGACGTGGTCAACCCGATCATGCCCGAAACCATTGGCGGCTCGGCTGACCTGACAGGTTCAAACCTGACCAACACCGCCGATCTTGGCATCTTCAACCCCGACAATCGCAAAGGCCGCCACCTGCACTATGGCATCCGCGAGCACGCCATGGCCGCAGCCATGAACGGCATGGTCCTGCATGGCGGCATCCGCCCCTATGGCGGCACATTCATGTGTTTTGTTGACTATGCGCGCGGCGCCATGCGCCTGTCTGCACTAATGGGTATCCCAACAATTTATGTCATGACCCATGACAGCATCGGCCTTGGCGAAGACGGCCCCACCCACCAACCGGTTGAACACCTGGCCATCTGCCGGGCCACACCCAACAGCTATACTTTCCGCCCCGCCGATGTGGTGGAAACCGCCGAATGCTGGGAACTGGCGCTTAGCGCCACATCCACCCCGTCGGTTCTGGCCCTGTCACGCCAGGGCCTGCCCACACTGCGCGTTGAGCATAAAAACAAAAACCTCTGCGCCCAGGGCGCCTATACTTTGGTAGACGCCATTGGCAAACGCCAGGCCATCCTGATGGCCAGCGGATCAGAGGTCGAAATCGCCATGGCCGCGCGCGAATTGTTGCAGGCCAAAGGCATCGGCACCCGGGTGGTTTCCATGCCCTGCATGGAACTGTTCGCCGCCCAAGACGAAGACACCCGGCGCAAAGTATTGCCCGGCGGCCCGGTCCGGGTTGCCGTAGAAGCTGGCCTTCGTGAAGGCTGGGATCGTTGGCTGATGGGGGATCGCGGCAAATCGCAAAAGGCCGATTTTGTTGGCATGTCCGGCTTTGGCGCATCTGCCCCCGCCGACCGATTGTACCAGGAATTTGGCATTACGGCCGAAAACATCGCCGCCAAAGTGCAGGCCCTGCTCTAAGGAACGCAGCATCACCAATCGAATAGCCATCTTCCTTGGCCTGTTGATCATCGGCCTTTTGGCCGCTGATTATCTGCTGAACAACTGGGATGCATCGGTGTTTCTGGGGAAAAAGTTTGTCAAACTATCTGATTGGCTGATGTTTTGGCGCTAACATGTCGCTGCTCGGCCCATTGCTGTTGACCTTGGCAAAAATTTGAACTCTCTAGCTTGCAAGAACTTGCCAATCTCAAAGAAATTTTCGATTAGGAGAAAACACCATGACCGTAAAAGTAGCCATCAACGGCTTTGGCCGCATTGGGCGCAACGTGTTGCGCGCCATCATCGAAAGCGGGCGCACCGATATTGAAGTCGTCGCCATTAACGACCTGGGCTCGGTGGAATTC
>JAZGFB010000020.1:0-3341 GCA_036479015.1 Paracoccaceae bacterium | reverse complement strand
GGTTGGTATTCGTACAAGTTTTGTGGGGTGCGCTGGTGGCCGGAATTGACGCCGGGCGCGGGTTTACCGACTGGCCATTGATGGCGGGCAGTTTTTTTCCGCAAGGCGCGCTGGATCTGGTGCCGCTCTGGCGCAACTTTTTTGAAGATGCGGGCATGGTGCAATTCATGCACCGGATGTGGGGCTATCTGGTGCTGGGTTTCGGGTTGTTCCTGTGGCGGGTATCGCGTTCCAGCGGCAATATGAAAACCAAATCATCGTTCAATATGCTGGTGGCGATCCTGTTGCTGCAGGTGGTTCTGGGTATTGGCACGGTGATGATGTCAGCCCCGGTTTCCATTGCAATAGTTCACCAGCTGGGCGCAGTGGCGTTGTGGGTCATAGTGATCCGCGCCCGGTTTCTGGCCCGGTACCCAATGGCACAAAGTTTAAAAGGAAATTGATATGACGGCATATGATGATTTGATGGCGTTCCAACGGGATACTGAAGCACTGGGGCAGGTGGCTGGCCGGTTGGGTTGGGATCAGGAAACCACCATGCCAAGTGGCGCGGCGGCGCAGCGCAGCGAAGAAATGGGTGCGATCGAGGGCGTGTTGCACAGCCGGCGGGTTGATCCGCGTATTGGTGATTGGCTGGGTGCAATTGATAGCGCGTCGCTGGATGATGTGGGGCGCGCCAACCTGCGCCACATCACGCGCAGTTATGAACGTAATTCCAAGGTGCCAGCCGCTTTGGCCAGCGAAATTGCCCGGGTGACGTCCATGGCGCAAGGCGTTTGGGCCAAGGCGCGAGAGGCCGAAGATTTTACCGGGTTTGCGCCGACATTGGAAAAAGTCGTGGGTCTGCGCCAGCAGGAAGCCCAGGCATTGGCGGATGGCGGTGACATGTACGACGCGCTGCTGGATGATTATGAACCGGGGGCCACGGGGACGGAGATTGAGGCGATGTTTAACGCCCTGCGCCCACGTTTGGTGGCACTGCGCGAACGGGTATTGGGGGCTGAGCGGCAACCTCGCGCGTTAGACCGCGATTTTGACGAGGCCGGGCAACTGGCACTTAGCACCAAACTGGCCGCCGCGTTTGGCTATGATTTTGAGCGTGGCCGTATTGATAAGGCGGTGCATCCGTTTTCCAGCGGCTCTGGTCAGGATGTGCGGATCACCACACGGGTCAGCCCGCGCGACCCATTCAATTGTTTTTATTCCACCATCCATGAGGTGGGTCATGCGGCTTACGAGCAGGGCATTGACGACGCCTATCTGCTGACGCCACTGGGGCAGGGCGTTTCCATGGGCGTGCATGAAAGCCAAAGCCGGATTTATGAAAACCAGATGGGCCGGGGTCGGGCTTTTACCGGGCATCTGTTTGGGCTGATGCAGGAACAGTTTGGCGATTTCGGTGTGGGCTCGGCGGATGAATTTTACGCAACTGTGAACCGGGTTGGACCGGGCTACATCCGGACTGAGGCGGATGAGATTCACTACAACCTGCACGTCCTGATGCGCTTTGATCTGGAACGGGCGTTGATATCGGGTGATCTGGCGGTGGCCGATTTGCCGGGTGCCTGGAATGACCGGTTTCTGGCTGATTTTGGGGTGGCCGTGGACAAGCCGTCCAACGGCTGTTTGCAGGATGTGCATTGGTCGGTTGGGCTGTTTGGCTATTTCCCGACGTATACTTTGGGCAACGTCTATGCCGGGTGTTTAAATCAGGCGATGCGGGCGGCTTTGCCGGGGTTGGATGATCAATTGGCGGTTGGTGATACATCGGCGGCGACCGGGTGGTTGCAGGCGAATTTGCAGACCCATGGCGGGCTGTATGAACCGCGTGAGGTTGTGGCGCGGGCTTGCGGGTTTGAGCCGGAAGTGGGGCCTTTGTTGGATTATCTGGACGCGAAGTTTGGGGCGATTTACGGGGTCTAGGTTGCAGGGAGAGGGTGTGTGCAGCGCAACACATGGAAAATGTGGGAACGACTGCTTGGTGCCCAAATCGTCGAATGCTGCATCGAACATGAATGTCAGTTTTCGAGAAAAAGGACAGGATACGACTATTTACGCCGGTGAGTTGCGACGCTGAACAATGAAACGCTTACAAGTCACCACGTGCTTTCGCATTCCGGCCGACTATAGGCCCAATTCTTTACGACATGTAAGGGCGATTTTCGCAATGAGTTCGTCAGTGATAGGTTTGGCTGGTGAAAAAGTGACCCCCATCTTCGTTGCCTTGAGGCCGTTTGCTGCAATCTCGTCGGCATGGGCCGCAATGGCGCCATGAGACACGTATAAACCGCACTGTTTACTGAAGGCAGCATAGCCCGCGATGATGGACTTACCAAACCCGAAACCGGGCATATTGTACGCAATGATCTCCTCGGCGTCGGGAAGAGTCTTGGCAAGTTGCGTTCGCAATTGAACCAAAAGCGGACGTAGCAACTCTGGGGCCGCATCGATGTATGCGTCATGATCAACTGGTGCGGCCATACCCAACCATAGGCCATGGGGCGCAATCTCGCAAGTCGCGTGGAGTTAGGCGATTGCCCTTTGCTGACATTCGCGCCGCCGCAAGAATTGCCCGCTTCGTACGCATACATGCCGTTGGATTTTCTCGACCAATGGAGCCGGAACCTAACTCCCCTTAATCGGCCACCCGGTTTTTTCCAGATCAGCCAACCCGGCACGGATTAGGTCCGGCAGGACGGTTATGTCAATATCCGCCAGTTTATTCACGTACCAACAGGATTTGCCTCGTTTGAACTTTCCCAACCGCGCGGTGATATCGTCGTAATCCTGATAGCCGGGCAGGATGTGCAGGGAAAACTTGGCGGCACCGGGTGAGAATCCCGTGGCGAGGAAGTCGCCTTCGCGGCCGCTTTCGTAGGTGTAGTGGTATTGCCCGTAGCCGAACAGTTTTTTGCCCCACATGCGGGGTTGCCAGCCGGTGGTCTGGGTGAAGATGTCGTTCAGGATGCGGGCCTCGGCCTGCATGGCGGGTTTGGGGATGGCGACAAGGGCGGTTTCGACGTCGCTCATTGTGTCCACTCAGGCTTGCGTTTTTCGATGAAGGCGGTGATCCCCTCAGCGGTGTCGGCATCCATCATGTTTTGCGCCATAACCTCGGCAGCATAGGCATAGGCCTGATCCAGCGGCATGTGCAGTTGGTCGTAGAACGCGCGTTTGCCGATGCGGACCGCCGAGCCAAGTTTATCGGCGACTGTCTGGGCCAGCGTTTGGGCTTCGGTGTTCAGTTCATCGGGGGCGACCACGCGGTTCACCAACCCCAACTCGCGTGCCCGAGCGGCGTCAATGAATTCACCGGTGGTCAGCATTTCAAACGCCTGTTT
>JAZGFB010000019.1:0-38523 GCA_036479015.1 Paracoccaceae bacterium | reverse complement strand
GAACCTCCACATCCTTGCGAATACTAGCACCTGAAGCTAGCGCGTCTACCAATTCCGCCACCTGGGCAGGTGTCGAGCATCGCGGAATAAGGGGCGCAGGCCCTCCTGTCAACGGCTTTTCGAACGTATCGAGTCCGGTAATGCAATTGATTTGTATCTTGTATGAATGTTGGCTGGCTTGTAGACCAACTGGCGTGTGTCAACCTGGGGTAATACCATGGCGAAACTAGTCACAATATTCGGCGGATCAGGTTTTTTGGGGCGATATTCTGCGCGCCGTATGGCGCGGTTGGGTTGGCGCGTGCGCGTTGCTGTTCGGCGACCAAATGAGGCCGTTCAGGTAACGACTTATGGCAGCGTTGGTCAGGTTGAGCCGGTGCTTTGCAATATTCGCGATGATGCATCGGTTCGCAGCGCTATGGCGGGTGCCGATGCTGTGGTGAATTGTGTGGGCATACTAACAGAGCACGGACGCAACAGTTTTGATGCGGTACACAATTTGGGGGCCAGCCGGGTAGCCCGGATAGCCACCGAAGAACGTGTTGGACGGCTTGTTCATATTTCAGCGATAGGCGCTGATATTGACGCTGAAAGTGCCTATTGCCGCAGCAAAGCCCTGGGCGAAGTAGGTGTGCTGGAACACTTCCCTGGCGCGATCGTTCTGCGGCCATCCGTGATTTTTGGGCCTGAGGATCAGTTTTTCAACAGGTTCGCCCGGATGACTGCCTTGGGGCCAGTTTTGCCGATCTTGGGAGGCGACACGAAATTTCAACCGGTCTATGTGGATGATGTGGCGCAGGCAGTTACGGCCTGTGTGCTGGGGCAGGCTGAGACCGGCTGTTATGAGCTGGGTGGCCCCGATGTGATGACCCTTAGGGCCGGTGTGGCACTGGTTTTGGATGGCATCCAAAAGCGGCGTCTTGTGGTGGGTATGCCATTTGTCGTTGGCCGTATATTGGGTGGTATGCTGGATGTTGCTCAGGGCGTAACGGTTGGATTATTTCACAATACAATATTGACCAAGGATCAGGCCAGAAATCTAGGCCATGATAATGTGGTTGCAGAAGCGGCCAATGGGTTCCGTGAACTTGGGATAACCCCGGCAGCCGCTACATCAATACTACCAGAGTATTTGTGGGTGTATCGCACGTCCGGGCAATTTGCTGTAGTCAAGGCTTCTGCCAAGAACATGAAATCTTAGCTGTAGGCGACCCACAGCAAGCCCAGCCCTAAAATCACCCTGTAAATCACATAGGGCGTATAGCTGATTGTGCGCAGTAAACGCATCATCAATGAGAGGGCAAATAGTGAAGCGACAAATGAATATGCAGCCGCTATGAGCCCGTCTCGCAGTACAGCGCTATCGGCTGTGGCAACAAGTTCAACCCCAAGAAAAACGCCGGATGCAATAATGGTCGGGATCGACATCAGCATGGCAATCTTGGCCGCGCTGGACCTGTCATAGCCAAGTGCCCGCGCACCTGATATTACGAGACCTGATCGTGATGAGCCGGGGATAAGCGCAACAGCTTGCCAAAGGCCTAGGGTCACAGCATCTTTGATTGACCATTCGCCGCTGTGTCTATCCTGCGGCCCCCGCCGATCAGCCCAATAGAGGAAAAGGCCGAACAGGATCATTGTCCAGCCAATGACTTTCATGGATCGCATCAGGTCAATCAGGCCGGATAATTTCAGGAACGCCCCGGCAATCAGCACCGGGACAGTGGCCACGATCAACAGGAATGCCAGCCGTGATCCGGGGGTATCAATGTGGCCTGTGAGTAAGCGTGGCACCCCAGCGATGCACATACCCACATCGCGTCGGAAATACAGGATGACGGCAAATAATGTACCCACATGGACCGCAACATCGATGGCGAGCCCCTGGTCAGGCAAGCCAGTAAACAAGGGTACAAGTATCAAGTGACCCGATGATGATACCGGAAGAAATTCAGTAATACCCTGAATTACTGCGACCAGTAGTATGTGTAGTATTGGCATTAATGGACCTGATGGGTTTTTTCGACACCCTAACCTACGGAACTTAAATGGAAAGCCCTGATTAAGGTCATATGGTGTGCCCTTCTTTCAGAGCCCGCCCTGGGAAAATTTGAATTTCCACTTTCCTGTCGCCACAAATAAGTCAGCAATACTGCCTTTTCATTCACTTAAACTTCAAATAGAGAGATTCTCTCAACCAATTCAATCGGGGACGGTGAATGGCAAAGCAACCGATGTTAAAATTTACCGATGTTGGGCGTGATATGCCTGACAAGCGGGGGGCCAGTTTACGGCAGACTGATTTTGATGAGATATACGCCGAGTACGCAGCTGAAAAAGCAGCAGAGCAGGCGAGCCGTTGCAGCCAGTGCGGCGTGCCGTATTGTCAGAACCATTGCCCGCTACACAACAATATTCCAGACTGGTTGCGGATGACGGCAGAGGGCCGTTTGCGCGAAGCCTATGAGCTAAGCCAGTCAACAAATACATTCCCGGAAATTTGTGGACGTATCTGCCCGCAGGATCGTTTGTGCGAAGGCAATTGTGTTATCGAAGCTTCGGGCCATGGGACGGTGACCATTGGCGCTGTGGAAAAGCATATTACAGATACAGCTTGGGAAAACGGCTGGGTAAAACCAAACACGCCAAGCATTGAGCGCGCCCAAAGCGTGGGCATCATTGGTTCTGGCCCCGGCGGGCTGGCGGCGGCGGATCGACTGCGCGCGGCGGGGCTGAAAGTAACAGTCTATGAGCGCAGTGACCGGGCTGGTGGGCTGCTGACCTATGGCATTCCCGGCTTCAAACTGGAAAAAGATATCGTTGCAAGACGGGTGAACCAGCTGGAACAGGCAGGCGTTGATTTCGCGCTGAACACAGAGGTTGGCACCGACATAACATTTGACGCCCTTCGCGGCATGCATGATGCGGTTCTTATCGCCACAGGAGTCTATGTTTCCAGAGACTTACAGGGACCAGGCAGCGGTGCAAATGGCATTGAAAAGGCGCTTGATTACCTAACAGTCAGCAATAAGAAAAGCATGGGCGATGATGTCGATGCATTTGAAACTGGCGCGCTAAATGCAAGCGGAAAACGCGTGGTGGTGATCGGGGGCGGTGACACGGCCATGGACTGTGTGCGCACCGCGATCCGGCAAGGCGCAACCAGTGTAAAATGTCTGTACCGGCGCGACCGGGCAAACATGCCGGGCAGCCAGCGCGAAGTGCAAAACGCCGAAGAAGAGGGCGTAGAGTTTGTTTGGCTGGCAGCCCCCAAGGGGTTTACCGGGGACAGTGATGTTGCTGGTGTTATGGTGCAAAAAATGCGCCTTGGGGCACCGGATGCAAGCGGGCGGCAAACACCGGAAGTGATTGAAGGTGCCGACTATGTAGAACCGGCCGATCTGGTGATCAAGGCGCTGGGTTTCACACCTGAGAACCTGCCGGAAATGTGGGGGCTGGATGGCTTGGAGGTGACCGATTGGGGCACTGTGAAAGCCGATTATGTGACCCACGAAACCAGCCTTGAAGGGGTCTATACCTGCGGTGATATCCAGCGCGGTGCCAGCCTGGTTGTCTGGGCAATCCGTGATGGTTGCGAAGCGGCAGACGCGATGCTGGAATATCTAAACCAAGGCGCAGCAGTGGCGGCAGAATGAGGCCACCGCTGAATATGAATTGCATATGAAACCCATATGAATTGCAATTTCATAACAGACAGTGATGCTGACCTAACTGATTAAATTAGGATAAACGCGAATGACAGACAGAACAGGACAGTGCATGTGCGGGGCGGTGAGCTTTCGTGCCACCGACATGAAAGATAAATTTTCGATCTGCCATTGCAAGCAATGCCAGCGCTGGGTTGGCGGGGCGTTTCGCGGTGTGAACGTGGCGACCGAAAACCTGGAGTTTACAGGCCGCGAAAATATTTCAGTTTTTGCCAGTTCTGATTTTGCCGAACGGGCGAATTGTAAAATATGCGGCTCTGCGATCTGGTGGCGGCTGACGGCGGGGAAATATGTTGGCAATACCAGCATTGCCATGGGCCTGCTGGATGACAGCGATAGTATGGTCATGAAAAGTGAGCTGTTTGTTGACTACAAGAACAGCACCAATGAGCTGCCTGAAGGTCGTGAACAAATGACGGCGGCGGACGTCGAAAAGATTATCGCCGGGTTCTAAGTAAGAAGTTTGAAATGTTGACGGTCGTGGCAAGATGCCCGACCGGAAGTGGAGAATGTGATGACAAAATTTGATCAGGAATGGGCCAAGGCCCAAGCGGATAAGCGCGAATGGATGGCTGAAAACAGCCTGTATTCCACAGAGTCCGAGCATTCTTCCTGTGGTGTTGGGTTTGTGGTGTCGGTGGATGGCAATAAATCCCGCAGGGTCGTTGAAAACGGCATTGACGCGCTAAAGGCAATTTGGCACCGCGGCGCGGTTGATGCCGACGGGAAAACCGGCGATGGGGCCGGGATATTGCTGCAGATCCCAGTTGACTTTATTTATGACCAAGTAAAGCGCACCGGGCATACGCCACGAAAAGATGAACGCATCGCCATTGGCCAAATTTTTCTGCCGCGCACCGATTTAGGGGCGCAGGAAACCTGCCGCTCTATCGTGGAAAGCGAAGTGCTGCGCATGGGCTATTACATTTACGGCTGGCGCCATGTGCCTGTGGATGTGCATATGCTGGGCGAAAAGGCCAATGCTACCCGGCCCGAAATTGAGCAAATTCTGATTTCCAATTCCAAGGGCGTGGATGAAGAAACATTTGAACGCGAATTGTATGTCATTCGGCGGCGCATCGAAAAGGCCACTGCCGCTGCGCGGGTACCCGATTTTTACATCTGTAGCCTAAGTTGCCGGACGGTGATTTACAAAGGCATGATGCTGGCCGAACAGGTGGCGGATTTTTACCCCGATCTGAAGGATGAACGGTTCATTTCGGCGTTTGCGATCTATCACCAGCGCTATTCGACCAATACGTTCCCACAGTGGTGGCTGGCGCAGCCGTTTCGCATGCTGGCCCATAATGGCGAGATCAACACGCTAAAGGGCAACCTGAACTGGATGAAAAGCCATGAAATACGCATGGCGTCCGGGGCGTTTGGCGATATGGCCGAAGATATTAAGCCGATCGTGGCGCAAGGGTCATCAGATTCCGCGGCATTAGATTCGGTTTTTGAAGTTCTGGTCCGGGCCGGACGGTCGGCACCGATGGCAAAAACCATGCTGGTTCCCGAAAGCTGGAGCAAGCAGGCGATGGATCTGCCTGAACCTTGGCGCGACATGTATTCCTATTGCAATTCGGTGATGGAACCCTGGGATGGCCCGGCGGCATTGGCGATGACCGATGGGCGCTGGGTGTGTGGCGGGTTGGACCGGTCTGGGCTGCGGCCCATGCGTTATGTTGTGACGGATGACGGGCTGGTGATGGCAGGATCTGAGGCCGGAATGGTGCCGGTGGATGAGGCGCGGATCGTTGAAAAGGGTGCGCTTGGGCCTGGGCAAATGTTGGCCGTGGATATGGAAAAGGGTATTTTGTACCACGACACCGAGATCAAAGATAAGATGTCGCGCGCGCTGCCGTTTGGCGACTGGGTCGGTCGGATCAATGATCTGGAGGGCGTGCTGTCTGGGGTTTCTGAGGCAGCGATTTTTAGTGGGTCTGAGCTGCGACGCCGTCAGATTGCGGCTGGTTATAGCCTGGAAGACCTAGAGCATATTTTGGCGCCAATGGCCGAAGATGGCAAAGAAGTGCTGGCAAGCATGGGCGATGATACGCCGTCGGCTGTGCTGTCGGGGATGTACCGGCCATTGTCGCATTTTTTCCGGCAGAATTTCAGCCAGGTGACCAATCCGCCGATCGACAGTTTGCGCGAACATCGGGTGATGAGCCTGAAGACGCGGTTTGGCAATTTGAAAAATGTGCTGGACGAAGATGGTGGGCAGACCGAAATTCTGGTGCTTGAAAGCCCGTTTGTCGGCAATGTGCAGTTTGAGCGGTTGGTGGAAAATTTCAACGCGCCGATGGTTGAAATTGATTGCTGTATTGATGCGGATGGTGGTGAAGGTGCGCTTGCCGACGGGCTGGCGCGGATCCGGACTGAGGCGGAGGACGCGGTGCGGTCCGGTGCCGGGCATCTGGTGCTGACGGATCATCATCAGGGGGCCGGTCGTGTGGCAATGCCGATGATATTGGCCACCAGTGCGGTGCATTCTGGGCTGACGCGCCAGGGCTTGCGGACGTTTTGTTCTATCGCGGTGCGGGCGGCGGAATGTCTGGACGCGCATTATTTTGCGGTGTTGTTGGGTTGCGGGGCGACGGTGGTGAACCCGTATCTGGCGGAAGATTCCATTGCGGATCGGGTGGATCGGGGGCTGCTGGATGGCACCTTGACCGAAAACGTGGCGCGCTACCACGAGGCGATCAACCAGGGCCTGCTAAAGATCATGGCGAAGATGGGCATTTCGGTGCTGTCATCCTATCGTGGTGGGCTGAATTTCGAAGCTGTTGGGCTAAGCCGGGCGCTGGTGGCGGAATTTTTCCCCGGCATGCAAAGCCGGATTTCCGGCATTGGGTTGCACGGCATCCAGCGTAAAAGCGAAAAGGTGCACGCGCTGGGCTGGCTGGGCGGGGCAGATGTGTTGCCGGTTGGCGGGCTGTATAAGGCGCGCAAATCGGGCGAGGCCCACGCCTGGGGCGCGACCACAATGCACCTGATGCAGTCGGCCTGTGATCAGGCAAGCTTTGAACTGTGGAAGCAATATTCAACCCAGATGCAGGCAAACCCGCCGATCCACCTGCGCGATTTGCTGGATTTCAAAACCATTGGTGCGCCGGTACATATTGAAGAGGTGGAAAGCATCACCTCAATCCGCAAACGGTTTGTGACACCGGGGATGAGCCTGGGGGCGCTGAGCCCTGAGGCCCATAAAACCCTGAACGTGGCGATGAACCGGATTGGTGCGAAATCTGATAGCGGTGAAGGCGGCGAAGACCCGGCGCATTTTCACCCGGAAGCCAATGGTGACAACCCAAGCGCCAAGATCAAACAGGTGGCATCCGGACGCTTTGGCGTCACGGCGGAGTATCTGAACCAGTGCGAAGAGCTGGAAATTAAGGTCGCGCAGGGCGCAAAGCCCGGCGAAGGTGGGCAATTGCCGGGTATGAAAGTGACCGAGCTGATCGCACGTTTGCGCCATTCAACGCGCGGCGTCATGCTGATCAGCCCGCCGCCACACCACGATATTTACAGTATCGAGGACCTGGCACAGCTGATTTATGACCTGAAACAGATCAACCCGCGCTGCAAGGTGACGGTAAAGTTGGTGGCGTCTTCCGGGGTTGGCACAATTGCCGCCGGGGTGGCCAAGGCCAAGGCCGATGTGATCCTGATCTCTGGCCATAATGGCGGCACCGGCGCGTCGCCTGCCACCAGTATCAAATACGCGGGTTTGCCCTGGGAAATGGGCCTGACCGAGGCGCATCAGGTTCTGGCGATGAACAACCTGCGTGACCGGGTGACATTGCGCACCGATGGCGGTTTGCGCACCGGGCGCGATATTGTCATGGCAGCAATGCTGGGGGCGGAAGAATACGGTATTGGCACAGCAGCCCTAATTGCTATGGGGTGCATCATGGTGCGTCAGTGCCAGTCTAACACCTGTCCTGTTGGCGTTTGTACCCAGGACGAAAAGCTGCGCGATAAGTTCACAGGCAGTGCCGACAAGGTGGTCAACCTGATCACATTTTACGCCCAGGAAGTGCGTGAAATTCTGGCCAGCCTTGGGGCGCGGTCACTGGATGAAGTTATCGGCCGTGCAGATTTGTTAACCCAGGTCAGCCGTGGTTCTGACCATCTGGATGATCTGGATCTGAACCCGCTGCTGATCACTGTCGATGGCGCGGATCGCATTGTTTATGACCGGTCTCGGCCACGCAACGCAGTGCCTGATACGCTGGACGCCCAGATTGTCACTGATGCCGCGCGCTTCTTGAACGATGGCGAAAAAATGCAGCTTTCATATGCTGTCCAAAACACCCACCGTACCATTGGGGCGCGAATTTCCAGCCATATTGTCGCGAAGTTTGGCATGAATAATGATCTGCAACCGGACCATTTGACGGTGAAGCTGTCAGGTTCTGCCGGGCAGTCGCTGGGGGCGTTTGCGGTGCCCGGGTTGAAAATTGAGGTATCAGGTGAGGCAAATGACTATGTTGGCAAGGGCCTAAGTGGTGGCACGATTGTGGTGCGCCCGGCCATGGAAAGCCGTCTGGTCGCATCTGAAAATAGCATCATCGGCAACACGGTTCTGTATGGGGCTACGGCGGGGTATCTTTTTGCCGCCGGACGCGCCGGTGAACGGTTTGCGGTCCGCAATTCCGGGGCCCATGTGGTTGTTGAGGCCTGCGGTTCCAACGGCTGTGAATATATGACAGGCGGGGTTGCGGTTATTATAGGGTCAATCGGCCCGAACTTTGGTGCCGGGATGACCGGCGGCATGGCGTATTTGTATGACCCCGACGGGTCTGCCGAGCGGATGATCAACATGGAAACCGTGGTCACCTGTGGCGTGTCGCAGCCCCATTGGGAAGATCAGTTAATGGCGCTGATCACCGCCCATGCCAAGGAAACCGGCAGTGCAAAAGCCGCGGATATTTTAAACAACTGGGGCGCGGAAAAGCGGTTCTTCATTCAGGTTTGCCCCAAGGAAATGTTGGTGCACCTAACGCATCCACTGTCTCAGGAACTGGGTGCAATACCTGCAGAGTAGCGAATTTTAGGTATTTTCGGGTCGGTTTGGCGGGTTTTGCCATAATATTTCCCGGAAATACCCCTTTGGGGGCCTTGCTTGGTCAGTAGGTTTTGCTTAGCTTTTCAGCCTCGCAGCCCAGGTGACATGCCATGCCGACCACATATACCGACCAGTTTTTCATTCTAGACCCCTACAACCCGCCGCCCCCTGGGACGGTGTTGAATTTTTCGACCTACGATATGATTGATCAGAATGACGATGGGGATATCGACAGGTTTAATAATGACACGGTGAACGGTTCGGATGTCACCAGTTCCTGGCCCGGCGACGTTGTTACAGTCAATGTTCCAGGCGTAGGAGATATTACCTATACCGGCACCACTTTTTATCTGGCTGATGGCACTCAGGTTTTTACACCGACCGATGGGCAGGTTTTGCAAAACGGAACCCTGGTGGGTGCATCCGGCGTGACCACTCAGGGGCCGCTTGATACCGGTACTGATCTGGGCCCGCCCTGTTTTACCAGCGGGACATTGATAGAAACTGACAGTGGTGAGCGGGCGATTGAAACCCTGTCGGTGGGTGATCTGGTGGAAACACTGGACAATGGGTTGCAACCGATCCGCTGGATAGGATCCAGTGTTTTGGAAATGCCGGGGCGGTTTGCCCCGATCCTGTTTCGGGTCGGAGCCATTGGAAATGCGCGGGAATTGCGGGTGTCACCGCAACATCGGATGTTGATCCAGGGCTGGCAATCAGAGCTGTTTTTTGGCTGCGCTCAGGTGTTAGTGCCAGCCAAACATCTGATAAACGGGGATACGGTTGTTCAGGAACGCAGTGCGGTTGTGACCTATCATCATATGCTGTTTGATCAGCACGAAATTGTGGTGTCAGATGGCGTGCTAAGTGAAAGCTTTTTCCCAGGTGACCAGGCCCTATGTCAGGACGATGACGTGCGCCGTGAACTGTTAGAAATATTTCCGGACATGGTGAAAAACCCGCCAACAGGGTGGCACCGGACTGCGCGGGCAACTGTAAAGCGACGCGATGCCCGGGTGATAAGGATCGCCGCTTAGGTGATGGCCGTAACGCTTGACCATTGCCGCCGGAGTGTGGCCTATGGGGCGTGGCAAAAGCAGCAAAAACCAAACCTGTAAGCAAAAAACGGGCCCCGGCAAAACCGCGCCGGAAAACCAAGGCGGGCAGGGGCTGGTTTTGGCCGGTTCGTTGGGTGTTCCATTGGTTGTTTCGCGGGGCGATTATTGGCGGGCTGGTGCTGTTTTTGGCTGTGGTGATCTATGGGGTCATTGATCCGCCAACCACGCCATACATGTTTTCAGAAGGGCGTCGGGTTGGTGGTGTTGATCAGCAGTGGGTTGATCTTGATGATATTTCACCTGTTATGGCGCGCTCGGTCATTGCGGGGGAGGACGCCAATTATTGCCTGCATTGGGGGTTTGATATGGCCGCCATTCGCAAGGCGCTGGAGGGTGGCAGCACACGCGGGGCGTCAACCATTAGCCAGCAAGTGGTGAAAAACGTCTACCTGTGGCAGGGGCGCAGTTGGGCACGCAAAGCGCTGGAGGCGGTGATGACGCCGATGGTGGAATTGGTCTGGACCAAGCGGCGGATTATTGAGGTTTATCTTAATGTTGCCGAGTTTGGCGATGGCGTGTTCGGGGTGGAAGCCGCGGCACGCACCAATTTCAGGGTGGGCCCGGATGCGTTGCAGCCCTGGCAGGCGGCGCGGTTGGCAGCGGTACTGCCCAGCCCAAAGAAACGATCGGCGAATAATGCGTCAGGTTTTGTAAAAAAACGCAGCCGGGCCATTGCTGACGGGGCGGCAACAATTCTTGCTGATGGCCGGGCGGCGTGTTTGGACGGTTGAAACTTACGCCGGATCGGGCCATTGAAGACTGGTCCGACACTTATTGAGTAGCCCACCCATGATCAGATTATTCCACATGCCACTGTCACCCTATTGCCGCAAGGTGCGGCTGTCGCTGGGTGAAAAGAAACTGGAAGTGGAGCTGGTTGAAGAACGCTATTGGGAGCAGGGCACAGATTTCCTACGGCGCAATCCAGCGGGCAAGGTGCCGGTGGTCAAGATGGATGGCCGCACCATGGCCGAAAGCAGTGCCATTTGTGAATACATCGAGGAAATGCACCCGGAACCTGCGTTGTTGCCCGCAGGGGCAGCGGAGCGGTTTGAGGTGCGCCGGTTGGTGAATTGGTTTGACGATAAATTCCACGCCGAAGTGACGTCAAAGCTGTTGTATGAGCGGGTCAACAAAAAGATCATGGGGCAAGGGTACCCTGACAGCGCCAATGTTAAGGCCGGAGCGCGTGCGATTAAATACCATTTGGATTATATGGGCAGCCTGCTGGATGAACGGCGCTGGCTGGCGGGCAATGTGATGACGCTGGCGGATTTTGCCGCCGCCGCGCATTTGTCATCACTGGATTATATTAGTGACGTGGATTGGAACCGTAACGGCAATGTCAAAGACTGGTATGCCAAGATAAAATCACGCCCGGCGTTTCGATCCATACTGGCCGACCATGTGTCGGGGTTTCCGCCGCCGGCGCATTACTCGGACCTTGATTTTTGAGCCGTGAGGGGGGAGGGGGGCTGTCTGCCCCCCAAATTGCCCTGCGGGCAACCCCCCCGTGGATATTTTTGGAACAATGATAGCGGCACTGAAAGAACGCTTGGTTGAACGGGCACTGGCAGAGGGTTTTTCCGGGGTTGGGATCACGGTGCCAGGCGCTGTACCCGAGGTGGCGGCACGGTTGGCAGAATTTGTGGCAGCCGGGCGCCATGGTCAGATGGGCTGGATGGCTGAGCGCATGGCATGGCGGGGTGATCCAGCTGCGCTGTGGCCGGCGGCGAAATCTGTGATCATGCTGGCCGAGATGTACACGCCTGAACATGACCCGATGGCGGTGATCGGTTTGCCTGATCACGGGGCAATATCGGTCTATGCGCAAAACCGTGATTACCATGACATTGTGAAAAAGCGGCTTAAGCGGCTGGGGCGTTGGTTGCTGGAGCAGGCACCCGGCGAAGAGATTAAGGTTTTTGTCGACACTGCCCCAGTGATGGAAAAGCCACTGGCAGCGGCTGCCGGTTTGGGTTGGCAGGGCAAGCACACCAATTTGGTATCACGTGAATTGGGCAGTTGGTTTTTTCTGGGGGCGATTTTCACCAGTGTTGAGCTGCCGGTTGATGCTGCTGAGCCGGACAATTGTGGCAGTTGTCGTGCCTGTCTGGATGTCTGTCCGACAGATGCTTTTGTCGCCCCATATCAGCTGGATGCGCGGCGTTGCATTTCCTATCTGACAATTGAGCACCATGGCCCGGTTGATCTGGCGCTGCGTCCGATGCTGGGCAACCGAATTTATGGTTGTGATGATTGTCTGGCCGTCTGCCCGTGGAATAAATTCGCCAGCGCCGCGAGTGAGGTGAAGTACCTGGCCCGCGATGAATTGCTGGCCCCGAAGCTGGCCGAACTGGCGGTGCTGGATGACGCGGCCTTTCGGGCATTATTTTCCGGCAGCCCTGTCAAACGGGTCGGGCGCAACCGATTTGTGCGAAATGTGCTGTATGCAGTCGGCAATTCGCGCGACATGGGGTTGCTGGAGGTGGCGCAACGCTTGTGCGGGGATGCGGACGCGGTTGTGGCTGATGCCGCGCAATGGGCGGTGGCGCGGCTGGCGGGTTAGGGTTTTCAGGCCGCGTTGACCAGCCCGGCGAACAGCCGGTTGCCAAGGTGGTCTGTGCCGACAAATTTTTCCTGATGCCATTGCAGGCCGATTGCAAAGGTAAAGCCGGGCAGCTCAATGGCTTCTATGATGCCGTCATTGGCATGGGCGCTGGCAATGACCGGCGCGTTCAGCGCTGCAATGGCTTCGCGGTGGCGGGAATTGACCGGCAATGTGATAGCGCCAAGGATATCAGCCAGTTTTGAGCCGGGGGTGATCGTGATATCATGCAGGTGATCCACCAGGTCATGTTCCTGTGCATTTGGGAACGTTACCGCCAGATCAGGGGTGAGTTTGCAGCCCTGCAGGCAGGCCAGCATCTGCATTCCGGCGCAGATGCCAAGGATTGGTTTATCGCGTTCAAGAAAGCCACTGACGATGGCTTTTTCCACCTCAAACCGCGCCGAATGCGGGGTCTGTGCCGTCTGATCGCCGATGTACCAATTTGGCGGGTAGGCAAAGCGACCGCCGCAGGTCATCAGCCCGTCAAATTCAGCGACCACAGGTGCGATGCTGCTGTTCAGATAAGGCACCCCAAAACCCACACCACCTGCGTTATCTATGGCCTGAAAATAGGTTTTCGTTGCCTCATAGCGGCTGGCGTCACCGCTGGTGTTTTCATCCATCAGGATGGCGATTTTAGGTTTGCCCATATGCCGTGCCCTGTACCAATATTTCTGAGCTGAACGCTAACACAGTGGCGGGGTTAACCGTACAGAAAGTTGCTGGCAAATTTTGCCCGCAGGGCTGGGATTGATGACACCAGCTTTATGCCCGTCAATACTGCCAGCCGTGTCGCCGGGTTTTTTGAGGTTAGGATTTTGCGCATGGTTTCAGCGCCAGCCATGATCTTGGTGCCTTCGCTCAGACGTGATGCAGTGTAGCCATCCAGATCACCGCCCATCAGGCGCGCCGCCAGATCAGCGGCATCAGAGATGCCGAGATTCATGCCGCGCCCGCCAGCGGGTGATTGTGAATGGGCCGCGTCACCGGCCAGAAACACCCGGCCCTTGCTGTACGTGTCCACATGGCACAGTGACACCTGAAAGCTGGCTTTGCGATGCACCTGGGTCACGTTCAGGTCCAGCGGAAATTCATGCAAGGCATCTGGGGTATTGGATATGAACCGCAACCGGGTTCCCCCCAATGGGACAATCGCCGCCAACCGCCCCTTGGGCATCAGACAGATCGTCGCTGATGTCAGGTGGGGCCAGTTATCAACGTCAACATCGGAAATTGACCAGATATCGGGCAGCGGCGTGCAGTGGTAGGCAATGCCCAAAGCTTGCCGCGTTGCGCTGCGCAACCCGTCCGCACCGATCAGGTAATCGGCGGTAATTTCAGAGCCATCGGCAATGCTGGCGGTAACAGTGTCGTCGGTTTGGTGCAGGCCTGTCAGTTCCTTTGAATAGCTGATCGTGCCGCCAAGCCCGAAAAATGTGTTGCGCAAAATAGTCTCGGTCTGATCTTGGGGCAGGCCAAGCATGATGTTGTGGCCATGCTGGATTGGGGCGTCGGTCAACCTGAGGCGGGCCCATATTTTTGCGCCGCGATACATCCGAACGTCACGGTAGGTGACGCCCTGGGCCAGTAGCTGATTGGTGACGCCTGATGGGGTTAATATATCCAGACTTTTGGGGTTGATCCCGACGGCGCGCGACAGGGCAGAGCCGCCTTTGCGACGATCAATAATCTGAACCTGAGCGCCGCGGCGTGCCAGTTCAACGCCCGCTGTTAGCCCCACGGGGCCCGCACCGGCAATAAGGATTTTCATGGGGAACCTCCTGTATATTGGGGTATCAATTGGGCAGAGATATGCTGTTTGGCAGGTCGGATCGATAGATGGCTTTTGTAACTGATAAGCCAATAATAATGATATGCGCAATCACACCCGGCGTCGCAAGGGCTGGGCGGGGTGCGTTTCGCGACGACGGCTTGGATGCGCTTGGCCTGATGATCAGTGTTATCACTGATCACGGCAGCGACCTGGAAACCCCAGTTTATGCGGCTTCAACCACTTGATATTGCATGCTCTATTGGCGACAGAAAAAACCGTCTGACGCGCAGGCTTGAAAACCCCTGGTAAACCCCGTATCTGCGCTGAACCAGACATTAATCGGATCGTACCCATGGCCAAAGTTATCAATCCTCTGAAGTTTATTCAGCAGGTCCGCGCAGAAGTTTCCAAAGTCGTCTGGCCCGCCCGACGCGAAGTTATCGTGACCACAGGTATGGTTTTCGTGATGGCGACACTGACGGCGATATTTTTCTTTTTCGTCGATTTCATCATTCGCAGTGGCCTTGAGGGCGTGCTGGGTATGTTTGGGTAGGACGGCGCGTGCTTACGGGCTTGAAATCACCCCGCATCACCTGTAATCCCTGCGTCACACCCTGACATTCTTTGATTTGATTCGACTGACAATCAAAATTTGTTCGGAAAATGATTTTTCGGGCGTAAACCCCGCATAGTGCAAAGGCGCAAACAGATGGCAAAACGGTGGTATTCGGTAAGCGTTCTTTCGAACTATGAGAAAAAGATCGCTGAGCAAATCAGGGTTGATGCTGCAAATGCCGGGCTGACGGATGAGATCGAAGAAGTTCTGGTCCCCACCGAAGAAGTTATCGAAATTCGTCGCAACAAAAAAGTCACCGCCGAGCGCCGCTTTATGCCGGGCTACGTGCTGGTGCGCATGGAAATGACCGATCAGGGTTATCACCTGATCAACAACATCAACCGGGTCACCGGGTTTCTGGGAACCCAAGGTAAGCCGATCCCGATGCGCGACGCCGAAGTTAATGCACTGCTGAACCGCGTTGAAGAAGGCCAGGAAGCACCGCGCAATCTGATCCACTTTGATGTGGGCGAAAAGGTTGCGGTATCTGATGGGCCGTTCGAAGGCTTTGACGGCATGGTGGAAGATGTGGATGATGAAAACCAGCGCCTGAAAGTGTCGGTATCGATCTTTGGCCGCGCCACACCTGTTGAGCTGGAATACACCCAGGTCACCAAGCAGGGGTAAGGTGTGCGGAGCCGTTTGTTCGCGCGCGAACATGTGGTTAAGTCATTGATATTGTTTGGTTTGTGAAAACCCGTCCTGTCCTGTTTTCGTTCCGCCCTCGGTGCTTATTTAAGCGGCGCTTAGTCCCGGCAACGCTTGTCTCCGAAAGACCTTAGGCTCAGGCCCGCCATAATGTCGGGGCCAAGCTCTTTCTGAAGCGCTTCCCAGGCTTCGCGTTGCTCCAATGCACTCAGGGCGTTCAACGCCTTTAAATATGCACCGTTGCGATCATATTCCGAACGGGTGGGTGGTAGCGACCGTACCGTATCAACCACCAACGGCACAAGCTGTTCAGCCCACCGCCTATCTGCCCGGCATGCAGCCGTAAATACATAGGTTGAGGGCCAAATTTTGCCGCGTTCTGCGTTTTTCAGATAGTCGCGCAGCACCGGAACCGGATCAAATGTGAAACGTCCGGCCAGCGCAACCATTCGAGAGGGCACGATGCCATCCCTCATTAGCCCAAGATAAGCCTCGGCTTGCGGCGCGTTCTGTTCTGGCGTCTGGCGTAGTGCGGCATAGGCGATGCCGTTGGTCGCGTCAAAGGTCGAAC
Organism: Paracoccaceae bacterium; assembly: GCA_036479015.1. Classification (GTDB taxonomy): domain Bacteria; phylum Pseudomonadota; class Alphaproteobacteria; order Rhodobacterales; family Rhodobacteraceae; genus NVTR01. Next base: position 22,383 of record JAZGFB010000019.1, on the reverse strand, counting down.
TGCCGTCGTCTGAGCGGATATCAACATAAAGCGCGCTTAGCCCACCTTTGAAATAATTTGGATATTTCCGTTTCATCAATGAAAGTTCATGGGGAACAGGGCGCACACTTTCGTAAATTTGGTTGATCAGTGAGCGCTCTTGCGCATCCGGTACGATCTCGTATCGCGTAAACTGCGCGGCCCAGCGGCTAAGATAGTGTCCCCCAATCTGGTTCTTCAAACCACCCAATTCAAACATCGACCGGATCAGGGCGACATCATAGGCTGCTGGCTGGGGGTAGCCTGATAGGTTTGAGGCTTTTTGCCAGGATTTCTTCACGACAACTTCACCACGTGGTTCGGAGAACGGCACACCCACCGCCAACAGCATTGCGGATGGATCAATGACAGGGTCTTCGTGTTTGCGTTGTGCCGGAACCAAACCGCCACCATGGACACCATTACCGTCAAAACCTGTGTTAGACCGAAGCGGCACATAGCCAACAGGTTCGATCCAAATCAGGCGCGTCTGGGAGGCCACAATATCACCGGTCTCTTGCAATTTTAGGGTGGTCAATTCTCGTAACGTAATGTTCGGGGTGAACCCGACGTCCTTGCGCTTCAATGCACGGCTGCCCATGCGTTCATGCTCAAAAATCAGCTCACTTGGGGTGCCGTCATCAAGGCGGGCCAGCAGACAGGGCGCGCCGACAGGAAATGTGGGGTCTAAGGCGCGGCATTCCTCTGCTGGTAAGTTTTGGTACATAAGCCGGGGCAGGGTGTTGTCATCCGGGGCAGCCACGCGCACCGTCGTCACGACGCCACCCATTAACAGTTGTTGGCATAGCGTAGCGCAGCCGCCAGTGGTGATGGTGACCGAGCTGACGGGCCCGACGTTTTGAACCGATGTTTTTTCGCTAAGCGCCTGTGCCAGCATCTGGTCGCTTTGGATCTTAATAATTTGCGGTGGGATCAACAAAATGGCCGCGTAGGCAGCGCCCGAGATTGCAAGACCAGCTATGGGGCGGCTGCGCGACATTCGAATGAAAGGAACAGCCAACAACAACACCCACCACAGGTTGGTCGAAGCCATAAGTGGAAAGTGAGGTTGAAATCCTAAGGGTGCCAGAAATTGGAAAAAAATTTCGGCTTGGATCAGGAAGATGCGCAGGAAAAGTGCCGTTAGCGGGATGGCCATCAGGACAGTTGCGATGATGGACAGGATAAGAAATATCCAGAACAGGATTGTTAGAATACGGGAAATTATTTTGAACATAGCGGTTGAAGTCCTAAATTACTTGCGGGCAATAATCTAAAGGATGACCAGTAATTTGGTGAAAATTGTGGCCAGAATTGAACCCTATTTAGATTTTGCTATTCATTGCCAAGTTTCTTGCAGAAAATTGCAGGCCCGGTATTCACGCAACCAGCCGAACCACAATACTGAATGCCGTGCCACCCCGGTTGAGCTGGAATATACCCAGCTTACCAAGCAGGGGTAGGCTTTTTGGGGCTATTGAGCCGCGGATTTTCCCAGCACCAGAAACGTCATCATGCCGATCGGTGGCAGTGGTTTTTGCTGTTCTAGCTGAAGGGCGTCTTCTTGTAGCACGGTTTCTATTTCAAAATCCGAGTGCCAGCCGATGGTATTTGAAAATGGTGAAATAATCCGTTCGATCAGCGCCAACACCCCGCGTTTGCGCACGAAATGGTTGGTGATCACCACCTTGCCACCGGGTTTGCAGACGCGTGCGATTTCAGACATCACTTTTTCCGGCTCCGGCACCACCGACAGCACATGCATGGCCACGACGGTATCAAAGCTGTTATCTGGGAAGTCCAGGCTGCGGGCATCCATCTGGCGCAGTTCGGACACCTGATCAAGTTGCATATTTTCGACTTTGATACGAGCTTTTTGCAACATGTCGTCGCTGAAATCGATGCCAGACACCTGCATTTTAGCGCTGTAATGTTCAAGCGAAAGCCCGGTGCCTACCCCGACCTCTAGAACTTTTCCGGGGCGGTTGTTGACGTATTCAACGGCGCGGCGCCGACCGGCATTTGTGATGGCGCCGAAGGTTCTGTCATAGACAGGTGCCCAACGCGCATAGGAAGTTTCAACAGCCTTGATATCCATTTTGGTCCCTTACCCGACTGAAGGATTTTCGTTTTCGATCCATGCCCACACAACCATACCCACATAGGCAAGGCAAAGGGTGATCAGTGTAATCCATGCAAATGTCAGAACAGCGGCCCCGATAAACGCGACCCCGAGCAAAAGGTATTTGACATTTTCACGGGAAATTTTCGTGGTTTTGAAAGACCAGGTTGGTACGCGGCTAATCATCAGGAACCCGATAAGAACCAAATAGAGACAGATCACAATGCTGGGCAGAATGGGCGCATCGGTGAAGGCAAATGACAGGTACATTGGCAGCATGACCAACAGGGCTGCCGCTGGGGCCGGAACGCCTTCGAAATAGGGGCTGTCATGGTCTGTTGTGTCGGACTTGCTGCTGACATTGAAGCGGGCCAGGCGCATGACACAACAGACCGAAAAAATGAGAACCGAAATCCAGCCAGCGCTGCGCATGTCCTGCAACGCCCAGAAGTATATTATCAATGGCGGTGCCACACCGAAGTTTAGGAAATCTGCAAGTGAATCTAGCTCGGCACCCATTTCACTGTTGCTGCCCAATAGCCGTGCAATGCGTCCGTCAATTCCATCTAGAACGCAGGCGGCCATGATAAGCTGCACAGCCAGAGTGTAGTTGCCCTGCACGCCAAACCGGATAGCCGACAGCCCGGCACAAATGGCTATGATTGTCAGCGCATTTGGCAATAACTGGATAAGCGTAAATTCTGATACGGGTTTATGTGACGGTTCTTTCATATCCTATTTAGACGCGGTTTTTGATGGCGCGTTCAATTCGGCCAGGACGGTTTCGCCGGCAACCATCGTTTGGCCAATGCTGACCAGGGGGATCACCCCGTCGGGAATATAGACATCCAGCCGCGATCCGAACCGGATCAGCCCAAAGCGTTCGCCCGCCTGTGTCGTGTCGCCGGGTTGCACGAAGCAGACAATGCGTCGCGCCACCAGGCCCGCGATCTGCACCACGGCCAGGTCGCGCCCGTCTTGCATTCTGATACACAGGCTGTTGCGTTCATTGTCGGCGCTGGCCTTGTCCAATGATGCGTTGAAAAATTTGCCCGGGCGGTAGGCAATGGATGTTATTTCGCCTGCAACTGGGGCGCGGTTCACATGGCAATTGAACACGTTCATGAAGACGCTGATGCGGGTAAGTGGCACGTCAGCCATGCCCAGTTCTTTTGGCGGGACCGCCTGTTGGATCAGTGACACTATACCATCGGCGGGGCTGATAATCAGCCCGTCCCGATCTGGGGTCACGCGCTCTGGGTCACGGAAGAAATAGTAGCACCAAACTGTCAGTCCGATGCCGATCCAGCCCAAAAAGGTGGAAACCAGGAACAGGGCAACAGTGATGGCCGCGAATATCGCGACAAATTTGATGCCTTCCGGGTGCATGGGTTTGATGACTGTATCAAGCATTCGCATGGTAATTTCCTGGCCCGGCATTAGGTGTTACAATTGTATAGGCTGTCGTATTGGGCCTTTGTTAATTAACCCGGTGGTGGATCGCAAAGGCTTTTTGGTGCAAATCTGGCAGAAGTGTTCGGATGAATGCAGGCTGCAATAAATTAACTTGCCAAAACAGCCAAGGCGGCGTAATTCACCTGCTTGCCGATGCAGCACTGTCTGCACGGGATATAGCCGTGGGAGGATTGGCGCGCGCGCGTGACCGGCCGAACCACTAAACTGAAGACCGCCCGCATCGCGATGTGTGGCGGAGGTGATAAAGGAGACGGCCAATGGCCAAGAAACTTGCCGGAACAATGAAATTGCAGGTCCCTGCCGGGAAAGCAAACCCATCCCCGCCTGTGGGCCCAGCATTGGGTCAACGCGGCATCAACATCATGGAATTCTGCAAGGCGTTCAACGCCAGAACCGCAGATCTGGAACCGGGTGCACCGTGCCCGACCGTGATCACCTATTATCAGGACAAGTCCTTTACCATGGACATCAAGACGTCGCCTGCGTCTTATTTCCTGCGCAAGGCTGCCAAGCTGAAATCTGGCGCTGCCCTTCCGGGCCGTGAAACAGTTGGTACTGTGTCCCTTAAGCAGGTCAAAGAAATCGCCAACGAAAAGATGAAAGACCTGAACGCCAACGATATCGATGCGGCAATGAAGATCATCATGGGTTCTGCCCGTTCGATGGGTATCGAGGTGAAGGGATAAGTCATGGCAAAATATGGAAAAAGAGCAACGTCCGCGCGTGCAGCCTTTGAAGGCAAGCGCAACCTGACCGTTGAAGACGCGGTGGCCCTGGTTAAGGGCAACGCCAACGCAAAGTTTGACGAAACCGTGGAAATCGCTGTCAATCTTGGCATTGATCCGCGCCACGCTGACCAAATGGTGCGCGGCGTTGTCGCCCTGCCAAACGGCACTGGTAAAACTGTGCGCGTGGCTGTTTTTGCCCGTGACGCTAAGGCCGAAGAAGCCAAAAAGGCCGGTGCTGATATTGTCGGTGCAGAAGATCTGATGGAAATTGTCCAAAGCGGCAAGATTGATTTTGATCGCTGCATTGCCACCCCTGACATGATGCCTATTGTTGGCCGTCTGGGTAAGGTTCTGGGCCCCCGCAACCTGATGCCAAACCCCAAAGTGGGCACGGTTACCATGGATGTTACGGCGGCTGTTACGGCTGCCAAAGGCGGCGAAGTTCAGTTCAAGGCTGAAAAGGCAGGCGTTGTGCATGCTGGTGTTGGCAAAGCGTCTTTTGATGCGGCCAAACTGGTTGAAAATGTGCGTGCCTTTGTTGGTGCGATCCAGAAATCACGCCCCAGCGGTGCCAAGGGGACATTCATGAAGAGCATTTCTATCAGCTCAACCATGGGTCCTGGGGTTACCATTGGTGTGGATAACGCAACTGGGAACTAACGCCTGAGCGATATTGAGATTAGGAAGGCGGGTCCATGCGGGTCCGCCTTTTTGCATTATCCATTTGCGGATTTTCATATAGAAAAGCAGCCTCCTACTGCATTCCAATTTAGGGACAGTATTAACCCACCGGGAACGCCGCACTGTATTTTTTTGCCGTAGCGCAAAATGTGTGGCGCTTGAGCGTACCCCCCTGGCCGCAGCATGTTTTGCATGGAAAAACTTACCAGCGCAAAGCCTTGGCTTGTTTGAACCGGCCTATCCGCTTATGAAAAGCGCCTGACAGTATTGGGGGCGAAAATGGCAGATCTTGCAGATAAAATATGTGAACCTTGCCAGGGCGGTATACCTGCCCTGTCGTTGCAGCAGGTTGAAAAGTTTCACAGTGAGCTGCATGCAGACTGGGCCCTTGGCGAAAATGCCGGTTCCTTGACTCGGCGGCTGGAATTTAAAGGCTTTGCCAAAGCGGTCTACCACGCCAATCTGGCGGCGTTTCTAGCGGATCAGGAAGGGCACCACCCGGACGTGGCGTTTGGCTGGGGCTATTGTGAGGTTACGTTCACCACCCACGAAGCCGATGGTTTGACTGACAATGATTTCATCTGTGCGGCCAAGTTTGATCGGATGCTGGTAGGCGCTTAGGCAAATTGGGCGGTAGGGTCATAGAGCCAGAAGTATGGGTTTGTTGTTTTTGAGGTGGCGCGCAACTAGCTGTTTTTGGCGCTGGTCGGATGGAATGTATCGGGCCGGTTCAGGGGTGTAGTTTTCCTTAGAAATTTCCGGAAAAATTGCCAGAATTTCTTGTCTTGTGTCCGCATCCAGAGATTTGAGCGATTCTTGCCCGGTTAATAAGCTTTCGGTGGGGGCGGCCTCGGCAAAGATAATTTCGTGTTGATCAAACAGCAGGTGAAAATATTCGATGTCCTGAAGTGACGTATCTACAAAAATTCCGGGTAATTCTACGAGCTTGATGGCGGGAAGCAGTATTTCGAATTTCCCGAACATACGCTCGGAAATTTTTGATCTAATGAGCATTCTGTGCTGGCGCGAAACAAGCAGGTCGCGCTTAGGAAGCCCATTGCCCAAAGCGCCCGCCATGATCCGGACGGGGAGAAGTTTTGGATTTGTAAGGAACTCTGCGGGCGACAATTTGCGGCTGCCGATCCAACGTATTTTTTGTGAATTGTTGGTTGATGTTGGGATTAGGTCGCCAACCTTTAGGGTTTCTACGCGACGTAGCCCTTGTGTGGTTTGTATTTGGGTACCCCGGACAAAGCAGGGAAACCCTGTGCCGTTTTCAAATGTTGTATATGTGACGGTATTTCCGGACGGCAACGTGAATGTGCCGTTTGACAGGCTATAGCTTCCGCCAACTGTGACAGTGAATGTTCCGAATGTTGCATCGTTTACAATTGTTCCGACCGGCAGGTTAAGTGAATCAGTTCCGGTGCCACCGCGAATATCGGTTGATACCGTGGTGTCTATGAAATTCAGTTCATCGTCGCCCCGCCCAAGGCGAATGCTTCCAACATCCGAGCCTTGGATGTTAACGGTATCGTTGTCTCGTCCAGCATTAACCATGCCGGTGACGGTGCTGTCTGTAATGGTGATTTGGTCTGAACCAGCATTGCCACGGATGTTATTGGCAATGGTGCTGTTTGTGACGGTGATGGTGTCGTTTCCAGCCCGAGCACGAATATCATCAATCGGCGACCCCTGGGGGGTGCCGTTTAATGTGCCGTCGTCATCGGTGACGTCGATATCGTCATCACCACCTGTACCGTTGATGTTTGGCACCCTTGGAGACCTCACAAAAACCAAAAGCGGTTTAGCAGCAATGAATTTTGCTACAGGAGCTTTATCGTTTAACTATGTCTATACTATATTAAGTCAATTCGACAAAATTATGGTCGCGCAAATTATGTAGGGTGCCATTCATCTAACCTTAAGATTTGTAGACATTTCCCCTTCACATTCCGCTAAATAACGCCTATATCGCCCGAGCTCAGGTTGTTGCGTTCGCGTAGTGGCCTGTGTGATTCGTCCGAGACGGTGGGTGGCACATTCGCCATAAATCCTGCCTGAGATGGGAAATTAACAATGAATTCACGGGCTTATGCCCTTGGGTGATTTTGCGAAGGACCCGTAAGGACCCGATTGTCGGGCACTTGTCCGGCATTAATGAGCCGGGGGGTCAAACCCCCAAATTTGGAGTGAAACTGTGGATAGAGCACAAAAAGAGAAACTGGTCGCTGAACTTGGCCAGATCTTTGAAAGCTCTGGCGTTGTAGTGGTTGCCCACTATGCAGGTCTTACAGTTGTTGAAATGCAGGAACTGCGCGCAAACATGCGTGAAGCGGGTGGTTCTGTACGCGTTGCCAAAAACAAGCTCGCCAAAATCGCCCTTGAGGGAACACCAAACGCTTCGATCAGCGGTTTGCTCGATGGGATGACAGTACTCGGCTATTCCGAAGATCCTGTGGCTGCGGCCAAGGTCATGGATGCATACGCTAAAGATAACGAAAAGCTCGTTATTCTTGGTGGTGCAATGGCGGGTACTGAACTTGATGTTGCCGGTGTTAAAGCCGTCGCCAAAATGCCAAGTCGTGATGAGCTTATTGCTTCTATCGCGGGTTGCATTGGGGCGCCTGCTTCCAACATTGCCAGCATTCTTGGCGCGCCTGCTTCTGACATCGCCGGTATTATTTCCTCGGTTGAGGATAAGCTGGCTGCTTAGCAACTAATGGATTTGCGTAGGGTGATCACCTTGCGTTGGACACATCGAAAACGAACGGAAAAGTAATATGGCTGATCTAGCAAAAATGGCGAAAGATATTGTCGGTTTGACACTTCTTGAAGCCCAAGAACTAAAGACGATCCTTAAGGACGAATATGGCATTGAGCCTGCAGCCGGTGGCGCAGTCATGATGGCTGGTCCTGCTGACGGTGGCGCTGCTGCTGAAGAACAGACTGAATTTGACGTTGTGCTGAAAAATGCCGGCGCTTCCAAGATCGCAGTGATCAAAGAAGTGCGGACATTGACCGGTCTTGGCCTGAAAGAAGCCAAGGATCTGGTTGAAGCCGGCGGCAAGATCAAAGAAGGCGTCTCAAAAGAAGAAGCCGAAGACGTTAAGGGCAAGCTGGAAGCAGCTGGCGCTGAAGTCGAAGTAGCCTAAGGGCTGGGGCCGTTTAGGCCCTGTAAATATCTGGCCGGGCGCGAATTTCGTGCCCGGCCGAACCTGTCTTTATGAGGCGCCCATAATGGGCTTTTCTTAAAGAGAGGTTTTCAGATCGGGTGCAGGCCGGTGGGACGGTGTGCAAGAATTGACTGAAAACCCCTATTTCAAGGGTGTATCACCGTGGCCCCGACGGATGATGCGCTTGCGAAAATGAAAGGTCATATAACTTATGGCAACGTCCTTCCTCGGCCAGAAACGCCTGCGTAAATACTACGGTAAAATCCGCGAAGTTCTGGAAATGCCGAACCTTATTGAGGTTCAGAAATCATCCTATCAGCTGTTCCTGAATTCAGGCGAAGCAGAGACGCCAACCGATGGCGACGGCATTCAGGGCGTGTTCCAGTCGGTTTTCCCGATTAAGGATTTCAACGAAACCGCCATACTTGAATTTGGCAAGTATGAGCTGGAAAAGCCGAAATACGACGTTGAAGAATGCATGCAGCGCGACATGACCTATGGCGCGCCGCTGAAAGTGACTTTGCGACTGATCGTGTTTGATATCCACGAAGATACCGGCGCGAAATCGGTTAAGGACATCAAAGAACAGGACGTGTTCATGGGCGATATGCCTTTGATGACGCCAAACGGAACATTTGTTGTCAACGGCACAGAGCGGGTTATCGTTTCCCAGATGCACCGCTCACCTGGCGTGTTTTTTGACCATGATAAGGGTAAATCCCACAGCTCGGGCAAGCTGTTGTTCACCTGCCGTATCATTCCCTATCGCGGTTCTTGGTTGGATTTTGAATTTGACGCCAAGGATCTGGTGTTCGCTCGTATTGACCGGCGTCGTAAGCTGCCTGTCACCACCCTGCTTTATGCGCTGGGTCTGGGCCAAGAGGCGATCATGGACGCCTATTACAACACGGTTCAGTTCAAGCTGAAAAAGGACAAGGGTTGGGTTACAACATTTTTCCCTGATCGCATTCGCGGCACACGCCCAGAATTTGATCTGGTGGATGCCAAGACTGGCGAAGTCATTGCTGAGGCCGGTAAAAAGGTAACGCCACGGGCGGTCAAGAAATTGATCGACGAGGGCAATGTCAAAAACCTGCTGATCCCGTTTGATCACATTTTGGGCCGTTTTGTCGCCAATGATATTATCAACGAAGTCACCGGCGCAATCTATGTGGAAGCTGGCGATGAGCTGACCCAAGAGCTGGACAAAGAAGGCAATGTTACCGGCGGTTCCCTGCTTGAGCTGCTGGACGCTGGGATCACTGATATTCCGGTTCTGGATATCGATAATATCAATGTCGGCCCTTACATGCGTAACACCATGGCCAACGACAAAAACATGAACCGCGAAACCGCGCTTATGGATATTTACCGGGTGATGCGCCCAGGTGAGCCGCCGACCGTTGATGCGGCTTCAGCCCTGTTTGATACGCTGTTCTTTGACAGCGAGCGCTATGACCTGTCGGCTGTGGGCCGGGTAAAGATGAACATGCGTCTGGCACTGGATGCAGAAGACACCCAGCGCACCCTGCGCAAGGAAGACATCATTGCCTGCATCAAAGCCTTGGTTGATCTGCGCGACGGGCGTGGCAGCATTGATGACATTGACCACCTTGGTAACCGCCGGGTGCGTTCAGTTGGCGAGCTGATGGAAAACCAGTACCGCGTCGGTTTGTTGCGCATGGAGCGCGCCATCAAGGAACGCATGTCATCGGTCGAAATTGACACGGTGATGCCGCAGGATTTGATCAATGCGAAACCTGCCGCTGCTGCGGTGCGCGAATTCTTTGGCTCAAGCCAGCTGTCCCAGTTTATGGACCAAACCAACCCGCTGTCGGAAGTGACGCACAAGCGCCGCCTGTCCGCCCTTGGGCCCGGTGGTCTGACGCGCGAACGTGCTGGTTTTGAGGTGCGCGATGTGCACCCAACCCACTATGGCCGTATGTGTCCGATTGAAACGCCCGAGGGGCCGAATATTGGTCTGATCAATAGCTTGGCAACATTTGCCCGGGTGAATAAATACGGCTTTATCGAAACACCATACCGTAAAGTTGTGGACAGCCAGGTAACGGACGATGTTCAGTACATGTCTGCCACCGAAGAAATGCGTCACACAGTCGCCCAGGCCAACGCGTCCCTGGATGACAAGGGTAAATTTGTAAATGATCTGGTTTCCACGCGGAAATCCGGCAACTACCAGTTGACGTCCCCTGAGAATGTCGACCTGATCGATGTTTCACCGAAACAGCTGGTGTCGGTTGCGGCGTCGCTTATTCCGTTCCTGGAAAATGACGATGCGAACCGGGCCTTGATGGGGTCAAACATGATGCGTCAGGCGGTGCCTTTGCTTGTGGCCGAGGCGCCATTGGTTGGTACCGGTATTGAAACTGTTGTTGCGCGCGATTCCGGTGCGGCGATCATGGCAAAACGTGGTGGTATCATTGATCAGGTGGATGCTGAACGCATCGTGATCCGGGCCACCGAAGATCTGGAACCTGGCGATCCGGGTGTGGATATCCACCGGTTGCGCAAATTCCAGCGTTCAAACCAAAACACCTGCATCAACCAGCGTCCGCTGGTGAAGGTCGGCGACAAGATTGAAAAGGGTCAGGTTGTTGCCGATGGTCCGTCCACCGATCTGGGTGAACTGGCGCTGGGTAAGAATATCATCGTCGCGTTTATGCCGTGGAACGGCTATAACTACGAAGATTCAATCCTGATTTCCGAACGCATTACCCGTGACGACGTGTTCACATCGATCCATATTGATGAATTTGAAGTGGCGGCACGTGACACAAAGCTTGGGCCAGAGGAAATCACCCGCGACATCCCCAACGTTGGCGAAGAAGCCCTGCGCAATCTGGATGAAGCCGGTATTGTCTATATTGGTGCTGATGTGATGCCGGGCGATATTCTGGTGGGTAAAATCACGCCAAAGGGTGAAAGCCCGATGACGCCAGAAGAAAAGCTGCTGCGCGCCATCTTTGGTGAAAAAGCATCTGACGTACGTGATACTTCGCTGCGCGTTAAGCCGGGTGATTTTGGCACAGTTGTTGAAGTGCGCGTCTTTAACCGCCATGGCGTGGAAAAAGACGAACGCGCCTTGCAGATCGAACGCGAAGAAGTGGAAACACTGGCCCGTGACCGTGATGACGAAATGGCCATTCTGGACCGCAACACCTATGCGCGCCTGAAAAGCCACATCTTGGGTAAGGTCGCTGTTAAGGGACCAAAAGGCGTTAAGCCAAAGTCGGAAATCACCGAAGAACTGCTGGAAAACCTTTCCCGCGGTCAATGGTGGCAGCTGGCCCTGGGCGACGACACTGAAGCCGCCGAAGTTGAGGCGCTGAATGATCAGTACCAAACCCTGATCCGCAAGCTGGAACACCGCTTTGAGGACAAGGTCGAAAAAGTCCGCCGTGGCGATGATCTGCCACCGGGTGTGATGAAGATGGTTAAGGTTTTCGTGGCCGTGAAGCGCAAGCTGCAACCGGGCGATAAGATGGCCGGTCGTCACGGCAACAAAGGTGTTATTTCCAAGGTTGTTCCCATGGAAGACATGCCGTTCTTGGCTGATGGTACACCGGTTGATTTCGTGTTGAACCCATTGGGCGTGCCGTCACGTATGAATGTCGGACAAATCCTTGAAACCCATATGGGTTGGGCCGCGCGCGGTCTGGGACAACAAATTGACACGGCTCTGGGTGAATACCGCATCACTGGCGATATGACCTCGGTTCAGGATGCCATGAAAATTGCCTATGGCGATGATGTTTACGCCGAAGGTATCAAGGACATGGGCGAAGAGCAGCTGATCGAAGCCGCCGGAAACGTGACCAGTGGTGTGCCGATTGCTACGCCAGTGTTTGACGGTGCAAAAGAAGCTGACGTGAACGACGCGCTGACCCGCGCAGGTTTGGATACATCCGGCCAGTCGATCCTGTTTGATGGTCGCACGGGCGAACAATTCGCGCGTCCTGTTACCGTCGGAATGAAATACATTCTGAAACTGCACCACCTGGTGGATGACAAAATTCACGCACGTTCAACCGGGCCTTACAGCCTTGTCACGCAGCAACCTTTGGGTGGTAAAGCCCAGTTCGGTGGCCAGCGTTTCGGGGAAATGGAAGTCTGGGCGCTGGAAGCTTATGGCGCGGCGTACACGTTGCAGGAAATGTTGACGGTTAAATCCGATGACGTTGCCGGGCGTACCAAGGTCTATGAAAGCATCGTCAAAGGCGAGGATGAGTTCGAGGCTGGCGTGCCAGAAAGCTTTAACGTTTTGGTAAAAGAAGTACGGGGCCTTGGCCTTAACATGGAACTCCTGGATGCGGAGCCGGAAGAATAGAGATGCGAATTTTCTGCGAAAATTCATCCTGATTTTTCGCAGAAAAATCATTCTCCAATTCTTTCCAACCCGTCCAAATTTGAGGAAGTCAAAATGAACCAGGAACTGACAAACAACCCGTTTAACCCACTTGCTCCGCAAAAGACCTTTGATGAGATCAAAATCTCACTTGCGTCCCCGGAGCGTATTCTGTCGTGGTCCTTTGGCGAGATTAAGAAGCCAGAGACCATCAACTATCGGACGTTCAAACCTGAACGGGACGGGCTGTTTTGTGCCCGTATCTTTGGCCCGGTCAAAGATTACGAATGTCTGTGCGGCAAATATAAGCGCATGAAATATCGCGGCGTTGTCTGCGAAAAATGTGGTGTGGAAGTTACGCTGCAAAAGGTACGTCGCGAGCGTATGGGCCACATTGAACTGGCCGCGCCCGTGGCCCACATCTGGTTCCTGAAATCGCTGCCAAGCCGTATTGGCCTGATGCTGGACATGACCCTGCGTGATCTGGAACGTATTCTGTATTTCGAAAACTATGTGGTGATTGAGCCCGGCTTGACCGACCTGAACTATGGTCAGTTGATGTCTGAAGTTGAATTCATGGATGCCGAAGACGCCTATGGCGGCGATGCGTTCACCGCCAATATTGGTGCTGAAGCGATCCGTGAAATGCTGTCGGCAATTGATCTGGAAAGCCTGGCTGAACAGCTGCGCGAAGATCTGAAAGAAGCCACTGGCGAATTGAAGCCAAAAAAGATCATCAAGCGTTTGAAGATCGTTGAAAGCTTTCTTGAAAGCGGCAACCGTCCGGAATGGATGGTTCTGACCGTTGTGCCTGTGATCCCGCCAGAGTTGCGCCCATTGGTGCCGCTGGATGGGGGCCGTTTTGCGACATCAGACCTGAACGATCTGTACCGCCGGGTGATCAACCGTAACAACCGTCTGAAACGTCTGATTGAATTGCGCGCGCCTGATATCATCGTGCGTAATGAAAAACGCATGTTGCAGGAATCGGTTGATGCGCTGTTTGACAACGGCCGCCGTGGTCGGGTGATCACCGGTGCCAATAAGCGCCCGTTGAAATCGCTGTCCGACATGCTGAAAGGTAAGCAGGGTCGTTTCCGTCAAAACCTTTTGGGCAAACGGGTCGATTTCTCTGGTCGTTCGGTTATTGTGACTGGTCCGGAACTGAAACTGCACCAGTGCGGGTTGCCCAAGAAAATGGCGCTCGAACTGTTCAAGCCGTTTATCTACAGTCGGCTTGAGGCCAAAGGCCTGTCGTCAACTGTGAAGCAAGCCAAAAAGTTGGTGGAAAAGGAACGCCCCGAAGTTTGGGACATTCTGGACGAAGTCATCCGCGAACACCCGGTTATGTTGAACCGTGCGCCAACACTGCACCGTTTGGGCATTCAGGCGTTTGAACCTGTGCTGATCGAAGGTAAGGCCATTCAGCTGCACCCGCTGGTATGTTCGGCGTTTAACGCTGACTTTGATGGCGACCAAATGGCTGTTCACGTACCGCTTTCACTGGAAGCCCAGCTGGAATGCCGGGTCTTGATGATGTCCACCAACAACGTGCTGTCACCAAGCAACGGTGCGCCGATTATCGTGCCGTCTCAGGATATGATCCTGGGTCTGTATTACGTTTCTATGGAACGTGAGGGCATGAAGGGCGAGGGCATGATCTTTTCGGATGTGGATGAAATCATCCACGCGCTGGACGCTGGCGAAGTGCATTTGCACGCCAAAGTTCAGGCCCGGATGCCGCAAATCGATGACGAAGGCAACGAGATCATGGTGCGGTTTGAAACCACGCCTGGACGTATCCGTCTGGGTGCGCATCTGCCGCTGAACGCCAAAGCACCATTTTCGCTGGTCAACCGTCTGTTGCGTAAATCTGAAGTGCAGCAGGTTATTGATACTGTGTATCGGTACTGTGGCCAAAAAGAGAGTGTGATTTTCTGCGATCAGATTATGACACTGGGCTTTACAGAAGCGTTCAAAGCCGGGATTTCCTTTGGCAAGGACGACATGGTTGTTCCTGATACTAAATGGCCGCTGGTGGATGGCACCCGCGATCAGGTGAAGGGTTTTGAACAGCAATACATGGATGGTCTGATCACCCAGGGCGAAAAGTACAACAAAGTTGTTGATGCCTGGTCCAAGTGTAATGACAAAGTCACCGACGCGATGATGAGCACGATTTCGTCCAGCAAAAAGGACAAAGACGGTTCAGAAGCCGAGCCAAACTCTGTCTACATGATGGCCCACTCTGGGGCGCGTGGTTCTGTTACGCAGATGAAACAACTGGGCGGCATGCGTGGTCTGATGGCCAAGCCAAACGGTGAAATCATTGAAACGCCGATTATTTCCAACTTTAAGGAAGGTCTGTCGGTTCTTGAATACTTTAACTCGACCCACGGGGCCCGTAAGGGTCTGTCAGATACCGCGCTGAAAACTGCGAACTCTGGTTATCTGACCCGTCGTTTGGTGGATGTGGCTCAGGATTGTATCGTGCGCGTGCATGATTGCGGTACTGATAAAGCCATCACTACAGAAGCTGCTGTTAATGACGGTGAAGTGGTGTCGACACTGTCCGAGCGTTTGCTGGGCCGTGTGGCTGCTGATGACATTCTGCGCCCCGGCACAGATGAAGTGTTGGTGACCAAAGGTCAGCTGATTGACGAAAAAGCATCTGATCTGGTGGATGAGGCCGGTCTGGCGACTGTGCGCATTCGTTCACCGCTGACCTGTGAAGCTGAAGAAGGCGTTTGCGCCATGTGTTACGGGCGTGATCTAGCGCGCGGCACCATGGTGAATTCCGGTGAAGCTGTCGGCATTATTGCCGCCCAGTCCATCGGCGAGCCGGGTACACAGCTGACAATGCGGACGTTCCACATTGGTGGGGTTGCCCAGGCTGGGCAACAGTCTTTCCTAGAAGCCAGCCAGGACGGTAAAATTGAGTTCCGCAATGCCAACGTGTTGAAGAACGCGGCTGGCGATGTGGTTGTCATGGGCCGCTCTATGCAGCTGGTGATCATTGATGAAAACGGCCAGGAACGGGCACATCACAAACTGTCTTACGGCACGAAGATGCACGTCAAAGACAAAGCCAAGGTCAAGCGCGGCGATAAGATGTTTGAATGGGATCCCTACACCCTGCCAATCATCGCCGAAAAAGCCGGTACAGCAAAGTTTGTTGACCTGACCACGGGTATTGCGGTGCGCGATGAAACCGATGATGCGACGGGTATGACCCAGCGTATTGTGATTGACTGGCGCACGGCCCCTAAGGGCAATGAGCTGAAGCCGGAAATTCTGATTGTTGACAAAGACGGCGAACCCGTCCGCAATGCCGGTGGTAACCCGGTAACCTACCCAATGTCGGTTGACGCGGTTCTGTCGATCGAAGAGGGCCAGGAAATCAAAGCTGGTGACGTTGTGGCGCGCATTCCACGTGAGGGTGCCAAAACCAAGGACATCACCGGTGGTCTGCCACGGGTTGCGGAACTGTTTGAAGCCCGCCGTCCAAAAGACCACGCTGTGATTGCTGAAATTGACGGCTATATCCGCTTTGGACGCGACTATAAGAACAAGCGTCGCATCGCGATTGAGCCGGCTGACGACAGCATGGAAAAAGTCGAATACATGGTGCCTAAGGGCAAGCACATCCCGGTTGGTGAAGGCGATTTCATCCAAAAGGGTGAATACATCATGGACGGCAACCCGGCCCCCCACGATATTTTGGGGATCATGGGTGTGGAAGCGCTGGCGAACTATATGATCGACGAAGTTCAGGACGTGTACCGACTGCAGGGCGTGAAGATCAACGATAAGCATATCGAAGTGATCGTGCGTCAGATGTTGCAGAAATGGGAAATCCAGGACAGTGGCGAAACCACGCTGCTTAAGGGCGAGCATGTGGACAAGGCTGAGTTTGACGCTGCCAATGAAAAGGCGATCGCTGCCAAGCGTGAGCCTGCCAAGGGGGAGCCGATCTTGTTGGGTATCACCAAGGCATCGTTGCAGACGCGGTCATTTATCTCGGCGGCATCATTCCAGGAAACCACGCGGGTTCTGACCGAGGCTTCGGTTCAGGGTAAGCGCGACAAACTGGTCGGGTTGAAGGAAAACGTTATCGTTGGCCGTCTGATCCCGGCGGGGACTGGTGGGGTTGTTCAGCAAATCCGCAAGGTGGCCAATGACCGTGATATGAAAGTCATCGAAGAAGCCCGCGCCCAAGCCGAGGCTGCCGCCGCACTGGCCGCACCGGTTGATGATTTCGTTGGCGGGGATGAGTTTGACAGCGTGATCGTAGACACGCCTGAGAGCCGCGACTGATAGGGTTAATACAGCCTAGAAATTTGAAAAGCCCCGCCAGAAATGGTGGGGCTTTTTGTTTTTGTTCGCGCGCGGACAGGTGTTTATGGTATTGATATTACGTGTGATAGCGGTAACGGAAAAGTAGTTTTATATTTTGGAATAAATTTGGGTGAGGAATTTTGATGACTGAGAAAATGAGAAAAATAATTTCAATTATTACGCTAAGTATGTTTGCAGCGACCACGTCTTTTGCGGCTGACCTTTGCCACACAGGATTGACACCTGACGACCTGATAGGCGTCTACACAATAGACCTTGGCCCGGGCGCGATGACAGTGGTTACGGGTAAAGGAGACGAGCGCGTCCATGACGCGGCGGTTATGGCAGGGACTGCGACGATTGCATTATATGACGGCGTCCCGATATTATATTCTGATGACCTTGTGCCGGGCGGCGTGCTGGAAATACCCCTTTTATTCGCGGAAAGTGGTGAGAAAGATAATAGCTTTCTGGACGACCCGACAATCCCAACAGTTGGTTCAGATGACACTGCAGTGTTTATGGACTGTGAAAGTTTTACTGACCTGCCGCAAATCATCGGCACGGGTACCCTGACTGCAAATGGGGTTGTGATTACAAATTCTATTCAGTTGGTGGTCTATTCACATGGTGATGACGGAATATCGGCTGTGGGTGTTTATGACAGTACGGTTATACCAGACGCATCTGGTGGAAAAATTGTATTTCACGTACGATTTTTGATAACCAGTACGTAATGCTATAGTTAAAATGGATTTATTTACCTTTATATTTATATGAGAGCCCCAAGCCATGACTGATCACAATAAGAAACCGATAGATGCCAAAAAGTATTACGACAAAGACGGCAATGAAGTTGCACCCCCTACTATTGCGGAACGCGTTAAAGCAAACAAGATTATGGGGTATATTGGCGGCGCTCTATTCGCTGGTTTTCTACTTACGATCGGGTATTCGATTTTTGAAAACTCAAAGACTATAGGTGTTGATGGCGTGGTCGTAGATATTGGTTCAGTCACCAATAAGTCCAACAGAACGTCAACTGGCTACACAGAAACAACGTCTTATTCGCATTCGTTTAAATTTACTGATCGTGATGGCGTTGAGCATGTTGCTGATACTGTCGGGCGCGGTCGTGATAGCAAGTATAGTCTTGGGGATGTCGTTTCTATTGGGTATTACGCCGATGATTTCAGCAAGGTCCGCATTCGGTCATGGTTCGGGTTGTGGAAAATCCAAGTGACATTGTTTGGCCTTGGTGCATTCTTGATCTGGTTTTCATTTTACGCAGTTAAAAAAATTAGAGAAGAAGAACAGCAATAAGCTGGGGTAATTTCCCATATAAAATTTCACTAGGGTGATGGTTCTGTTGAGCGCCAGTTGTGCTTAGTCGGTTGCGTAAAAACTGCCGCTGTCCAAAACCAACGAGACATCGCCGCTGCCAGTTCCGGTTAATGTACCGGTGATGGTGTCGGCGAGCGCGGGGTTGTCGCGTATGATCCCTGCCAGGGCCATGTCCATGGTGACATTGCGGGCGCTGCCGTCGACGTACATGCTGAGCATGCCATCCACGTCAGCAGAGGGGAAGCGAACAGTACCATATCCGGAAGCATCGACCACCAGGGAGCCGCCAACATTTGAGGTGTTTCCATCTTCGTCGCCCATGACCATATTGTCGATACTGCCAGTTATGGTGCTGGTGTCAAAGTTGACATCCATCCCGATATCACCAAGTACCGCGGCCCGAAAGTCACTGACGCCATCGGTTCTGGACACATAAAAAAGCGAATGCCCTGAATATGTGGCGGTGCCGGTGGGGACAGGGCCGTTATAAGAACCGGTTTCGGCAGCGGCGAAGTTCAGGTTGAAAGCATCCAGATCAGCCTGGGTAAGCAGCTGTGGGTCAGGGGTGCCCAGGCAGCCGCTGAGGGCAAGTGTTATCGCCAAGGGCTTTAGGAAAAACATGTTCATTTGTTTACCATATATTAACTAAACGATTTTGAGCAGGGTTAAATACGCGGTTAATGACGAAACTATGGCGGGGCCCGGTAAATCAAATGGCAGTGCCATCCTGACGGTGACAGGTAATAACCCCGGCAGGGGCTGTTGACATGGGGGGCGACTCTTCATATACCGCGCGAATTCGGGCTGTGGGGAAACCCATTTTTGGTCCGTTTACATAATTGAAGAGGTCACGATCCGGGCGCCTTAGTCCTGATCCTCTGAGAAAGCACCGCAGCGTTCCCGCCGGAATTGGGGACATGCGGTTTTTGTGTGTTGCGATGGGCGTATCACACTATTGAAATTGAAATGTGTTGCAACACGGGGAAATAACCGGAATGCCAACGATACAACAGCTGATCCGCAAACCGCGCCAGCCGAAAGTAAAACGCTCTAAGTCATTGCACTTGGAAAGTTGCCCGCAAAAGCGCGGCGTCTGTACACGCGTTTATACAACGACACCGAAAAAGCCGAACTCGGCCATGCGTAAGGTTGCCAAAGTGCGCCTGACCAATGGTTTTGAGGTCATCAGCTATATTCCCGGTGAAAGCCACAACCTGCAGGAACACTCGGTTGTTCTGATCCGCGGCGGTCGTGTAAAAGATTTGCCCGGTGTCCGTTACCACGTTCTGCGTGGTGTTCTGGATACCCAAGGCGTCAAAGACCGCAAACAGCGTCGTTCGAAATACGGCGCCAAGAAGCCGAAATAAGAGGAATACGATATGTCCCGCCGCCACGCCGCTGAAAAGCGCGAAGTCCTGCCCGACGCCAAATTTGGCGATCGCATCCTGACGAAATTCATGAACAATCTGATGATTGATGGTAAGAAATCAATTGCTGAAGGCATCGTTTACAATGCTTTTGACCGGGTTGAGGAAAAGTTGAAGCGCGCCCCTGTGGAAGTGTTCCACGAGGCCATTGATAACATCAAGCCATCGGTTGAGGTTCGTTCCCGCCGGGTTGGTGGTGCAACCTACCAGATCCCGGTAGAGGTGCGCCCTGAACGCCGTGAAGCATTGGCGATCCGCTGGTTGATCAAGGCCAGCCGCGCCCGCAACGAAAAGACCATGGAAGAGCGTCTGGCCGGTGAGCTGGTTGATGCTGTGAATGGTCGCGGCACTGCCGTGAAGAAACGTGAAGACACCCATAAGATGGCCGACGCGAACAAAGCGTTCAGCCATTATCGTTGGTAATTTAGAACTAAGGCTGAACTGATGGCACGCGAATATCCCCTGACCCGTTACCGTAACTTTGGTATCATGGCGCATATCGATGCAGGTAAAACCACCTGTACCGAACGTATTTTGTTTTACACTGGTAAATCCCACAACATTGGCGAAGTGCATGATGGCGCTGCGACAATGGATTGGATGGAGCAGGAGCGTGGTATTACCATTACGTCCGCTGCGACCACCACGTTCTGGGCCCGCTCAGAATCCAGTGAAGGGGATGATGCTGCCGAAAAAGTTCGTATGAACATCATCGACACCCCGGGCCACGTGGATTTCACCATTGAAGTTGAGCGTTCGCTTGCGGTTCTGGATGGCGCGATTGCGCTGCTGGATGCCAATGCGGGTGTTGAGCCACAGACAGAAACCGTTTGGCGTCAGGCCGACCGGTATAAGGTTCCGCGCATTGTGTTCGTCAATAAGATGGACAAGATCGGCGCTGACTTTATGAACTGCGTGCGCATGATCAAAGACCGCACTGGTGCGGTGCCATGCCCGGTTCAGATGCCGATTGGTGCTGAAACCGAATTGGAAGGTCTGATTGACCTGATCACCATGCAGGAATGGGTTTGGGCCGGTGAAGATCTGGGCGCGTCCTGGGAACTGCGTCCGATCCGTGCAGAACTGTTGGACGAAGCAACCAAGCTGCGCGGCGAGATGGTCGAACTTGCCGTCGACATGGATGACGACGCGATGGAAGCGTATCTGGAAGGCACAGAGCCCGACGTTGACACCCTGCGCAAACTGATCCGCATGGGCACGTTGGAAATGAAGTTCGTGCCAATTCTATGTGGCTCGGCGTTCAAGAACAAAGGTGTCCAGCCGCTGTTGAATGCTGTGATTGATTTCCTGCCAAGCCCGATGGATGTTGTCGATTACATGGGCTTTAAGCCTGGCGACGAAACAGAAACCCGTGACATCGCGCGCCGCGCTGATGACGACATGGCGTTCTCTGGTCTGGCGTTCAAAATCATGAACGACCCGTTTGTTGGTACACTGACATTTACACGCATCTATTCTGGTACGCTCAGTAAGGGCGACAGCATGATCAATTCCACCAAGGGCAAAAAAGAGCGCGTTGGCCGGATGATGATGATGCATTCCAACGATCGCGAAGAAATTACCGAAGCATTTGCGGGTGATATCATTGCGCTGGCTGGTCTGAAAGAAACCACAACCGGGGACACGCTGTGTTCGGTTCAGGACCCGGTCATTCTGGAAACGATGACGTTCCCGGACCCAGTGATTGAGATCGCGGTTGAGCCAAAAACCAAGGCCGACCAGGAAAAAATGTCCACCGGTCTGGCCCGTTTGGCCGCCGAAGATCCATCTTTCCGTGTGGAAACTGACTTTGAGAGCGGTCAGACCATCATGAAGGGCATGGGCGAATTACACCTGGATATTCTGGTGGATCGTCTGAAGCGTGAATTTAAGGTTGAAGCCAACATTGGTGCGCCGCAAGTGGCATATCGTGAAACCATCGACCGTATGGTGGAGCACACCTACACCCACAAGAAACAGTCGGGTGGTTCAGGTCAGTACGCCGAAGTTAAGATGGAAATCATTCCAACAGAGCCGGGCGAAGGATATTCCTTTGAAAGCAAAGTTGTCGGTGGTTCGGTTCCTAAGGAATACATCCCCGGTGTCGAAAAAGGCATTCTGTCAGTTATGGACAGCGGCCCGCTTGCCGGTTTCCCGGTTATCGATTTCAAGGTTGTTTTGCTGGAAGGCAAATACCACGACGTTGATTCAAGCATTCTGGCGTTCGAAATTGCCGCCCGCATGTGTATGCGCGAAGGTATGCGCAAAGCTGGCGCCAAGATGCTGGAACCGATCATGAAAGTCGAAGTGATCACTCCGGATGAATATACCGGCGGTATCATCGGCGATCTGACGTCACGTCGCGGTCAGGTACAGGGTCAGGACAGCCGCGGAAACGCGATTGCAATTGACGCGTTTGTGCCGCTGGCCAACATGTTCGGCTATATCAACACCCTGCGCTCTATGTCGTCGGGGCGTGCGAACTTTAGCATGCAATTTGACCATTACGATTCAGTACCACACGCAATCAGCGAAGAAATTCAGGCAAAGTTCGCCTAAGCGAAACAACAGATTAAGTAGGAGGCCCCCATGGCTAAGGAAAAGTTTGAACGCAATAAACCGCATGTTAACGTTGGCACCATTGGCCATGTTGACCACGGCAAGACGACGCTAACGGCGGCGATCACCAAGTATTTTGGTGAATTTC
>JAZGFB010000018.1:0-138174 GCA_036479015.1 Paracoccaceae bacterium | reverse complement strand
CCTTGGCCGGGTCGAGTTCGCCAACCGCCACCTCATCCAAGCGCAGAACACCACCTGAAATGGCAGGTGTTGATAATGATGTCGCCGCCAAAAGCCCGGCGGCAAGGGTTGTTTTCCAATAGTTCATCTTTCTTCTCCCTAGGTCTTAGAAATTATAGTTTTCTTGTTTTTGTTCTTGTGAATTGGGTCGGTCGTGTCATCGCCGAAAACATCCATTGTGCCGCACCAGAGCATGGCGGCGGTTTTGTCTGTATGGTTCCAGGTGGAATGGGTTTTATGTGAGTCAAAATGTATTGAGTCACCACGGCGCAAGATTTTGCGCTCTCCCTCGACCTCAACCGTGATCTCACCCTCTAGTATATAAAAGAGTTCCTCGCCCTCATGGTTGATGGGTTCATTTCGATGACCCGGCGGTTCATGCACGATGACCGAGCGGATAGTGCTGTCGGGGAATTTTGCGGAAATGCGCTCGTATGATAGCGCGCCCTGGCCAACACTATAATTTACCCGGTCTTTTTCACGGGTCGTATCGGCGCTACTGCCCGGTTGTTCCAGAAAATGTGAAATCGGCCTTCCCAACACCCCGGCGATTGAGCGTAGTGAGGATAAAGACGGCACCGTCAACCCGCGTTCGACCTGGGAAATAAACCCAACCGAAAGCCCAGCATTGTCGGCGACATACTGCATCGTCAACGACGCCTGTTTCCGGCTTAGCCTCAGTTGTTCACCAAGTTCCAATTCGTTTTTACGGTTGGCTGCAGTTGATTTTTTTAGCATGACTAAAATTGTGGACAATAAAACTGAGTCTGTCAAGTTTTACTTATACTAAAAAAATTACTGTTGTTGATGTCTTTCCGGTATGATCCGAGGCAAATTTTTGGAAAATTAGGAACGCCACACCAGTTTCATGGATTCCGAGGAAAATCGCATTTTTCCCTGATAAATTCCTGTTATCAGGGGGCTTGGGGGCGAGACTGGTTCGCTTAGGACTGGGCACACAGCCAGCTGACATGGCGCGCTTTTATTGCGCTTCGGGTTTTCATTTAAGCGGTGACCGGTACGGTATCCTAGGGTATTATCAGTCGAGTGCTGAATGCCAATCGCACGGGCCTGCTTACAAAATATCCGAGGTGCTTTACTTTCAACCAGGGTCAGGTGCCGCCCATCATGCGGGTTTTTGCCCTGCAATGGGCGACGCAATTAAGAAGAGATGATTGCTTTCGCGGGCACTTTAAGTGTGGTTTACCGCCCCCATGACACAGAACCCGCCTGCCCTTCGCCCCGATCTTGCGCCCAAGGCCAAGATTTCGGACCCCGCCCGCCCCGGCCAGCCGAGCATCGGCATGGTCAGCCTTGGTTGCCCCAAGGCACTGGTGGACAGCGAGCGTATTTTGACACGGTTGCGGGCCGAGGGGTACGGGATTTCACCGGATTACGCGGGCGCGGATGCGGTGATTGTGAACACCTGCGGGTTTTTGGATTCAGCTAAGGCGGAAAGCCTGCAAGCCATCGGCGAGGCGTTGGCCGAGAACGGCAAGGTCATTGTGACCGGTTGCCTGGGGGCCGAGGCGGAATATATCACCGGCGCGCACCCCAAAGTGTTGGCCGTGACCGGGCCGCACCAGTACGAAGCGGTGCTGGACGCGGTGCATAGGGCTGTGCCGCCCAGCCCTGATCCGTTTGTGGATTTGCTGCCGGCATCGGGGGTGTCTTTGACGCCGCGGCATTACAGTTATCTAAAAATATCAGAAGGTTGCAACCATAAGTGCAAGTTCTGCATTATCCCGGATATGCGCGGGCGATTGGCGTCACGCCCAGCCCACGCGGTACTGCGCGAAGCCGAGCGTCTGGTCGATGCGGGCGTTAAGGAACTGCTGGTGATCAGCCAGGATACCAGCGCCTATGGCACCGACTGGAAGGGGCGCGATGACAAGGCCCCGATCCTGGGGTTGGCGCGCGATCTGGGGTCGCTTGGCGCCTGGGTGCGGCTGCATTACGTGTACCCGTATCCGTTTGTGCGCGACCTGGTGCCGCTGATGGCGGACGGGTTGGTACTGCCGTATCTGGACATTCCGTTCCAGCACGCGGACCCGGCGGTTTTGCGGCGTATGGCGCGGCCTGCGGCGGCGGCGAAAACGCTGGATGAGATCGCGGCGTGGCGCGATGTGTGCCCCGAGATTGCGTTACGCTCGACATTTATTGTGGGTTATCCCGGCGAGACCGAGGCGGAATTTCAGGTGCTGCTGGACTGGCTGGATGAGGCGCAGTTGGATCGGGTTGGGTGTTTTCAGTACGAAGATGTGGCCGGGGCGCGCAGCAATGGGTTGCCGGGGCAAGTGGCTGGCGAGGTCAAGCAAGAACGCTGGGACCGGTTCATGGCCCGCGCGCAGGGAATTTCAGAGGCCAAGCTGGCGGCTAAGGTCGGCACGCGTTTGCAGGTGATTGTGGATGAGGTGGACGCGGACGCGGCCACGTGCCGGACGCAGGCGGATGCGCCAGAGATTGACGGGAACTTGTTTATTGATGACGGGTTTGAGGGGATTTCGGTGGGGGATATCGTTGAGGTGGAAGTGGATGAGGCGGGGGAGTATGATTTGTGGGGGAAGGTTGTTTGAGGACGAACATCGATTTTTCAATAGTACAAAAGAGGGCCTTGCACCTAAGAAAAAGAACGCAGAATTTCCAATCGGAATTAGTTCGGGTTTTTTCTGATGAGAATTCAACAATCAAAACTGAATTTCTGAATGAACGCAGGATTTGCAATGTAGACCTCTCGTGGGTCGTCGCACCTGACCTCGACCAGTTCAGCATTGAATTTCATGAAATTATTAATGGCCACAGAGCCATTTTGGACAATTTGATTTTTTTGATTGCCAATGGCTCATCGCCAAAATTAACAAAAAAGCAAAAGAGGCAACTTTCATTTCCTCTTTTCAGAACAGTTTCTGGCTGGGAGAAAGGCAATGCAACAATGGATTTGCTGCGCGCTCAATGCGATCCAAAGTTTCTAGAACTGATAAAACATCTCCAACCATTTCGCTCAAACGTAAATTTTGAAAATGGCCAAAATTCTCAAAACCCATTGTTACTACTTCACGAATTGGACATCGCGGGAAAACACCATGTTCCGAAGATAGTGATTTCCAAATTGAACACGTTGAAAGTGAATGCCGAAATATTATTTTTCTCGGAAGAGGAAACGGATGTACCAAGCTGTGAATTATTTGGAGATGCGATTTTATCCGGCGGAATAATTCAAACATTTACATCAACATTTCCAATCAAAAAAATTGGATGCCGAATTGATTTTGCCGGATTTCTTGGTATCGACGACTTCAACCTTTTGGAACTACTTGGTTCTTTCGAGGTTTTGACTGAAACGGTCGTCTTGAATTTTATCGGTTTCAATGACCTCGAGGATTGGGAATCGCCTGAGCAACTTTAACTGTACAGTTACTGAAGCACATCGGTCTCTTGTCACATACAAGCGTACAAACCTGCCTGCACCTATTACTGAAACGATCCCTATACCCACCACCCAACATAAGGCAGCGCCTGACCCTGAGTGGGCACAAATATGCTCGCGACGACCCTGATAGCTCTAAATCTGACAACGTGAATCGCACCAAATAATAAATGTTGAGTGGCGTAGAACCCGCCCAACAATTGCTTATTTGTCCCGTGCCCTTTGCACGGGCAGCGCCCGGACCTCCCCCCGGGGAGGGCGCTTTGCACCCACCCCGAGGTCCGGGCGCTGCCCTGATGTTGTGGAGGGCATCTTTATAGGAGGGCGCAGGCTTTAAGGGCGGTTGATGCAACGTCCGCCCCATCCCCTTAAGCCCGCTCTAAATAATACCGCACCGCGTCGGCGACGTGGCGAAACCGGTCTCCCCCCAGATGTTTGCCGCCATACCAGCGGGTCACAACGATGATGTGGCCGCGCAGGTTTTCGCGTTCCAGCATCTGCAGGATCAGCGTGCCTGCCCCGGCTTCCCCGTCGTCGTTTTTGATCGGCCCTTCATCCAGCAAAAGGCCCCATGTGTTATGGGTCGCTTTGGCGAATTTCTTGCGCCGACACAGGGTTTTGACAAAGGCAAGCGCCTGTGCCCGGCTGGTCACTGGCCCACCTGATACCGCATAGCGGGAACCGCGATCGGTGATGATGTTTTCAAATACCTGCATCTTGCCCCGGCATCCCGCAATCGGGCCAATCATGCAAGCCCCGGCGCATTTTGGTACGCCGCTGGGGGTCACACCGCCAACGCCCGCCTTACCAGTGCTGCCTTATCCGCGTTCCCCGCTTCAACACCCAGCGCCGCCCGAAGGTCCGCTTCCGATAGCGCTGCAATCGCATCCTCAGTCATGGTGCGCAGGTTAATCTTGCGCATAACCGGCGGGTTAAGGGGGCCGAATGTGCTGTCGCTGGTGAAGTTGAACTCGGCCTCATATTTCCCCATGAAATGGTTCAGGAACGTATTGATGGCGACCCGCACGCGCGCATCGTCTGTCATTTGATCGGCGCGTGCGTCCAGCGTGGCCAGCATCAGTTTGGACCAGCGGCGCGCGCCACGCGCGTTCATCAGCGCCATGGCGTTATGGGTGTGGTGAAAGTTCAGTCGAAACTCAGCCCCGTGATAGGCCGCGCCAGCACCCATGACGTCAAGCCACATCATGGTTTGGGTGTTGATGTGGTGCTGCATCGGGCCGACGCGGGCGAACACGGATGTAAACCAATTTTCATCGGCGAAAACACGGGTGTAAAAATCGGTGGTGATGGCCATGATCCGGTCTTGGCCAAGCACGGAAAACAGCTGCCAGAACTGGATCGGTTGATCCGGGTCATTGGGGGCATCAAGGGAAATGATATCGGCCATGCGGGCGGCGTCGGGCGGCAATATTTCCCGTTCAATCGCGGTAGTAATATAGGCGCGCATGGTGCTTTGGGTCATGTAGCCGTGGCCTGTCGGGAAGTTTGGGTAGGTGAATTTGGTCATGGCAGTGTCCTTTCGCACATGGGGCTGGAAAAACGGCCGGAATGCCAGCAGGGGTTTTAACTAAGTGCCGACTGGGCGCAATTACAAGGGGTGCGTGGCTGTGAGGCTGGGTAGATGGCTTGAAAAATGTTTCCAAATCCCCTAAGTATATTTTCATGAAATTGATTACATTCCTCTGCCTTAGCGCGATGATCTTGCTAAGCGCCTGTGCCACGGCGCCGCTGGCGATAGAAGGCTCGCGTGGGTTTTTCTGGGGGCTGTTTGATGGCGCGGTGGCACCATTGGCGTTTATCATGTCGTGGTTTTCTGACAGCATCGGTATTTACGGCACGCCCAATTCCGGTGGCTGGTATGATTTCGGGTTCCTGCTGGGGCTGACCATGTGGGCCGGTGGCAGCCACGCGGCGAAACGTCGGCGCGGCTGATAGGGCCCGAGCGGTCACAATTGGGCGAGGTCGGTATCTGAGCCTGCCATCTATGCTAAACATCGCAGAACAATTGGAGTTTTAGGCAATGTCCGGCAACGCAATGGAAGAGGGTCTGATCCTGCAGATCCACAACCCGTCCCATCTGGACCCGTCGCGTTTGGGGTTTCTTGTTGGGGCAGTGTCGGGGATTGGGGCTTTGTTCGCACTTTCAGCTGTGGCCCCCAACATGCCCAGGATCATCAGCGTTTATCTGGCGCTGGCGGTTGTGGCGGCGGTGGGCACATTGGTGACGTGCTCGATTGCGGGCGCGCGCAAGCGGCGCAAAGTGGACGCGTTGATCGCGGCGCGGGCCATGCATGAGGCCGAGACCAAGCGCAAAATTGCCCAAATGCAGGCGATGAAGGGCTAGGGTTACCGGGGCGGGGCTGGCTATTTTTGCAAGCCCTTGAAAAACCCGGTGTTGCGGCAGTAATCAGGCGGGCTATTGGCGCCGTTTGTGTGGTGATCCAGCCAATGTTCGCAGGCTGTGACGTTGGTACAGCCCAGGCATTTATGCACGCTGGCACGCAGCTGATCACCCGACAGATTACCGCGCTGTTCGGCTTCGTCCAGATCGACACCAACGGTGTTGGCCATTTTATCCACCAGGGCACCGTGGCGGGCGTATTTTCGGGTTACAGTCATTTGTTACTCCTGTGAGCTATGCTCAGGCAAGCACAGGGGGCACAAACTGGCTTTGATCAGGATCAAACAGGTGGTTTTTGTCAGCCGATCAGGATCACCAGCCAGGCCACACCGGCGGCAACTGCGGACATGGCCACAGCCGCGCTGCCGGCATCTTTGGCCTGTTTTGCCAATGGGTGGTCGTCTTTTGATATGTAGTCAACGGCGTGTTCAATGCCGGTATTCATCAGCTCTGCCGCCAGGATCAGGATGCCAAGTGACAGGATCAGGGCGCGCTCGACCGGGGCCAGGTTAAGGGTCAGGGCCAGCCCGGATGAGATAAGGTTAGCGTAGAACCAGAAATGCAAACTTGGTTCGGTGCGCCAGCAATTCAGCCAGCCCGCCCAGGACCAGAGCAGTCGGTTTTTGAACAGGTTCCATTCGCGTATCAGTATATTTGCCAGCATTCACACATTCCCGTCCCGTTAGCCCGCAGGGTGCCACCATTTACCAGCGATGACCACGCCCTTGGACGTGATGCGCTGCTGGCCTGTCATCACCTCCTCCAGCACATCGGTATAGTCAAAGCTGCCGTTCTGCACTGACAGCACTGTGGCGTCGGCACCGATGCCTGGTTTCAGGGTGCCCAGTTCGGGGCGTTTCATGGCCATGGCGGCATTTACCGTGGTCATGCGGATAATGTCGGGCAAGCCTACGCCCATGCACAGGAACTTGGACATGGTTGTCACCAGATCAAAGGCCGGGCCATCGATGCACAGGGCGTGCACGTCGGATGATATGGTGTCGGGCAGAAAGCCGTTGGCCAGCATGGCGCGCGCAGTTTTAAAGGCAAATGATCCCATACCATGGCCCACGTCAAACAGCACACCGCGTTTGCGCGCGTCCAGCACCGCTTGTTTTATTGTGCCCTGGGCTGTGGCTGGCGAGTTGGGGAATGGGCGGAAGCAATGGGTCAGCACGTCACCGGGGCGCAGGGCGTCGATCACCGCCTCATAGGATGGCGGTGGTTCATCAATATGGGCCATCAGCGGCAGCCCGGTTTCCTGGGCCACCTGCATTGCGTGTTCAAACGGGGCCATGCCCAGATCGCCCGAGGCATGGCGCCCTACCCGCACCTTAATGCCGACGATGACATCGCGGTTGGCGTCGGCCACGGCGGCGGCTTCGCGCGGGGCCATCATGCGGATGTCTTCGCTTTCACCCACATGGATGTTTTGGCCAAAGCCGTAGATGCCGGCAAATGACACATGCAGATAGACCAGAATGCGCACATCGCTGGGGTCTATCACATGGGCGCGAAAGCCGGCAAAATTGCCCGGCCCGGTGGAACCCGTGTCAACGGCGGTGGTCACACCGGAGGCGCGGCAATAGTCCCCGGCGTCAATCCCAAGCGACGTGCCGCCCCAGTAAACATGGGTGTGCAGATCGATCAGCCCCGGCGTGACGATCTGGCCGGTGACATCGCGCAGTGTGGTGGCTGGGCCGGGTTTCAGGTTTTGGCCGATGGCCGCCACCACCCCGTCTTTGAACCCGATATCAGCCAGCGCGTCTTGGCCTTGGGACGGGTCGAGCACCCGCCCACCTTGCAGGATCAGATCATAGCTCATCGCAGGTCATCCATTGCTTGTCGCACCGTGGCGATGCGGGCGCCATTTGGCGGGTGGGTGCCCAGGAACTGATCGCCGGGGTCGGGTATGCGGGTGAAAAACAGCGCGCCATCCAGCGGATCATACCCGGCGCGGTAGGCGATTTCGGTGCCAAGGCGGTCTGCTTCAAGCTCAAAATCTTTGGAATAGGCGCGCGCGCCGACAGTGCCGCCGATATTTTGCGCCAGATCGACAGTGGACGCAGAGCCCCCGGCCAATGTCGCAAGCACCCCGCCAAGCAATGCCCCGGCAAGCGCCGTGTCGCGGGTTTTGGCAATGTGGCCCAGTATATGGTGGGCGGTTTCATGGCCCAGCACAAAGGCCAGTTCGTCATTGTTATGGGCCTGGGCAATCAGCGCGGTGGTAAAGCCGATTTCCGGGCGGCCCTGATCATCAACGGTTTGATAGGCATTGGGCGGCTGACCTGTGCGGCTGTCGATGAAAATGCGAAAATCGCAATTGCTGCGCGGCGTACGTTGGCGGCAGATTTGTTCAGCCAGGGGTTCAATGCGCCGGGCCACGGCGGCAAAGCTGACCGGTGCGCGCCCGGCGCTGGTGGCGTGGCCCACCACCGGCGCGGTTTGCCCGGTTGGTGTGGCCAAAGTGCAGCCAGCCAATAGGGCGGTTGCAATAAATTTGAAAACGATGCGCACTGGATGCTCCTGCCGATTTTTCACCGATAGACTAGCAGCCTTTAGCGCTATCACCAGCCCAATTGCGCCTGTGTGCTCCCTGCCCATGTTCCCCATAGGCGCGACACTTAAACTTAGTCGGATTTCAAATAAAACTGATTGTTTTTCGAATGCCCGACCAGAATATAACCATTTTGCTTAAACACCCGTTGGCACCCGGCCTGAACGCTTTCTATTACAATTCTTTTGGGCAAAATTTCCGCAGCTGATGTTTCAAAAAATGGCACCAATATTTTGTCTTCATGGCCTTCAACATCGATCTTTAATGCGTGGATTTTCGTAAGATTTTCTTGCTCAATTATCGACTGCAAAGTGCGGACTGGGAAATGTCCATCGGCCGATTCCTCAAGCCGGACTATCGCCAGATCATTTTTGCGCATTTTCAGGTTTGCCCGACCGGATATGTCCGAAACCCCCGTCGTGTAAACTGAGATGCCTTTAAGACCTGACGCCTGCGCATTCCATTTTAAGCGCGCGGTCATATTTGGGTTTGCATCAATGCAAATCGTTTTGCCCTTGGGGCCCACACGCCTGGCAAGTGGCAAAGTATATAGTCCAATATTGCAGCCGATATCGACGAAAGTGTCGCCCTGTTTCAGCCCTTCTAGCAAAAAATCAAGGTCAGGCTGATTATAATCGTCGCGTAGTAGCAGGCCATATTCAACCAAATTGCCACGCCCTGAAATGCGGAATTTGCAGCCTCGAAATTCAATATCAAGTGGTTTACCACCACCTAATCTAATTATAAGACGTGTCAGGATCTTTCGCATATTGCCGCGCGACAGCAACGAATTACGCGCTATTGCAATAAGAATGCGTTGGCTCAGGTTTGGTGGATAGGCGGCTTCGCCATGGTCAAACTCAGCAGCAGATCCCATCAGTTCAAGCTCGGTTAGATCACGCCACTGATCGGTCATTTCCTGGGGGTTTCCTTATAACAATTCCAGAACCATAACAGTTTTCCCAATATCATCACAAGCTGCAGGGTGCCCCTTGAAAGCGCCTGCCAGTTGTTGCCGGTAGACCAGCATCCCAATTGCACCTGTGCGCGCCCTGCCCTAGTCTGAAGGTATGTTTACAATAGAGCACGAATTTGATGCCACTATCGTGACACTGGTGGATGAGGGCGCGGCGCCCTTAAAGGAAGACCTGATCATCCACGCCTTTGAAGATTGCATCACGGTTGAGCAATATGACGCGCGCACGGATCGGGTAAACACGGTGACCCTGTCCATGGCGCAACTGCGCGATCTGGGGGCGGCGCTGGACCTGCCCGAGGGGGTGTACCGGTTGCGCAAGGGCGGCGGTTAGCGGGGTTTTGGCTGAGACGGTAACGGGGTAACTTCTCACGGCCCGCTTTAGATGTTAAGCCAGCGTATGGCCAGTATTCCAACGACCTTGCATACCCCGCCACTGCGCCGGTTACTGGCGGCCCAAATTCCGGCGGATTTTGCCGATTGGCTGGATTTTGTGGCCATTGGTGCTTTGCTAGCCTTTGGGTGGGATGCCGAGCCGCTGGCCTTTGCCTACGTCGCCGCCGCTGTCGGGCTGCCCTATGTGGTTGTCGGGCCTATTGCCGGGGCGGTTGTGGACCGCGCGGATATTCGCACTGTTTTGATTGCCAGCAATGTCGGGCGCGCTGTTGCCACGGCTTGCCTGTTTCTGGCCACAGACCTGCCAACCCTGATGCTGATCGTCGCCATCCGCAGCAGCATGGATGCATTCTATTCCCCGGCGAAACAGGCAGCCATCCAATCGCTGGCCCCACCCCATGAACGCCAGGCGGCAAATGGCATATCGCACGGGATCAATCAGGCGTCCAAGATCGCCGCCCCTGCCCTGGGGGGCCTGCTGCTGGTGCTTCTGGCACCGGGTATGGTTTTTCTGATCAATGCGGCCGTGTCGCTAGTGGCGGCAATGATCCTGATTGGAATGCCCATTATTGCGCGCGATAGGGGCCTGGGCAACGGCACCTTATCCATCACCCTGTCCCTCAAAGAGGGTTATCAAACGGTTGCGGGGGCGCCGGTATTGCGCGGCGCGTTGCTGGTTATGGCGCTTGGATATTTTTCCATGTTTTTCTATGACACGCTGATTGCGCCGCTGATCCGCGGCTTTGGCTTTAACCAAACCATGTTCGCAATCGCCATCGCCGCCGTTGGTTTAGGCGGCGTCCTGGGGGCGTTTTGGCTGGGCTTGGGCAAGGACAAGAAACACCCTTTTATCTGGGTGGCCATTGGGTCAGGAATTTCCGGCATCCTGGCCATAGTGCTGGGGATCAGCCAAAGTGGCGGCTATCCAATTGGTTTTGCCGCTATCACCGGGCTGTTCGCGGTACTGGGCTTTTGTAGCGCGATTGTCGTGGTGCCCATTCGCACGGTCATTCAAAACGAAACACCGCCGGACAAAATAGCCCGGGTCAGTGCCTTGGGCGAAGCTGCAAATACCACGGCACTGCTGGTCGCTCCATTCATCGGAGCCGCTATTGCCACCGCAACCTCGGTTGGCACGGTGTTCGTTCTTGGCGGGGTTTTGTTAGGGGGTGTTGCCAGCTATGCAACCATGCTGAACCGGCGGATCAGTGCCATATCAAACCAAATCTAATCTCAACGTCCCCGGCGTCATCCGAACCAATAAAATATCCCCGCCGCAGGCCCGCCCGAAGGGCTAAAAATAATGGCACCTTTTGGTGCCTCAATTTACCAGCACCACCCTGAAGCCCTGAAATTTCTGCTATTGCGCGGGACTAATCAGGTTGATCGACAGGTTCTGCTTTCATCGCTATTAACACTGTACTCGCATCACCCGCACGACCATGCTTTATGATCGCTCTGACACAATGATTAGGGAGATGACATCAATGGCCGAACGCTACGAACGCCACCGCCAAGCGTGGACAGATGGGGAAATTCAAAAGCTGCATATGCTGGTGACAAAGGGGATGAGTTTAAAGGCTATCGCTAAAGCTCTCTCGCGGTCTGAGGAATCGACTAAAAATAAAGCAAAACAAGACAAACTGAAAATTAAGAAAATGCGCTGATTTTTGCTGCTCGCCCCGTTCGCACCAGATTGTGGAAGGCGATGTTCTTCCAGCTGAAATGCGGCATTGATTTGGGTCAACAATGACCCGAACGCTTACCAATGTGCAAAACACGTTGCTATTGCCTTACTGTGGGTCGAATTTAACCTATGCAGAGTAGGCAAATGTACCAAATGACATCACGAGCGTCAGAATTCATGCGCCGGCACTGTTGGCTGCGACCTCTGTTTCGGGCATTTTTGGCCCTCGTTTTCATGGCCAGTGCGACACCCCTGAAAGCAGGCGAGCTGCGCATTCTTACATCTATGTCGGGGCAGGTATTTGACCCTTTCAAGGCGCAGTTTGAAATACTTTTTCCGGACACCCGGATCATTGTGCTTAACAAAAATACCAATGCCGCGATTGAAGAGGTTTTGCGGGGGAATCCGCGTAGGTTTGACATTTTCTGGGCTTCCTCTCCCGAAGCGTTTGACCTGCTGGACCGGTATAACGCATTTTTGGTTGACGCACCCTGCGCCGGTACGGGTGATCAGAATTTCAGTATTTTTGCGCTATCCGGTCTGGGTTGGTCACTTCGCTCAGACAGCCAGCTCCGGTTTCCAGTGGATTGGGACGACCTGCTAAAGCCGGAATATCGCGGTCAGATCGGCATGGCACGCCCATCACGTTCCGGCACAACCCATATGCTGGTTGAGCGGTTTCTTCAGGTGCGTGGCTGGACGGACGGATGGCGCTATCTTCTGGAACTTTCCGGCAATCTATCAACCCTGACATCGCGCAGTTTTGGCGTACCTGACGGTGTTTTGAACCGGCGGTTTGCTGTGGGGTTGAGCATTGATTTTCTGGCGCAAAGTAACAGCCCAGAATTGCAATTTCGCTATGGTCGCCCGGTCATGGTAACGTCGGCGAAAATTGGCATCTTGAACACAAGCGCCAATGTTAAGGCAGCATGCGAGTTTGTCACCTATGTTCTGTCGCAAGAAGGTCAAAGGCTTTTGCTAGACCCCCAAATGCGCCGCATTCCGGCCAATCCTGCCATACGGGCCGAGGCGGCTGATCAGATTCCGCAAGAAATGCAGGACGCGTTGCGCCTGACATGGATGCAGTATAATTCGCGCACCGCGCAGCAGCGGTACTGGACTGTAAATGCATTGTTTGACGTGTTTGTCACCGCAACCCTGTCGCAGCGTCGCGCGTTGTGGCAGCGCCTGTATGCATTACCCTTAACCACTGATCCGGCACGCATTTCGAAACTGCGCCAATTACTGGTGTTGATGCCAGTGTCCGAGGCTGAAAGCATGCAGTACGAATTGAATGAAACACCGTTCCGGGTAACAAATCTGACGACGAATAATCCATCGCAAGAGGCGGTATTATTGACATGGCGCAGCTTAAACGAGGCTATATTATCAGAAGCGGACGCACTGTTGGACCAGCTTGAAATGGCAACCCGGTGAACCTGATCGGTTTCAAACGCATTACGCCCACAATCTGGGGCCAGCTGATGCTGATGATCGGCAGCATTGTAGCGATTGTCTGGATGGTATTGGCGGTTTCGATATTCTTTTTCTGGCAAACGAGGCAAGATTACAATGCCTTGACGCAGGCCCATATTCCACAATTGGCACTGTCAAGCGAGCTGGCCGAAGGTGCCGCCGAACTGGCCGCACTTGCCACTGCGATTGTCAGCGCTGACCCATCAGAAAACAGTGATCTGAGGGCGCGGCTAAGCGTTACGACCGATGAGTTGAGCCGTATTTTACAAAGCCCGTTTCTGACCGAAGCCGGTCCAGAGAATACCCTGCTCCAGAACGATATTAAAATACGGCTGGCGGAAATTCTGACCGGACTGGAAAAGCGCCATGGCTTGCAGGCGGCCACCGAAGCGCTGGTTGAACAACTGCGCTGGTTGAATGTTGATATTCAGGACGAGATTGATCCGGTCCTGGGCGATTTTTCCTTTAATGTCGAGGTCGCCACTGAAAGCCTGGCGCGCAGTGGCGACCCGAGTTTCAGGGTGCGTCTGTCGCGGCAAATAACGGCAGAACGTGCGGCGCGCGATCTTATTTTTCGTATTGGTACTGAGGCTTCAACCACCACAACGCTTTTGCTGCAAAGCACGGTGGCCAGCGCGCCATCACAATTGGCGCAATATGTCAGCCTGACAGCTGATTCACTGTCTCGGCTGAATGCTGATCTGGCGCGCCTGCCTGACAAAACCGAATACCTTACGCTTCGCCAATCTGCGGCATTGCTAAACGATCTGGCAAATAATGACCTGGGCATTCTGGTTCAGCGCGACGCGTGGCTTGCAAATCAGATCTCTCTGCTTGACGACCTTGACCACTTGCAGATGCAATTCGCACAGTTGCAAACCAACCTGTCGGAAACCAGCCGCGTACAACGTGTTGCAGTTGCCAATGCCATTCAGCTGTCGGCAAGGCGTGCAGCAGTGGCAATGTGGTGGCTGGTTGGGCTGACCATAATGTCAGGACTTGCGGGTGCTGTGGTTCTTTTTGGCTATATCCGCCGCGGGGTAATCCGGCCCATGCATGAGATCACCACCGCCATGCAGGAAATTGCGCGCGGTGCCGCGCCGGCCAAATTACCGGCAGGCGGCGACGATGAGATCGGCCATATGGCGGCGGCAGTGTTGGCTTTTCAGCATTCTATTGACGCACGTGAGCAGGCCATCGAGCAATTGCACCAGACACAAGCCGAGCTTGTTCAGGCCGGAAAAATGGCAGCCCTTGGCAACCTTTCGGCGGGCATTTCCCATGAACTTAACCAACCCCTGGCGGCGATCCAGCAACGCTTGCACCTGTTGTCAGCCGCCGAAAAGTCCGGCGAACAAGATAAGATCGTTCGCCAGATAGAGCGGATATCCGGACTTGTGGAGCGGATGACCAACACGATCAAACATCTAAAACGCTTTGCCCGCCGTTCCGAATATAAACGTGAATCGCTGTCGCTTGGCCCGCTGCTTGCCAATGCCGTTGCGATTTTGCGAGGCAAGATCGATCAACCCGAAATCACCCTGACCATCGCCGAAAACTGTAACCTTGCAACGGTCCTGGGTGATCAGATTCTGATCGAGCAGGTATTGGTTAATATTCTGAGCAATGCGGTGGACGCTATCAATGAAACCGGTGAGGCCGGCGAAATCAGTATCAGTGCGAAACACAGCAACGGTTTTGTTATTTTGAATATTGCAGATACTGGCATTGGTTTGGTCGGCTTAACCCCTGATGAGGCAATTGACCCGTTTGTTACAACCAAAGACATTGGTGAAGGGCTCGGGCTTGGGCTGTCAATCTCTTATAACATTGCCAAAGATATGGGCGGTGATTTGCGCCTGACGCCTCACCAACCTTCTGGGATGCGGGCAATATTTACTTTGGTTGAAGGAAATCAGGAATGACAACGCCACAAGTTTATCTTGTCGATGATGATGCCGATTTGCGCGAAGCGATGATGGAAACATTCGAGATGGAAAAAATTGCCGCGCAGGCGTTTTCCAGTGGTGGCGAAATGTTGGATGAGCTGGACCCCGAGTGGGAGGGCGTTATCATTTCGGATATTCGCATGCCGGGCATGACCGGGTTTGACCTGCTGGGAGAAGTGGAAAAACTTAGCAGCGACATTCCGGTGGTGATGATTACCGGACATGGTGAAATTTCTTCGGCAATCAAAGCCATGAAGCTTGGGGCGTTTGACTATGTGGAAAAGCCAGCCGCGCCGGAATTTCTAATCTCGGTGCTGCGGCGCGCCCTAAAGTTGCGCCAGCTCCAGCTTGAGAACAAACGGCTGCGCAGCCGGATGGCCAAAGGCGGTGATATTCGCGCCCGATTGCTTGGGCGATCCAAGGTTATGCGCCAATGCCGAAGCGAAATTGTAAATGTCGCGCCGCTGGCGGTTAATGTGCTGATTTATGGCGAAAGCGGCACCGGCAAGGAACTGGCTGCGCGGTGCTTGCATGACCAATCCATTGCAAAAGGTGAGTTTGTTGTGGTGAGCTGCTCAGACTTAACCCCCGAAAACTTTGACCACAAAATGTGCTTAGTTGATGAAAATAGCCCAGGCGCAATCATCCGTGCAAAGAGTGGCACATTGTTTTTGGACGGCGTGACCGAACTGCCAGCGTCACTGCAAATGAGGTTTGTAGAGATGATCCATGCCGGGAATATGCCACGGATCATTGCCGCAACATCAGAGAGCCAAGCAACCGCAGCAGAGCGGCTTAGGCCCGACCTTTATTACCGTTTGAATGTCGCCGAAATATTGCTGCCGCCGCTGCGCGAACGCGGCAATGATGTTTTTGTATTGCTGGAATTTTTCGTTCGAGAGGCTGCAAGCCGGTTCCAGCGAAAACTGCCTGACGTAACGGCGGATGACCTGCGGCCATTCAAAACCCACCATTGGCCGGGGAATGTGCGTGAACTAAGGAACATGGCCGAACGTTTGGTCATCGGTCTGAAGGTCCAATTCACCCCTGCAGGAATGGCAGAGGCCGCCACAAGCAAACCCTATGATGACGCCATGCGCGATTTTGAGCGAGAGCTTTTGCAGGCAGCGCTGGTGCAATCGGGCGGGCAAAAAGGTGAAGCTGCGGCCAACCTGAAAATTCCACGCAAACGGTTTTATCTGCGGATGCGGGCGGTTGGCCTTTTGGAAAAGGGTCAATAATGTCCAATTTATCGGGTCAATTATAACCCAATCCGCCCGGTTCGCGGTGGGTTTCCCAATTTTTTGCACTGTCTAAAATTCCACCCTATCCATCTTTCACTGGCGGAGTGAAATCGCCTGAAACTGGGAGAAAAACATGAAGAATTATTTGCGCGGCTCTGCGGCTGCAATTTCTTTTATTGCGGCAGCAGGTGCTGCTAATGCACAGGAAACCATCGTTGTTATCACGTCATTCCCCGACAGTATGACAACCCCGATTGAAGCAGCTTTTGAGGCGGCAAACCCGGGATATGACCTTGAAATCCTAAACAAGAAAACGTCGGCGGGGGTGAAATACATTCAGGAAATTGCCGGCCAAAACACGGCTGATGTTTTTTGGGCTTCCGCGCCGGATGCGTTTGAAGTTCTGAAAAACGATGGTCTGCTGGCGACTGTTGCGGTCACTTCCGAAGGCATTCCTGACATCATCGGCTCTTATCCGTTGAATGATCCGGACGGCTACTATTACGGTTTTGCAGCTGCGGGTTATGGCATCATGTGGAACGAGCGTTACCTTGCGGCCAATGATCTGGAGCCGGCACGCGAATGGGCTGACCTGAAAAACACCGAATACCACGGTCATGTCGGCAT
Organism: Paracoccaceae bacterium; assembly: GCA_036479015.1. Lineage (GTDB taxonomy): Bacteria > Pseudomonadota > Alphaproteobacteria > Rhodobacterales > Rhodobacteraceae > NVTR01. The sequence continues at coordinate 121,374 of JAZGFB010000018.1, read as the reverse complement.
GTCTGCGCCGTCGCGTTCCGGCACCACCCACCTGACCGTTGAAACCCTGTTGCAGGGCGAAGGCTGGGATGCTGGCTGGGCGGAATGGAAATGGATTGCAGGCAACTTTGCCACCGTGACCGAGCGCTCATTTGGTGTGCCGGACGGCGTTAACACCGGAAACTTTGGCCTGGGCATTGTCATCGATTTCTTTGGCTTCTCGTCCAAAGCCTCTGGCTTTCCGGTTGATTTTGCCTATCCGACGACAACAGCACTGGTCCCGGCCAATATTGCGGTTGTCAAAGATGCACCAAATTCTGATGCGGCGGTTGCCTTCATTGAATATCTGCTGACACCAGCCGGTCAGGAAGTACTGCTTGACCCTGCAATCATGCGTCTGCCGATCAATCCGGCAACATATGACAACGCGCCTGAAGGCTTTCCAAACCCGTTTATGGATAGCTCAATCGGTGCTGCGGTCAGCTTTGATGTCGCAAAGTCCGGTGCGCGGTATAATCTGGTTAACGCCATGTTTGACGTGATGATCACCTACCGCCTTGACGATCTGCGCGCTGCTGTGGGTGCCATTCAGGACGCCGAAGCCAAACACGCGGATGGCAGCAATGCCGAAGCTATGGCGCTGATCGCTGAAGCACGTGCTTTGATCGAGGCAAGCCCGATAGCCGAGGCCACCAGCCTTGATGCGGATTTTGCGGGTATCTTTACCAAGAAACGCAAAAAGGCAACTGATGAAGTTGGCCCGCGTCAGGCGGAGATCGAGCAGGAATGGGATGCGATGGTTGTAGCAAACTATGGCCGTGCCCGTGAACTGGCCGAGCAGGCCTCTGCGATGTAATTGCCCTGTCCGGCCCCTGAACAACAGGGGCCGGACACCCCTACCTTTGCTTTGCCTTGCCATTGCCCTTCACCGGAGCCAGCCCCATGTCGACCAACCAAGCCCTTGCCGAGCGCCTGCCCAGATTTTTAGTTCCAAAAGTCAGTGGCATAAAACTGGTGGCCATACTGATCGCCCTGATGCTGATCGGGCTTTTGATTGTTCCGGTTGCGATTGTAATTTTTGTCGCCTTTCAAGACCCCGCCACTGGGGCGTTGACGCTACAAAACTTTGTCGATTTCTTCCGGACATCGCTATTTCGCGAAAGCTTCTGGAACTCGTTTTATGTCTCCTCTGTGTCGGTGATCATGGCCACCGTTATCGCCATGCCGCTGGCATATATTACCACGCGCTTTAACTTTCGTGGCTCGATCATCATTCAAAGCCTTGGCTTTATTCCCCTGATCATGCCGCCCTTTGTTGGTGCTGTTGCGATGCAGTTGATTTTTGGTCGTAATGGCAGCGTCAATCTGTTGCTGCGCGATAATTTTGGTGTCTCGATCCCGTTTATGGAGGGGCTGAACGGCGTTATTCTGGTGCAATCGATCCATTATTTCCCGTTTATTCTGATAAATCTATCGGCCTCGTTGCGCAATATTGACCGCTCGATGGAAGAGGCCGCGCAAAACCTTGGCTCATCAGGCATGCGCCTGTTTCGGCGTATTGTGTTTCCGCTGGCGATGCCCGGTTATATTGCCGGTGCGGCGCTGGTGTTCATCAAGGTTTTTGACGACCTTGGCACGCCGCTGCTGCTGAACGTCAACAACATGCTGGCCCCGCAAGCCTTCCTGCGAATATCCTCGATCGGGATCAGCGACCCAATGGGTTATGTGATTTCCTGTATTCTTGTGGTGTTCTCAATTTTCTCTCTTTGGGCCTCATTCCTGTTCATGCACGGTAAAGATTACGCAACCGTGCAAAAGGGCGGTGGCGGCATGTCCAAGCGCGATCTGCTTTTCTCGGAAAAGGCCCTCGCATATGCGGCTGTCGGGTTCATTCTATTGCTTGTGTTGTCACCGCATATCGGCCTGCTGCTGCTGTCATTCGGCACAATCTGGTCCTATGCGCCACTGCCGGATGCTTATACTTTTGCCAATTATGTAACGATGTGGGATGGGTCCAAGGACTATATTACCAACACGTTGCTTTACGCAGGCCTGGCGGCCACGGCGGATGTGATTATCGGCACTATGATTGCCTATATCGTGCTGCGCACAAATATCTTTGGCCGCAACGCGCTGGATTATTTGGCCACGGCCGCATTGGCGGTGCCGGGGGTTGTGCTTGGTATTGGCTATCTGCGGATGTTCCACGGCGTCAATATACCTTTCTCAAACGAGCCTATGGCAAGCTGGTGGGTGATCATTGCGCTTGCGCTGATGATCCGGCGTTTACCCTATGCTTTGCGGGCCTGCACAGCAGCACTCCAACAGGTTAGTAGTGCCTTGGAAGAGGCTGCCGAAAGCCTTGGCGCCAATAAATTCCGCACTATCAAGCGGGTTGTTATTCCGCTGATGTCAGCCGGTATTCTGGCCGGTTTTGTCACCAGCTTTGCCACCGCCGCGGTGGAACTGTCCGCCACTATCATGCTGGTAAGCTCTAATTCTGACGCGCCGTTGGCCTATGGTATTTACCTATTCATGCAAACCCCGTCGGGGCGCGGTGCCGGGGCGGCGCTTGGTATTGTTGCGGTAATTTTGGTGGCGATTGGCATGATTATGTCTCAGTTGATTATCGAGCGTGACAAAAAACTCAGATCAACCGGCGACACGCAATAACATCTCTAGGGAGACTACGATGACCACTGAAAAACAGGGCATAGAAATCGACAATCTGCATCTTTCCTTTGGGGATACTGAAGTTTTGAGCGGTGTGAACCTAAGCATAAAACCCGGTGAGTTCTTTGCTTTCCTAGGGCCGTCTGGTTCCGGGAAATCCACCCTGTTACGCGCCATTGCAGGGTTTGGGCCGCGTCCCTCAGGCAGCATCGAAATTGGCGGCAAAGATGTGCTGGACCTGCAACCATGGAAGCGTAATGTCGGCATGGTTTTCCAGTCTTATGCGCTGTGGCCACATATGTCGGTGCGTGACAATGTCGGTTTTGGCCTGCAAGAACGTCGAGAAAACAAGGCGGTGATCCGCTCCAAAGTTGATGCGGCACTGGAACTTGTCGGCCTTGCCCATCTGGCGGAGCGGATGCCCAACCAATTATCAGGCGGTCAACAACAACGTATCGCACTGGCCCGCACGGTCGTGGTTGAACCCAAGATTTTGCTGCTGGACGAACCACTTTCAAACCTTGATGCATCTCTTCGGGTTGAAATGCGCCGCGAATTGCTGGCGCTGCAACGCAAGCTGGGACTGACCACAATTTTTGTGACCCACGATCAGGAAGAAGCCAACACAACCTCTGACCGCATGGCAGTGCTTGATGGCGGCGTGATCCAGCAAATCGGCTCACCGCAGGAATTGTATGACACACCCGCCAATTTGTTTGTGGCCGATTTCCTTGGCACTGCCAACATTTTGAAAGGCGATGTCACGAAAACTGCTGAAGGTTTTATTTTCACAACCCAAACCGGTGACATTCTGGCCATCGGATCTGCTGAAACCGGTTCTGGTTCTATCGTCCTGCGCCCGCAAAACATATCTATTGAAGCCAAGAATGGCCCGCGCACCATCAGCGGCACCATCAAACACCGAGAGTTTCTGGGCAGCCAGATGCGGTATCTGATCGATGCCGCCGGTATAGAAATGGTGGTGGATGAAAGCCACCGCGCAGGGGCAAAATGGTTTGATGCGGGGTCACGGGTTAATCTGGCTGTAAACACTGACGCAGCCGTGGTGATTGCGGGCTAGCCAATTGGCGCCACCCGCGTGGAATGATCAAGATCGATGCCCTGGCCAGCTGCAAATCTGGGCCTGCCTGCATCCAGGTGTTGGACATATTTGCCTTGCCCCCATTTTCACCTTTTCAAAAATATCCCCGCCGGAGGCTCGCCGGAAGGGCTAAAAATAATGGCACCCTTTGGTGCCTCAATTTACCAATGCCCCCTTGAAGCCATTGCGCAAAACCCCGACATGGGACGAAAGGAGCCCGCATATGCCAACACCCAACCCTGAGGCCCTAAAGTTTCTGCTGTTGCGCCGGTCTTGCCCGGGCAAGACCCTGCAGGCGCCGGTGCCCAGTGCCGATGAACTGTCTGGCATTATGACCGCCGCTTTGCGGGTTCCGGACCATGGCAAACTGGAACCTTGGCGCCTGATCGTGCTGCGCGAACCGGCCCTGAAACGGCTGGCTGATCTGGCGCAATCACGGGGCGATGCATTGGCGATTGAGCCGGGCAAACGGGCCAAGGGGGTGGCGCAATACCGTGACGGGGTACTTGCCGTGGCCGTAATCGCCAGCCCTATGGCGTCTGAAAAAGTGCCCGAAATTGAACAGCTGTATTCCGCCGGGGCGGTTTGCCTGTCGTTGCTGAACGCCGCGCTGGCGTCGGGCTGGGGGGCAAACTGGCTTAGCGGCTGGGCCAGCCATGACCAGGAATTTGTCACCCAGGGCCTGGGGTTGGCAGGCGGTGAAACCATCGCCGGGTTGATATTTCTGGGCACCGAACGCAACCCGCCCCCCGAGCGGCCCCGCCCTGATATCGCACAAAAAATAACCTGGAAAAGCGTATGATTTTTACAGATTTTCTTAAGGCCCTGGCGCAATTGGGTGACCACCGGTTTCGCCGGGTGTTACTGTTGGGAATTGGCCTGACCCTCGCGTTACTGTTTGGGGTTTACGGGTCGGTCTTATGGCTGATCTCATGGCTCGCACCAGAAAGTGTTGCCCTGCCTTGGCTCGGTACCGTCACCTGGGTTGATAACCTGATATCGGGTGCCTCGATCCTGTTGATGCTGGTTCTCTCAGTTTTCCTGATGGTGCCGGTGGCATCGGCGTTCACTTCGCTGTTTCTAGATGATGTGGCCGATGCGGTAGAGGAACGCCACTATCCGCATCTGGCCGCCGCAGGCACCGTTTCCTGGGCCCAGGCATTACAGGACACAGCGCGGTTTTTGGCTGTGCTGATTGGTGCAAATATCGCAGCTCTGGTGCTGTATTTACTGTTTGCACCCGCCGCGCCGCTGATTTTTTGGGGGTTGAACGGGTATCTGTTGGGCCGGGAATATTTTCAGCTGGTCGCCATGCGCCGCATGGGCCGCCAACAGGCACGTGATATGTGGCGCGCCCATTTGGGACAGATCTGGCTGGCTGGGGCGCTGATGGCGGTGCCCCTAAGCATTCCGGTGATCAACCTGTTGGTGCCGATCCTGGGGGCGGCCACCTTCACCCATCTGTTCCATCGGCTGAACCGGGGTTAGGGTCTGGCGCCTGCAGTAGCGCCGCAGCACCCTCCGCTGGAAATCGCACCTCAAACCAACAATAAGTGAGGGCGCGGGCCGTTGGCGAGCATTCTGGTTGGGGGGGGGTAGAAGGTTGGCATGTTGGCAGATGCCCGAGATTACCTAAACTATGCTACATCCCAATTGTAATCGGCCCAGGCATCCAAGTTCAAAACAGTTCCATCATCGGCCACAATCGAATTCAGTCGTTTGATTTCACTAGACAAAAACACATCAAAGCTTTCCCATTCATGGACCAACTCACCCGGGTAAAATTCAATAGCTAAAATTCGACCACCTCTGGTCTGCGAAACGCGGTTCAAGTAGGGGATAACACCATAGTCTCGGATCAGGGCCCTGCCCCCAAACAAATCAAACCTACCACTGGTGGCCCACCCCGTGGTGAAAACATGACTACAGACGAAAACGCTCTAAATATCTTGGTTCCATAAATATCCCCGCCGGAGGCACTCGATTTTTCGCAGAAAAATCGCCCCGCGACGCGCAAAGCGCGGCGCAACCTGCGGCCAAATTTACCGATACCAAGTCCAAACCTGTGCTATGTAACGCCGCGGTGTCCGCCTACTTTTAGCGCCCCGTGGTGAAAACTGATCCGGCGCTGGGGGTGCAGGGTTGTGGGGCCGGCCCCTAGATCCAGCCCAGATCGCGTATGCTGATCACGCCCGACACAATGATTGCCACGATTATTCCCCAGACCACCAGCGCGATACCGCTGACCAGTATCATGGTTTTGCGGACATCAAAATTTGCCGGGGCACCGGCTTGGGTACCGGGCACTATTTTGCCTTCGTCACCCTGGGTGCGTCGCCGGATTGGCAGCACGATGAACATCACCATGAACCAGACAACGGCGTACAGTACGATTGCGCTTGTGGGGGCCATCAGATTTGCTCCAATTCTATCAATGTTCCGGTGAAGTCTTTGGGGTGTAGAAACAGCACCGGTTTGCCATGGGCGCCGGTTTTAGGCTCCCCTCTGCCCAACACCCGTGCGCCTTTTCCAACCAGCCGGTCGCGGGCAGTCACGATATTGTCGACCTCATAACATATGTGGTGGATGCCACCGGAGGGGTATTTCTCCAGAAAGGCCGTGATCGGGCTGTTATCGCCCAGCGGGTGCAGCAGTTCAATTTTGGTGTTTGGCAGGTCGATAAAAACAACGGTGACGCCGTGGTCAGGTTCTGGTTGGGGCGCGCCCACTTCGGCCCCGAACATATCGCGGTATTGCGCCGCCGCCGCCGCCAGATCAGGCACAGCAATAGCCACATGGTTTAGTCGTCCGATCATGGCTGGCACCTCTGTTATAATCTCTGCCCCCTTATCCATCTGACAACTGGGCCCGGCAAGTGAAAAGACTGTCACAAGTCCGGCGCAGTTAACGGACTATTCACCTTGTCGCGCCTTAACTAGGGTATCAAATAAATGAGCCCCAACATGCCAGATAATTTAGAAAATTTCTTTATCACCCAAACCCCCACCGCTGCCCGGCCGCTATTGGGCCTGACTGTGTTGGTGGTTGAGGACAGTCTGTTCGCCTGTGAAGCCATGCGCCTGTTATGCCTGCGTTCGGGCGCCCGTATTAGACGGGCTGACAGTCTAAAATCTGCCCATCGGCATTTGTCAGTTTACCAACCGGTGGTGGTGATCGTTGATCTGGGTCTGCCGGATGGGTCAGGTGCTGATTTGATCCGCGAACTGGCACATGCCACCCCCCGCATCCAGGTGTTGCTTGGGATCAGTGGTGACAGTGAAGGGCAAAGTATTGCGCTGGCCGCCGGGGCGGATGGTTTTTTGGAAAAACCCATCATCAACCTCGCCGCATTTCAGGCGGCTGTGCTGGCACATTTACCGGCAGAACAGCAGCCCCGCGGGCTGCGCCCGGTTGGTGATGATGAAATTGCCCCAGACCAGTTGGCGCTGCGCGACGATCTGGCATCAATTTCAGATATTCTGACCGCGTCCAGCCATGACGAGAAATCGCTGATCTATGTCGCGCAATTTCTAACCGGCGTGGCCCGGCTGGCCAAGGATGACCAGTTAGCAGGTGCCGCCCGCGATCTGGATCAGTCGTGCAAAAATGGCCGACCCGTCAACCAGGATGTGGCCCGGATTGCCGGGTTGGTGCAGGACCGGCTGCAGCACTGCAAGGTTGTTTAGGGGTTAGACCTGTTCGGCCAATTCTGGGTCCTGGCTGACACGCACCGGGGCGGTCAGTGTGGCAAGTGAACAGAGCTGGCGTCCATCGCCATCAAAATTTTCGGGCGCAAGCCACTGTTGGAACGCCTGCTTAAGCGCCGGCCATTCACTGTCAATGATCGCGAACCAGGCGGTATCGCGGTTGCGATTTTTGACGATCATCGATTGGCGAAAAATGCCTTCATAGCTGAAACCAAGCCGTTGTGCGGCCCGACGTGAGGGCATATTCAACGCGTTACATTTCCATTCATAGCGTCGGTATCCGGCTTCAAACGCCCATTTCATCATCAGATACATGGTTTCAGTTGCAGCCCGGGTGCGTTGTAGGCGGCGGGCATAGTTAATGCCGCCAACTTCGATCACCCCCATTTCGGGGTTGATGCGCATGAAACTGGCGACCCCGGCCCAGACGCTGTGCTCTTTGTCCATAATCGCCACATAGGCTGGGTCATGGCCGCCTTGGGCATCCGCAACCCATGACCGGTAATCAGACACTGTGGCATAGGGGCCGTATGGCAAATAATCCCAGATGCTATCATCGGCTGAATTCGCCCGAAAAAGCGGCTCTGAATGGGCCTGTGCGCACAGCGGTGCCAGGCGGGTATATCGGCCTTCTAATTCAATCAAATTGGGGCGGACCGGGGGCGTCCAATTATCGATCTTATTGCTTATCTTCTTGATTTTCATGCGTTTTATCCGGATTGATGATCTTAAATTACGTCCAACTATAGTAGATTTACCCTGAATAAGAACCCCAGTCACCGTAATGTTGCCCCAATCAGGCGCAACATTTATTGGGTCAGCATTACACGCATGAAGCCTGACACAGAATGGACTGGAGCAAAGCAAATGACGGCGTTTACAAAGCGTTTCTGGAACGAAAGCCTGGGCAGCTCAATTGTTGATTGGGCGGTATTTGCTGCCGGTGTTATGTCGCTTGGGATTGCGATGGTTTCAACCATTTCATAGCCGCCCCGCCAGAAGCAACACCTTTATCCGGCTGATGTGAGCCCGCCATTTTGGCGGGTTTTTTTATTGCCGTATGCCAAACATGCCAAAAACAGGGGGGATTCCCAAACAATCACCCCCTTCAGCGGTGATTGACCCCGAACTATCCATAATGTCTTATTTTTGACTTCATTTGAACAAGTCTTCGCTATGATCCCGTCGACGGCCCCGAAAGCTGAAATGTTTCAGGGGAGTGTGTCAGGTTTAAATTTTGTAACGATTGGGAAGATAATGTTGAATGAAATTAACAAGTTTTGGTACAGTTCTGCCGGGGCCGTCACCGTTGACTGGGTGTTTCTAACCGCACTGCTTATGTCTGTCGCCATTGTTATCAGTGCGTCAGTTTTTGGCGGCGCACTTGATATGACTATCAACGTTGGTAACGCAATGGATTCGGTTAACCCAGACCTTTGACCTACTGATCCTGGGGGATCACCCGCAGGTGCAATTCGCGCAACTGGGCATTCTGGGGCTGATTTGGCGCCCCCATCATCAGGTCTTCGGCGCGCTGGTTCATCGGGAACATGATGACTTCGCGGATGTTGGCTTCATCCGCCAGCAACATCACCATGCGATCAATACCGGCTGCACAGCCACCGTGGGGTGGTGCGCCAAACTTAAAGGCGTTGACCATACCGCCGAAACGTTTTTCGACTTCGTCTTTGCCGTAACCTGCAATTTCAAAGGCTTTGAACATGATTTCAGGCTGGTGATTTCGGATCGCGCCGCTGACAAATTCATAGCCGTTGCAAGCAAGATCATATTGATAACCCAGCACATCCAGCGGGTCACCGTCCAGGGCTGCCATGCCACCCTGGGGCATGGAAAACGGGTTGTGTTCAAAGTCAATCTTGCCGGTTTCTTCATCTTTTTCGTAGATCGGGAAATCAACGATCCAGCAAAACGCGAACCGGTTCAGATCGGTTAGTTTTAGTTGATTGCCAATTTCAGTGCGGGCTTTTCCGGCAACGGTTTCAAAGGCTTTTGGCTTGCCGCCCAGGAAGAACGCGGCGTCGCCGACATTCAGGCCAAGTTGCTGGCGGATGGCTTCGGTGCGTTCGGGGCCGATGTTTTTGGCCAAGGGGCCTGCGGCTTCCATGCCCTCACCTTGGTCACGCCAGAAAATATAACCCATCCCTGGCAGGCCTTCTTTTTGGGCAAACGAATTCATCCGGTCGCAAAATTTGCGTGATCCGCCGCCCGGCGCTGGAATGGCGCGGATTTCTGTTCCGTCCTGTTCAAGCAGGGACGCGAATATTTTGAAGCCGGAGCCTGCAAAATGGTCTGATACGATCTGCATTTTGATCGGGTTGCGCAGGTCGGGTTTGTCGGTGCCATACCATAGGGCGGCGTCGCGGTAGGATATCTGCGGCCAGTCGGTATCAACCTTGCGACCGCCGCCGAATTCTTCAAAACAGCCCTGGATTACAGGCTGAATGGTATCAAACACGTCCTGTTGTTCGACAAACGACATTTCCAGATCAAGCTGGTAAAAATCTGTGGGCGAACGGTCAGCGCGCGGGTCTTCGTCACGAAAACACGGGGCGATTTGGAAATATTTGTCAAAACCCGACACCATGATCAGCTGTTTAAACTGCTGGGGTGCCTGGGGCAGCGCGTAGAATTTGCCGGGGTGCAGGCGGCTGGGGATCAGGAAATCACGCGCGCCTTCCGGGCTGGAGGATGTGATGATCGGGGTTTGGTATTCGCGGAATTCTTTGTCCCACATGGCGCGGCGCAGGTGCGCCACCACGTCAGAGCGCAGCTTCATGTTGTTTTGCAGCTTTTCACGGCGCAGATCGAGATAGCGATATTTTAGCCGGGTTTCTTCCGGGTATTCCTGATCGCCAAACACCTGCAATGGCAGCTCGTCGGCGGTGCCCAGCACTTCCAGATCGCGGATGAACACCTCTACCTCGCCGGTGGGGATTTTGCTGTTCACCAATTCGGCGTCACGCGCCATGACGTTTCCGTCGATGCGGATGCACCATTCTGCGCGCACCTTTTCCATGGCGGCGAAAACCGGGCTGTCTGGGTCACACAACACCTGGGTAATGCCGTAATGGTCGCGCAGATCAATGAACAAAATGCCGCCGTGGTCACGCACCCGATGCACCCAGCCCGACAGGCGAACGGTGTCGCCAACATTTGATTTGTTCAGCTGAACACAGTTATGGCTGCGATAGGCGTGCATGAGAGTTCCCTTCGGGGGTTTGCTTGTCCGCGCCGATACACCCTTTGGGCGGACCAAAGTCAAGGCGGGATAGGTGTTTCAAGGCGGCTGAGGAGCCACGTTTGTTAGAAAAATATCGCCAGGGCGCAAATATTCTTGATGGAAAATCAATATTCGCATAGCTTCTAGGGAAAAATTATAGGGCGCGAGCAAAATGAATTCATCCAATAACCGCCTAGTTGCGGCAATATTGTTAGCCGGATTTGGCCTGTCGTTTTATTGGTTTTTTCCAACCCATTCCCCGGATCTAATGGCGACCTGGCTTGCCGGGCAATTCCTGACCGCGGGGCAACCCGATCAGGTTTATCCAGCCGTGACCGATACTTTTCTGATGTATCCACCGTCTGAATGGCGCGACTTTATGGCCCGGGAATACCAATATGAGGGGGCAATTTATCCGTTCATTTACCCGCCCATTTGGGCAAAGCTTGGACAATTTATCGCCGAGGTGAATTTTTGGCGGGTCGCTGCGGTCGCGCTGATGGTGAATTGTATCCTATTAATTGCCACGCCATATTTGGCCTATCGGGCAACGCGATCGCAACTGAACCCAGCAATATTTATGGGACTGGCCATTTTTATTCTGCTTAGCACCCATATTGGAACCATCGCCCTCAATCAGAACCAGCCGCAAATTTTGGTAAGCTTTTTGCTGGTTCTGTCCGTTGAACGTATTCGCGCCAATGCTTCTATCGTTGCGGGACTGGCCCTTGCCATTGCCGCAGCAATCAAAATCTACCCGGCAATTTTTGCATTGTTCTGGTTGTTTGGCCATCAACGGCGGGCATTTTGGAGCTTTTTGTTGTTTGGCACGGCCCTTGGTCTTACGTCTTTGATCTGGGCGGATTGGCCGTTGCACCGGGCATTTTTTGACCAAATTTCGCTGATATCAGATACTGTACTTGTCACGGCCATCAGCTTTAATGTGGATGCAGCCATTGCCCAATTATTTTTTACCGATGATTTGATCTGGGTGGCAGGGCTAGAGCCCCCGACCGCATCGGTTCCGGACCCCGGTTGGTACAACATTGCACGACCCGCACTTTGGCGCATGGTTTCCAACGGTATATTCATTGCTGTTTTTGCCCTGATTATCCGGGCATTTTCCCGCACCACTCCAGATATTCAGACGGCCACTCTCTGGCCGCTTGCTCTTATTTTGATGGCACTTTTATCACCCATTTCATGGGTCTATTATTACATCCCTGCCGCCTGTTTCGCGCCGGTATTGATTGACCGCCTTGGCGCAAAGTTAGGGACACTTTATCTGACGCTATGCTTTGGTCCAATTTTTAGACCTATATTACGACTCTACCGTTTTGACATGCAGGATCAAATGCGGGCAAACCTTGATCTGGAAGGAATTCCGCCATATCATTACCAGCTTATTGGCGTGGCTGCGTTTCTGGTTCTGGCAACTGGTTTTGCCTATGCAGCGTGGCGCAGCCATTTTGGTGTCAAACCGCCAGCATAGCGGGCACTCACCCCTTGCACCTGCGCGTGCCATCACTATAACCCACGACAATTCGCAAATCAGTGGGGCTGCCATGCCAAAAAGAACCGACATCCAGTCGATCATGATCATAGGCGCGGGGCCTATTGTTATTGGTCAGGCGTGTGAGTTTGATTATTCTGGGGCCCAGGCCTGCAAAGCACTGCGCGAAGAAGGTTACCGGGTTATTTTGGTGAACTCAAACCCGGCCACCATAATGACCGACCCTGATATGGCGGACGCCACCTATATTGAGCCGATTACCCCCGAAATTGTTGCCAAAATCATCGAAAAAGAGCGCCCGGATGCGTTGCTGCCCACCATGGGCGGGCAGACCGGGTTGAACACGTCTTTGGCGCTGGCCGATAATGGTACGCTGGAAAAATTTGGCGTTGAGCTGATTGGGGCCAATCAGGCGGCCATTGAAATGGCCGAGGATCGCAAGCTGTTTCGCGAAGCCATGGACCGGATCGGGTTGGAAAACCCCCGTGCCACCATTGCTGAATGCATGGATGATTGCTGGGGCGCGCTGGAAGACATTGGCCTGCCCGCCATCATTCGCCCGGCCTTTACCCTGGGCGGAACCGGCGGCGGTGTGGCCTATAACCGCGATGATTTTGAACATTTCTGCCGCACTGGTTTGGACGCGTCGCCCGTTACCCAAATTCTGATCGACGAAAGCCTGCTGGGTTGGAAAGAATTTGAAATGGAGGTGGTGCGCGACAAGGCCGACAACGCCATCATCATTTGCGCCATCGAAAATGTTGACCCGATGGGCGTGCATACAGGCGACAGCATCACGGTGGCCCCGGCGCTGACGCTGACGGACAAAGAATACCAGATCATGCGCACGGCGTCGATCGCGGTGCTGCGTGAAATTGGCGTGGAAACCGGCGGCTCTAACGTGCAATGGGCGGTGAACCCTGCCGACGGGCGCATGGTGGTGATTGAAATGAACCCGCGGGTGTCGCGTTCAAGCGCGCTGGCGTCCAAGGCCACGGGGTTTCCCATCGCCAAGATCGCGGCGAAACTGGCCGTGGGCTACACGCTGGACGAGCTGGACAATGACATCACCAAGGTGACGCCTGCCAGCTTTGAGCCGACGATTGATTATGTTGTCACCAAGATCCCGCGGTTTGCCTTTGAAAAATTCCCCGGCTCAGAGCCATTGTTGTCCACCGCGATGAAGTCCGTGGGTGAGGCGATGGCAGTGGGCCGCACCATCCATGAAAGCCTGCAAAAAGCGCTGGCCAGCATGGAAACCGGGCTGACCGGATTTGATGAGGTTGAGATCGCGGGCGCACCTGACAAGGCGGCCGTGACCAAGGCCATTTCGCGGCAAACCCCGGACCGTATGCGCACCATTGCCCAAGCCATGCGCCACGGTTTAAGCGACGATGAAATCCATGTGGCCACCATGTTTGACCCATGGTTTCTGGCCCGCATCCGCGAAATAGTGGACGCCGAGGAAGGCATTCGCCGTGGCGGGTTGCCCCTGGATGAGGCCGGGTTACGCGCGGTGAAGATAATGGGCTTTACAGATGCCCGACTGGCCATATTGACGGGCCGGGATGAAACCGAAATTCGCGCCAAACGCATCGCTCTGGGCGTCACGGCTGTTTTCAAACGTATCGACACCTGTGCGGCCGAATTTGAGGCGCAGACGCCCTATATGTATTCGACCTACGAAACCCCGGTGATGGGCGATGTGGAATGTGAAGCCCGGCCAACGGACCGCAAAAAGGTGGTTATTCTTGGCGGTGGTCCGAACCGCATTGGCCAGGGGATTGAGTTTGATTATTGCTGCTGCCACGCCTGTTATGCGCTGACGGATGCGGGCTATGAAACCATCATGATCAACTGCAACCCGGAAACGGTGTCGACCGATTATGACACATCGGATCGGCTGTATTTTGAGCCCCTGACGTTTGAACATGTGATGGAAATTCTGCGGGTTGAGCAGGAAAACGGCACCCTGCACGGGGTGATTGTACAGTACGGCGGGCAAACGCCGTTAAAGCTGGCCAATGCTTTGGAACAGTCGGGTATCCCGATTTTGGGCACGACGCCGGACGCCATTGATCTGGCGGAAGACCGTGAACGGTTTGCTGATCTGGTGACAAAACTTGGCCTGAAGCAGCCGGAAAATGGCATTGCATCAACCGACGCGCAAGCCGTTGAAATTGCCAAAGAAATTGGCTTTCCGCTGGTGATCCGCCCGTCCTATGTACTGGGCGGACGTGCCATGGAGATTGTGCGCGATATGGCGCAACTGGAACGCTATATTGCCGAGGCTGTGGTGGTTTCCGGTGACAGCCCGGTCTTGCTGGACAGCTACCTGTCAGGCGCCATTGAGTGCGATGTTGACGCCATTTGTGACGGCAAGGACGTGCATGTGGCCGGCATTATGCAACACATCGAAGAGGCTGGCGTGCATTCGGGTGACAGCGCCTGCAGCTTGCCGCCGTATTCGCTTCCCAAACATATCATCGACGAAATGCACACCCAAACCCACGCGCTGGCGCTGGCGCTTGGTGTGGTTGGGTTGATGAACATTCAGTTCGCCGTCAAGGGGGACGACATCTACCTGATTGAGGTGAACCCACGCGCGTCGCGCACGGTGCCGTTTGTTGCCAAGGCCACGGATTCGGCCATTGCCAGTATTGCAGCCCGGGTCATGGCCGGTGAGCCTTTGTCAAATTTCCCCAAGCGCCCGCCCTACCCGGCCGATGCCGCCAAGGGTGACCCAGAACCCATTGGTGACCCGATGCGCCTGGCGGACCCGAACATGCCGTGGTTTTCCGTCAAAGAAGCCGTGCTGCCGTTCGCCCGCTTTCCCGGCGTTGACACCATACTTGGCCCCGAAATGCGTTCGACTGGTGAAGTCATGGGCTGGGATCGGCATTTCCACCGCGCATTTCTAAAGGCGCAACTGGGCGCAGGCGTGGTTCTGCCGACCACCGGCAAAGCATTTCTGTCGATCAAAGAGGCCGATAAAACCGATGATCTGGTCGAGGCGGCGCAAACCCTGATTGACCTGGGGCTAAGCATTATCGCCACCGGCGGCACGGCGGCGTTTCTGGCGGAAAATGGCATTCAGGCCGAGGGTGTGAAAAAGGTCTACGAAGGCCAGCCCAACATCGTTGACGTGATGAAAAACGGTGACATCGCCCTGGTGATGAACACCACCGAGGGCGCAATGGCCGTTGAAGACAGCCGCGCCATGCGCAACATCGCCTTGACCAGCGGCATCCCGTATTTCACCACATTGGCCGCCAGCCACGCCGCAGCACTGGCGATGAAAATGGGGCAAGAAGGCGAACTGGGTGTGCGGGCGTTGCAGGGGTAAGGCCCGGCACTGCGCTACATAATTCAAAATGCTGGTATTTGCCCCAAAGGGTACTGAGTTAGATCAGGATGCCACCGAGGCCCGTGACGACTGAAATTGGGTTTCAGGTTCGGGTTCAGGTGCGGCCCAAAGGTTGGCACATTGCGCGCGCGCTTCCATTTGCCGGATCAGACGGGCAGCGACCTGGGTTGGTTTGCTGTCAGCCAAGTGTACATTTCTAGCGGTATGGCGCTTTTTGCGGGCTGTATGGCGGGCCTGTTCGTTTAGATAGGTATCCATCGCCGCTTCCAGTTTGCCAGCCAATACCGGCATGCCTGCTGCTAATGCTTCATCCGAAAGTTCCCACAGGGCGTCGAAAAGCCATTCATGTTTCGGTGCCATACATATTCCCCAGTTAGCAAATCGACTGGAACTAAAATCTTCAAAGATTTGTTCGCAGTCAGCTGTAAGTGACAATTACCAATAATTTGTAAATAAGCTCAACTGCTGCCAAGGCTGGGTGTGGGAATTGGCCATAGGGCGGCGGGTAATTGCCCAAAAGGGCCGGTTTGACGGCAAACTATCCACCGGCTGTATGGGGGGATCAGCATACCGTCAGATTTTTGACCCCGAGATATCGATTGTCAGCTGGAAAACGCCCTGGTCGCGGCTTGATTTGCCGCGCGATTCTGTGGACTATGGCGACAGGAACATCGCATTATTTCGGGGGCACAGACATGCGCAAAACAAAGCCGGCAACAGTGGCTGCCCAGGCAGGCGGGGCGGTGGACCCAAGCAGTGGCGGTGTTGTGCCGTCGATCCAGCCGTCGACCACATTTGTGCGGGATCGCGATTATGAGCTGCAAAATGGCAGCTATTCCTATGCGCGCTATCACAATGACACGACAGCTATTGCCGAGGGGGTTTTGGCCGAGCTGGAGGGGGCGGCAGCTGCGCTGGTGTTCCCATCGGGCATGGCGGCGATTGCGGCGGTATTTCGCACCATTCCCACTGGTGGGGCGGCGATAATTCAGTCTGGAATTTACCACGGCACCAGCACATGGGTCCGGGATTTTTGCGCCCGTCGGGATGTGAGCCTGCATGAGGTGGATGCCAGCGACGCGGCGGCATTGGACAGGCTGTGCCGTGCCCATAGGGCCGATATTGTGCTGGTGGAAACCCCGTCTAACCCGTGGTTGAAAGTGGTTGATATCAGGTCGGCCAGCCGGGCTGCCAAACAGGCGGGCGCGATATTGCTTGTGGACAGCACCGCCGCGACGCCCATTTTAAGCCAGCCGCTGGCGCTGGGGGCGGATATTGTGATGCATTCATCAACCAAGGCGATCAACGGCCATTCCGATGTGCTAAGCGGCGTGCTGGCGACGGCGGCGGTTAACCCTATGTGGCAGGCAATTGAGGCCGAGCGCAATGGGGCGGGCACAGTCATTGGCCCGTTTGAAGCCTGGTTGTTGGTGCGGGGCATGCGCACCCTACCCCTGCGGGTGGAACGGATGTGTCAAAACGCGATGCAGATAGCGGAATTCCTGCACGAGCACCCCGGGGTTGAGGATGTGTTTTACCCGGGGTTGCCGGGGTTTGCGGGCCATGATTTGGCGGCGCTACAAATGCAGGGCGGCTTTGGGTATTTGATGTCGTTTCTGGTGAAAGGTGACGCCGCTGACGCGCTGCGGGTGGCGGGGCGGTTGAACCTGTTTCACCGGGCAACGTCACTGGGGGGTGTCGAAAGCCTGATCGAGCATCGCCACACCATTGAGCCGGATTCTGGCATACCCGTGAACCTGTTGCGGATATCTGTTGGCATTGAAGATGCCCAGGATTTGATCGATGATCTGGGTCAGGCATTGGGGCAGTAATCAGCCCGGGGTGCGAAATGTAAGGGCGGCCCACAGGCTTTCCCAGACCGGGGCGGCTTGGGACGCATCGGGTTCCAGGGGCAACAGCAGCACCGCATCAAGCAGGTATTCGGTGGCGGGGCTTACAGGGATAATTGCCTGGCCGTTGAGATCGGTTTGCACAGTTGAAACGGTTACGTCACCGCTGCTGTCCTTGGCGAAAACCTCGATCTGGGCATCGATGCGCGGGGCGCCTTGGTATAGCACCTGAACGGCAAAGCCCGCTGTCAGGTCATCGGTATAGGGGTTGTTTAAGGCAACGATTTCGGTGCGCATGCCAACCGGTTGATCGGTGCCGTCACCTGCGCCCACCGCCACCAGAGATTTGGCAAACCGGCGGTAGGTTTCGCTGAATCCTGTGTCAGGCAACCCGCGGGATTTGTGGTCTATCAAAGCAGTGCCCAGCTTTTTGTGGCTGACAAAACCGGCGAACTTTTCCCATTCATCCCAGGTGATTTTGCTGTCGGTGGTTTCATGCACCACGATCCACAGGCCGTCACCGGGGGCGGCCATGTTCAGGGCCGGTCGGTCACCGATGCGACCCTGCACCGGCACGATTTGATCGCCCTGCACCAGATCAAAACGGGCAAACCGTTGTGGCAAAAACCCAAACGGGCCGCCAGAGAATTTTTGCCCGCCGCGCAGGTCGGCCTGTATGGCGTCGCCGCTTTGCAGTTGGTAGGTTTCCGGGGAAATCCAAAATTCATGGCCAATGGCGGCAGACATGCTAAGCAACACCGACAGAAATATTGTGAACAGGAATTTCATGCTACGTACTGCTCCTAAATTACTTGGCCACAGGCTGGCACCGATATGGCTGCTGTCAAGTCTGTTGGTGTTGATGTTTAGCATCTTTAACCCGGTCATTGCCCATGAAATCCGCCCTGCTACCGCAGATGTTACCGTCACGGCGGACAGGGTTGAAATTGACATCATTTTGACGCTTGAAACGCTGGTGGCCGGGCTGGACCTAAGTGAGCTGGAAGATACCAACGCATCGCCGTTGTCAGAGCGGTATGACATGTTTCGCGCCATGGGGCCGGACGCTTTGGCGGCGGCATTTCGTAAGGCATGGCCGGAAATTGGCGCGCAGTTTCAGGTGCGGGCCGGTGACATGGCAATTGGGCTGGATATTTTCGGGCTGGAGATACCAGAAGTGGGCGATATTGAGCTGGTGCGCGAAAGCGTGTTGCGCCTTGGTGCGCAATTACCGGTGGACGACAGCCCGGTAACCGTTGGCTGGGCCGCCGAAAACGGCCCGTTGGTGGTGCGTCAGGTTATTGCCAGTGGCGATGGGTATTCTGGCTATTTGACGGGTGGTGAGCACAGCATTGCGCTGCCACGGTCAGGCAGTGCACGCCAAGGGTGGTTTACGTCATTTACCGATTTTATCGGCCTGGGATTTCAGCACATTATCCCCAAGGGGCTGGACCATATTCTATTTGTGCTGGGGCTGTTTTTCTTTTCGCTGAAACTGCGACCGCTATTGACGCAGGTGACGGCCTTTACCATTGCCCACACGGTCACGCTGGCAAGTGCAGCATTGGGGATCATTCAGGTGCCGCCGTCAATTGTTGAGCCGCTTATAGCGGCGTCGATCGTCTATGTGGCGGTGGAAAATATTTTAATGACCAAGCTGCGGCCCTGGCGCACGGCGGTGGTGTTTGGCTTTGGGCTGTTGCACGGGTTGGGGTTTGCGTCGGTTCTGGGCGATATCGGATTGGACCCGGCGCGGTTTTTCACCGGGTTGATCGGGTTTAATATCGGGGTCGAGCTGGGGCAGTTGGCGGTGATCAGCGCGGCGTTTCTGGTGGTGGGCTATTGGTTTGGAACACGGGTTTGGTACCGGGCGGTCATTGCCAAACCGGCATCATTGGGCATCGCAATTATGGGCGCCTATTGGTTTGTGCAGCGGGTATTTTTCTGAAATTCAGACGGCTTCTTCTTCCAGATTAAGCTTCATGCTGAGCAGCACCTGTTGAATGGCCTGGGTTTCGCTGAGCAGGCGTTTGCTTTCGTTCAGGGTAATGATGCCGTCCTCGATCGATTGATTGTATTCGGCCATAAGCTGGGCAAAGCGCTGGCTAAGCTTAATAACATCCGATGTGACGCCACTGCTGGATTGTGAATTTTTAGTGCTGGGATTGTAGGACAGTGTAATGCCCTTAAGTTCAGCCAATGCGCCGGTAACATGCGGATATTGGGCGGCGTCTTCCAGTGCGGCAACGGCGTCAACCGGCATGAAGCGGTCAGCGTGTTCGGGCAGATCAGAATAGTAACGCCCAAGCGTGGCTTTGGATTTACCGGTTAGTTTACAGGCCGCTGCCAGCCCCACATCTTTGACAAGCGCCTCTGTGTGGCGTTTCAAATAATTTGCGTTGTCAGTCATAATCACCCCAATCATAGCACCCCCCATTAATATGGGGAATTCACCCTTATCTTTCCCATTATAGCCGCGCCTTGCAAATGTCATTCTAAATCCACCCCTGGGTTGGGGGCTGATGAGTTTTGCTGGCATTGTTTCGCCAGATTTCAGGGTGGGCACTATATGCTTCCCTGTCGTATACGGGACCGGGAAACCGGCACTGTATTGGGTCCGTTGATATTGGATCCAGTGGGCTAATTCCATCCCCAGGGCTTTGCCCTTGGCCCCTGGATATCCGGTCTCGACGGGCCCAAACTATTACCAATTGCCCCTGCGAACTGCTTGATCCCATGTGCGGCAACAGGCTAAGTTCTGGGCTATGGCAAAATTATATTTCAACTATTCCACGATGAATGCCGGTAAATCGACGCTGCTGCTGCAGGCGTCGCATAATTACCATGAGCGGGGCATGCAGACCTATCTGCTGACGGCCAATCTGGATGACCGGGCCGGTCAGGGGCGCATCAAAAGCCGGATCGGGATCGGGGCGGATGCCGACACGTTTTCACCGGATGAAGACCTGTTTGCCAAGGTCAAAACCCGTCTGGCGGAAGCCAAAATTGCCTGCATCTTCATTGATGAATCGCAGTTCCTAAGCCGGGATCAGGTTTGGCAGTTGGCGCGCGCGGTGGATGATCTGGGTGTGCCGATCATGTGCTATGGGCTGCGGGTTGATTTCAGGGGTGAGCTGTTTCCCGGTTCTGCCGCCCTGCTGGCGCTGGCTGATGAAATGCGCGAGGCCCGTACCATTTGCCATTGCGGCAAAAAGGCCACCATGGTTGTGCGTCAAGATGGTGACGGCAACCCAGTGAAAGACGGTGCCCAGGTGCAGATCGGCGGCAACGAAACATATGTGTCGCTGTGTCGGCGTCACTGGCGTGAAGCCACGGGCGATGGCCAATAGCGCCTAGGGCCCCTAAACTAGGTTTGGTGGTGGCTGCCCGTTGGACCAGGCGATCAGGTTCTCAACCGCCATCAGCCCCATGGCTTGACGGACCTCAAGCGCTGCGGTGCCCATATGGGGCAACAGGGTGACATTGGCCAAGTCGCGCAGGGCCCGGGGCACCATTGGTTCGTTTTCATAGACATCCAGACCGGCCCCGGCGATGGATTTGGCCTGAAGCGCCGTGATCAGGGCGTGTTCATCCACCACATCGCCCCGTGAAATATTCACAAAAACCGCATGGGGTTGCATGGCGGTGAAAAACCCGGGCCCGATCAGGTGGTGGGTTGCTGGGCTGCCGGGCACCGCGACAACGATGATATCTGCCGTTCTGGCAACCGCATCTGCGCTGTCCAGCTGGCGGGCCGGGACGCCGGGGTCTGTGACGGTTGAACGGTTGTGAAACACCACCTGCATGCCAAAGCCCAGATGGGCCCGGCGCGCGATGGCTTTGCCGATGCGTCCCATGCCGATAATGCCAAGGGTCTTGCCCGACATATGCAGGCCCAGCAATTGCGTGGGTTCCCAGCCGCGCCAATTGCCCGATCGCAGCCATGCTTCGCCCTCACTGGCGCGCCGCGCCGCCATAAGCATCAGCATCAGGGCGATATCGGCGGTGGCATCAGTGACCGCGCCGGGGGTATTGGACACGGCAATACCCGCCTGATTGGCCGCTTTTACGTCGATGTGGTTCACCCCGACCCCGAAATTGGCCAGCATGGAGCAGCGGAATTTTGGCAGGTCTGCAAAGGCCGCGCCATTTAGCGGGTCACCAAGGGTGGGCAGGATGGCGTCAAAGTCACACAGGGCCGCGCGGGTTTGGGCGGGTGTCATGGCCTGATCAACATCGTAATGGGTGACGTCAAAATGCGCGCGCGCTGCGGCCAATACCTTTGCGGGCATGTGGCGGGTGATAAGCAGGCGCTGCATCAGTGCATCCTTGCGCCGGGGGGGATGTCAGCGTCGGGGCGAATAAGCACGATATCACCGTTTGCGTCCGACAGGCCCAGCACCAGAACCTCTGACATGAATTTGCCGATCTGGCGGGGTGGAAAGTTAACCACGGCCATCACCTGCTGGCCGATCAAATCAGCAGGATTGTAATGTTTGGTGATCTGGGCCGAGGACTTTTTGGAGCCTATTTCGGCACCAAAGTCGATCCAAAGTTTCAGGGCCGGTGTGCGGGCCTCTGGGTAGGGCTGGGCGGCGGTAATGCGGCCAACGCGGATATCAACCGCCAAAAAATCATCAAATGATATTTTGCTCATGATCCCAGTTCCTTACTGCGGGCTGTTGCTGCCGCCACGGCCCGGTTCAGTAAGGCAGGAAAGCCGGTTTCCGGGTGCATCAACACATCAAGCGCGGCGGCGGTGGTGCCTGCCGGGCTGGTGACATTTTTGCGCAACTGCGTAGGCGTTTCATCGGCGCATGCGGCCAGCGCCCCGGCCCCGGCAACGGTTGCCTTGGCCAGTTGCATGGCCAGGTCTTTGGGCAGGCCCTGGGCCACCCCGGCTGCGGCCAGGGTTTCCACCAGATGAAAAACATAGGCGGGCCCGGAACCGGACACGGCCGTCACAGCGTCCATCTGCGCCTCATCCGACAGTCTGACGGTTTGGCCCACGGCGCTTAGCAAGGTTTCAGCCAGTACCATGTCTGAGGGTGTGGAGTTTTGGTTTCCGATTAGCGCCGTGATCCCCTGGCCGATTGCCGCGGGCGTGTTGGGCATGGCGCGGATAATGGGAGTTTGGTCGCCCAGAACGGCCTGGTAGGCCGACATCGACGTGCCCGCCGCCACCGACAAAAACAGCGTTGTGCCATTGCCCAGCGAGCGTAATACCGGCAGCGCGTCGGCCATCATTTGCGGCTTAACGGCGATCAGAACGATGGCGGGATTGTCTGGCAGGTCGGTGTTCAGGTTGAGGCCGGGCAGGTTTTGCAGCCAATCAGAAGGATGCGGATCCATGACCCAGACCGCGCTGGCAGAAACCCCGTTATCCAGCCAGCCCTGCAACATCGCCGAGCCCATTTTGCCGCAGCCCAGCAGCACCAGCCCGCGTTTTGATATGATATCGGTATCCATGGTGTTCCCCGCAGTGTTTGCGTGAAACTAGCCTGCCCGTTGCGAAAGTGACAGCGCCTTATCAGGCGCGGCCATATGCTTCGGCGATGGCGATCTGCATGGCTTGTTCAGGGGTCTGATCGCCCCAGGCGGCAAGTTGAAATGCCGGGTAAAACCGTTCGGCGGATTTTACGGCCGCGGTGATCATCGTGTCAATTTGTTCCGGCCCGGCGACCTGGCCCCCTGCCAGTACCAACCCATAGCGATAGACCATGAGGCGTTGTGCGTACCAATAGGTGAATGCGCCGGTCCAACAAATGTCATTGACCCTGTTCAATAGGTCATAAACTTTAGGCAGTTTTTCTTCCGGCGGCTCCATTTCAAAGGTGCAAATCAGGCGCAGGGTTTCGTCTTGGTCAGACCAGGCAAGCGTGATTGAATAATTGCGCCACAGGCCTTCTACTGACATGGCAATCTGATCATCAGCAACGCGATCAAATTCCCAATCATGGTGTTCAGCCAAATGTTCAACAATATCAATTGGATGTAGGTCTTCGTTCTGGATATCCTGCGCTGAAAGCGACATGCCTGACCTCTTATGCTGTTAGCTTTGCGGGGTCTTTGACCCGCTAAAACTAGATGCGTGCTCTAGGGTCGGTGTAAAATATAGCCGCCCTTACCAGATATAGTGTTTGAGAACACGCCACCTGTAAAGCGCTATTTTTGCATATTTAGGTCAATGTTTGATTGACGCGGCCAAACCTGCGCTGCAGGGCCAAGTTACCCACAGGAACGGGGTGCCTTTGGGTAAAACAGTTAAATATTGGGGTCGCGCTTAGGTTTTTTTAGCGCGGGTGGCGGGTTTTCTTTTGGCGGGCTTTTTTTCCATCGCGTCCAGCCGGGCCTTTAGCGTGTCATTTTCTTGCCGGGCTTTTTGCGCCATGGCGCGCACGGCATCAAATTCTTCGCGGCTGACAAAATCACGATCCGCCAACCAGCGGTCAACCCAGCTGTTCATAGCTGTTTCAGCTTCGCCTTTTGCGCCCTGGGCCACGCCCATCGCGTTGGTCATCAGTTTTGAAATATCGTCCATAATTTTATTACTGGTCTGCATTTGAACCTCCGGTATCTGCCTGAGGGGTATATGGGGGTCTGATTGGCAAATCTCAAGGTTGACTTCACCATTTTGGACAAGCATGCCTTTGGCCATGCTGAGTATGATCATTCCCTTCCCCAATATCGGCCCTGATATTTTTTCGGTTGAAATTGGCGGCTTCACACTGGCGCTGCGCTGGTATGCGCTGGCCTATATCGCCGGTATTCTTATTGGCTGGCGGCTGATCGTGGCGGCACTAAAAGCGCCCCGGCTGTGGCCAAATGATGCCAGCCCGATAACATCAGAACAAATGGAAGACCTGCTGACCTGGATCATTATCGGCATCATCGCCGGTGGGCGGTTGGGGTTTGTTATGTTTTACCAACCGGCGCATTTTTTGGCCAATCCGGGGCAAATACCCATGGTTTGGCAGGGCGGCATGTCATTTCACGGCGGTTTTATTGGGGTTATTGCGGCCGTTTGGTTTTACAGCCGTCGCCACGGGCTGCGCACGGCGTCTATTGCGGACGCGCTGGCCTTTGCCACGCCCACAGGGTTGATGCTGGGGCGGCTGGCCAATTTCACCAACGCAGAACTGTGGGGGCGGCCAAGTGATGTGCCCTGGGCAGTGGCGTTTCCCGGCATTCAGGCCCAGCATTGCCCCGAAATTTTAGGGCTGTGCGGGCGGCACCCGTCGCAATTATACGAGGCCGCGCTTGAAGGGGTGGTTTTGGGAATACTGCTGCTGGTTTTGGTCTGGCGGCGGGGCTGGTTGAAAAAACCCGGCCGGATAACCGGGTTGTTTTTCGTTGGCTACGGGGTTTCACGGTTTATTGTAGAGCTGTTCAGACAGGCGGATGCGCAGTTTATCACCCCGGACAACCCTATGGGGTATGTCATTGGCAGTGCTGGTTTTGGCCTGTCGATGGGGCAATTATTATCGGTGCCGATGATTGTGATTGGCATCACAACTTTGGTCTGGGCAGGCAAACAAAAATGAGCGATCTGAAGGAAGTATTACTGGGTAAAATTGCTGCGGGTGGCCCGGTGACTGTGGCGGATTACATGGGTGAATGCCTGCTGCACCCCAAGCATGGTTATTACACCACCCGCACGCCGTTTGGTGCGGCCGGTGATTTCACCACCGCGCCCGAGATCAGCCAGATGTTTGGCGAATTGCTGGGCCTGTGTCTGGCGCAAACCTGGATTGATCAGGGGCGCCCTGATGGGTTTAGCTTGGCCGAATTGGGCCCCGGGCGTGGAACCCTGATGGCGGATATTTTGCGGGTCACAAAAATGGTGCCCGGGTTTCACGATGCGATGGATGTGGTGCTTTTGGAAGCATCGCCCGCCCTGCGCGAGACGCAAAAAGAACAGCTGACCGGCTATGATGTGACCTGGATCGACGCGATTGATGAGCTGGCGCAACAGCCGCTATTTCTGATTGCGAATGAATTTATTGACGCGCTGCCGGTGCGCCAGTTTAGCCGGGATGGTGCCGGATGGCGCGAACATATGATCACCGACAAGGGCGATAAGCTGGCCATGGCGCTGGCAGGCGCGGTGCCGGTTGCAGCGCTGGAACAGCGTATAAGTGATACAAAATCCGGGGATACGGTGGAAATCCGGCCTATGGTTGTTGGGTTTGTGCAACCCGTTGCTGCGCGCATTGCGGCACATGGTGGGGCGGCGATATTTATTGATTACGGTGATTGGCGCTCGCTTGGGGATACGTTTCAGGCGGTGAAGGACCACAAAGCGGTCAGCCCGCTGGCCGAGCCGGGCCAAGCGGATTTAACGGCGCATGTGGATTTTGAAGCCCTAAGCCAGGCGGCTGATACGGTGTCTGTAACGTCGATGACCCTGCAACGGGATTTGCTGAACCGGTTGGGTATTGAAACCCGGGCCCAGCAATTGGGTGCTGGCCTTGAGGGCGATGAATTGGAAGCCCATGACGAGGCCCTTCGCAGATTGACCCACCCCCAGGAAATGGGGAAGTTGTTCAAAGCCATTGCCCTATTTCAAAATGGGGCACCCCCGCCGCCCGGTTTTGAGACATGACACTTGAGATCATCACAGATGACAGTCTTGCGCCCCTGCGCCATGGTTTTTTTACACGCAAGGGTGGGGCGTCATCTGGGGTGCTTGAGGGGCTAAATTGCGGGCCTGGATCATCTGATCAGGCAGCGGCGGTGACGATCAATCGGGGCCGGGTTGCCACGGCGATGCAGGTTGAGGCTGAACAAGTTCTTACTGTGCATCAGGTGCATTCGGCGGATGTGCATGTTGTGACAAAGGCCTTTGCCACAGGGTCCGTTAAGGCGGACGCAATGGTGACTGTCACGCCGGGGCTGGTGTTGGGGGCGTTAAGTGCCGATTGCCAGCCGGTGTTGTTTGCCGATGCTGAGGCGGGCGTTATTGGCGCGGCCCACGCCGGGTGGAAGGGCGCGTTGGGTGGTGTGCTGGAAGCCACGGTTGAAGCAATGCTGGGTTTGGGGGCGTCGCGCGACAATATCGCCGCCGTTATCGGGCCGACGATCAGCCAAAAAGCCTATGAGGTGGGACCCGAGTTTTTAGAGACATTTATGGCTGAAGATGCGGACTATACCCGGTTTTTCGCCAATGGGAGCGCCGACCGCTATCAGTTTGATCTGCCGTCCTTTGGCTTGCACCGTTTGCGCGGTGCCGGTGTAGGCCGCGCCCAATGGACCGGGCATTGCACATATGCGGATGCGACGCGGTTTTTTTCCTATCGCCGTGGTGTGCATATGAAAGAGGCCGACTATGGCCGCCTGATCGCCGGGATTCGGCTTTGAGGCTGGCGCGTAACTGTTTCTGATTTGGCAACAATCATGGCATTGCTGTGGCGGCACCTGAAATCCGGGGGCATCGGGGCCTGGAAGCCCCGAAAAATGTTTGCGGTGATACCTTTCAACCATTTGAATTAAATGAATTAAACATTTTATTTGGGATTTTTACTCTGATATTGTGACGCGTCGATTAAATGCTGATTTTGTGCATCCCTGCCCGATCCTTGCCCAAATCATATGTCAAAACACCTGTGAGCAATGACGGGACACAAAGTTTCCGCGCAGTATGAGGTACAGGTTATGAGCACGAAACACCGCTGGCTAACGGCCACGATCACATTCACTGAACAGAACAAAAATGTAATGCCCTGGGCACTGCGCGCAGAGCGTAAGGCATGGGCGAAACGCTGTTCTGACCGGGCAGCGGCAAAAGCCAGCTAAGAATCTGACATCTGCAGCCCATCAGCTGTGCCGCATTTTAAACGAATTGCCGCCAATTGTGGCACATTCGACTAAAATCAGGAAACAAATCAGGTGGCGTGCCGCAATTGGCCTTAATTTCGTTAAAAATTGCGAAATATTTTGACTTAATGGTTCGCTAACAACATACAAATTCCATTACGTCCCTCTGCATTTGGGTGGGGGCCGTAAAGCAGTTGTGGACGGTTTCTTTAAAGGACCGGTCATGAGTTATATTGTACGTACTAAGATTAACCCTGTAAAACCACAGGCTTGGACGGTTAACCGTCAGGCTCTGTCGGCAATTAAGCCAAAACAGTTAGACGTTGTCACCCGCCGCTATGAAATTGAATGGCTGGCCAGTGACGGCACCGTTGACAGCAAAACCTGTGTCGCCCCGGCGTTGCCGATCTTTGAAAGCGCGTTCAGTGCTTTTGGTCAAGGCACGCTGATCCAGACCGAACAGGGCTATGTTGCCATAGAAGACTTGCAGCCCGGCGATATGATCGCAACCGCTGATGGTGGGTTGCAGCCGCTGATGTGGGCCGGTTCGATGACTTTGTATCCGCAAAACCTGGAACTGGGCGTCCCTGGTGCACGTTTATTTCGCGTCACTGACGGTGGTTACGGCCATGACCAAGGTGCCCCTGACCTGATGCTGGGGGCCGCGGCACGTATTTTGCCGGGTGTTTTGGCAACGACTTCTAGTTCACCACTTTTGGGCCTGGAAGGGCTGGCTGATGGCAGCACTGTGATCGGGATTAACCCGGTTTCACCGGTCAGGGTGTTTCACCTGGGGCTGGCTAGTCACCATCTGATCCGGGCAAACGGTGTGTTGGCCGAAAGCTACCACCCTGGCGAGCAGCCACAGATACAGATGCCGACCGAGCTGTTCCCGCATTTTCTGGGACTGTTCCCGCATATCACGTCAGTTGATGAATTTGGCCCGCTGAACCACAAGCGCTAATAATTTGGCCTGCGCCTTAGGGTGCACGCATCAGGCGCTCTTCCATCACATCAAACGGCACGCCGGGATCATCCTTGGCGCAGCGGATCACCAGCGATGTTTTGACGCTGGCCACATTGTCTGCCGCCGTCAGGTGTTCTGTCAGAAAGTTTTGAAAACTGGACAGATCCGGGGCGACGCATTTCAGAACAAAGTCGACCTCGCCGTTGAGCATGTGACATTCACGGACCAGCGACCAGCCCTGGCACAGCTTTTCAAATTTGGTCAAGTCGGCCTCGGCCTGGCTTTGCAGCCCGACCATGGCGAAAACCTGAACTTCAAAGCCAAGGGCGCGGGCGTCAACATTGCCGTGATAGCCCATAAGATAACCGCTTTCTTCAAGGGTTCGCACCCGGCGCAAACAGGGGGGCGCCGATATGCCCACCCGGCGGGCAAGTTCAACATTTGTGATACGCCCGTCTGCCTGAAGCTCTGCCAATATTTGGCGGTCGATCGGGTCAAGTTTGCTGATGGGCATGTTTGCTCCTGCTGGTGATGATTGGCATGTTGTACAATTTGGCAGGCTGCTGCGCAATAAAATTTCACGTTTGTGAAATATCATTATCAATATCACGCAAATAGCGGTTTGGATCACAGCTTTGCAACCGGGGTTACAACGCCGCGTTGTCGTCGCTATATCCTACGGGCGTTACATCAATATCGGGGCTATTATGACTGACACGAAACACAGCAAAGTTCTTATCATCGGGTCCGGGCCTGCGGGCTATACGGCCGCTGTCTATGCCAGCCGTGCCATGCTGAACCCGGTTCTGGTTCAGGGCATCCAGCCCGGCGGCCAGCTGACCATCACGACTGAAGTGGAAAACTGGCCCGGAGATACCGAAGTTCAGGGCCCCGATCTGATGACCCGCATGGAAGAGCACGCCAAATCCGTGGGCACCGATATTATTTCTGACATCATTCTAAGCGTCGATCTGGCCAAGCGCCCGTTCACCGCCATTGGTGACAGTGGCACAACTTACACGGCGGACGCGCTGATCCTGGCAACCGGCGCGCAGGCCCGCTGGCTGGGCCTGGACAGCGAAGAAAAGTTCAAAGGTTTTGGCGTATCAGCCTGTGCCACCTGTGATGGGTTCTTTTACCGGGGCAAGGAAGTTGTGGTTGTTGGCGGTGGCAATACGGCCGTGGAAGAGGCGCTGTTTTTGACCAAATTCGCCAGCAAAGTCACGGTTATTCACCGACGCGGTGAATTGCGGGCTGAAAAGATTTTACAACACCGGCTGCTGAACAACGACAAGATCGAAATGCTGTGGGACCATCAGCTGGAAGAGGTGTTCGGGTCGGAAAACCCGCTGGGTGTGGAAGGCGTGCGCGCCAAGAATGTGAAGACCGGCGCGATTACCGAAGTGCCCTGCGCCGGGTGTTTCATCGCCATCGGTCACGCCCCGGCGTCCGAATTGGTCATAGACGTGCTTGAAACCCATATGGGCGGCTATGTTGTGACAGCACCCGACAGCACGGCAACGTCAATTGCGGGGGTGTTTGCCGCCGGTGATCTGACAGACCACATTTATCGCCAGGCCGTGACCAGCGCCGGAATGGGCTGCATGGCAGCGTTGGAAGCCGAAAAGTATTTGTCTGAGCTGGATGCTGATACCGAATGACGCCGCGCGGTGGAGTGTTCTATCGGATAATATTTGAACGCGATGTCAAGCGGGTGCTGGACGCTGTGCCCAGCCAGCAGGGCCGTTTTCATCACGATGGGCAACCCGCGATTTACATGTCGCCATCGCCCCAGGCGGCAGCGGTGGCGATCGACAGCTATTACCGGGAAAATGATCCGCCGCGCGTAATTGTGCCGCTGTTATTGTCCGGCGCAAATCTATTGGATTTTCGCGCCCCAACCACCAGTGATGATTTTGGCCTGCAAGGCCATGAAACCCGGGTGAATTGGCGCGAAGAATTGCGGATGGGGCAGCAGCCATCCAGCTGGCATAGCAGCGACGCTGCCCGGCGCGTGGGTGCGGATGGAATGATTTACCATTCGCGAAAATCACCGACCCACTGGCATTTGGTCTTGTTTCGCTGGAATAGGGAAAATGCCCCGCAATTGCGCCGAGACGGATTAGCATTACCCTTTGATCCGGGCCAGTAGGTCTACAAGTTAACTATTGGTGCTATTGCTTCATCATTCGAGATTTTTCGCTTCTGAAAGCTTGCAGTGGTGCCCCTTCCCGCGGTATTGCCCGGCTGAATTTAATTTTTTGTAATGTACAGCCCAAGAAGGCCCAGTTTCCATGCAGTTGTCTAATCTTACCCCAATTCCCGAACTTTACGTATCCTATGATTCCGCGCAAAAACTAAAGCTAGAGGCAGCAGAACTGCCCAGTTGGGACCTGTCGCCGCGCCAGATCTGCGATCTGGAGCTGCTGATGAACGGTGGTTTCAACCCGCTTAAGGGCTTCTTGGAACAGCAGGATTATGACAGTGTTGTCAAAGACATGCGCCTGGTTGACGGGTCACTTTGGCCGATGCCGATAACGTTGGATATCAGCGAAAAATTTGCCGGAACAGTGGAGGCAGGCCAGGATATAGCGCTGCGTGATCAGGAAGGTGTGATCCTGGCGATCATGTCGGTTACGGACAAATGGTCGCCCGACAAAGCGCTTGAGGCCAAGAATGTTTACGGTGCCGATGATGACGCCCACCCGGCGGTAAACTACCTGCACAACACGGCGGGCCCGGTTTACTTGGGTGGTCCGATAACCGGTATTCAACAGCCGGTACATTACGATTTTCGTGCCCGCCGCGACACACCAAACGAATTGCGCGCCTATTTCCGCAAAGTTGGCTGGCGCCGCGTCGTTGCGTTTCAAACCCGCAACCCGTTGCACCGGGCACATCAGGAACTGACGTTCCGCGCCGCCAAGGAAGCCCAGGCAAACCTGTTGATCCACCCCGTTGTTGGCATGACAAAACCCGGTGACGTTGATCACTTCACGCGCGTGCGCTGCTATGAGGCAGTGTTGGACAAATACCCCACATCAACCACGTCGATGAGCCTGCTGAACCTGGCGATGCGCATGGCGGGCCCGCGCGAAGCGGTGTGGCATGGCTTGATCCGTGCCAACCACGGCTGCACGCATTTCATTGTTGGGCGTGACCATGCCGGGCCGGGCAAAAATTCAGCCGGGGACGATTTTTATGGCCCCTATGATGCCCAAGATCTGTATCGCTTACATCAGGATGAAATTGGTGCCGAGATGGTCGATTTCAAACATATGGTTTTTGTGCAGGAACGTGCGCAATATGAACCTGCCGATGAGATCAAGGATGATGTGACGGTTCTGAATATTTCAGGAACCGAGCTGCGGCGTCGGTTGGCCGAAGGCCTTGAAATTCCGGAATGGTTTTCGTTTCCTGAGGTGGTGACAGAGCTGCGCCGCACCCGCCCTGCCCGTTCAAAACAAGGGTTCACAGTATTTTTCACCGGGCTGTCGGGTTCTGGAAAATCCACAATTGCCAATGCGTTGATGGTTAAACTGATGGAAATGGGGGGGCGTCCGGTGACGTTGCTGGACGGCGATATCGTGCGTAAAAACCTGTCATCCGAGCTGGGGTTTTCTAAGGAACATCGCGATTTGAACATCCGCCGCATCGGCTATGTTGCGTCTGAAATTACCAAAAATGGCGGCATCGCCATTTGCGCCCCCATCGCGCCCTATGCCACCACACGGCGTGCCGTGCGTGAAGATATTGAAGGTTTCGGGGCATTTCTAGAGATCCATGTCGCCACGTCGCTGGAAGAATGTGAACGCCGTGACCGCAAGGGTCTGTACAAGCTGGCGCGCGCCGGCAAGATCAAGGAGTTCACGGGCATTTCAGACCCCTATGACGTTCCGGAGAACCCGGAATTGTCGGTTGAAACTGAAAATGTTGACGTGGACAACTGCGCCCATCAAGTGGTGCTAAAGCTGGAAAGCATGGGGTTGATCGCGGTCTGATACCCCGGGATTACAGGTACAATTCACCCGACATCAGGATATATCCGGCACCCGCGACCTTAACGCCGGATATATCGCCCTGGGGGCCAAGAACCTCTACCCTGGCGCTGCCGGGGCGGCCCAGCCAATGGCCCTGTTCGGCGGTAAATGCCGGTGTTTGGATAAGATTGTTTGCCCAGAGATAGGCAGCCATGCAGCCCGTGGCTGAGCCGGTAAACGGGTCTTCCGCGGGCATGGGTGGCGGCAGCAACAGCCGGGAATAGACGTCGCCGTCGGGTGTTTCACCCCCCAGGCAAACCAGAAATGGTTCAAAAAAATCATCGTTTTCGGTGGCTTTATACGCCTGCAACTTATCAACATTCAGTGACGCCCGCTTTAGCGCGTCTTTGCTTGTCAAAACTGTGATGCAAAAGGCCGATCCTGTGGATACGGTTTGGGGAACGCCCTGGATATCGCCCGCTGTCAGGCCGAAAATATCCGCAATCTCAGCAAGGTCGTGTTGATTGCCAAATTCAGGCTTAAGCTGGGTCATGGTCACTGTGACGGTGTCGTCATCCCCGATGCTGACAGAAATGGGCAGAACGCCTGCCCCAACTTCCAGCGTGAAATCCGCGTGCCCGTTGACGAGGGTAACCTTGCCTCGGCTGACAAGTGACACCACGGTTGCGATGGTCGGGTGGCCCGCCATCAATATTTCGCGGCCCGCAAGATAATAGCGAACCCCGAAATCGGCCAGGTCTGAGGCGACCAGAAACGCGCATTCCGATAGTGAGGTTTCACGCACCAAGCGCATCCGGTTATCTAGGGAAATGTCATCCGCACCATAGACCACGACGCAGGCATTGCCGCCAAACGCCCGCGTGGTAAAGGCATCTACCCAGTCACAGGCATAGGCGGCCATATCAGCCCGCCTTGGTCATACGCTTGATCAGCCCGTCTTTTAATATGTAGTGATGGAAAAGCGCCGCTGCGGCGTGGAGCGCGATAAGAAAGATCATCGCGCTGGTCAGAATTTCATGCACATCTGCGGCAGGTTTGATGCCCCCACCCCAAGCAGCCATGCCTGATGCGGGCACCAGGATAAGCAACGCATATAACCCCCAATGGGCCAGTTTGCTGGCAAGTTCCTGAAACGGAAATCCGCCGGGAACCGCAGGTGGAACCCCGCGACGGAACCGTATGATCAGGCGCAGCAGGGTCAGGGTTAGAACTAAAATTCCAACGATAACATGTATTTGGGCACCGTTGCCGACCACATCCTGGCCCTTTTGCACGGCTTTATAGGCGTCTTCCATGCCTTCATGGAATAGAAATTGAAACACTATCAACAGGGCAATCACCCAGTGCAGGCCGATCTGTAGCCAAGAATATCCGTTTTGGTTTGCCATAATCCTACCCTTTAGTGAACGTGAACCGGTGCCAAATCATTTTGCCGTGCCAAGTCAAATGCAAGATGCCTGCCATTTACCAACGCCAGCCGTTCGCCATTTTCATCATGCACAGCATACAGGTTTTCTGTGTTAGCGGCCTGATCGCGCAAATCCTGGGGCAGATCTGCAACATCAACCGGACGCACATAGGCGATGCGTGTGGCAGTGTCGTGTTTAAATTTCATCATATTTTTCATTTCGCTCACCCCTTTACCCAGTTTGATTAATCTTGATGGTTTGTACAGTCGAATTTTGCTGCAAACGCTTAAGATCTACATGTAGCAGCCCATTCAGCATGGCCGCGCCGGAAACATCCACCCCGTCAGCCAGCACAAAATTACGTTGGAATTGGCGCGCGGCGATGCCTTGATGCAGGAACACGCGGCCCTGGGTGTCGTCGGTTTGCTTGCCCCGTATCACCAGCTGGCGGTCTTCCACAGTGATCGACAGGTCAGGCTCGCAAAAGCCAGCTACGGCCAGCGTGATGCGATAGCTGTCATCGCTGGTCTGCTCAATATTAAAGGGGGGATAACCGCCAAGATCGGATTTACTGTTCCGCTCTAACATCTGTTCAAGTTGTTCAAAGCCCAGAAAAAACGGGTGCGTCGACAGCGTAAGTTTTGGCATCAAGGTGTCCTTTGGTAAGCGACGGTCCTGCATTGGCCCCAAATGGCGACCAGTATCAAATATGGGGGTAAATTGCCCCGCTACAAGCCTAAATGGGTGGCTTTGCTTGGACAGGGGTGAATTTATTGCTAGTTTGTCAGCAGAAATTTACAGGTGGGGCGATCCGGCGAAAATGAGCAACTCCAGCGAAATGGATCACAAAGAAGTTTTGCGCGTCAGGCTGGCAGTTTTGCGCCGCGAACATGGTGATCTGGATGACGCGATCCACGCCTTACAGGAAAGTCGGCGCGCTGATCCGCTGCGCCTGGGCCGGTTGAAAAAGCAAAAACTGCGCCTGAAGGATCAGATCAGCGTGATCAATGATGAGCTGACCCCCGACATCATTGCGTGACACCAGAATACGGCTGTAGTACGGCTTATTTTTTGAACGGAGCCGCCAAATGAACAGCGTTAAAATCGGCATTATTATGGGCAGTCAGTCGGATTGGGAAACCATGAAACAGGCAGCCGGTGTGTTGGATCAGCTGGGGC
Source organism: Paracoccaceae bacterium (assembly GCA_036479015.1). Taxonomy (GTDB): domain Bacteria; phylum Pseudomonadota; class Alphaproteobacteria; order Rhodobacterales; family Rhodobacteraceae; genus NVTR01. Next base: position 86,570 of record JAZGFB010000018.1, on the reverse strand, counting down.
TGAAGTATGAAACCAAGATCGTGTCAGCGCATCGCACGCCTGATCGGCTGTGGGACTATGGCAAAACGGCTGTTGCGCGCGGGTTGCATGTGATTATTGCTGGCGCTGGCGGGGCGGCGCATTTGCCCGGAATGATGGCGTCTAAGACCCGTGTTCCGGTGATCGGGGTGCCGGTTCAAACGGCGGCATTGTCGGGTGTGGACAGCCTGTATTCTATTGTGCAGATGCCCAAGGGTTTTCCGGTGGCAACCATGGCGATTGGGGCGGCGGGTGCGGCCAATGCCGGGCTGATGGCGGCAGGTATTTTAGCGTTGAATGACAGTGGCTTAGCGGCCCGGCTTGAGCAATGGCGCACTGATCTGTCGGCATCAATACCGGATGAACCCCGTGACGCATAGCGCGCTGAAACCGGGGGCCAGCATTGGCATTCTTGGCGGCGGGCAATTGGGCCGGATGCTGTCGGTTGCGGCGTCCCGGCTGGGATTTAAGTGCCATATTTTTGAGCCTGGCACCGGCTGCCCGGCAGGGGATGTGGCCGCGCAGGTAACATGCGCGCCCTATTCAGATGTTGCGGCGCTGACGGCGTTTGCCAAATCTGTTGATGTCATAACATACGAGTTTGAAAACGTTCCGACCGAAGCATTGGATATTTTGGAGGCGCTCTGCCCGGTACGCCCCAACCGCGAGGCCCTGCGCATCAGCCAGGATCGGCTGGTTGAAAAGGCATTTCTGCAAGGGTTGGGTTTGAACACCGCGCCGTTTGCGCCGGTAAATACCTTGGCAGAACTTGAGGCGGCGCTGGTCACTATTGGTGCGCCTGCGATTTTAAAAACCTGTCGTCTGGGCTATGATGGCAAGGGCCAGGCACGGCTGAAATCAATGGATGACGCGCCCCAGGCCATGGCCGACATGGCGGGCGCACCTGCGGTTTTAGAAGGGTTCATTGATTTTACGCTAGAGGTTTCGGTCATCGCCGCGCGCGCGCTTGATGGTCGGGTGGCCTGTTATGATCCGGGTGAAAATGTGCATCGGGGCGGCATATTGCACACAACAACTGTGCCCGCCAACCTGACAATTTCCCAGCGCACTGACGCTGTGTTGATCGCCGGTAAGATATTGAACGCGCTTGATTATGTTGGCGTCATGGGGATTGAACTGTTTATCACGCCTGGGCAGATCATCGTCAATGAAATTGCCCCACGGGTGCATAATTCTGGCCATTGGACCCAACAGGGTTGTGTGGTGGACCAGTTTGAACAACATATCCGCGCCATTGCTGGCTGGCCGCTTGGCGATGGCAGCCGCCATTCAAATGTTGAGATGCTGAACCTGATTGGTGATGATGTTGACCGGGTTGCTGAATTTGCCGGTCAGGCTGACACGGCGGTTCATCTGTATGGCAAGACTGATGTTAAGCCGGGGCGAAAGATGGGCCATGTGAACCGGGTTACGGGGCCAAACACCTAAATTTAGGCCCCGACTGTTCTGACACCGACTGTTCAGTCCCAGAATGACCGGCGCAGCAGCCGCCCGAATGTCAGTGTGTGGTCAAATGCGCCGGTTTTCAGGAATTGCTTTACCTGGGCAATAACCACCGGGTTCATCATCATGAACGTGTGGGTAACGGGCAGGACGATATGGTCATCCATGCCAATAATGCGGGTGCTTTCGACCGAAACTTTGCCGTCATCCGTGCCGTCAATAAAGCTGGAATATAGCGGGTTTATTGACTGGCTACCGGCAATGACCCCCAGTTCAAACCGGGCAAACCCCAGCTGGTTTGGGGTGGCCTCGGCCCCGGTTCCCAGCTCTAACCCGGCCGGGCCGTTCAGCCATTTAAATGGCCCCAGATCTTCGAACGCATCCACCAGCGCCGAGCCTTTGTTAGGCGGCCCCATCATCACCACCCGGCCCATATTTTCAGGCCGGTTGTCACCCAGCCAGGCCCGCACCAGGATGCCGCCCAGCGAATGGGTAACAAAATGCACGGTTTGATCGCCACAGGCGGCAACGGCGGGTGGAATACTGGCCTGCACCAATTCATCTATCGGCGCTGAGGTTGAGGCATAATCAACATTGACCACGAGATAGCCGTCATCTTCCAGGGTTTCCTGAATAACCCGCATGGACAGCGCCGAGCGTGCAAGACCATGCAGCAACACAACACAATCAGCCTGCGCGACACTGGGGATAAGTGCCAAAATAAGGGGTATTATCAATCTCATAGCCCCTAGATAGAAGTGCCAAGAGCATAAAGCGAGTCTTGTGTTCAAAAGACCCTACGTCACGCATAGTTGCGCCTAGGCGCGCAACGACACCGCAACCCCGCCCAAAACCAGTGCGGCAGCGATGGCGAATTTAAGCGTCACGGGTTCACCAAGGAAAACCAGCCCGCCACCAACGGCAATGATCGGAACGGTAAGTTGTGCCACGGCAGCAACCGAGGCAGGCAGGCGCGGCAGAACAGAATACCACAGCGCGTACCCCGCCCCGGATGTAACAGCGCCACTTATTATTGCCAGAACCGCGCCCCTTGGTGTCACACCGTCGGGCAGCAACAGAAATACCAGCAATGCCGCGGGCAGTGCCAATGTAAAATTTGCAGCTGTTGCGCCAAGTGGGTTACCAACGCCCCGCCCCAGCAGCGAATATGCCCCCCAGCCAATCGCCGCCGCCGCCATCAGCACAGCACCTGTGGCATCAGGGGTGCGCGCACCCTGTGGCCAGAGCAGCACAAGCAACCCGGCAAAGGCGATTGCAGCCCCCAGCCAGCGGGCCGGGGGTGGTTTTTCGCCGGTTATCAGCGCGCCGGTGAACATGGTGATCTGCACCCCGCCAAAAAGGATCAGCGCGCCGACGCCGGCGTTCAGAGTGACATAGGCAAAGGAAAACCCCAGCACATACAGCGCCAGCGTTGCCGCCCCCCACACGCGGTTTGGCGCGCGCCACTGTACTGCGGTGCCACGCGACCCAGCCAAAACCACCAGAAAAACCGCGCCACTTGCCAGACGGATCAGGGCAAATGGCGCCGGTCCGGTGTCATCGCCGATAAGTGCCATACGGTTCAGTACCGAATTGGCAGCAAAGGCGAACATGGTAAGGGCAACAAGCAGGATCAGGCGCATGGGGTAATGTAGGGCCAGTACTTATCTGCGCCAAGGGCTATCGTGATTGGGTACAGCGAAAAGGGCCCGCGCTGGCGGACCCTTCCAATAATGTACAAAAGTTACCTTTAACTAGACCGTATCGGTGTAAAACCCGGGCCGAAACAGCCGTGTTATCACCGCCCCGGCACCGATCCAGGTCATTGCCAAAATGACCCACCAGCCAAGGAATGGCACCATGGCCAAAAGCCCCAGCGCAATGGCCCCGATCAGGGCCGCAATCGCGCGGTCAAACAGATCATCAGGCACACCGCGGCCAATGGCTTTGATCAATGCGACACCCAATACATAAGCCCCGACAACGTAGCCCAAGAACCACAGCAATAGGGTCAGGAATATTGAGACCGGCACCAGCAACAGACCAATTCCGGTCAGGGCCAAAAATATCAATGACCCGGCAGTGGCGGAAAGCGCTAAGAAACCCATCCAGGTTGTTCGCACGGGCTTCGCCAGTGCTGCTTCACGCGCGCCAGAAACAAAATTTGGAAACACGGCGGCCAATATAGATGCGGCAACGGCAACGACTATTGTGAAGCCAAAGAACGCTTTGGCTTTTGACCAGAATGTTGGGCGCACCAAAGCCGTTGTGTGATCAGTCCAGGATGCATCAGTGCTAAGTTCATGGCGGATAATCCGGTCCGCAGAAATTACCGAAACGGGAATTTCAAAACTTTCCGACGCTGAATGATACAGATTTAATTCACCCCCAATGCGCGCAGCATCGCCAAAGGTAATGGTGTCGCCAGTCAATGACACGTCACCCGCCAAATTGGCGTTTATGACAATGGTCTCACCGCCAAGGATGCTGGACCCTGCAACATCTGCATCGATCTTTACATTCTGGCCCATGGCGCGTAAATTTCCGCTTACGGGTGCAGATATGCTGACATCCTGGCCAAATACGGTGGCATTGCCAAGAACCGGTGCGGTGACAGAAATTGATTGCCCCGCAGCATAAATATTTTCGCCGACAGTATCAGATATTGTGATCCGTCTGCCCAGCAAATGCGCTGAACCGCCAGCCGGGGCGGTGACCGATACGGTTTCGCCTGCCATGAAGACATCGCCGGTTAATTCAGTGGTTTGTGATACAGACTGCCCCGCTTGATATTGGTCCCCGCCCAGGGAAAAGCTGGCGCTTTCGTCCTGGGCTGCAAGCGGTGCCCCTGCCAGCACCAGTGCCAGCGCGATTATTAATTGTTTCATTTTTGTCCCCTCTAGAATACTATGTATATAGCATTAACATAAGAGGCGGGAACACGCTTTTAAACCCCCTGAGAAAAAAAGGACCCGCGCGCGGCGAGCCCCAATAAATTTTGTTTTTTTGCTGGTTGTGGCGTCAGTCACAAATACCAATTTGTGTCACATGGCGGTGGCGTAACCGGCCAGTTGGTCCCTTGCCTTGCGGGTCCGCACAATCTCGGCCAGCTCCACTGAAACAACCCGCCATCCGACCGGCCAAAATGAAACGCCGGCCAATTTGAAGGCCTGAATACCAAATGGAATGCCGATAATTGTCAGGCAACTGACGATCCCGGCCAGCAGATATGCAATGAACAAAAGGCTGCCAAAACTTGCGGCCCAGATTAAGTTGGCGACCAAACCAATTGTCCCGCTTGTTGCCGTCAGACGGTTGCGCTGTTTTTGATCAAGATCACGAATATGAACAACGTCTCTGCCAAAGGGCCAGGCTGACAGTTGTGTCATTTCCATTGCAGACCGGGCGAGTGGCAGACCGATTACACTAAGTGCAAAGACGACGCCGCCCAAGAACCAGATCAGCGCAAGCGCCCAGCCCGCAAGCACAAACCAGGTGACGCATCCTGCCAGCCGCATTTCGTTCCCCGCAAATCAATGTTTTGGTAGATTGCCCGCAAAACACTAAGATGCGTTTAAAGTAAAAAGGGCCCGCGCAGTGTGAGGGTCGGGCCCGAACGCGGGTGGGCATTACCTAGAGCAGTGGCTGTCGCTTTATGGTGGCCCGTTCATCTGACGCCGCCTGGAACCATCAACGTCGCAATAGCGCCCGCCCATGGGGCGGTTGGGCGCTGCCTCTCGGGCATTGTAATCAATGCTCTGCCGACAGGCGATTGCAAGCAATCGCCGAGAGCCCGGCGGCACGATGTGCCTTGAACCCGGGCGACTGGTGAGCCGGACCCACACCACCCACAAAAAAGGGCCCGCGCGATGCGAGCCCTTTTCAATGTCGTGAGCCAGGCGTGGCTTACATCATGCCGCCCATGCCGCCCATTCCGCCCATGTCAGGCATGCCGCCACCGGCGCCGCCTGCATCTTTGGATGGCTTGTCGCCAACCATGGCTTCTGTGGTGATCAAAAGACCGGCAATGGATGCCGCGTCTTCCAGGGCTGTACGCACAACCTTGGCCGGGTCAATAACGCCTGATTTGAACAGGTCGCCATATTCTTCGGTCTGAGCGTTAAAGCCAAATGCAGGGTCGTCGCTTTCACGAATTTTGCCTGCAACAACCGCACCGTCAACACCGGCGTTTTCGGCGATCTGACGAAGTGGTGCTTCGAGCGCGCGACGCACAATACCAACGCCCGCGTCCTGATCAGAGTTTTCACCCTTAACATCAGCCAGAGCCTTGGCACCCTGCATCAGGGCAACACCGCCACCAACAACAACGCCTTCTTGCACGGCCGCACGGGTCGCGTTCAGGGCGTCGTCAACGCGGTCTTTGCGTTCTTTGACTTCGATCTCAGTCATGCCACCAACCCGAATAACAGCAACACCGCCGGCCAGTTTGGCCACACGTTCTTGCAGCTTTTCGCGGTCATAGTCGGATGTGGTTTCTTCGATCTGCTGACGGATCTGTGTGACCCGAGCTTCGATTTCAGCTTTTTCGCCATTGCCGTCGATGACAGTTGTTTCATCTTTGGTGATGGTGATTTTCTTGGCTGAACCCAGCATGTCCATGGTGACATTTTCAAGCTTCATGCCCAGATCTTCGGAAATAACCTGACCACCGGTCAGAATGCCAAGATCTTGCAACATTGCCTTACGACGGTCACCAAAACCCGGGGCCTTAACAGCCGCGATTTTCAGACCACCGCGCAGTTTGTTCACAACCAAGGTTGCCAGGGCTTCGCCCTCAACATCTTCGGCAATGATCAACAGCGGCTTGGACGACTGAATGACAGCTTCCAAAAGTGGAACCATTGGCTGTAGTGAAGAAAGCTTTTTCTCGTGCAGCAGCACCAGGCAATCTTCCATGTCGGCCAGCATTTTGTCGGGGTTGGTCACAAAGTATGGTGACAGGTACCCACGGTCAAACTGCATGCCTTCGACAACTTCGGTTTCTGTTTCCAGACCTTTGTTTTCTTCGACAGTGATCACGCCTTCGTTGCCGACTTTTTGCATTGCATCAGCAATTTGCTGACCAATTGCGCTTTCGCCGTTTGCAGAAATTGTGCCAACCTGGGCAACTTCGTCGCTGTCTTTGACAACGCGTGACGCCGCTTTGATGCTTGCAACAACTTTGGATGTTGCCAGATCAATGCCGCGCTTCAGATCCATCGGGTTCATGCCCGCTGCAACTGATTTCATGCCCTCTTTAACGATGGCCTGGGCCAGGATCGTTGCAGTGGTTGTGCCGTCGCCGGCTTCGTCATTGGTGCGGCTGGCAACTTCTTTTACCATCTGCGCGCCCATGTTTTCGAACTTATCTTCCAGTTCGATTTCCTTGGCTACGGATACACCATCTTTGGTGATGCGCGGTGCGCCAAAGGATTTGTCGATAACCACGTTGCGACCCTTTGGGCCCAATGTGACTTTTACCGCGTCGGCCAGAATGTTTACGCCATTCAGCATGCGGTTACGGGCGTCTGTCCCGAATTTGACGTCTTTAGCAGCCATTATGCTTGCTCCTTGTCGTCGAAATTAAAATTAGCAAAAGTGACTAGGCAATAATGCCCATGATGTCGCTTTCTTTCATGATCAGCAGCTCTTCACCTTCAAGGGTGATTTCAGTGCCGGACCATTTGCCGAACAGGATCTTATCCCCGGCTTTGACGTCCATAGAAACGCGCTTGCCATCTTCGTCGCGTGCGCCTGCACCAACTGAGATAATTTCGCCCTCGGCGGGCTTTTCTTTTGCGCTATCCGGGATAATCAACCCGCCAGCAGTTTTTTCGTCGCCTTCGGTGCGACGAACCACGACACGGTCATGTAATGGTGTGAATGCCATATGTGAACGCTCCTCGTTCAGGTTTCTGTTGCTGTTAGCACTCATGCATGTCGAGTGATAACGCACTGGATTTAGGCATGTTGGTGGGCTGAGTCAACGGGGGCGGAAATGTAATTGGCAGGGGTGCCAGGCACGCTGCGCCGGAAACTGGCAGTATTGTTCGAGAACTGGCCCCGCCCGCGCTGAAGTATGGCCCATTGTATCCGGCCCGGCACCAACCAGATGCAGCAATTGGCTAACAAAAGGTTAATGGGGATAACAGCGTTGTATTTGATAACTATTTTGGTGTCTGGAGCATAAAATGAAATTCACGAGCAGTGCGCTTATTTGCACGGCACTGGCCGTATCTGGCTGTGGTTCCAGTTCGGGGGGTGGCCCGCGTTATGCGCAACCGGGTGATGTTCTGGCTAACGGGGATTCATTTCCGGTCCAAGATGTAAAACGATATGTCGAAGTCGACGGGACCCAGAGCCTGAAAGATCAAACCATAGGGTTTTCGATTTCAGACGACGGAAACACCGTCTATATCGCCCAGAACCATAAGAACTATGTCCTTACCTGGAATAGTGTCGCGAATAGGTACGAACAGGTCGGCGCGTCGTTTTTCTTTGATAGTTCTTCAGCGAACGTGGTGCAGTTGGCGTTTTTTCAAGACTTCGTGGGCACTGGGTATCAAAATGTTGGTAGCTTTGTTTTTGGTTATGAAACTGACCCGACCCAGATTAACCCTGCCACCGCAGGAGGCAACGCAACCTTTACGGGCGAAGCATCTATTGGTGTATTTATTAATGAGCAAAACGGATACGGCGGCGGCCCCGTTACTCTGAATGCAGTCTTTGGTACCCAGACAATAACCGGTACGATGAATGTCTCACACGATCCTGCAGGCGGAGGAAACCTCACATCCTTTCCAGACTCCATCATCACCATCAACCCGGCTGGCACCCCAAATATCAGCGGTAACAAATTCAATACCGATCTCAGCATCGCCTTCACCCCGGTTCCTGGCCCTACAGTCACCATTGCCGAAACTGGGTTGACGGGCGGCTTTTACGGCGTGAACGCGGTAGCGGTCGGCGCGACATTTTGGGCCGAGGGCGACGTCGACGGTGATACACTGTTAATTCAGGGTGGTCTGACAGCCGAATAGACATATTTATTAGCCCTTTAGCCCCTTAGCCGTCAGCTGATACACGCCCCGGCCCGCCCGTTCGAACCAGCCATAATGATCCGCTGCCATGATCCGAGTGGCGGTGGGGACGCCGGTGGCAGCGGCCACAACTGCGCCTTTGCTGGCGCCATTTTCCGCCAGAAACCCCGCGCATAGCATCGCGTCTTGCCGATACGCTGTCACCAGCCCGACACGGGTTTGCCCGCCAGCGTTCGGGTCGCCAACCCGGCGTTGAAATTCGCGCAGCAGCTGGCCTTTGCGCCGCGCTGATTTTACCGGCCGATAGGGGGCGGGGTCGCAATGGGCCTGCACAAACCCGTCGCGCAGGCGCGCCGTTAGCAAGCCAACCCCAAGGCGGCGGCACAGGCGGGTGTTGTCCTTGAGCGCTTTGGCAAACACCTTGCCGGTGCCACGGGGCACGCAGATATAGACGTCATCGGTGACGCCTTGACGGTCCACCGCCTGATGGAACAGCGACAGGGAAAACCCTGTTTTCAGCTCAACAATAACCGGGTCATCATCACCGCGTATGGCCATGACATCAACCGCGCCTATTTCGGCCTTCACCTCATAGCCTTGACCTTGCAAAAAGGCCTTAACCGGCGGGTATAGATCAGTTTCTTTGGGTTTGGACATCTGCGCAGAATATCCGTGCTGCCAGTGGGTGACAAGCCGCCCCTGCCCCCCTATAAGATGCGCAAAACAAAACCCCAATGCACGGAAAACCCCATGACCATCAAAATTTTCGGCCATAAAGGCCCCGACACTGACGCCACCTGTTCTGCTTTGATCTGGGAATGGTACCTGAATGAAGTTCAGGGCAAAAAGGCCCAGGCCTTTGTGTTGGAGCCGCCAAACACAGAAGCTGTGTTCGTGCTGGAACGTTGGAATGTGGCCATGCCCGCCACGCTGGGGACGCTGAGCGAGGCTGACGAAGTTGTGCTGGTGGACACCAACAACCCCGGTGAGCTGCCAAGCAATATCAACGACACCAATATCGCCGAAGTGATTGATCACCACCAGTTGTCAGGTGGGTTAAAAACCAAGGGGCCGATCAAATTTACCATTCGCCCCGTCGCCGCCACCGCCACCGTCATGGGCTGGCTGATCGGGCGCGATATGGATAAGATGCCGGATGCCATCAAGGGGCTGATGCTGTCTTGTATATTGTCAGATACGCTTGAATTCCGCTCGCCCACCACCACGCCCACAGACCGGGCGCTGGCCGAGCGGCTGGCGGGCGAGCTGGGCATTGATCTGTCGGCATATGCCAGCGAAATGTTCACCGCCAAATCGGATGTGTCAGCGTTTTCTGATGTTGAGCTGTTGAAAATGGACAGCAAGATATTTGAGGTTGACGGCAAAAAGCTGCGGGTTTCAGTTCTGGAAACCACGGCCCCGGCGATTGCATTGGACCGCCAGGCAGATCTGATGGCAGCGATGCCCGGATTGGCCGCAGATGAAGGTTGTGATCAGGTGCTGTTGTTTGTGGTTGATATCCTGAACGAACAGGCCACGCTGTTGGTTCCCAATGATGTGGTAAAGGCAATTGCTGAAAATTCATTCGGTGTTCAGGTGTCAGGGGACAGTGTGGTATTACCCGGTGTCATGAGCCGCAAAAAGCAGATCGTGCCAAACCTGAAATATTAGGTCTCATAGTGGCTGATGGGCGATCAGTGCAACAAACTACCACATTGGAATAGGTAAAGAATGACACGGTTGATCACATCGCTTGCAGATATCCAGGGCCGCTATGACGCGCTATATGTTGACCTGTGGGGTTGCCTGCACAACGGTGTGCGCCCGTTTCCCGATGCTGTAAAAGCTTTGCAGCAATACCGCCGTGGCGGGGGTATTGTGGTATTGTTGACCAATGCGCCCAGGCCCCGTGGATCGGTGACTGCCCAGCTTGACACAATCGGTGTGCCAACGGATGCCTATGACGCTGTCACATCGTCGGGCGATGCGTCACAGGCTGGGATGCTGGCGGGTTTAGCTGGCAAAAATGTGTACCATCTTGGCCCGGAAAAGGACCACAGTTTCTTTGACGATCTGGACCCGGAACTGGGCCCAGGGGATATTCGCAAAGTGCCGCTTGAACAGGCCGAGGGTATTATCTGCACCGGGTTGTTTGACGATCTGAGCGAAACCCCAGAAGATTACCGCGCCACTTTGCTATATGCCAAGCAAAAGGGGCTGGTTATGTTGTGCACTAACCCTGATCTGCAGGTGGATTACGGTGAGAACCGTATTTATTGCGCCGGTGCTGTTGCTGCATTGTATACTGAAATGGGCGGGCAAAGCCTGTATTTTGGCAAGCCGCATCCGCCAATTTATGATTTGGCGCGCAACCGCGTGGCGGGTATGCGCCCAGTGTCTGATGATCGGGTTCTGTGTATCGGTGACGGCATTCGCACCGATGTTTTGGGCGGCTTGAACGAAGGCTTTGATACGCTTTTCATCACCGGCGGCTTGGCGGCGGGGGAATTTGGCGATGATCCGGATGCCCCGGATGAAAATATGATGGCACGCTACTTTGAGCGCGAGCAAATCAGCCCGACCATGGCCATTTCCAGGCTGCGCTAAGCAAGGGTACGCCATCGCCTAAGTAACAAAATTACCAATTTTTGCTTTGAGTTGACAATTTATTACCTGATGGATTGCTAGAGTGGTGCCACATCGCTATGCTGCGCTGCAACAATTCTGACAGGATTCTAAAGTGATGCTGGATAATATGCCCCGTGGAACGATCTGCATTGAAGAGCTTGAAATCGGCATGGCTCGCAGCCTGCGTAAACAGGTAACTGACCGGGATATTGAACTTTTTGCCGAAATATCAACCGACCACAACCCGGTGCATCTGGACGATGAATATGCCCGCGACACCATTTTTGAAGGCCGCATTGCCCATGGCATGCTGACGGCTGGGCTAATTTCGGCGGTGATAGGTGAGCAACTGCCAGGCCATGGCACGGTTTACCTGGGGCAGACGTTGAAATTTCTGGCCCCGGTGCGCCCGGGCGACATGGTGTTTGCCCAGGTAGAGGTGCGCGAAATTGATCATTCGCGGCGGCGCGTCACGCTTGATTGTCATTGCGCTGTGGGCGATACGGTTGTGCTAAAGGGTGAGGCGCTGGTTCTGGCGCCAAGCCGAAAATTCGACTAGCACGGGCACGGCCCCGTCATGGGGCAATATGCGAACATTATCATTTTGGAGCGGCCTGAAAAGCGACGACCGTGGTGCCTGCGCTGCGATCGGAAATTTTGACGGCGTCCATATGGGGCATCAATCGGTCATTGATATTGCCCGCAGCCATGCACAAAAATCCGGGGCCCCCCTGGGGATTGTCACGTTTGAGCCGCACCCGCGCGAATATTTCAATGCTGACGCTGCGCCTTTTCGGCTGATGAACGCTGAAACCCGGGCGCACCGTCTGGAAAAATTGCAGGTGGATCGGCTGTACCAGCTGGGTTTTGACGCCGTGCTGGCAAACCTGACGGCCAAACAGTTTGCGCAGGAGGTTCTGACTGATGGGTTGGGCCTAAGCCATGTTGTGGTCGGTTCTGATTTTCAGTTTGGCAAGAACCGGGGTGGCACCGTTGAAATGCTGAAAACCTATGGGGAAGCAATGGGTTTTGGGGTGACCGTTGCTGAGCTGGTCAAAAATGACGGCTTGGAGGTGTCTTCCACTGCGATCCGAAATGCGCTGGCTGATGGCAAGCCACAGGAAGCCGCGACAATGCTGGGCCATTGGCACCGGATCGACGGCGAAGTTTTAGGCGGCGACCAGCGCGGGCGAGAGTTGGGGTACCCAACGGCAAACATGTCGGTCAACCGGCTGCATCCGCCAAAATTTGGCATTTACGCCGTCAAGGTTGACGTGCTGACCGGGCCCCATAAGGGGGTTTATAATGGGGCGGCCTCGGTTGGCATTCGTCCGATGTTCGGTGAAAACAAACCCAACCTTGAAACCTTTATTTTCGATTTTTCCGGCGATTTGTATGGCGAGCATCTGTCGATTGCATTTGTTGAATACCTGCGCCCGGAAGAAAAATTTGACGGGCTGGATGCGTTGGTTGCCCAGATGGATCAAGACTGCGCCAGGGCCCGCACCATATTGGCGGTGGTTTAGGCTGCTATGGGAAAAACCACGCAATCAGACGGCCTAAGGCCCAATTTCTGGGAGACGGTCAAATTTAACAATTTGACACCACAGGAATGGGAAGCATTGTGCGATGGCTGTGGGCGGTGTTGCCTGAATAAGCTGGAAGACCCGGACACTGGCGAAATTGCATTAACCCGTGTTGCGTGCCGTCTTTTGGATGGTGAAAGCTGCCAATGCGGGCAGTACGAAAACCGACGCCAATTTGTTCCCGAGTGTATATTTCTGACACCTGCTAACCTGACGGATCACCTGCATTGGATACCGGGCACCTGCGCCTATCGCCTGCTGTGGGAGGGTAAGCCACTGTTTGACTGGCATCCCTTGATTTCAAAAAATGACAGGTCGGTCCATGACGCTGGAATTTCGGTCAAGGGCTGGACGATACCGGAATTTGAAGTCGATGAAGACGATTGGGAAAACTACCAGATTGAGGAATGAAACCAATGAACTTTGCCTCTGACAACTGTTCTGGTGTGCACCCTTTGGTGATGGATGCGCTGGTACAGGCAAACACCGGCCACGCCGCGTCATATGGCGATGACGCCATCATGGACAGGGTAAGCGCCCGGTTTCGTGAGGTGTTTGAAGCGCCTGACGCCGAGGTTTTTCTGGTGGCCACTGGCAGCGCGGCCAACGCAGTGTCGCTGGCCACATTGGTTGAGCCGTGGCATGCAATTTATTGCCACCAACACAGCCATATCCAAGCCGATGAATGCGGCGCGCCAGAGTTTTACACCAGCGGGGCCAGGCTGGTTGGGATCAACAGCGATGACGGGAAGATCACCCCAGGGCAGTTGGAAAATGCTGTCAAAGCTACGCCCAAGGGTGACGTGCACACCTATCAGCGCGGGGCGGTTTCGCTGACCAACACAACCGAGGCAGGCACGGTCTATTCATGTGAAGAGCTGGCCGCGATCACGGCTGTTGCCCGTGCCAACACTCTGCCGGTTCATCTGGACGGGGCGCGGTTTGCAAATGCAGTGGCGCATTTGGGCTGTTCCCCGGCCCAGGCAAGTTGGAAATCAGGTGTGGATGTTTTGTCATTTGGTGGCACCAAAAATGGCCTGATGGGGGTAGAGGCAGTGGTACTGTTCAACCCGAAAAAGGCCTGGGAACTTCAGTTGCGGCGCAAGCGCGGCGGGCATTTGTTTTCAAAGCACCGGTTTTTGTCGGCGCAGATGGATGCCTATTTAGGCGATGATTTGTGGCTGAAAACAGCGCGCGCGGCCAACCTGCGGGCGCAGCAGTTAAGTGCTGGTCTGAATAAAATTGCCGGCGTGAAAGTCACGCAATCTGTCCAAGCTAATATCGTATTCATGCAAGCAACAAGGGCGCAACATCGACAGGCGCAGGCGGCGGGCGCTAAATATTCAATGGCCCCCTATGACACGCCCATGCAAGGTGATGCAGACGAAATTCTACACGCGCGGATGGTTTGCAGCTGGTCAACAACTGAACAGGATGTGGCCGATATGGTGGCGGCATTTGGCGGCTGACAACTGTTAAAGCTTCCCCGTCAGGGCTGCATCCAGCTGATCCAACCGATCATGGCCCCAGAACCTTTGGTCCGTGTCAGTGATATAAAATGGGGCCCCGAACACGCCCCTGTTGACAGCTTCTTCCAAATTGGACGCATAGGTTTCAGCGCCCGACAGCAACCCGCTATCGGCCAGCGACGGATCAAACCCGGCTTTGGACAGGCAATCGCGCACAACTGTATCGTCTGATATGTCGCGGTCCTGGGCCCAGACGGCAGACAGGAAAGACCGCACCAACGCGCCGACACCACCGCCACCTGCCGCCTGTGCGGCAATCACCGCATAGGCGGACGGGGCCGGATTGACCGGCAGGAATGCGGGCTTGGGGTTTAGGGGCAATCCGGTGATTTTGGCGTTCCGGTCCAGTTCTTGCAGGCGGTATTGCAGCCGTGATGGGTGGCGATCTGGCAGACGTGTGCCGCCGGTTCTGTCAAACAGTGCAAACAGGTCAAGCGGCTTATAGGTGATGGTCGCGCCGTGCTTTTGCGCAATCTGTTCCAGCCGGTCACCGGCAAAGTAGGTAAATGGCGAAACAGTCGCAAAATAATAGTCTATTTGGGTCATTATTTGTCCTCTGCCACCACATGATGTTTGCAAGATCGTAGCGGGGTGATAAGCGGTGTCAACGAACACTTATGTTACAAAACCAGCAGGGAAGCTGCCATGCCCGCCGTAACCGAACCTAAGCTGATTTCAGGAAATGCCAACCGTCCGCTGGCGCAAGCCATGGCCCGCAGGATGACCTTGCATCGCGGCGTCAATGTCGAACTGGTGGACGCGCGTGTCGAACAGTTTAACGACGGCGAAATATTTGTTGAAGTGTATGAAAATGTCCGCGGTGAGGACATGTTTATCATTCAGCCGACATCCAACCCGGCCAATGACAACCTGATGGAGCTGTTGATTATTGCCGATGCTCTGAAACGGTCTTCTGCGGCGCGGATCACGGCTGTTATTCCCTATTTCGGCTATGCGCGGCAAGATCGCCGTACCAAGGCGCGCACACCTATTTCGGCTAAACTTGTGGCCAACTTGATTGCTGAGGCGGGCATTGAACGGGTTTTAACAATGGACCTGCATGCGACGCAAATTCAGGGATTTTTCGACATACCGGTTGATAACCTATATGCGTCACCGGTCTTTGCACTGGATATTGAGCACCACTTCAAAGGTAATAAAGCCGATCTGATGATTGTATCACCCGATGTGGGTGGCGTTGCACGGGCCCGTGAATTGGCAAAACGTATCGATTGCCCGCTATCGATTGTTGATAAACGCCGGGGCAAGCCCGGTGAAATTGAAGCGATGACGGTCATTGGTAATGTCACCGGCAAACGCTGTATCATTGTCGATGACATCGTTGATACCGCGGGCACATTGTGCAAGGCGGCAGAGGTGTTAATGGCGGAAGGTGCCAAAGAGGTTCATTCCTATATCACCCATGGCGTTCTGTCCGGGCCGGCGATTGAACGGGTGCAAAAATCAGTGATGAAAAGCCTGGTCATCACCGATTCAATTATGCCAACAGAGGCGGTGCTTGCGGCCAAGAACATTCGGATTGTCCCGGTGGCACCACTGTTTTCGCAGGCTATGTTGAATATCTGGAACGGGACAAGCGTGTCGTCCCTGTTTGATCATCAGGTGTTGGGCCCGATTTATGACGGCATGTATTCAAGCCTGAACCTGGCCCGTTAATCCACGTCCCAGTCGTTTTCGTCAGACAATGCACCAATGGCCTGCCAGCTTGCACGGACGCGGGCGACACGTGTGTCACCCCAGGTTTTGAATAGGATGCTAAAACCGGTTGCGGTGATACCGATTGCAGATATGTCAGCGCGGGGGCTGGTTTGTTGGTCAAAATCCCACATGGAAAGTGAGACCTGAACCGATGGTGGTTCGCAGAACGCTTGGCTGAAGACAATATCCGAGCGAACCGAGCGTTCGCCGTCGCCCGTCCACATTGCGCCGCCTTCTTCAAAGTCTGAAAACAGGGTCAAAGACCCCTGATCAATGCCGGTTGAATGGCGATTGATACGTTTCACTTACACACAGATGGTTGTGCGTAATTGGGGGCTAACCCAGCGCACTTTAGCTGCGGACCGACAGGCCAAACTCTTGGCTGGCGCTGGCCAGATCAGCCATATATTTGATTGCGTTGTCCACCGCATCAGGGGCAGCGCTGTCACGGGCTGCTGCTGCCTCTGACATCAACTTATCCATGGAGTCCTGGGTCACTTCTGCGCGCGGAACAGCCTGCTCGGCCAGAACCGAGGTGCTGGTTGGCGTAATCTCGGCAAAACCGCCGGTCACCAGATATTCCTGGGTCCCTTCGGCGCTGACAACTTTCAAAACACCGGGGCGCAGGGTGGTGATAGTGGCGGCATGATCTGGCATTGCCGTCATGTCACCCTCTGCGCCAGGTATCCGCACTTCACTGGCCTCAACCGAGGCCAGCTTGCGTTCTGGGGAAACCAGATCAAATTGCATTGTATCGGCCATGTCGGCCCCCTTGGATTAAGCTGCGTCAGCCGCCATTTTTTCAGCCTTGGCGATCACATCTTTAATGCCGCCAACCATGTAAAAGGCGCCTTCTGGCAGGTGATCATATTCACCGGCAACAACCGCCTTAAACGAAGAAATCGTGTCTTCCAATGGCACTTGCTCACCGTCAAATCCGGTGAATACCTTTGCAACATCAAACGGTTGCGACAGGAAGCGTTGAATTTTACGCGCGCGTGCCACGGTCAGTTTATCTTCTTCGCTCAGCTCATCCATGCCCAGAATGGCAATGATATCCTGCAGGGATTTATAGCGCTGCAAAATACCCTGAACGTCGCGGGCAACATTGTAATGCTCTTCACCCAGAATTTGTGGATCCATTAGGCGGGACGTGCTGTCCAGCGGATCAACAGCCGGGTAAATACCCAGTTCTGATATCGCCCGTGACAAAACAGTTGTCGCGTCAAGGTGGGCAAAAGATGTGGCTGGCGCTGGATCGGTAAGGTCATCAGCTGGTACATACACGGCTTGAACCGATGTGATCGACCCGGCCTTAGTGGATGTAATGCGTTCCTGCATCTGGCCCATATCTGTGGCCAGTGTTGGCTGATAGCCAACAGCAGATGGGATACGACCCAACAGGGCGGACACTTCGGAACCGGCCTGGGTAAAGCGGAAGATGTTATCAACAAAGAACAGCACGTCAGCACCGGTTTCGTCGCGAAACTGCTCGGCCAGTGTTAGGCCGGACAATGCCACCCGCATACGGGCACCCGGAGGCTCATTCATCTGGCCATAGACCAGTGCGATCTTGCTTTCTTCCAGATTGTCCGGAACGATAACGCCACTTTCGATCATCTCGTGATACAGGTCGTTACCTTCACGGGTCCGTTCGCCAACACCGGCAAACACAGACACACCAGAGTGCACCTTGGCGATGTTGTTGATCAGTTCCATGATCAAAACCGTTTTACCAACACCAGCACCGCCAAACAGGCCAATCTTACCGCCTTTGGTGTAAGGCGCCAGCAGGTCAACAACTTTGATGCCTGTCACCAGAATTTCAGATTCAGTCGCTTGGTCCTGAAATGGCGGCGCGTCCTGGTGGATTGCGCGGCGGGTGTCGGATTTTACCGGGCCCTGTTCGTCCACAGGGTCACCAATGACGTTCATAATACGACCCAAAGTCCCCTTGCCAACGGGCATGGTGATTGGTTCGCCTTTGTCAGTCACAACTTCGCCACGCACCAGACCTTCGGTGCTGTCCATGGCAATGCAACGCACGGTGCTTTCGCCCAGATGCTGCGCCACTTCCATGACCAACGACTTACCGTTGTTGGTGGTTTCCAGAGCGTTCAGAATTTCGGGAAGGGTATCCCCAAACTGAACGTCCACAACAGCGCCAATCACCTGGGTGATCTTGCCGGTTGCTTTCGCTTTTGCCATGTCGTTTCTCCGGTTTTGTTCGTCTAAAGCGCTTCAGCGCCCGAGATAATTTCAATAAGTTCGTTGGTGATCGCGGCCTGGCGCGAGCGGTTGTATTCGATGGACAGCCGGTCAATCATATCGCCCGCATTGCGCGTGGCACTATCCATCGCGCTCATCCGGGCACCTTGCTCGGATGCGCCGTTTTCCAAGAGTGCGGAAAACAGTTGCGTGGCGACGCCGCGGGGCAGCAGATCGGCAAGAATTTCAACTTCATCCGGCTCGTAGTCATACAGCGTCGCCGCCGCTGCGTCTTCTTCGGTCTTTGCGGCTTTAAAGGCCGCTGGAATGATCTGTAAGGCCGTCGGTTTTTGGCTGATCACGCTTTCAAAGCGGCTGAAGAAAATTGTTGCCACATCAAATTCTTTTGCGTCAAAGCGTGCCAAGATAGCCTTGGCGATGCCCTGCGCATCAGCGTAACCGACCCGTTTCACGTCGGACATATCAACATGATCAATCATGGTGTCGCCATAGAAACGCTTAATCTGATCGCGGCCTTTTTTGCCAACTGTCAGAAACTTGACGGTTTTTCCGGCCGCAACCAATTCATCGGCACGGGCCCGCGCCAAACGGGTTATCGAAGAATTGAACCCCCCGCAAAGCCCGCGTTCTGACGTCATCAATACCAGTAAGTGTACCTGATCACTGCCGGTTCCCGACAGTAATTTAGGTGCATTTTCTGACCCGCTTGCCGCAGCCGACAGCCCCGCCATCACGGCATTGAACCGTTCAGCGTAAGGGCGTCCAGCTTCGGCGCTTTCCTGAGCACGGCGCAGTTTTGCAGCCGCGACCATTTGCATGGCCTTGGTGATCTTTCGCGTACTGGTGACGCTGTCGATCCGGTTTTTCAGGTCCTTTAGATTGGGCATATGCCTATCCTTTTCAGTACCTTAAGCAAAATCTGCAGCGAATTCTTCGATCGCTGCTTTGATGCTATCGGCTAATTCACCTTTGACCTTACGGTCATTGTTGGTGATATCGCCCAACAGATCGCTATGTTTGGAACGCAGATGGTTCAAAAGACCGGCCTCAAACTGGCCAACCTGATTTACCGCTACCTTGTCCAGGTACCCCTTTGTACCAGCGAAAATCACGCAAACGATTTCAGCGTTGGTCAAAGGTGAATACTGGGGTTGCTTCATCAGCTCTGTCAGACGGGCACCACGGTTCAGCAACTGCTGTGTGGCGGCATCCAGATCGGACCCAAACTGGGCAAATGCAGCCATTTCGCGGTACTGCGCCAATTCCAGCTTAACCGGACCAGCCACAGATTTCATTGCGTCGGTTTGGGCAGATGAGCCAACACGTGAAACGGAAAGGCCCGTGTTCACAGCCGGGCGGATACCCTGATAGAACAGTTCGGTTTCAAGGAAAATCTGACCATCCGTGATGGAAATCACGTTGGTTGGAATAAACGCCGAAACATCGCCACCCTGGGTTTCAATGATCGGCAGCGCCGTCAGGGAACCAGATCCGTTGTCTTCGTTCAGCTTGGCCGACCGTTCCAGCAGTCTAGAGTGCAGATAGAACACATCGCCAGGATAGGCTTCACGGCCCGGTGGACGCCGCAGCAATAGCGACATCTGACGGTAGGACACAGCCTGCTTGGACAGATCATCATAGATGATCAGCGCGTGGCGGCCGTTGTCGCGGAAATGTTCCGCCATTGACGTGGCAGCGTAGGGTGCCAGAAACTGCAAAGGGGCAGGCTCAGATGCGCTGGCCACAACCACAATCGTATAGGCCATGGCACCGGTTTCTTCCAGCTTCTTGACCAACTGGGCCACGGTAGAACGCTTTTGCCCAATCGCCACATAGACGCAGTACAATTTCTTGAATTCATCGTCGCCAGCGGCTTCGTTGATTGATTTCTGGTTCAGGATCGTGTCCAGGGCGATGGCAGTTTTACCAGTTTGACGGTCACCAATGATCAATTCGCGCTGGCCACGGCCAACCGGGATCATCGCATCAACCGATTTCAGGCCGGTTGCCATTGGTTCATGCACCGATTTACGCGGGATAATGCCCGGCGCTTTTACGTCAGCAATGCCACGCTTTTTGGTTTTGATCGGGCCTTTGCCATCAATCGGGTTGCCCAGGCCGTCAACGACGCGCCCCAACAATTCGTCCCCAACAGGCACATCCACGATAGAGTTTGTGCGTTTGACAGTGTCGCCTTCTTTGATGTCCCGGTCGGACCCAAAAATAACCACACCAACATTGTCGCTTTCCAGGTTCAAGGCCATGCCCATGATACCACCAGGAAATTCGACCATCTCGCCGGCCTGGACATTGTCCAGACCATAGACGCGGGCGATACCATCACCAACCGATAGTACACGGCCCACTTCGGCCACTTCGGCGTCTTGGCCAAAGTTCTTAATCTGCTCTTTCAGTATTGCAGATATTTCAGCTGCCTGAATTCCCATTACCGGACCTCTTTCATTGCGTTCTGGAGGTTAGAGAGCTTGGAAGCGATTGATGTATCAATCATCTTCGAGCCCACCTTAACGATTAAACCACCGATGAGACTTTCATCGACGGCCATATTAATTTTCACATCTTTACCAACGGACGCTTTCAGCGATTTGGCAAGTTTGTCTTGCTGTGCCTTGGTCAATGCCTTGGCGGCAGTGACATCGGCGGTAATTTCACCTTTTTCTTCTGCGATCAGATCACGCAGCCCAGCAACAAGCTGTGGCAAAACGAACAGGCGTCGTTTTTCGGCCATCAAAGCCAGCGTGTTGGATGTCATAGGCGAAAGTTTTAATTTCTTAGCCAGTGCCAGGACAGCGTCACTTTGCTGGTCCCGTGTATAAACCGGTGAATTCATCAGCTCATGAAAGTCGCTGCTGACATCCATTGCGCCAGACAAGGCATCAATATCGCTTTCCAACGACTTGAGAGCCTTACTATCTTTGGCCAATTCAAAAATGGCTGTGGCATAGCGCGATGCAATGCCTATTGAGATCGAGACTGGTTCGGACACGTCCACCCCTTAGATGTCTAAAAGCTTTGAATACTCCGCCAGGACAGCGGGTCAAAGCAACTGGTGCCAAGCTATCACGCTAAGCATCAAAATCCGCGTGGGTTTAGCAGAGGTATTTCCACGTCGCAACTGCTTTGGCGGTGTTTTCCAAGTTCCATATCCCAGTAAACACAAGGTTTTCACAGGGGTGCGACGGATTGCACACCATGTGGCCAGCCAAAAAACAGTGCATTATGAGTGAAATACCCGAATCTTTACGGGGTTCACACTGGTTTTGCCTTGGGCTTTGCGATGCCATCAAGCACCTTAAGTGGCCGCTTTACCGCCTCGCTTAAGCCTGGGCGTGTCGGGATATGGGCGCGTTTGGAATATTCGACTATAAGCGCACCACCAACAAACCGCGCCGAAATGACCCGACCGTATTTTTCCAGAAAGCCCCCCGCCTTCATCCAAACCCGTTTGTGGGACGGCGGTTGGTAAAGTGCGGCGCGGTGGCGCTCTGGTATGAACTGATGTTTCTTTAGCTGGGCATCCAGTTGCATGGCGCTAAAGGGCCGCCCCACACCAAATGGTGTTGCATCCGAGCGGGACCAGATACCTGCCCGGTTCGGGACAATAATAATGGCTTTACCGCCCGGCCCCAGCACCCGCGAACATTCGTCTAGTAATGCGGTCGGGTTTTCGCTGGTTTCCAGCCCGTGCATCAAAATAAGCTTATCAACGCTGCCTGTGTCCAGGGGCCAGTTGGTTTCTTGGCAGAGCACGCTGACATTTTCCATGCCCACCGGCCAGTGCATCACGCCTTGCGGACCCGGCATCAGCCCAATGGTGCGCCGTGCGTCGGCAAGGAACGGGCGCAATAGTGGCACAGCAAAGCCAAAGCCAACCACTGTTTGGCCCTTGGCCTCGGGCCACAGGTCAACAACCTGATCCCTGATGGCGCGCTGTGCAACGCGGCCCAGTTGCGTGCGATAATAAAAGTTTCGCAAATCAACGACGTCAAGGTGCATTGCGATCCGGTCCTGTTTCGGCAATTCTAATCTAGACCATAGCAAAGCGGATGCGAAACACCATGCCCCTTGAGATCGTAACAATCCCCTGCCTGAGAGATAACTACGCATATTTGGTGCACTCTGCCGAAACAGGCGAAACCGCGCTTATTGATGCACCAGAGGCGGCGCCAGTCTTGGCGGTCTTGCAGGCAAAGGGGTGGAAATTAACCGAAATATGGTTGACGCATCACCATTGGGATCATGTGGACGGGGCGGCTGAGCTGAAAGAAAGCACCGGTGCCAAATTGGTAGGGGCAGCAGCGGATGCCCACCGGTTACCCGCCCTGAACCAAACCGTCGCTGAAGGCGTTGAGTATAACTTTGCCGGGCATGGTGTTAAAATTTTTGACGTCTCAGGGCACACGGTTGGCCATATTGCGTTTTACCTGGCTGATGCCAATGCCGTTTTCACTGCTGACAGTTTGATGGCGCTGGGATGTGGGCGTCTGTTTGAAGGCACGCCGGAACAGATGTGGCACAGTCTGTCCAAGCTGGCGGCATTGCCCGCAGCGACCATGGTTTATTCCGGCCATGAATATACCGCGAGCAATGCGAAATTTGCCATTTCCCAAGAGCCGGATAACAAAAGCCTGCAGGCGCGGTGTGAATATATTGAGAAAACCCGCGCTGCCGGGAAAGCCACAGTGCCATCAAGCCTGGGCGAAGAGTTGGCGACAAACCCGTTTTTACGGGCCGGATTAGCCGAATTCAAAACAGCCGTCGGCATGGGGAATGCCAGCGATGTTGCTGTTTTTACAGAAATTCGCAGCCGAAAAGACAATTTTTAGGTCATTGCCTTGGGATCGCCAAAATATTACCCTGAAATTCGCCCGCAAATCACCGTATAAAATAAAAGTGTGCATATTTGTTGTAATACCCCTTGAAGAACGGGCAATAAAACCGAACTTTAAGACTATGGGGTTAGCGTTGTGACGAGGACCGACCCCCAATCGCGATAATGACTAAGGAGCATGAGACAGTGCCATCATTTTCAAACACGCTTGAACAGGCAATCCATTCCGCGTTGGCCCTGGCCAATGAACGCAAACATGAGCTGGCGACACTGGAACATTTGCTGCTGGCTTTGATCGACGAACCGGATGCCGCACAGGTTATGCAAGCCTGCGAAGTAAACCTGGCAGAGCTGCGCAAGACCCTGGTTGATTTTGTCGATGACGACCTTGCCACCCTGGTCACTGATGTTGACGGCTCTGAAGCGGTGCCAACGGCCGCGTTTCAACGGGTTATTCAGCGCGCCGCCATACATGTACAGTCCTCTGGCCGCTCTGAGGTGACGGGGGCCAATGTTCTGGTCGCAATATTTGCGGAACGGGAAAGCAATGCTGCATTTTTCATGCAAGAGCAGGACATGACCCGCTATGATGCGGTTAATTACATAGCGCACGGTGTTGCCAAGGACCCGTCTTTTGGGGAAACCAGGCCTGTTTCAGGTGCCGATGGCATTGACGCCGATCTGTCTGATGACGACACCGGCGACGCCAAAGAAAGCGCCCTGAGCAAATACTGTGTTGATCTGAACAAAAAAGCGCAGGAGGGCGATGTTGACCCGCTGATTGGCCGCGACACCGAGGTTGAGCGCTGTATTCAGGTCCTGTGCCGGCGTCGCAAAAACAACCCCCTGCTGGTGGGTGACCCCGGCGTTGGTAAAACCGCCATTGCCGAAGGCTTGGCCCGTAAAATCACCACCGGTGATACCCCGGAAGTATTGGCTGAAACCACGATCTTTTCGCTGGATCTGGGGGCATTGCTTGCCGGTACGCGGTATCGGGGCGATTTTGAAGAACGGCTAAAGGCTGTGGTCACCGAATTGGAAGCCCACCCTGATGCGGTGCTGTTCATTGATGAAATTCACACGGTTATTGGTGCAGGTGCCACCAGTGGCGGCGCAATGGATGCGTCAAACCTGCTGAAACCGGCGCTTCAGGGCGGCAAACTGCGCTGCATGGGATCAACAACTTACAAAGAATTCCGGCAGCATTTTGAAAAAGATCGCGCCCTTGCCCGACGCTTTCAAAAGATTGATGTGAGCGAACCGTCATTGGATGACACTGTCAAAATTCTAAAAGGTCTGAAGCCCTATTTTGAAGAGCATCACGATATTCGATATACGGCGGACGCCATTAAATCTGCCGTTGATCTGGCGTCGCGCTATATCCATGATCGCAAACTGCCCGACAAAGCCATCGATGTCATCGATGAGGCCGGGGCCGCCCAACATCTGGTCCCAATCGCCAAACGCCGCAAAACCATTGGGGCGAAAGAAATTGAAGCGGTTGTCGCCAAAATTGCCCGTATCCCACCAAAGAACCTAAGCAAAAACGACGCCGAGGTTTTGAAAGACCTGGAAGTGTCGCTGAAACGGGTGGTGTTTGGCCAGGATGAGGCAATTACCGCCCTAAGTTCGGCGATAAAGCTGTCGCGCGCCGGGCTGCGCGAACCTGAAAAACCCATTGGCAACTATCTGTTTGCCGGGCCCACTGGCGTTGGCAAAACCGAAGTCGCACGGCAACTGGCCGATACTTTGGGTGTGGAACTGTTGCGGTTTGACATGTCGGAATACATGGAAAAACACGCGATTTCACGGCTGATCGGGGCCCCCCCGGGCTATGTTGGGTTTGACCAGGGCGGCATGCTGACCGATGGCATTGACCAGCACCCCCACTGTGTTTTGCTGTTGGATGAAATCGAAAAGGCCCACCCGGATGTGTACAATATCCTGTTGCAGGTCATGGACCATGGCAAGTTGACCGACCACAATGGCCGCCAGGTTGATTTTCGCAATGTCATCTTGATCATGACAACCAATGCCGGGGCCAGCGAACAGGCCAAGGAAGCCATTGGTTTTGGGCGTGATCGTCGCCAGGGCGAAGATATGGCGGCAATTGAGCGCACGTTTACCCCGGAATTTCGCAACCGGCTGGATGCGGTAATTGGCTTTGCACCACTGTCAAAAGACGTGATCCTGCAAGTGGTGGAAAAGTTTGTTCTGCAACTTGAGGCCCAGCTTATGGACCGAAACGTTCAAATTGAACTGTCCAAACCAGCGGCTATTTGGCTGGCTGACAAAGGCTATGACGACAAGATGGGTGCGCGCCCGCTTGGCCGCATCATCCAGGAACACATCAAAAAGGCGCTTGCCGAGGAGCTGTTGTTTGGCAAGCTGACCAAGGGTGGGCTGGTGAAAGTCGGGGTAAAGGATGGCAAGATCGATCTGCAAATCGAAGAGCCCCAAACAGCCCGTATAGCAACAAAGAAAAAGCCGCCGCTGTTGACCGCCGACTAGGGCCAGGACCCCTTAATCCTACGCCATCAGTTGCGTCTGAAAGCCTTCAACGCCATAAATTCAAACGAATGTGTAGTGATCTACACCAAGTTTGAATGAAGCAGCGGAGGAGGTTTTCAGACGCAACCCGCAGGGCGCGGCCATTTTTCACCACAGAGCGTCCAAAATAGTCGCATGTAACGCGGCTACATTTTCATATTTTGCACGCCCTGTGGCAAAAACTGATCTCGCGCTGATGGTGCAGGATTAAGGGGTCCTGGCCCTAGCCGGTACAAGCGGCCCGGCCGGGGTACATAGCCCCGGCTACAGCCGTTTCAATTCTGTCAACCGATCCATGATCAGGCCGCGCGCCGGTGTGAAAAAGTTGCCCAAATGCAAAAGCGCGCTGCGCGCAATGCGTGCTGGCGGCGAGGTGTTGGTATACAGTTGGACCAGTGCATTCGTGCCGTGATATATTGGTGCGCTGGCGCGCCGATGCGCACGATCATAGTTCTGTAATGCCGAATAATTGGCGATGTCCTGCCCGATGGACATTGATTTCAGAATTTCAGTTGCCAGCACATTGCCGCCCTGCAGGCCCAGGTTAAACCCATGGGCCGTTACCGGGTGCATGCCCACCGCCGCATCCCCCACAAGCGCGAACCGGTTCTTGCAAAATGTTTTGGCGAAAGTTGCCACCAGCGGATAGGTAAAACGTTCACTGCTAAGCTGCATCTGGCCAAACTGCCCATCTGTGCGCGCCGCGATATCATTGGCAAATTCCATTTTCGGCATCGACAACAATGCGTCAAAATCGTCAGATTTCAGCGTCACAACCACAGAAACCTGATTGGGGCCCAGCGGCAATATGGCCAGCGTCCGATCTAAATGAAAATATTCGACTGCTGTTTGCTCGTGGTTTTCTTGTGTGGACATGGTGCACACGATGCAGGTGCGGCCAAAATCAAGCATTGATGCCGGTATCCCCATCATGCGCCGCGCACCTGAAAACCGGCTGTCGGCAGCAACAATCAGTGACGCGTTAAGCGTTTCGCCATTGGCCAGTTCAACCCAGCCCTGGGTGTCATTGGTGCCGATGTTTTGCACAGTGGTGCCGTCAAGGATGGTGATGTTGTCAAACCCATCAAGCGCGTCGAATACGGCCTTTCGAATGGCGCTGTTGGACACCATGAAGCCAAGGTTTTCGCGGCCCGATTCACGATGATCAAAATCAAGCGAATAGGGCGAATTGCCATTGATGACTTTGGCATCCCGGATCTTGAAATGTCGGTTTTCCGGGATATGCTGCCAAATGCCCAGATCGTTCAGTATCTTATGCGACAGATGCGTCAGTGCAATTTCACGCCCATCATAGGCAGGCTCTGCCAGCGATTTTATTGGGTTTTTCTCAACAATTGCGATGCTCAGACCTGACCCGGCCATTGCGCGCGCAAAACTTAGCCCGGCAGGCCCGGCGCCAATGATGATAATATCATACTGCATGACAATCCTTAGGGTTGATCCGGTCACATTGGCCCGGCGCCTATCTTTAACGCTCTGTCAGTTTCAGTTCAATGCGGCGATTTTGGGCAAGCGCCTCGGGGCTGTCACCCTGTGCCAGGGGTTGAAATTCGCCAAATCCGGTTGCAGCCAGACGATTGGCCGGGAACCCCAGCTCATCGATCATATATTGCACAACTGACAAGGCCCGCGCCTGGGACAGTTCCCAGTTATTTCTATACCGGCCCGTGCCGGAAAGTACGGTGTTATCGGTGTGGCCATCCACCCGGATCACCCAGTCAATTTGCGATGGAATTGAGCCTGACACCTCTGCCAATAGTGCCGCAACATTGCCAATTTGGGCTTTGCCGTCACTGACCAGGTCAACGGAAGCTGGTTCAAACAGCACTTCAGATGAAAACACGAACCGATCACCAACAATGCGCACGCCTTCCCGGTCGCCCAGCAATCCGCGCAGCTGGCCAAAGAATTCTGATTTGTAGCCTGCCAGTTGCGTCGTTTGCAGTTCCAGGCGTTTGCGTTCCGCGGCTTCCAGTTCGGCGCGTTTGCTTTCTTCGCTGGCAACGCGGGCCAAGGCGGTGTTCAGCCGTGAACCAAGGTTTGTCAGTTCAACCTGGGATGATATATCGCGGTCTTCCGAAATTTTCAGGATTGCCTGCAGTGATCCAAGCTGGGCGCGCAGCGCGGCGACCTGTTCATTCAGCAATGCCAGTTTACGCTGGCTTTCGGCTGATTTTGCCTCTTCGGTGGCAAGGGCTGAATTGGCGATAGATAACAGGGCGGCGCGTTGCTCGGCGGCTGACATCTGGGTGTCGGCCTGCTGTTGGGCAAGAAATTTTTCCGCAAGTGCTGCGGCCAGATCTGTATTGGTTTGGGCCAACTGGCTGGCCAGCTCTGCACCGTCTTGACCGGTTGTCTCAAGTTGGGCTTTCAAGGCGTCCCGCTCTGCAAGGGCCGCTGCCAGATTTTCCTGTGCCGCGGCAAGGGTTAAAGCGGTTTCAGACTGGTCTGACTGGGCCGACTGAACGCGCGATTGCAGTGTCTCTTGCGCCAAAAGCGCGGCGGACAGGCGGCTATTAAGGTCATTTTCCAGGGCTTTTGCGGCGGCGATCAGGGTCAGTGTGTCTTCTGCATCCTGGCGCTGTTGTTCCAGTGCCAGCGTCATTGCTGTTAGTTCATCATCGGCATTTAGCAGCCGTTCGCGCAACGCCTCTGCGGCGGCTGCTTCTGCCAGGCGAATTTTTTCTTCTTGGGTGAGCGCCGTCTGGGCGGTTTGCAAGCGGGCGCGCAATACCTCGGCGGCGGCGGCTTCGGCCAATCTGGCGGCTTCAGTGTCGGAAATTGTAGTTTGCAGTTCGGACACGGCCTGATCCAGCGTCACCACCTGCTGCACGCTTGTGTCCAACTGGGCAAGGGTTTGCGCCAATGACAGATCCTGTTCGGCCACCCGGTCGCGCAGATCTAGCACCAGAGCATCAAGCGCGTCCCGGCGTGCAGCAGCAAGGCGCGCGGCCTGTGTCTGGGCGTCAATTTCATCGCGCATGCCTGCCAGCGCCAGTTCAAGTGCGGCTTGCTCAGAGGTAAGTTGGGTGTTCTGCGTTTCCAGGTTTTTGACACTTGCGCTAAGCTGCGCCGCCTGGGTCTGGGCGGTTTCACGCTGTGCCAACAGGGACGCGACCTGGGCCTCAAAGGATGTTATTTGCGCCTGTCGCGCCGCCAGCTCTGCGCCCTGACTTTGGGTTTGCAGCGTCAGGTTTGCAATCAGCTGCGCCTGCGCTTGCGCGTCACTGCGCGCCTTGTCCAAGGTCGTGCCAAGCGTTGCGACCTGTTCATCAAGCGAAAACGAGCGTTGCTGTTCAACGCCCAGGGCGCGGGCAAGTTCAGTAAGCTCTAAGGTCAGGTCGTCAAGTTCGGTTTCCTGGCCGGTAATTGTTTCGCTCAGCACGAACTGCATGATCATGAAAATCGTCAGCACGAACATCAGGACAAGCAGTAGGGCCGTCATCGCATCAACAAAACCAGGCCAGACATTGGCAGCCATGCGGTGCCCAGATCGGCGCGATAACGCCATGGTCAGCCCCCCCGATTACCGGCGATGGCGGGGTCAGGTTTTGCCGCTTTTATAGATCTTGTCAGCGCGGCCAGATCGGTGCGCAGATCGGCCAGGCTTTCCTGCCTGCCGGATGACATTTCTTCCAATATGCGCAACAATTGCACATCAATTGAGCGCAGGCGCATCCGGCTTTCAGCATCCACATGGGCACCGCCGGCTTCTTCGGTTTCGGCCGCATTCTTTTCAAGAATTGCGATCAGCCGTTCCTGCCCCTGGGCAACGCGGGTCAATACAGGTGATTCTGTGTCTTTCACGTCCAGCTTGGCAACCAGCCCTTCCACCGACGCCACAAGCATACCCAGCTGGTCATCGACCAGCGAACGGTTGACGTCAGATTGGGTGAACAGCGATTGCAGCGCGTCCATTTGCTCGGCTGAATGGGCAAACATGGCGGCGGTGTTGCTGGTATCGCTGCCGTCCGTATCACCGCTTGAAAACCCAAGCCGGGTAATTGTTGAAAGCCATTCTTCCAGCTCGCGGTAAAACCGGTTCTGGCCATTGCTGGCAAAAAGTTCGAGCAGCCCAACCACCAGCGACCCCGCCAGACCCAAAAGCGATGACGCAAACGCCACGCCCATGCCGCTAAGTTGCTTATCCAACCCGCCAACAAGCCGGGCCAGGACGCCAGCGGCACCTTCCCCATCCTGTTGTTCAAGGGAACGAATGGTTTCCACAAGCGCCGGAATGGTGGTTGCCAGCCCCCAAAATGTGCCCAGCAGGCCAAGGAATATCAGCAGGCTGACAATATAGCGCGTGATATCGCGGGTTTCTTCGATGCGGGTTGCAACGGAATCCAGTATCGAATCGGCGGATGCCGACCCGATTTGCATTTTGGCCCCGCGTGAGCGCAGCAATGCCGCCAAGGGTGCCAGCAGTCTGGGTGCTTTGGCCATGACGTGGCCTGCCCCGCCACCGGTGAAACCTTCGATCCAGCTTACCGAGCTCATAAGTTCAATAACTTGCCAGAAACAGGCAATCACACCAACAAGGAACACGAGGCAGATAAAGCCATTGAACAGTTTATTGGACACAAATACCGGTCCAATTACGGGAGATGCTATATAAACACCAAACCCTACCAAAGACAGGCAGATCACCATTAACCCAATCTGGCGAAATGGTTGGGTAAAAATTGGCTCGATCTCGCGATCCGGCTGGTCCATCTGGACATTCCCTGGCGCTGAATTGTTTTGTGTAACCTATGCGCTGGCGGCCCAAGTGCCAACAGTGGATTGTCAGCTATTGTGAGGGGTGATTTTTTGCACTTTGTCTGACAACCATTCCAGATCGGTATCATTTATGCCCAAGTTGGCCAATTGCCGGGACGTGCTGTGCAGATATTCAGAATTGGGGCCACGCCCGCCGGTTGAACGGGCAATAATATCGGCCTGTTCCTGCAGGGAAAGCCCGCTGCAATATTGGTCATGTTCAGTGTCGATAACATAGGTGACAGCGCGCACCGTTCGCCCGTCAGTCAGTTGAATTTCCAATGTTTTTTCCAGATAGGCCGATGAAATCAGTTCCCGTTCCCGCAGATATTCAAGGGTTTGGACCTGGGCACCGCTGGACACTTGCAGCGCCAGCCCGTCGCAATACCCGCCCTGTAGGGGATCCAGCGCCAGCACCAAGCCGGGGTTGGCAACGGTGCCGCGGTGGTGAATTGAGCGCATGCAAAATGAGCGTGTGTAATTTTGCAATCTGGCGATCGCGGTTTCGCTATGGGGAAACCCCGGATTCCACATGAGCGAGCCGTATCCAAATATCCAAAGCGGTTCTTCACCCATTGCGCTGGTCCTTATCCATCAAGCGCTTTAAACACTTTGGAAATCATGTGTCAAAGGGGCTGAAATGCGAAAACTGCTGTGGATAATCATTAGCATTAGTGTGTTGTGGGGCGGTTATTGGTTTGTTGGCTCACGCGCTGTTGAGCGCGGCGTGATCAGCTGGTTGGATGATACTGAAAGCCGCGATTGGAACATTAATTACGCGGCGGCGAACACCACCGGCTTTCCCAATCGGTTTGACACAACTGTGGACGGGGTCACCGTGACAAGCGCAGATGCCAGGCTGGCCTGGTCGGCGCCGTTTCTCCAGATTTTCGCGCTGAGCTATAAGCCAAACCACATCATTGCTGTTTGGCCAAACAGTCAGACGGTCAGTATCGGCACCCAAAAGCTGGCCGTTACAACAGACCGCATGCGCGGTTCTGTGGTCTTTAAGCCAGAGACCGCGCTGACGCTTGACCGCTCGTCGCTGGAAGTTAAGAATTTTGCGCTGCAATCAAACCAGGGCTGGTCAGTGGCAGCGGACGCGTTGCAATTGAACACAAGCCTGACAGCGACAGACGAAAATGCGCAGGATGTTTTGTTTCAGGTGCTAAAACTGCGCCCCTCGGATCGGTTTATGTCTGCGCTTGATCCTGATGGTAACTTGCCGGCCGAATTTGACGCCATTCGACTGGACGCCGCGCTGACGTTTGATGCCCCTTGGGATCGGTTTGCCGTTGATCAACAGCTGCCGGGGCTAACCGACATCAATATTAACCGCTTTCAGTTTCAATGGGGCGAGTTGGATTTCCGCGCCAGTGGAAACCTAAGCTTGGATGGGCGCGGTTATGTGCAGGGTAAGTTATCGGTAACGGCGCAGAACTGGCGCGAAATTTATAAGATACTGGTGCGCATTGGTGTGGTTCAGGGAAATTTTGCGGGACCGATTGAAAGCTTTTTGCAAATAATGGCCCTGGAAACCGAAGATCCAAATCTGTTGCAGGCAGATTGGGTATTTAAGGACGGGCGCATGCGCATTGGCGCCATTCCCTTGGGCCCTGCCCCACGGCTACGGCGGCGTTAGCGGCAATAGCTGCCGCTGCGGTAGCGGGCGGTATCAAAGTGGAAATGATCCTGGTGGTACCGATCAGAGTTGGGCCCCAAAACGGTGCCAAACGGGCCGCAGGCAGATTGATGCAGGGATCTAAGCAGCTTGCCTTCGGCGCGCTTTTTCCAATCAGACAAAACCGTAAGGGACGACCCATTATTCAAGTTTAT
Source organism: Paracoccaceae bacterium (assembly GCA_036479015.1). GTDB lineage: Bacteria > Pseudomonadota > Alphaproteobacteria > Rhodobacterales > Rhodobacteraceae > NVTR01. The sequence goes on along the minus strand of JAZGFB010000018.1, from coordinate 54,337 downwards.
CGCAGAAATATCAATGGCATGACCTTTGCCATGTTCTGATATTTTGGCCCCTGGTTGGCTGTTGCGGGTGCGGCAGCTGTAATGCGCCACCACCTGTAGGCTGTTGACGCCGCCGCCCAACCGCCCGATGGTGGGGATGACAGAGCCACTGACCCAACGGTTCAGGGCCTTGGCTGTGGTGCAATCAAGCGTCGCCGGTTGCGACAGGGTTACCCCGGAAACAGACGTGACTTGCACCGGTGATTGCACCCCGCAACCGTTTAAGCGGCCCCTGATCCGCGTAAGTTTTTGCCCCCTTATGTCGCGCATCCCACAGATTGATCCACGGGCGGTGCTGGCCACTTGCACAGGTTGGGCTTGAGCGGGCTGTGTTTGTGTGGGCTGGGCTGGGGCGTTTAGGGTGCCAGGGCGCGTCAGCGGGCGCAGCGATATTTTAACACCGGGGGCACGGGTGATCAAAACCATAGCGTCAGGGCGTGCAGATTGATCTTGGGTTGGTCGGGCAACCGGGCGCAGCGAGTTGTCCGGAGCACCGGCAAATACCGGGCTGCAAACCACCAGCCCAACCGCCAAAGCAAGATGGGTTGCCCAGCTTCTCACCGTTTGCTACCCCGGCCAAAATCCTGGGCGTCTGTGTCTTGGCCTGCGTCGACAATACTGCGCCTGATCGCCCTGGTATGGGTGAAATAGTCATGCAGGTAATCGCCATCACCGGTGCGAATGGCGCGCTGTAAAGAAAACAGTTCCTCGGTGAAGCGGCCAAGAATTTCAAGCGTTGCGTCTTTGTTGTTCAGGAAAACATCGCGCCACATGGTCGGGTCAGAGGCCGCGATACGGGTAAAATCACGAAAGCCAGCGGCGGAAAATTTTATGACTTCGCTGTCTGTGACCCGGCGCAGATCGTCGGCCACACCGACCATGGTGTAGGCTATCAAATGCGGTGCATGGGACGTTACTGCGCAGACCAGATCATGGTGGGCTGGTTCCATAATTTCAACATTGGCGCCCATGGCTTGCCAAAATGATTGCAGCTGTGAGACCGCGTTTTGATCGGCCCCTTGCGGGGGAACCAACAGGCACCAGCGGTTGTCAAATAATTCGGCAAACCCGGCGCGCGGCCCTGAATGTTCAGTGCCCGCCATCGGGTGCCCGGGTACAAAGTGAACATTGTCCGGAATATGCGGGCCGACGGCTGCAATGACAGCCTGTTTAACCGAGCCCACATCGGTGACAGTTGCCCCGGGCTTTAGATGTGGCGCTATTTCCTTGGCCACCGCACCCATTGCCCCGATCGGAATTGCCAACACCACCAGATCAGCGTCTTTCACCGCCGCGGCGGCTGTGCTGACAATCGTGTCACACAGGCCAATTTCTTTTGCAATTTCAATCGTTTCTGACGATTTTGCGGTGCCAGTAATGTGGTTGGTCAAACCTGAGCGACGCATGGCGTGGGCCATTGATCCCGCGATCAACCCCAGCCCGATCAGGGCGACGCGTTCATAGATGACGCTCATTGTGTAATCCCCTTGAACGCTTTGACGGCATGGACAACCTGGCGGCAGGCGGCCTCATCCCCGATCGTGATACGCAAACAATTGGGCAATTTGTAGCCCGCCACGCGGCGCACGATCAGCCCCTGAGTTTGCAGGTAGTCATCACAGGCTTCAGCTTCGGCCTGGTCAGTAAACCGCGCCAATATGAAATTGGCACTGGAAACATCCGACGGCACCCCGATATTGGCCAGGGCGTGCGACAGCCAATCGCGCAGGCGGGCATTTTCGTCCCGGCACTTTATGGCATATTCCTGATCAAGCAGGGCGGACTTGGCAGTTCTCAACTGCGTGGTGGACAGGTTAAATGGCCCGCGAACCCGGTTCAGCATGTCTATGATCGGACGCGGCCCATAGCCCCAGCCGACGCGCAACCCGCCCAGACCGTACAGTTTAGAAAATGTCCGGGTCATCACCACGTTGTTGCGTTGCCCTGCCAGCCCCGCGCCGCCATCAAACCCGTCAACAAATTCAGCATAGGCTCCATCCAGCACCAATATTGCCTGATCGGGCAGACCGTCGGCCAAGCGCGCGGCCTGATTGCCACCGATCATGGTGCCGGTTGGGTTGGCGGGATTGGCAATAAATACCAGCCGGGTTTTGTCGGTGCAGGCCGCAAGAATTGCATCCACATCAACCACACGGTCGTTTTCGGGCACTTCTACAGGTGTCGCGCCCGCCGCCAGTGCAGATATCCGGTACATGGCAAAGCCGTGTTGGGTATGGATCACTTCGTCGCCGGGGCCAGCATAGGCCTGGCACAGAAAGGTGATAATTTCGTCAGACCCGGCACCGCAAATTATTTGATCGGCGTTCAGGTTGTGAACATTTGCAATGGCATCGCGCAATTCAATGTGGCTTGAACTAGGATAGCGGTGCAGATCATTGGCAGAATTTGCAAACGCCTGCTTAGCATTTTCACTGGGGCCTGCAGGGTTTTCGTTGGATGACAGCTTGATCGGTTCTTTGACCCCAACAATACCGCTGGCGCCCCCTTTATAGGGTTGAATACTGGCAATACCGGGTTGTGGTGTTGGGCTACTGGTCATTGACTGTCTCATTGTTAATCTCAGCAGTCTTAACCGGAGCAGCAGGGCAAGGCTAGGGTTAGCTTGGGTCAGCGTGACCAACCAACTGCGCCCGATTTTGGGCCGGACCTTAGGCCGCGTTGGCTGTGCCGGGCGCAAGGGTTTCCCAGTTGCTGGCAAGTTCATCAACGGCATCAATAATGAACTGAACTGTTTTCTCATCCATCAGGTAGCCAAAATTCACCCGCACCCAACCCGGTTTGTTCATGTCATTTCCAGCCAGGATTTCAGCGCGCAACTTTTCCGACGTTTCTTGATCAATATTCAACAACCGGTGCCCGTAGGGGCCAGCGCAGGCACAGCCACCGCGGGCTTGAATGCCGTAGCGCTGACTTAGGGCGCGGGTGAATTCCTGCTCGCAAATGTGATGCCCGAATTGATCGGTGACCATGAAGGAAAAAATTGGCAACCTATGGGCCGTTGCATGGCCCAAAACCTTTAGCCGTGGATTTTGCGACCAACCATCCAGCGCCATTTTGCTATATTTCGCCTCGCGGGCAGAAATTTCAGCCTGCCCGACGGCTTCTTTGACCAAAAAGACCAGCGCCGCGCGGATATCGCCGATAACATTTGGTGTCCCGGCTTCTTCGCGCTCGGCAAGGTTGGTTGAATAGTCCTGAGCCCAGGGGGAAACGAACGAAACCGTGCCGCCGCCGGGCCAACTGGGCGTGTCGCGGCGAACGGCTTGGTCACGGATGATCAGCACGCCTGACGCGCCGGGGCCGCCAACAAATTTGTGGCACGACACTACGGCCGCATCGATCGCAGCGCCATCGCCTTGCATATCAATTGGCAGATACGGCCCGGCGCCGGCATAGTCCCAAACCGCCAGCGCGTCGTGGTCTTTTAGAATGCGGGTGATCGGCTCTGGGTCGGTGATGATGCCGGTTACGTTTGAGGCGGCTGAAAAGGCGCCGATTTTCAAGTCGCAATCGGCATATTCCAACAGCGCAGAGTGCAGCGCCACCATATCAGGGCCGCCGCCTTGGCTTTCAGGTATTTCGACAACTGTGGCTTTGCTTTCGCGCCATGGCAACAGGTTTGAATGGTGCTCATAGGGGCCAACGAACACCACCGGGTTTTCGGCCTGGTTCACGGCAAAAAGGCTGATCAACCGGTTCAGTCCTGCCGTGGCCCCGGAACCTGCAAATATGACGGTGTGGTCATCGCCCGCATTGGTCAACCTGGCGATTTCAGCGCGGGCGTCTTCACGCAGTTTGGTCATGTAGCCACCGCAATATGATGCCTGGGTATGGCTGTTGGCGTAATAGGGCAGCACCTGATGGCTGACAAAGTCTTCCACCTGATGCAACGCGCGCCCGGACGCCACATAGTCAGCATAGACCAGCGGAACCGGGCCGTTTAGGCCGGGGATCATCACGCCTTCACCTATTATGCCATCGCTCAGGGCGCGTGTAATGTTAGGTTGGGACAGGATTTGTTTGAATGTGTGCAGGGGCATAGGGAAACCTTTCACGCACATATTACCCCATCATTTTGGCAATTTATTACCTAATATCTTGCGAATTCATCAAAATTGTTGTCATATGACCAAATGAATAGCAAAAAACCAGATCAAATTGACATAAAGCTGCTGAACCAGTTGCAGCGCAACGGCACGTTATCGCAACGGGAATTGGCCGACCTTGTGGGGGTGTCGCAAAATGCCTGTTGGCGGCGGTTGCGGGCCTTGGCGGATGCGGGAATATATTTGGGGTCAACGGCGGTAATTGATCGGCAAAAGCTGGGGCTGGATCTGGTGGTATTTGTTATGCTGCGCACCCGGCACCATTCGGCGGACTGGCTGGAAAAGTTTCGCCGCCATGTTCTGAACATTCCCGAAGTGGTCGATTTCCATCGGATCGGGGGGGACTATGACTACCAGCTGAAAGTGGTGACAGCTGACATGACCAGCTATGACAAAGTCTATCAGCGGCTGATCGAAGGTGTTGAGCTGGATTCTGTAACGTCATATTTCGCAATGGAAGCCATTGCCGAAGGTCGGCCACTGCCGCTGTGAGCAACGAAAAAGGCCGCCCAAACTGGACGGCCTTTGAAAATCTTGTTTTGAACCGGCCCTAGTTCTGGGCGTAATATTCGATCACCAGATTTGGTTCCATCAGCACCGGATAGGGCACATCACCCAGGCCAGGTGTGCGAACAAACGTCGCGACCATTTTGGAATGGTTCACATCCAGATAATCCGGCACATCGCGTTCAGCCAATTGCACGGCTTCCAGAACCAGCGCCATCTGCTTGGAGCGGTCACGTACTTCGATCACGTCACCCTCTTTTACCCGGTACGACGGGATGTTGACCTTTTGGCCGTTCACTTTGACATGGCCGTGGTTCACGAACTGACGCGCGGCGAAAACGGTTGGCACAAACTTGGCGCGGTACACAACAGCGTCCAGGCGGCGTTCCAGCAGACCAACCAGGTTTTCACCAGTGTCGCCTTTTACGCGCTCGGCCTCTGTATAGATCCGGCGGAATTGCTTTTCAGTCAGATCGCCGTAGTAGCCTTTTAGCTTTTGCTTGGCCCGCAGCTGTAGGCCAAAGTCGGACAGTTTACCTTTACGGCGCTGACCGTGCTGGCCGGGGCCATATTCACGACGATTGACGGGTGATTTTGGACGACCCCAAATGTTTTCACCCATCCGGCGGTCAATTTTATGTTTGGCAGCGGTGCGTTTGGTCACGGCTGATCTCCTTCGGTCTGCGCGCGGCCTGTTGGCCGCCATGAAGGGCGTTGTCCTTAGTCTTGCGACTGACAGGCATCCCCTTGCGGGGGCCACCAACACCAATGAATGAACCAACCCCAAGGGGCCGGAACAGCGCGCTTATATAGATGGGTAATTCAGAGTCAATGGCCGACGTAAGTACCATATGAAAGAACTGCCGCTTCGGACCGGGACAGATTTCGCCGGGCAAATTCGCCATATGCAAAAACATCGTTTTGAATGTCTGGGAAACGCTCCCATAGGCCCGCGCGTTGATCATGGGCAATGTTTTCTACAGCCATGCATGCGGGGTGGAATGTCTCGGTTTGAACATTGTTTGCCCAAATAATTTGGTGCTGGTCGAGCATAAGGTGGATATAGGTGACACCAGTGCAACTGTGATCGGTGCGGATCGATGTGCCATTGATTAAATCTCGCGCGGCGACCAGCACCTCTGATGTGTTAAATAGTGACTGGGCAATGGGGCCTTTGACCACTATTTTATGGTCCGGTGAAACAACTAAATCCTGATCAGGCTCTCCCTGACTGAGGGCATTTGGTTTGAGCCTAACCGGTCGCAGCTGTGGCAACGCAAACAAACGACCGCCGGAAATGTCGCGCTTACCGATCCAGCGAATGGTCTGGATGCCATTATCCTTGGTGCATACCTGATCGCCTTCTTCCAGGTCCTGCACCATTTGTTCACCGATTGGGGTTTTGATCTTTGTCCCCGGAACAAAACAAACAGTTCCGGCCTGTTCAGGCTGATCAGATGCTGCGCCTTGGCCGGGCATTGTACATGACACGACCCAAAGATCCTGATCCACCGAAGGCAGCGCCCCACTGAATAAGATAAGCGGACGCAGTGCGGTTTCAGAATAAACCAGTGTCGCCTGAAATTTTTCAATCCCGTCGGTCACTTCAAACCCGTATTTGAAATCCGGCTGCTCCAAGCCTTGTGTGGAAAACAATTTGGCATCTGGGTTCAGCTCCCCCAGAAATTGCCGGACTTTGCTGGCAGCACGAAGATGCAATTCAGCACTGCCTTGGGGGTTTTCAAGCAACAGGATATCGCGTGGGCAATCGACCCGCAGCGCCGAACCGTTCCAACGCCAGGTCGAGCCCATAGCCACCGCACCGGGGTCTGTGCCAACCAATCCGTCCAGCTCGGTCTGAGCCCAGGATATAAGAAACGTGCCCGAACCCCGCGTCGCCATACCTGTGAAACCTGCCATCTTTTTTCTTGTTAAAGAACCATTAGCAACTTGCGGCATGTAAAGAAGACAGGACAAAAGGGTTTCAGCGCGAACGTGACTCTTTTGACTCACTTTTCCACGCTTAGCCGAAACACGTCTTCAACGGTGCAATCATATTGTTGTGCTATCAGCATTCCAAGACGCAGTGATGGTTCATAGCGCCCGCTTTCCAGCGCTATGATGGTTTGCCGGCTTACGCCGACCTTTGCGGCCAGTTCGGCCTGGGTCAGCCCAGCCTGAATGCGCAATTCCCGCAGGCGATTTTCAAGCAGCCAGTGCATCATTCAATATCGCGAATAATACAGAGCCGACACCGCATGAATCACAGCACCAAAGCAGATCACCGAAAACAATGCAAACGCCAGAGGCACAGACCCCGAAAGCGCCCAACCGCCAAGCCATTCTTCATGGCCGACAACCAGTACCAACACGCCAATAACACCGGTTTCCAATGCTATTGCTGCATTTCGATTGGCGCGATAGTCAATCACCTGCTCGCGCTCATCCAGCGACCCATCCGCATCGGCATCCGGCGTGCGCCCCCAACACCAGGCAGCCAATATTGCTTCTGCAATTATCCAGATAATTGTCAGGCCAATAAGTTTTGCACTCAGGGAAAACCGGCTGATATCAATAAATTCAAAACCTTCAGTAACTTGCAGGGTAAACCAGCAAAAGGCGCTGAATGTCATGATCAAAGTTCCGAGATTAAAACTCTCGGTTGGCGACAAATTCCGGAACATAGGTTGCTTCCCCTTCTGTAAAGTTAGCTTTACATATTGGGAACAGCATCGATATGTCAAGCGCGCCTTACATCAACCGCATTTCGAATAGCCGCAATTGGCGCAGGTCATGCAGCCTTCGATCATACGCAACTCGGGGCTGCCGCAGGATGAGCAAGATTTGCCTTTGGGTGCGCCAAGACTTTCAACATGGGCGTGGGGGTCTGTTTTTAACCCCATGCCTTCGCCCTGAATAAACCCGATGGAAATCAGGTGGCGCTCGATCACACCGCCGATGGCCGCCAGGATTGAGGGGACATATTTGCCCTCCATCCAGGCGCCGCCGCGCGGGTCAAACACCGCCTTTAGTTCTTCCACCACAAATGACACGTCGCCACCGCGCCGAAACACCGCCGAAATCATCCGGGTCAGTGCGACGGTCCAGGCAAAATGCTCCATGTTTTTAGAATTGATAAACACTTCAAACGGACGCCGATGCCCACCGATAAAGATATCATTGATGGTGATGTAAATCGCGTGCTCGCTGTCAGGCCAGCGCAGTTTGTAGGTGTTACCTTCCAGCTCTTTGGGCCGTTCCAGCGGTTCGGAAATATAGACAACATCTGCCCCGGTATCGGCGTCTGGTGTTGCATCGGCGGTTTCAGACACTGTCAGAACTGATCCGGTGACGTCATTTGGCCGATAGGTCGTGCAGCCTTTGCAGCCGCTGTTCCATGCTTCCAGGTAGACATCTTTGAACGCCTCAAATGCAATGTCTTTTGGGCAATTGATGGTTTTGGAAATTGAGCTGTCGATCCATTTTTGCGCTGCCGCCTGCATGCGGACATGGGCCAAGGGCTCAAGCGTTTGGGCGTTGACGAAATAATCCGGCAGCTTTTTATCGCCGAATTTATCGCGCCAGATTTGCACCGCGTAGTCGGTCACATTTTCCTGGCTTTTGCTGCCGTCTTTTTGCAGAACTTTCCGGCTGTATTCATAGGCAAAGACCGGTTCAATACCGGAACTGACATTGCCGGCATAAAGGCTAATGGTGCCGGTTGGCGCAATGGATGTCAGCAGGGCGTTTCGAATGCCATTTTTGGCAATGGCGGCGCGCACATCCGCATCCATATTGGCCATGTTGCCGCTGGCCAGGAACGCGTCTGCATCAAACAACGGGAACGCGCCCTTTTCCTGTGCCAGGTCAACAGATGCCAGATACGCCGCGCGCGAAAGCGCGTGCAGCCAATCTTCAGTCTGGGCCGCGGCCTTTTTGGTTCCATATTGCAGCCCCAGCATCAGCAGGGCATCGGCCAACCCGGTGACACCCAGCCCAATGCGCCGTTTTGCGCGGGCTTCGTTTTTCTGCGCCTCAAGCGGGAACTGCGAAATATCAACCACGTTATCCATCATCCGCACGGCAGTTTTCACCAGATCAGTCAGCGCCGCCTCGTCCAGCCGGGCGGTTTTTTCAAACGGGTCCTGCACCAGTCGCGCCAGGTTGACAGAGCCAAGCAAGCAAGCGCCATAGGGTGGCAGCGGTTGTTCACCGCAGGGGTTGGTAGCAGAAATATCTTCGCAATAGGCCAGGTTATTCATCTGGTTGATCCGGTCGATGAAAATAACGCCCGGTTCGGCAAAATCATAGGTCGCGCGCATGATCCTGTTCCAAAGATCACGGGCCGGGATGGTACGGTACACTGTGTCGGCAAACACCAATTCCCAGCTGGCATCGGCGGCAACGGCGTCCATGAAAGCATCACTGATCAGAACCGACAGGTTGAAATTACGCAACCTGGCCGGGTCAGATTTGGCGGCGATGAAGTCTTCGATGTCAGGGTGATCACAGCGCATGGTTGCCATCATGGCGCCCCGGCGCGCGCCCGCGGACATGATCGTGCGGCACATGGCGTCCCAGACATCCATGAACGACAACGGCCCGGACGCATCTGCGGCAACCCCCTTAACCCCGGCCCCATTGGGGCGAATGGTCGAAAAGTCGTAGCCGATGCCGCCGCCCTGCTGCATGGTAAGCGCGGCTTCTTTCAGCATTTCAAAAATACCGGACATGCTGTCGGGGACAGTGCCCATCACAAAGCAATTAAACAGCGTCACAGAGCGTGCGGTACCGGCACCTGCGGTGATCCGGCCAGCGGGCAGAAATTTAAAATCTTCCAACGCCGCATAAAACCGGTCTTGCCAAATTTCTGGCTGATCTTCGGCGGCGGCTAGCGCCTTGGCAATGCGGCGCCAGGTGTCTTCAACCGATTGGTCAACCACAGACCCGTCGGCATTTTTCAGACGGTATTTCATGTCCCAGATATTTTCGGCAATGGGGGCGGCAAAACGGTTCATGTCAGGGTTCCCATAGGGGTTTGGGTCAGGGGTTAAGGCGGGCGTTCAAATCTAGTGCTATTAATTTGGCCGGTCAATGTGTCTGCTGTGGTCCAGAGAACTTGTATCTTGGGCTGTTGCTGCTAGGCTATACAGAGGGATTTACACTATATCTTGGGGTTACTGTTGGGGCAATACATAAATCTGGTAAAGTTATGCGTCGGTGTCGATTCACTTGCTGATTTAAGCTGCCGAATAGATGCGCGCAACAGCACCGAAACCCAGCACATCACCCGGATGTGGCCAAAACGGCAGTCTGAACTGTTGGATGGCGGGTCGTTATACTGGGTGATCAAGGGCTTTGTGCAGGCACGCCAGCGTATTGTCGGGCTGGATGAGGTGATTGGCCAGGACGGCATCCGCCGCTGTGGCATTCGCCTTGATGCCGCTTTGATCCAAACCCAATCGGCCCCGAAACGCCCGTTTCAGGGCTGGCGTTATTTAACGCCCGAAAACGCGCCGCCGGACTTGCCACAAATGCGCGCGACCGATACCAAAATACCGATGGCATTAAATGCGGCACTGGCTGAGATTGGCGTTAGGTGATGGGCGTAAAACTGGAAGTATGCGTTGATACAGTCGCCGGGCTGCACGCCGCAATTGCCGGGGGTGCCGACCGGATAGAGCTGTGCGCCGCGTTGGATATTGGCGGGCTGACACCGTCACCGGGGCTGATTGCTGCTGCCAGTGGCGCTGCCATACCGGTGCGCGCCATGATCCGCCCCAGGGCCGGTGACTTTTGTTTTGACCCGGCAGAGTTTGCGCAAATGAAATGTGAAATTGATGCGGTGCGCGACGCCGGGCTGGACGGGGTTGTGTTGGGGATTGCCACCCCCAATGGCGGGCTGGACGTGGCGGCAATGGCAGAGCTGCGCAGATACGCCGATACATTACATGCCAGCCTGCACCGGGTGATTGACACGGTCACAGACATGAACGACGCGGTTGAGGCGGCGGTTGAAGTTGGCTTTGATACGATATTGACGTCGGGTGGCGCCAAGCGCGCGGCCCAGGGATGTGATCGGTTGGCCGAAATGGTGGGTGCCGCCAGCGGGCGGCTGTGCATCATGCCGGGGTCCGGCGTGACGCGCGAAAACTGCGTGCAGATAGTGCAGGCAACCGGGGCAGACTGGGTGCATTCTTCCTGTTCTGCAGCCGTTACAATGCCGGATCATTTGGTTGATATGGGTTTTTGTTCGGCGCAAATGATGCAAACCAGCCGCGCCAAAACCCAGGAACTGGCCGACATGTGCCACGGGTTTCCGGCTTAAAGGATAACGGCCAGCTTTTCCCTAAGATCATCATAGCCATTTTCGGGGAAATGGTGGGCCTGCCAACCGCATGATTTCGCGGCATCAACATTTTCAGGGTAGTCGTCAATGAACAGAATTTCCTGTGGGCTTAGGCCAATATCAGCCTCAATCGCCTGGAAATACACCGGATCTGGCTTGGCCACGCCCATGCGACCAGACGAATACAGCTTTTCAACCCGCGCGCTATACCCCATTTGATCTTCAATAAAACAAGAGCGGCGATGTTCATTATTGGTGGCAATGATCTGGCGAATTCCGGCGGCGTCAAGCTGGGCCATGAGGTCCAACATCCGATCGCTTGGAAACGCGTCAGTTTTGAACCAAAAATTCAGCAACTCTTCCGGCTCAGCGGCAAACCCGGCATGGGCTTTGTAACGGGCTAAGCGGTGCAGTAAATCTTCTTCTCCGCGCATGATGGGCCAAAAACCATCGGCAAACATGAAGGTTTCAAAATCTTGCCTGTCGATCCCTAAATCACGCAGGCTGTCCTGCCAGATAAAGTGACCATTGACGACGTTGTTGTTGAGAACACCGTCAAAGTCCCAGGCTATGCAGCGGATGCGTTTCACAGTTTCAATCGCTGCACAAACGTCTGGAATACAGCGCGTTGGGGGGGCGACATTTGGACCGGTTTCATCGAAAACAGCGTTGCCTGGCTTTGATGGATCAAACCATCTGACAATATTTTCAAATGGTTAGCCCGTAGCGTATCGCCGGTGGACGTAATGTCAGCGATGGCTTCGGCCGTTTGGTTTGCAACAGTGCCTTCGGTTGCGCCCTGGCTGTCGACCAGTTGATAATCAGCGACACCGTTGGCGCGCAAAAACTCGCGCACCAGGCGGTGATACTTGGTGGCGATGCGCAAACGGCGGCCATGCTGGGCGCGAAACTGCGCGGCGACCGCGTCCAGATCATCCAGATTATCCACATCAACCCATGCATTTGGCACGGCAAGAATAAGGTCAGCCTGACCGAACCCCATATTCGACACCACATCTACATGGCTGTCCCAAGGCGCCAATTTTTCATGCACAAGATCAGAGCCGGTGACGCCCAGCTGAATGCGCCCGGCGGCCAGTTCTTTGGGTATTTCACCGGCGGACAACAAGACAAGTTCAACATCATCCATGCCGATAATATGACCTGCATATTCCCTGTCACCGCCGGTGCGTTTCAGGTGCACGCCATGTTCAGAAAACCAATCAACGGTTTTGTCCATCAGGCGGCCCTTGGACGGTATGCCCAGCTTAATGCTCATGTTTTGGCCCCGTAAAGTTCGGGGCGGATGACACCACCCACAGCCGGAATTGAGCGCCCCTGCCCCAACACCTGCGTCAGGGCATCATAGCGGCCACCAGTGGCAATTGGCGGCACTTCCGGGTTGGCTTCTGCGTAAAACCCAAAAACAAAACCGTCGTAATATTCCATTGAGGTGCGGCCATAGCTTGCTTCAAAATCCAGCGTGTCAACATTCACACCGTGGCCCGACAGCGCATCAAGGCGGGCGGCGAAGGATTGGACAGAAGCCTGCAAGGCTGGCATTTCAATAGCAAATTCAGACAGTTGCGCCAAAGCCAGCACCGATGTGGTTTTCAGCGCCAATATGCGGTCAAGCAGTGCCACCTGTTGCTGGCTGATCGGCGGATCTTGGGCATCCTGTTGCAGGGCGCCAATGCGCCCGGTGATTTCATCCAAGGTGCGGGCACCGGTTATTTTTGAAATTCCGTCCAAAACATCCGGGTTTGACAACAGATCGACGCGGGCCTGGGGCACGGCGGATACACCACCGAACCGGTCAAGCAACGCGCGAAACCTGTCGGGGCGCCAGATGTGGCGCATAAGCGCTGATTTGCGCCGATCTGTGGTTGATAGCCCAGACACGGCGGCCCGCAATATTGCAATATCACCGGTTACCGGGCGCAGAGATTGCCCCGCCAAAACCTGGGAAAACAGTGAAAACACTTCCGCATCGGCAGCGGCGGGATTGCTGCGGTCAAAGACTTCATAGCCAACCTGAACATATTCGCTGGGGCGTTGCCTGTCGTCTTCCTGACGGCGAAAAACCTTGCCATTATAGGTGTACCGCGCAGGTTCAGCGCCGCCATTCATGTGCATCTGAACCACCGGCACGGTGAAATCCGGGCGCAACATTTGTTCGCCGTTCAGCGGGTCATGGGTGACAAAAGCACGCGCGCGAATGTCTTCGCCGTACAGGTCCAGCAAAATATCCGCGGGCTGCAAGATGTCAGTCTCTATCAGCTGTGCCCCGGCATTTTCAAAAAATACCTGTAGGCGCGCCACTTCGGAACGTGTGCTGTTTTGCGCTGACATCAGACTTGTTGCGCTAGAATGCGGCGCACTTGCGCCACCAGATCAGCACGGGGTACTTCAACCTGGGCGGGCTGGGATTTCCATTCTTCATGGGTGGCGCTTTGGGCAATTTTTGCGCCCAGGAACAGATCTTTTAGCTGGACAACGCCGCGTTCGTTTTCATCGCCGCCCTGGATCACCGCCACGGGGGATCGGCGTTTATCGGCGTATTTCAATTGGTTACCGAAATTCTTGGGGTTGCCCAAATACATTTCTGCACGAATGCCAGCCGCGCGCAATTCAGACACCATTGCCTGGTAATCGGCCAAACGATCCCGGTCCATGACCGTCACGACAACCGGGCCAAGCCCGCCCGGCCCGGTTTGCCCCTTGGCCCGCAATGCCGCCAACAGACGATCAACGCCAATGGAAATTCCAGTGGCCGGAACCGATTGCCCGGTGAAGCGTTTGACCAGATCATCATAGCGCCCGCCGCCAGCAACAGAACCAAACTGGCGCGGTCGGCCTTTGTCATCGAGAATTTCAAAGGTCAGTTCTGCCTCAAAAACCGGGCCGGTATAATAGCCAAGGCCGCGCACGACCGAGGGGTCAATTTCAATACGGTCAGCGCCATAGCCCTGGGCATCAAGCAGGCCCACGATGGTTTGCAATTCGGCCACGCCTTCAACGCCGATGGTTGAAGTGCCAACCAGTTCAGACAGGCGGGCAACGGTTTGCGCACCGGTTTCCCCCTTGGCGGACATGAACCCCATGACAATTTCGGCCTGCTGTGCACCCAGACCGGCGCCCTTGGTAAAATCACCGCTGGCGTCTTTGCGGCCCTCGCCCAACAGGGCGCGCACACCGTCTGGGCCCAGGCGGTCCAGCTTATCAATTGCGCGCAGCACGATGCCGCGTTCATCGGCAAATTTATCGGGATCTTGCGGGTCCAGAACACCAGCGCGCTCCATGACACCGTTCAGAACTTTGCGGTTGTTGACCTTGACGATATAGTCGCCCCGCTCAATGCCCACGGCTTCCAATGTGTCGGCCAGCATTGCACAAATTTCGGCGTCCGCGGCCACGCTTGCCGTGCCGACTGTATCGGCATCACATTGATAGAATTGACGAAAACGTCCGGGTCCGGGTTTTTCATTGCGCCAAACCGGGCCCATCGCATAGCGGCGGTACGGGTTGGGCAGATCATTGCGGTGCTGGGCATAGACCCGCGCCAGGGGCGCCGTCAGATCATAGCGCAGCGCCAGCCAGTCGCCGGGTTTTTCGGTGTCAGTGTCTTCCTGCCAGGCAAACACTCCCTCATTGGGGCGATCGACATCGGGCAGGAATTTGCCCAGGGCTTCCACGGTTTCAACGGCAGAGCTTTCCAGCGCTTCAAAGCCATAAAGATCATAGATGCGGGCGATTTCATCTAACATTGCCTTGCGTTCGGCGACTTCTGCGCCGAAATAGTCAACAAAGCCCTTGGGTGTTTGTGCCTTGGGGCGGGGCTGTTTTTTAATTTTCGCCATGGTCTGATCCTGCGGTTCTTACTGGCGGGCGGTCTAGCGAAAAGGTGCCCAAGGGGCAAGCGATGGGGTTGAAATGAACGACAAAATTCAAAATCTGGAAGAGAGCCTGGCACATCTAAGCCGCGTGGTGGAAGAATTATCCGACGTTGCGGCCCGGCAAGAAGATGAGATTAGTCAGCTAAAACGGCGGCAAGAAATGTTGATGCGCCGCGAGGCAGAGCGCGAAGCCGCCGAGGGTGGCGGCGTTCAAATCGGCGATGACAGGCCGCCGCATTGGTGAATTGTTTCATATATCCTCAACCAAAATCACGCCATCCAGCGACTTGATCGCGCCCCTGATCTGTGGCGTCAGCGGGTATTCCACCCCGGTATCAATGGTGGTTTCAGTGCCTGAACCGGCCTCGGATACGCAGAATTCTACCGGGCCTTTGGCGATTTTGCCGGTGGCCATTTTGTCCAGAACCGATTTCACCGATACCACTGCCTGTTCGGCGTCAACAAACACCCGCAACCCCATGCCGCCCGCATCAGCGACCACGGCATCGATCGGCGATATGGAACGGGCCAGCAGTTTTAGCTGCTCGGATTCCATCGTCGCCTCAACCGACATCACCACATTTGCGCCGGTTTCCAGATAATCACGCCCGGCTTCCAGCGTGTCGGAAAATATCGTCACCTCATACAACCCGGTTGGATCAGACAGTTGCGCAAAGGCAAAGCGGTTGCCCCGCGCCGATTTACGTTCCTGCTTTCCCGCCACTGCACCGGCCATTTTTGCGATCAGCGGGCCGTTTTCGGCGGCGGCGGACACCTGTTCCAGGGTCATGACGTTTTTGCGTTTCAGTGACACCATGTAATCATCTAACGGGTGGCCGGACAGATAAAACCCAATGGCTTTGTGTTCTTCTGCCAGCCGTTCATTGGGCAACCAGTCATCCGCCGGGGACAGGCGCGGTTCGGGCAGATCATCACCCGCTTCGCCAAACAGCGACACCTGGGATGAGGCGCGTTGCTCATGGATGGCGGCCGAATAGGCCACCAGCGCATCCAGGCTGTCAAACACCCGGCGTCGGTTTGGGTCAAGCATATCAAAGGCACCCGATCGGGCCAGCATTTCCATGGGCCGTTTGCCGATACGTTTCAGGTCAGCGCGACGGGCGATGTCAAACAGGGTGGCAAAGGCTTTGTCGCCACGCGCAGTGGTGATCAATTTCATCGCCTCTACGCCGACGTTTTTCAGCGCGCCAAGGCCGTAAACGACGCGCCCCTCTGACACGCCAAATGTCGCGCCTGATCGGTTGACGCAGGGCGGGATAATTTCAATATCCAGCCCGCGGCGCACCTCTTCTGCGTAGACCGCCAGCTTGTCAGTCAGGTGCAGGTCGCAATTCATCACCCCGGCCATAAATTCAACCGGGTGGTTGGCCTTTAGCCAGCCGGTTTGATAGCTGACAACAGCATAGGCGGCGGCGTGGGATTTGTTGAAACCGTAGTTGGCGAATTTTTCGAGCAGATCGAAAATTTCTGACGCCTTTTTCTTTGGGACGCCGTTTTTTTCTGCGCCGGCCTGAAATTTTGGCCGTTCTTTCGCCATTTCTGCGGCGATCTTTTTACCCATGGCGCGGCGCAATAGATCAGCGCCGCCCAGGGTGTACCCGGCCATTTCCTGGGCAATCTGCATCACCTGTTCCTGATAGACGATGATGCCCTGAGTTTCCTCAAGTATATGGTCTATTAGGGGATGTACGCTTTCAAGCTTGGCGGTGCCGTTCTTAACCTCGCAATATTTTGGAATGTTTTCCATGGGGCCGGGGCGGTACAGCGCCACCAATGCAACGATGTCTTCGATGCAGGTGGGCTTCATGCGGCGCAGGGCGTCCATCATGCCCGAGCTTTCCACCTGAAATACGGCGACGGTTTTGGCCGATGCATAAAGTTCGTAGGTTTTTTCATCGTCCAGCGGGATGGCCCCGATGTCAATTTTGATGTCACGTTCGGCCAACAGATCAAGCGCGTTCTGGATCACCGTCAGGGTTTTCAGGCCCAGAAAGTCAAATTTGACCAGCCCGGCCTGTTCCACCCATTTCATGTTGAACTGGGTTGCGGGCATGTCAGAACGGGGGTCTTGGTACAGCGGCACCAGCGTGTCGATGGGGCGATCCCCGATAACCACACCGGCGGCGTGGGTTGAGGCGTTGCGCAGCAGGCCCTCTACCTGTTGGCCATAGCGCAGCAAGCGTTCGACGACTTCTTCTGATTTCGCCATTTCGCGCAGTTGCGGCTCATCTGCCAATGCCTTTTCGATCGACACCGGTTTAACGCCTTCGACCGGGATCATTTTGGACAGGCGGTCCACCTGGCCATAGGGCATTTGCAAGACGCGGCCGATATCACGGATGGCAGCCTTGGACAGCAGCCCACCAAAGGTGATAATCTGACCAACGCGGTCACGGCCGTATTTTTCCTGGACGTAGGTGATCACCTCTTCCCGACGCGACATGCAAAAATCAATATCAAAATCTGGCATCGACACCCGGTCGGGGTTCAAAAAGCGCTCAAAAAGCAGTGAATATCGCAGGGGATCAAGGTCGGTGACGGTCAGCGCGTAGGCGACAAGGCTACCAGCACCAGACCCCCGCCCCGGACCAACCGGAATGCCCTGATCCTTGGCCCATTTGATGAAATCGGCAACGATCAGAAAATAGCCGGGAAAGCCCATGCCTTCGATCACGCCAAGTTCAAATTCAAGCCGGTCGTCATATTCTTTTTGGGTTGCAGCCATGGGAATGGTCGCCAGCCGGTCCTTAAGGCCCTGCTTTGCCTGGCTGCGTAATTCCTGGACTTCGTCCTTGGCAAAAACCGGCAGGATCGGGTCACGCCGCTGGGCCGAATAAGAGCAGCGCTTAGCAATTTCTACAGTATTTTCAATAGCTTCTGGAAGGTCAGCGAACAGGGCCACCATTTCCTGTTGGCTTTTGAAATAATGCTGTGGTGTCAGGCGGCGGCGCGGTTCCTGTTGGTCAACATAGGCACCATCGGCGATACAGATCAGCGCGTCATGGGCTTCGTACATTTCCGGTTTTGGGAAGTAGACGTCATTGGTGGCGACAAGCGGCAGGTTCATGTCATAGGCAATTTCGATCAACCCGCGTTCGGCTGATTGTTCATTTTCGGGCAGGCCATTTTCGCCGGGGTGGCGCTGAAGCTCTATATACAAGCGATCAGGGTAAATTTGTGCCAGCGCGCGTGCCAGATCTTGCGCCTTTGGCAGTTGGCCGTTTTGCAGATGCTGCCCTATGGGGCCATCTGCCCCCCCTGTCAGGCAAATTATCCCGGCCGAATATGTGCGCAAATCATCCAGCGTCACCTTTGGCAGCGCACCCCCATTATCTACATGCAGGCAGCTGTTGAGCTTCATCAGGTTATTGTAGCCGTCTTCATTTTGCGCCAGCAACACCAACGGGGCTGTTGAAATTTCAGGCACCCGCGTTGCCAGATCAAGCCCCAGATCAACCTGGCACCCCATGATCGGCTGCAGGCCTTCTTCTTGGGCTGTTACGGAAAATTCAAGTGCGGCAAACATGTTGTTTGTATCGGTAACGGCAACCGCGGGCATTTTGCCTGTTTTGCACAGGCCGGCCAGTTTCTTGACCGGAACCGCACCTTCCAATAGCGAATATTCTGTGTGCAGGCGCAAGTGAATGAATCGGGGTGAACTGGACATGTACAAGCAATACGCCACAGCCCACAAATGCGAAAGACCAGATCGGTTGTTCTGTAAATCTTGAAACAGCTTTCAACGTTTTCCCCGAAACCGGGCTTGCCAGATCGGAATTGAACCGCCTAACATTAGGGCTGTGGTGATCGGGGCATAAAGCACCGGTCTGGGAGGCACAAATATCGCATGAACGTGATCAATTTTCTTTTGAATGGTGCCGAAATGCAGCTGACAGGCTGTGATCCCACCATGACAGTGCTGGATTGGTTGCGTGAGGTGCGCGGGTTGTCTGGCACCAAAGAAGGCTGCAATGAAGGCGACTGTGGGGCCTGCACCGTCATGGTCAGCGACGCCGCCGGATCGCGGGCGGTGAATGCCTGCATATTGCTGCTGCCGCAGCTAAACGGTAAAGCGCTGCGCACCGTAGAAGGCATTGCCGGACCAGGCGGTGAAATGCACCCGGTTCAGGACGCCATGGTCACGCATCACGCCAGCCAGTGCGGGTTTTGCACACCGGGTTTTGTGGTGTCGATGGCGGTGGCCCACAAAAACGGGCGCAGGGATTTTGATGAGCAATTGGCGGGAAACCTGTGCCGATGCACGGGATATGCACCCATTATACGTGCGGCTGAGGCGGCGAAAAACGCCCCTATACCCGCTTGGTTGGCGGATGATCTAAGCCAGATCGGCGCTGTCGCAACCACGGCATCCGATGCCAATGTGGCAATGCCGCATACTTGTGATGAATTGGCGGCGTGGTATCTGAAAAACCCGGACGCTGTGCTGATCGGCGGTGCCACGGATGTGGGGCTGTGGCTGACCAAACGGCTGGAAAGCCTGGGTAAGATCGGGTTTCTGGCCGGGGTGCAGGATCTGAAAAATATTGACGTTGGCAAAAGTGATATTCGCGTTGGCGCGGGCGTCACGATCACGGATTTCATGGATGCAATCGGGGCCTACCACCCCGGGTTGGCGCAAATGCTGCGCCGCTTTGGCTCGGTTCAGGTGCGCAATGCCGCCACCATTGGCGGCAATATCGCCAACGGATCGCCCATTGGCGACAGCCCACCGGCGCTCATGGCGTTGGGGGCACGGCTGCATCTGCGCCGGGGCGATGTGCGCCGTGATATTTTGCTGGAAGATTTCTTTATTGAATATGGCAAACAGGACCGGCAGCCGGGTGAATTTGTAGAGGCCGTGAGCATCCCGCGCCAGGTTGATCGGTTGAAATGCTACAAGATAACAAAGCGCTTTGATCAGGATATTTCGGCGGTTCTGGGGTGCTTTTCCATTCGGGTTGAAGCCAACAAAGTCAGTGAAGCAAAAATTGCCTTTGGTGGCATGGCGGGCACACCCAAACGCGCGGCCGCGGTTGAGGCAGCACTGGTTGGAAATGCCTGGAACCGGGCCACGGTTAATACCGCGATGCAGCAATTTGCCCAGGATTTCACGCCAATGTCGGATATGCGGGCCTCAGCGGCCTACCGGTTACTGACAGCGCAAAACATGCTGTTGCGGTATTTCATGGAAGATCAGGGCATCGCCACGAACGTGTTGGAGGTCAACGCATGAGCGTAGGAACACCCCTGCCCCATGACGCCGCCGCCCTGCATGTGACCGGGCAAGCGCGCTATGTGGATGACATTCCAGTTCCCGGCGATTGCCTGCATCTGGCGTTTGGATTGTCGACTATTGCCCATGGTGAACTGACGTCGGTTGATCTGAACGCAGTGCGCGCTGGCGATGGTGTGGTTGCGGTACTGCTGGCGGATGATCTGCCGTTTGAAAATGATGTTTCGCCTACGGCCGGGGATGAGCCGTTATTGGCAACGGGTTCTGTGCATTATCTGGGCCAGCCGATATTCTTGGTGGTGGCCACCAGCCACCTGGCGGCACGTAAGGCCGCGCGGTTGGGCAAGATCGAGTATGCGCAAAAACCAGCCCTGCTGACCATTGATCAGGCGCTGGCAGCCAACAGCCGGTTTGAAGACGGGCCCGTGATTTGGAGCAAAGGCGATGCAGGGGCGGCCATTGACGGGGCCAAGCATAGCTTAAGCGGGTCCATTGAAATGGGCGGGCAGGAACATTTTTACCTTGAGGGACAGGCCGCACTGGCCTTGCCCCAAGAGGGCGGCGATATGCTGGTGCATTCTTCAACCCAGCATCCCACGGAAATTCAGCATAAGGTGGCGCATGCATTGGGCGTGCCGATGAACGCGGTGCGGGTGGAAGTTCGGCGTATGGGCGGTGGCTTTGGCGGCAAGGAAAGCCAGGCCAATGCGCTGGCCGTGGGCTGCGCGATTGCGGCGCGTTTGACGGGGAAACCGTGCAAGATGCGTTATGATCGCGATGACGATATGATCATCACCGGCAAGCGCCATGATTTTCGCATAAAGTACCATGTGGGCTACGATGATGCCGGGAAAATTTTCGGTGTCGAGTTTGTGCACTATGCGCGCTGTGGCTGGGCGCTGGATCTGTCGATCCCGGTGGCGGATCGTGCCATGTTACACGCCGATAACGCCTATTTTCTGCCCGCCGCGCGCATTGAAAGCCATCGGCTAAAAACCAACACCCAATCGGCCACTGCCTATCGCGGCTTTGGTGGGCCGCAAGGGGTATTGGGGATTGAGCGGATGCTGGCGCAAATTGCCCACGATTTGGGGCTGGATCTATATGACGTGCAGCGGGTGAATTTCTACGCAGATGCGCAAGGTGATGGTACGGATGCCTCCGGCGGGGATATTTTAGAAAAGAAGAAAACCGGGCAGACAACGCCCTATGGCATGAAAGTTGACGATTTTGTCTTGAACGGGCTGTGTGATGCGCTGGTGGAAAATGCCGATTATACGGCGCGCCGGGCGGCGGTGGCGGCTTGGAATACCACTAACGATGTGTTGAAAAAGGGCATTGCCCTGGCGCCGGTGAAATTTGGTATCAGCTTCACGCTGACGCATCTGAACCAGGCGGGCGCGTTGGTGCATGTGTATCAGGATGGATCTATCCATATGAACCATGGTGGCACCGAGATGGGGCAAGGGCTGTTTCAAAAGGTGGCGCAGGTGGCGGCCGCGAGGTTTGGCGTGGATGTCAGCCTTGTGAAGATCACGGCTACAGATACGGCCAAGGTGCCCAACACGTCGGCCACGGCAGCAAGCAGTGGGACGGACCTGAACGGCATGGCCGTTAAGGCGGCGTGTGACACGATCCGGGATCGCATGGCGGCATTTTTGGGTGCACATTTTCAATGTAGCGATGTGCGGTTTGAGGGTGGCTGCGTGCATGTGGGCGATACGGTTCTTGGTTTTGCCCAAGCCGCAAAGCTGGCCTATGAAAACCGCATCAGCCTGTCGGCCACCGGATTTTATAAGACGCCCAAGATAAAATGGGACCGGGTGGCGGGCAGCGGCCGGCCATTTTATTATTTTGCCTGCGGCGCGGCAATTACCGAAGTGGTGATTGACAGGTTGACCGGGGAAAACCGGATTTTGCGGGTGGATATTTTGCATGATGCGGGGGCATCGCTGAACCCGGCACTGGATATTGGCCAGATTGAGGGCGCCTATGTGCAAGGCGCGGGTTGGCTGACGACGGAAGAATTGGTGTGGGATGAGGCCGGGAATTTGAAAACCCACGCGCCATCAACCTACAAGATCCCGGCCTGTTCGGATCGGCCTGATATTTTCAATGTGGCGCTGTGGGACGCCCGCAACCGTGAGGAAACGATTTACCGCTCAAAAGCTGTGGGCGAGCCGCCGTTCAACCTGGGAATATCGGCGTTTGCCGCATTGTCCGAAGCGGTCGCCGCCTGTGGCGATACCTATCCTGATCTGGTGGCACCAGCGACGGCCCAAAACGTGCTGGCGGCAGTCACGCGGGTGCGGGCATGAGTTTTGATGTGCAAGCCTTGCGGGACGCGGTGGCAGTGCATGGCCGGGTGGCGCGGGTTGTAGTGGCGCAGGTGCAGGGATCTGCCCCACGAGAAGTGGGCGCGGCAATGCTTGTTTGGCCCGGCGGCCAGTCGGGCACCATTGGCGGGGGCGCGTTGGAACTGGACGCGGCGGCGCGGGCGTTGACGGGCGAGGATTGGCTGGAGCGGATCGCGCTGGGACCAGCGCGCGGGCAATGCTGCGGCGGCGCGGTGACGTTGGTGGCGCAGGTTTGGGATGCGGCGCAGCTGGCGGAAATTGATGGCGACGTTGTCGTGCGGCGCGCCCGTGGGGCGGCACAGATGCCGTTGCAGGTTAAGGCGCTGCTGCGGGCCGCGCGCGCATCGGACGCGCCAATTGAAACCGGGCTGGTTGCGGGCTGGATGATTGAACCAATCGCCAAACCGTCACGCCATGTTTGGATCTACGGGGCCGGGCATGTGGGGCGCGCGATCGTGTCGGTGCTGGCGCCATTGCCGGATGTGGCGATAACCTGGGTCGACAGTTCGGCGGACAGGTTTCCGCTTCAAACGCCTGAAACCATTACGCAACTGGTGGCAGGGAATCCGGCAGATGTTGTACAATATGCGCCAAGTGGGGCAGAGCATCTGGTGCTGACCTACAGCCACGCGATGGACCTGGAAATTTGCCATCAGCTACTAAGCCACGGGTTTGCCAAGGCCGGGCTGATCGGATCAAAAACCAAATGGGCGCGGTTTGGGCGCAAGCTGGCGGCGCTGGGGCATTCCCAGGCGCAGATTTCACAGATCAGATGCCCCATTGGGCGGCCGGAACTGGGCAAACATCCACAGGCAATAGCCATAGGTGTGGCGGGTGAATTTCTGGCGGCAGCGGCAACGCTGAAAATATCACAACAAAGGGCGGGGTAAGAATATGGACGAGGTGTTATTGTCTGTTGATCGGGTGACCAAGGCCTATCCGGGCGTGGTGGCCAACGATGCGGTTTCCTTTACTGTGGCACCCGGCGAGGTGCACGCGCTGCTGGGGGAAAACGGCGCCGGCAAGTCCACCCTGGTTAAAATGATTTACGGGTTGGTGCGCCCGGATTCCGGCAAGATGCTTTGGAATGGCGCAGATTTCGAACCGGGCACCCCGAACGCGGCGCGGGCCGCTGGTGTGGCGATGGTGTTCCAACATTTCAGTTTGTTTGAGGCGCTGAATGTGGCCGAAAACGTCGCCCTTGGCATGGAAAACCCACCGCCCATGGGGCAGTTGGCACAAAAAATTAGAGATGTCAGCCAGGCCTACGGGCTGCCGCTGGACCCGGTGCGTCTGGTGGGGGAACTCAGCGCGGGGGAACGCCAGCGGGTGGAAATTATTCGCTGTCTTTTGCAAGACCCCAAGCTGTTGATCATGGATGAGCCCACATCAGTTTTGACACCGCAAGAGGTGGACATTTTGTTCACTACACTGCGCAAACTAAGCGCCGAAGGCACGGCGATTTTGTATATATCCCATAAGCTTGAGGAAATACGCAGTCTGTGCACCGGGGCGACAGTTTTGCGGTTGGGCAAGGTGGTTGGCAGCTGTGATCCGCGCGACAAAACCGCCCGTGAACTGGCGGAATTAATGGTTGGGCAAACGCTGCATATTCCCACTAAGGAGACATCGGAACTGGGCGATGTGGCGCTGGAAATTAGCGGGCTTTCAGTGCAGTCCAGCACTCCGTTTGGCACGTCATTGAAGAATGTTTCACTGACATTGCAGGCCGGTGAAATTGTCGGCATTGGCGGTGTGGCAGGCAATGGCCAGGATGAGCTGTTGGCGGCGTTGTCGGGGGAAAGTCTGGCGGCGTCGGATACGGTGAAGTTGAAAGGCAATGCCATCGGCCATCTTGGGCCGAACCAGCGCCGCGAACTGGGGCTACTAAGCGCGCCCGAAGAACGGCTGGGCCATGCGGCGGCACCAGATATGAGCCTGACAGAAAATGCCGCCCTGACCGGGCGTATCCGCGAAGGGCTGGACAAGAACGGCTTTATCAACTGGGGCGCGGCAGAAGAATTTGCCAACCGGATTATCAAAGATTTCGACGTGCGCACGCCGGGGCCAGACAATGCGGCGCGGTCGCTGTCGGGGGGGAATTTGCAGAAATTCGTCATTGGCCGCGAGGTGTTGCAACGCCCAAATGTGTTGGTCGTGAACCAGCCAACCTGGGGGGTCGATGCAGCCGCTGCTGCTGATATTCGTCAGTCACTGATGGACCTTGCGGCCAAGGGCGCGGCGGTGATCTGTATCAGCCAGGATCTGGATGAATTGATGGAAATTTCCGACCGATTTGCGGCGCTGAACGAAGGCCGCCTGACGGCGACACGCGCCGCTAAGGGGCTGACGGTGGATGAGATTGGCCTGATGATGGGCGGCGCACATGATATGGAGATTTCACATGCTGAGGCTTGAAAAACGCCCATCGCCTTCGCGGATGTGGACGGCGCTAACGCCAGTGCTGGCGGTTTTGCTGACCATGATCGCCGGGGGCATGTTGTTTGCAGCACTGGGCAAAGACCCGTTTGAAGCCATCCGCATCATTTTCTGGGACCCGCTGTTTCACGAAACATTCGGGCCTTATTCCCGGCCACAACTGCTGGTAAAAGCCGCGCCCTTAATCCTGATCGCCATCGGGCTAAGCCTGGGGTTTCGCGCCGGTGTCTGGAATATTGGCGCTGAGGGGCAGTATATTATCGGCGCCATTTGTGGGGCTGGTGCCGGGCTGGCGTTTTATCCGTCAGACAGCATTTTTATCTATCCGCTGATGGTGGTCGCGGGCGCGCTTGGCGGGTTTGCCTGGGCGATGATCCCGGCGATATTGCGCACAAAATTCAACACCAACGAAATTTTAGTGTCGCTGCTCCTGGTCTATGTGGCCGAACAATTGGTCGCGTCTATGGCATTGGGACTACTGCGTAACCCTGATGGTATGGGTTTCCCCGGCAGCCGAAATTTCCGCGATTTTCCAGCGGCCTATAACCCGGAACTGATCGCCAATACCGGCATGCATTGGGGTGTGGTTGCGGCCTTTATCGCGGTGATATTTGCCTATGTTTTGCTCAGCCGTCACCTGTTGGGGTTCCAAATTCGCGTCACCGGGCAATCACCCAAGGCGGCGCGGTTTTCGGGCGTTAACCCGAATTACCTGATCCTGTTCTGCATGGGGGTATCGGGGGCGCTGGCCGGTCTGGCCGGGTTGTTTGAAGTCACCGGCCCTGCCGGGCAGATCAGTATTGATTTCAATGTCGGCTACGGGTTTGTCGCGATTATCGTGGCGTTTCTGGGCCGCCTTCACCCGGTTGGCATCCTGTTGGCGGGGCTGTTGCTGGCGCTGACGTTTATTGGCGGCGAGCTGGCGCAACTGATGCTGGGCCTGCCAGCGGCGGCCATTCAGGCGTTTCAGGGCATGCTGCTGTTCTTTTTGCTGGCGGTTGATGTCCTGTCAAACTACCGCATCAGATTAGCCAAATCGGAGGCCGCGTAATGGACCTGTCAGCAATTGACCCGCTTATCCTGATCGCGTCACTTATGGTGGCGGCAACACCGATATTACTGGCCGCCATTGGCGAACTGGTGGTGGAACGGGCCGGGGTTTTGAACCTGGGTGTGGAAGGCATGATGATCATCGGCGCAATCTGTGGCTTTGCCATTGCCGTCAACACCGGCAGCCCATTTCTGGGGTTCATCGCCGCCGCTGCGGGGGGGGCCGCCCTATCGCTGATATTTGGGGTATTAACGCAATACCTGTTGTCAAATCAGGTGGCGACCGGGCTGGCGTTAACGTTGTTTGGGCTGGGTTTGTCATCTTTGCTGGGGCAATCCTATGTGGGCATAAAACCACCCGCCACCCCCAGCCTGAACATACCGCTGTTGTCAGACCTGCCCGTCATCGGGCCGGTATTCTTTCAGCATGATCTGATGGTTTATGTTTCCATCGGGCTGATCGCTGCCACTTGGGCCGTGCTAAAATATTCCCGCACCGGGCTGATACTGCGGGCCGTTGGCGAAAACCACGATGCCGCGCACGCGCTGGGCTACAAAGTTGTGCGCATCCGCATGGTGGCAATCGCCTTTGGCGGCGCCTGCGCCGGGCTGGGGGGCGCGTATCTTAGCCTGGTGCGCGTGCCACAATGGACCGAAGGCATGACGGCTGGTGCCGGTTGGATCGCGTTGGCGATTGTGGTGTTTGCCAGTTGGCGGCCCTGGCGGGTGATGCTGGGGGCCTATCTGTTTGGCGGCGTTACTATTTTACAGCTGAATTTGCAGGCGGCAGGCGCGGTTATCCCTGTAGAGTACTTGTCGATGTCACCGTATCTGATAACCATTCTTGTTCTGGTTATCATTAGCCGGTCAGCACAGGGCGCACCTGCCGCCCTTGGCCGCATATTCCACGCCTCTCACTAGGGGCATACCTGAAAAACATGGGCGAAATGCCCGAAAAACCTGGGAGAATATTATGAATATGAAATCAATCTTAATGGGGGCCACGTTTGCCCTGGGTCTGGCCGGGGCAAGTTTTGCCCAGGACAAAACCAAAGTCGGGTTTGTCTATGTTGGCCCCGTGGGCGACGGCGGTTGGACCTATGAACACAACGAGGGCCGCCTAGCCGTTGAGGAACATTTCGGCGACGCCGTTGAAACCGTGTTTCAGGAAAACGTGCCAGAAGGTGCCGACGCGGAACGCGTGCTAACGCAAATGGCGCTGTCAGGTGCTGATCTGATTTTCACCACCTCTTTTGGCTATATGGACCCAACATTGAATGTTGCCGCCAAATTTCCGGATGTAAAATTTGAGCACGCCACAGGGTTCAAACGGTCGGACAACGTGTCAACCTATTCCGCCCGTTTTTACGAAGGCCGCGCGGTTCAGGGGCATATTGCCGGGTCGATGACCAAAACCAACAAAATCGGCTACATCGCGTCTTTCCCGATCCCAGAAGTGATCCGGGGCATCAATTCGGCCTATATCCACGCCAAAAAGGCGAACCCGGATGTGGAAATGAACGTGGTTTGGGTGTTCACATGGTTTGACCCGGCTAAAGAAGCCGATGCGGCCACCGCGCTGATCCAGCAAGGTGCCGACGTGATCCTGCAACACACCGATTCAACCGCGCCGCAGGCTGCTGCTGAAACTGCTGGCAATGTCATCACCTTTGGTCAGGCCTCTGACATGTCAGAATACGGGCCATTGCCGCGTGTATCGTCGATCATCGACAACTGGTCACCCTATTACATCGCCCGTACACAGGCTGTGATCGATGGCTCTTGGACAAGTGTTGACACTTGGGACGGCATTGGCGCTGGCATGGTTGGTATCGGCGAGATTTCCAGCGCGGTTCCGGCAGATGTTAAGGCTGAAGCAGAAGCCCTGCGCGATGCGCTTGCGTCAGGCGAATACCATGCGTTCACCGGGCCCCTGAACAAACAGGACGGTTCTGCCTGGTTGGCAGAGGGCGAAGTGGCCGATGACGGCGCGCTTGCCGGGCTTGGGTTTTATGTGGAAGGTCTGAGCGGCGACATTCCGAACTAAGCCAAACTGGCTATCAAGAAAATACAGGGCCCGGTTCACGCCGGGCCTTTTGCTTTTTGGGGTGCCGTGTCAGGGATTACTTGAAACTCACCAATGGTCCCATTTTTCCTGCGTTACCTTCTGGGCTGTAACGGCAGCGATAGGGGGGGGGTTAGGCCAGAAACTGCGCCTGGGTCACCGGCGGGTAGCCAATGGGGGGGTAGGCGTTTGGTTCGCGATTAAGCTGGGGGAACAGGCGCACCAGGTCGTTGCGCAGGTTTTGCTTTAGCCCGGCAATTTCAGCAGCGCCCGCCAAAAAGCTTTCAACCGGCAGGCCGTTACAGGCGAAAACCTGATGGCTGTCAAAAACAAAGGTAAAAAACCGGCTGATCTTTAACGAAGTATCGATAAAGGCATCATCGCTGGAATTGACCAGCTCACCGGCCTTTACCAGACAGCACGAAGTGTCTTCCTGCCCCAGCAAACGGTAGCCCGGAACCAATACGCCGTGATCAGGGGCGACCGTCAGGTCATGCCGGGGCATCATCGGCCCAACGGCGCGGGGGCACAGATGAACGGGTGCGGCACTGGGGTCTGCGGTGATGTCCAGTTTACGAACCTCGCGCGACCAGATCAGGCGCACCGGCTGCAAGCCGTTATCACGGGTCACAATCAGATCACCTGGGCGCACCAATTCAACCCGGCGCGGACCACAGGGCGTGCGGATATTAGCGCCCTCACCGATACCACCGGGAAAATCACCCAAAAACGTATCTGCGGATTTTATTTTCTTTAAATATGACATGCGCATCCCCAAAACCGGTAGCGCCCCCTTATACGTTAACATATCCGAACAAATTGTGTCGGAAATTGGGACAATGAACGCATTTGGGTCGAAAAGTAGATAAAATTGGCCGATTCATGCGGCCATTCGTTAAAATACTATTGATGATGGGCAGGCAAAGGTTTCCAAAGCTGTCTGTCAAATTCAGCCGTTTAGGCGGATCACGCTATTGCTTGGGTCATAGGGGCTGTCTTCAACCACTTCGGCATCCCACAATTTGTTCAACATTTTCACCTGCAGCTTTTGCCCGGTTACAGCCAGTTCCGCCGGCACATAGCCCATGCCGATCTGCTTGCCAAAATGCACCGAATAGCCCCCCGAGGTCAGACGCCCAACTTTGATACCACCGTCAAACAATGCCTCGCGACCCCAGGGATCAGCGTCATCGGGGCCATCGATCAGCAGGGTCACGCATTTAGACCGGATACCGGTTTTCAGCATGGCATCTTTGCCGTGGTAGTCTTTTTCAAGGTCAACAAACCGGTCAAGCCCGGCCTCAAGCGGGGTGGCATCACGGCCCAGTTCGGTGCCAAAGGCGCGGTAAGATTTTTCCATGCGCAGCCAGTTTTGCGCGCGTCCCCCCACCAGTTTCATATCGTGTTTTTCACCGGCTTCTACCAGCAGGTCCCACAGGTAATTCTGCATCTCTATCGGGTGGTGCAGCTCCCATCCCAGCTCACCCGTATAGGCCACGCGGATGGCGTTGACCGGGCACATTCCCAGCTCAATCTGGCGCGCTGATAGCCATGGAAACCGTTTGTTCGACAGCGCGGTTTCGGGGTCAGCGTCTTTGATGATATCTTTCAGAATGGCGCGGGAATTGGGACCAGCCAGCGCAAACACACCCCATTGGGTGGTGACATCGTGAATGTCGATATACCCGAAATCGCCAGCCTTATCGGCGGCGGCTTTTTTAAGGAAATCAGCATCATAGGCTGTCCAGGCACCGGCGGAGACCAGGTAATATTCATCCGGCCCATGCCGCACGATGGTGTATTCTGTGCGGGTGGTGCCTGCCGATGTCAGCGCATAGGTCAGGTTAATGCGGCCGACTTTGGGCAATTTGTTACAGGTAAACCAGTCTAGGAACTGGGTGGCACCGGGGCCGCGTACCAAATGTTTGGTGAACGCAGTCGCATCAATCAGACCCGCGGTTTCTCGGATGGCTTTGGCCTCATCCACCGCGTGTTGCCACCAACCGCCACGCCGGAATGACCGGGACGCATTGTCGTCAAAGCCAAGCGGTGCGTAATAGTTAGGGCGATCCCAACCGTTGACCTGACCAAACTGTGCACCGGCGGCTTTTTGGCGATCATATGCCGGGGATGTGCGCAACCCGCGGCCCACTTGGCGTTCTTCGTCCGGGTGGTGCAAAACATAGACGTGGGAATAGCATTCTTCGTTCTTGCGGGCGGCATATTCGGTTGTCATCCAGCTGCCGTAGCGCTTGGGATCAAGGGATGCCATGTCGATCTCGGCCTCGCCTTCGACCATCATTTGCGCCAGGTATTTACCGGTGCCCCCGGCCGCCGTGATGCCAAAGGAAAAGCCTTCCGCCAGCCACATATTGCGCAACCCCGGTGCCGGGCCCACCAGCGGGTTACCGTCGGGTGTGTAACAGATGGGGCCGTTGAAATCGTCCTTTAAGCCACTGTTTTCGCAGGAAGGTACCCGGTGGATCATCGCCATATACTGGTCTTCGATCCGCTCAAGATCCAGCTGGAACAGATCGGCGCGAAAACTGTCAGGCACACCATATTCAAACCGCGCAGGTGCGCCATTTTCATAGACGCCCAGTATCCAGCCGCCGCGTTCTTCACGCACGTAGCTTTGCGCATCAGCGTCGCGGATGACCGGGTGTTCCGGGTTGGTTCTGCGCCAGTCAACCAGCGCCGGATCGCTGTCCATAACAATGAACTGATGTTCAACCGGGATGGCCGGAATTTTGATACCCAACAGTTGCGCGGTGCGTTGTGCATGGTTGCCGGTGGCGGTGACCACATGCTCGGCGGTGATGGTGACCTGCTCTTCGCTGGGCACCAAATTCCCGCCTATTTCCACCATCTTGGTACAGGTGACATGCCATTCTGAACCGGTCCAAACGTAAGCGTCCGCTTGCCATTTGCGTTCGATCACACAGCCATGTTGGCGGGCCCCTTTGGCCATAGCTTGGGTGACGTCTGCCGGGTTAATGTAGCCGTCGGTGGGGTGGTACAGCGCGCCTTGCAAATCATCGGTGCGGATCAGCGGCCAGCGCTGTTTGATGTCATCCGCGCTAAGCCATTCATAGGGAATGCCGACGGTATCGGCGGTGGTGGCGTAAAGCGCGAACTCATCCATGCGTTCCGCGCTTTGGGCCATGCGCAAATTACCCACCACAGAAAACCCGGCGTTCAGGCCGGTTTCAGCCTCTAGGCTTTTGTAAAAATCCACGGAATAATCGTGGATGTGGGTGGTCGCGTATCCCATATTGAACAGTGGCAACAACCCCGCCGCATGCCATGTGGACCCGCTTGTCAGCTCATCGCGTTCAAGCAGCATTGTGTCCCAACCGGATTTGGCCAGGTGATACGCCACCCCTGCCCCGACGGCACCACCGCCAACGATAAGGGCTTTTACATGGGTTTTCATAGGGGCGACTCCGTGTCGGTTGTAACCTGCATACCTTGCCGGATTTATCCCCATGATAACAGATATGGCCGACCGAATTTCTGACGAAACCGACAGACAGAATGTTACAGACAATGCACAGCTGGGTGATAGCCGCTGGTTTTGGTGTCGTCAGGTCAGATTTGGCGCTAGGGCTGGTGTGGAAGCAACCACACATTCCAGGAGCAAAACAATGAAACGTTTTCTAAAAATCGCGGTGCCGGTGTTTTTGCTGGGGTTTGGTGCCGGAATGGCGTTCTGGTATCTGGCGTCCCCGCTTTGGATCGACCGGGTCGTGGATGAGCAATTGGTGCAAAGTGAGGCATCAGAAGTGCTGGCAACCGGTACGTTTGCCGGGGTTGACGGGGTGCACCAGGCCATGGGCGATGTGACATTGTTACGCCAGGCAGATGGCAGCGTGCAGTTGCAGTTTTCCGGGTTTGAAGTGACCAACGGGCCGGACCTAAAGGTCTGGATGGTTTCGCACCCTGACCCCCAGGGTGCCGAAGACATTAAACAATCTGAACAATTACAGCTAAGCCCGTTAAAAGGAAACATCGGCGATCAGGTCTATACGCTGCCTGCGGGCACGGATGTGGATGCGTTCAAATCAGTGGTGATCTATTGCCAGCAGTTCAGCTTTATGTTCGCCAGCGCGCCGCTAAGCTGACGAATTGGCATGCGAATTCTTTGGGTTGCCGCCGGAATGCTGGCACTGCTGGTTGGGGTGATCGGTGTGTTTCTGCCGATCTTACCAACGACTCCGCTGGTGTTGCTGGCGGCATTTTTCTTTGGCAAAGGGTCGCCGCGGCTGCATGGCTGGCTGGCAGGGCATTCGCTATTTGGACCTATCATCATTGAGTGGGAGGCACGCGGGGTGATTGCACCGCGCTACCGGTGCATGGCCTATGGGCTGATGGCGGTTGGGCTGGGGCTGAGTGTCTGGAAAGGGCTGCATCCCGGGGTTTTGGTGGTGCAGGCGGTGGGGATCGGCTGGGCGGTTTGGTATATTCGCAGCAAGCCGAAAGGGTAAGGTGCGCGCAAAGGGTTGGTGGGCAGATTGCCCACCCTACGGTTTGTTATTGATTTCCACGCATATTCCACCTGGGTTTGATAAGTGAAATCAGCCCCATCTCAAGCCCCGGCGCCCTTTCGACAGGCAGGCCATTCCATTCTGTTTGTCCTGGAACTGCAAACAGGACCCGTACAGTTTGCCGACTCATAATTTTTTCAAGAATCAAACTGTGCAGACGTGCACTTGTCTTTTGACTTTTGTGCCCTCGCTGGTAATCTGTCATCCGCGCCTTCAGGGTCCGCGTCGTCACGCCAATATACGTGATTTCCTCCTCCCAAACGAACACATAAACACCATTTTCAACCGGTGCCGGGCGATCCGGTATTAACCCATTTTCGCCATCACTTCGCCAATCGACCCCATACCTGAACTCATTTTTCAAAAGCCGTAACCAATTCAGCGGGGCTATTCCAGCTTGAGACCATGGAACCTGCGATCTCTGTGTCGGTACACCAGGTTTTTTGTTCAGGCCTGGCCCACTTAATTTTCGATTAAGCTCTGGGTAAGAGAAGCGTTTCCAATGGCCATACGAAGTATTTGCCGTTCCTGAATTAATGTCCGAAGCAACGGCATGGCGAACAACGTCCCTGCGTTCAGCCCGTTGGCCAAGCTCGCTAGAGAGCTGATCGGCAATGCCCCAAACCCGGGCTGTAATTGTACCCTTAGAGGGTCTTATGATGCTCATTTCCGGGGCAGCCCCATTGTCGCGAAGTGTCAGTGTTACTTACGTCCACACCATTGCTATCAAACTGAAACCTAACACTTTATTAACCCTACCAATGTTTCCATCCGGGCATGTCAAAATACCTGCGCAACCGCCAAAGGGGCGGAACCTATTTCTTTACAGTAAATCTTGCCCAACGCGGTGGCACGGCCCTGGTCGACAACATCCAAACCCTGCGCGGGGCTTTTCGCGATACCATTGCCGAACATCCACTACACTGTGACGCGATTGTGGTGTTGCCAGATCACCTGCATGCGGTTTGGACACTGCCAAAAGGGGACGCAAATTATTCAGAACGTTGGCGCAAGATCAAAGCCCGATTTTCCAATGCAGTCGGTGCACGACATCGGTCCCTATCCAAACACACCAAGCGCGAGCGCGGGGTGTGGCAAAGGCGATTTTGGGAGCACACGATCCGGGACCAGGACGACTTTCAGACGCATGTGCAATATTGCTGGGCGGACCCTGTAAAACACGGTTTTGTCAAACAACCCGGTGAGTGGGAATATTCGTCCATTCACCGGGATCAGCGTATGGGAACTGTAGCGGCGGGTTTGCACACCTTCGCGTCGAATGGGAAATTTAGCACGTAGGGTGGGCAATCTGCCCACCGTTGCCTGGGTTTCCTTTGGCGCTGCTTGGTGGCATGGTGCACCGGAACGGGCAAAGGCAAACAAAAGCCGGACCCGAGGTGAGCAACAGGCGGTTAATCATGGTTCGTATTTGGCTGACGATAATGGCCTTGGCGCTGTTTGGCGGGGTTGGGTTTGCCCAAGAACGTGGCTCAGAGACAAACCTACCGCTGCCGCGTTTCGTGTCGCTAAAGACCAGCGAAGGCAATGTACGGCGTGGGCCCAGCCTAAGCCATAAGATTGACTGGGTGTTCACACGGCGCAATATGCCGCTGGAAGTAACCGATGAATTTGGCCATTGGCGCCGGGTGCATGACAAGGATGGCGCCGGTGGTTGGGTGCATTATTCGCTGCTGTCAGGTGTGCGCATGGTGATCATAGAAACAGATCTGCTGCCATTATACGTGAAACCGGATTCTGAAACCCAGGTCAGCGCCTATGCCGAGGCCGGGGTGGTGGCGCGGTTGGGGGAATGTGATGTCAGCTGGTGCCGGATTTCAACGGATGGCATTAGGGGATGGGCTGCCAAAGACGCCCTATGGGGCGTGGCCAAGGATGAATTACGGCAATAGGGGTGCGGCGCGGTATTTTGGCTGTGCGCCGGGGCAGTAATTTTCCGAAAACCTGTTGTGGTGCTGCCGAGAAGATTCGAACTTCCGACCTCTCCATTACCAATGGAGTGCTCTACCCCTGAGCTACGGCAGCATTCAACTGGGCGGCTGAGTAGCCGCAATTTACACATGAGGCAAGCGCAATCTGGACCCCCGCCCAACCGTGCGATAGACAGGCCCCATGAACAAAATCACTAAACAGTCACAGGCTAAGAAACAACAGGATGACCGGCACAACCGGTTGAAAGCGGCACTAAAGGCCAATATGGGCCGTCGCAAGGCACAGGCACAGGCCCGCAAAGGGTCTGACAGCAAAAAAGGCTAGGCAGGAAATGGATTCAATACACGTTGTTGGCGGTGCAGAACTGCACGGCAAAATTCCAATTGCGGGCGCGAAAAATGCCTGTCTGACGCTGATGCCGGCAACATTGCTGGCAGATGAGCCGCTGACGCTGACAAATGCGCCGCGGCTGTCAGACATTGCCACCATGACCGAGCTGCTGCAATCACTGGGCGTGGAAGTCACCAGCCTGCAGGATGGCCGCGTTGTGGCCATGTCCAGCCATAATGCCACCAACCCGGTGGCTGATTATGACATCGTGCGCAAAATGCGGGCTTCAAACCTGGTGCTGGGCCCGCTTTTGGCCCGCCACGGCCATGCGGTTGTGTCCATGCCGGGGGGCTGTGCCATTGGCGCGCGACCGATGGATCTGCATGTTGACGGCCTCAGCGCCATGGGTGCCGAAATAGAATTGAAAGACGGCTATCTGCATGGCAAAGTTCCCGGCGGGCTAAAGGGCGCTGTGATAAAGATGCGGTTTGCATCTGTCGGGGCCACTGAAAACATCATGATGGCCGCGACTTTGGCCAAGGGCACCACGGTTTTGCATAACGCTGCACGTGAACCCGAAATTATTGACCTGGCCACCTGTTTGCGGGCCATGGGCGCGCAAATATCGGGCGATGGCACCGGCATAATAGAAATTCAGGGGGTTGATGCCCTGCACGGTGCCACCCACCCGGTGGTCGCCGATCGCATTGAACTGGGCACCTATATGCTGGCCCCGGCCATTGCTGGCGGCGAAGTTGAACTGATCGGCGGGCGCATTTCGCTGGTGTCTGCGTTTTGCGAAAAACTGGATGAAGCCGGGATATCCGTCAGCGAAACGGCGGACGGCATCAAGGTGTCGCGCAAAAACGGCCGGGTGAAAGCCGTAGATGTCACCACCCAGGTATTTCCCGGCTTTCCCACTGATTTGCAGGCCCAGATGATGGCGCTGCTGTGCACGGCGGGCGGTACCAGCGTTTTGAACGAAACCATCTTTGAAAACCGCTTCATGCACGCGCCTGAACTGATGCGCATGGGCGCGAAAATTGATGTTCAGGGCGGGCGCGCAACCGTCACCGGGGTTGATACGCTGAAAGGCGCGCCTGTTATGGCCACGGATTTGCGCGCATCAGTGTCGCTGATTTTGGCCGGGTTGGCCGCCCAAGGGGAAACCGTGGTCAGCCGGGTCTATCATTTGGACCGGGGCTATGAACATGTGGTGCGTAAATTCAGCGCAATTGGCGCCAAAATTGAGCGGGTCAAAAGCTGATGGTTGAAGACGCAAAATTTGAAGATGCTCAGGACAAACCACTGCGCCTAAGGGCGCTGGACAGCGACGATCTAAAGATAATGTCAGCACTGGTGCAGGACGCGATATTCCCCATGGCCGAAATGACCTGGGACAGCAAAAAGCGCCGTTTTGCCCTATTACTGAACCGGTTTCGCTGGGAAGATCTGAACCCTAACCTTAAGCGGCGTCGCGATTATGAGCGCGTGCAGTCGGTTTTGAATATTGAAGACGTTATCAGTGTGTCTTCACAGGGCTTGGATCGCTCTGAAACGGATATGGTGTTGTCGGTATTGTCGCTGACGTTCGAGCAGGGAGATGACGGCATGGGCCGACTTGAAATAACCCTGGCGGGCGACGGGGCCATTGGCATCGATGTTGAAGCATTGGACGTTGTCCTGCAGGACGTCACCCGGCCCTATGTCGCGCCTTCGCGCCATATGCCAAGCCACAGCTGAAACCACCCATCGCTTGAGATTTTGACGCCGCCCAGATATGCCCGGCAACAGGAGAATTCCAATGCCCCAGTTTCTGACCACACGTGACCCAGAATTTGAAACCCAGTTTGCCGGGCTGTTGTCACAAAAACGCGAAGACGCGCCAGATGTGGACGCGACAGTTGCTGGCATTATCCAGGACGTGCGCGCCCGCGGCGACGCGGCGGTTATTGAACTGACATCAAAATTTGATCGGCTGGATCTGACCCCGGAAACCATGGCGTTTTCTGCCGAAGAAATCGCCAGTGAATGCCTGAAAGTCGGCCAGCAAGAACGCGACGCACTGGTGCTCGCGGCCAGCAGAATTCAAGCCTACCATGCACGCCAAATGCCCGAAGATGCATCCTGGAAGGATGACGTGGGTGCCACATTAGGCTGGCGCTGGACGCCGGTTGACAGTGCCGGGCTGTATGTCCCGGGCGGGCTGGCATCCTACCCCAGTTCAGTTCTGATGAACGCCATACCGGCGCAGGTTGCCGGTGTTGAAAACCTGGTGATCTGCGTGCCAACACCCGATGGTAAGGTTAACCCCTTGGTTTTGTTGGCGGCTGAACTGTCAGGGGTTAAAACGATCTATCGCATTGGCGGTGCGCAGGCCATCGCGGCCATGGCCTATGGCACGGCCACAGTGGCCCCGGTTGATAAGATCACCGGCCCCGGCAACGCCTATGTGGCGGCGGCCAAACGCCGGGTTTTCGGCCATGTGGGCATTGATATGATCGCCGGACCGTCCGAGGTTCTGATCATCGCCGACAAGCATAATGATCCAGACTGGATCGCGCTGGATCTGCTCAGCCAGGCGGAACACGATGAAAACGCCCAGTCTATTTTGGTGACCAATGACAGTGATTTTGCCCAACTGGTTGCCGACGCGGTTGATGCCCGTCTGCAAACCTTGAAAAGGCGCGATATCGCCGCCGCGTCCTGGCGCGATTACGGGGCAATTATCGTTGTGCGCAACATGGGCGAAGCGGCCGCCCTGTCTGATCGCATCGCGCCCGAACATCTTGAACTTTGCGTACAATACCCGGAACCGCTTGCCGATAATATCCGCCATGCTGGCGCTATATTTCTGGGCAGCCAAACACCGGAAGCCATCGGTGACTATGTTGGCGGCCCAAACCATGTTCTGCCAACTGCCAGATCAGCGCGGTTTTCATCCGGGTTGTCAGTGTTGGACTTTATGAAACGCACCACCCTAACCAAAATGACCCCGGCTGCCATGGCCGCCTGCGGGCCCGCGGCGGAAACGCTGGCAAACTCTGAACAACTGGAGGCCCACGCCCAATCGGTGCGCGCCCGTTTGAACAGTTTGAACGCTGACTAGCCGATGTCGTATTTATATCAAATCGAAATAGACGACAGCGGCCTGCCAGCGCCGACAGCTGAAATTGAGCAGGAGCGCAAAGTAGCAATATTTGACCTGCTAGAGAAAAACAGCTTCACCCTGCCGGATCGGCTGGGGAAATTGCCGCCAAAGGGCCCCTATAAGCTGTTACTGGCCATACGGGACCGCCGATTGGTGTTTGACCTGTCCACCAGATCAAATTCTAAAGCCGGTGAGTTTCACCTGTCACTTGGCCCGTTTCGTCAAGTTGTAAAAGACTATTTTCAAATCTGCGAAAGCTATTTTGATGCGGTCAAAAAACTGCCCCCCAGCCAGATCGAAGCCATAGATATGGGGCGGCGCGGTATTCACAACGAAGGCGCAAGGGTGCTGCAAGAACGCCTGCAAGCCAAAGCAGAGGTGGACACCGACACCGCCCGCCGCCTGTTTACCCTGATCTGCGTTTTGCATTGGGGCGGCTAGGGATGGTGCAGGATCTTCCCAGTTCGGTCCTGTTTTGCTGCGACCACAACGCTGTTCGTTCCCCGATGGCAGAGGGGTTGATGAAAAAATACTACGGCCAAGCCACCTATATTCAATCCGCTGGCGTGCGTAATGATTTGGAAATTGATGGTTTCGCCATAGCGGTCTGCCAAGAGTTGGGCATTGAACTGTCGCGCCACCGCTCGCGCACATTTGAAGAAATGCAGCAATGGGGGGATGATCTGTCCGGGTTTGATCTGGTGGTTGCCCTGTCCCCCGCCTCCCAAAGGCAAGCACTTGAATACACACGATTTTTCCATCTGGACGTGGAATATTGGCCGGTAATGGACCCCACTGGAATTGGCGAAACCCGGGATGCAAAACTAAACAGTTATCGCCAAACCCGCGACCAGATTAGCGCAAAGTTAATTGAACGCTTTGGCACCCCTGAGGCCAATAAAACCTGAACCGGCCAAATTCGGTGAAACACCCCTTGAAATACCACCCGTTTGGGCGCATTTAAGCCGCGCCTGCATTTTGGCAGGTGAAACCAAAGACGGAGACCACATGGCTAAGGAAGAAATGCTCGAATTTCCCGGTATCGTTAAGGAACTTCTGCCTAATGCGACATTTCGGGTCGAGCTGGAAAACGGCCATGAAATCATCGCCCATGCGGCGGGAAAACTGCGCAAGAACCGCATTCGGGTTCTGGCAGGCGACAAAGTACAGGTCGAAATGACACCCTATGATCTGTCCAAAGGACGGATCAACTATCGTTTCAGGTAATATCGGATGCGACTGATCCTTGGATCAGGCAGCCCGCGCCGGCTTGAACTGCTGGCAACCCTTGGGGTGGTGCCTGATGACGTGCGTGCTGCTGACATTGATGAAACGCCACACCGGGGCGAGGCCCCGCGCCCCTATTGTACCCGCATGGCTTTGGAAAAGGCCGAGGCCATTGCAATAGACGCGGGTGAAATTCTGCTGTGCGCTGACACGACCGTCGCCCTGGGGCGGCGCATCTATGGCAAGCCCGAAAATGCCGGACAGGCGGCCGAGTTTCTAACCAAACTGGCCGGGCGCCGCCATGATGTCATTACAGCCATTGCCGTGAAATCCGGCAGCCGGGTCTGGCAAAAAAGCGTTGTTACTGCCGTCAAGATGAAGCGATTGTCTGATATTGAACTAAACAGCTATCTGGCCAGCAATGACTGGCAGGGTAAGGCCGGTGGCTATGGCATTCAGGGTCTGGCGGGTGCGTTTATTCCGTGGATACAAGGCTCGTATACCGGTGTCATGGGCTTGCCTGTGGCCGAAACCTCAACGCTGCTTTGCGCCGCCGGGTATCCGGTATTTCAGGTGAACCAATGAAGGGGCGCGTGATCGCCCTTGATCACGTGAACGGGCGCGCCGCCGCGGCATTGCTGGTTGACGGCAAATTGCATGATTTTCTGATCGACCCGACAGGGGGGCAACCCGCCCCTGGCACGCTGTTTCGCGCCATTTGCAACCGACCGCTAAAAGGCCAGGGTGGCATGATGTTGCGGCTGCCGGACGGCACGGGATTTTTACGCCAGGGTAAAAACCTGCGGCCCGGTCAGCAGATATTGATACAGGTCACCGGCTATGGCGAAGACCAAAAAGCGGTGCCTGTCACCCAAAAAATAGTGTTCAAAAGCCGCTATATCATCGTCACCCCGGGTGCCCCTGGCATCAATGTGTCCAGACGTATCCGCGATGAGGATGAAATTATCAGACTTCTGGAAGCCGTGGACGGGGCGGCTTTGGACAATACAGACTTTGGCATCATCATCCGCTCCCAGGCCGAAGGCGCTGACA
The DNA here is from genome assembly GCA_036479015.1 of Paracoccaceae bacterium. Classification (GTDB taxonomy): domain Bacteria; phylum Pseudomonadota; class Alphaproteobacteria; order Rhodobacterales; family Rhodobacteraceae; genus NVTR01. The sequence goes on along the minus strand of JAZGFB010000018.1, from coordinate 13,996 downwards.
GTGATGATATAGCCCAGGATGTGGCTGCCACCCTGTCAGACGCCCAAACAGCCATGGCCGACGCCCAGGCTGCCCCGGCATTGATCCTAGCAGGTCCCGGTGCCCATACCATTGGCTGGCGGGAATGGGGGGAGCCTGATCAGCTGGCGCAAAATGACGGCTCTTTCGAAGAGCTGGGAATTCTGGATAGTATAGAAGAGCTTGCAAGCGCAAAGGTGTCACTGTCCCTGGGGGCATCACTATATGTTGAGCCCACGCGCGCATTGGTGGCGGTTGACGTCAATACCGGGCCTGACACCTCACCCGCTGCCGGGCTTAAGGCAAACCTGGCCTGCGCGCGCGAATTGCCGCGCCAGTTGCGGCTGCGCGGCTTGGGCGGACAGATCGTGCTGGACCTGGCACCAATGCCGAAAAAAGACCGGCGGCAATTTGAAAACGCCCTGCGCAGTGCTATGCGCAATGACCCGGTTGAAACCGCGCTGGTTGGCTGGACGCCGCTGGGACACTATGAATTGCAACGCAAACGCGAACGTTTACCGCTGATCGAAGGGGCGTAAATTGGACTGTCCCATCTGCCAAAAACCGACCACCACCCAGTATCGCCCGTTCTGTTGCAAACGGTGCGCAGACCTGGATTTGGGCAAATGGCTCACCGGTGCATACGCCGTGGCCAGCGATGATGACGATGACATAGGCGCGCTGGAAACCGAGCTGAATGAGCAGGCGAAAAAACCGCACTAATTTCCTGCCTTTTGCACTGGACAGACCCGCGGCCCAAGTCTAGAACAGCCGCCACCCGAACGGTCATTTCCGTTCACCCGTGCCCGGGTAGCTCAGGGGTAGAGCAGTGGACTGAAAATCCTCGTGTCGGTGGTTCAAATCCGCCCCCGGGCACCATTTATACAAAGACTAAGGTGAGCTGGGGGAATATTAGGCTCACAAAAGGCTATTATTTCGAGGTGTATGTTGCCGAGCGGCACGGCGTTTTCTCGACCCTCCCTCATTCCCTGTTATCCTTAATTTGGTTAGCCCCTAGCTTCCCAGAAACCCGCCGGGCCCAGTGTAACTGACAATTGTCCGCGCGCGGACACATGCCTATCCCATTGATATTGTTTATTAAGTAGAAAGGTAACAAAGTTGCAATTTTGGCGGACCCAGAAGGACTCGAACCCTCAACCTGCCGATTAGAAGTCGGCTGCTCTATCCAGTTGAGCTATGGGTCCGCAATTAAGCTGGATGGCGATTGAACAGCTTTGTCCCTTTGGCATCCGCCAGCAGCTATATCTGTTGGCACACCGAAATCAATGGCGCTGTAAGATTTTTGCGCCCTTTATGCGCATGACGCCGCAACAACAGCCCCTAGGGCATCACGCGGAACAATGACCAGCATGCCCCGCCCGGCAAACTGCAAGCTGACCGGGCCGTCCGTCACACGGTTGGATGTGCCGATCTGAACGCCGGGGGAAAATTGCAAACCTTCTATGGGCCAATGCAAACCGGTTGATACACCGCTCACTGCCATCATTGGAAAGAGGGACAGCCGACTGCCCGGGCGCAGTGTCAGGTCGATCTGACGGGGCACGTGAAAAACCAGGTCTTCTGCGCCAATAAGAATACAGCGGCTGCCTGTGTGCTTAATGAGCGAACTGAACGCTGCAAGCTGGTGATCCACCCTGCCCCCCAAGAAACCAACACCCAAAAATAGCGGGGCTAAAACCAGCCGTAAACATTTATCAAAATCAGTGCTATCCTGTTCTGACACATGGATTTGGTTGTTTTTCGGAATTTTTGCCAAGGCTTTTTTATCTACAGAGTCAAAGTCTCCGATCACTTTTTCGGGGGGGATGCCATAATTTAGCGCCATTTGGGCCCCACCATCAGCGGCAATAACATAGGGGGCAAATTCCAATGCGGCGTCCAATTGGCCCTTATTTACATCACCCGCGCCGATTAAGGTTACGTTTTTTGATGTCTGAACAATGCTATCCGCCATGCCACAATTGCCATCCATTTAAGAAACAGTACATATTTCAGCCGCAAAATTATCACGTGCATTACCTACAAGTGTTCCTATTTATGAACCATTAGATGGTAAATACAAACTTGCTGGATCGGGGGAGAAAGCGACAGAACGATGGTAGGACAGAGCAAAATTCTTACTGTGTCATATGGCACATTTACGTGCACGTTAGAGGGGTTTGATGACCCGTTCTCAACGATGCGGGGTATTGCCGAATATTTTCGGGATCTCACCGCGGATGACAGGTATTTTGGCGCAGAACCGCCAATTCCGGACGCGGAAATGCTGCATCGTATTGCGCAAAACGACGCCGCAAAACGTGTGGTCGCCCGTGTGGAAGATCGCAATGTCACACTAAGTCAGGTTGAAGAAAAACCCGCCGTTCCGGCCGCGCCAACCATGGTTGCAGCGCAGGAAGCACCAATTTCAGACCCTTTTGTTGATGAGCCGGCCGATATTGTGGCCCTGAACGAACCTTCCCAGGTTGAAACCGAAAGCGTGGCCGCCAAATTGGCGCGCATTCGTGCGGTCGTCTCAAACGATACAGTGGCCACAGATCAAGATGATGACCAGGATGATGAAATAGTTACATCATCCCCAATTTCGTCGGCATTTGATGACGCAGAGCAAACACTTGGTGACATCGACGCCATTGTGGATGCCGATGAAATCGTTGCGGATGAACCAGAGCCCGCAGTTGAAGCCGACACGGTTGTGGCGTTTGACACCGAAACAACCAACGATTTCCTGAACGATGACCCGCTTGAGCACATTCAGCCAGAAGCCCACGATGGCCATGTTCAATCGGTCACAATCGATGAGCCAACGGATGAAACAGAGGTCATCCAAGAAACCAGTGTCGTTGATGAAGCCCCAGCAGTGGCCGCCGAAACCAGTGACGAAGCCATTGCCGATTTTATGGGCGCATTGTCCCAAAACGAAGCGGATGACGAACCCGAAGCTAACGTAGAAAGCAGCGATTCTTCGGTTATATCTCGGATCATGAAAATGCGCCGTTCTGATTTTGACGCCGCCAAAGAACGCCAACCATCGCCTGAAATTGAAGCCACCAGCGACAGGGGCACATCCCTTTCTGCTGAGGATGAGGCTGAATTGATGGCAAATCTTGAGCGGGTTCAACGCAGAGCGGATGCCGAGGAACGGTCTGAAAAAGAAGGCCGTGCATTGCTGGAAAACCAGGATATTGAGGCAAGCGCTGAATCAGTTTCCCGTATTTTGGACGTCACCAACACCGAACTAAATGAAACCGAAGGCACCCGTCGCCGGTCTGCCATTGCCCATCTGAAGGCCGCCGTGGCTGCAACCAGGGCCGACAAGTTCCTGTCAAAAAAGCGGGTTAAAGAAGAGCAAGAGGATTTGAGCCAGTATCGTGATGACCTGGCAAAGGTTGTAAAGCCCCGCCGGCCCGCCGATAGCGGTAAATCGGCACGTCAGGCACCATTGATGTTGGTAAGCGAACAGCGCGTTATTGAAACCAAGCAACAGTTTGCCAGTGATGGTTCAGCCGTGTCGCCGCGCCGCGTATCATCCGGGGCACTGGACGACGATGATCTGGATGTTTCAGACCCTGCCGACACTGAAAATATGTTCGTTGAAAGCAGCACCTTCCTGAAATTCGCCAAGGAAATGGGCGCCAGCGAACTGCCGGACCTTTTGGAAGCCGCCGCCGCCTATTCTGCTTATGTTGAGGGTCAGGAATATTTTTCCCGTCCACAAATAATGCAGGCAGTGGCCGCCATACGGGAGGAAGAATTTTCCCGCGAAGAGGGGCTGCGCTCATTTGGGCTGTTGCTGCGCCGCGGTAAGATTAAAAAGCTACGGCGGGGACAGTTTGCGATATCTGACACCACCAGGTTTCAGCCGCAACCCCGCGCCGTTGGGGAATAGTAAAAGACCTACATTTCGAAAGACCTACGGGAAGAGTTATTGCTCTTCCCGTTTTTCGTCCTCGGCAGGGGTGTCTGCGGGGTCTGGTTTGCCAATGCCGGTAAAGACCGGTTTGAACGGTAAAATCCAGATCACACCCAGGACAATATAGACCAGCAACTGAAGCAGAATATTTGTCGGGGCAAGCCAGGTTCCCACCAGGCTGGCCACCAAAATATATATTGGCAGCCCGACAACCAGGATGACCAGCGACCAACGGCGGCGTGATTTATATGAAAGCGCCATCAATCGACAAACGGATCAGTGACAAGGATCGTATCTTCGCGCTCTGGTGATGTTGACACCAAAGCGGCGGGGCAATTGATCAGTTCTTCGATCCGGCGCACGTATTTGATGGCATTGGCCGGCAGTTCTGCCCAACTGCGGGCCCCTTCGGTGCTTTCAGACCAGCCGGGCACGGTTTCATAGATCGGTACGCAACGGGACTGTTGATCAGCGGCGGTTGGCAGATGGTCAATGCGTTTGCCGTCAAGTTCGTAGGCAATGCATATTTTCAGCTCTTCGAACCCGTCCAGAACGTCCAGTTTTGTCAGCGCTATGCCGTTCACCCCGGATGTTGCACAGGTTTGGCGTACCAACACGGCATCAAACCAGCCACAGCGGCGTTTGCGCCCGGTATTGGTGCCAAATTCATGGCCCCTTTCGCCCAGTCGCTGACCGTCTGCATCATCCAGTTCGGCGGGGAACGGGCCTTCGCCGACGCGCGTGGTATAGGCTTTTACAATGCCCAGCACAAAATCAATGGCCCCTGGCCCCAGACCGGAACCGGTTGCCGCCTGCCCGGCGATGACATTGGAAGACGTCACAAACGGGTAGGTGCCAAAATCAATGTCCAGCAGCGCGCCCTGGGCACCTTCAAACAAGATACGCTTACCGGCTTTGCGTTTTTCGTTAAGAACTTTCCAAACCGGGGCGGCGTAGGGCAGCACGGTTGGGGCAATTGCCCGCAAGCTTGCCAACAGCGCGTCGCGATCAACCGGTTCCATGCCAAGGCCGCGGCGCAGCGCGTCATGGTGCACCAGCGCCCGATCAACCCGCAGTTCCAGCGTGGCGTCATCTGCAAGATCAGCGACCCGAATGGCGCGCCGACCGACTTTGTCCTCATAGGCCGGGCCGATGCCCCGCCCGGTTGTGCCAATTTTGGCCACTGAATTTTGGTTTTCGCGGGCCCTGTCCAATTCACCATGGATCGGCAGGATCAACACAGTGTTTTCAGCAACCATCAAATTTTCGGTATTTATTTCAACACCTTGTCCGCGCAACTTGGCCAGTTCTTCTTTGAAATGCCAAGGATCAAGCACCACGCCATTGCCGATCACCGACAATTTGCCCTTGCGCAATATCCCGGAAGGCAGTGCTGCCAGTTTATAAACTTTACCGTCAATAACTAAGGTATGGCCTGCGTTGTGACCGCCCTGAAAGCGCACAATAATGTCTGCCCGTTCCGACAGCCAGTCAACCAGCTTGCCCTTACCTTCGTCGCCCCATTGGGCGCCCACGACGACTACATTGGCCATATTTGTTCCTTTGGTTCACAGCAAACCCGCGCCGATATAGCTGCTGTTTGTGCCGTGTGAAACCTTAAAATGCGCTGCGGGCTGGACAGCCGGGCCCATCTGTTGTGTCGCCCCCCCAAATTGCGGGTTCTATTGGGCTTACGGCAGGGCCAGATAAGCGGGCAAATTCAATGTGGATGACGGCGATGATTAATTGCCCGCTTTGGGGTTGCGGCAACCGCGCCAAGGTTTTAGGTACTGCACGTTCAATCAGCCGTAGGTTCCCATGGAAAACGTTGTACTTGTCATCCACCTTATCTTGGCGCTTTGCCTTATTGGCGTTGTTTTATTGCAGCGCTCTGAGGGCGGCGGGTTGGGTATGGGCGGCGGAAATTCCGGTGGAGCGGTTTCGTCGCGGGGTATTGCCACGGCATTGGGCAAGCTAACGTGGCTATTTGCCATTGCTTTTATTGCAACATCTATTTCGCTGACAGTGATTGCTGCAAAGAATTCGGCCAACAGTTCGGTGGTTGACCGCTTGGGTGGCACGCCTGCCCAATCAGACGGCACAGACGCACCATTAGGCACAGACCTGCTGCCCCCATCAGCAACAGATGAAACGCAGAGCCAGCCGCCCGCGGAATAACAAAACTACCACGGATAGCATGACCCAATAACCTTACCGCTTTATCTTGCGGTTTGGTTGCGCTTGCCTCGCGAATCTGTTACCTGTCAAATCCCGTGATGACGTGGTTTCTGGCACCGCTTTTTACACTGATTTTGATCGCTTCCACGGGGGACTTCCAGCGCATGGCACGTTTTGTTTTTATCACCGGTGGTGTGGTTTCATCGCTTGGTAAGGGGCTGTCCTCAGCCGCGCTTGGCGCTATTTTGCAAGCCCGCGGCTATAGCGTGCGCCTGCGTAAGCTTGACCCCTATCTGAATGTAGACCCCGGAACCATGAGCCCGTTTGAACACGGCGAGGTTTACGTGACGGACGATGGTGCCGAAACCGATCTGGACCTTGGGCATTATGAGCGCTTCACCGGTGTCGCTGCACGAAATACGGATTCGGTTTCGTCAGGGCGGATTTATTCCACTGTTTTGGAAAAGGAACGCCGGGGGGATTATCTGGGTAAAACAATTCAGGTCATTCCGCATGTTACGAATGAAATCAAAGACTTCATCTCTATCGGTGAGGATGAGGTTGATTTCATGCTGTGCGAAATTGGCGGGACTGTCGGCGACATTGAAGCCCTGCCCTTTTTTGAAGCCATCCGACAGTTTTCCCAGGACAAACCGCGTGGCGACTGTGTTTTCATGCACCTGACGTTGCTGCCGTTTCTGGCGGCATCTGGTGAGCTTAAGACCAAGCCAACCCAGCACTCGGTGAAAGAACTGCGCTCAATTGGCATAGCGCCCGATGTGTTGGTGTGCCGCTCTGAGCATCTGATCCCAGAAAAAGAGCGGGACAAAATTGGCCTGTTCTGCAACGTCCGGCGGGATTCTGTGATACCGGCCTATGATCTAAAATCAATCTACGAAGCGCCGCTTGCATACCACCGGGTTGGGCTTGATCGGGCTGTATTAAATGCCTTTGGCATCAGCGATGCGCCCGAACCAAATATGCAGCGCTGGCACGATGTGGAAGACAGAATTCACAACGCCGAGGGCGAAGTGCGCATCGCAATTGTTGGCAAATACACCCAGCTTGAAGACGCCTACAAATCTATCAAAGAGGCATTGACCCATGGCGGCATGGCCAACCGGGTAAAAGTTAAGGTTGAATGGGTGGATGCAGAGGTGTTCGCAAATGAAGATCCTGCGGCATATCTAAGCGGTTTCCACGCCATTCTGGTACCGGGTGGTTTTGGCGAACGCGGAACCGAAGGTAAGATTAAGGCCGCCAGGTTTGCCCGCGAAAAGGGCGTGCCGTATCTGGGTATCTGTCTTGGCATGCAGATGGCCGTGATCGAAGCCGCCCGCAATCTGGCTGATATGCCTGATGCAGGGTCAGAAGAATTTGACCATGAGGCGGGCCAGAAACGCTTTACGCCGGTGGTCTACCACCTAAAGGAATGGGTGCAGGGCAACCACACCGTCAGCCGGAAAATCAGCGATGACAAAGGCGGCACCATGCGGTTGGGGGCCTATACTGCGACGCTTTCTAAGGGCTCAAAGGTGGCAGAGATATATGGCGCGACCGAAATAGAAGAACGCCACCGCCACCGCTACGAAGTGGATACCAAGTTTCGCAAAAAGCTGGAAGAACAGGGTATGTTGTTCTCTGGCATGTCCCCGGATGGTCGGCTGCCCGAAATAGTAGAGTGGAAAGATCACCCCTGGTTTGTTGGCGTGCAATTTCACCCCGAGCTAAAATCAAAACCGTTTGACCCGCACCCGATATTCAAGGATTTCGTGCGCGCCGCCAAAGATGTGTCACGTTTAGTATAACTGGCCTCTTTTCGTCTGCGCGCGATCACCCTATATAGCAGTTATGTTTGCAGATTTACTTAAACGACTGACCCAACCTGAACCGGCACCCTTGCAGGACGCTGACGCCCGTTTGGCGCTTACGGCCTTGCTTGTCCGCATTGCGAAAAGTGATGGGGATTATGCCGATGTCGAGATTGAGCTGATCGAACAGCTGATCGGCGCGCGCTACGGATTATCAGCCAGCCAGGTTGACGTGCTGCGCGCGGATGCCGAGGGTTTGGAAAAAGAAGCCCCTGATACGGTGCGCTTTACCCGCGCGATCAAAAACGCTGTGCCTTACGTTGACCGTGAAGCGGTGATCGAAGCGCTGTGGAAAATTGCGCTGGCAGATGGTGAGCGTGACGCCGAAGAAAACGCCCTGTTGCGGCTGGTGGCGGACCTGTTGGGCATCAATGACCGTGACAGTAACATTGTCAGACGCCGGGTTGAGGCGCAGATGTGATTGCCTCACTTGGCATGTATGATCGCGCTGAAACCGCCGCGTCAAATGACGCGCTGTGGTCAGCCGTTCGCGCTGAATTGGGCTATGGGCCAGAAACGCTGGACCGAGAAACAGACCTTATGGACATCTGGAAAAGCCCTGATCTGGTATTAGCCCAGACATGTGGAATGCCCTACCGGACGCTTCTAAAAGACAGCGTGCAACTGGTTGGGACACCGGATTACGGCCTTGGTGGTGTTCCAGCGGGATATTACTATTCGGTATTTGTGGTGCGCGCCCAAGACAGCGCAGCCCTATGTGACTATCAAGATCGCACAATCGCCCATAACGACCCCGGATCGCAATCCGGCTGGGCGGCGCCGACCAATCACGCATCCAGCCAAGGGTTTCAGTTTAAAAAGCCATTTTTCAGCGGCAGCCACCTGGCCAGCGCCACAGCTGTCGCCAATGGCAAAGCAGATATTGCATCGATCGACGCCGTGTCCTGGCGTTTGATTGAAAGCTATGAAGCCTGCGCATCAAAGCTAAAAATAATCGAGGTTACACAGGCCACACCTGGCCTGCCGTACATTACGGCACTTGGCCAAAACGCCGGGGCTATTTTCACCGCTGTTGAACATGCTATTGACGGGCTGCCAAAGGCCCACAGGGCAATATTAGGCATCACATCGCTATCAAAAATTGCCCCATCGGCATACCTTGCGGTCCAAACCCCGCCCAAACCCTGACCATTTGACACGAAAATATTCCGATATGCCTGGATTCAGGCCATTCAATGCGGATTGGCCGTTGCAATCTGCCAATCAATCAGATCATTTAATAACGGCAACTTGGGGATACATCTGCCTGTGGAACAATCTGAAGCACCTGTCATAAATATCCGTAATTTACACAAATCTTACGGTGCGCTGGAAGTTTTGAAAGGTATTGACCTTACGGCTAAGCGCGGCCAGGTCATTTCACTTATTGGTAGTTCTGGGTCTGGCAAATCAACGCTGATACGCTGTGCAAACCTGTTGGAAAACAGCCAGCAAGGCGACATTGAATTTGAAGGTGAAGCAATTGCCTGGCACGGTACGGGGGCCAATCGCCGCCCGGCTGACGCCAAACAGGTCACCCGAATTCGCACCAACCTTTCCATGGTTTTTCAGCAGTTTAACCTGTGGTCCCACATGACAATTATACAAAATGTCATCGAGGCCCCGATAACCGTATTGGGGCTGGATCGCGACGCAGCAATTGCACGCGGCCAAGCATTGTTGGAAAAAGTAGGCATTGGCGAGAAAACCGATGCTTTCCCGGCCCAGCTTTCTGGTGGCCAACAGCAGCGCGCCGCCATTGCGCGCGCCCTGTGTATGGAACCTAAAGCATTGCTGTTTGATGAGCCAACATCGGCGCTTGATCCTGAACTGGAACAAGAAGTTGTTAAGGTGATTAAGAACCTTGCCGCTGAAGGCCGCACAATGGTCCTTGTGACCCATGATATGCGATTGGCACGCGATGTGTCTGATCACGTCATATTTCTACATCAAGGTAGAATAGAAGAAGAAGGCGCACCTGACGCAGTGTTTGGCGCGCCAAAATCCGACCGTTTGCAACAGTTTCTAAGTGCAACTGTTACAGATTAAATCAATAAACCTAAGGGAGACGATACATGAAGAAACTAATTATAAGCGTGGCTGCATTGGCCATCACCGCAGGAATGGCCATGGCCCAGGATGTTGTGCGTATGGGCACAGAAGGTGCCTACCCTCCGTTTAACTTTATCAATGATTCCGGCGACCTAGACGGAATGGAAGTTGAAATCGGCAACGAGCTTTGCAAACGCGCTGGTCTAACCTGCGAATGGGTAAGCAATGACTGGGATTCGATCATTCCCAACCTGGTTTCTGGCAACTACGATACAATTATTGCTGGCATGGGTATTACCGATGAACGCGATGAAGTGATTGATTTCACAACTGATTACGTACCTTCCACACCATCGCTTTATGTTGCCATGTCCGATAGTGTTGATCTGTCTGGTGGCGTGATTGCGGCGCAAACTGCAACCCTACAATCCAGCTTTGTTGCCAGCTCTGGTGCGACATTGGTCGAGTTCGCGACCCCGGATGAAACCATTGCAGCCGTGAAAAATGGCGAAGCAGATGCCGTACTGGCAGATGGGGACTATTTGGCAGCAATCGTTGCCGAAAGTGGCGGCGCATTGATGGTTGTCGGCGAGCCTGTCCAAATTGGCGGCGGTGTTGGCATGGGTGTTCGTGAAAGCGACCCTGAATTGAAAGCCAAGTTCAACGCAGCCATTGACAGCATGAAAGCTGACGGGACGTTGAATGCCATTTTGATCAAGTGGCTCGGCGACGAAACCACAACCTACTAGGGGTCAAAGGCGGGGCCGGATATTTTCAGCCCCGCCGTTATTATTATGTTTTCACATTGCTCAGATCCATCCAGCCTTGAAGGGCTTAATTGGCTAGCTTGCTACCTGACAACGGGCAAGCACATGCTGTTTTATAGCTCATTCGGCACTGTGCTATTGCTTTTGGCAATCACAGCCCCAGTTGCATTACTGTTTGGCTTTGGCGGGGCAACCGCGACACGCTCCCACATTGCCCCGATCCGATGGTTTGGTAAAATTTATACTGCCGTGGTTCGCGGCATTCCTGATATCGCGTTTTTCATGTTTTTCGTAATTGCACTGGATCAATTTTTTGAAACGATCCGGCACAAGGTTAAGTGCCCTGATTGGGACGCCCCAATCCGCCAAGGCGCCGATTTTGTGGTCTGCACCCAGGCCAAGCTACCGCTTTCTACAGCGTCTCAGTTTGCCCATGAAGCATACGGATTTTCGCTGGCAGTCCTAACATTTGCCATCGTCTTCGGCGCCTTTGCGGCAAATGTCATCCAAGGTGCGATGCAGGCAGTTCCTCAGCCACAGCTGGAAACCGCCGCCGCATACGGCATGAACCGGCGGCAAACGTTCTGGCGCGTCTTGGTCCCACAAATGTGGATATATGCCCTGCCCGGTCTGTCAAACCTGTGGATGATCCTTATCAAAGCCACGCCATTACTGTTCCTGCTCGGCATTAAAGATATCATCTATTGGGCCGGGGAACTGGGTGGCTTGAAAACCAACGTCTTTAGCTACCCGCACGGGGACTGGCGCCTATGGTATTTCCTTGGATTGCTGTTCTTCTATCTGGGACTAACGCGGGTTTCTGAAGTGGTGTTAGAGCGCCTGACACGCCGTCTGTCGCACGGGCAAGCCACCCTTGGCGGCGAAAGCCAGCGAAAGGCAGAGGCATGAGTTGCATCCAAACCATCCAAGACTATGGCCTGCGCTCAATTGGCTATGGCGAACGGCTGTTGCCAAGAAGCGATTTTACCCTGTGTGAGCAGTTTACGCTGATCGGGTCTGGTATGATCTGGAACATCTATTTTGGCATCATTGCTTTGACGATCGGCTTTTTCAGCGCGACCATGATGGCGTTGGCAAAAAATTCTGACAATAAAATTATTCAGCTGCCTGCCCGTTGGTTCATCTTTGTTTTCCGTGGATCACCGCTGTTTATTCAGTTTTTTCTGGCCTATGAGGCCTTTGTTCTGCTGCCCAAAGTCGGCATCGACATCAACCTTGGCTTCGCTGAAATCACTGCCGAAACCCGCTGGATGACCCGCGCGTGGCTGGGCGCTGTTATTGTGCTGTTCCTGAACACCACCGCCTATGCCGGTGAAATCTTTTATGGGGCGCTTCGCAGTATTCCAAAGGGTGATATTGATGCCGCCGATGCCTATGGCCTGACGGGTGCCCCCCGGTTCAGGCGCATTATCTGGCCAACCATGCTGCGGCTTGCCTGGCCTGCATATACAAATGAAGCGATATTCATGTTCCATGCCACCACGCTTGTCTTTTTCTCTAGTTTTCCGGCTTGGCAGCAAAAGGGTGATGCATTGTATTATGCCAGCTATTTTGCCGACAAAACCTTTAACCCGTTCATCCCCTACCCAATTCTGGCCATGTATTTTATCATTCTGACGCTCTGTGTGATTACGCTATTTGGCGCAGTCAACCGACGCTTAAATCGACATTTGCCATCACAAGAGCGGCCCAAAATGCGTATTCGGCCACAAATATTCCGCTAGTATCTGGAATTTGACGCAATAAATGCTCGCCAACCAATAGTTAACGACGTACAGTTTTTCCGAATAGATAATTCGGAAATGGTGAAAACATGACATTGCCACCAAACGTTTATGACGCAGAGCCCATACCCCAAGAGGCGCGCAGCGAAATTGACCGGTTGCTGACATCGGGTGATTTGTTCCGCTACACGTCTGCGGATGCATCCCCGGTTGCCTTGCTGGAAGCAGAGTTTTCTACCCTGCTGGGGGCCAAATACGCCTTGGCGGTTTCATCCTGTTCGGCTGCTTTGTTTTTGTCACTAAAAGCGTTGAACCTGCCCCGCGATGCGCGGGTTTTGGTGCCGGCATTTACCTTTGCTGCTGTTCCTTCTGCGGTGGTCCATGCTGATTGTGTGCCGGTTCTTGTGGAAGTCGGCAGTAATTATCGCATTGATATGGATGATTTTGCCGCCAAACTGGATGACAGTATTTCGGCCATCCTGATCAGTCACATGCGCGGTCATACCTCTGATATGGATAAGATCATGGCGCTGGCAACAGCACGCGGCGTGCCGTTGGTGGAAGACGCGGCCCATTCATTGGGCACAACCTGGCACGGGCGCAATATTGGCACCATTGGCGATATCGGTTGTTTTTCGTTTCAGTCCTATAAGCTGGTGAATGCGGGCGAAGGCGGCATTTTGATCACTGATGATGCGGACCTTGCGGCCAGGGCTGTGATAATGTCCGGCGCCTATGAGCATAACTGGAAAAAGCACCCGGTGTTGCAAGACAATTTTGCACGCTGGCAGAACAAATTACCGCTGTACAACACACGCCTGTCCAACCTGTCAGCTGCCGTTATTCGCCCACAACTGCCCCATATTGAACGCCGGGTGGCAGATGGGCGGCGCAACCATGATTATGTGGCTGATATACTGAACAGATCGCCCTGGATCGACGTCCCGGCCGCACTTGGCCCTGAACAGCGCGCCCCGGATTCAATACAGTTCAACCTGGTTGGAATGGACGACACGGATACGGCAAATTTTGCCGTCGAAGCCGCCGAGCAGGGCATAAATGTGCAGATATTCGGGCTGACAGAGAACAACGCCCGCGCATTTTGGAACTGGGAATTTCTTGGCCCCCAGCCGGAACTGCCAATGACCCGGTCAATGTTGATGCGGGCCTGTGACACCCGGCTGCCTGCCCGCCTGAAAATGGCCGAATTAGACATTATCGCCACGATCCTAGTGGCAGCGGCGGCCCAAGTGATGGGATCTGAACTGGCGTTTGGAACCTAGGGCCAGGACCCATTAATCCTACGCCATCAGTTGCGTCTGAAAGCCTTCAACGTCATGAATTCAAACGAATGTGTAGTGATCTACACCAAGTTTGGATGAAGCAGCGGAGGAGGTTTTCAGGCGCAACCCGCAGGGCGCGGCCAGTTTT
>JAZGFB010000017.1:0-46423 GCA_036479015.1 Paracoccaceae bacterium | reverse complement strand
GAGAGGTTGGCGCGGGCGGACGCCTCGCCAACCCGGCCAGGTCCGGAAGGAAGCAACCGTAACGAGTCCCGTTTGGGTCGTTGTCCAGCCTCTCACCTTAAACCGGCCCATTAGCACAGGAGGGCAGTTATGAATGTTGTTGAACCCCTCCGGGCGTGCCCTTGGGCCGCGTAAAGCAGCCATTTTGCAGTCAGCCCGATGATCTTACCCCCCGATGCCGGGAGCACGGGGAATTATTTGACTTATCAAAGGCTTACCCATGACATCCACTGACATCACCCTGCCCGACCTGGGCTGGACCCAGTTCTATCAATCGCAAATTGAAAGCGACGAGCACGATCACCTAACCCCGCTGCGGGTCACCGAAGTACACCGCAACGCATTGGAAACCACCGGGGTGTCCGGGCCTGCGCGCCTGCCGATGACCGGTGATCTGGTTGATCACGGCGTTGCTGTTGGCGACTGGATCGTCACAGATACCGATACCGGCCAACCGCTGCGGGTGTTGGGGCGCAAAACCCTGCTCAAACGCCGCGCGTCGGGCGATGAACCCAGCGCACAACTGATCGCCGCCAACGTTGACACGCTGTTTATCGTGTCGTCCTGCAACGCTGATTTCAATATCGCCCGGCTGGAACGCTATCTGGCGCTGGCGCATCAGGCTGATATTGCCCCGGTGCTGATCCTGACCAAGGCCGATCTGAGTGATGATCCGACCGACTATAAGCGCCGCGCTGAAACAGCCCTAAGCGGCGTGCCGGTGCAAACCGTAACAGCCACCCACACCGCCACCGCCACCCAGTTGGAACCCTGGTGTTCCAGCGGTCATACGGTGGCATTGCTTGGCTCATCCGGGGTGGGAAAATCTACCCTGATCAACACGTTAACCAATGCGGCCACCCTAACACAAGACATCCGCGAAGATGACGCCAAGGGCCGCCACACCACCACCCGGCGCTCAATGTTTCGTGCACGATCGGGGGGCTGGGTGATTGACACGCCCGGCATGCGCAGCCTGCGCCTGGCGGATGTGGCCGACGGTGTGGCTATGGTGTTCGCTGATGTTTCCGGGTTGGCGGCCACTTGCAAGTTTAACGACTGCGCCCACGAAACAGAACCCGGCTGTGCCATTCAAGCGGCCATTGATGCCGGCGATCTGAATGCTGACCGCGTCAGCCGCTGGCAAAAACTGCAACGGGAAGACGTGCGCCACAGTGAAACCCTGGCACAAAGCCGTAACCGTACCCGTACCTTGGGCAAGAAATACGCCGGTGGCAAAGCCCGCCTAAAAGCGAAACGCGGTGATTTCTATTAGCAGCGACGGTGACAATCTGGCCATCGATTTCACCACTGGTGCGGTGGATCACCGACGCCGGTTTGGTGGCGGTAGGGGCCAGGCCCTGCCCCGCGCCATCGGCATGAAAACCGGCCCCGCGCCACATGTGGTGGATGCCACCGCCGGGCTGGGGCGGGACGCATTTCTTTTGGCGTCCCTTGGGGCATCGGTCACGCTGATCGAACGCTCTGATCACATGCATGCCCTGCTGAGCGACGCCATTATACGCGCACAAACGGCAGGCGGAGACATTGCAGAAATTGCCGCCCGCATGACCCTGCTGTTTGGTGATGCCCGTGACCTGCTACCGGGGTTAAAGCCCCAGGTGGTACTGGTTGATCCCATGCATCCGCCACGCAAATCCAGCGCGCTGGTGAAACAGGAAATGCGCCAACTGCGCGGTATTGTCGGCACCGACCCTGATGCCGCCGAGCTGATGAAAACCGCCCTGCACTGCGCCACAAAACGGGTGGTGCTGAAATGGCCGCTGCGGGGGGCGCCAATTGCCAGCATCCGCGCGCCATCGCACCAGATATTGGGCAAATCGACGCGCTACGATGTGTTCATGCAGCTCTGAGCAGGCATCATTATTCCATAAACACCCCCGCCAAAGGCACCTTAACCGCCAAACACAGCCATGCCGCTGCCCACGATGACCAACGCCACCGCCAGGCCCAGCGGCACGCCGCTGACCCGGCGCACGCCTGCGCCTTTGGGGAACGACCAGCCGATACCCCAGCAGGCAAAGGCAAACATCCCGGCGACGCCCTGCCAGCCCAAAAACCCGGTCATTGGGCTCAGGCCGGGGCCATCGGCAATAACCTTGCCCGGTGGGTTCAGCAGAAAAAGCACCGAATAGGCGTAAACCGCCAGCCACAGCGCCAACAAAACCATCAATAACAGGGTTTTTGCCTGCCCGCTGTCCTTACCCATCACCTTACCCCCGGTTGATTACTGCCTCACCCGCTGAATAGCGCCCGTCCCCGCTGGACGCCAGCACCGCGATTGCCTAATCTGATCCCGTTGTGAATCACCGGGGGTACCATGGCCGAAACCACAGATACGGGCTATCGCGTGCTGGCCCGAAAATACCGCCCGGAAACATTTGCCGATCTGGTGGGCCAGGATGTCATGGTGCGCACCCTTGGCAACGCTTTTAAGGCCGATCGCATTGCCCAGGCCTTTATTCTGACCGGCATCCGTGGCACCGGCAAAACCAGCACCGCACGCATCATTGCCAAGGGCATGAACTGCATCG
This sequence comes from Paracoccaceae bacterium, assembly GCA_036479015.1. Classification (GTDB taxonomy): domain Bacteria; phylum Pseudomonadota; class Alphaproteobacteria; order Rhodobacterales; family Rhodobacteraceae; genus NVTR01. Next base: position 43,829 of record JAZGFB010000017.1, on the reverse strand, counting down.
GCAAAGACGGCAAAGGTGGCCCCACAACTGAACCCTGCGGTGAATGCGAGCCCTGCGTTTCAATTGCCCAGGGCCGCCATGTTGATGTGCTGGAAATGGATGCCGCCAGCCGCACCGGGGTTGGCGATATCCGCGAGATCATCGACTCGGTGCAATACCGCGCCGCATCTGCGCGCTATAAAATATACATCATCGATGAAGTGCACATGCTGTCCACCAACGCCTTTAATGCGCTGCTGAAAACACTGGAAGAACCGCCAGAGCACGTCAAATTCATCTTTGCCACCACCGAAATCCGCAAGGTGCCGGTGACGGTGCTGTCGCGCTGCCAGCGCTTTGATCTGCGCCGTATTGAGCCGGAAGATATGATCGCGCTGTTGCGAAAAATCGCCACTGCCGAGGCCGGCGAAATCAGCGACAATGCCCTGGCCCTGATCACCCGCGCCGCCGAAGGTTCAGCGCGCGACGCCACGTCCCTGCTGGATCAGGCCATTTCCCATGGTGCCGGTGAAACCAATGCCGATCAGGTGCGCGCCATGTTGGGCCTGGCCGACCGGGGCCGGGTGCTGGACCTGTTTGATCTGATCATGAAGGGCGACGCGGCGGGTGCTTTGGCCGAACTGTCAGCCCAATATGCCGATGGCGCCGACCCGATGGCGGTGTTGCGCGATCTGGCTGAAATCACCCATTGGGTGTCGGTGATCAAAATCACCCCCGATGCCGCCGATGATCCAGCGGTGTCCCCCGATGAACGCGCCCGCGGGCTGGCAATGGCCGAAAAACTGCCCATGCGCAGCCTGACCCGCAGTTGGCAGATGCTGTTGAAAGCCCTGGAAGAGGTGGCACTGGCCCCCAACACCATGATGGCGGCCGAAATGGCCGTGATCCGGCTGACCCATGTGGCCGACCTGCCGTCGCCCGAGGAATTACTGCGCAAACTGAAAAACACCCCGGCACCGGCAGCGACCGCCCCCGGCGTGGCGGCCAAATCTTCGGCCCCCACCAGCGCGCCACAGCAATCGGCCCCTGCACCGCAGGTGTCCAGCGGTGCCCCCATTGCCCCCGGTGGTGGTGGCGGAGGTGCCACCGCACTTGCCGTGGCCCAGGAACCCACATTGGCATATTATGCCAGCTTTGAAAGCGTGGTCGCCCTGATCCGCCAAAACCGTGATGTTAAATTGCTGATCGAGGTTGAAACCTGCCTGCGTCTGGTCAGCTACGCCCCGGGGCGCATTGAATTTGCCCCAACCGAAAATGCGCCGCGCGATCTGGCCAGCCGGTTGTCGGCACGGCTGCAAGCCTGGACCGGGGCGCGCTGGACCCTAAGCGTCACCGCCCAAAGCGATCAGCCCACCATTGCCCAAACCCGTGACGCCAATGACCAGGCGCAAAAGGCAGCCGTGCGCCAGCATCCGCTGGTGGACGCGGTGTTTCAGGCCTTTCCAACGGCCAAAATTCTTAGCATCCGCACGCAGGAAGACATCGCGCAGGAAGCCGCCACCCAGGCCCTGCCAGAGGTCGGCGAAGACTGGGACCCGTTTGAAGACGCATAACCCCATGGGCCTTGAAGCGGTGCCTTACAGGGCGTATTTACCCATCAAAGATAGCTAAACACCCAAAGGAGAACCCCATGCTCAAAGGTCTCGGCGGCCTTGGCGATATGGCCAAGATGATGAAATCGGCACAGGACATGCAGGCCAAAATGGCCACACTGCAGGACGATCTGAACGCCATCACCGTCACCGGTGAAAGCGGCGCCGGTCTGGTGGTTGCCACCGCCACGGCCAAGGGTGATCTGACGGGGCTGGAAATTGACCCGACAATTTTTAATCCCGATGAAAAACAAGTGGTGGAAGACCTGATCCTGGCCGCCATCAAAGACGCCCAATCCAAGGCGCGTGCCCGCAGTGATCAGGAAATGCGCCGCCTGACCGAAGCCATGGGCCTGCCCGCCGATATGAAGCTACCATTTTAGGCATTACCCTATGAGCGACGCCACAAAAGATATCGACAATTTAATTGAGCTGATGGCCCGGCTGCCGGGCCTTGGCCCACGCTCGGCCCGCCGGGCCGTGCTGCACATGATTAAAAAGCGTGGCCGGTTAATGACACCGCTGGCTGATGTCTTGCACACCGTCGCCGCCACGGCGCGCGAATGCCTGAACTGCGGCAATATCGGCACCAGTGACCTGTGCGAGATTTGCACATCAAATAAACGTGCCAACGGCGAAATTTGCGTGGTGGAAGATGTGGCCGATCTGTGGGCCATGGAGCGCGCCGCCGTGTTCAAGGGCCGCTACCACGTGCTGGGCGGCACCCTGTCCGCCCTTGATGCCGTCGGCCCCGACGATCTGCGGGTTCCCAAATTACTGGATCGGGTCGCCTCCGAAAACATCACCGAGGTGATCCTGGCCCTGAACGCCACCATCGACGGCGCCACCACCGCCCATTACATCGCCGATGAACTGGGCGATCGGGTCACAGTCACGTCACTGGCCCAAGGCGTGCCCATTGGCGGTGAGCTGGACTATCTGGATGACGGCACCATCACCGCAGCCCTAAAGGCGCGCAAAACTTTCTAGGGACGCGCCGACGCTATTGCCAAGCCATCAACAATTGCGGTGAAGGCGTCAGAATATTCCAGTTCGGCATCAGGGAACACAGTGCACATGGCCTGTTCCACCGCCGTCATCAGGCTGGAACCACCGACAAAGATCACCTTTTTGACACGGGCAACGGGACACCCCGCCAGGGCAAGTGTTTCCAGCGCGCAGGCTTGAATTTTCCCAACATGGCCGGCCAGTGACCCTGCCATATCACCATGGCTAAGCGGCACCTGCAATCCGGCTTCCACCACCGCCAGATCAACCAAAGCGCTGCCAGCGGCGTCCCGGTTGGCCGCTATTTTGCCGCGCTCAACCGCAAAGGCTATGTCATGGCCCAGCTCCATATCCAGAACCTCGGCCAGCCGGGCGAACAGTTCGGGCTGCTTGGCCAGCTGACGCAGCTGCGCCACCATGTGTTTGCTGTCACCAGCATACAAAAACGGGATCATCTGCCAGGTGGCCAGATCATTGAAAATACCGTTCGGGGCTGTGAATTCCCCGGCCCCCATTTCCCGACCAATCAACGAGCCTTTGCCAAAATGCGGCATCACATGGTCAACACTTATGCTTTTGTCAAAATCTGTACCGCCCACCCGCACCCCATGGCTGGCGATGATATTTATGCCCTGGTCGGCGCGCTCAAACAGCGAAAAATCAGACGTACCGCCGCCGATATCCACGATCAGCCCAATGTCGCCCACATCCGCCAGCGCACCATTGGCAAGGGCTGCGGCCTCGGGTTCAAACATGAACGCAACATCGTCAAACCCCGCCGTCAGATAGCATTCCCGCAGATCAACCAGCGCCTGTTCATCCCGGGTCGCGTCGCTTGAATGAAAATGCACCGGCCGCCCCGACAGGGCGCGGTCAAACCGCTGCCCGGTTGTGGCCTCGGCCCGGGTTTTTGCCGCATGCAAAAACCGCGCAATAATATCAACAAACGTCAGTTCCTGTCCCATAAGATAGCGCTTTTCACGCATCAGCGGTGTGCCCAAAACGCTTTTAAGCGACCGCATGAACCGCCCTTCACGCCCTTGGATAAGGGCCCGATTGGCCGGGGTGCCGATCAGCATTTCAGCCTTGGGGAAATCAAAAAATACCGAGGTGGGAATTGTCCCATTGCCCGGCTCAAGCTCTATGATATGGGGCTTGCCCTCCAGCAAAATGCCGACGGCCGAATTTGACGTGCCGAAATCCACGCCAAGGGTGGCGGATGTAGAAATGTCACCCATGAACAGCCGGCCCCAGTGCTTCGAAAATGTGAAGGCCGGGGGTTAGTTCAATTCCAACACCGATGCAACCTTTGCGGCACCGGCTGTCAGAGGGCTGGTTTAGCTGTCGTCCTCGTCTGCCGCGTCATCGACGTTAGGCAGGTTGAACAGGCTGTCCGCATCGGGCAGCTTTTCTTCTTTTTCCGGTCCCAGGTCGGTGGACAGGGTAAATGTCTCTAGCCCGGAAATCGCTGTTGGTATTTTCGGTTCGGTTTCCATGATCAGGGATTGTTCAGTTCCCACCAGCTTACGCCGCTCATCGTCGGTCATGACTTCGCCGCTGGCGGCTTTCTTGGCCGCGGCTATTTGCACGATGGCGTCCAGCTCGGTTTGTTTGCACAGCCCCAGCGCCACCGGATCAATCGGGTGTATATTCCCGATGTTCCAATGTGTCCGCTCGCGCAGTGCCTGAATGGTCGGCTTGGTGGTGCCCACCAGCTTGCTGATCTGCGCGTCTGTCAGCTCGGGGTGGAATTTCACCAGCCACAGAATTGACGCCGGGCGATCCTGGCGCTTGGACAATGGCGTATAACGTGGACCACGGCGCTTTTGCTCACCGACAGCTGAGGCATTGAATTTCAGCGTCAATTTGTGCCTCGGATCTTTTACCGCTGCGTCAATTTCATCTTGGGTCAACTGGTTGTTGGTGATCGGGTCAAACCCTTTCACGCCAGAAGCCACATCACCATCGGCAATGCCCTGCACTTCCAATTCGTGCAACCCGCAGAAATCGGCGACCTGCTTAAAGGTCAATGTGGTGTTATCCACCAGCCAAACGGCTGTTGCTTTCGCCATCAGTGGTTTCGACATGTGCAGGTCTCCTTTGACAAATACGCCCCGAGCCGGGGAAAACGCCGGTTCCGGTCTGGAACATATTCTCGTTTTCGGGGAAGTTGGGTCCATATAGTCCCGTTCTGCCGGAAGGAAAAGAGAAAATGCGCACTCTGCTTGCCATACTGTTAACAACCCGTCTCGCTTTTGCCCAAGAACAGCAGGCCAATGACTTTGATTATTATGTTTTGGCCCTGTCCTGGTCACCAAATTGGTGCGCCCTGCAAGGCGATGCGCGCAGTTCACCACAATGCAATGACGGGGCCGGGTTTGGCTGGGTCATGCATGGGCTTTGGCCACAATATGAACAGGGCTGGCCCAGCAATTGTCGCACGGTTTACGCTGATCCGTCGCGTCCAATGACCAACGGCATGGCTGACATTATGGGCACCTCAGGGCTGGCGTGGTATCAATGGAAAAAACATGGTCGTTGCTCGGGCCTGTCGGCGCCAGAATATTACAATACTGCCCGGCGCGCCTATGAAGCCGTGAACCGCCCCGACGTTTTTCGCCGGCTGACAGATACGCTGAAATTGCCCGCGTCGGTAGTTGAAGCCGCCTTTCTGCGCGACAACCCGGCCTGGTCTGCCGATATGCTGACAATCACCTGTAAATCTGGCCATATCCAAGAGGCGCGGCTGTGCCTGACCAAAGACCTGCAACCGCGCAATTGTGGTGCGGATATTGTGCGCGACTGTTCACTGAAAGACGCGGTTTTCGCCCCCCTCAAATAGAAAAAGGGCGCCCCACCCAGGAACGCCCTTAACTTAAGTTAGTGTAGCTGACTTAAGATTTCTTACGACGACGCAGGCCGAAAAAGCTTAGCATCCCAAGGCCCAGCATTCCTGCTGCGGCTGGTACCGGTACCGGCGACGGTGTCGCTGTAACTAGGTTCTGGCTGGTATCTGAGTTTAAGAATGTCAGATCATACCCCCCCGTGCCAGCGCCGCTTAGGGCCGCCAGGTAAGAGTTCGCCTGCTGCATAACGTTCTGGTAGCTCAGGGCGCGAAAGTTGCCTGAAGCCAGACTGTAAGCACCATTTCCGGTGTCCGTAATAATTTCCCAAAGCGCGACCTGAAAAGCAGCACCCTTCACCGCCGAATTGATCCCGGCATAGGCGCTGGTGAACAGACGGTCGATCGCGTTGTCAACCTGTGCCCCATGGGCAGAGGCCGCAGAAGTTTCATAGGTGTGGCCACTTGCCATGCTCTTTGACAGGTCAACACAAAAGGCAACAAAATTGCCAAGACCGGCACCGGCATTCAGCCGAAAAGGACCGGCGTTCGCAAGGCCAAGTGTCGTTGGCGTTGCAAAGAGCACCAAGCTCGATTGGTCAGGTGTCCCAAAAATGCTGCTCTCTTGGTAGCTGACTGTAACAGTGGCAGCCGTCGCGGCCGTTGCGGCAAACATTCCACCGGCCAACGTGGCCATAAGGATGTGTGTTTTTAACTTACTAATCATCAAATTTACCCTCGTAAAATTATTCGTTAGATCGACGCTCCAACACGCCTTTCCCTTGCCGTACCTTAAACAAGATGCTGACACATTCTGCAAGATGAACCCGTGAAAACAGCCTGTTTCCAAAAAATTAGCTGAATATCGAAGACAATCATCGCCAAAAGCCGCCATTGCCCACCGATAGGGCCAAATCTGACCGGATACGGCGCATTTATGCCACATTCCATTTCAGTAAAATTTCCCGCGTAGGGGCTACGGGGCTAGTTTACCTTAATGACGATCTTGCCAATATGGTCGTTGGTCTCCATCCGCGCATGGGCTGCCCCCACATCCTCAAATCCAAACTCAGAATCTATTACCGGCGCAATCCGCCCCGCGGCCAGCAGCGGCCAGACCTTTTCGCGCAGCTGATCCGCGATCTGCGCCTTGGCCAGATCAGACTGTGGCCGCAACGTCGCCCCGGTAATCGTTAACCGGCGCGCCATGACGGCTGCGAAATTAATCTCGGCCTTGCGACCGCGCAAAAACGCGATCTGCACCAGCCGACCGTCATCTGCCAGCGCGGCGATATTGCGCGCAATGTAATCGCCGCCAACCATATCAAGGATCAGGTTGGCCCCGCCCGCGCCCTTTAGCACGTCGACAAAATCAACATCGTGGTAGTTCAGCGCCTGTTCCGCCCCCAACCCGATACAAGCCGCGCATTTATCACCCGACCCGGCGGTGGCAAACACCCGCGCCCCAAACACATTGGCCAATTGTATCGCCGTGGTGCCGATGCCGCTGGACCCGCCATGCACCAAAAACCGTTCACCAGCCTGCAATCCGCCGCGCATGAACACCGTCGACCAAACGGTAAAAAACGTCTCGGGCAGACAGGCGGCCTGTTTCAGCCCCATGCCGTCAGGCACCGGCAAAACATGGGCCGCCGGGGTCGCCACATATTGCGCATAGCCCCCACCAGGCAGCAGGGCGCAGACCTGATCCCCTACGCCAACAGAACTGACACCCGGCCCCACCGCCGCAACCACCCCCGACGCTTCAAGCCCCGGCAGGTCACTGGCACCGGGGGGCGGCGCATAGGCACCCATGCGCTGGAACACATCCGGGCGGTTCACCCCGGCATAGGCGACCTGAATGATAACCTGGCCCGCCTCGGGCAGGGGCACCGGGCGCTGCACCACTTGCAGAACCTCGGGCCCGCCGGGCGTTGAAATTTCAATGGCGCGCATGGTGTTTGGTAATGTCATATTCAGATCAGCCCCTGTTCAACCCACTGGGTGCCTTGACCCCGCTAAGAAATGAATGTGACAGCTGCATCAACGGGCCAACCCCCGGGGCATCACGCATCTTGGCCTTCAGCTTTTCAAAGCCCATCACATTGCCGATCCGCCGGTCAATAAAGTCCCAGGTGTCGCTGTTGCCATCCGACGCATCCCCCAGCCAAAACAGCACCGATGCACCATATACCCCCGACAGAATTGCCCGCTTGGAATACCAGTTGATATCATCCGATGTGTCCCCCAGCCCATTCCAGATCGCATCCGCCGTGCCCCAAATAAGCTGCGCCCCGTCGGCACCATAATGGGGCAGCGAAAACAGCGCCGTGCCCCGGCGCACCAGTTCCTTATCGGCCACCTCAAGGCGAAACCGCACCGCTGCTGCGACCCGCTCACTATAACGCAGGGCAGCAAACGCTTTACCCTGCATCTGCGCCAGCATTTGCGCATCGCCGCGCCGGTGATAGCGCGCCGCCATATCCACGCCGCCACGCGCAAACGCCGCCCGCGCCGCATCTTGGCTGATTCCGGCATCTTTGGCGGCCGCGCACAGACTGGCGTCACCCCAGCCGTCAAACACCACATGGGGCAGTGCGCTGTCCAACAGCTTACCCTTTATTTCATCGCCCATTGCGCATCCTTTGCTGCATTTTCGAACCTGTAGACAAGACCAAACCGCCCTGCTATACGGCGCCTTCCTGTAATTTACGCAACTTTAACTTAGAGAGGTGGTGAAAACCACATGCAGGTCAGTGTTCGCGACAACAATGTCGATCAGGCGCTCCGGGCTTTAAAGAAAAAGCTCCAGCGTGAGGGTGTCTTTCGTGAAATGAAGCTCAAGCAGCATTTCGAAAAGCCGTCCGAGAAAAAAGCACGTCAGAAAGCAGAAGCAATCAGACGCGCCCGTAAGCTCGCTCGTAAAAAGCTCCAGCGCGAAAACGGGATGTAAATCCGGTTTTCTTCACTGGGCGGGGCAACCCGCCAAACGAACAACCCCCGTGTGCAAACCCGGGGGTTTTTTGTTGTTTGGGGGAAATTTGATGAAAAAAGTGTCGGAAAAAGCCTGCCTCGTAGTTTTACGCACCCGCAATTCCGAATTGCAGATCCTGGCATTCCACCATCCAAAAGCCGGTATTCAACTGGTCAAAGGTAGTATCGAACCCGGTGAGTCGCCGGAACAGGCCGCCATGCGAGAGTTGTTTGAAGAAAGTGGGTTGCAGGCCCAGTCGGCCCAATGGGTAACAACGGTACTTGATAGCGATCCCGGTCCAACATGGCATTTGGTCAAATGCGAAATTGAAGACTCAAAAGAAAAATGGGAACATGCTTGTCAGGATGACGGTGGCCAGATTTTCAATTTCTTCTGGTATCAGCTAGCAAAGCAACCGGATAATCAATGGCTTCCTATTTTCCACGTCGTATTGTCAGAAATCCGTCGTTTAAATATCTGAGAAAGTCACGATGGTGACTTACCCCCAGGGCAAAAGCCCGGGGGTTCGTTTCTTACGCCGGCATCCAGGGTGCATTGATATGCTGATAGGCATCGCCCGATTTCTCAACAAAACCAATACCCGGGAAATCAATGTGCATCCCCGCAACCGCCATACGGTCAGCACTTGCGCGATCCAGCATAGTTGCCCGCGTCTGCGCTGCCAGCGCCGGATCTGTATCAAAGACCACGCCCCAGTCAGGATGGGCAAACTGCAACGTACTGAAATGGATGATATCACCCCAGATCAACAGGCTTTCGTCGCCGGAATGAACGCTGAACCCTGTATGTCCCGGCGTGTGGCCCGGCAGCGGCATCGACGTGACACCAGACACCAGCTCTTTTTCACCGCTGAACAATTGCCGTGCATCGGCGTAAGGCGCCACATAATTGCGGAGCAGATCAATCATTTCCTGAAAATCCTTGGGAACTGACGCGCGGACCGCCTCATCGTGGATAAATCCCCATTCGGTTTCGGAACACATGAACGTAGCATTTGCAAAGGCTCTGCCTCCCTCTGCGTTCAACAACGCGCCCACATGGTCAGGGTGCAGGTGGGTCATAAGAACCGTATCGATGTCCGCAGGGTCAAACCCGGCCGCCGCCAAATTGCCCGGTAAACCGCCCAGCGTTTCGGAAATGAACGCAGGTGCACCTGCATCCAACAGGATCAGATTGGACCCTGTGTTGATGACATAACCATTGACCGGAATATTCAGCATGCCCGGCGTGAAACGGCGATAACTTTGCTCAGTCGCTTCGCGGGCGGCATCTTCGTCATATCCCAGAACAAAACCTTCCGGAATGCCATTGTACCCATCCAAAAGCGCCGTGACTTCAATATCGCCGACGCGATAACGGTAATACCCCGGCACCTGCGCGCCTTGCATTGCGGATTGTGATATTGCTTTGCCAGCACTGGCAAGAACCAATGCAGGTGCCGCCAGGGTGGGTGCAGCCACAAGGCCCTTAAGAAGGCTTCGCTTAGAGATATTCATGGTTTTTCCTTTCAGACTCAACACTGGTTGAGGTTTCTCAACTAAAGTATATACTTTGGTCTAAACGAATAAATACCTGCACTAAATAAAAGAAAGACTTATGGATACTTTGGGGGCGCTGGAAAGTTTTGTGTCTGCTGTGCAGTCAGGTTCCCTATCAGGTGCCGCCCGCTTGCGCTCGATGTCACAGCCCGCCATCAGCCAGCACATAACAGCGCTGGAAAGTCAGTTTGACACCCGCTTGCTTATTCGCGGCCGCAGCGGCGTCAGCATGACCCAACCCGGTGAAGTCGTCTATAAATACGCCCTCTTGCTGCTGGAAACCCAAGAGAATTTGAATACCGCATTGGAAACCTTAGCCGATGAAGCGGCAGGGAAGGTTGTCGTCACCGCCAATATTGCATTTTCCCATTATGTTATGGGACAGGTTATCACAGAGCTGGCCGAACAAAGCCCAGACCTAAAGGTTACCCTGCGCGCAGATGATCGCATTATGGATCTGGCGGACGAAAATATTGATGTGGCCCTGCGAACCGGTTCCGTGGGAAATAGCAGCGGCTTCGTACGAAAAATCGGCACTATGTCGATAGTGCATGTTGCAACGCCCAAATACCTTGACGCCATCGGGCGACCACAAACGCCAGACGAATTGATAAATCTTGATTACATTCAATACAAATCCACAGACGACCAAATCGCCACGATATTGCTGCACGGCAAGGAAACCATACAGGCCCCGATCAAGGTCGGGTTGACGGCACAGGTCCCATATCTGGTGTTTCAGGCGCTTCATGGCCATCTCGGCTACGCCAAGTTGCCCGAATTTTTAGTGGCTGACGCTGTGAAAAGCGGCCAGTTGGAAGTGGTCCTGCCAGACTGGGAAATCCCCGGCAAAGACCTGTTTGTCGTCTTCCCATCGGGTGGCAACCATCCACCACGGGTCATCACATTGCTGCACGCATTGATGAAACGTCTGGACGCGACCAAAGGCGTTAGCCTTGTGGCCTCAGCCAAGCATATGCACTTTAACCCCTAGGGCGATGTGGGAAAGCAACAACCGTGACACCAATTCCCGCAAAAGCCCTGCGCCATCGTGTTGCGCCAGCAGGTTTGGCCCTCAGAACTTGGCCTTCCAGCATCCGCTGCCAGCAACTCCGCAACTGATCCCCACCATCATTGTCCATAAAAATCCACGCCCAGTGCAGCCCGCCCTAAACCGGCAGCGCCGTCGTCTTAAACACAGTCTTCAGCGCAAAGCTTGAATGCATCTGCGCCACACCGGGCAATTTCGCCAGATACCGCCGGTGGATCTGCGCAAAATGCTCTGTATCAAATGCCACCACTTTCAGCAGGTAATCCGCCTGCCCCGCCATCAGATGACATTCCAGCACATCCGGAATTTTTGCCACTTCACGCTCAAATGCTTCCAGCACCTCATCGGCTTGCCCCGACAGGGTAATTTCCACAAACACCGTCGCGGGCCGCCCAATCATCTTAGGCTCCAACAGCGCGACATAATCTTTGATATAGCCAGATTTTTCCAACCCATGCACCCGACGGTGGCAGGCCGAAGGTGACAGGTTTACGCGTTCGGACAGATCAGCATTTGTTATTCTGCCATCCTTCTGCAAAACCTCTAAAATTCGACGATCTATACTATCAAGTTTCTGCATGTTTGAATTTTCTTCGATTATTTGCCCAACTTTTGCAAGATATGCCCAAATTTCCAACAGCTGACCAGCACAATTTCAAAAAATCCGCCCTAACCCCGACGATACTGGCGAAAAGTTGAACAGAAATCGGAGAACGCCCCATGAAAATCGGTTGCCCAAAAGAAATCAAACCCCAGGAATTTCGCACTGGCCTGACACCAAATGCAGCGCGCGAAGCCATCAGTCACGGCCATGATGTGCTGGTGGAAAAGAACGGCGGTATTGGTGCCGGGTTCCCGGATCAAGATTACATCGATGCCGGTGCCCGCGTTGCTGACACCGCCGCCGAGGTTTTTGAATGGGCCGACATGATCGTTAAGGTCAAAGAACCCCAGGCAGGCGAGCGCAAAATGCTGCGCCCGGGTCAGGTGTTGTTTACGTACCTGCACCTGGCACCCGACCCGGATCAAACCCGCGATCTGATGCAAAGCGGCTGCACCGCCATCGCCTATGAAACCGTCACAGCAGCTGGCGGCGGGTTGCCCCTGCTGGCCCCCATGTCCGAAGTTGCCGGACGGCTTGCCCCCCAGGTCGGCAGCTGGACCCTGCAAAAGGCCAATGGCGGGCGCGGTGTACTTATGGGCGGCGTCCCAGGTGTTGGCCCGGCCCGCGTGGTCGTGATCGGTGGCGGCGTTGTTGGAACCCACGCCGCACGCATCGCGGCTGGCATGGGGGCAGATGTTACCGTGCTAGACCGCTACCTGCCCCGGCTTAGGTACCTTGATGATGTGTTCGGGCGCGACTTTAAAAACTCCTACGCATCAGCCGGCAACACCATTGATCTGGTGCGCGAGGCTGACATGGTCATCGGTGCCGTTCTGGTCCCCGGCGCCGAGGCCCCCAAGCTGATATCGCGCGCGCAACTGTCCGAAATGAAGCCCGGCGCGGTGCTGGTGGACGTGGCCATTGATCAGGGCGGCTGCTTTGAAACCAGCCACGCCACCACCCACCATGATCCGATTTATGAAGTCGACGGCATCATGCATTACTGCGTCGCCAACATGCCCGGTGCCGTGGCCCGCACGTCCACCATTGCGCTTGGCAACGCCACTATGCCGTTCATGCTGGCGCTGGCCGACAAGGGCTGGAAACAGGCCTGCGAAGATGATGAACACCTGCTGAACGGGCTGAATGTGCATGCCGGGCAGCTGACGTACTATGCGGTTGGCAAAGCGCTTGGCATTGATGTGTTGTCGCCAGGGTTGGCGTTAAAGCAGTAGACTGGTCAGAGCTGAATATAGTTGCTATCCCAATCCTGCATCCTGTCGGCATTGCCAATCCGCATCGCTTCACTAAATGCAGATTTGGTTCTGCCAAAAACCGTCGACAGAAGAATTTTAGGATTTTCACTTAATTTCGGATCACTCATCTCTGCATCCGTAGAACCGCGGTGGATGGCTCTTATATCCAGCATCACAACATCCCCGGCACGCACACTAAGCTGGGTAACATTTTTGGCCTGCGCCACATCAGCAATCGCACGGTCATCAAATGGTGACGGATAACGGTGCGAATTCTGTACAATTCGAAGACTCTTGCCGTTTTGCAAATACACCAGGGCTTTGATGCAATCGCCTTTGGGGCGCGCCCATGGGTTCACCCCATCCAGATATTTCGCGTACTGCCCGCGTAACAAATCAGTGTGCCATTGCTGGGACCGGTTTATGGTAATGTCGCTTAGCCCAAGTGTGGAAAAGCTGGAGCCACAATAATAGTCCCTTAAGAAATCTAAAATAGCCGGGTTTGTCTCTATTTGCTCGGTCACCCAGTCAAATTTTGAAAACCGATGAAATCCTGCAAGGTGAAAGGAATGTGCAACATTCCTTGTCTGACCCATTTCGTCCAAATTTTGTGTTAAGATATCTCTGAAATTCGCAATCTTATCAGGGGAAAATACGCCCTTAACAACACAGAAACCATCAGCTTCCAGGCGCACAGTTTGTTTTTCCATATTCACCGCTCCCCTACCGGCAGCGTGTTCAAACCAGCCAACGCTCTGCCCGCCACCGATACAGTCCGCAGGCATCATTCCGCAAGTAATTATTCGGCCCAGCGCCCGGCAAAATCAATGCGCATTAACGGCCAAATATTGCGCCAAACTTGCTGGCAATTTTCGTGATTTTCCCGGCTTCACCCCAAACCTGTTTAGCGTGCCAGATATCGGAATAATTGTTGGAATGCCCGCCGATCATCTCATCAATCGAACTGTCATTAAATTTGTTTCTAATTGCTATTATTTCACCGGTTGGCAGCACCTTAGCAATGTTAGGCCGCCCCCCCTGTTCACGTGACAACAAACGAGAGTCGCCAAATACTGTCGACATCCAATCATCCACTTCCGATAAAACACGGCCAAACATGTAAGGGCCGGTTGGGTCTAGCGGTGTAAGGCCATAATATTGTGACTTATGATGTTCCACTATTCTGCTGATCGCACGCGCAAGTGCCGGTGACTTAGGCTTGGCAAACATGACTGAAATGCTTGTGGCCCAGGGCGGGTGGATGGGAATGTCCCGAAACAAAATCATATTGGTTTTCTTTTGCGGTTTTATTTTACGAATGTGCAAATATGAAAGATCCGAATAAAGCCCGCCATATTCGTACAAATAACAATAGCGCGCCAGATCCGATTTAAAGGCATAGGGAGCCATACCCTGGTAGGCAGCCAAAACATCATCTGAAAAACACTGCGACAGAAATTCAATAATTTCCTGGTTTTCGTACCGGTTATAACGCGCGTCAGGGTACATGCTCCTGAAAGATGAAATGTTGCGGACAAGTTCTTCAGAAAACTTGGATTCATCCACCTGCCCATCGGTGATCAATATCTGAAAAATTCGGTCAACCACAATCTAGATCCCATTCACTTGATATTTCTGCCCACTTGTTTTCAGCATATATCAGTGAGAGCAATACGAATCTTATCATACCTATTTGACTAAATAATTGTGCCCGCCCCCCATGGCCCGCCACCACATAGCCAGATTGGCGTGGTGGCGGGCCGTGGGCAAACTCGGCGCTGCTATGCGCCCCATGCCTGCCATTTTTCTTCATCCACACCCATGATCAGCAACCAGAATGTTATCATCACTTCGCCGATGAACAGGAACAGGGCGAACTGAAATCCGAAATCCGGGGCGACCATGTAGATGAAGCTATCCGCCACATAGCCAAAACAGCCAACCATCAATGCAATACCAATGATTTTGGGCATAAAATTGGATTTGTAGGCAAGGTATCCCATTGGAAACAGCCAGAAACCCCAGAAAATCCCCACAATCATGATGCCGTATTGGTGGGTGCCCAGAAACAAAGCCACCAAAGAGTTTGACAAGTCTGGATTGCCCAGAACCAACAGCACCGCGCCATTGTTCATCTCATTTAACAGCGCGATCGGCACGCCAAGCATCGACATCAGAACCAACAGCCTTGCCATGGTCCGGTTTACCGGCAGGAACAGGCGGTACAGCATCAGCGCCACGATGATATGGACTATCTGCACCAGTAACGCCGTCAGCATAGACAATTTGAACATGCCGCTGTTTGCCGAAATATTTGCAATGGTCGCGTCCAGATCACCCGCCACCACCAGCGTTGGAATATACATTATCCCAATCACCCCAAGCGGTATCAGCAGAAAATACATGAACCCCGTCAACCGGGCAAAGCCCTTGATCGAAAGCCCGGCAACTTTTGTGTCGTTTGTAACATGTGTCATCTTCAGTTCCTCAACCATTGAATTGGATTGAGCACTGACTAGGGGAACCGGCGTCCCAAATGAATTACCTAAATGTTCATATGAAGTATGCGGATTTGCATGCTACTTGGATAGTTCGGCAGCCAACAGATCAAACACGAACCGGATGCGTGGGTTTGATTTCAGTTCCCGATGCGCCACCAGCCAAAGGGGAAACATCAACGGTTCAGCATCCGGGAAAACACGTTCCACCAAAGGCTCGGCATCGCCGTACTTGCTGTCCCACAAACTAATTCCCAGCCCGGATTTCACCAATTCCCAGGTAATCATGTTATTTTCGGCGATAATTGGGAAACTTATCTCGTCCCGGTCACCCCCCAGTGCCGCCAAAAACTCTGCATACATTTCGCTGTCTTCGTGGTTAATAAATTCGGCACCCCGCAGGTCTTTCAAAGATGCCGGGTGGCCCATTTTTTTGATGTATTCCGGCGTTGCATAAAACCTGACCGCAACTTCTGTCACCTTCTTGGCAATCAGATCCGGTTCGACCGGTCGAACATTTCGGATCGCAATATCCGCTTCGCGCCGACGTAAATCCGATATTCTGACCGTCGCATTCAGAACGATCTCAATCCCCGGCTCCTGTTGTCGCAATTTGCGCAGGATCGGCGGCATCATATACGCGGCACATATTTCGCTGGCCGAAATACTGACCTGCCCGGTCATCCCCTGTGATCGCCCGAAAGACCCCAGGGCAAACCCGTTTGCCGCCTCGCCCATGGCGCGGACATGATCCAGTAATTCCATACCGCTGGGGGTTAGGCTTAACCCCTGGCCAACCCGCTCAAAAAGCACCACCCCGATTTCTGCTTCCAGGGCGGCCACCTGCCGGCTAAGCGTCGGTTGCGCCATACCAAGTGCGCGCGCGGCCGCAGACAGTGACCCTTCTTCAGCCGTGGCCAAAAAGGCCCGCGCCCGGTTCCAGTCAAATTTTGTGGTTTTGCGATCCATCATTGAAAAATATCAGACACGGTTGCCGTTGTCACGGGACCTGGCGCTGTTGCAGCTAAAGTGTTGATTACCCCCACACCCCCAACAAAAAAGGCCCACCAAACCGGCGGGCCCTTCCAATTCCTGTAGCGTAACGCTTACTTCTTCAGCGCTGCTGCGATCTCTTTCAGCAAATCGTTGTCGCTGGGGCCCGGATCAGCGGCTGGCGCTTCTTCTTCGGCCTTTTTGGTTTTGTTCACAGCCCTAACCAGCATGAACACCACAAACGCGATGATGATAAAGTTGATGATCGCCATGATGAATTTACCATAGGCAAACACCGCCCCATCTTCGCCTTCGCTCAGCTGAATACCCATAGTTGAGAAATCAATCCCGCCCATGGCCAGGCTGATGATCGGGTTGATCAGATCAGCGACCAATGAGCCGACAATAGCCGTGAACGCCGCCCCGATAATGATACCAACGGCCATGTCCATGACATTACCCTTGGCGATGAAATCTTTAAATTCTTTAATCATGATAGTGCTCCACTGTCGGTTTGCTCCGTACGCAATTGTTCACGCATATTCGCGCAAAGTATCACAAACATGTGTATGTGATCACCTTTTTTACAAAATATTAACCATTATGTGTCCCCCAAGGAACACCCAAGGGACACTCCATGAAGCATCTGTTAAATCACCCAATCAGCAAACGCTGGCCCGCCAAAGACCCAAGCGTGATCCAGCTTTATTCGTTTCCAACACCCAACGGTGTCAAAGTCTCGATCATGCTGGAAGAAACCGGCCTGCCCTATGAAGCCCACACAGTCAGCATCATGGGCGAGGTGAACACGCCCGATTTTCTATCGCTGAACCCGAACAACAAGATCCCGGCGATCATAGACCCAAACGGCCCCGATGGCGCGCCGATCTCCCTGTTTGAAAGCGGCGCTATCCTGATCTATCTGGCCGAAAAGTCCGGACAACTGCTGCCCCGCGACGCCAAGGGGCGCTATGAAACCCTGCAATGGCTGATGTTCCAAATGGGCGGCGTTGGCCCGATGTTCGGCCAACTTGGCTATTTCTACAAATTCGCCGGATCCGAGATCGAAGACGAACGCCCGGTCGAACGCTACCTTGCCGAAACCAAACGCCTGCTAAATGTCATCAACCGACAACTGGAAACCCGCGACTGGATCACCGGCAGCTATTCCATCGCCGATATCGCCATCGCGCCCTGGCTGGACACCCTAAGCTTTTACGGCGCGACCCAGGAATTGGGCTGGGAAAGATATGAAAATGCCGTGGCCTACCTGGATCGTTTCCAGGCGCGCCCGGCGGTGCAAAAGGGCAAAGGGATCCCGGCAATCGACGGCTAGGCTGGCAGCTAGACTGGCAGCTTACCCGTCAAAACATAGCGTATGATATCAACCACCTGGGCGGGGGTTTGGGCCACCGCCAAGGCGGCGGCGTCCACCTCTTTCAAGGCATGCTGATGATCAGCACCGTGCAGCACGACCAATGATTTGCCCAGCGCCGCCGCATAGCCCGCATCAAACGCCGCGTTCCACTGTTTGTACTTGTCACCAAAGCGCACCACGACAACATCGGCATCCGCAATCCCCTTACGGGTGCGGATCGCATTCAGCTGCGCGCCTTTGCGGTCATGCCAGAACTTGTCCGCCTCTGCCCCCAAGATCGCCACACCGCAATCATCAGACGCGGCGTGATCCGTCACCGGGGCGTTGAACGACACATCCAACCCCTTGGCCCCGTCAATAATCTGTTCACGCCAGTCGGTGTGAATTTCACCTGACAAATAGATTTTCATCCCAAGCCCTTCTTCTTTTCCATAAATATCCGCGCCGCAGGCATTTGATTTTTCGCAGAAAAATCACCCCCACACTAGCCCCGCAGCACGCCGCCCGTGGCCTTGGCAACCCCGGCGACAATCTTGGCCGATACTGCCTCAATATCCTTGTCGGTCAATGTCGCATCCATCGGCTGCAAGCGCACCGATATCGCCAAAGATTTCTTGCCGTCGCCCATCTGCGCCTCGGCCTTCATACCTTTGAATTCGTCAAACACCGACACCGCGGCGATCAAAGCCTTATCCGCCCCGGCAGCCGCATTCACCAGCGTCAGCGCCTCGACGCCCGCGTCCACCACAAAGGCAAAATCACGCTCAACTGCTTGCAAGTCATTCACCTTTAGCGCCGCCCGAGTGGCCGACTTACTGCGCGGGAACGGCACCTCTGCCGGGAACACAGTGAACGCCACCGCCGGGCCCTTCACATCCATCGCCGCCAGCACCTTTGGGTGAACCTCACCAAACACCGCCAATATCTTTTTCGGCCCCAGCCCAATGCGACCAGAGCGCCCCGGATGCCACCAGTCTGGCGCATCGCGCAGAACCTGCGCCTTGGCAGGTGCCCCGATGGCGGCAAGCACCGCCTGCGCGTCCGCCTTGGCGTCAAACACATCAACGTGGCGGCGATCCCCGTGGGGATCACGCGGGCCATTTTGCCCGATCAACAGCCCGGCCACCTGAACCCTGTAGTCATCCGGCTCGCCTCCGCTAAACGCTGGCCCGACCTCAAACAGTGCCATATCCATGAACCCGCGCGCCTGATTGCGCGCAGCGGCTGCCAGCAACCCCGGCAACAGATCGGGGCGCATATGGGACATTTCTGAACTGATCGGATTGGCCAGTTTCACGGCATCACCGCCACCACCAAACAGCGCCGCCGACGCCCCATCAATGAACGAATAGGTCACGCATTCATTATACCCCAGCGCCGCCGCAGTACGGCGCGCAATGCCTTCGCGTTTCTGCATCGGTGTCAGAATCGGCTTGGCCACGCCCACGGGGCGCGCCATCGGCTTGCCCACCAGCCCGCTTAGGGACGCGATGCGCGCAATTTCTTCCACCAGATCAGCCTCACCCAGAACATCGGGCCGCCAGCTTGGCACGGCTGCCATATCATTGCTATCCAGCACAAACCCCAGCGCGCTCAGCGTCGCGCGCTGCACGTCCGGCGCGATCTCCATCCCCACCAGCGATTGCACGCGGTCCGTATCCAGCTGATACGCACGGGCCACATCCGGCACCGCCCCCGCTGTCACAACCTGCGAAACCTCACCACCGCAAAGTTCCACAATCATCTGGGCCGCCAGCCCCATCGCGGGTGCATTGAACCCCGGATCAATGCCGCGTTCATTGCGATAGCGCGCATCCGAATTGATCTTTAGCGCCCGGCCCGTGCGCGCGATCTGAATGGTTTCCCACACCGCCGCCTCGACAAACACATTCACCGTGTCTGGCGTACACCCAGTGCGCAAACCGCCCATGATCCCGGCAATACTGGCAATGCCCGTGTCGTCCGAAATGACCACCATACCCTGCGCAAGCACATGTTCCTTTTCGTCCAGCCCAAGCATGACTTCGCCACCAACAGCCCGGTGCACCCGCAGATCACCCACCACTTTGTCAGCATCAAACACATGCAAAGGCCGGTTCACATCATAGGTAAAAAAGTTCGTCACATCCACCAGCGCCGATATGGGCCGCAGCCCAACCGCGCGCAGCCGATCCTGTAGCCACTCTGGGCTTGGCCCGTTCTTCACGCCTCGCACCATACGCCCCATGAACACCGGCGCTGCCTCGGCAGTATCTTTATCAATGCTCACATTGATCGGGCTGGCGAAATCCCCGGCAATATCGGCCACTTTCGCCGGTTTCAAAACCCCCAGCCCACGCGCTGCCAAGTCCCGCGCAATACCGCGCACGCCCAACGCATCTGGCCGGTTTGGTGTGATGGCGATCTCGATCACCGGGTCCACCTTGGCCGGATCATTCGCCGCCAGCCAGTCGACAAAACTGTCACCAACTTTGCCTGACGCCAGCTCAATAATCCCGTCATGCTCTTCGCTTAGCTGCATCTCGCGCTCGCTGCACATCATGCCGTGGCTTTCGACGCCGCGAATTTTGCCAACCTTGATGGTGGTATCGATCCCCGGAATATACATACCCGCCTGGGCAATCACGACGGTGATGCCAGCGCGCGCATTGGGTGCACCGCAAATGATCTGCTTGATGCCCTGATCGGTTTCCACCTGACACACCTTTAAACGGTCGGCATCCGGGTGCTTTTGCGCCGATTTCACATAACCAATGCGAAAATCGCGCAAAGCATCAACCGGGTTTTCCACCCCCTCAACCTCAAGCCCCACATCTGTCAGGACCTCACAGATTTCATCAACCGTCGCATCCGTTTCCAAATGCTCGCGCAACCAGCTCATGGTGAATTTCATTTTGCCATCCTTACCCGCATCAGGGCCAAAGCCCGCTCTGCCATTTCTTGCCAGTCCAGCGTGCCCTGTGGTACCTGAACCCATTCCTTCATCGCCCGCCCCTTGCCGGACGGATCAAACAGCTGACAGCCCGCGTGGGCCGCAATTATTTCCTGACACCGCACCGCGTCCAGCTTGAACACCATGTCACCCTGAAAGAAGGCCACAAACGCTTTGCCATCCAGCTTGGCGCAGGGTTTGCCAAACAAGTTGCCGGGGGCAATGGCCGCGTCCAGCACCGCCATACCGGCAATGATGGCGTCAAATTGCTGTTGGTCGTCGCTCATTCCGCCTGTTCCCATTCGGCCAGGTCTTCAACCACCTCAAACCGTTCACAAACAATTTCCATCTTGCCGGTAAAGCCGCCATTGCGCTTGAAAAATTCAATGTGATCGTTGCGCCAACCCTTGTAATCTTCATTCTCGCCCTCGGCCAAAGCAAAATCCTTGCCGATCGCATCAAACGCCATGCGTTCGACGCTTATCGTGCGGATCACCACGGCAGGCGAGCCATCCCAGTTACACGCAATATCGCAGCGCCCGACGACGGGCATGTCTTCGCCCCCGGCGGAAAAGTCCCGCAGAGCGCCACATGTCGCGGTTTTCTTACCCTTACGCACAAGGCTGTTCAGCCGCGCGCACAGCTCAGCGCTATCGCCAAATTTGAACATCCCCGCACCGGGGTATTTTTCGATCAGATCAATGGTCATCATTCATTCCATTTCCCGTAGGGCCTTTCAATTCGCAGACCGCATACAACATCAGGGCATCGCCCGGACCTCGGGGTGGGTGCATAGCGCCCTCCCCGTGGGGGAGGTCCGGGCGCTGCCCGGCAAGCCGGGCCAAAACATCAAGATCAAACCCCATCACTCCCCTCCATCCTCGTAATTTCATGTCAGGAACCCAACAGTTTGATGGTTATTTGAATTAGCGAAGCGACGCCAAAAAAGATAAGTGCCCACAGCAATAGAAATACCCAGTTGGGATATCGCCTCGTTGTCCAAAAGGGGACCGATTTTCCAAGGCACTCGGCGCACTTTACCGATGAGACAATTGACGCAATTTGATTCAAATAAACGCAATCGATTGCCACCAACTCACCGGGTGCAATCTGAGGTATAGCAATCAAACAATTGCCTTTTTCGACATTTTTGTATTGAACATCTCGCGGCTGAAATACTGAGATATCAGCAGGATAAGCGCTCAGAACAAATTCGACATTTGTGGCTGTTTTTCGGCCAGAGTTTTGCAAGAAAAATTTCTCAACATAGATTTCGGTTGGATTTGATTTTTCTTCAGGGTCTGGACTGGGCACTGAAACCACATTTCGTGAGTGATTTGCTCGTCCGTAAATGAGTTTCACACGGGGGCGAAAAAGGTAAAACAGTAACGCGCCAACAATGGTGAATCCAAAACCGATCAGCTCATTCTGTAAATTGCCCAAAATGCTCAAAATTGATTGAATAGCGTCGCTCACCCCCTACACCCCCCATGCAACGTCGGCACATCCAACGCGGCAAACCCATAATGCCTTAACCACCGTAGGTCTGAATCAAAAAACGCCCGCAAATCCGGTATCCCGTATTTCAGCATCGCCAGCCGATCCACGCCCATGCCAAACGCAAACCCCTGCCACGCGCTCGGATCAACCCCGGCCGCGATCAAAACCTTGGGATGCACCATACCGGACCCCAGCACTTCCATCCAGCCATCGCCTTCCGCGATTTTCAACTGCCCGTTCACCCACGAACACTGAATATCTACCTCGGCACTTGGTTCCGTGAACGGAAAATGCGACGCCCGAAAACGCGTCTTTACTTCAATGCCGAAAAACGCGCTAAAGAATTCCTCCAGCACCCATTTCAAATTCGCCATGCTCAGATCGCGGTCAATCGCCAGCCCCTCAACCTGATGGAACATCGGCGTGTGCGTCTGGTCATAGTCCGACCGATACACCCGCCCCGGCGCGATCACCCGGCAGGGCGCGCCGTGCTTTTCCATATGCCGTATCTGCACCGGCGACGTGTGCGTGCGCAGCACATGCGGCGGCCGGTTATCACCATCCTCACGGTGCATATAGAACGTATCAAATTCCTGGCGCGCCGGGTGGTGCGGTGGGATGTTCAGCGCGTCAAAATTGTAGAAATCGTTTTCAATCTGCGGGCCTTCAGCCACGGCAAACCCCATATCGGCAAATATCGCCGACACTTCCTCGGTCACTTGCGAAACCGGATGGATCGACCCCGCAGGCCGCGCCCGCCCCGGCAACGTCACATCCAGCCATTCACCGCGCAAACGCTCATCCAACGCCGCATCGCCAAGCGCTGCCTTTTTCGCCGCCAAGGCTGATGTAATCTCACCCTTCAGCGCATTTAGCTTGGGCCCGACAACCTGCCGCTCCTCAGCCGTCATGCCCCCCAGCTTGCGCATCTCAAGCGCAATCTCGCCCTTTTTGCCCACAGCGGCCAAACGAATGGCTTCCAGCGCCGCCTCATCGCTCGCCCCGGCGATCTCACCCAAATATTTGTCTTTCAGCGCGTCCATCATCTGCCCTCTTGGTATGCTTACAAACCTGCTACCAACCCTTGCGGCAAAGCACCAGTCGCACGGGCCCCGGGCCCGGGCTAATCCAGTGAACGCGCAAGCGTTCCCAATTTAATAACAAAAAGCCGCGAGACCCGTTAAGGTCCGCGGCTTCTTTCATTCTCAAACCCAAATGGGTCTATTATGCAAGCGCGGCCTTTGCCTTTTCGACAATGGCTGTAAACGCGTCCGGTTCATGCACGGCCAAGTCGGCCAGAACCTTGCGATCCACTTCAATGCCAGCCAATGACAGACCGTTGATGAATTTGCTGTATGTCAGCGCCTCATCATGGGCCCGCACAGCCGCGTTGATCCGCTGAATCCACAGCGCGCGGAAATTGCGCTTACGAACTTTGCGGTCACGGGTTGCGTATTGGTTGGCCTTGTCCACAGCCTGTGTGGCGGTGCGGAACAACCGGCTGCGGGCGCCGTAATAGCCCTTGGCAGCTTTGATAACTTTTTTATGACGGGCCTTGGTAACCGGGCCACTTACTGTTCTTGACATGTTTCTAGCCCTCCTTAGCGGTCATATGGCATGTAGGATTTCACGATCTTGCTGTCAGGTGCTGACAGCTCGCTGGTCCCACGTGCGTTGCGAATGAATTTCTTGGTGCGTTTAATCATACCGTGCTGCTTACCAGCTTGCGCTGCCATCACTTTACCTGATGCTGTCACCTTAAAGCGCTTTTTGGCGCTTGATTTTGTCTTCATCTTGGGCATTTCCGTCTCCTCTTAGGTCGGTATTACGCACGACTTGGCATGCCACTTTGGCCAGCCGTACATGTGAACTTGGCGCGTATAGGCCCGCAACCGCGGGCTGGCAAGTGAAACCTGCCGGATTTTAAAGAAAAAGCTGCTTGACCACACTCACAAACAGATCGGGAAATCCGTCAACAGAATAGCTGTTGGGCTGGTTATAAACCGCCCAGCTTACCAATGCGCCGCCGGTGACAAAGGCGATGATCGCTGCCCGGGGCGAGCGTCCGGCAGAAAACGAACTTACCAGCGCCGGCGCTGTCAACGCGCCAACCAAAACCCCAAGCACCATAACAAAATCGTTATCCATCAATCACACTCCACCAATACGTGGCCCTGTTACTCTGGATCCATGCTATAAATCAACCTCTCCTCGCAGGGGGCAACCCGCAAGATATTGGTCGAGCCTGGCTGAGAGAACGGAATACCCGCAATAACCACGATGTGGTCGCTTTCCAGGGCAAACCCACCTTCGCGCGCCGCACGCGCTGCATTTACCACAGCCAACTTAAAGCGGTCCACCGCCGGTGTCACAATACAATGCATGCCCCAGCTTAGGGCCAACCGCCGCGCGGTACCAATTTTTGGGGTCAGCGCGATGATCGGCACATGCGGGCGCTCACGGGCGGTTAGCAGGGCCGTTGTCCCGCTTTCCGAAAAGCAACATATTGCTTTGATATCAGCGGTTTCCGCAATATCGCGTGCCGCCAACACGATGGCATCGGCAATGGTTTCTTTCTTGCCGCCACGGCTGGCGTCAATCACTTCACGATAGGTTGGATCGCATTCAACCTCTTCGGCAACGTTGTTCATGACTGTCACCGCTTCCACCGGGTAGCTACCGGCGGCACTTTCGGCCGACAACATCACCGCATCCGCACCCTCATAGATCGCCGCCGCCACATCTGACACTTCGGCACGGGTCGGGATCGGGCTGTCGATCATGCTTTCCATCATTTGGGTGGCCACAATCACCGGCTTGGCCGCATTGCGACAGGCCCGCACCAGGCGTTTCTGGATGGGCGGCACATTTTGCACCGGCAATTCCACCCCCAGATCACCGCGCGCCACCATGATCCCATCTGACACCGCCAGAATTTCGGCAAACGCCGTCACCGCCGCCGGTTTTTCGATCTTTGAAATAATATGTGCCCGCCCGGCGGCCAATTCGCGCGCCTCTTGCACATCTGCTGCGCGCTGCACGAAAGACAGCGCCAACCAATCGACCCCCAGCGTGCAGACAAATTCCAGATCGCGGCGGTCTTTTTCCGACAGCGCCGCCAGCGGCAGCACCACATCGGGGACATTCACGCCCTTGCGGTTGGAAATCGTGCCGTCATTTTTGACCAGGCACTCGGCAAAGTCGCGGCCGCATTCCTTGACCTCAAGCCGGATTTTTCCGTCATCCACCAGCAGGTTTGACCCCGGCTCTAGTGCGTCAAATATTTCGCTATGGGGCAGGCACACCCGTTTATTGTCGCCATCAGCTGTGTCCAGATCAAACCGAAACAACTGACCCTGCACCAGGTCCTCGGACCCGTTGGCAAATTTACCAACCCGCAGCTTGGGGCCCTGCAAGTCGGCCAATATGGCAATCGGGCGGCCGGTATCCTTTTCAATCTGACGAATGATCTTGTGGCGTTCGCGGATTTCACCATGCTCGCCATGGCTCATGTTTAGGCGAAACACATCCGCCCCGGCATCCGACAGGGCCCGTATCATTTCATAGTCGTTAGAAGCCGGCCCAAGGGTGGCCACTATTTTCACATTCCGAAGCCGTCGCATACTGGCTGATCCTCTATTAATGTCTGATTTTAGCGCTAACACGCCGTATGGAGCAAATCAGCCACGCTGACAACTGGCGCTTGGTCGCAGTTTTGACTAACACCCAATAACCAGTCGAAAGAAACAGCATGACCCACCCCGCCTATGAAATTATCGGCGTTGATCGGCCCGCGCGGTTTTTGATCAGCTGTGACCATGCCAGCAATCACGTGCCAGCCGATGTAAACGGCGGCACGCTTGGCCTGCCCACCGCCGATATGAACCGCCATATCGCCTATGATATCGGCGCGGCTGGCGTCACCCGTCACCTGGCCCAATTGCTGAACGCCCCTGCCATTCTGTCGCGATTTTCCCGCCTGGTGATCGATCCCAACCGCGGTGCCGATGACCCAACCCTGATGATGCGCCTGTATGATGGCAGCATTATCCCCGGCAACCACCACGCTGACGCGCGTGAAATCGCCCGGCGCAAGGCCGCGTATTACGACCCGTACCATACCGCCTATACAAACCTTGCCGCCCAGCGTGATGACACCATCATCATCGCCATTCACAGCTTTACCCGGCGGCTAAACTCCGGCGCGCCCCGCCCCTGGCAGATCGGCGTCCTGTTTGCCGATGACACTCGCCTGTCCGACCCGCTGATCGCCCGCCTGCAAGGCGAACCCGGCCTGAACGTCGGCATTAATCAGCCCTACATGGGCCACCTGCCCGGCGACGCCGTGGACCGCCACGCGCTGCAACATGGTCGCCTGAACGCGCTGATAGAGCTGCGCAATGACTTGATCGCAACCGACGAACAGCAAAATGCTTGGGCGGCCCGCCTTGCGCCAATACTACAAGATGCATTGAACACCACAAAACTATAAGGAACCCCCCAATGGACGCCCAAACCAAGCTGGAAATCGAAGCCGCCGCCTTTCGCCGGTTGCAACAGCACCTGCTAACCGACCGCCCCGATGTACAAAACATCGACATGATGAACCTGACCGGGTTTTGCCGCAACTGCCTGTCTCGTTGGTACGGCGAAGCCGCCAGCGAACGCGGTATTGAAATGACCAAAGACCAAAGCCGCGAAGCGTTTTACGGCATGCCATTTGCGCACTGGCGCGACAAACATCAGACCGAAGCCAATGCGGAAAAACAAGCCGAATTCAAGGTGGCATTTGCCGAAAATGTTGGCGACAAAAATCCCTGATACGCCATCGCGGGGCTGAAAGAACGCCCCGCTTCATATGGCCGCTTTGCGGGCCTCATCCAGGTAAATCTCGCGCAAACGCCGCGCCACTTTGCCGGGCGTTCCGTTGCCCAGCGCCACGCCGTCAATTTCAACAACCGGCATCACAAATGCCGACGCAGAGGTGACAAAAGCCTCATCCGCACCCTGGGCTTCAGCGATCGAAAACGCCCGTTCCTCAACCACCATCTGCGCCTCGCGCGCATAGGTTAAAACCGCCTTGCGGGTGATGCCATGCAAAATATCGGTGGACAGCTCACGGGTTATGATCTTGTTGCCTTTAACGATATAGGCGTTGTTCGAAGTCCCCTCGGTCACGACCCCATCTTCCACCAGCCAGGCGTCATCAACGCCGGCCTTTTTCGCCAACATCTTGCCCATGCTTGGGTATAGTAGTTGGATGGTTTTGATGTCGCGGCGACCCCAGCGGATATCTTCTATTGATATGACTTTAATGCCTTTTTTCACCTGTGGGTTGTCCGCCAGCCCCGGTTTGGACTGGGTGAACAGCACCAGGGTTGATGGTGTTTCTTCCGGGTCGGGAAACACAAAATCCCGGTCCCCAGGGTTGCCCCGCGTCACCTGCAAATAGATCAGCCCGTCACCAATGTCGTTGCGGCGCACCAGCTCACGGTGGATCTCCAGCAGGGTGTCCATATCCACAGGCGCAGCCATGTCCAGCTCATCCAATGACCGTTGCAACCGCTGCGCATGGCCCTCAAATGCAATCAGCTTACCATCCAGAACCGACGTCACCTCATAGACGCCATCGGCCATCAAAAAGCCGCGGTCAAAAATCGAAATTTTCGCGTCTTCCTCGTGCAGATATTCCCCGTTCACATATACCGTACGACCCATGCCTGTCCCCTTAACCCCAAAGCGCTACACTGGGCGGATACACACCTAACCCGTCATATTCCAGCGCATTTTCCCGATCCTGCGCCAATAACAGCGGCCCGTCCAGATCAACAAACCCGGCCCCCTGCGCCAGCAAAACCGCCGGGGCCATGGCCAGGGATGACCCCACCATGCAGCCAACCATAACGCCGTAACCATCTGATAATGCTTGGTTCTTTAGCTCAATCGCCTCGGTCAATCCGCCGGTCTTATCCAGCTTGATATTGACCACATCATACTTGCCCACAAGGCCCGGCAAGCTGGCGCGATCATGGCAGCTTTCATCGGCACATACCGGCAAAGGCCGCGCTATTTCCGCCAGCATATCATCCTCCCCGGCGGGCAATGGCTGTTCCACCAGCTCGACCCCAAGGCGTAATAAATGCGGTGCCAGATCGGTGTAAACCTCGGCTGTCCAGCCTTCATTTGCATCGACAATAATACGCGACTTTGGCGCGCCCCGGCGCACCGCTTCCAGCCGCGCCATATCATCCGGCGTGCCCAGCTTGATTTTCAATAATGGCCGATGCGCCTGTTTCGCCGCCGCCCTTTGCATCAGTTCCGGCGCAGCCAATGACAGTGTAAAGGCCGTAATCTCAGGCCCCGGCGCCGCCTGCCCCGCCAACTGCCAAACCCGGCACCCAGCCTGTTTCGCCGCCAGATCCCACAGCGCACAATCCACCGCATTACGCGCCGCCCCGGCGGGTAACAGCCCCTGCAAAGTTTCGCGCGTCACATCATCAGGCAGGCCAAGCACTTGGTCTGTAACGCTTTCCAAGGTTTCACCATAGCGCGCATAGGGCACACATTCGCCCCACCCCTGATGCCCACCATCCCGAACCCGCACCGTCAAAACCTGCGCTTGCGTCCGTGACCCACGCGAAATGGTAAACACCTCAGCCAGCGCAAAAACGTCCCGCTCTACCCTAATATCCACAAGCCATCTTTCTTCTTTTTTCAAGTATCCCCGCCGGAGGCACCGACATGTCCCGCTTCAAACGGCTGCCAAAGCATCCACCAGTCGCGCCGCACCATGGCGGAACGGATCAACCGTTGGCAAGCCCATCTCGGCCTCAACCCCGGCCAAATACCCGGCGGCCTCAGCTTCCGACAGATGCTGGGTGTTTACCGATATGCCAACCACCTGGCACGCCGGGTTCGCGACTTTTGCAATCGGCAACGCCGTGTCACGCAACTGCGCCAGTGTCGGCAGCCCATACCCCGGCAAACCCCGCATATGCTCGCGCGTTGGCTCATGGCACAGGATCAACGCATCCGGCTGCCCACCATGGATCAACGCCATTGTCACCCCGGAATAAGACACATGGTACAGGCTGCCCTGCCCTTCAATATGGTCCCAGTGATCCGGGTCATTGTCTGGCGTCAGATACTCAACCGCTCCGGCCATAAAGTCTGCAATAACAGCATCTAACGGCACCCCGGACCCGGTGATCAGTATGCCCGTCTGGCCAGTGGGGCGAAACGTTGACTGCATCCCACGCTTGGTCATTTCCGCATCCATCGCCAGCCCGGTATACATCTTGCCCACCGAACAATCCGTGCCGATTGCCAGGCACCGCTTACCGGTCCGCTTTACCCCATTGGCAATCGGATAAGCGGCCGTTGGCACCCGCACATCATGCAGTGTGCAGCCATGGGTTTGCGCCGCTGCATATAGCTCTGGTTCATTGCGCAGCAGGTTGTGCAAGCCACTGGCTATATCAAAGCCCATCTCCAACGCTTGGACCAGCACCGCGCGCCAAGC
Source organism: Paracoccaceae bacterium (assembly GCA_036479015.1). Classification (GTDB taxonomy): domain Bacteria; phylum Pseudomonadota; class Alphaproteobacteria; order Rhodobacterales; family Rhodobacteraceae; genus NVTR01. The sequence continues at coordinate 14,120 of JAZGFB010000017.1, read as the reverse complement.
CGCCGATATTTCTCCACCCCGGTTGGCCACCCCGATCACCAGCGTCTTGGCACCCGCGGCTTTCGCCTCGGCCAAAGTCATGTCGGCAATCCCAACATCAGCACCGCATCCAGCCATTCGTAATTGGCCCACAGACTGATCCGGGCGCCAATCGCTGATACCCTGTGCAACCTTGGCCGCCAACCGATCCGGCGCGTCACCAAGAAATAAGAGATATGGAGTATTGATCATCGCGCCGCCCCTTTTGTTTCATTTGGGGCTTTGTATATTGTTTTCAGAAAAGGTGATCGCGTATTCCACACTATTTTCGGAATAGTTTGGAATATTCCAGCGAAAACTTGGGTGTTTATCGCAGTTATCTGCGCAACAGATAGGAACCATGGTATATTCCCCATGTCGCCCGACCACTGCATTGCAGCATTTTTCTGCGCTCGCAAAACAGACTTGCTGTCGGGCGCGCAATAATCTACGCCTGCGGGCAGCATTTTCGTAATTTCCTATCAAGGACAGTGGCCATGAGCTTTCGCCTGCAACCTGCCGCCCCATCCCGCCCAAACCGCTGTCAGCTGTTTGGCCCTGGCTCCCGCGTAGCGTTGTTTGAAAAAATGGCCGCCAGCGCCGCCGATGTCATCAACCTTGATCTGGAAGACAGCGTTGCCCCCAGTGACAAAGACAGTGCACGCGCCAATGTCATCGCTGCCATCAACGACATCGACTGGGGCACTAAATACCTAAGCGTGCGCATCAATGGGCTGGATGGCCCGCACTGGTACCGCGACGTGGTGGATATTTTGGAAAACGCCGGGGACCGTATTGACCAGATTATGATCCCCAAGGTCGGCTGCGCCGCCGATGTTTACGCCGTTGACGCGCTGGTCACAGCCGTCGAGGCGGCCAAGGGCCGCACCAAGCCCGTTAGCTTTGAGGTGATCATCGAAAGCGCCGCGGGCATTTCCCATGTTGAGGAAATCGCCGCCAGCAGCCCACGACTGCAAGCCATGTCATTAGGGGCTGCTGATTTCGCGGCCTCTATGGGCATGCAAACCACCGGCATCGGCGGCACCCAGGAAAATTATTATATGGCGCGCGGGGGTGAAAAACACTGGTCTGACCCCTGGCATTGGGCCCAGGCGGCCATTGTCGCGGCGTGCCGCACCCATGGGGTTCTGCCGGTTGATGGACCGTTTGGCGACTTTTCCGATGATGCTGGCTTTATTGCCCAGGCCCGCCGGTCCGCCACATTGGGCATGGTGGGAAAATGGGCGATCCACCCGAAACAGATTGCCCTGGCCAATGACGTGTTTACGCCATCCGCCGAACAGGTAACCGAGGCCCGCGAAATCATTGCCGCCATGGAAGCTGCCAAAGCCAACGGCGAAGGCGCCACCGTTTACAAAGGCCGGCTGGTGGATATCGCGTCAATCAAACAGGCCGAGGTGATCGTGCGTCAGTCAGAACTGATCACGGGTTAATCCACGAACCAGTCGGGCTGGGCGTTACCGCCGCAGACAATAACACATACCCGCTCGCCTTTTTGCGGCACATATGCCCCTGATGTCAGCGCCGCCAATGCGGTTGCCGCGCCAGGCTCACCTATAATTCGGGTGCGGTCCCACAGCCGTTGCTGGGCCTCAACCACCGCCTCATCAGTGACGGTTACAGACCGGGTGCGGGTTTCGGCCACCACCTGCATCGGCAACACGCCCATGGACCCGGCCCCCAGCGCGCTGGCGGCCACCCCGGCTGGGGTGATCTCACTGTCTATGCCCTGTTCCAACGCAGTTGCCAGGGTTGCTGTACCTTCGGTTTCCACCGCTAAAATATTCACACGTTCACCAAACCACGACCCGATCCCGCCCAGCAAACCACCGCCGCCAACCGATAGGATCACCGTATCAACGCCGGCATCAATGCCCGTGTCACCGCCCGCCAGCTGCTCTTCCATTTCCATCCCCAGCGTTCCCTGCCCGGCCAACACCAGCGCATCATCATAGGGGTGCACTGCCAGCGCGCCAGTCTCCCGTGCAAAACTTTGAAACGCTTCAACCAATTCAGCAGCGGGCGCATCCATAACGCGCACTTCAGCCCCAAACTGCTGCATCCGCCCGATCTTAATCGGACCGGCAAATTTCGGCACAAAGATGGTTGATTTTAGCCCCAAGCTGGTCGCCGCATAGGCCACCGCCGCCCCGTGGTTGCCCCCGGAATAGGCCGAAACTCCGCCTGCGGGGCGCTCATTGGACAGCAGCGCATTAAAGGCGCCCCGCACCTTGAACGACCCGGTATGTTGAAAATGCTCCAGTTTCAGGCTGCAAATGCCGTGCTCAAACAGCGCGCCCGGTTCCAGATGTAACACCGGGGTCTGGCGCACATGGCCCTGCACCCGTTTGCGCGCGGCCCGAATTTGTTCCTTAGTTACCATCTTATCCCCCAGGCCGCATCGGCCCCGTTAATTTTTCCTAAATTAAATAAATTGATAGGGTGAAACACCAGCGGTTAAAACCCGTTCTTTGCCGCATTGCAAACCTGCGCCGCTGCCGCCATATAGAACGCACTATGTTCAAGCGGAGCCCTTGATGAACAACTATCTTGAATTTGAAAAACCCCTGGCGGAAATCGAAGGCAAAGCCGAAGAACTGCGCGCGCTTGCCCGTGCCAACGCCGAAATGGACGTCGAAAAAGAAGCCTCCGCTTTGGATGTGAAAGCCGTGGCAATGCTGAAAGATCTGTACAAAGATCTGACCCCCTGGCGCAAATGCCAGGTGGCGCGCCACCCCGACCGGCCCCATTGCAAAGATTACATCCAAACCCTGTTCACCGAATACACACCTATGGCCGGTGATCGGAACTTTGCCGATGACCTGGCGGTGATGGGTGGGTTGGCACGCATTGGCGGCGTGCCTGTCATGGTGATCGGCCATGAAAAAGGCCACAACACCAAAACCCGCATTGAACGTAATTTCGGCATGGCCCGCCCCGAAGGGTACCGCAAAGCCATCCGGCTGATGGACACCGCAGACCGGTTTGGGTTGCCCATCATCTCTCTGGTCGACACTGCCGGCGCCTATCCCGGCAAAGGCGCCGAAGAACGCGGCCAATCCGAAGCAATCGCGCGATCAACCCAAAAATGCTTGACCGTCAAAGTGCCGATTATTTCGGTGATCATCGGCGAAGGCGGTTCTGGTGGTGCTGTGGCCTTTGCCACAGCCGACCGTCTGGTGATGCTGGAACATTCGATCTATTCGGTGATCAGCCCAGAAGGCTGCGCCACCATCCTGTGGAAGGACGCAGAAAAAATGCGCGAAGCCGCAGAAGCCCTGCGCCTGACAGCCCAGGATCTGGAAAAGCTGGGCATTGCCGACAAAATATTGCCCGAACCCCTGGGTGGCGCACAACGTGACCGCGCCGGGGCAATGGCATCAGTGGGCCGCGAAATAGAAGCCGCGTTGAAGTCCCTTAAAAACAAAGCGCCGGAACAGTTACGCAAGGACCGGCGGCAGAAGTATCTGGACCTGGGCTCAAAGGGCCTGGCCGCTTAATAAGGAAATTTCCCCATGACCTATCTGGAAGGTATCGCCGACGCTTTGGCGCAAAAAGTGCTGGTTGATCCCGATAACCTGGATGACAACACAGCCGTTGATCTGATGGCGTCGGCAATCAGCGCCTCATCGGCCACATTGCAGGAAACATTTCTGACTGCGCTGCGCATACGGCGGGCCGAAATACGGGCCAATGCTGTGCTGGATAAATTCAACGCCAAGAAAAATGCCTAGGGCCAAGACCCTGATCACCACATAGTTTTTGCGGCGCGATCCGGCCAGTCGCTGTCATAATCTGCACCACCCACCGCGCCATCTGTCAGTTCTGACAGAATATCCCCGACCGTTGGCAGACCTGCGCTTTGATCCCCGTCACCCCACAGCCCGGCCCGCAAAAGCGCGCGGGCACATTGCAAATAGATTTCTTCAATCTGAACTATAATCACACTGCGCGGATGCTGGGTTTTTCGTTCAAACCGACTGGTCATTTCAGGCTCGTCGGTTATCTGCGCCGTGCCATTCACACGCACAACATTGTTTGACCCTGTCACCATGAACATCAGCGAAACCCGCGGGTCACGCACAATATTTCGCAATGCGTCAATACGGTTATTGCCGTGCCAATCGGGCAGCGCCAGTGTCTGCTGATCAAGCACCATCACCACTGGCCCCACGTCGCCCCGCGGAGTGGCATCGGTGCCTTCCGGGCCGACGGTGGACAGAATGCAAAATTTTGATCGGCTTATCCAGCTGCCATAGGCCGGTGTCAAATGGCCCGCAACCTTGCGGATAGAGGCCGCGCCGGGCGTGCCGTATAGTGCCTCTAATGCGGCTATATCCTCAATGTACTTCATCAGATTTCTCCAGCATGAACCCGGCCTCAGCCATCAGCCGGTTTGAATTTGTCTCAATATCATCTTCCAATATTTCCATGAACTTTACCCGGTCTTGCCCCGGCCCTATGGTTGGTAAAAATTCCAGAACCGCCACCCCAGGCTTTCGCATGATGCCGTGCTTGGGCCAGAACACCCCCACATTGGTTGCCACTGGCGCGCAGGCCTGCCCGGTTTGTTCATATAACAACCCGGTGCCAATTTTGTAGGGGGCAGCGACGCCCGGCGCGATGCGCGTGCCTTGCGGATAAATCACCAATTGCCCGGGCAGGCTGGCACCGCTTTGCACATCGGCCTTCATCTTACTGATGGCTTTGCCCCGGTCGCCACGGCGCACCGGCACATTGCCCATCCGAGATCCGAAAAACCGAAATATCGGCAACCGGTGCAATTCCCGCTTGATGATAAAGCGCGGATGCCAGGCCACGCTGACAATCATCACCACATCCAAAAATGACTGGTGCTTTGACGCGATCATAATTTCACCTGTTGGGACAGTACCGCGGACTTCTGTTTTCAGGCCCGTAATCCAGCCCAATGTCCAGCGCACATAGCGCGCATAGGTTTTGATAAAGCCATAGACAGCGCGCCGATCAAACAGGGCAAGTGGGACAAACACCAGCGCCATCAGCGGCATCATCAGATACATCTGAACGATGAACAGTAATGATCTTAGCCATTGGATTGCAGTGCCCATCAGGTAATTCCCTTTAATGTTCTGAACGCGGTAAACCGTGTGGCCGCAAACGCCACAATCCCGGCGGCAACAGGTATCAGAACCGGCCACAGCCACTGGGCCCCCTCAAACCGAAGGCCGGTCAAAAAACCGCCCTGCACCGGCGGTTCTGGCAACGCCAGAACAGCGATCACCCCCAGCACCGTGCCAACCGTTGCCCCGCCAACTGCGCGCAATGTAAAGCGGCGCACAAAGGCACGGGCAATGTAAACATCGCGCGCCCCCACCAGCCGCAGCACCTGGATCACCTGGCCATTGGCCGCCAGCGCAGAGTTCGCCGCCAACGTGATCATCGCCGCCGTGGCGGCCCCGATCAACAGGATCGCACTATACCCCAGCAGGCGCAGCCGAGACGCGGCCTTGACCAAGGGTTCGCGCCACCTTGAATGGTCATCCAGCACCGCGCCAGGGGCTTCGGCCTGCAACCGCAGCCGCAACCCGGTAACATCGTACCCCGGTGATTGGGCAACCACCTCTATCAATTTGGGCACCGGCAGGCTGTCCAGCGGTAAATCCGGGCCCAGCCAGGGCGCAAGCAGCGCCCGTTCCTCGGCCTCGGTTAATATCCGGGCAGATTTCACCCCCGGCGTGGCCAGCAACACCCTTAGCGCGGCATCTGCCTGCACTTGCAACTGCTGGGTGGGGGCAGATATACGCACAGTTGAAGACCGTGCCAATTCAGCTGACCAACGATCCGCCAGGCGGCCGGTTGCCAGCGACAACGCCAGGGCAAAAACCACCAGAAAAGCCATGGCCCCCGATGTAAACAGCGTCAGCCGCGCGGTAAAACCAGACGGCGGCACCACCCGGTCAGCCCGGGTTTCCAGGCGGTTTACTTGCAATAATTCCGGCAATTTGATCACAGATCGCTCCCCGCTGATTGCAGATGCCCGTCCCTTATGCGCAGCACCCGTGTTGAAACCTGCGCTTTTGCAGCCCGGATCAGCCCCAGATCATGGGTGGCAATCATAATTGCTTTGCCCATTTTGTTCAGCTCAACAAGCAATGATAACAACCGCTCAGACATTTCCCAGTCAACGTTTCCTGTCGGCTCATCGGCGATGATAACATCGGGTGACATGATGACAGCGCGGGCCAGTGCGGCGCGCTGGCGCTCACCACCTGACAATTCCGGCGGTAATGCGCCAGCCCGATCAGCCAGCCCCACCCATGCCAACAGCTCCTTTAAATTATGGCTACTATCCGCCTGATCAGCAACTTCCAGTGGCAGGGCTATATTTTCGGCCAGCGTCAGGTGGTCAAGGAACCGGCAATCCTGATGCACCACGCCAACCCGGCGCCGAGTATAGGCAATATCATCGCGGCTTAGATCACCAGCATCCTTACCAAAAAATGTAATTTTTCCATGACTTGCAGTCAAATCAAGATAGCACAGCTTAAGCAGGGTGGTTTTACCAGACCCCGACGGCCCCGTCAGAAAATGGAACGACCCCGGCTGCAGGTTTAACGAGACCTGCGACAGCAATTCGCTTTTCCCATAGCCATAAGACACGTTGGTTAATTCTATCACAGTCTGTACCGCCTTTTTGCCCGCCATACCCGCCGCGACAGTTTTGCCTCAGGCTGGGCTTTGATTCAATCGCCGTTCATGCAAAAGCTTGGATTGTTGACATTGCTTTGCTAAAAACCGAAAAAAGTAGCAGAATAACAAGAATAATAACGCGCCCGTCGATAAATTTGGGCCAAAACTTTGGTTTGAGGTAGTAGTATGCGATTAATTTGCCCCAACTGCGGCGCCCAATATGAGGTTGGCGAAACCGTCATTCCCGATGGCGGCCGCGATGTTCAGTGTTCAAATTGCGGGCACACCTGGTTTCAACGCCAAGATCAATCAGAGACTGATCAGCAAACTGAAACAGCAGCAGTTACCGACAAAGAAATTCATGCGGAAATTGCTGAGGGCGAACAGCAAAACGACAGCACTCAGCCAGACCAACCAGATACAACGCCGGTATCTGAGCCCGCCAAAGTTGCTGCCCCGGTTTCTGCCCCAGAAGCCGCCCCTGAACCCGCGGCCGCGCCATCGGCTGGCAAACCACAAAGGCAAAAACTGGATGGCGATATCGCCACTATCCTGCGTGAAGAGGCCGAAACTGAAAGCGCCTTACGCGCACCACCGACGCCCCCGCTGGAAACCCAGCCCGATCTGGGCCTCCAGCAGGCACGCAAGCACACAGAGTCCGGTTTTCATGAACGCTCTACATCTTTGCACCAAAATGATCAGGCAACTGATGGCGCTGACAAGAACCGCATGGACCTGTTGCCCGATATCGAAGAAATCAATTCAACACTGGTCGCCACCTCGGAAAACCCTGAGGTTCAAGGCGATGATTCTCCCCTGGAAATTAAGCGCCGAACCGGGTTTCGTCGTGGGTTTCTGATTGCGGTTATTGGGTTTTTGATACTAGCGTTACTCTATGTATTTGCGGCAACAGTCATCCAGACCATTCCGTCACTGACCACCCCAATGGCGGCCTTTGTTGATTGGGTTAATTCAATTCGCGCCGCTATTGATGGCATGATGCTTGGTGTCGTTGACCGGCTGTCCGGCGTGTTGTCACAGCTGGGCGCCGATAAGTCAGTCTAAAACTGATCCAGCAGGCGCTTTAAGTAGTCAAGTTCCAACGTTGGCCGCCCCTGCTCGGATGAACGGCGCCTAATTTCACGCAGCAATTCCTGGGCCCGGCGGTACACGTCTTCGCCTTGCAATATATTCTCATCCGACCCCACGCGCCCATTGCCCGATGCATCCCGGCCCAGCGGGTCCTGCTGGGTTTCATTTTGCGCCCGTCCAGATGCCTGGCCCTGTTGGCCATCTTGCTGGTTTTGTTCCTGGGCCAGTTGATCGGCCAGTTCGCGCATGCCTTCGCGCAGGGCCTCCAATGCCTCTGACTGTCGGTCCAATGCCCCGGCAAAGTCATTTTCCTGCAAGGACTGCTCGGCACCTTCCATGGCGCGCCCGGCCCGGTCTAATGCGTCGCGCGCCGTACCATCACCGCCGGAACCTGGCAGGTTCTGTGATTGGCCGTCCAATTGATTGCGCAGTGATTGTTGGCGTTGCGCCAACCCGGGTGCCGGCTCATTTCCGCCGCCAGATCCCTGACCTCTGCCCTGCTGACTGCCTTGTCCCTGATCGCCGCCCTCGCCCTGTTGGCCTTGCTGACCTTGCTGTCCACCTTGACTTTCCTGCCCCTGCTGCCCGTCTTGCCCCGGTTCACCCTGCTGGCCCTGTTGCCCGTCTTGCCCCTGTTCACCTTCTTCGCCTTCCTGCCCGTCTTCACTGAACTGCTCCTGCAGATCGCTAAACGTATCATCGCTTAGCCCTTGTTGTTCGCGCAAAGTCTCGGACAGGTCATTCAAGGCCTGCTGACCCGGACTTTGCTGGCCCGGCCCCTGGGTGACTTGCATATTTTCCATCATTTCGCGCAGCTGCTGCATGAGTTCCTGGGCTTCGGCCATACGCCCCTGTTCCATCAGCTCTTGGATGCGATCCAGCATCTCCTGCAACTGCTCACTGGTTATTTCCTGGGTTTCCTGATTTTCGGCGGCATCATCGTTTTGCTCACCCTGCTCGGCCAATTGCTGCATATAATCCTGCATGGCATCGCGCAGCTCGTCCATCAGCTTGGCGATTTCATCGTCGCTGGCCCCGTCGCGCATGGCCTGTTGTAAACGTTCCTGGGCCTGCTCAAAACGTTTCTTGGCGTCGGCCAAATTGCCGTCTTCCAACAGCACGGCAATATCCCATAACACCTGTGCAGTTTCAATTTGCACCGCATCCGGCACTTCCAAATTTGCGCTGCCCGCTTCAAGACGTCGGATCGCAACGCGCAGCTTTAGATAGGCAGTGTCCGACGCAATAAATCCCTCAGGTCGGTGACTGACAGCCCGTAACACACGCGAAATTTGGGCGGTGTTTTCCCGGCTCCACAGCAGATCACGGCGTTGCTCTATAATCGCCGCTGCCAGCGGATCAAAGAACCGCCTGCCCGGCAGGATAATCGTTTCTGGCACTGACGCCCCGGTTTGTTCAGCCCCATCGCTTGCAAATAATGACACCTTTACCGGCAACCCGGCCCAGGGGTGTTCCGCCAGGTTTTCGATCAGCGTTTCAACAATATCCCGGCCATCCCCGGTGAACGGCATCGGCAGATCAAGCATGATCATCTTTCGCGGCTCAGGCGCAACCACCAGCCCAAAACGCCGATCAACCGCCCCAAGGTCCAGCATTAGCTCTGCAGTGCCGGACACAACGCCATAGTCATCACTGGCGGCAAACGGCAGATGCATATCCCCCGAAGCCCGCCGATCAATATCACCCAGCAATTCAACAAATGGCACCGCGTCCGGCACCACCTTAATGCTCCAGGATGCGCCGTCATCGCCCTGGATTGATAAATCACCTGACTGCATTACTTGAAAAATCTGATTGGGGTCCGCCGCGCTGCCAATATCACCGACCCGCCCTGAAACCGTTTCCGCCACAGTCAGCGACCCAACCTCACCATATAGCCGCAGGGTTATCTGGCTGCCCTCAGGCACGGCGAATTCACCACCCGCCACATCCGCCAAATATACCGTCGGCTTGCCGGTATAGGCGGGTGGTTTGATCCAGCCTTCCCAGGCCGCCCCAACATAGCCGGCACCGGCTTTGCCATCCAGCACGTCCGCAACATTGGCCACACGCCAAACCGAGCCAAACAGCAGCGCCATCACCATCGCCAGTGTCGCCACATAGCGCAGCGCATAGGGGTCACGGTCAGCAATTTTCAGGTCTGGGGCGACAGCGCGCAACGCATCAGCCCGCGCCGCCATGCGCTGAATATGGGCGTTCCAGACAATTTCTGAACCGGCATCCCCTGAGCCAATGGCCTGATCATCATGCAACGCCGCAATGGGGGAACCGGTGGCAGTTGCATCCAGCCGCGCCATTGCTTGGCGACGTGTTGGAACGGAAAATCGTCTGACGCCAAAGCCAAATGCCACCAGCCCGGCCAAAACCGCCAGCACCATGCCCGCCCATGCCATTTCAAGAGAAAGCAGATCAAAACCGCCAAACATCAAGACCGCGAGCACCACAAAAACCACCGACATCAACGGCCAGAAAACCCGTGTAAGCCGCTGGGCAACCATACCGGCCCGGGTCAGCGCCAACCGCCACCGCAAACGATCCATGGTCAAATTTCTGATTTTATCTCGGTCGGCCATCCGTTCCTATATCTGCGAGGGGCAACAAATTACGCTTTACAACCACGTGGGAACTGTATCGCGTTTTATCATCTCTTCATAGCTTGGACGCGCCCGGATGACAGCGAATTGATCACCACTGACCATCACTTCCGGGATCAGCGGGCGGGAATTATATTCAGACGCCATCACCGCGCCGTAAGCCCCGGCTGACCGAAATACCACCAGATCATCGGCACTTAACGGCGCCATTTCGCGGCCCTTGGCAAAGGTGTCGCCACTTTCACAGATCGGCCCGACGATATCATAGGTCGCTGTTTCTGCCCCCGGCGCAGGTTCACCCACTGGGATGATATCATGGTGGGCCTCATACATTGCCGGGCGGATCAGATCATTCATAGCAGCATCAAGAATGGCGAATTTGCGATCCTCACCGGATTTCACATAGATAACCTTGCTGACCAGAATGCCGGCATTCCCGGCAATCAGCCGTCCCGGTTCAATTTCAATTTCGCAGCCCAGATCACCAACAGTGCGCTTGATCATATCGCAATATTCAACCGGCAAAGGCGGTGCAGTGTTTGATCTTTCATAGGGGATGCCCAAACCGCCGCCCAGATCCAGCCGCCGAATATCATGGCCATCACCGCGCAATGTGTGCACCAGATCCCTGACAATGCCGTAAGCCTGTTCAAACGGCGCAAGCTCGGTCAGCTGACTGCCGATATGCACGTCAATGCCAACCACATCCAAGCCCTTTAGCGTCGCGGCTTGGGCGAATACATCGCGCGCCCGCCCGATCGGTATACCGAACTTGTTTTCGGCCTTGCCAGTGGCAATTTTTGCATGGGTCTTGGCGTCAACATCAGGGTTCACCCGGATGGTCACCGGCGCCACCAGCCCCAATGACAGCGCCACCCCATTCAGCGCCAGCATTTCTGGTTCGCTCTCCAGGTTAAACTGACGAATGCCACCTTCCAGCGCCACCCGCATTTCATCGCAGGTCTTGCCAACCCCGGAAAACACAATGCGATCCCCCGGAATGCCCGCCGCACGGGCCTTTAGATATTCACCCACCGACACAACATCCATGCCAGCGCCCAGATCACCCATCAGCTTTAACACAGCCAGGTTAGAATTTGACTTCATGGCAAAACACACCAGATGATCAACCCCGGCAAGGGCGTCATCAAACAGCTTGTAATGCCGGGTCAGGGTGGCCGCTGAATAGCAATAAAACGGCGTGCCGACACTGGCCGCTATTTCAGCAACCGGCACGTCTTCTGCCGAAAGGGCGCCATTATTATATAAAAAGTGATCCATTAATTTCCCATCGGCCAGCGTTGTTGTCAGTCAAGCCGAGCTGTCGGGCCAAAGCCACCGGCTTCGTCCCAATTCTCATGTGTTTCGTAACTGGTTTCAGCTGCCAAACTCAATACCAAAGACGGTACTGTTAAACGGCCCTGTCACCGAATTATATCCAATGGTGGTTTTTGTGGTGTACCTTGGCTTAACCGGCTCACCATCAGCGCCACATGCCGCCAAAGCCACGGCTGAAATGCAAATCAATATCAGTATCTTCATGCTAATTTCTCCTGCCAACGGGCGATCTGGGCGCGCACTTGGTCAGGTGCGGTCCCACCATAAGATGTGCGTGATCTTACCGAATTCTCAACCCCCAGCACATCAAAAACCGCATTTGTTATGTCAGAATGCACCGACTGCATGTCTTTCAGGGCCAGTTCCGGCAAATCACAGCCCTGCTTTTCAGCCATCGCCACCAAGGTTCCGGTCACATGGTGCGCATCACGAAACGGCAGACCCAACTCGCGCACCAGCCAATCGGCCAGATCGGTGGCGGTGGAAAACCCGGTTGCGGCAGCGACGCGCAATTCGTCCTGATTGGCGGCCATATCGGCCACCATCCCAGTCATCGCCGCCAGCGCCAGCATCAGGTTATCAGCCGCATCAAACACCTGTTCTTTGTCTTCCTGCATGTCCTTGGAATAGGTCAGCGGCAACCCCTTCATCACCGTGAACAGGCCCACCATCGCCCCCATGATCCGGCCAATTTTGGCGCGGATCAGTTCCGCCGCATCCGGGTTTTTCTTTTGCGGCATAATGGACGATCCTGTTGAAAACCGATCCGATAAAGCCACAAAGCGAAACTGCGCTGATGACCAGATCACCAATTCTTCGGCGAACCGACTAAGGTGCATGGCGCAAATCGTGCTTGCCGACAAATACTCCAACGCGAAATCCCGATCCGCCACCGCATCTAGCGAATTCGCTGCCGGGCGATCAAACCCTAGCGCTTTCGCCGTCATGTCCCGGTCAATGGGAAACGATGTGCCTGCCAGCGCTGCCGCCCCCAACGGGCATTCATTCATCCGCACCCGCGCATCGCGAAACCGTGAAATATCGCGGCCAAACATTTCCACATAGGCCATCATGTGATGCCCCCAGGTCACCGGTTGGGCCACCTGCAAATGCGTGAACCCCGGCATGCACCAATCGGCCCCCGCCTCGGCCTGCACCAGCAATGCCCGCACCAATGCCTCAAGCCCTGTAACCGCCGCATCGGCCTGTTCGCGCACCCACATCCGGAAATCCAGCGCCACCTGATCATTGCGCGACCGCGCCGTGTGCAAGCGCCCGGCAGGCTCGCCAATCAAATCTTTCAGCCGCGCCTCAACATTCATATGAATGTCTTCCAAAGCCGTTGAAAACTGAAACTTACCGGTCTCAATTTCTGACAACACCGTGAGCAGGCCTTCCCCTATCGCGTCGGCATCGTTATCTGAAATTATACCCGCGCTTGCCAACATGGTGGCGTGGGCACGAGAGCCTGCAATATCCTGGGCGAATAACCGCTGGTCAAACCCGATAGAGGCATTTATCGCCTCCATTATCGCGTCTGGCCCGTCGGCGAACCGCCCGCCCCACATGGTGTTTTGGGTCTTTTTGGTCATTTTTTACCCCTTCGGAGGGTTGCTATGCGTCTGTTACATTCCGCCGTTCTTTATACGGCCCTTTTGCTTGGTGCAAACACCGCAATGGCCGGGAACGCCGAACTGCAAGCCCTGCGTGAGGGATCGTTGAAAAAACTGGTGTTTTCAAGCGAAGCCAAAGACGTGTCCCAGGCTGTGTTTACCGACGTGGATGGGGGCGAACATTCACTGTCAGACTGGCAAGGCAAATACGTGCTGGTGAATTTCTGGGCCACCTGGTGCGCCCCGTGCCGGGCGGAAATGCCCAGCCTTGACGCGCTACAGGCAGAATTCGGCGGTGATGATTTTGCAGTCGTCACCATCGCCACCGGGCGCAACGCCATCCCGGCGATCACCCGGTTCTTTGCAGAGGAAGGCATCACCAACCTGCCAATCCTGCTGGACCCCAAACAACAACTGGCCCGCGACATGGCCGTCCTTGGTCTGCCCATATCAGTGATCCTGAACCCTGAGGGGCAAGAGGTAGCGCGCCTGCGCGGCGATGCCGAGTGGTACAGTGACAGTGCGCGGGCGATTGTTGGCGCGATGATTGGGGAGGGGGGGTAAATAGTTGCTGATTGGCGTCAATATACTCAACATTAATAGCGACCGGTTTCTGGTGATATTTAGGGGCTGTCCTAGATAACCACAAATGGGGTTATCATGGGACGTATGAGAAAGAGTCGCTTAAGCAAACATAAACAGGGCCGTCTGATTGAGCATTTCGTGGCGGGAACCACAGCGCGAACGGCGG
>JAZGFB010000016.1:0-4893 GCA_036479015.1 Paracoccaceae bacterium | reverse complement strand
GGGCCAATGCCGCGTCTTTTTCCACATGCTTGCGGTATTCATCCAGCGTCGTAGCACCCACACAGTGCAATTCACCCCGCGCCAGTGCCGGTTTCAGCAGGTTACTCGCATCCATTGCCCCGTCGGCCTTACCAGCCCCAACAAGCGTATGCATTTCATCAATGAACAGGATAATCTCACCGGCGGCTGTAGTGACTTCGTTCAACACTGCCTTCAGCCGCTCTTCAAACTCACCGCGGTATTTTGCGCCAGCAATCAGCGCCCCCATATCCAGCGACATCAGCTTTTTATTGGCCAGGCTTTCCGGCACATCGCCATTCACAATGCGCAAGGCCAGACCTTCGGCAATCGCCGTTTTACCCACACCGGGCTCGCCAATCAGAACCGGGTTGTTCTTGGTGCGCCTTGACAACACTTGCATCGTGCGCCGAATTTCTTCATCCCGGCCAATGATCGGATCAATCTTACCGTCACGCGCCGCCTGCGTCAGATCCTGCGCATATTTCTTCAACGCTTCATAACTATCCTCAGCCCCGGCACTGTCCGCCGTGCGGCCCTTGCGCACATCATTGATCGCTGAATTCAGCTTTTGCGCCGTTACCCCGGCCCCGTCCAACGCCTCACGCGCTTTGGATTTCACCATGGCCAACGCCATCAGTATCCGCTCAACCGGCACAAAACTATCGCCGGCTTTCTTGGCGATCTTTTCTGCCTCAATCAGCACCTTAGAGGTCTGCTGATCCATATAGACCTGCGCCGCATCACCACTCACCTTTGGCACCTTGGCCAAAGCTGTATCGACGGCTTCAACAACCGCTTTGGGCTCACCACCAGCAGCCGCAATCAAGTTGCTGGCCAGCCCCTGATCATCGTCCAACAACGCTTTGAGTAAATGTTCCGGCGCAAGCCTTTGATGATCTTCTCGCATCGCAATGGTCTGGGCGGCTTGCAAAAATCCCTTTGACCGGTCCGTGAACTTTTCCATGTCCATCGGTATTCTCCTATCCATAAGCGCCCTTCCAACAGGATGCCCACATTCGCAGCACATCCATAACCGGGCCTTAACGATAATCTGGGTCCCCCCGGCCCCAAAATCAAGCCCCTGACCGGCTTCTTCTTTTCATAAATACCCGCGCCGCAGGCAGTTCCGAGCCCGCACGGGCGAGACAAAATAATGGCCCAAAGGGCCTCCATATGCTAATGCTTCCAAAACGGGGGTCCTATGCGTTCACTTGACGAAATCCGCGCGCGAACACCGAAATCAGAATTATTCCGGGGCCAGATCCAGCACGCCATGATAGCAGCCCTGCTGACCATTGGCACCTGTTCCCTGCTGATCAACGCGGAAACCACCTATTTGACCCGCAGCCCGATCTGCTGGGCCTATATCGCCATGGCCATCGCCCTGTTCCACCAATCCATGGTGGCGGTGGTGTTTCGCGCACAACTGCACCTGAACCTTATGGTGCGGTTGTTTGGTGACAACGCCCTGAAAATCTGGGGCGCGATGTTCCTGCCGTTTCTCGCCCTGCGCCCGATCACTGTGCTGATCGCAGGCCTTGCCGATGCCGGATCACTGGCGGGCGATCGGACCCTGCAACTGGCCACCGGCGCCATCCTGATGATCCCGGCCATCTGGGGTATGCACTCGGTGATCAAACACTTCACCATTAACCGCGCCCTTGGTGGCGATCATTTCTACGACAAATACGCCAACATGCCGATGGTGACCCAAGGCATTTTCAAATACTCATCCAACGCCATGTACAGCTTTGTGTTCCTGGGTCTCTGGGCCATCGCCCTGCTCACCGGATCATGGAACGCCATTGTACTGGCGCTGTTCAACCACGCCTATATCTGGGTACATATGTATTGCACCGAAGACCCGGATATGAAAATAATCTACGGCGATAGCCGCGAAAATCAGTAAACAGCTTTCAGCAACAGGACGCTGAAAACAAATGGGCGATTAACCCAAAATGTACTATTTTAAGTGCTCGGTATCTGATGATCTCTATGGTGCCTGCCACGATGCCAACGGCGAACCGTTGCCCACACCTGTGGGCGGCAACTGGTTACCGATGCCAGATCTTGCGGCCCTTGGACCCGGCTCCGGTGGATTTGATCCCGCCACTGCAGACAAAGAGGTTTTCAAATGGGGATGCCACTGGTTCTCATCGCAAGGGTCCGTTGACATATTCTGGGACCCTCAGGGACCACCTGTTTAACCCCAAATTTATCGATTTGGCTTGACCAGCGCCCGCACCCGGTTGTTGCGCGCATTATGTTCAAGCTCCACCATGCCCAGCACCTCCATCACCGGGGCCAGATAGTTGGCAAACCGACCGCGATAGCCCTTGCGCAGCCCGTAATAACCCCCCACCGGATTACCCGCATCCCGCGCCCAATGTTCCAGCGTTCCGTCCTTCACCGGCTTGCCCTCATCGGCATTGCCCAGCGACATCCAGTCACCGTGTTTGGTCAACATTGCGGCGGCATCATCCAGCCCGCGCAAGTGATAGGACAGCTTGGTTTTGCCAACCTGAATGACCACCACCGGCACCTCGGCTTCAGGGTCACGCCAGGCATGGAATTCCGATGAACCGGGCGGGGTTTTCAATATCCAGGGGTCATCCTGAGTGCCGTTGCCGTAAATAACCATGTTCATACCTGCTCCTCCGCTTTGGTTTTCAACGCATCGCCAAACCTGTCAAACAACGGTTGCAGATCTGGCATTGATTTGGTGATCAGACCCGCCATCGGCCCGGTGAATTCTTCGCGCATGTGGAAGTCGGTTCCATGCTGGTTGGGCGTCAGTCTAAACCGACGTTCGCCTTTGAACAGCCCAAACGGCATGCCGCCCGTCCACAGCATTTCGCGCGGTGCCTCAAACACCGCCACCTTCAGCGGAAATGCCCGTTTGGGGTCTGCCTCGGACCACAGCTTGACCTTGCCACCGGCGCCTATGTCGCCCTCAATTTTCAGTATGGCAAAATCACCGGCCAGCAGCGCCGCCTTATCGGTCAGGATCGCCCAGATACGGTCGGCGGGGGCATTTATTGCGCGTCGGACTTCAAAATATTTCATCGGTATTTCCTCATTTGACACGCCTTGCCTAGCGCCCCTAATATGACATCTACTGTCACATATGGATCGCCCGAAAATGCGTGCTGCCCGGCTGTTGCAAATCCTGCTGATCCTGCAAAATCGCGGCCGGCAAACCTGCGCGAAACTGGCCGAGGAATTAGAGGTCACGCCCCGCACCATCCTGCGCGATGTGGATGCAATGACCGAGGCCGGGCTGCCGATCATCGTGCATCAGGGCAACCAGGGCGGCATTGAACTGGGCTTTAATTACCGCACCCGCCTGACCGGGCTGGCACAGGATGAAGCCGAAGCAATCGGCATAATCCTTGCCACCCCCAGCCCCATGGCAGATGCGGTCGGCCTGTCCCGCGCCGCGACGCAAGCCCGTGCCAAACTGATCGAAAGCTTCCCGGATCGCGTGCGCAACACGGCGCAAAAGGCGATGCAACAATTTCGCAGCGTGGATCATTCGCCGCCCGAATTCGACCCCCGCGTGCCCGCAGTCGCTACTGCCATTCGCGGCCAAAAGGTGATCACCATCAACGCCCGTCTGGCCCGCGCCCAGGTGCTGCACCCGGTGGCGTTGATTGCGTCACCAACGGGGTGGCAGATTGAGGATGCGAAATCAGGTGAAAGGTACCCGCTGGATGAGTGTGGCGATATCAATATCTCGGCGCATGGGTTTAGCGTTTAGGCCATTCAACCGCCGGTAATAACCCCAAATTCAAAGGGGCAAAATTGGGTATATTGCAGGGTCACATCGCTGCCATTGATCTGAACCACGCCGTAAGTCGGGGCCTCTGACGCCGGCGCGAAATCATCCCAATCCCAGTCGGGCAATGGCGGCGGTGCCTGATACAAAACAGAGCGCATGGTCGCGTAAGGCACCCCATTGATCACGCCTGTAACGGGCCGATGCACATGGCCTATGAACAGGTGTTTTATTTGCGGGTGCGCGCTGATCAGCTCCAGGAATGCCGCCCCCTGCTCCAGCATTATTTCATCCTGCCGAGGCAACCCCAGTGGCATCGGCGGATGATGCATGAAAATATAGGTTGGTATGTTCGAATTGGCGCTCAGCAGGTCTTGCAACCATCCCATACGTTCCGTGCAAAATTCACCCGCACCGGAACCGGGCTTTAACGTGTCCAGAAACACATATTGCCCGCCGTCAGCTTGACGGGAATATTGCCAGTGGTCCGGCATGGCCCCCTTGGGGCGGCGGAACACCTGCGCCAGTTGCGCCCGGTCATCATCGTTGCCGACCATCAACAGGTATTCAATTCCCAACCCGCCAAGCTGTTGTTCCAGCGCCCGGTAATCATTGGCATCGCCTTCATTCACCAGATCACCGGAAATGACGCAAAAATCAGCATCCTGATAATGGCTCCGAATATGATCCACCGCTGCCTGCAACCGCACCCGCGGATCATGCCCGGCCACCAACCTGTCACCTGCCAGAAAATGCAAATCGGACATCCAGATCAATTTCGTCATCGCCTACCCCTGCCCATTTGCAACCACCTTGCCACGCCAAACAGTGCAACGTAAGACACAGCAACCAAGTTGGGGGCCAGATTTCCATGGATAAACTGATCGTCGCGCTGGATGTGCCGGATGCACTGGCCGGGCTAAAGCTCGTGGAAACCCTCGGCGACAACGTCGAATTCTACAAAATCGGCCTTGGCATGCTGACCGGCGGCGGGCTGGCGCTGGCCAATGAGCTGAAACAGGAACACGGCAAGCGCATTTTCCTAGACATGAAGTTGTTTGATATCGGGGCCACGGTGGAAAAAGCCGTGCGCG
>JAZGFB010000015.1:0-2279 GCA_036479015.1 Paracoccaceae bacterium | reverse complement strand
GATTCTGGCAGGGGCGTGATCTGAGCGTGCCGGGGGTCACAGCACCGGAACTGTATACCTATACGATTGCCATGTTATTGGGTTCGGTGGCGCTGTTGTTCTTTGCGTTTAACCGGCGCTCATTGCTGTTGCGCCGGGTGGCGATGGTGGGCATCGGGCTGACCATCGCCAAGGTGTTCATGATCGATATGGCCGGGCTGACCGGGTTGCTTAGGGTTGCGTCGTTTCTTGGGCTGGGTCTGTCCTTGGCTGGGTTGGGCTGGGTGTACCGGCGCATGGCGGATCAATGGGATCAGGAAAAACCCGCGCCCTAACGCAGGATCGGCACGCTGCCTGCAGGTTGGCGCGCCATTGCTACGCCGCCTTGCATGGCGTCACCGATGCGCCGGGCCAGTGCCACCCACGGGGTGGCGGCGGTTTCGGGCAGTGTGCGGATTGCTACATCTTCAAACAGGTCCAGCCAGATCGGGAAATGTTCGGGCTGCACCGATGTGGTGGCCATATGCACCTGTTGCGGACGCCCGTCATAGCCGCGTTCATGCAGGATAGCGTTGCGCCAGAAGCTGGCGATTTTAGCTTCATGTTTGCGCCATATGTCGGGATCACGGCCCAGCCGGTCAATGAACACCGGACCAAGCACCGGATGGCCACGAATTTCCAGATAAAACACGCGCATCTGGGCGCTGATCTGATCAGGTGTGATGTCAAACCTTGGGGGCATTGCGGTCATCGGGCGGGCTTTCGTGTTGCTCTGGTATTATTTATGCATCTTGGGGCGGCTTTACAGGGGTGGCGGTGTCGCAGGCTCTGGACCATCGCCGCAGGCACTTCTATAACCGTCCCTATGGCTTGCATATGTGCAATTATCATTCGAATTATCGCCCCGGCGCTCTGATAATGGGCCGCCGGGACAGGGCGCATGGGCAAACCGCGCCGAGGCTTTCGTAAATTTACCGACAATCGAACTGAGGGACGCCAAAAATGTGCGCCGAAAAGACAGAATACAAAGATACGCTGAACCTGCCAAAGACCGATTTCCCCATGCGGGCGGGCCTGCCCAAGCGCGAGCCGGGCTGGCTGGAACGCTGGGAACAGATCGGCGTTTATGACCGGTTGCGCGCGGCCGGGGGGCGCCCAAAGTATACGCTGCATGATGGTCCGCCTTACGCCAACGGGCATTTGCATATTGGCCATGCGCTGAACAAAATCCTGAAAGATATGGTGGTGCGCAGCCATCAGATGATGGGGTTTGATGCGGGCTATATACCGGGCTGGGATTGCCACGGCTTGCCGATTGAATGGAAGATTGAAGAGCAATACCGCCAAAAGGGCCGCGATAAAGACGCGGTGGATATCGTTGATTTCCGTCAGGAATGCCGCAAATTCGCGGCCGGTTGGGTGGATGTGCAGCGCGAGGAATTCAAGCGTCTGGGTGTCACCGGCAACTGGGCTGATCCGTATCTGACGATGGATTTCCACGCCGAGGCGGTGATCGCCGCTGAGTTCCAGAAATTCCTGATGAATGGGACGCTGTATCAGGGGTCTAAACCGGTGATGTGGTCGCCGGTGGAAAAAACCGCGCTGGCGGAAGCCGAGGTGGAGTATCATGACAAGGAAAGCTTTACCATTTGGGTGAAGTTTCCGGTTGTGGGGGCAAAAAACAAGGATATTGTTCGCCAAGGTTCGCATAAGGACCCTCTTCTGGGGGATAGCGTTGTCGCTGGTCACGACTTGATTGGTGCAAAAGTAGTAATCTGGACCACCACGCCCTGGACGATCCCATCCAACAAAGCCGTCGTATTCCGCAATGACATTTCCTACGGGGTTTATGAGGTTACCGAAACGCCCGAGCAATCATGGGCAACCATCGGAGAGCGGTTCATTCTGGCCGACAATCTGGCAGACGACGTGATGAAATCTGCCCGTCTGGAAGAGGGCATGTACCGTCGGGCGTCTGATGCCGCGGGTACCGAGTTGGCGAATTTGCAACTGTCCCACCCGCTTTCCGGGTCCGAAGGTTCCGACGGCGAATGGGATGATCCGCGTGATTTTCGCCATGCGCCCTTTGTCACCGATGAAGACGGCACCGGGTTTGTGCATTGCGCGCCTTCGCACGGTATGGATGAATTTGAGCTGTACCGCGACGCTGGCATGCTGGAGCAGGTGATCACCTATAACGTCATGGAAGACGGCTCATTTCGCGCCGATCTGCCGTTCTTTGGCGGCAAGATGATTTTGAAGCCAAACGGCAAAGAGGGCGACGCCAATAAGGCGGTGAT
>JAZGFB010000014.1:0-3818 GCA_036479015.1 Paracoccaceae bacterium | reverse complement strand
GCATTCCTGTGATTACCATCAATTCAGGTACTCAGGCACAATCCGAAGCCATGGGCGCTCTGTTGCATGTGGGCCAGCCGGAATATGATGCAGGCTTTGGCGCAGGCAAACGTGCCGCCGCGGCCGGTGTGACATCGTTTCTTTGCGTAAACCACTACATCACCAACCCCGCGTCGGTTGAGCGTTGCAAAGGTTTTGCCGAAGCGATTGGCGCTGACGTTGGTGCCAGCATGATTGATAGCGGACAGGACCCGGCTGAAATAAAAAACAAAGTCATCGCCTATCTGGCGGCCAACCCGGATACAGGTGCAGTTTTGACGTTGGGGCCAACTTCGGCGCATCCAACATTGGCTGCCTTGGACGAAGAAAGCCTGTCTGGCGAAATCTTCTTTGGCACGTTTGATTTGTCCGGTGAAATAGCAGACGCGATCAAGGCAGATGTCATCGCGTTTGCCATCGACCAACAGCCTTACTTGCAGGGCTATATGCCGGTCGTCATCCTGACCAATCTGGCGCGCTACGGTGTACTGCCATCAGGCCACATGAATTCTGGACCGGGCTTCATCACCAAAGACAGCATCAGCTTTGTTGAAGAATTCGCTGGCGTTTACCGCTAGACCCAATGATCCGGGGCGGCGCTGCGGTGCCGCCCCTTTTCCGTTACAAAATATTTGTGGGGTTGCCATGTCTGACGAGCGTGTAAAGCAAGTATCAAATCTGCGGCGTGCCATGATCCGGCCCGAACTTGGGGCCATCGCCGGTGCAGTATTAGTTTTCGCCTTTTTCCTTATCATTGCCGGGGACAGCGGCATGTTCGCTCCGAAAGGCATCCAAAACTGGACGGTCGTATCGGCCCAGTTTGCCATCATCGCGGTGGGCGCTTGCCTGCTAATGATCGCGGGTGAATTTGACCTGTCAGTGGGGTCGATGATCGGCTTTGCCGGTATCGTCATCGCTATCCTGTCGGTGCAATGGGGCTGGCCCGTCTGGATCGCCATCATCGTGGCGTTTATCGTCTGCATCGCGCTTGGGGCGCTTAATGGATTTTTGGTGATCAAAACCGGATTGCCCAGTTTCATTGTCACCCTGGCATTTCTTTATATCCTGCGCGGAATGACAATTTGGTTGTCAATCCTGACCACACAAAAGACCATTATTGGCGGCGTAAAACAGGTGGCCGAAGGTGACTGGCTGGCCCCGGTTTTCGGCGGCACCATCCTGAAGGGTTTATTCCAATGGTTTGCCGATCAGGGCCTTATTGACACCTTCACCCGAGGCAGCCGTGAAGGCCAGCCAGTGGTGGAGGGTGTGCCAATGCTAGTGGTCTGGGCCATCGGACTGATCATATTTGGCCAGTGGTTGCTGACAAAAACCCGCTTTGGCAACTGGATATTCGCAGCAGGTGGCGACGCACAGGCAGCCCGTTACGTGGGTGTTCCGGTCAACCGGGTCAAAATGCTGATGTTCATGTTCACCGCCTTTTGCGCCTGTGTATTTGCCACAGCACAGGTGATGGAATTTGGTTCAGCCGCCGCGGACCGTGGATTGCTCAAGGAATTTGAAGCCATCATCTGTGTCGTTATCGGTGGCGCTTTGTTAACCGGTGGTTACGGTTCAGTTATGGGCGCTGCCCTTGGCGCACTGATTTTTGGTGTCGTGCAACAGGGCCTGTTCTTTTCGGGCGCTGAAAGTTCGCTGTTCCGGGTGTTTCTTGGAACCATTCTGATACTTGCGGTGATCCTGAATACTTACATTCGCCGCATGATAACAGGAGAACGCTGATGTCTGATCCTCTTATTGAAATGAAGGATATCGAAAAGCACTTTGGCGCGGTCATCGCGCTTGGTGGTGTGTCCTTTGACGTATACCCGGGCGAATGCCATTGCCTGCTTGGCGACAACGGCGCTGGCAAATCCACCTTCATCAAAACCATGTCCGGGGTGCATAAGCCCAGCAAAGGCACCGTGACGATGGAAGGCAAAGAAATGAACTTTGCAAATCCACGTGACGCGATGGAGGCAGGGATCGCCACGGTTTATCAAGATCTCGCAATGATCCCGCTTATGTCGGTAACCCGCAATTTCTGGATGGGCAATGAACCCACCCGCAAGATCGGGCCGATCAGCGTCATGGATTTCAAAAAGGCCAATCAGGTCACCATGGAAGAAATGAAGAAGATGGGCATCAACTTGCGTGAACCGGGGCAGGCCGTAGGCACGTTGTCGGGCGGTGAACGTCAGACCGTGGCGATTGCACGCGCGGTGTATTTCGGCGCAAAGTTGTTGATCCTGGATGAACCGACATCGGCCCTTGGGGTGCGCCAGACTGCCAATGTGCTGGCCAATATCGACAAGGTGCGCAAACAAGGCATCGGCGTGGTTTTCATCACCCACAATGTGCGCCACGCCATGGCCGTTGGGGATCGCTTTACGGTGTTGAACCGCGGAAAAACCCTTGGCACCGCCAAACGGGGTGATATCACCCCCGAAGAGTTGCGGGATCTGATGGCGGGCGGTCAGGAAATCGCGTCGCTGGAAGGATCACTTGGGGGAACTGTGTGACGCTTGATGTTGTAACGATAGGCCGCTCATCCGTTGATTTATACGGCGCTCAGGTGGGTGGGCGACTGGAAGATATGTCGTCTTTCAATAAATATATTGGCGGCTCGCCGACCAATATCGCCGCCGGATGCGCCCGTCTGGGGCTGAAATCTGGCCTGATTACCCGTGTGGGTGATGAACACATGGGGCGGTTCATTCGCGAACAACTGATGCGCGAAGGCGTGGATGTACGCGGCGTCATCACCGACCCTGACCGGCTAAGCGCATTGGTCTTGCTTGGCATTCGCGATCGCGAACAATTCCCGCTTATTTTTTACCGTGAAAATTGCGCCGACATGGCCCTGTGTGAAGCTGACATTGATCCGGCCCTGATCAAAGACACGCGCTGTGTCACTGCGACCGGCACCCACCTAAGCCACCCCAACACCAAAGCGGCGGTGTTGAAAGCGCTGCGGCTTGCCCGCGAACATGGTGCGCGTGCAGCACTTGATATCGACTATCGCCCAAACCTGTGGGGCTTGTCGGGGCACGGCGACGGTGAGAACCGTTTTATTGCCTCGGACAAGGTTACCAAAAACCTGCAAGCCACCCTACAGCTGTTTGATCTGATTGTCGGCACTGAAGAAGAATTTCACATCGCGGGCGGCACCACCGACACCATTGCTGCGCTGCGAAATGTTCGGAAAGTCAGCGATGCGGTGCTGGTGTGCAAGCGCGGCCCGATGGGGGCAAGCGCCTTTACCGATGCTATTCCCGACAATCTGGATGACGGCCAAAGCGGGCCGGGTTTTCCGATCGAAGTGTTCAATGTCCTGGGGGCAGGTGACGGATTCATGAGCGGGCTGCTTAAGGGCTGGCTTACCGATCAGGATTGGCAAACAGCCCTGAAATACGCCAACGCGTGTGGCGCTTTCGCGGTCAGCCGCCATGGCTGCACCCCGGCCTATCCCAGTTGGGAAGAACTGCAGTATTTCTTTGATACCGGCATTCAAAACCCGGCCCTGCGTAAAGATGTGGCGCTGGAGCAAATCCACTGGTCCACCAACCGCGCTGGCGATTGGCCCGACATGCGGGTGTTTGCCTTTGACCACCGCATTCAGCTGGAAGAAATGGCCGATGCCGTTGGGGCTGATCACGCCCGCATCGGGGCATTTAAACGGCTATGCCTGACGGCCGCGCAAAATGTTTCCGGCGGCAAACCGGGTTACGGGGTTTTGTGTGACAGTCGGCTGGGGCAGGACGCGCTGTTTGATGCCG
>JAZGFB010000013.1:0-2732 GCA_036479015.1 Paracoccaceae bacterium | reverse complement strand
ACCCATCATCGTCGGGCCATGGCGTGGGTAAATAACAAAACGCCAGCGCGTCTTTATCCACCATGTCCGGCGGCGTTTGCGCCGGGCCGCCGTTAAAGCTTTCCTTCAAATCTGGCGGCGTGTCTTCGCCACGGCTTTTGGCCAATGCCTCGGTTCCCGGTCCAAGATACCCATAGGGCGCGCCATTTGCTGCGACCCGGTGCTTTTCCGCCGCCGATTGTTCAAAAAACCCGCGCGCGGCGTTCCAGACCCCCTCAATCGTGGCGGCGGCGATGCCATGATTTTTCACCGCTAAAAATCCAGTCTCGCGGCAAATCAGGTCAACATCCGCACCGATTTTCTGACGACCGGCAGCATCGGCACCTGTAAAGCCCGCCAAATCCAAAACTGGAAAATCGTTCATGCGTGGCTCCAGTCATCCGGGTCATCGGAATTGCCTGGACTCAGCCCAATATCATCGCCATCCGTATTCACCCCCAGCCCCAGCACCGTGCGGTTGGCATAGTTGAAATACGCCACCACCTGATTGATTTCGAGGATTTCCCCGTCGTCAAAGCCCCCTGCCCGCAGGCCCGCAACCATAGGTTCGTCCAAATCGGCCGGGTTTTCCGTCAGCATCTGCGCATAGAACATCGCCATCTTTTGCTTTGGTTCCAGCGGGGCAGCGGGAATGTCGCGAGCATCAATGGCGGCGCGGATGGCGTTGGCTTTGTCGTCGTCATCCAACAGTCGCGCCAGCCCGGCAAAGTGGTGATCCACGCAATAATCACACCGGTTCAGCGCCGACACCCAGACCCCCAGCGTTTCCAGAAACCATTTCGGGATGGTGTTGCCGGTATGGTGCAGCACGTTCTTGTACATCGCCATATGCCCCTCCATCGAGTGGGGCCGCAGGCTGTGCGCCATCATGATGTTGTCGACGTTATCGTGGGGGCCTTTGACGCGGTCATACAGACGGCGGAGTTTGCCGGTGGATTGTGTGTAGGGGATGGTGCGGATGTGCATGGGTGTGGGCTTTCGGTTGTTTTGGGCAGCTAACGCTATGGGGGCGATGGCTGCAAGGCACGCCGGTCACGACGAAGGGCAGCGCCCGAACCGAGGGGCAGGAAGCGAAGCGCCCGCCCCGTCGGGGCGGTTTGGGCGCTGCCCGGCTGTGCCGGGCGAAGAAAGGATCAACTGCGCAACTGGCCTTTCAGACCTGGATGTTGTGCCTTGGGATTGTCACGCCATTCGAACGATACATCTACTGGGATCTTCCATTTGGGTGAAATTCGTTGAATTTCTTTCCAAGCATCTTGGGCAGACTGCCCTTGAATTGAAATCCCAAGTTTTGGGTAGAACTTAAAACCTTTTTGTTCGAATAGCCCGACCTCCGCCGGAATGTTCAAAGCATCCACAAGCGCCTCTGGCGACATACCTCGGTTTTTCATCGAATTTAGGATTTCAATAATTAGGCCATTCCATTTTGGTCTCTGCTGCTTTTTACCATCCACCGAAGCCTTAGTAATCTTTGTAAAAGATAACCCCGGTGCTTCCGGAAACTGAATATTGGGTAGCGGCGTATCGCCAACTTCCGCCTCTCCAATTATGTCTCTCTCCAAATCCAAGCTGTTCATCGCCTCTTGCACTATTTTATCAATCGCCAAAGAGGGCGTCTTGGCTTCAAACCACGTTGCAAGTGTCTTTAAGTCCGAGAACGTAGCATCTGATATTCTAATTACAGGCATCATTGTGTTTCCTCCATTTTGCCATTCGTATGTAACATATTTCATATTTCCGAGTCAACAAATTATGTTACATACAATCGACTCCACCACTTCAAAGGGCAGCGCCTGACCCTGGGTGGGTGCTTTAGCGCCCTCCCGTGGGGAGGGTCGGGCGCGGCCCGTGCGAGGCACGGGCCAGTAGAGACAGGGAGAATACCGGCTCCCCACGCGCCAATCCCACACATTTGGTCAAACCGCCAACCTGCGCTACCCTGCCCCCACGCGAACAACAGGGAAACACATCATGCAAGAAATCACCGCAAACGTCAGCTGGATCGCCGTCATAGTAGGCGCGGTCGTCTCATTCATCATCGGCGGGCTTTGGTATTCGCCCAAGGTCTTCGGGGCCAAATGGGCCGAAGGGTCCGGCCTGAAAGACTGGGAAAGCGGCGATGTGCCGATGTCAGCCATGGTGATGAATTTCATCGGGCTGTTGTTGATGAGCTGGTTTGTCAGCGTCACCGCCGCCAATAACGCCTTGCTGACGGTCATACTGGCCACCGCCGCCTTCACCGTGCTGGCCATGTCGGGTGGCATGTTCATCCGCCAAAGCGCCTATGCGCGCAACGCCAATGCCGGGTACTGGATCGTGGCGCTGGTGGTGATGGTGATCTGTAACGGGATTTTCTAGGCCTGCGGCACGGGGGGCGGCAAAGGCGGCTTTTCCCGGCCCGTCAAACCTGTTCTAATGGCTGGCAATCAATAATAAACCAGAGCAGCACATGGCCGACGACCTTTTGACCCCGGACAAGGGCAACAATTACGACGCCTCCAGCATTCAGGTGCTTGAGGATATGGAGCACGTGCGCCTGCGCCCCGGCATGTATATCGGCGGCACGGATGACCGGGCGCTGCACCATATGGTGGCGGAGATCATTGATAACTCGATGGACGAAGCGGTTGCAGGCCACGCCAATTGGATAGAGGTCGAACTACACGCCGACTATTCGGTGACAGTGCGCGACA
>JAZGFB010000012.1:0-59007 GCA_036479015.1 Paracoccaceae bacterium | reverse complement strand
CATGTTTAAACTCTTTAAACTCAAAAACGCCGTTCATTTCGGCGAATTTGGCGGCGTTCCATATCTTGGTGCCGAAATTGCGGTAACCTTTGACGCGCTCCATCGACAGCTTCAGTGAACCACCGATTGCGGCCATTGAGGTCATGGTGAAACGCACGGCGTCGGCGCCGAATTCGTCGATCATATCCAAGGGGTCAATGACGTTGCCAAGGGTCTTGGACATTTTCACGCCCTTTTCGTCGCGAACCAACTGGTGCAGGTAGACGGTATCAAACGGGATTTTGCCGGTGACTTCGAGCTGCATCATCATCATCCGGGCGACCCAGAAGAACAGGATGTCCTGACCGGTGATCAGGGTGGAGGTGGGGAAGTATTTTTGGGTGTCTTCGGACCAGTTGGGCCAGCCGAGGGTGCCGATGGGCCAGAGGCCGGAGGAGAACCAGGTGTCGAGGACGTCGGGGTCTCGGGTAAGATTGGCGGAATAGTATTTTCCATCTTGGTCTGTTCCGACACCTGCTCCCCAACCAGCTTTTGACCTTTGGCTATCAGCATGAGACGCATTTTCTAGCCATTTTGGGAACTCGATTTTTGCTTCACGCCCAAAGATAATACCGTAGTAGTTTTTTGCCTGCTGTTCGATACTGGTCTCGTCTGCCCCGCAGAACAACTTGGGTCCCTCGATTCCAGCCTCAATATCCGCGTCGTTGAGCGGCCCATACCAAACCGGTATCTGATGCCCCCACCAGAGCTGGCGGGAAATGCACCATGGTTCGATATTCTGCATCCAGTGGTAATAGACCTTTTTGCCGCTTTCCGGCATGATCTGGACCCGGCCATCCTGCACGGCCTCCAACGCTGGCCCGGCGAGTTTTTCGGCGTCGACGTACCATTGGTCGGTCAGCATCGGTTCCATAACCACCTTGGAGCGGTCGCAGAACGGTTGCATGATTTTTTTGTCTTCAACCTCGATCATCAGACCCTCAGAATCGATGTCTTTGATCACGGCCTTGCGGGCCGCAAAACGGTCCATGCCGCGATAGGCGTCGGGGACGAGATTGAGGGCGTCGATTTCGGTTTCTGCCCAGTCGGCACCTTCGCTGATCGCTTTGGCGCGGGCTGCGGTTTCGGCGTATGGCGCACCATCGTCGCGCATCTGCGCCTTGGTGTCCATCAGGCGGTACATCGGGATGCCCGCGCGTTTGGCGACGCCGTAATCGTTCAGGTCGTGGGCGCCGGTGATTTTCACGGCACCAGAGCCAAAATCCATCACCGGGTAGGTGTCGGTGATGATCGGGATCAGGCGGCGGTGTTGTTTGGGGCCAACCGGGATTTCGCAGAGGTGGCCGACGATGGGGGCGTAGCGCGCGTCATCAGGATGCACCGCAACCGCGCCGTCGCCGAGCATGGTTTCGGGGCGGGTGGTGGCGATGCTTATGTAGTCACGGACCTCGGATAGCGTGACATTGCCGTCTTCGTCTTTTTCGACGTATTCATAGGTTGCGCCGCCTGCGAGGGGATATTTGAAGTGCCACATGTGGCCGTCGACCTCGATATTCTCGACTTCCAGGTCGGATATGGCGGTTTCAAAGTGCGGGTCCCAGTTGACCAGGCGTTTGCCGCGGTAGATCAGGCCTTTGTTATAAAGATCGACGAAAACCTTGAGCACGGCATCGTGGAAATTTTCATCCATGGTGAATGCAGTGCGGTCCCAATCACAGGATGCGCCAAGGCGTTTAAGCTGGTTGATGATGGTGGCGCCGTATTTTTCTTTCCATTCCCAGGTTTTTTTAATGAACGCCTCACGGCCCATTTCGGCGCGGCTTTCATTGCCCTGCGCCGCCAGCATCTTTTCCACCTGCAACTGGGTGGCGATGCCGGCGTGGTCGGTGCCGGGTTGCCAAAGCGTGTCATGCCCTTGCATGCGGTGCCAGCGGATCAGGATGTCTTGCAATGTGTTGTTAAAGGCGTGGCCCACATGCAATGCGCCGGTGACGTTGGGGGGTGGGATCATGATGGAAAACGTTTCGGCGCCGTCGCGCGCGTTGGCCCCGGCGGCGAAGGCTTTGTCTGCTTCCCACTGTGCATAGAGGCGTTTTTCGGCTGATACCGCGTCAAAGTTTTTGTCCAGTGCCATGTTGGGCCGTCCCGTCGGTAAATTATGCGTCGGGATCATCTAGCCAATGGCGGGCCAAAGGGAAAGCTTTCTGCGGCTTCTTCTTTTCAAAAATATCCCCCGCGGAGCGAAAATTGCACGTAGTGCTAAAAAACTTGCGCCGTTAGGCGCTCAATTTGACTGTGGCTGGGTGGGGTTTGCAAATTTTCCAGTATCACTTTGGCTGGACACTGGGGCAATGCTGGCTAGATGTGTGCAGGGTTATTACGGAGAGCGGATTGCGGCTGACAGATAAAATACGTGGCTGGTTGGGGCTGCCAAAATCGGTGCAGACCAGCACCGCACCGCGGGTGCGCGGCCGGGTGGACCATGTGGTGATACTGGATGGTACATTATCATCACTGACGCCGGGGTCGGAAACCAATGCCGGGCAAGCCTATCGCTTGCTGTGTGGTTGTCCGGGCACGGCACAATTGTCCATACGCTATGAACAGGGCACCCAGTGGCGGACCTGGCGGGACGCCATTGCGGTGGCTGAAGGGCGCGGCATTAACCGCCAGATCAGGCGGGCTTACGGCTTTATTGCGTCACGCTATCGCCCTGGTGACAGGATTTTTCTGCTCGGCTATTCGCGGGGCGCGTATGCGGTGCGATCCTTGGCCGGGGTGATTGACCGGGTTGGTTTGCTGCGCTCTGATAACGCGACCGAGCGCAATATTCGCCAGATATACCGGCATTATCAGCTGAGCCCGGACAGTATGGCGGCCAAGGCGTTTGCGCGCGAACATTGCCACGCACGGGTTGAGATCGAGATGGTTGGCGTTTGGGACACGGTGAAGGCGCTGGGCAACCGGTTGCCGGTGATGTGGCGGTTTGCGGATGCGGCCCATGAATTTCATTCGGCCAAGTTGGGGGATCATATACGGCACGGGTATCAGGCGCTGGCGATGCACGAAACCCGCGAGGCTTATGAGCCGATCCTGTGGGTTACCTCGCCCGACTACCATGGTGTGGTGGAGCAGGTTTGGTTCAAAGGTGCCCATAGTGACATTGGCGGCCAGATTGAGGCATTTCAAGCGGCGCGACCGCTGGCCAATATTCCGCTGGTCTGGATGCTGGAAAAGCTGGAAGGCTGCGATGTTAAGCTGCCCAGCGGTTGGCAAGAACAGTTTGAGCAGGATGTCAGCGCGCCGTCCATTGGCACCTGGCGAAGCTGGGGTAAGATGTTTTGGTTTCGCCGTAAGCGTGTGGTCGGGGCCGACCCGTCCGAGAGTGTTCACATTTCAGTATCTGCCACCAAGGGCGGTTAGGCGACCTTTTCCAGCGCCGTTTCAGGGGCCAGGCCCAGGGCGTTGACGACTTCGCGGGTTAGGTTGGGTTTGTTCAGGGTGTAAAAGTGCAGATCCTGAACGCCGCCTTCGATCAGGTCGGTGCACAGTTCTGAGCAGACCGCGGTGGCCAACAGATCATGGCGGTCGTCGCGTTTGGCGGTTTCAAAGGCGTCGCACAGCTGGGTTGGAACGGCCGTGCCACAGCGGGTGGCGAAGGCTTTGACGCCGTCAAAATTTTCGATGGGCAGGATGCCGGGGATGATGGGGGCGGTGATGCCCGCTGCCGCGCAGGCATCGCGGAAGCGAAAGAATGTGTCTGCCTCAAAGAAAAACTGGGTGATGGCGGAGGTGGCGCCAGCGTCAAGTTTCGCCTTGAGCCAGTCAACGTCTGCCGTGTCGGTTGGCGCATCGGGGTGGCGATCGGGGTAAGCCCCAACGCGGATGTTGAATTTACCTGTGTGAGCCAGGGCGCTGATCAGTTCGCAGGCGTTATTAAAGCCATCCGGATTGGCGGCAAAGTCGCCGCCGCCGGGTGCATCGCCGCGCAGCGCGACAATGTCAGTGACGCCGGAGCGCGCGTAATTTTCAGCAATTTCAAGGGTTTCATCCCGGGTGGCGTCAACGCAGGTCAGGTGGGCGGCGACCTTTAGGCCATAGTTCTTCTGGATGGTGTCCACGGCTTCATGGGTCAGTTTGCGGGTGGTGCCGCCAGCGCCGTAGGTGACCGACACAAATTCCGGGGCCAGTGGGGCCAATGTGCGCACGGTATCCCACAATCTGAACGACGCGTTCAGGGATTTGGGCGGGAAGAATTCGAATGAAATGCGGGTGGCGGACATGGGTTTTCCTTTTGGTTGGACCCTTGTGTCACGGCGGTGAATGTGAGACAAATTCATAATTCTCATTAACATCATGAGCGCAGTGATAGTATGCATATTGAATTTCGCCACCTCAGAACGATCCGGGCCATCCATGAGGCCGGTGGGTTGGCGCGTGCGGCCGATGTGTTGAACATCACCCAGTCAGCGCTGTCACATCAGGTGAAGGGCCTTGAGGAACAGGCCGGAGTTGAGCTGTTTGTGCGCCGCACCAAGCCTTTGAAGCTGTCAGCTGCGGGTATGAAAGTGCTGCGTCTGGCGGACAAAGTATTGCCAGAGCTTGAGGCATTACAGGATGATTTTGCCGGCTTGCATGCAGGTAAGTCGGGGCGTCTACATATCGCCATTGAATGCCACGCCTGTTTTGAGTGGTTGTTTCCGGTGTTGGAAGAATTTCGCAAGGCCTGGCCGGATGTGGATGTGGATATACGCCCCGGTCTGGCCTTTGATGCCCTGTCGGCGCTGGGGCGTGAAGAGGTGGACCTGGTGATATCGTCGGACCCGGAAAAGCTGCAAGATATCGAGTTTTCGCCATTGTTTGACTATGAGCCGGTGTTTGTGGCCGCCTCTAACCACCCGCTGGTGGCAAAGGAATATATTGAGGCCGAGGATTTTCGGGGGCAGACATTGATCACCTACCCGGTGGAACGCGCACGGCTGGATATATTCAGCCAGTTGTTAAGCCCGGCCAAGGTGGAACCAAAGGCGGTGCGTCAGGTGGAGCTGACGGCAGTGATATTGCTGTTGGTGGCATCCAATCGTGGGGTGACGGTATTGCCCGACTGGGTGTTGCGCGAGGTGCGGTACCATTCAGATTACATCACCCGGCCGATCACCAAGGGCGGGCTGACACGGCGGTTATATGCGGCCACGCGCAGCGATGACACGGACAAGCCGTTTATGGCGCATCTGTTGCGCTTGGCGCGCAGTATTCCGGTGAAATTACAGCGGCGTTAGGGTAAGGAAGATGCGACGCCTTTGGCGTCATTAGGTTTCTAAGGGCCTTCGGCGAGAGTATTTTTGCAAAGAAAAAATACATGATTTTGGCTTGGCAATGGGGGGGGGTGGCCCTATACGCGGCGCTTGAGTAATTTTAGGAGCGCTTGATATGCAAGGCAGTGCAAATCTTAACCTGATGATCAAGGCCGCGCGTCTGGCGGGGCGCTCGCTGGCCAAGGATTTTCGTGAAGTCGAAAACCTGCAGGTGTCAATGAAGGGCGCCGGGGATTTTGTCAGCCGGGCGGATATTGCGGCTGAGGCAATCATCCGTGAGGAATTGATGGGTGGGCGCAAGAATTACGGCTGGGTTGGCGAAGAAAGTGAGCCGGTTGTCGGCATAGACCCGACCCGGCGTTGGATTGTTGACCCGCTGGATGGCACCACGAATTTTCTGCACGGTTTGCCCCATTGGGCGGTGTCTATTGCCCTTGAATTCAAGGGTGAGATCGTATCGGCCGTGGTCTATGACCCAAGCAAAGATGAGATGTTTGTTGCCGAAAAGGGCCAGGGCGCATTTATGAATGAAAGCCGGATCCGGGTGTCGGCGCGGTCTCGGATGATCGAATGCATTTTTGCCACCGGTATTCCGTTTGCCGGGCGCAGTGATCTGCCATTGACGTTGCAAGAATTGGCGCGGCTGATGCCCAGCTGTGCCGGGGTGCGCCGTTGGGGAGCGGCGGCGCTGGATTTGGCTTATGTCGGGGCTGGGCGCTATGATGGGTTTTGGGAGCACGGCTTGAAAAGCTGGGACGTTGCCGCCGGTATATTGATTGCGCGCGAATCCGGGGCGTTGGTCGAACCCTTCACGCCGGGGGGTGATCTGTTGGAAGATGGGGCGGTGATCTGTGCGGCCGAGCCAGTATTTGATCAGTTTTCCAAGCTTATTCGCAACGCTTGATCAGGGAGTGGTCAGCCAGATAATGGCTGGAATGGTCAGGATCGACAGCACCAGTTGCCAGCTCATGGTATGGGCGTAAAGCCCGGCATTGCCGCCCATTTGGCGGGCGATGATATAGCCATTGGATGCTGTCGGGGCTGAGACCACCAGCATAGCGCAGGTGGTTTGCAGGGCGTTCAGTTGGAACAGGTTGGCCAGCACAAACATCAGGGCCGGTGCGGCGATCAGTTTGAGCGCGACGCCCCAGAATATGTGCCAGCTGGGCCGCAACAGGCGCTGCCAGTCAAAGCCCGCGCCGATCACCAGCAAGCCAATGGCCAAGGCGCCGCGCCCGATCAGATCAAGGGTGGTGTCGATGCTGGCGGGCACCTGAAGGCCGGTTAGGTTGATGGCCAGACCTGTCAGGCTGGCGATCACCAGCGGGTTGCGCAGGATGGTGGTTGCCAGGGATTTAAGGCTGCGGGATTGGGTGAGCATCGTTGAAAGAACGGTGATATTGGCGATATTTATCAGCGGGATAAGGGCTGCCATGGCAATGGCGACCAAGCCCAGGCCCGGCTCTCCAAACAGTTGCGCGGCGATCAACAGGACGATGAAACCGTTCCAGCGGGTGGTGGCCTGAAACATGCTGGACAGGTCGGCGCTGGGCAATTGGTCGTGGCTAAATGCCAGGCGCAGGGTCAGTGTTAGCAGGCCCATGGCGGTGACCGTCAGGATCAGTGACGCGACATAGGGGCCAGCAATGGAAAGCGATAGATCCGAGCGGTAAATGGCACGGATCAGCAGGGCCGGGATCAGGATGATAAAGCTGAATTTTTCGATCCCTTGCCAGTGGGGGTCGCTTAGCAGGCGGGCGCGGGTGATGGCCCAGCCGGTGGCGACCAGCAGGATCAGCGGCAGGATGATCAGGAATATATCAGTCATGGGGTGGTTCAGTCGCGATCAGAGGGGTGGTTGATGCCGTCAGACCAGGGCACATCACCCAGATCGCGCGGGTTGATGCCCGCAAGGGCGGCGACGTTGACGCCGTATTCCTGTGGGTTAGACCGGCGCTGGTGGTGGGTATAGATGCCGCAGGTTTTGCAAAAGTAGTGTTTGGCGGTGTTGGTGCCCCATTGGTACAGGCTTAGAGTGTCGCGGCCTTTCACTATTTCAACATCTGCCAGCAGGGCGGACACAGCAATCGCCCCCCGCCTTGCACAATAGGAACAATCGCAGCGTCGCGCTGTTTGCAAGCCTTGGGACAGGCGGACGCGCAGTTCAACGGCCCCGCAATGGCAGGTCAGTCGGTGGGTTTTGGTCATTTGCGACGGACCTTTGGGATGGCTGTGCGCACGGTGCGGTACTGGGCATCAGGGTGGGGCGGGTGGCCTTGGGTGCTTTGCCAATAGGTTTTTCCGCCCCGGCGAAGCCAGACCGGCAGCATCAGGATGAAGCCGGCAATAAAGCCACCGGCATGGGCCCAATAGGCCACACCGCCGCCGGTAATGTCTGAACCCAATCCGCTAAATATTTGCAGCCCGAACCAGATGCCAAGCATGACCCAGGCCGGGACTGTGAATATTTTGAAAATGATGATCAGGATCAAAAGCACATCGACCTTCGCCTTGGGGAACAACAGCAAATACCCGCCCATCACCCCGGCGATGGCACCCGATGCGCCCAGGGTGGGAATGAATGAATTTGGGTCGGCGATAATCTGGGCGGCATCGGCCAGCAAGCCGCACACTAAGTAGAAGATCAAAAAGCGCATATGGCCCAGCTCATCTTCCAGATTGTCGCCAAATATCCATAAAAACAGCACGTTGCCAGCCAAGTGCATGATGCCGCCATGCATGAACATTGAGGTAAACAGGGTGTGAAAGCCGTCGCCTGCCATGATCCGCGCCGGGATCATCGCCCAGTTATGGTAAAACTGGCCAAGTGCGGCGTCACCTGTAACCATGGTGGAATAGATCACAAAGGCCAACACATTGATCGCAATCAGAGAGATTGTGACAACCGGTTGATTTTCGCTTGGGTTATGGTCGCGTATGGGAAACATGGCGGCAGACTGCTTAATTTGGGGCGGCCCGTCAAGGCAGTGGCTGGGCGTGCAATTTAGTTGTGTCTGAGGCCATTTTTGCGCGCCTGATGGCTTTACACACCGGGCGCAATGCCTATTGTCGCGCCGGTCAGGCCCGCGTGGTGGAATGGTAGACACAAGGGACTTAAAATCCCTCGGCTGAAAGGCCGTGCCGGTTCGAGTCCGGCCGCGGGCACCATTTGTTTATATATATTTGAAGGTGATTGTTGATATTGGCTGGAATTTTGATGTCCCACCAATGTTGTAATGGCGGAGAGACAGGGATTCGAACCCTGGGAACCTGTGAAGGCTCAACGGTTTTCGAGACCGCCCCGTTCGACCACTCCGGCACCTCTCCGCATGTTGGTGGGTCAGACCGAGTGTTTCTTTACGTATTGGGTGCTGTTGGCACAACCGTAAACTTGCGCGTCGCACGCCGGGTGTCGGAATGTGGGGCTTGGAAGCGGCGGTGTTAGGGGGTATTTAACCACCAAAGTTATAGGAGTGGTACATGTTTAGATCAATTATTGCGATAGGTTTCTGGGTGCTGGCGGCGGTGCCGGGGCAGGCGCAGATGTCGGAAAATGTGGACCGTCTGGCCCATGCCTTGGGCCTGCCTGAGATCATTCAGGTCATGCGCGATGAGGGTTTGGGCTATGGCTCTGATCTGGCGGAAAACATGTTTCCAGGGCGCAATGACAGCGCCTGGGGTCAGGTGGTCATAGGTATTTATGACCTGGACCGGATGGCGGAAATTGCCCTGGCGGGGTTTGCCGATAGCATTGACGAAGCCGACATACCAATGCTGACGGCATTTTTTGAAAGCCCCTTGGGGGTTGAGATTGTTAAGTTGGAAATTTCAGCCCGGATTGCGCTGATGGATGATGCGGTGGATGCCGCCAATAAGGCCAATGTTGTACAGCTTATGGCCAATGAAAGCCCGCGGTTGGCGCTGTTACAGCGGTTCATAGAGGTGAATAACCTGCTGGAAAGCAATGTGGTGGGGGCGCTGAATTCAAACTATGCGTTTTACACCGGGCTGGTGGAGGGGGGCGCCTACGAAGAGCCGATCAGCGAGGATCAGATTTTGTCTGATGTCTGGGAGCAGGAGGCCGATATTCGCCAGGATACAAGCGAATGGTTGTTTGGTTTTTTGTCCATGGCCTATTCACCGCTTAGTGATGCTGACATGGCGGCCTATATTGAGCTTTCTGAAACAGATGCTGGGCAGGCATTGAACACGGCGCTGTTTGCCGGGTTTGATGAAATGTTTGTCGAGATTTCGCATGCGCTGGGTTTGGCCGCGGCCAGGATCATGGCCAGCGAGGAATTATAGGGAAATTGAGCGCCTGACGGCGCGTTCTTATAAGCCCGTGCCGGGCGACCTGCCTGCGGCGCGGATACTTATGAAAAGAAGACGCTGTTGGTTTCTGATTGGCGGTTGACTTGGCGGGGGATTTCCAAGATAAGCCGCCATTCCTGATGGGGTGTTCCCACAGGGTTTGTTCATATCGTCCCGATCGGGGCGCGCAGTTTGAGGCGGCATTAGCCAAAACGCCGGGAAACCGGGGCCACAGAACGCGGAAAATGCGAAGGAAAGCATATGTTTGCGGTTCTCAAAACCGGAGGCAAACAGTATCGGGTTCAAAGCGGAGACGTTCTACGCGTTGAAAGGCTTGCTGCTGTTGCCGGAGATAAAATTCAATTCAATGAGATTCTGATGGTTGGTGCCAATATTGGCACGCCAATGATTGCCGGTGCGGCTGTACAGGCCGACGTGATCGATCAGATCAAGGGCGAAAAGGTTATCCATTTCGTCAAGCGTCGCCGCAAGCACCATTCAAAGCGCACCAAGGGCCACCGTCAAAAGCTGACGCTGGTTCGGATTACTGACATCCTGGAAAAGGGTGGCGATAAGTCCGGTGTGATGGCGGCTGTTGGAACCGGGTCGGTTGCATTGCCGGTTGCGGCGGAAAAGCCTGCCAAGAAAGCCGCGCCTAAGAAGGCTGCAGCCAAGAAGGCGGCCCCTAAAACAGCAGCAGCTGATGATCTTAAGCAACTGTCCGGTGTTGGACCGGCGCTTGAGAAAAAGCTGAATGCCGAAGGTGTGACGACATTTGCCCAGGTTGCGGGCTGGAAAAAAGCCGATGTAGCTGCTATGGACGAGAAACTGTCATTCAAAGGTCGTATTGAGCGTGAAGGTTGGATCGCTCAGGCCAAAGAATTGGCGAAGAAGGGATAAGAACCGATGGCACATAAAAAAGCAGGTGGTTCATCACGTAACGGTCGCGACAGCGCCGGGCGTCGATTGGGTGTAAAAATGTACGGTGGCGAATTGGCTATTCCGGGCAATATTATTTTGCGTCAGCGCGGCACTAAGATGTGGCCGGGTGAAGGCGTGGGCATGGGCAAGGATCATACGATTTTCGCCAAAGTGGAAGGTCATGTGACATTCCATAAGGGCCTAAAGAAACGCACCTTTATTTCGGTCCTTCCGGCAGCGGAGGCCGCCGAGTAGCCGAAAACCTTAACCAAGATTTATAAGGGGATCGGTAGAAATACCGGTCCCCTTTTTCGTTTTCAGGAGCACGCATATTATGGGCGTCGCCGTTACCAGCCTTTTGACCTTTACGAGTTGCCAGTTTGGCAGCCCCGTTTTTGGTGCGAGATTGGTGAAATATTCGCCTAATCTGAGGTGCTGCTTGCTTACTGTTGCTGCATTCACAACATTCTTATGCCCGGGCTGCCAAATGGTGCCGTCAGCTACTATTGTAGCTATCTGTTTATTGGTGGTGCTGGTGGTGTTTTGTCTGCCATGGATCCTGGCAGTTTTGAGTGTTGCCAGTTTTTTGTTTGTTATATTTGCCGGAGGGAAGACATGATTTTTGATAAGATAACCGCACAGCCGGTGATAGAGACAAAGCGATTTTTACTGCGCCCGATGCGCAAATCTGACGCCGGATTGCTGGAAATGCACATGGCTGACAAACGGGTGGCGCAGGCGTGCCGTGCGGTGCCGCATCCTTTGCCGCCGGGCGCAATTGACGCCTATATCGCGCGCGCGGCCCAGGATGGGCGCGGCGAAGATGTTTGGGTGATGGATGGTGTGGCATCAGGTCTGCCCGAAGTTCTGGGCGTGTGCTGGCTGACCCGGATGGACCGTGAGCAATCGGAAATCACGTTCTGGGTGGCACCAACGTTTTGGAATACCGGCATCGCGTCGGACGCTGTGCGCGCTATGGTTGCCGCCAACCCACATGAGGCGAAAACCATGTTCGCAGAGGTGTTTCAGGACAACCCGGCATCGGCCCGTGTGATGACCAATGCGGGATTTGGCTATCTGGGTGATGCCGAGGCCCATTCTGTGGCGCGCGACGCGACAGTCCCCACATGGACATATGTAAATCGACTAACGGATTAGCGCTAAGTGGGGCGATCCGGGTCATCCGGGATCGTCTGATTAAGCCCCGCGATCCCCGGCTGGAAATTCCACGGGGTTTAAGGGAGACTAAGACCATGTTTGCAGAAAAAATTGAAACGGAACGGTTGCTGTTGCGTCCCTGGGTGCGCGCAGATGCGCCCGAGTGCGCGCGTCTGATCGGCGATATCGCGGTATCACGCTGGCTGACGGTGGTGCCGCACCCATACGGCGTTGCCGATGCGTTGGACTTTATCGAAAATGGTGATCTTGATGGTGGCTATTGCATCGAGATCGACGGGCAGGTTGCCGGTGGTATCGGGGTTAAGGGACATCTGGGCTATTGGCTGGGTGTCGGGTTTTGGGGGCAGGGCTATATGTCTGAGGCCGCGCCTGCAGTGGTGGCTGAATGGTTCAGCCATGGCGACGGTGAGCTGGAAAGCGGGTATTTCGTTGGCAATGAAGGCTCTAAGCGCATTCTTGCGGGGCTGGGGTTTCGGGGTGCCGATATTGTGCCAACCGTTTCTGCGGCAACCGGGCTGGCAAAACCGTTGCAGGAAATGCTGTTAAGCCGCGGCGATTGGCAGGCACGTAATGCATGAGATTAGAACCGAGCGGTTGCGTATGCGCGATGCGGTTGCCAGCGATGTTGATGGCTATATGGCGTTTGTGTCGGATTACGAGGTGGTGAAATGGACGGCCAGCTGGCCGCACCCTGCGGAGCGGGAATTTACCCTGTCGCGCTGCAATCAGGTGGACCCGGAACTGGGTTTCGTGGGGCCAGTGTTTATGGGCGATGAACAGATCGGCGGCATGGGCGTGGCCAATGGTAATCTGGGATATTTCTTTGCGCGGGATCACTGGGGCCGGGGCTATGCAACCGAAATGGCGCGCGCAGTGATAGCCCGGGCGTTTGCAATTATGGATTGGGATCGAATCACGGCGGCGGTGTTTGATGGTAATCCGGGGTCCGTGCGGGTGTTGCAAAAGCTGGGTTTCAAAATAACCGGGCGTGATAAGGTGTTTTCCAAGGCGCAGGGATGTGAACTGTCCGGCCCGGAATTCACCTTAACCCGCGCGGATTGGCTGGCGGTGAATCCCTATGAAATACGCACTGAGCGGCTGGTGATCCGCGGGTTGGTTGATGATGATCGGCAGGATTTGCAACGGATTTGTGTGCCAGATGTGGCGCGCAATATGCGCAACATCCCGACCCCATGGGGGGATGTCGCGGCAAATGCTTGGCTGGAGATGTCAAAATGGCAGGGACGCATCGGGTTTCGCCCGGCGATGACCCTGCATGATGGCACCTTGATCGGTGCGCTCGGCATTGGTGGCGAGCCGGCCAGCTGCGCCTATTTTATTGGCAAGGACTATTGGGGGCAGGGCTATGCCACCGAAGCGATGCGCGGTTTTCTAGGCGACGTTTTCACACGATTTGCATTGAAGAGCATCCAAGCCTGCCATTTTGATGATAACGCTGCCTCTGGCCGGGTGTTGCAAAAGCTGGGCTTCGCCAAAACCGGCGTAGCAATAGGAAGTTCTGACGCAAGGCTTGAGGACGCGCCAGAAACCCTTTATCGCCTGAG
The DNA here is from genome assembly GCA_036479015.1 of Paracoccaceae bacterium. Classification (GTDB taxonomy): domain Bacteria; phylum Pseudomonadota; class Alphaproteobacteria; order Rhodobacterales; family Rhodobacteraceae; genus NVTR01. Next base: position 45,716 of record JAZGFB010000012.1, on the reverse strand, counting down.
CCGAACCCAACTTAAGGCCAGGCCATGAAATTTCTTGATCTAAGCAAAGTCTATATCCGCTCGGGCGGGGGTGGCGGTGGCTGCATCAGTTTCCGGCGCGAACGCTATATTGAATTTGGCGGCCCTGATGGCGGCGATGGCGGCAATGGTGGATCAGTCTGGGCCGAGGCTGTGGACGGGCTGAACACGCTGATCGATTTTCGCTATCAACAGCATTTCTTTGCCAAGAATGGCCAGCACGGTATGGGCAGCCAGCGGTCGGGAAAATATGGTGAAGACATTGTGCTAAAAGTGCCAGTGGGCACCGAAATACTGGACGAAGACGAAGAAACATTGATCGCCGATATGACCGAAGTCGGCCAGCGGTTCCTGTTGGCGCAGGGTGGTAATGGCGGGTTTGGCAACCTGCATTTCAAAAGCCCAACCAACCGGGCACCGCGCCGGTCCAACCCGGGCCTGGAAGGTGTGGAACGCACCCTGTGGCTACGGCTGAAACTGATCGCTGATGTGGGTCTGTTGGGCATGCCCAATGCCGGAAAATCAACGTTTCTGGCGGCCACATCCAACGCCCGCCCCAAGGTGGCGGATTATCCGTTCACCACGCTGGTGCCCAATTTGGGTGTTGTCGGGGTGGATGATGTGGAATTTGTTATCGCTGATATTCCAGGGCTGATTGCCGGTGCCTCTGAGGGGCGCGGGCTGGGGGATTTGTTCCTGGGCCATGTGGAACGGTGTGCGGTGCTGCTGCATATCATTGATGGGACATCTGATGATGTGGCCGAAGACTACCGGGTTATTATAAAAGAACTAGAGGCCTATGGCGGCGATCTGGCCGATAAGCCGCGCCTGACGGTGCTTAACAAAATTGATGCTCTGGATGCGGATGAACGGGATGAAAAGCTGGCCATTCTAAGCCGCGCCTCTGGCGGGGCGGCGATGGCAATGTCCGGGGTCAGCCGCGAAGGTCTGGTTGAAGTGTTGCGCAACCTGCGTGGCGAAATTGACGACAACCGGCTGCGGGCGCGTAAATCGGAAGAAGAGGAAACGTCGTGGCAACCCTAGGGGATGCAAAACGACTGGTCGTTAAAATCGGCTCATCTCTATTGGTGCAGGATGGCAAGCTGCGCGGTGACTGGCTGCGCGATCTGGCGTTGGATATTAGCGCGCTGAAATCTGCCGGAGCGGATGTGGTTTTGGTGTCTTCGGGGTCCATTGCGTTGGGGCGGGCGGTGTTGGAACTGCCGGCTGGAAACCTGGCGCTGGAGCAATCTCAGGCAGCGGCAGCGGTGGGTCAGATACGTCTGGCGCGTGCCTATGAAGAGGCGCTGGAACCCCACGGTATCACCACGGCCCAGGTTCTGGTGACGCTTGAGGACAGCAATGATCGCCGTCGCTATCTAAATTCACGGGCGACGTTGGACCAATTACTGGCGCTTGGGGTGGTGCCGATTGTGAATGAAAACGACACCGTTGCCACTGACGAAATCCGCTATGGTGACAATGATCGGCTGGCGGCGCAAATTGCGGTGACGGTGGGGGCGGATCAGCTGATCCTGTTGTCGGATGTGGATGGGTTTTATTCAGCCAACCCTGCCATTACCCCGACTGCAAAACGGTTCGATCAGATCGACGTGATCACCGCAAAAATAGAAGCCATGGCTGGCGACGCCGGGTCTGGCCTGTCGCGCGGCGGCATGAAAACCAAGCTTATGGCGGCCAAAACGGCCACCGGGGCCGGCTGCGCCATGGCCATCACCGATGGCGGCGGCGCGCGCCCCCTGACCGCCTTGCAAAACGGCGCCCCGGCAACTTGGTTCAGCGCTGTCGGGGACCCGACAACCGCGCGAAAACGCTGGATATCTGCTTTGAAATCAAAGGGTGACATCACGATTGACGCTGGTGCATCGGCGGCCCTTGGGCGGGGCAAATCGTTGCTGCCTGCCGGGGTCAGCACCGTGTCGGGCAGTTTTGAGCGCGGCGATCTGGTCAATATACTGGGCCCGGATGGGGTGCAAATCGGCCATGGGCTTGCCCGCTATTCCAGCAGTGAGGCAAGTGCTATTGCCGGGCAACGATCAGACCAGATTGAGCCCATCTTGGGGTATCCAGGGCGCGCTGCACTGATCCACCGGGATGATATGGTGCTGTGAAACCGCAGTTTCTTTTTTTCCTAAATATCCCCGCCGGAGGCTTCTACCCAGCCCCAATCCAAAGGCTAATACCATGACCGAGCTTGAAAATATTCCCGCATTGATGGCTGATATCGGTGCCCGTGCGAAAGCCGCTGCCGCCGGGCTGGCCATTGCCAGTGCCGCCCAAAAGCGCGGGGCCCTTATCAAAGCCGCGGACGCTGTTTGGGCCAGACGGGCAGAAATTATTGCCGCCAATGGTTTGGATATGGACTATGGCCGCACGAAACAGCTGAGCCCGGCGATGCTGGACCGGCTGATGCTGGACTTGGATCGGGTGGGGTCAATTGTGGCTGGGTTGCGCGCCGTGGCCGAACAGGCCGACCCAGTGGGTGAGGTACTGAAAGAATGGGACATGCCAAGCGGGCTGCACATAAAACGGGTGCGCACGCCGCTTGGGGTTATTGGCGTCATTTATGAAAGCCGCCCAAATGTCACGGCCGATGCAGGGGCGCTGTGCCTAAAAGCGGGTAACGCGGTTATTTTGCGTGGCGGGTCTGAAAGCTTTCATTCTTCGCAGGTGATCCACAGCTGTTTGGTTGACGGGCTGCGCGGTGTTGATCTGCCGGAAGACGCCATTCAACTGGTGCCAACGCGTGACCGCGCCGCGGTGCAGCAGATGCTGACCATGACTGACAGCATCGATGTCATCGTGCCACGTGGCGGTAAGGGCTTGGTTGGGCTGGTGCAGCGCGAGGCCCGGGTGCCGGTTTTCGCCCATCTTGAGGGCATCGTGCATATCTACGTTGATGCCGCTGCGGATGTGCAAAAAACCCTGGATGTGGTGCTGAACGCCAAGACCCGGCGCACCGGTATTTGTGGCGCTGCCGAATGCCTGTTGATCCACCGGGATCTGGTTGAAACGCTGGGGCGTGACGTGATTGGTGCGCTTATGCAAGCCGGGGTAACGGTGCATGCGGACAGGCAGTTGCAGGCGGTGGCGGGTACGGTTGCTGCCAGTGATGCCGACTGGGGGCATGAATATCTGGACATGGATATTGCTGCCAAAGTGGTCGATGATCTGGGGGGGGCCATTGGTCATATTCGTCGGTTCGGTTCAAACCACACCGATTGCATTATAACCGAAGATGCCGGGGCTGCAGCGCGGTTCTTTACCGAGCTGGACAGCGCGATTTTGATGCACAATGCTTCCACCCAATTTGCCGATGGCGGTGAATTTGGCATGGGGGCGGAAATTGGCATTGCCACTGGGAAAATGCATGCCCGTGGCCCGGTGGGGGCCGAGCAACTGACCAGTTTCAAGTATTTGGTGACGGGTGATGGGACGGTGCGGGGTTAAAAGCGAACCCGGGCTGAATTTTCAGAGATTTCGACAGTAAGGCTGCGGTTAAGGTTTTCAGCCGTCAAGCGGGCCAGCGGAAAATGCACGTTTGCGGGCTGGATCGTGTTGTCTTTGTCATCAGAGTTTAGGACCTGCCATAATTCTGGCACTGCTTTCATTTGGCGCGCCTCGCCATGGATTGCCCATTGATCCCCGACGCTGGTTACCGTGATGCGGCCGCCCCAGGGCATGGCGGTTTCAAAGCATTGCAACAGTAGAAATGCCAGTTTGACCTCTGGTCGGCCTGGATCGTCGCCGGTTTGCCAGTCTGTCACCAGACGGCCACCGCGCGACAGGTCGCGCAAAATGGCGTTGATTTCCGAAACAGAGACCTGCTGCCCGGCGCGCGCGGCACCAAAGGCAATTCTGAAATAGCGGATACGGGCATTGGCGTTTTCAACGCTTTCCGAAATCAGGCTCATTTCTGGTCCGGCGTTGCCACCGGACATGGACATCAGTTCGACACCGTTGCTGATGGCACCAAGCGGGCTGATCAGGTCATGGCAAATTCTGGAACCGACAAGTTCGGTTAGTTGACTGGATATATGGCTCACTGGCATGGTTCCCTGTAAGGAGAGTAAATGGACAATTCGAATGATTTTCTGGAGCCCGGCATGCAGGTATTGCACCCGGGGCAGCCTGAATGGGGTGTGGGGCAGGTACAGTCAAATATACCGGGGCGGGTCACTGTTATGTTTGAAAATGCCGGTAAGGTCGTGATTGACTCGGCACGGGTCATGTTGGTGTTGGCGCGCGTCAAATGACTGTTCCCCAAGTGTAAGATAAATACCATAACACAACCTTAGGTAGTGTCAATTTGGATATTTCCCGCCGAGCAGTTGCAATGCCTGATGTGGAAATCTAGAAGGTTTGCAAGCCAACTATACCCAAACGGACAAGATGATTGACCAGAACCCGCACCTAATAGTTCGTCTTGCACAGGATGATCAGGACCGCTGGTCAGCTGAAAGATTGCGCTACCGTGTGTTTGTGCAGGAATTGGGGGGCGATGGGGCGATGGTGGACCATGTTTCGTGCCGTGAACGCGACAGTTTTGACGCCCATGCACAGCATTTGATATTGGTGGACAGCCGCTGTGACCCGGCCAGTTTGGACCATGTTGTTGGGGTGTATCGCTTGATGGATGGGGCGGCGGCAACGTCTGCTGGTCAGTATTATTCAGAAACAGAATACGACCTTACCCCGTTGCGCCAGGGCGGGCGTCGGTTGTTGGAGCTGGGCCGATCCTGCATCGCAGCTGAGCATCGGCGCGGCATGGCGCTGTATAAATTATGGGACGGTTTGGCCGCCCACATTCTAAAAAACCGCATAGAGGTGCTGTTTGGGGTTGCTAGTTTTTACGGGGTTGATGCGGCTCTTTACGCTCGGCACCTGTCATATTTGCACCAGCATCATCTGGCGCCAGCCGACCTGCGCGTCACTGCGCGCCCCGACAAATACCTGGCCATGGCTGGGGATGACAGCGCGCAAATTCAGCGCTCTGAGGTGATGCCTGACATGCCGCCCCTGATAAAATCTTACCTGCGTTTGGGCGGTTTTGTCGGCGAGGGGGCCTTTGTTGACAGGGATTTTAACACCACCGACATCTTTATGATTGTCGATGTCGGGGGTGTCCCAGGCGCGGTGCGGGCCAAGTATGTTACACAGGGGGCAGCATGAAACCGGCCTGGAACCCCGAGATTACACCAAATACCCGGCCAGTGTCTGCACTGGGCTGGTTGCGGGCGCTGGTGCGGGGGGCGGCGGCGTCTTTTGTGCTGGTGTTCGGGTTAATCGTGTTGCTGGTATTGCGGATTGTTGAGGCCCCTATCTGGGCACCGCACCGGCCGATGACGCCCTATGTCACGGTGATGGTTTGCAAGATTGTTCTGAAAATTATCGGGTTGCAGCAGCGGGTGATTGGCAGCCAAATGCAGGGGGCGGGCGCTGTTGTTGCCAACCATTCCTCATGGCTGGATATTTTGGTGTTGAACGCCCGCCAGCGGGTTTATTTCGTGGCCAAATCAGAAGTGTCTGGCTGGCCGGTTATTGGCTGGTTGGCGCGCGCGACCGGGACAGTGTTTGTCCGCCGTATGCGCAGTGACGCCAAAATTCAAAAAACTGTGTTTGAGGATCGCCTGGCCGCGGGGCATCGATTGTTGTTTTTTCCGGAAGGGACATCGACAGATGGGTCGTTGATTTTATCATTCAAATCAACGCTTTATGCGGCGTTCTTTGCGCAAAGTGAGTCCGGTCCTATACAGGTGCAGCCGGTGACGGTACGTTACCGATCCCCGCAGGGTACGTTTCCAGAGTTTTACGGCTGGTGGGGTGATATGTCATTGGGGCCGCATCTGTTGCAAGTTTTGGCAGCACCCCGGCAGGGGGTGGTGACGGTAACCTACCATGCGCCACTGGCGGTTATGAATTTTGCGGATCGCAAGGAATTGGCACTGGCCTGTGAGCAGGCCGTGCGCGCGGGGATGACGTCGGGCTAATAAGCGGTTACGCTAGGATTTTGGCCAGTTCTTGCAAGCGCTTGGCAGGGTCATCCGCCGACCATATTTCAGAACCAATTGCAGCGAAATCTGTTATTTCTGAAAGGCTTGCAATGGTTTTTTCATCTAAGCCACCTTCGGCGACTATTGGCACTTCTATCACTTCTGACCACCACTGAAACAGATCCAGAGGCGCGGTTTTTCCGTCACCAAGTGCGGTATGGCCGACCGGGCCAAAGCTGACGTAATCAACGCCCGCTTCGGCGGCATTCATGCCGTCATGGCGCGATATGGCGCAATGGGCACCGATGATGGCGTCACTGCCCAGGTCTTTGCGAACCTGGCGGACGTTTTTGGAACCATCGGTCAGGTGCACCCCGTCCAGGCCCAGTTTTTCAACCAGATTAAAGTGGGTCTGGATAACCAGCGGGATATCACGGGCATGGCAAATATCGCGCAACCCATCGGCGGTGCGTTGGATATGGGTTTCATCCTCGCTGGACAATGCAAGCCGGATACAGGCCACAGTATTTGCATCCAGAACCGATGATAAAACATTGGTAAAGCTGGATAATTCCAGTTCAGGTGGAGTGATTAGATAAATTTGTGGGCGCTCGAGATCTGGCATGGGGGACCTTGGGTTTTGTCAGGTTTTGGCCGCTATAGCGTGGTTTTAACTGCTTGGCTACTTGGCAGGCAGACTTTGGGCATTGCGGATGGCCAGCGCCAGCCATTTGGCGCGGCGTGTGTCATCGTTAAATGCCTCTTCGCTCACATCAATCATGCCCCCCATGGGGCGTCCTGTGAAAGTCATCGGGCCGGCACCGGCAATGGCGCGGGCTTGGTCTTCACGGGGTTTTCCAACGCGAAACATGCAGCCCTTGGGGCTGACACCGCACAGCATATTGCCGTTCAGCATGAAACACAGGCCGCCGAACATGTTTCGCTCGGTGATACCAATTACATCCACCAGATCATCGCGTAACATTTGGGCGAGGCCTTCATCATGTGCCATTTAGGTGCTCCTTGCTTTGACTGTCGGGCAATCGTATCACCCGCGGGTAAATTTCCAAAGGTGTGACATGGCAGATATTCAAAACCAGCCGCAATTCGTGCTGGTACGCCCGCAAATGGGTGAAAACATAGGTGCTGCGGCGCGGGCGATGTGGAATTTCGGGCTGGACCGGATGGCGATTGTAGACCCGCGCGACGGCTGGCCAAACCAAAAGGCGGTGGCCATGGCCAGCGGTGCCGGGCGGTTGCTGGATGAGGCTGCGGTGGTTGAGATAACCAACGACGCGGTGGCGGAGTGTGACTATGTGTTTGCCACCACCGCGCGGCACCGGGGGGTGACCAAGCCGATCATGACGCCGCAGCGGGCCATGGAGCACGCGCGGGCTTTGACGGCGGCGGGCAAAAAGGTGGCGGTGCTGTTTGGGCCGGAGCGCGCCGGGCTGGAAGCCGATGACGTGGCGCTGGCGGACGCGATTATTTCGGTGCCGGTGAACCCAAAGTTTGCCAGTCTGAACCTGGGGCAATGCGTGTTGCTGCTGGCCTATGAATGGCAGCGTCTGGGGGATGTGACGCCGCCAGAGGTTATGGAAATGGCCAAAACCGAATTTGCCACAAAGCTGGACGTGGAAAAGCTGGGGGATCATTTTGAAGAACGGCTGGAGACGGCCGGGTTTTTCTACCCGGATGCCAAGGCTGAAGGCATGCAGTTAAATCTGCGCAATATGTGGGGCCGGTTGGCGTTGACGCGGGCGGATGTGCAAACCTTGCACGGTGTTTTGCGCCAGATGGTTCGTTGGAAAGAGCGCGGTTGAGATTTTTCTGCGAAAAATCTGGCGGCGTTTGTGGCGAATGGGGCGTTTTACTGGTAACCTAAGGGTATGATTTCTGTCCTAAAGCATCCGATCTATGCGCGTCTGTTTGCGGCGCAGGCAATTGCCTTATTGGGCACGGGGTTGTTGACCATCGCGCTTGGGTTGCTGGCGTTTGAGTTGGCAGGCGCGCGTGCTGGGGCTGTGCTGGGCACGGCCTATGCCATCAAGATGATCGCCTATGTCGCCCTGTCACCGGTGGCCAGTGCGCTGGTTGGGCGGATGCCGCGCAAGGCGGTGCTGATTGGGGCTGATCTGGTGCGCGCAGCTACGGCGTTGTTCCTGCCATTTATCAGCGAGATTTGGCAGATATATGTGCTGATTTTCGTGCTGCAGGCGGCATCGGCCACGTTTACCCCGGCGTTTCAGGCGACCATTCCCGACGTTTTGAAGGGGGAAGAAGACTACACCAAGGCGTTGTCGTTGTCGCGTATGGTGTTGGACATGGAAAACCTGATCAGCCCGGCGCTGGCTGGGTTCTTGCTGACATTTATGAGCTTTCACTGGCTGTTTGGCGGCACGGCTATTGGGTTTATCTGCTCGGCCCTATTGGTGGCGGTCGTGGTGATCCCTGCCCATAATGAACGCGCGACGGTGGCCCCGTTTCGCCAACGTTTGACCCAAGGCACCCGTATTTACCTGGCCACGCCCAGACTGCGCGGGTTGTTGGCGCTTACCCTTTGTGCCGCTGCCGCCAGCGCCTTTGTGATTGTGAATACCGTTGTGTTGGTGCGGGCAGGCTATGGGATGGGGAACAGTGCGGTGGCGCTGGCGCTTGCGGCATTTGGCACCGGCTCAATGCTGGCGGCATTTGCGTTGCCAGGGCTGTTGCGGTTGTGGGCGGAACGCAGCCTGATGCTTGGTGGGGCGTTTGCGCTTGCGGCGCTGACGCTGGGGCATGGGATTTATATGCAGGCTATTGGGCTGGTAATCTGGCCGGTATTTCTGGCGCTCTGGGCATTAAGTGGCGGGCTGTATTCGGCAATATTGACGCCCGGCGGGCGGTTGTTGCGCCGATCTTCCAATGATGCGGACCGGCCAGCGTTGTTTGCCGCGCAATTTTCACTGTCGCATGCCACTTGGTTGCTTACTTATCCGGTTGCCGGGTTTGTCGGGCAGGCATTTGGGCTGCCGGTGGCGATGTTGGTTCTGGGGGGAATTGCTTTTGCCGGGGCGGGGGCGGCGTTATTCTTTTGGCCCGCCGGTCAGGCCCGTGACCTGGAGCATGACCATTTTGATCTGCCTTCAGGCCACCCGCATTTTCGCGAACATGGCAGTGCAGGCAAGCGCCACGCCCATGTCTTTGTTATTGATGCCGAGCACCACAATTGGCCGTCGCGCGGCTAGGCAAAAAATTCAACGCTTTGCAGTTGCCCCAGCCTGTCGTCGCCCCTAGTTTAACCAAAACAATCAAGGTGTTTTGATGGGCCAGAAGCGATCGATATTTGAAGACGTGCAGAGCGATGTCAAACAGGTCGCGACGCCACAGCCGGGGATGATTGACCGGGCGCGCATCGGGCGCGGCGGCGTGGTGATCTGGCTGATGGTGTTGTTTGCGCTGGTGCTGGCGATCATTTTCGTTGGCGGTTTGACGCGGCTGACGGACAGCGGGTTATCAATCACTGAATGGAAACCCCTGGCTGGGGCATTGCCGCCGCTGAATGCGCTTGACTGGGCGGCAGAATTTACCCGGTATCAGGCGTTCCCGGAATATCAGTTGCAAAACAGCGAAATGACGCTGGCCGAGTTCAAATCAATTTATTGGTGGGAATGGGGGCATCGCCAGTTGGGCCGCCTGGTCGGGCTGGTCTGGGCGGTTGGATTTATTGGGTTATTGCTGGCGAAACGTATACCAACCGGCTGGCACATGCGGCTGCTGGGCATTGGCCTGCTGGGCGGCTTGCAGGGTGCCATTGGCTGGTGGATGGTGTCATCTGGTCTGGGCGAGGGCCGGGTTGATGTGGCCAGTTACCGGTTGGCCGTGCATCTGGGGCTGGCGTTTATCATTTTGGGGCTGATTGCGGGGTATATTTTTGCCCTGAAACGCAGCGAGGCCGAAATGATGCAGGCCCGGCGCGGCAGCGAGGGGCGTTTGGTGCGCCTGGCCACGGCCCTTTTGGGGCTGGTGTTTGCGCAGATATTGCTGGGCGCGCTGGTGGCTGGAATTGACGCGGGGCGTGGTTACACCGACTGGCCTTTGATGGCGGGGCGGTACTTTCCTGAAGGGGCGCTTGATCTGGTGCCGCTGTGGCGGAACTTTTTTGAGGATGCCGGGCTGGTGCAGTTCATGCACCGGATGTCAGGGTATCTGGTGTTGGCGTTTGGGTTGATTGTTTGGCGCGCGTCGCGTGCCAGCGGCAATATGAAAACCAAATTGTCGTTCAATATGATGCTGGCGATCTTGCTGTTACAGGTGATTTTGGGCATTGCCACCGTGATGATGTCAGCCCCGGTTAGCATTGCTATTATTCACCAATTGGGGGCTGTGGCGCTGTGGGTTGTGCTGATCCGCGCGCGGTTTTTAGCCCTTTTCCCTATGGCACAAAGTTTAAGAGGAAAATGATATGACGGCTTATGATGATCTGATGGCGTTCCAACGTGACACCGAGGCCCTGTCGCAGGTGGCCGGTCGGCTGGAATGGGACCAGGAAACCATGATGCCCCCAGGGGCTGGCCCGCAACGTGCCGAAGAGATGGGTGCCATGGAAACGGTTTTACATGGGCGTCGGATTGACCCGCGCATTGGTGGCTGGCTTGAAGCTATTGATGGGGCGTCACTTGATGATGTGGGGCGGGCAAATCTGCGCCATATAAGGCGCAGTTATGAGCGCACATCAAAGATACCTGCAGCCCTTGCCACTGAGATTGCCAAGGTGACTTCTGCGGCGCAGGGCATCTGGGCTGAGGCCCGAGAAAACGAAGACTTTGCGGCGTTTGCCCCGACCTTGGAAAAGGTTATCGACCTGCGCCAGCAGCAGGCTGACGCGGTTTCTGACGGGGATCGCTATGACGCATTGCTTGAGGATTATGAACCGGGCACCAGTGGGGAACAGATACAGGCGATGTTTGATGCGTTGCGCCCACGGCTGGTGGCGCTGCGCGACAAGGCGATGGGGGCAGAGCATCAGCCCAAAGGGCTGGACCGGGAATTTGATGAGGCCGGGCAATTGTCAGTAAGCGATGATCTGGCCCGTGCGTTCGGCTATGATCTGAACCACGGTCGAATTGATAAGGCGGTTCATCCGTTTTCATCGGGTTCGGGGTTGGACACACGGATCACGACACGCACCAGCCCGCGCGATCCGTTCAATTGTTTTTATTCGACTATCCATGAGGTCGGCCATGCCTGCTATGAACAGGGCATTGACCATGACTATTTGTTAACGCCGCTTGGGGCCGGGGTGTCCATGGGTGTCCATGAAAGCCAAAGCCGCATTTATGAGAACCAGATCGGGCGCAGCCGGGCCTTTACCGGGCATCTGTTTGGCATGATGCGGGCGCAGTTTGGCGATATTGGCATCCCGGATGCGGACGCGTTTTACGGCACCGTTAACCAGTTGCGCCCAGGTTATATAAGAACCGAGGCAGACGAGGTGCAGTATAACCTGCATGTGCTGTTGCGCTTTGATATTGAACGGAAATTGATAGCCGGTGATCTGGCCGTTGCTGATTTGCCAGAGGCATGGAACGCGCAATTTTTGGCGGATTTCGGCTTTGCCGTGGATAAGCCATCAAACGGCTGTTTGCAGGATGTGCATTGGTCCGTGGGGTTGTTTGGTTATTTCCCGACATACACTTTGGGCAACGTGTATGCCGGGTGTTTGAACCAGGCGATGCACGCGGCGCTGCCGGGGCTGGAAGATCAGTTTGCAGCTGGCGACACGTCGGCGGCGACCGGGTGGTTGCAGGCGAACTTGCAGACCCATGGCGGGCTGTATGAACCGCGTGATGTGGTGAAACGCGCCTGTGGATTTGAACCTGAGGTGGGGCCGTTGCTGGACTATCTGGAAGCAAAGTTCGGGGCGATTTACGGGGTTTAGAGGCAGGGCTATGGAGCCGGTCTTGCAGTCAAAGTTACCTGGGCATCTTTGGCGCGATGAAACCATTGCAAAGCTGCCGGGTATGGCCCCGCTAAAGCCAGAGAACTGGCTGTTGGTGGATGATGCCTATGGGCCGCAAATGGCGCTGCGGGATAGGTTGATCAGGGCACGCGCCGGTGACGTTTTGGCGATGGAGCCAAGCGCATTGGCGGCGGCCAGTGAGCTGTTGGATCAGGTGATTGATGCTTTGAAACTAGACCCTGGATATCAGGTTTCAGATGGGGCTGTGATCCGCCCTGACGGGGTGAAAATTGCCCTGAACCGAGCAGAGCCGTTGGCCACAGCCGGGCGTTTGGTGCAAGAGGATCTGTGCCTGATGCAACGTCGCGGCGATGCGCATGTGTTAACCGGAGCGGTTTTGTGTTTTCCCGCTGGCTGGACCCTGGCGGAAAAGATGCGTCGGCCTCTGATTGGGATACACCGTCCCGTTGCCCAGTATAACGCTGATACTGCCAAGCGGGTTCAGAGGCTTTTTGATGCCATAAAGCCCGGTCGCCCCCTATGGCGGGCCAATGGGTTTTATTATGATACGCCGGAATTATTTGCGCCCTTTACCGAGGCGGAGCCCAGGCCGAAAATTTCCGCAATGGCCGGTTATTTTAGGGCTGAAAGGCAATGCCTGTTGCGGCTTCCTGTGAGCGGCGCGGTGGTTTTTTCAATCCATACCTACATGATCAGGCGGCAAGATTTATCACCTGTTCAGGCCGATCTTGCCCAAAGAGTTCTGACCAAAGACTAGGCGTTAAACCTATTCGCCAAGAATAGATGATTTTATCGTTTCAGTCTGAAACAACAATGCACTGTCTTGACCGTCGTTGACGAACGCAAATGCGCTCACAATGACAGCAACCGCAACGCTGGCCAGCGCAACGACACCGGTGCGAAAGACGCTTGAGCCGAAAATAGCGTTTGACATCAATAGTATAGCGCCTACCGGTGGCAGTATCACCAACATCAGATATGCGATCGCCATACTGCGGGTTCGTTCACGCGGATGCGGGGCTGCAATTCCTGTTAGGGGCTGGGCGGCAGGCAAATGGGCCCGGCGCTTTACCACAACTGTGGGTGGCCGAGCAGGACCACCCACAGCCGTATCAGCGTCACTGGTGACAACCGATAAGTCATAAAGCCCGTTTGGAAAATCGTCATTTTCGGCCAGGTGGCTGACGCTGAACAGGCTGCCTTTTTTGGGACCGAACCGGTCGCCATCTGGCAGCGTTGCGCCGGTTTCAACCGCGTGGCGCAAAAATGCAAGTGCGGCGGCATGGGACTGATCCAGCGGTAAGTTTGGATCAACCAGCCGGATGGGGCGGCCAATGAACTGGGCTGCCTCGGGCAGGATGACGCCGCGCGCGCGTACCATTTGGTCGGGTTGACCAGAATAGGTAAGTCTGGCGCTACAAAACAGCACCCACGGGTTTGGCTCACCCATCAATTTTAAGTATTGCCCGCCGGTCAGCAACTGATTTGAATGCGTCCAGTGAACCGCGCCGGGCGTATGCCATTCGGCCAGAAGGCAAGTTGTGGCATGGGCAAGCTGCAAATGTTGCAGCAGTTGGGTGCTTGTCTGGGGGGCATCCTCGTTGGGGTCAACAGACACCACCATGTGGCGCGTGTGGCGAACAAGTGTTTCGCTGAGCATCCCCAGGGCGGGTTTTGATAATTGTGATTCAAGCGCATTTTCAAATGTGTCTGCAGACAAAGCCGTTTGGTTTGACGACACCGTCACCGTGGCACCAGCTGCGCGAAAGCTGATGATTGTATTTTCCAGGGGACTTATTTCTTCGGCTGTCATGCCAACCGCCGTGAGGCGCTGCTTTAAGCTTTCGACAAAATTCTCAATTGTTAACGCCGGTTCACCGACGAAAAGCAATGTGGTTTTGATTGCAGTCATTTTTTCCCTCGCCCTGGCCTGAGGCCCTAGTGCAACTGTATCTGGGCAATAATTGGTCCAAAAATGGGCAAATTGGGTTTGACGTTAAAAATTGGGCCTGTGACCTTGACCAAATCGGTGATGTTCGAAAGTGTCATGGGTATGAAACTTGATACAAAATTCGTGCGGACCCAGTTCCCGGCTTTTGCCCAGCCCGCCCTAAAAGGGCAGGCATTTTTTGAAAACGCTGGCGGCTCGTATTGCTGCGCACCGGTCATTGATCGGCTGAGCCGGTATTACAATGAACGAAAAGTGCAGCCCTATGCAGCCTATGACGCCAGCCGGGTGGCGGGCGAGGAAATGGATGAGGCAAGGTCGCGGCTTGCGTCGATGTTAGGGGTTGAGACCGATGAACTGAGCTTTGGGCCATCGACCACCCAGAACACCTATGTTTTGTCACAGGCATTTGGGCAGTATCTGTCACAGGGCGATGTGATCATTGTGACCAATCAGGACCATGAGGCAAATTCAGGGCCATGGCGGCGGTTGGTGGAACGGGGCATTGAGGTGCGGGAATGGCAGGTTGAGCCGGAAACCGGGCGGTTGGATATTGCGCAGCTAGACACCCTGCTGGATGACAGGGTGCGTCTGGTGGTGTTTCCCCATTGCTCAAACATTGTGGCCGAAATTAATGATGTGAAGGCGATTACCGACCGCGTGCATGCGGCCGGGGCTTATGTCTGTGTTGACGGGGTGTCTTATGCGCCACACGGGTTTCCCGATGTTGCCGATTTGGGGGCCGATATATATCTGTTCTCGGCCTATAAAACCTATGGCCCGCATCAGGGCATTATGGTGATCCGGCGCGAACTGGGCATGGCGCTGCCCAATCAGGGACACTGGTTTAACGAAGGCACGCTTTATTACCGGTTTACCCCCGCTGGGCCGGACCATGCGCAGGTGGCGGCCTGCGCCGGGATGGCCGATTATTATGACACAATTTATGCGCATCACTTTAGCGAACCCGCCGAACCGGGCGCGCGCGCCAAGGCGGTGCACGACCTGTTTCGCGCCCATGAGACCGCGCTGTTGCAGCCGTTGCTTGATTACGTGTCAGGCCGTAATTCCACGCGGCTGATCGGGCCGGATTTAGCCGCTAAGCGCATGCCAACTGTGGCGATTGAGCTGAAAACATCCGGGCGTAAGGTGGCAGAGGCGCTGGTGCCCCATGGCATTATGGCGGATGGCGGCGATTTTTACGGATCGCGCCCGCTTGCGGCCATGGGGGTTGATCTGGATAAGGGCGTTTTACGGCTGAGTTTCGTGCACTATACGACGCGCGATGAGGTGGATCATCTGCTGGGCGCGTTGGACCGTGTGCTGTAGCGCAGGCGGTATTTGAACCATGTGCTGCCGCCCGAAACCCTAAAAATGTTGCCTGACAGGGGCAAAATTGGGTAGGCTTGCCCTGACTGGGGGGTCAGATGGACATATTGAAATCCACAGCCGGACAGCAAAACCTGCCGCGATATTTCAGGCAGGTATTTGATATTGCTAGCAAAATAAATACTGGGCGGTTGGATATGGTGCTGCCGGATGGGCGGGTATTTAGGGCGGATGGGGGGCATCCTGGCCCGGTGGCAAAAATGATAATTCACAACCCGGATGCGTTTGCACGCCTGATAAGAGAGGGCGATCTGGGGTTTTCAGACGCCTATCTGGATGGCTGGTGGTCAAGCCCGGATTTGCAGGTGTTCATGGACCTGGTCCTGTCCGAAAATGACGCCCTGTTTGACGGGTTTCCCGGTATGGTATTTGTGCGGGCCTATGAGCGGCTGCGCCATTGGTTAAAGTCAAATTCCCGCAAGCAGGCCAAGAAAAATATTTCGTATCATTACGATCTTGGCAATCAGTTTTACGCGCTTTGGCTGGATGAAACGATGACCTATTCGTCGGCAAAATTTGAAACCGGGCTGGAAAGTGTTGAGACCGCGCAAATACAGAAATACAGCAGCATGCTTGACCAGATGGGTGTAAATCCCGGCGATCACATTCTGGAAATTGGCTGTGGCTGGGGCGGGTTTGCGGAATATGCGGCCGGGGTTCGGGGCGTGCGAGTCACAGGGTTGACGATTTCACAGCCGCAATATGACTATGCAAGCAAGCGTATCAGCACGGCCGGCCTGGCCCATATGGTGGATATTAAGTTGCAAGATTACCGCGATGAGGTCGGGGTTTACGACGGCATTGCGAGTATCGAAATGTTTGAAGCCGTGGGCGAAAAATACTGGCCGGTCTATTTTGACACGCTGCGGGAACGGCTGCGCCCAGGAAAAGCGGCGACATTGCAGATAATAACCTTGCGGGAAAAACGCTTTCAAATATACCGAAAAGGTGTTGATTTCATACAGAAATATATATTTCCGGGCGGTATGTTGCCAAGTAAAACTGCGCTGCGAAAGGAAGCCGAGCGTGCCGGGTTGACCGTGGCCAGATCCATCGAGTTTGGTGAAAGTTACAGCCTGACCCTGCGGCGCTGGCATGGGACGTTTAACGAAAAATGGGACCTGATAGCAAAAATGGGATTTGACGAAAGATTTCACAGAATGTGGAATTATTATCTAACCTCTTGCGCTGCCGCGTTTCACAGCGGAAACTGTGATGTAACACAGATAACAATAACAAAACCGGCCTGATCACATGCTCACAATGCCCAAGCTTATTGCAGGACTGTTTTTTGCAGCCCTCGGATTTTTCTGTGGCGACCTTGTTAGGCCGCTATTGCCGGAAGGCACCCAGACCGGATTGTTGAACGTGACACTGGCCGTGCTGGGTTTTGTCAGCGGCTGGCGCGTGTCAGGTGGACGTGCAGGGTCTGGTATCTGGTCAGGGTTTGGGTACGGGCTGACATCTTCCGCGGTGATCCTGTTTTGGGGTGTGTTTTTGTTCGCCGGAAACAAGGCTTTGCAATATTCATTGGATAAACGCTTTAAGGGCCCGATGGAGGCACTGAAAGCGATGATAGATTTCGGTTTGGAATACTATGTGTTGCTGGCGGCTCCGTCCATTATTGTGGCCGCAGTCGTTGGCGGGATTTTTGGCGGCTGGCTGACCGAATGGGTGGCTGAACGGTGGTCATAAAAGCCGATGTCTGACTGTATCAAAAACGGGACAGACCTGCCGAGCGGCAATAGGTTGCATGGCAAAATTCGCACTGTGGACCGGCGCGAACCTTATCGGAATTATTTTAGTGTTGTTGAGCATGACTTGCAGGTTCCCCGGTTTGATGGCGGGCAAAGTGATGTCATTACCCGGGCTGCATTTGTCAGCGGTGACGCGGTGTCTGTGCTGCCGTATGATCCGGGCCGCGACCGGGTTCTGGTTATTGAACAGTTCCGATTTGGCCCGCAGGTGCGGGGCGATGTGGCACCCTGGAAATTGGAGGCAATTGCCGGGCGGATAGATGCCGGGGAAACCCCCGAGCAAACGGCCCATAGGGAATTGCACGAAGAAACCGGAACCAGTGTTTCTGAGCTGCTGTTGGTGGGGCAATATTACCCGGCGCCAGGGGCGGTGTCTGAATACATGTATTCATATGTTGGGTTGGCGGATTTGCCCGATGGCACTGGCGGCATTTCGGGATTGGAGGCTGAAGATGAGGATATCAAAAGCCACGTCATAGGCTTTGAACAGGCCATGGATATGCTGGCCAATGGCGCCATCGATACCGGCCCGCTGATCATAAGCCTGCTGTGGCTTGCCAAACATCGGGACGGGTTGCGCAACGGTGCTTGAGTTCCCGTTGCGTGGTGCCTAACTATGGGCTGAAATCTGAATGGCCGGGATGTCCAAATGCAAATAAAAAATGACCTGTCTGCCAGCATCGGATACACCCCGATGATCCGCCTGAATGGCCCCAGTGATGCCACCGGCTGTGAAATTCTCGGCAAGGCCGAGTTTATGAACCCGGGCCAGTCGGTCAAGGACCGGGCGGCGCTGTATATCATTCGTGACGCGGTGGCATCGGGGGCTTTGCGTCCGGGCGGCACCATTGTGGAAGGCACCGCCGGCAATACTGGCATTGGGCTGTCTTTGGTTGGTGCCTCGCTTGGGTATCGCACGGTGATTGTCATACCAGAAACCCAAAGCCAGGAAAAAAAGGACATGATCCGCCTGGCAGGGGGCGAATTGGTGCAGGTTCCGGCGGCGCCCTATTCAAACCCGAATAACTATGTCCGTTACTCTGAACGGTTGGCAGCAGCGTTGGCGCAGACCGAGCCAAACGGTGCTGTCTGGGCCAACCAGTTTGACAATACTGCCAATCGGCAGGCCCATTTTGAAACCACAGGCCCGGAAATCTGGGATCAGACTGACGGCAAGCTGGACGGCTTTGTCTGCGCGGTTGGGTCCGGGGGGACGTTGGCCGGTGTCGCCCAGGCATTGCAGCCAAAGGGTGTCAAAATCGGGCTGGCCGACCCCATGGGTTCGGCGATCTACAGCTATTATAAAACCGGTGCATTTGCCGCCACTGGCGGGTCAATCACTGAAGGGATCGGGCAGGGGCGGATCACGGCGAACCTGAAAGGTTTGCGCCCGGATTACCTGTATCAGATATCGGATCAGCAGGCATTACCGGTTATCTATGATCTGCTGGAGCATGAGGGGCTGTGCCTGGGGGGGTCATCTGGAATAAACGTGGCCGCCGCCATGGCTATGGCCGCCGATCTGGGCCCTGGCAGCCGCATTGTGACGGTTCTGGCTGACTATGGTACGCGCTACCATTCGAAATTATTCAACAGGGATTTTCTGACGGACAAAGGCCTGCCGGTGCCAAGCTGGCTGGGCAGTTCTGACCGGTCTATTCCAAAGGTGTATGAAAACTGATGCAACGCATTTTCGCAATATTGCTATTGCTTTTGGTCGCGGCGATGCCCGGCATGGTTTTGGCGCAAGATTCCAATGCAACCCCGAATTACGAAGGCTGGGAAGTGGTCGCCCAACGGGCCGAAAACGCCACCCAGGCCCGGCGCGCGTCAAACACCGCACTGGATGAGTTGCGCGAAGAGCTGGTGACTTGGCGCGATGTTTTCTTGGCCGCGCAGGACATAAACAGCGCCCGGATTTCAACGCTTGGCAACCAGTTGTCAGCACTTGGCCAACCGCCCGAGGACGCAGGGAGCGAACCGGCAGAACTGACGCTGCGCCGGGCCGAGTTGGGCGATTTGCTGGCTGTTTTGCAAACCCCTAGAAAACAAGCGGAAGAGGCCCATAGCCGCGCCGACGGTTTGATCAGTGAGACCGACACAATTATCCGTGATCGACAGACCGCCGGTTTGATCGAGTTGAAACCGTCACCGCTAAACCCGGGGCTTTGGTCAGATGCCTGGCAAGATATTTCTGGCAGCGCGCGCGGCACGGCGAACGAAGTTAAGAGCGCCATTGGTTCAGCGGCTTTTCAAGTCCAATTTTGGAATAATGCAGTGCTTACGCTGGCCTATGGTTTGTTGGCATTTGTTCTGTTGTTTCGCGGCCGCTTTTGGATGGTTAGGGCAACGGGTTATGCGCAGCGAACATCACAGGGCGCGCGCGGTGGCCTGCGTGGGTTTTTGGTGTCTCTTGGTCAGGTGGTATTGCCGGGGATCGGCATTTACGCCTTTGTGGAAGCGTTGTTTACCACCGGTGTTCTGGGGTTTCGCGGGCAGCTTATTGCGGATGGGTTGATCCCGATGGGGCTGGCGTTTTTCACAGCGCGCTGGCTGGCCCTGCGGCTGTTGCCACGGGGTGGAAACCACAACGGCTATTTGCAAATTGACGAAGCAGATGCCCAACGGGTTCGGGTTGCGGCCGGTCTGTTGGGCCTGTTGTGGGGCGGCAACCAGCTGGTTAGTCAACTGGCCGATTTCGAACGCTACAGCCAGGCAACCCGCGTGGTGCTGCATTTTCCATTCATCGCCATATGCGGTGTGATCCTGTTTCGTCTTGGCCGCATTTTGCACAGGAGTGTTTTGGCCGCCACCGCTGAGCCCAACACTGGCTGGAGCTTTCGCCACCGCACCACTGACATATTGGGCCGGGCCCTGATTGTTGTTGGTGTGGGCGCACCACTGGCTGCGGCGGTTGGGTTTCATACCGGGGCCGTTGCGGTGGTGTTTCCAAGTATTTTATCCCTAGCGCTGTTGGCTTTGGTTGTCATTATTGCTGCGGTTTTGCGCGATATGTATGGGGTACTGACAGGTAAAGATCAAAAATCAACACGAGAGGCGCTGATCCCGATACTTGTCAGTTTTGTTCTGGTTCTGGCATCAACGCCGTTATTCGCACTAATCTGGGGTGCGCGCCTGACCGACCTGACAGAGCTTTGGACAAAGTTTTTAAACGGATATCAACTGGGTGAGACCAGAATATCACCCACTGATTTTCTGACTTTCGCAATTGTATTTGTCATCGGTTACATGCTGACGCGGCTTATGCAATCAACGCTTAGAACATCGGTTCTGCCAAAAACCTCGATCAACCGGGGGGCGCAGACTGCGATACTTTCGGGGCTTGGATATGTCGGGGTTTTCCTGGCGGCTTTGGTGGCCATAACCACGGCTGGTATTGATCTGTCATCACTTGCGATTGTTGCCGGGGCGCTGTCAGTTGGCATTGGTTTCGGGCTGCAAAACATTGTATCAAATTTCGTTTCGGGCGTTATTTTGCTGATCGAACGGCCGATCAGCGAAGGCGATTGGATAGAAGTTGGCGGCTATTCCGGCACGGTGCGCGACATTTCTGTGCGCTCAACCCGGATTGAGACGTTTGATAGGACCGATGTGATCATTCCAAACGCTGATTTGGTGTCGGGCGCGGTTACCAATTACACCCGCGGAAATCTGATTGGGCGGGCGGTGATATCTGTTGGGGTGGCCTATGGCAGTGACACGCCGCAGGTGCATGAATTATTACTGGATATCGCGAAAAAGCACCCGATGGTGTCGCTGAACCCGGGGCCGTCGGTGCATTTGGTTAATTTCGGGGCTGATAGTCTGGATTTTCAGGTGCGGGCGATATTGCGGGATGTGAATTTCATCCTGACGGTGAAAAGCGAGATTCACCATGAAATTGTGCGCAGGTTTGCCGAGGAAGGTATTGAAATACCGTTTGCCCAGCGTGATGTTTGGTTGCGTAATCCAGAGGTATTGGCCAATGCAGCGACCCCGTCTACCAAGGGCAAATCGGGTGACAAGAAAAAGTAAATGTTATTCGGAGCGCGACACTGAAATGCAAGGCTTGCGCCCGTTAAATCTGCGGGCTAAAAGCACCGCCACGGACAGGTGGCCGAGTGGTCGAAGGCGCACGCCTGGAAAGTGTGTAGGCGGGTGACCGTCTCCAGGGTTCGAATCCCTGTCTGTCCGCCATTTCACACGTTTTGCATGGGTTTTATCAGGCCCCATTATCCGGCAATGCTGGTCGGTATTGGGGTGCCTGGGGTGTTGGCTGTGTTGGCCAGATGACAGGGGTTATTGGGGTGATTTTCGGTTTCCCACGCCAATTTGCCGTGAAAAATACGTTGGTAAATACCTTAGTTTCGCCACAATTGTGACCGCCCATCACCCAATCGGACCATGATAATGCCAAAGAACTGTAAGAGTGTCGCTCTAAATGTAGGGCCATATTTTTGGCATTGGCAATGGGCCACCACTTGGTGGGTAGGAAATGAACACTGTAGTTGCAATAAAGGATGATGAGGACGGTGAATTCACCGACGAGCTTAAGGCTGGGACATCATTATTGCAGGGCCAGTTTGTGATCCAAGGCTTTTTGAACAGCGGTGGGTTTGGCATGACCTATCTGGCCACCGATAGCTTGGATCGCACGGTGGTAATCAAGGAATGCTTTCCTGCAACCGTTTGCAAACGCAGTGATAATGCCGTTCGGGCCCGGACACGCGCCCACCAAAAAGATTTCCGTTCGATTGTAAGGTTGTTTTTGCAGGAAGCCCGGCAACTGGCCAAGCTGAGGCACCCGAATATTGTTGGTGTCCATCAGGTTTTTGAGGACAATGAAACCGCCTATATGGCGTTGGATTTCGTTGACGGCTTGGATCTTTTGGACATTATCGAGGATGGCAAACACCACATTCAACCGGGTGACTTGCGCCAGATCGTTATCAGTTTACTTGGTGCGGTTGGGTATATGCATGAGCAAAATATTCTTCACAGAGATATTTCACCTGACAATATATTGTTGGACCAGAGCGGAAGCCCTGTCCTGATAGATTTTGGCGCAGCCCGGGAAAAGGCCAGCCATGCCAGCCGGGCGATGTCAGCGCTTGTTGTGGTGAAAGACGGTTATTCGCCCCAGGAATTTTACGTTGCCGGAAGTGAACAGGGGCCGTCCAGCGATCTGTATGCGCTGGCCGCAACATTGTATCATCTGATTACTGGGGAAGCGCCACCAAACAGCCAGGCGCGCGTGGCAGCCATGGCAGAGCAGCGGCTGGATCCGTATGTGCCAACTGTGGGACGCATTGCTGGGTATGATCAAGTATTCCTGGCGGCAATTGACAAAGGGCTAAGCGTTTTCCCGAAAAACCGGTTCCAGTCTGCACAGGACTGGGTGGATGCGCTTGATCCAGAGAGCCAGCCGGAACAGGCGACACGGACAATCGTGCAGCTTGCAGATATCGACAAGTCAATATCTGCGCTGGTGACAGAGACAAATAAAGCGGTGCGCGAAGCCCAGAAAAATACTGTGGTCAGCAAGCCGATTGTAGAGGACGTGCCCCGCGTTTCAAAGTTGCGTGAAAAATTCGCTGAGATTGCCAAGGAACTGGCATTGGACGCGGAAGAGGCCGAACTTGAATACAGCGATGCTGATCACCTTGGCAGGATAGATAAGCCATCACGGGACATGACAGCAATAGACCAACACTCTGATTGGGCCGAGGATCAGTCTAATGAGCCGATCGCCGGGCGCAGTTGGTTTAGAAGACTGCTCACAAACAGGCGAAGAGCACAGCGCCTTAGTGGATTGAAAAAGCAACGAAAAGAACAGTTTGGAAAGGCCAGACCATGAAGTTTCTCAAGGAAATTCTATCAAAAAAATCCCAGGATTCAGATCCCATAAATGTTGATGACGTTGCCGCAATGATCAATGATGCCGAGGCGGAAGAACCAAAAAGTTCAAAATCGTTTAACAATATGGCAGCCATTCAGTCGCGACTAAAGGGGTTGAAAACACAGCATCAGGAAGACGAATTTGATCTGGAAGAAACAGATCAACTTTCAGATTTCGCCGATGTGTTGGATGATATCAACGCCCCGGTGTCTGAAATGCCCATGGTTGACGATATACCCAAGCCAGCCCAGGCCACAGCTGAACCTGATGATATGAAACCAATCATGAGCGAAGATGACTTTGCCCAACTGGATGATGAACTGGCGCGCCTGAGCGACGATTTGGCGAAAGCCAATGAAGACCAAGAAGCGCCAAGCAAACAGATGCAGGGTTTAGTATTAAATTCGGTGCCGGAGACCAAGCACGAGCCCCGCACCGCGACACAACCGCAAGCGAGAATTCAAAGAGTTGTGCCAGCCCAACAAAACCCCGAAACTGTTGTCAAAGCGGCGCAACCGCAGGTGATTGCATCGGTAGAAGCCCCGAACGCTGAAACACCTAAAAAGACGATAACTTTCAAGGTTTCCGAGGCTCAGGGCGGCGGATCGGTGCCCGAAAAACGGCCCGAAGCTGCTGTGGTGCAGCGGCCTGCTCCGGTTGAAATGCCAGTCGTGGCTGCGGCCCCCCAAGCGCCCCTAGCCCCCAGCATTGAGCAACCGTCCCACATTGTAGAAGTTCCGGCACCTGCTGCTGGGCGTTCACGGCGACGGGCGGGGCGTGTGAAAACCCGGTTGCTCGGGTTTGAGAAATCACAGGGCGGAAAACTTGACCCATTTGAGGGTGAAAAACAGCCAGTCATATCAAATCAGGTGAGCTTCCCTGTGGGCTGGATTATTGTTGTCCAAGGGCCGGGTAGGGGGACGGCGTTTGCCCTGTTTAATGGTGTTACAAATATTGGGCGCGGTGAAGATCAACCGGTAAAGTTGGACTTTGGGGATAGCAGCATATCACGGGAAAACCATGCCGCAATTGCCTATGATAATGAGCAACATTGCTTTTTCTTGGGGCAGGGTGGCAAGGCCAACCTTGTGCGCTTGAATGGCACACCGGTGCTAAGCACTGAAAAGCTGTCCAATAGTGATCTGATCCGAATTGGTGAAACAACGCTTAGGTTTGTTGCCCTATGCGATGAAGAATTTAACTGGGATGCCGACAGCAAGGAAGACACAAGCAATGCGGCCACTGCCTGACATCAGGTTTGACGTGTGCTCGGCTATAAGTCAGGGGCGGCGCGACTATCAGGAAGACGCTATTATCACCGATTTCCCACTGGGGTCAGAGGTGGGATTTGCTGTGCTGGCTGATGGTATGGGGGGGCATGCCGCCGGTGATGTGGCCAGCAAAATAGTTGTTACTGAGGTTTTCAGCGAGCTGAAAATACAAAGCGGCAATCAGGATGAATTTGAAAGTAATGTCAGTGATATATTGCTGGATGCTGCACTGTCTGCCAATGAATGTGTTAACAGCCATGTGAGCGTGAACCCTAACACTGCCGGAATGGGTGCCACACTTGTGGCTCCGGTGTTTGTGCGGGACAATTTGTCATGGATATCTATAGGGGATTCACCGCTTTTTCTGTATCGAAACGGCGCACTGTCACAACTTAACGAAGACCATTCAATGGCGCCGCAGATCGATCTGATGGTCGCCTCTGGAATGATCGGGGCCGAGGCGGGGGCAATTCATCCAGACCGCAACTGTTTGACATCAGTGTTGATTGGTGACGAAATTCCCAGAATTGACTGCCCCAAAAACCCTACGAAAATATTGTCTGGGGATATATTAATTGTGGCTAGCGATGGGCTGCAGTTTTTGACAAATAATCAGATTGAGACTGCACTGAAAGACAGCGACACCTTGTCCAGCCAGGAAATATCTGAAATCCTGTTGCAGAAATTAGAAATGTTGTCAGACCCTGATCAGGACAATGTATCGTTTTCAATCATTAAGGTAAGCCAGGTGCTTGTCCATAGTAATGTATCGGAACTGCCCATTGACCCGGATCGCGCGGCACAAATTGCCTTTAGTACTGGGCGGACACGTTCTGGAAAAGTCGCGAAGAAGCGGCACGCCATTGTGCGGCCTCTTAATTTGTTTAGGGACATGTCAGATGCGTCTGACGGGTAACACTGATGGGATATCCTTTGATTAATGATGTGTTGTCGCCACTTGGAGCGCTGCTAAAGTGTGGAGCGTTACCAAGTGATGCGCAATCAAAAGGGGCTTTGCTGCATGAGCGTCTGCAATCGCCGATCCGAATAGCTGTTATTGGCCTTTCGGGCGCTGGAAAATCCTGTTTGATCAGTTTTCTGAGCGACAATCTATCAGGTGTGATTACGTCCCAAAAACCGGCAGCTATTGGGGGCATTAGCGTCACCAAGGTTGCTTTGTCGCCGGTGCTGCCAAAAGCTGGCGATACAGCAGCCCTGGCATATGCCAATGCTGATATTGTGTTGTGGTGTTCACAGGAATTTTCTGATGTTGAACAGGCGCAATGGGCATCGGCACCAGAGGATTTGAAAGACCGCAGCCTGTTGGTGTTGACTAAGGCTGACAGCTTTTTGGCAAATAAATCGCTGACATCCGTTATGGAAAGACTGCAAAAAATTGCGGCCGACGAATTCCATAGTTTTGTGCCAATGGCAACTTTGCAGGCCATTTCAGCATGCCCAAATGCGGGGGCAATTGATGAGCCCTTGCTTAAAGCCAGCGGTGGGCGGGCGTTGTTAGACACGATCAACAACCAGGTCGAACTGGGTTGTCAGGCGGATTTGGACCAGGCGCAGTTGTTTCTTAAACGTTTCCATGCGGACATTCCGGTTATTTCAGAAGCTGATGCCGTACCGGGTGATGTTCAAGGGGCGGATATTATTGATCTGTCACGCGCCGCCATTGAGTATGTGGCGCAGCAGACCGTGACGTTGACTGACATTATGGAAGCGTCCGATACTGCCGAGATATTGGAATTTTGCAACGATACTGCGATTGGGTTGGCTGACATCGTCACCGATGAGCTGTCCACCGAAGAAAACATTCTGGCGTTGCAGGGTGACCTGTTGGAAGCAGCCGACGTAATGTTGCTGCTTGAAATGGAAGCCAGCCAGGTATCAGCTGCCGATGCGGTGACACTGCTGTTGCAGCTAACCCGTGATCTGACATCAGTTCAGGCCGCGTAAAATTAGCGCGATTGCAACGGAAACTGATCGCCACTTGCCACAATTTCACCATTTTTTGATGCGAAAATTGCAACACTGATGACTTTAATGCCCTGTTGATGCCGATTGGCGGATTTGGGTTTCTCACAGTGAAAAGAAATGTCGGATTCTTATGTATTGTTGCAGGTGGTAAATGAATATTGAGACTGACGCCTTTGATAGCCCTAAGGCACCATTGCAAGACAATGTTGATTTGCTGCGCGTCGGAATGGACGGGCTGGACAAGTTTCATGAAAAGGCCAAAGTTCTGAAGGATGCCCTTACCCAATTGGGTAAAATCGGTGATGCATCTACTGCCAACGCCGCTGCCAAGCTGCAAAAGATGCTTGGGGAATTTGAACCAAGCGTCACCATGATTGGCCAGGTCAAAGCCGGGAAAACGTCACTTGTTAATGCTATGGTCGGCTGGCCTGACCTGTTGCCTGCGGATGTTAACCCTTGGACGTCGGTTGTGACGTCACTGCATATGTCGCCAAAACCTGTGGACAGTACAAACACCGCAAAGTTCAAATTTTTCGATGATAATGAATGGGCACGTCTGTTGGAACGGGGCGGGCGCATTGGCGAGCTTGCCAGCCGCGCAGGTGCCGAGGATGAATTGGAAACTGTGCGCGAACAAATTGTACAGATGCGCGAAAAGTCCCAGGCCCGGTTGGGCAAACGGTTTGAACTGCTATTGGGCCAGGAACATAATTACGGTTATTTTGATCAGGACCTGATCGAGCGGTATGTCTGTCTGGGGGATGATATTGACGGCGATGATCAGGCCGAAAATCAGGGCCGGTTTGCCGATATCACCAAGTCGGCAGATCTTTTCCTGCATCGGCCAGAGTTTAAAACCAACCTGTGTATTCGCGACACGCCAGGCGTCAATGACACGTTCATGATGCGTGAACAGATCACCATTAGGGCGATCAGGGGCAGCCGGTTATGTGTGGTTGTATTGTCTGCGCATCAGGCATTGTCGACTGTTGATATGGCGCTGATAAGATTGATTTCAAACATTAAATCCCGCGAAGTCATCATTTATGTCAATCGCATTGATGAATTGTCAGACCCGGCCAATCAGGTTCCTGAAATACGCGACAGCGTACAAAAGACCCTGAAAACCCATGACGGGCCAGAGGATGCTCAGATTATTTTTGGCAGCGCCTATTGGGCGAACCACGCGTTGCTATCTTCGCTGGATACCTTGGCTGATGACAGTGCCAAGGCATTGGATAACTGGGCACAAGCGCATCAAGGTGATGCCCCGGAAGCAGAAACGCCCGAGGCTAAGATATGGCGGCTGTCAGGCGTGCCGAAACTTTTTGCTGCGATATCTGATCGTATTGCAGAGGGGGGCGGGCAGGAAGTGATTGATAAAGTTGCCCGCGGGGCGATCAACCTGGCCAATGGCCTGCATGCCACCAATCAGGTGGTTGAACTGAAGTTCGATAAGAAAAGCCCGGGCCCGGTGAATACGGATGAAGTATTGATGCTGCTTGATGATATTGAAAACCGGTATGTTACCCATCTAAATACCGATTTCAACACGCTGATTGAACAGTTTCAGACCCGGATTGACCGCTCGCATCGCAGTTTCTTGGACCGCGCAACCGCGTCGCTTGTACAGCATTTAGAAAAATATGGTGAAGACCATGTTTGGCAGTATGACCCGACCGGGCTGCGGGTTCTGCTAAGGTCTTCCTATAAAATGTTTGGGTCACGCACCAATAAGGTTACCCAGAAAACGCTTGAAGGTGTCAGTGCCGAACTTATGGCGGTTTATACCCAGGCGTTTGGAAGCCTTGGGGCCGACTTTAACATTGAGACACCATCGCCGCCTCGGATACCTCCTCCGGTGTTTTTGGGCCAGACCATTGCGCTTGATATGCAGGGCAGCTGGTGGAAGGGTTGGTGGCAGCGCCGACGTGGATATAAGGCGTTTGCCTCGGGCTATTTTAAGATGATCATGGAAGAAACAGATCCGTTGGTGGATGAATTAAAGATCACACAGGCTAATTCAATCCGGGCCGATGGTTTGAAAATTCTGATGGGGTTTCTGGCTGATCAGCGCGATATTCTGGTGAATGTGGCCAAACATGCCGACGCCACGCCCAAAATGTTGAAAGATATGCTTGGTGGTCACGCTAATGATGATCGCAAGAAAGTGGTTCAAGAAACCCTGACAACATTCAACCGATATGTCGCCTAAATAACCGGAGCGTGACCCCCATGACCATACCTGAGATTTCCACTGATCCACATGGTGGCGACGGTGGACGCAAGCCGCGAATTGCCATTATGGGGGAATTCAGCGTTGGTAAAAGCACGCTTTCAAACCTGTTATTAGATCAAAACCCGCTGCCTATGAAAGTGACGGCAACCCAATTGCCGCCGGTCTGGATGTCGTATGGCGACGGTGATCCATTTCGCGAAGACCTGGATGGAAACACCCACCCTATTGATTTGAATGATCTGGAAAGCGTTTCGCTGGAAGATACGGCGGTTATTCGCATTTTCATGGAAACCGAAATTTTAGAGATGTGCGATCTGATTGATATGCCGGGAATTTCGGATCCGAATATGGCGCCTGAGGTTTGGGAAAGGGTCATTCAATATGCCGATAGTGTGCTGTGGTGCACCCATGCGACCCAGGCCTGGCGCCAAAGCGAAGCCGCTGTTTGGAAGGAAATGCCCGAAAGTTTTCGGCAACACAGCCTGCTGCTGATCACCCGCATCGACAAATTGCTGACGGAGCGGGACAAAATGAAGGTTGTTAAGCGTGTCGGGCGCGAAACCGCCGGATTGTTTGGCGAAATATTCCCGATATCATTGACCCAGGCAATTGCGTCGGGGGAGGATGAGGATAAATGGATCGCCAGTGGTGCGGCGGCATTCGCCCAAAGTTTGGTGGGACTGTTGGAGGAGCTGTCTGGCACGCTGGGAACTGCGCCCTTGACGGGCGCCCGTTTGCAGCAGGTAACCAAACCTGTGCAGGAAGCCCCGCTTGAACAAGATGCCCCGCCGCAAAACGTTATCCATATTGATGACATTCAGGAAGCACCCAAAGCTGCCCGCAGCCCCGCCGCGGGCGCAATAATTCCTTCGCGTGTAAGGGTGGGGGCTTCAAGTGGTCGCGCTACCCGTCGGCCCGTTGCCCGCCCATCGGCATAGCAAAAAAGTCGGTCAATTCAGTACCATAAAGGTCGGAATTTTGCGCAACAGTGCACCAGCAGTTGCAATTTTCTGCAATCGGCCTCACATAGTCAATTATCAGGTTAACGCCGGTGCATCGGCACCGGATGTGCAAGCCCTGATAGACTGCAGGTGAAATGATAAGAGACCATCTGGACGGGCTAAAAAGCGGGTTTCCCGACTGCTATATTGTAATGCTGGCTGATATTTCATCCGACACAGTTCTGTGCGTGAGTGAGGCTGAGCAGTCGCTACAGGAAACCCTGGATGCCTATTGTTGTCTGGCGGTTGAGATGCTTAATGGTAAAACCGGCGGTGTTATTGCGCCGCCCGGGCCAGAGAAATCTGCGACAGATTTGGCGGTGGTATTGGCCAGTCCCGGTACAATGATTTTCGTGCGCTCGCCATCGGACAAAAACGAAGCGATACTGAGCGTTTGCAATTGCAAGCTGGACACCGATGCATTTGTTGCTGCTGCCCGTGCGGTTCTTGTAAAGATGGCGGTGCTGGAATGACAAACATATGTATATGGGCTGTGGGTCTGCACCATGAGTGAGCAGGAAAGAATGCTGGATAAGCTGGCCAAATTGGGCCATGCGACCGGGCAGGCACAGGGTCGGGTGCGCCTGCTGGAAACGGCAGGTCACCAGGATATGCTGGTGGCAATTTTACGTGAAATTGATGAAACCATACTGGGCCGACTGCTGACATTTGAAAGCCATGACGGCCAGACGGTTGGGATGGAAGTGGCGAACCGGCGGATATTGCGTTTCATCCAGCTGCCTTCAGATGTTGAGGGGGCTTTGATCGATCAGCCGTTAGAGGGGGCCGACGGCCCTGAGGCAGGGGCGTTTCACCGTACCCTGGTGGCGTTGCTGAAAGATTTTGGGCCTTTGCAGGTGCGATCAACAAAAATGAGCCGGGCAACTGACCCTTCGGAAATTGGCTGTTCTGCTGATGCGCTGGCTTTGGCATGGGAGTTGGGGCCGTTGTATGGGGCTGTGGAGCCAGTGCACGCAAGCGCGCCAGCGCTGGAGCCTGAACCCACGCCAAGCCCGGAGCCAGAGCCTGCCCCGGAGCCAGATGAGTTTGCGGCTTTTTGTCAAAGCCGGGCAATTGCTTGGGTGGTTTTTCGGGGCAGCGAATGTTGCGGGCAATCGGGCCCTGATGACATGGTGGCAATTGCAACCGAAATTGCCGGCCAGAAATTGGCGAAACTGGATAAGGCCTTTGCTGGGGTTGGTGCGTTGGGCCAAAAGCCACGCTGTATGATATTTGGTTCGGGGGCTGAGGCCGCGCCGTCAGTGGTTTACATTGATGGCGCCACAGAGCGGACGGTTTTGCTGATACCGGAGCAAAATCTGGGTGCTATCAGCAAACGGTGGCACAGCTCCTAAGGTATTGCGCCGCGCTTTGCGCGTCGCGGGGCGATTTTTCTGCGAAAAATCGGATGCCTCCGGCGGGGATATTTATGGAAAGAAGATATTAAGGGGTCTTGCCGCTAGTCAGGTTGATCCGCCTTAGGTGCTTTGAAACCCGTTGCCACGACAAATTTTTCAGATGAATTTGACCGGCTTGCCGGGGGTTTTACGTTGGATACTTTGGTAAAGCGTTGTTTTAGCAGTTTTTGCAGATCGCCCTCGGCACCACCTGCAAGAACCTTAGCAACAAATGTTCCACCCTCATCCAGCACGTCAAAGGCGAAATATGCGGCCGCTTCGCACAGTGCGATGATGCGCAGGTGGTCAGTTTGTTTGTGGCCCGATGCAGAGGCCGCCATATCCGACATTACAACGTCAGCTTTTCCATCAAGCCACTGTTTCACTTGATCGTCAGCGCCTTCGTCCATGAAATCAAGCAGGTGTAAATCGGCCCCTGCAATTGGTTCCATCTCTTGCAGATCAATGCCCAGTACCATGCCCTGTAATTTGCCGGCACGTTCGGCCAGCGCGTTCACCCGCTTCACCGCAATTTGACACCAGCCCCCCGGCGCGCAGCCCAGATCAACGACCCGGGCCCCGGGAACCAGAAACCGGAATTTGTCGTCCAGTTCTAATATTTTGAAAGCAGCGCGGCCACGATAGCCTTCTACATTTGCCCGTTTCACATAGGGGTCATTCAATTGGCGTTCCAGCCACAGGGTTGAGCTGAGCTTGCGCCCACGGGCTGATTTTACTTTGATACGCAGATCACGTGCACCGCGACCGCTGGTTTTTTTGGCCATTGTTCTACCCATTGTGCAAAAACTACGTGCAATTGCATGATTTTGGCTATCTATCCAAAAATGTTCCCAGCAGCAATCACCGGATTTGGTCTAATTGGCGTTAATAGGGGCCATCTTCAAGCACTCCGTCGGCGCTCATCTGGGCGTAAAGCAGGCCTTCACGCAGGCCGCGGTCAGCAACGGACAGTCTGTCAGTTGGCCAGACCCGCAGCAAGGCCTGCAAAATTGCGGCCCCTGACATGATAAGGGCGTGACGATCGCGGCCGATGCGCGGGTCAGTGCGCCGCCCCGTTGGCCCCAGGTCAAGGTAGTCTCGTACAACCTTATCCACCTGGTCGCCGGTCAGTCGAAGCCCGTCGACTTTTTTACGGTCATAGCGGTTTAGCCCCAAATGCGAAGCTGCAACCGTTGTTACGGTGCCGGATGTCCCGATGATCTGGAAGCCGTGTTTGCTTTGCACCGAGTTGTAGGGCGAAAAGCTGGACAGGCTTTCTTCAAAAAACCAGCTCATAAGTGCGAAACGACCAGCATCATCGGCGACATCATTGAATTGATCCTGCAGCGTGGCCACGCCCAAGGGTACCGAGATCCAATCAACCACCTTGGCATGGGGAAATGGACTGTCCGACGGATTAAAACCGGTATGCAGCCGCATGATCGCCTTGGGGCGGTCGATCTGTGGTACATTGGAAAGGTCGATCCACACCAGTTCTGTTGAGCCGCCGCCGATATCAACCACCAACAGTTGATCGGTTTTGGTGGACACCAGGGAGGCACAGGAAATAACCGCCAGGCGGGCTTCTTCTTCGGGTTCTATGATATCCAGTGAAAGCCCGGTTTCCTGTTTAACAATGCTAATGAATTCACTGGCATTTTTGGCGCGTCGGCAGGCTTCGGTTGCGATCAGGCGCATGCGCCGCACTTTGTGGTGCTCTAGTTTCTTTTGACAGATCCGCAGGGCCTGGATGGTGCGTTCCATTGAACCGCGCGAAAGCCTGCCAGAGGCTTCCAGCCCAATGCCCAGTTGAACGGATTTGGAAAAACTGTCGATGACATGAAATTGGTTGCCGCGGGGCTGGGCGATCAGCATGCGGCAGCTATTGGTGCCCAGATCCAGCGCAGCATATAGTTCTGCGGGGTCGGGTATGTTGGGCGCGGGTTGCTCTACCGAACTTAGGAACGCGCCCGCACCTTTGTGACGCTTGGGCGCCATGGGGTGCCCTCCAATTCGTGGTTAGGTTCACAGTATGGTCCGGTGGGTGGTTAGGCAAGTGATCTGACGCGCCGAATGCATATTTGTATTGAAGATTTTTCAATTCGAGAAACTGGCCCCTTAGGGTAATTCTGTATAGCAGAAAGGGGAATGGTCGTTTGGCGCTTCTTTCATGTCGAATATTGGCAGAGATTTTGCAAAAGAGCGCCATAAAAGAACGTAAGAGCAAAGGAATCAGCATGCCCAATGTTACGGTGGTTTTTTGGCGGGATATGCCCGCCCAGGTTATCGTTGGTAAAGGCCGGCGTGGGGCCAAGGTGCAACTGCCAGAACGCTTTGAGCAGGCAATCGACCGGGCGGCCATGAAAACCGGTGCCGCTGGAACAGATGACTATCTGGCCGATTGGCGCAAGGCCGATGCCTACCAGGTGGACCATGACGGCAGCGATATGGATGTGGCTCAGGCAGAGGCAGCCCGGTTAGACCAAGAATATGATCTGGAACGGATAAAGGCCCTGATTGCCAATGACGGATGGGCCTAACCCCAGGAAAAATAGTGGAGGCTGCAATGGCGTTATTACCATTTCGAAAGAAAAAACACTCTTTGGCTGGGGCTGATAGCGCTGCGATAGAGGCGTTTTTGAGCGGCTATTCCATAGAAGTCATGCCAAGGACCGCCGAGAAGGTCGAAGATTTTCGGGCATTGTTACCGTCGGGAACGCGGGTTTACATTGCCCATATAGAAGGCACGCCAATCGACGATATGGTGGCCACAGCCAAGCGGCTGGCCAATGACGGTTTCAACGTAATGCCGCATTTCCCGGCCCGTATCATCCAGGACACAGCCCAGTTGGGCGATTGGATCGCGCGGTATCAGGGCGAGGCTGGCGTGGATCAGGGGTTGATACTGGCGGGCAGTCCGTCACGCCAATTGGGCAGCTTTGAAAGTTCAATGCAGCTGCTTGAAACCGGGCTGTTTGACAAAGCGGGTTTTAAGCGCCTGCATGTAGCCGGGCACCCGGAAGGCAACCGAGACATTGACCATGACGGTACTGATACGCTGGTTATGCAGGCTTTGCGCTGGAAGCAGGGTTTTTCCAATCGTACGGACGCGAAAATTGCCCTGGCGACCCAGTTTTGTTTTGATGCAAAACCTGTGATCAGGTGGGTGGATGCCTTGTCAGAGGCAGGTATTGACCTGCCTGTCCATATTGGTGTTGCCGGGCCGGCAAAGCTGCAAACACTGATCCGGTTTGCCATTGCTTGTGGTGTCGGGCCGTCCTTGAAGGTGCTGCAAAAACGCGCCATGGATGTGACCAAGCTGGTGTTGCCGTATCAACCAACCGAGGTGATTGCTGAATTGGCAGCGCATAAGGCTGCTAACCCTGGCTTTAATATTGAACAGGTTCACTTTTTTCCGCTTGGCGGGGTGAAATCAAATGCAAACTGGGCAATAGAGCATGGCGGGGACTATACCCGACCAGCCAATGTTGCCTGAACAGAAAGAATAGAATGACCCGCACTGTCCTTGAAAGTAAAACCAAAACCGTTGTCATAGGTTTTGATGAACCGTTTTGCGTTATCGGTGAGCGGATCAACCCCACCGGGCGCAAAAAGCTAGCGGCGGAATTGGAAGCCGGTGATTTTTCCACGGTTGAAAGGGACGCACTTGAACAGGTGGCGTGCGGTGCCATGGTGTTGGATATCAATGCCGGTGTTGTCTATAATTCCAACCCCAACCCCAATGAGACCGAGCCCCCCCTGATGGGCAAAGTCATAGAGATCGTGCAGGGTTTGGTGGACATTCCGCTGTGTATCGACAGTTCTGTTCCCGGTGCGCTTGAGCGTGGTCTTGAACTGGCAGAGGGGCGGCCGCTGTTGAATTCTGTCACCGGCGAAGAGGAACGCCTGGAAGCGATCCTGCCGCTGGTTAAGAAATACAATGTGCCGGTGGTGGCGATTTCAAATGATGACACCGGCATTTCGGAAGACCCGGATGTGCGCTTTGAAGTGGCCAAAAAGATCGTGCAGCGTGCTGCAGATTTTGGCATTCCGGCCCATGACGTTGTGGTTGATCCACTTGTGATGCCTGTGGGGGCGATGCCAACCGCCGGATTACAGGTTTTTGCCCTGGTGCGCCGTTTGCGTGATGAATTGGGCGTTAACACCACTTGCGGTGCGTCCAACATGTCATTTGGCCTGCCCAACCGGCATGGTATTAACGCGGCGTTTTTGCCGATGGCCATTGGCGCAGGCATGACCAGCGCCATCATGAACCCGGTGCGCCCGGTGGAAATGGAAGCCATCCGGGCGGCGAATTTCCTGATGAACAATGACGCCAATGGCGGCAATTGGATTGGCTTTAGCCGGGTGTTGGACGCGGTCAAGGATGGTGCGACGTTCCAGGAAGCAAGTCTGGCAGCGGCCGCCGAAGGGCGTGGCCGGGGCGGGCGCCGCCGTCGGCGGTAGGGCAGGAAAACCGTAGGAAACCTCAGGTTGTTTGCGACTGACCGCCCTGGATCATTCGAGATGGTCGGCATGTTGCAGGGGCAATCGGCCAGTGACAGGATTGTGATGGTCTACGAAAGTGCTGATGGATTTGAAGGCTGTTCGCGCATCATTCCCACTGGAACGGTGGAAGACATGTTGGATTTCGCTGAGTCTGGAAGATGTGGCTGGGGCTCACATCGTTCGTGAACAGCTGATATTTTGGTATTAATACCCCCGTGTGTGGGGCATATTCCCAATGATAAAAAGTATGGGGATATATCAGGTGTCAGAGCGACCACTGCGCATAGCGATTTTGCATACGGCTACCCGCGTTTTCATTGTCGTTGCCATTGCTATTGCAGTGCATTTTCTGATCGGTTGGGTTGAGCTGCGCGCAGCGGTTTTGGCACCCCGATCCCAGGGGCTGGTGTTGGGCGGTGTGCTGCTGATTGTGGTTTTGGTCTATGCTATATTGATTGCGATACCGTTTGTTCCCGGCATTGAAATCGGCGTTTCATTGATGATGATCCGAGGGGCAGAAATAGCCCCGGTTGTGTATTTGGCGACTGTGGTTGGGCTGGTGGCGGCGTTTCTGGCGGGGCGGTTTGTCAGCTATGACTGGTTGCACCGTGTGCTGTTGGATCTGCGCCTGAAACGGGCATGTGGGTTTTTGGAAACCATCAAAAACCTTAACAGACAGCAACGATTGGAAATGTTGCACGCAGCGCTGCCAGCGTGGTTGCGGCCGGTGGCGATCAATTTTCGCTATATGACATTGGCGGCGCTGATCAATTTGCCGGGAAATTCATTTATTGGCGGCGGCGGTGGTATCTGCATGATGGCCGGCCTGTCGCGACTGTTCACGCCCTGGGGTGTGATCCTTACAATTGTATTGGCAGTGGCACCGGTGCCGATACTGGTATTGTGGTTTGGAACAGGTGTGTTGGGGCCAAAGTGACGCCCGTGATCCAGTAATTGCCGCGCGATGACTTTCCCTTGGCTGATAAACCGGTATTGTGCCCCAAAACGTTAGCCTTTGGATCACTGAATGCCCCAGGAACCCCTTGTAATCTTTACGCCTTCGGGTAAGCGCGGCAGATTTGCTGTGGGAACGCCAGTATTGACGGCTGCGCGCCAGCTGGGTGTTGATCTGGACAGTGTTTGCGGCGGTCGTGGAATTTGTTCCAAATGCCAGATCACCCCAAGTTATGGGGATTTTCCCAAGCATGGGGTGCAGGTTGTGAGCGGCGCGCTGTCGGATTGGAATGCAGTTGAAGAACGCTATCATCAAAAACGCGGGCTGAAACAGGGCCGCCGCCTTGGCTGTCAGGCGACGGTTCAGGGCGATATTGTCATTGATGTTCCACCCGAAAGCCAGGTGCATAAACAGGTGGTGCGTAAGGCGGCGATGGCGCGCGATATCACCATGGATCCAGCAACCCGACTGTATTATGTCGAGGTCCAGGAACCGGATATGCACAGCCCAACCGGTGACCTGGAGCGTTTGCAAATAGCGCTTACAGAACAATGGGATATCGGGGAATTGCGGGTTGATTTGCCGGTTCTTAGCAAGGTGCAACCAGCCCTGCGCAAAGGCAAATGGACAGCCACAGTGGCGCTGCACCGGGGCCATGACGATGCCCATGAACGGCTGCTGGATATCTGGCCCGGATACTATGAGGGGCGGCTATATGGGTTGGCGATTGATCTGGGATCAACCACCATCGCGGCGCATCTGTGTGATCTGCGCAATGGCCAGGTGTTGGCATCCGCCGGGATTATGAACCCACAGATCAGGTTTGGCGAAGACCTGATGAGCCGGGTGTCCTATGCCATGATGAACCCAGGCGGCGACGTTGAAATGACGGCAGTAGTGCGCAGTTCTATCAATGAGTTAGCCGCAGGTATTGCCAAAGATGCCGACATTGATCCGGCCTTGATAATGGAATGCGTGTTTGTCTGTAACCCGGTGATGCACCATCTTTTGCTGGGCATTGACCCTGTTGAGCTGGGCCAAGCGCCGTTTGCATTGGCCACATCGGACGCAATGGCTTTTAATGCGGCGGCTTTGGATATGACGGCGGTGAACAACGCGGCACGGATCTATATATTGCCGTGCATCGCGGGCCATGTTGGGGCCGATGCCGCAGCGGTTGCATTATCGGAAGAACCCTATAATTCCAAAGACTTGGTGCTTGTAATTGATGTGGGCACCAATGCTGAAATCTTGCTTGGGGACACGTCAGGGGTGCTGGCCTGCTCATCCCCCACGGGCCCGGCATTTGAGGGTGCGCAGATCAGTTCAGGGCAACGGGCCGCGCCGGGGGCAATAGAGCATGTGATGATTGACCCGGCAACAAAAGAGCCGCGCTTTCAAGTGGTTGGTAGCGAGTTATGGTCGGATGAGGACGGGTTTGCCGAGGCGACTGAAACCTCGGGCATCACCGGGATTTGTGGTTCTGGCATTATTGAGGTGATCGCCGAAATGCGCATGGCAGGGTTGCTGGATCCTGCCGGTCTGATCGGGTCTGAGGCGCAGACCGGGTCGGTGCGCTCTATTCCCGAAGGGCGCACCCACAGCTATGTATTGCATGATGCCAGCGCCAGTGACGGGCCGATTATTACGGTGACACAGGGCGACATCAGGGCCATTCAACTTGCAAAATCAGCGCTTTACGCGGGCGCACGGTTGTTGATGGATGAAATGGGCGTGGATAAGGTTGACCGGGTGGTTCTGGCCGGGGCGTTTGGGGCGCATATCTCTGCCAAGCACGCAATGGTGCTGGGGATGATCCCGGATGTGCCGCTGGATAAGGTGAGCTCGGCGGGAAACGCTGCCGGAACGGGGGCGCGGATTGCGCTGTGTAACGTGAGCTCTCGCCGTGAAATAGCTGATATTGTTAAAGAAATCACCAAAGTAGAAACGGCAATTGAGCCACGGTTTCAGGAACATTTTATAGCGGCCACCGCCATTCCGCACGCCACCGAAGCCTTTCCCAACCTGGCGAAAGTTGTTGATTTACCTGACGTTTCTTTCAATACCGGCGGCTCTGATACTGGCGGTGGCAGGCGGCGTCGGCGGCGGGGCTGAGCGGGGGCTGAGCGCTTGACGGGCGCGGTTTGATTGGGTAGCTGCTTGCTTGGAAAGCGGGTGTAGCTCAATGGTAGAGCAGCAGCTTCCCAAGCTGAATACGAGGGTTCGATTCCCTTCACCCGCTCCAATCACAGATTTTGCCGTCTTAATGCGGATTTTGCAGGTATTTCACCAGCATTTGGGTGGAACCATCTTTGTCATCAGCGCTTTGTTCGCCATTGACCACCGGTTGCAGGGCCACGGCCAGTTCTTTGCCAAGTTCCACCCCCCATTGGTCAAACGAATTGATCCCCAGAACCACGCCTTCGACGAACACCCGGTGCTCATAGAGTGCAATGATTTGGCCCAGTGTATGCGGGGTGAGTTGGGGGTAAACCAGCGTGGTGCTGGGGCGGTTGCCCGGAAAGACGCGATGGCGGGCTTGGCGTTCAAGCTCATCGCCAGTTTGGCCTTTGGCGGCCATAAGGTGGCGGGCTTGGTCCAATGTGCGGCCGCGCATCAGGGCCTCGGACTGGGCCAGGCAGTTGGCGATCAGTAATTCGTGCTGGTTTGCCAGTTCCGGTTCATGGCCGCGGGCGGCGATCATGAATTCACACGGCACCACGCGGGTGCCCTGGTGGATAAGCTGGTAAAATGCATGCTGGCCGTTGGTGCCGGGTTCGCCCCAGACCACCGGGCCGGAATGACCGGGCAGGTCGCTGCCGTCCATGGCGACACGCTTGCCGTTGCTTTCCATTTCCAGCTGCTGGAAATAGGCGGGCAGGCGCGACAGGCGTTGATCATAGGGCAGCACGGCGCGGGTGGCGTAACCACAGATCTGATTGTGCCAAATGCCGGTGAGGGCCAGCATGACCGGCATGTTTTGCGCCAAAGGTGCGGATTTGAAGTGCTGATCCATGGAGTGTGCGCCGGTCAAAAATTCTGCGAATTTTTGTGGACCGATAGCGAGCATGAGCGACAGACCGATGGGGCCCCAAAGCGAGTAACGGCCACCTACCCAGTCTTCAAAGCCGAAAACACGGGCTGGGTCGATGCCCCACTCAGTGGTTTTTTCTGTTGCAGAGGACAGGGCGGCCAGGTGTTTTCCGGTGTCGCCGGGGGGAATTACTGTTTGTAACCAGTCCTTTGCGGTTTGTGCATTGGTCATGGTTTCAATGGTGGTGAAGGTTTTTGAGGCGATGATGACCAGGGTGGTGGCCGGGTTCAGCCCCTTTAGTGTGTCGTGGATATGGGCGCCATCGACGTTGGACACAAAGTGGGTGCGCGGGCCGTCGTGGTATGGGGCCAGCGCCAGGCATGCCATGGCCGGGCCCAGGTCAGAGCCGCCGATGCCGATGTTGACGATATCGGTGAAGGTCTGGTCTTGGGCGGTTTGAATGGTGCCGGTGCGGATGCCGGTGGCAAAATCGCCCATGCGCTGCAGCGTGTTCAGCACATCGGGCATGATGTCAGCGCCGTCAACCATAACCGGGGTGGCATCCAGGTTACGCAGGGCGGTGTGCAGCACGGCGCGGTTTTCGGTTTCGTTGAGGGTGGCACCGGAAAACATGGCGTCGCGCTTGGCGGTCAGGTTGGCAGTCTTGGCCAGTTCCAGCAGCAGGGTGCGGGCGTTTGTGTCAATGTTGGTTTTGGAATAGTCAAACAGCATGCCGTCGGTTTGGACGGAAAAATCGCTGGAACGGGCGTCATCAAACAGGTCGGTGATAGAGCGATCCCGTTTATTTTCAAAGTGTTGCGTAAGTTTATTAAAGTTCATATCAGGGAGCCCAGTGGATGGTGGCATTGGCCCAGATGGCGGTGACGGGGGCCAGCATTGGGTCTGTGCTGGCTTTGGCTGTTTCAAAGGCGGCGCGTTTTTCTGCCCCCATGATGACGATATGTTTGTTTGCGGCTGCGGCCAGAACCGGGGCGGTCAGGGTGACGCGGGGTTCGGGCGCGCCGGGCGCACGCATGGCCATAAGCGGGGGCGCATCCGGGGCCAGGGCGGCGGCAAGTTGGTCGGCCCCAGGAAACAGCGATGCCGTGTGCATGTCATCGCCCATGCCCAACAGCAAAACGTCAATGGGCAGGTAAGGTTTTAGGTTGGCGATCAAGAGGTCAAGCTTTTCTTCCGGTTCGGGCGTGTCGGTGTAAAGCGGGATCAGGCTGGCGGCGGCGGCGTTGCCGGTGAACAGGCGTTCGCGCAGCAATCTTGTATTAGAGCGCGGGTTTGATTCTGGCAGCCAGCGTTCATCGCTGAGCAAGATATTGACCCCGGGCCATTTTAGGTCAGTGGCACTGAGATAATCAAAAATTGGCCCCGGCGTGGTGCCGCCGGGAACGGCAAAGGTAACCCAGTCTGACAGGCAGAGTTCATCAAACAGCGCCTCGGCGAGTATATTGGCCAGGTCGATCATCATCATGTCGCGGTCAGGGTATTCTATTAATTTCATGGCTTTAGCTCCCGCCAGCGCCGCCCATCCCGGTGCAGCAGCATGTTTGCATCTTCCGGGCCGGTGCTGCCCACGTCATAGGGTTTGGGCACTTCGCCGCGTTTTTCCCAGCCGTCGATAATGGGGTCGGTCCAGGCCCAGGCGGCCTCTACTTCGTCGCCGCGCATGAATAGGGTTTGGTCGCCCCGCACCACATCCATGATCAGGCGTTCATAGGCGTCCGGGCCTTCCAGCGCCTGATCCCCCAGTGCCTCGGCGAAGGTCATATCAAGGGGCACGTCAATCAGGCGCATGCCGCCGGGGCCGGGGTCTTTGATGGTCACGTTAAGGGTGATGCCTTCGTTGGGTTGCAGTTTGATCGACAGGGTATTGCGATGCTGGCCGGTTTCCTGGCCGAAAATTGAGTGCGGTGTGTCTTTGAACACCACGGCAATTTCGCTGGTTCGGGCCTTAAGTTTTTTGCCGGTGCGCAGATAGAACGGTGTGCCGTTCCAGCGCCAATTGGCAATCTCGCATTTTAGGGCGATGAAGCTTTCCGTTGTCGAACGCGGGTCATCAGCGTCTTCGCGATATGAGGGCTCGCTGTCGGTGGCATGGTATTGGCCGCGGGTGATGTGATGTGGAACAACCGGTTCTAAGGCGCGGATAACTTTCAGTTTTTCGTCCCGTACTGCGTCGGGGTCAAAGCGGCTTGGCGGTTCCATGGCGATGAGGCAGAGCAGTTGCATCAGGTGGTTTTGCACCATGTCGCGCATGGCGCCGGATTTATTGTAATAGGCACCGCGCCCACCAACGCCGACGGTTTCGGCGACGGTTATTTGTATGTGATCCACGTATTGCGCGTTCCAGAGCGGTTCAAACAGGATGTTGCCAAAGCGCACCGCCATCAGATTTTGCACGGTTTCCTTGCCCAGGTAATGGTCGATCCGGTAGATTTGGGTTTCTTTGAAATGGGTGGCCAGGGTGTTGTTAAGGTCTTGGGCGCTGGCCAGATCACGGCCAAAGGGTTTTTCCACGACGATGCGGCTGTTTTGATCAGCTATTCCGTAGGCGTGTAATCGTTCGGCAATGTCGCCAAACAGGCTGGGGCCAACGGAAAAGTAGTAGGCGTGGACATGTCCGGGGCGGATCAGTTTGGCCAGCTCGGGCCAGCCTTTGTCACCCATAGCGTCAATGGAAACATAGTGCAGGTGGGCCAGAAAGGCGTTGAGCGTGTCATCGGCTTGGTCTTCGGCATCGCCAAATTCGCGGATCGCTTCGCGCACCATGTCACGGTAGCCCTGTGTGTCAAGGTCGCCCCGCGCGGCGCCAATAATTTGTGGGTTGCCGGGCAGTTGACCGGCCAGAAACCGGCGGTGCAGGCCGGGCAGGATTTTACGGCGCGCCAGATCACCGGTGCCGCCGAATATGACAAGGTCAAATGGATCGACCGGGATGACTCTGGAGACCATTTATTCTGTCCTTCATGTATCTGATAGCGCTAACGGCGGGTCATACCGTCACACTGGCACAAAGTCTAGCAGTGTTGAGCAGCATCACAACCACGTCAGTGAAAACTATGGGGGTTTAAATGCCTGCTGGTGCGTTATAGCTGTAGGTCGGCATAATCTGGGACCGATTGATATGAACTTACAAACAGCTGTTGCTCAATCATATGGCAAGTTTGAACATCCTGAGGTGACTTCCAAGGGTGAAGCACGGGCGCGGGTGGCGTTTAGCAACCCTGAAACCCTGTGGTTTAACACCGGAACCCTGTGCAACATCACCTGTGAACGCTGTTATATTGAAAGCTCGCCCAGCAATGACCGCCTGGTGTATATTTCCGAGGCTGAGGTAAGTGATTACCTGGGGCAGATCGTGGATCGCGGCTGGCCGATTAAGGAAATCGGTTTTACCGGCGGAGAGCCGTTCATGAACCCGAATATGATCGCGCTGGCGCGGGTGTCGCTTGCGGCTGGGTTTCAGGTGCTGATCCTGACCAATGCCATGCGCCCGATGATGCGCCCCGGTATGCGGGCCGGGCTGCTGGCGTTGCAGGCCGAATTTGGCGACAGGCTGACATTGCGGATATCGGTGGATCACTACGGTGCTGATTTCCACGATAAGGAACGTGGGGCAGGGACGTTTGATAAGACTTTGACGGGTATGTTCTGGTTGCGTGATAACGGGTTTCAAATGACTGTGGCCGGGCGCACCATATGGGGCGAAACTGACGCCAGTTCGCGGGCCGGCTATGCCGGGTTTTACGCCAAGCACGGGTTTAAGATTGATGCCGATGATCCGGGGGCAACGGTGTTGTTCCCTGAGATGGATGAAAATGTCGATGTGCCTGAAATTACCACCGCCTGTTGGGACATATTGAACAAGAAGCCGGAACAGGTGATGTGTGCGTCGTCGCGCATGGTGGTCAAGCGCAAAGGGGCCGATGCC
Source organism: Paracoccaceae bacterium (assembly GCA_036479015.1). Classification (GTDB taxonomy): domain Bacteria; phylum Pseudomonadota; class Alphaproteobacteria; order Rhodobacterales; family Rhodobacteraceae; genus NVTR01. The sequence continues at coordinate 2,391 of JAZGFB010000012.1, read as the reverse complement.
CCTGCCGTTCTGGCCTGTACGCTGTTGCCCTATGCGCCTGAATTTGAGCTGGGCACAACATTGGCTGAGGCCGAGGGCGATGTGGCGCTGAACCATCCCCATTGTGCAAAGTTTTGTGTTCTAGGCGGTGCCAGCTGTTCGGCGTGAAATGACGCTGATGGGCAGGCGTTTTGCAAGCGGCATCAAATAATATATTTACATATTATAAATAATGAATATGATACCATCAACCAGATGGTGCCGTAATAGTTTGAATATTGACCTTCCCAACCGCCACTGGAGATGACGGAAACGAATTAGGAAAGTTGACAGACCAATGATTATTGCACCTAGAAAAATAATGCTTGCCGGAACAACAGCCATGTTGCTGGCCTTGCCTCTCAGCGCCACTTTCGCCCCGGCTGTGGCGCAAACCAGCGACATCACCAGCATGTTCACCGATTCAGATTTTATCAGCGGCTTTGGGTCCATGATTAACCCGCAAACCTTGACCAGTTTCATGGAAATCATGTCAAACCCGGCGATGTTTGAGGCGATGATGAAATTCGCTGATCCGGAAATGTTCGTACCGTTCATGACCGTGATGACCAACCCGGATTTCATGAAAACTATGATGAACTTTGGCAACCCTGAAATGATCAACAGCTGGATGGGTATGATGACCGACCCGGCGCTGATCAACGCAATGATGAGCATGGCCAAGCCCGAGATGATTGAGCCGTTCATGAAGATCATGACCGATCCGGCTATGATGGAAATGATGACCGGGATGATGACTCCGGAAATGATGAACACCTGGATGTCGATGATGACCAATCCGGAAATGATGAAATCTATGATGTCCATGCTGTCACCTGAAATGATGACCACCTGGATGAGCATGATGACCAACCCCGACATGATGAAGGGCATGATGTCGATGATGTCGCCTGAAATGATGAATTCTTGGGTTGGTATCATGACGGACCCGAGCATGATGGACAGCATGATGGAAATCATGAGCCCGGAATTGATGATGACCATGATGTCATCAATGATGTCGATGATGACATTGATGCCGGAAATGCTGAAAGGTGCCGCACCTGCAATCAGCGATGCGATCAGTTCCACCACAGACGACGGTTGATCCAACGAGATTGATTGGTCCGGGTCGGATTTTGTCCGGCCCGGCAAAGCATAATATTTCAGGGAGAGCGAAATGAAATCATTTCAATATGTGGTTGGGCCGTTGGTTGGTTTGCTGGCCATGGCAGGGGTTGCCAGCGCGCAAGCCACCGAAGAAGAAATTACCGAATACAACGCCAAGTCGTTTGTGTCGGGCGATGCCCCGGTGCAGGGGCGCACTGATTTAACCAGCATGGTTATGCCAACCCGGCCCGCCGAGGACCATGTTGAAAACACCATGGTGCCGATCATGTCTGCAGATGCCAAGATGAAATTCATGCAGATGATCATGGCAGGCAATCCGCTGTCGGTGCGCGACATTATGGGGTTTATGGTGGCCAAGAAAATGGCGCTGCCAGAGCTAAGCTTTGATGAGGTGGTTGAATCGCTGAATTCCAAGGCGCTGGACCTGAACATGCGCCCCACCGGGCATAACACGCCCTATGTGGTGCTGCGCGAAACCTTTGACCCCGACAGCCCGCGGCTGGAATATTTTAGCTTTTGCGACTTGATCACCATGCGGCTGATCCTGAACTATTCGCTGGAATTTTCCGCCTTGCTGCCGTGCCGGATTGCGGTGATGGAAGACGCAGAGGGCCAGATCTGGCTGACGACGCTGGACTGGGATGTGCGCTGGTTTGACACCAGCCCGAACCCGAACCGGATATCGGATGACCTGCGTGAGCGCGCTATCCGGGTGCGCGAGAATATTGAGGCCATCATGGAAGCGGCTGCAACAGGTGACTTTTAAGGGGTCGATGATGGGCGGGGCTGGCGGTGTAAGCTGCCGGCCGCTTGCAGGGGGGGGTAGTGTCTGCTATGCTCTCCGCCGATCATGCAAAAGCTCAGCTGATTGTTGCGCCGCTCGCTGATGTATCGGATATATCAATATTTCTTCCCATTACATTTTCTCCAGAATACCCAGTTCAAAAACGAGACCTGTCACACAGATGCCGGCGGCCATTGCAATCAAGCCAATCCTAACAATCAACCTTGACGAAGCACTATTTTCGTCCAGGGGTAATCCCCCCATTATTAATGGGGCCCGCTTGTAGAATTACGCGGTTAGTTTCAGTTTCATAGCGGGTGTGATCCCACCGATGCCCATGTTGGGTCGGTCCATTGCCCGGCAGTGGTTTGCTTGCAAACCATGAGAGGGATTGTTGTATGTCCAGAGCCAATCTGTGGCCTGTTCCTGAGCCTCCTCTATTGTTTCAAAGATGTTCT
>JAZGFB010000011.1:0-84025 GCA_036479015.1 Paracoccaceae bacterium | reverse complement strand
CCGCTGCTCTGTGCAATGCGCACCGCATCACGCCGAAACTCGTCTGTGTATCTTATTGCCATTTCTGATCTCCTTCACAGCAATTATTGCTCTAAAGAGACCGGAACTAAACCGTGACAAGACCAGTGTCGCGCGGGTTCAAAAGGTGCCGCGCCAGTTCCGCCCCAAACCCGCGTTCATTGCCCTCAAGGATCATCTGTTTTGTCCGAGCGCCTTCACCAACAGTGCCCGAATGGCCAGAATATGCGCGTAGGCCTCAGCAATCTCGGCCTTCTCAGCGTTTCCTATGATCAACGCGCCGACATTGGCGTGATAGGCAAGCTGATTGAGATTGCTGGCAATGCGCGACTGACCCAGCAAGGTCAACGCCTCGGCTGCGGCTTTCCTGTCGGCAACAACACTTTTGGGTCGCCGTTTGCGCCGTCGTTCCTCCTTGGCAAATACACAGGCCCGAATATAGGCGCTGAGTGTCATGCCCTGCGCCAATTCCTCCAGCTGCGCCCGTTCATCAGGTGTCAAACGCAGGGTGAGCGGGGCAATGGTACTGCGCGTGCGCTTTGATTTACGTTTACCGTTATTCGCGACAGCAGAAAAGTCAGCGACACGACTCTTAACCGGCTTCAAAGCGGAAGTCATGGCGACGGCCCCCGCAGAGCAGCGCGACCCCGACGATGTTCCCCGGTGCTTTTCTCGACTTTACCGGTAAAATCTCCCTCGGCATCGATCTGCCCAAGCTTGTGGATAACCTCCGGTTCACCCTTGAGAACAGCCTCCCAATTCTCTAATTCATCAAGGATAGAAAAGTCGGGTGCAGTGTTCGAAGTTACTCCGACCACCCGCACCATATCTACATTAGAAATAGTTATAGTTTCACGGTTGAATTCAGTTGGAGAACCAACAGGGTTTTTCCCCCTATGGCGAAACAGGCTTTTGCCACCGGGCTGTGAATATGATGATTGCAATCAGTGTCAGCGCTGCCGACAATAAAAACGGGGCGCCGGGCAGATAGACCGGGGCGCCGTCGCTGGTGAAGTACCAAAAAATCCGGGTCATCAGCAGCGGCGCGATAATGATCGCGATGGCATTGATGCTGGTCAGCGCGCCCTGCAATTCACCCTGCTGATCATCGCTTGCCGTGCGTGACATGATCCCCTGAATTGCCGGGCCAGCCATGGATCCAAGGGCCGTTAGCGGGGTCAAAAGTAGCGCCAAATAGCCGTTGGTGACAAACGCCATGAACAGAAAGGCAACCACATCAATAGTCAGCCCGACCAGCACCGTGTTTCGCTCACCCAGATATTTCAAAATTGGCTTCATCAAAACACCCTGCACAATGGCAATTGATACCCCAAAAGCCGCAAGCGAAACGCCGATCATCCCCGGGCCCCAGCCAAACCGGGCCTGTCCGAAATAGGCCCAGACCGCCGGATAAACAAAGAACGCGACGCCATAGATCAGTGTAATCACCAGCAACCGGCCAAGCCCCGGCAATTGTCCGATATGTTTGAATGCCCCAAATGGGTTGGCCCGGCGCCAGTCAAACGGGCGTCTGATCCGGTCAGTCACGGTTTCGGGCAGGGCGAAAAAACCGAACACCATATTCGCAAATGCCAGGGCAGCAGCGCCGTAAAATGGCGCGCGGGTGCCAAATTCGGCCAGCAGCCCCCCCATCAGTGGCCCCAGTACAAAGCCCACACCAAACGCCGCCCCGATAAGGCCGAAATTAGCGGCTTTTTCGTCCGGCTTAGATATATCTGCCATATAGGCGCTGGCGGTCGACTGGGTGGCCGCGGTGATCCCTCCGACGATACGCCCTGCCAACAGCAACCAAATTGTTCCGGCAACAGCCATGACCAGATAATCCAATGTCATCACAAATAGTGCCACCAACAGCACTGGCCGACGCCCCCAACGGTCTGAAATATTGCCAAGGGTTGGCCCAAACAGAAACTGCATCACAGCAAATGCGGTGGCCATGACCCCGCCCCAGATCGCAGCGTTCCCCAGGTCCTGGCCGCTGACTTCCTGTATCAGGCCGGGCATAACCGGCATGATCAGGCCGATCCCCATAGAGTCGATTACCACAGTGATCAGGATAAATATGATCGGCAGGCGGCGGTTCATGCTGCCGGGCGCAGCCCCAAAATAGCCCGCGCTTGCTGCCAACTGGCCACAGGACGTTCGTATTTATCGCAAAGCCTTGCTGCCCTGCTCACCAGCGCGGCATTGGAGGGGGCAAGTGTTTCACGATCAAGGCGCATATTGTCTTCCAGGCCCGTGCGGGTATGGCCCCCAGCGGCAATTGACCATTCGTTGACCACAATTTGATTTGGCCCAATTCCCGCCGCACACCAGGTTGCATCCGGGGCCAGTCGTTTTAGGGTTTCGATATAGAAATCGAATATAGGTTTATCGGCAGGCATGGCATTTTTGACGCCCATGACAAACTGCACATAAAGCGGCCCCTTAAGTCGGCCATCACCCTGCAATTTTGTGGCCTGCACAATATGCGACAGATCAAAGGCCTCAATTTCCGGTTTGATATCATGTGCGATCATTTCACTGGCCAGCCAGTCAACCAAATCAGGTGGGTTTTCATAAACCCGGCTTGGGAAATTGTTTGACCCGACAGAAAGCGACGCCATGTCGGGGCGCAAAGATAACATGCCGCCCCGTTCCTTGCCCGCACCAGAACGCCCGCCAGTGGACAGCTGAATGATCATACCGGGGCAGTGGGTTTTCAGCCCCTCCATCAACAGGCCAAACCGCTCTGGATCAGAGCTGGGTGTTTCATCTTCATTGCGCACATGGCAATGGGCGATGCTGGCCCCTGCTTCAAAGGCCGCCTGGGTGCTTTCAATTTGCTCGCTTACGGAAATTGGCACCGCTGGGTTGTTTACTTTGCGCGGCACTGAACCAGTAATTGCGACGCATATGATACAGGGGTTTTCCATGTCTAGCCTTTTGATTTCAATTTGAAATGTGCGATAATCTGACCATGATCAGATGCCAGTTTATTGTATGGGGCTTCTGGGTGTGATCCATCTGTCAGGTGGTCATTTAGCACGCTAAAGTATTCCATTTCGCCGATATTTGCGTCGTATTCTGCAAGAAAATGCCGCGACATTAGTATTTGGTCAATGCTTTCATAGACGCCGCCGAATGCGGACGTGTAGACCATGTCGCGCAGGGATTTTCGCACAAACTGTTTTTCAGCTGAGTGCAGGCGCACAGCTTCTATGTTTTCATGGATCGCGGTCGCATCTTCGCGGGAATAGCGTTGGTTGGATTTGGTTGCGTCGTGGCGGCGCATCCAGGAATAATTTTTGAACGGAGTTTCGCCGGTGATGATTTCGCTGGAAACAGCGTGTTCGCCATCGTTGAAATCACCCATCACCAAAACCGGGTTCCCAAGCGCAAGTTCATCCAGAATAAAGCCGCGCAACACCCAAGCCTCGGCCATGCGCCGCAACCCGGCACGCAGCGCCCCAAGCGCGCGACCATGGGCATTATAGTTGGTGATGTCTGCCTCTGGAGCAAACGCGGCCCCGGCCGGGCGCACAAATTCCCCCAGTTTAGATTTCAAATGGCAGTTGAAAACGGTGACCACCTGATCGCCCACAGGAATGCGCACCTTTAACAGGGGCCGTGACAGCCGCGATATTTGAAAATAACCGCCGTCGTCGCCTGAAAGTTCCTGCAGTGGAATTTTCACGGGCGTTTCAAGTTCTTGTATGACCTGTGGCGCACCTACAAACCCAAAGCGTGACAGCACGGCCAGCCCAGGCCGGCGCTGACCGGCAGCGCCATCATTTGCATTCGGGGCAAAGGCCAGTGCCGCATCGGTATAGGGTGCATAGGCCAGCTTGCGGAAAATCGCTTTGCGGGCATAGCGGCTGGAGCGGTCAGGCAAAACGTCAGCATTGCTGGCGGCCCCACGCCTGTCGGTTTCTGCAACCACTTTGGCCAGCGCGTCTTTTTCAAATATTTCCTGAAAGCAGATGATATCGGCGTCCATGGTGAACAGCTGTTCGGCCAGCCAATCTTCTTTCCAGGCGTGCTCTTCCACCGTGTATTTCTCAAAGCGATAGTATTCTTTTTCCGGGCCAATCAGGTTTTTGACGTTGAAACTGGCGATGGTGAAATTGGTCATGTGTTTGCCTCGTTACCTGCTAATGCACGTCTGAATATGTCACCATCAACATTGCCTCCGGAAATGACAACTACCACGGTGTCGGCGTTGACTTTTTCACTGTGGAAAAGTGCCGCTGCAAGCCCAGCAGCACCGCCGGGTTCGGGCACCAGCTTTAGATGGTTGAATGCCAGTGCCATTGCCCCAAGGCAATCATCATCTGACACCACCAGCCCGGCACCGCACAGTCGTTGCAGTATCGGAAATGTCAGGACCCCCGGCGAAGGCGTAATTATTGCATCGCAAATTGAGCCCACAGCCTGTGTGTTGCGTTCGCGTTTTCCAGACGACAGCGATCGGGCGACATCGTCAAAGCCCAAAGGTTCCACCGGGTGGACCACCATGTCAGGGGCTTGGTCTGCCAGGCTAAGGGCAATTCCAGAGGTCAGGCCACCGCCGCCGCAGGGCACCAGAACCGCAGCGGATGTGACGCCAAGTTCGCCACATTGGGCAGCGATTTCCAGTCCGATAGTACCCTGTCCGGCGATGACGTGTTCGTTGTCATATGGTTTTATCAATGTCAGATCGCGGTCTTTGGCCAGTTGCGCGCCAATGGCTTCGCGGTCCTGGCTGGCGCGATCATACAGCACCACCTCTGCGCCAAGGGCGCGGGTGTTTGCTATCTTTAACGCAGGGGCATCGCGGGGCATGACGATGATGGATTTTGTTCCATGTTCGCGGGCGGCATGCGCGACGCCCTGGGCATGGTTGCCACTGGAAAATGCGATAATGCCTTTGGCCCGCTGTTTCGGGGCCAGCGCAGATATCGCCGACCAGGCACCGCGAAATTTGAATGAGCCGGTATGTTGCAGGCATTCTGGTTTGACCAACACCTGCCGACCGGCAATTTCATCCAGAAAGGGCGAGGACAATAAAGGCGTGCGCCGCACAAACCCGTCAAGCCGGGTATTTGCAGCCTCGATCATTTCAATATTCATGTGCATGCCTTCAGCCAGGTAATGATAGCAGCCACTGCCGGGGGGCATCCAGAAATGACACCAGCCCTGGTCTGGGTTTCACCAAACAGTGCCACGGCAGTTGTCTAAATTGAAGGGGTTTTAGAAATAGGCCTCAAACAGCATCCATCCGGCGCTGAAATGGGCGGCAAGGGTAAATGTATAGGCCGCCAGCGCGATCAAGCCCACATCGGGTTCCATCGGGGTCAAGCCGCTGGCACGCTGTCGCCACATGCTGTGTGCACCCACCGCCGCCATTACCATCAGGATGACGGATCCGGTTCGAAATGATGCGGTCATCATTGCCGCGCTCATGAATGCGGCCATTGCTGGGGCCAATGCGGGCCAAAAGCTTATTGACGCCGCACGGGCACATCGGGCCCCTGCCAGCGGCCAAAAAGGCAACAGTGATAAGAAATTCACAGCGCCACAGGTGACGGCGAATATCCAAAATGAATGGGCAGATACTGGGGCCACAGGTGCCAGCATTGTTGCAATTGCCATTGCCAGTGCCATTGGCCCCAAACAAAAGGCCGGCCCCATGATGGATGTGAAAAATTCTTCGGTGTCAGATGTGAGCGGTTCATCGGATATTTTCTGTTTGCTTAGGGCCAACAACAGGCGAAACCGCGCCCGATTGTGCCCCAGCATCCGATAGGCAAGCACCTGTCCCAGCTCGTGCAGCAGCAAGGCGGCTATCAATGGGATGCCAAATTCGGGCCCAGCAATCACTGCTACGCCCAAGAACAAGACAAAGGCTGCGACAACACTGATACCATTAAATCCAGATACAGAAATTGTGCCATTTTCCAAGGCATTACCGCGTAAGGAATAGGCGGTTACAACGCATAATATGGATGCCAAACTAACAAAGATCACTGGTAAACTACCCGTAAAACCATGACACTACCAAAGTAGTAGCGACGTTTCAGGCGCGACAGTCGCAGATTTTAGGCGGCTAATATAGTGCCTCTCTGGGAACAGACTGTTTCCAAATTATAGATTTTCAGCCGCAGGCATGCCCATGATGTTGTAACCACCGTCTACGTGAACAATTTCACCGGTGGTAAAGGCACCATATTCGGAAGCCAGGAACGCCGCGGCCCCCCCAACTGCTTCCAGTGTCGCATTGGATCGTAGCGGAGCGTTTTCTTCGGTGTGGCGGAATGTTTTGCGCGCACCGCCAATTGCAGCCCCGGCCAGGGTTTTCATTGGTCCCGGTGAAATGGCATTCACCCGAATACCATCAGGGCCCATATCTGCCGCCAGGTAACGCACTGTGGCCTCTAACGCGGCCTTGGCCACGCCCATCACGTTGTAGTTGGGCATAACCCGTGATGAACCATCAAAGCTAAGCGTCAGGATCGTGCCGCCATCTGCCATTAATGGCGCGGCCCGGCGGGCCACATCGATCAGAGAATAACAGGAGATATCCAAAGAATTTTTGAAATTGTCCCGAGAGGTGTTGATAAAACGACCGCTCAATTCATTTTTGTCCGAAAACGCAATGGCATGGACGACAAAATCCAGCCCGCCCCAGTTTTCACGAATTTTCGCAAATGCCGCATCCATCGATGTCTCATCGGTGACATCGACATCCACCAATAGCTCAGAGTCAACAGTTTCCGCTAAAGGTGCCACCCGGCGGCCAAAGGCTTCGCCCTGATAGGTGAACGCCAGCTCTGCGCCCTCTGCGGCCATGGTTTTGGCAATGCCCCAGGCAATAGAACGCTCATTCGCCACGCCCATGATCAGGCCTCGCTTACCCTTCATCATATCAGCCATTGTGTATCACCCGTGGTATTTGCTCATGGCGAGGCTGGCATTTGTGCCGCCGAAACCAAAGCTGTTTGACAGAACTGTGTCCAGTTCGGCCTCTTGCATAACTGTCGCAATCTCTTCCGGGCGGATGGCCGGGTCCAGCTCGTTCACATTGATCGATGGCGCGATAAAGCCGTGCTGCATCATCAGCAGGGAATAGATCGCCTCATTCACACCTGCCGCGCCCAGGGCATGGCCGGTCATTGATTTGGTCGATGAAATTGGTGCGTGATCTTCACCCAACACAGCGCGCACGCCTTCAACTTCTATAACGTCGCCAACCGGGGTCGATGTGCCGTGGGCGTTGATGTAATCCACCCGCCGATCGCCAAGCGTCGCCGTCGCCAGTTTCATTGCCCGCTGCCCGCCTTCGCCGGATGGTGCCACCATGTCATGGCCATCTGATGTGGCGCCGTAACCGGTGACTTCGGCGTATATTTTGGCACCGCGGGCCTTGGCGTGTTCCAGCTCTTCCAGAACCAGCATGCCGCCACCGCCGCCGATGACAAAACCGTCGCGGGTTGCATCAAAGGCGCGGGCGGCTTTTTCCGGGGTGTCGTTATATTTGCTGCTCATGGCGCCCATGGCATCAAACAGGCAGGACAGGGTCCAGTCGACTTCTTCGCCGCCACCGGCGAATATGATGTCCTGTTTGCCGAACTGAATTTGTTCGACCCCAGCGCCTATGCAGTGGGCGGATGTGGAGCAGGCCGAGGTGATCGAATAATTGACGCCTTTGATCTTGAACGGTGTTGCCAGGCAAGCGGACACGGTGGAGGACATGCCCCGCGTCACCATAAATGGCCCCATGCGTTTGGGCGCGCCTTTTTCAACGACGATGTTATGGGCGTTGAACAGGTTGGACGTTGACGGCCCACCAGAGCCAGCAATCAGCCCTGTGCGTTCATTGGAAACATCGCCATCTTCCAGCCCGCTGTCAGCGATTGCCTGTTCCATTGCCAGATAGGCATAGGCGGCGGTCGGCCCCATGAAACGCAGTTTCCGCTTGTCGATACTGGCCACCAGATCAATCTCAGGGATGCCAGCGATCTGGCTGCGAAACCCGTGCTCGGCGTAATGCGGTTCGGCTTTGATGCCGGATTTACCCGCACGCAAACTTGCAGTGACTTCTTCGGCACTGTTGCCGATGGGGGAGATGATCCCCATTCCTGTGATAACGACACGACGCATATGGTGGCTCCCTTTCGGTGTTTCAGCAGTATGTAAGACAGGGCCGGGAAGGGGGCAAGCGAATTGGAACTTTGGGAAGGTCCCAATGCTGCACACTGGACCAGGGCAGCTTTAGGCCGCCATGTATAAAACGCCCTGGCTATCCCGGACGCGACTGCCCAACGAAACGGGACAAGGTTTTTTCGACATCCACAAGATAACCCTTAGGGGCTTTGCCTAGAAATTTGCTAAATGCGCGGGTAAAATGCGCTTGGTCTGAAAAGCCCGTTTCGATTGCAACACTTGCTAAGTCCCCTTTGGTGCTGGTCAATAAGTGGTTTAATGCGCGATTGATTTGCAAAGTCTTGCAAAAAGCTTTTGGGGTTAGCCCAATTATTCTTTTGAACTCTGTTCGAAATTGCCTTTCGGCTAAACCAAGTTCCGCAAGTAATTCGGCAAGTCGTATGTCGCCATCAGCCGCTTCCATTCGTTTCACAGCATTTTCCATACCGTCTGGTACCGCGTGTATTGGCAATTGCGATAGAACGTCAGCCAACACATCAATCCGTGTGCTTGTGGCCATGTCTTTGGCACCCATTATTTTTTGCATTTCTGGTTTCAATGCCGGGTTCAAAATATGTGGAGCTTTCGCATTTTCCAGTAGTTGTGCACCAGTGATACCGAGCAATTGAAAATGGCCAAGGGCGGAAAACTCAAGAAATATTTGCCCGATATCACGCTGCATTTTTGCGAAAATTTCGGCGTTTCCAACTTGACCCGTCATGGTTAGTGGCCCGTCAACTTCGCTGTCAAAGCAGGTTTCGCCATCCACGACCCCTTGCCAGCGGCCACGCCAAACCCAGCCGAAATAGTGGTAGCCGGTGGCACGTACATCAACCAACATATCTACCGGTTCATGGGTGTCAGCGATAAGTGCGCGGCGTATGAAGGGCTTTAAGCTCTCGGGCACATCAAGGGGGCGGAAAATATCAGGGTTGGATGTTTTAGTCACCGTGAAATCCTTAGTTCTCAAATATTTATGGCCTGCCGAATTGTTCAATACAGAGCGAATTATGTCAATTATATGTCACCAACTGGCCTGATTAGGGGCCTTAGTCAGAAGGATATGTAAAAAGTGAATAATATTTTAGCTGTACCGGCTGCTTTGGGGAAAAGTCTGATTTCAGCGGCTGCCATCCCTGGGTTTCTTACCGTGGCTGCATTGTCATGTATCACAAGCGCAGAGGCGGCGACCTATCATATTGATTTTACGATAGCGGACCAAGTTCACGACTATGATACGGCATCTGGTACCACTGGGACCGATACAGTTCATCTTACCGGTGAAGTCGTTACAAGCGGCTTTGGAACGTTGGATGATGTTTTGCTGTCGTGGTCATTTACCATTCAGGATCAAAATACGATTAATACAATTTCCAGCGAAGGCTTGCACGCAGGCTCTTTGGGCTTGGTTGGGACATACGGAATGGGTGGTTTAAGAGCGACCGAAACCGGGTTGTTTTCAAGCTATAATGCATGGGGATTCCATGAAGCTATTAGGGAATCTGACGACTACTTTGTCGGATTTGTCGCCAACGACCTTGGCGACCTTTCGGTGCTAGATTTCAGGCAGTACTCAGGCCCGCGCACGGGCGCATTTGCAGAGCAATCCGGCATTTTTACTTCTGATGACCCTGTTTTGTTTGGAACAACGTATAATCCCGATGCTGATCCCGAGCCCGATCAACCATCCGCAGTACCATTGCCCGCCGGCTTGCCAATGTTGATAGCTGGTCTTGGCGCTTTTGGGTTTGTTCGTGGCCGCAAATCTAGTTAATAGTTTGCGCTTGGATAAGCTGTATAGAACGGCAGAAATTTCTGCGCGGCCGTCATATTCTGCCGTTCGATCAGCTCTCCGACAACGCCACTTTCATGTCTTTCACCAGGTAAATAACCTCGCCATCGGCCTCAACACGGCCGTTGGCCACGCCCATGGTCAGGCGGCGTGATTGTATCGCTTTGGTGAAATCAACAAAGTAGGTAAGTTTTTTGCGATCCGGGCGCACCATGCCGGTTAGTTTAACTTCGCCAACCCCAAGCGCATAGCCGCGCCCCTGCCAGCCGCGCCAGCCAAGGTTGAACCCGGTCAACTGCCAAAGGCCATCAAGGCCCAAACAGCCCGGCATGATCGGGTTTCCGGGGAAATGGCACTCAAAAAACCAAAGGTCCGGGGTGATATCAAATTCTGCCACCACATGGCCTTTGCCGTGTTCGCCACCATCGTCGCTAATCTCGGTCACCCGATCCATCATCAGCATCGGTGGCATTGGCAGTTGTGCATTGCCGGGGCCGAACAATTCGCCACGGGCGCATTTAAGCAAGCCTTCTTTGTCAAAACTGCTTGGATAATCACCCATTTTAGCGCGCCCCTTTTTGGTGGAATAATAGTTTTCATCCCTTTACCATCCTGTTGTTAAGGCTGGCAATAGGACGCAAGCAACAGAGTTTTGCGGAATTAATTTGAAACCACCGCAATATGCGTCATATATTAGCCAAATATCGGGGTTAACACTATGCAAATGTCAGAACTTGAAATCAGTCGTGGGACACGTTGGTTGGCTGGTGGCGGGCTGCGTCCGACACGTCAACGCATGGCACTGGCAAAGCTGCTGGTGGGGGATGGGCAGGATCGCCATGTCTCAGCCGAAAGTCTGTTTCAGGCCGCGAATTCAACCGGTGAGGCAGTTTCGCTGGCAACGGTTTACAACACCCTACGCGCGTTCAGTGACGCAGGTCTGCTGCGCGAAATTAATGTCAATGGCGCCAAAAGCTATTTTGACACCCGAACCGATGATCACCCGCATTTTTTCTGGGAAGATAGTGAAAAACTAACCGACGCACCTGCAGAGCACCTTGAAATTTCGCGCTTACCAAAGCCGCCGGCTGGCACAGAGGTCGCCAAGGTTGATGTGGTCATTCGCTTGCGTAAAAAATAACGTGGCGTCTTAGAACCACTGCCCAGGTTCCATCAACCCCAAATCCAATAGCTGTTGTGAGTTCCACTGAAATTTCACTGAGTTGCGCCACTGAAATGTGTCTATTTCAAACGTTGAACCGGCGTTTGTTTTTAGGGCTTTGGCGGTTCTAAATGACGCAATAGCCACCGTCATATTATGGTGCCAGGGGCATGAATATGTATTGTACTCTTCGTCATTGAACGTGTGACCGGTCAACAATTTCAGACCGGGCTTTGCCTTGAATAGCGGTACGCGGTCAATTCTGCGCCGCATTTCTGGAATATGTTCTTCGAAGCGCCAACGCAGCCCACCAAAAAAGCTTAGCTGCCGATTTTTTGGGGTTTTATCTTGCTTGGTGGTGGGGCGCGCCAGCGCATAATAGCCAGACCGATCAAGGCATGCATCATCCAATGAAACAGCTGTGGGATGATTGGCAATATCGCGTGCATATAGGTCGACGACATACCCTAGCACGGCATCGCGACGCTCTTGTTCATGAAAAGCCAACATTTCAGATATGCTTCTGGATTCGCAAAACGGGTGAAACAGATACTCTGCGTTGTAGCAGTAATAGATCCAGGCACCATTGGCCGCACTGATGACAGAATTAACAATTTCCTCGGTCGCGCCATTGGCTGTTAGATCATAATCAACGCGGACAATCTGGTCTGTAAGTTCAGTTGGCAATTGCATTTCTGGCGGGCCAAAAACCACGACCAATTTAAAGCCTGCCAGCAGATGGTGGCGGATTGTTGTGTCCACCTCGACAAAATCTTCAACAAAGATAAGCGCGATCGGACCTTTAGCCATGGCTTTGTGACGGGATCCCAGGAATTTTTTTAAGGTTTTGTAGTGCACATTGGCGCCCTGGTGTTGGTTCTCATCGGGCAATGGAAATCCCATGCTGTCCAAGATTGCAACCGTTGCAGCCACAATCGTTCCACTGTAGGACGGATTTTCCAGTATTGCGCCAGGAAAGCCCACATGACCAAAGCCAAAAAACTGTATATCAAAACCTACGGTTGTCAGATGAATGTCTATGACAGTGAGCGGATGTCAGAGGTGTTGGGTGCGTCTGGTTATGAGACAACCATAACCCCAGATGATGCCGATATGATTTTGCTGAACACCTGCCATATCCGCGAGAAAGCGGCAGAAAAAATATATTCTGAGCTTGGTCGCTTCAAGGGGTTAAAGGCTGCCAAACCTGATCTCAAGATCGGCGTTGCAGGTTGTGTGGCCCAAGCTGAAGGCGCAGAAATCATACGGCGCCAGCCAATGGTGGACCTGGTGGTTGGCCCGCAAAACTACCATAAACTGGGCGCATTAGAGGCCGCGGTTTCCAAGGGTGTTAAGGCCATTGATACCGAGTTTCCGCAAGAAGATAAATTTGATAAAATGGCGGGGCGCGCCGGTACTAACCGTGCACCCACAGCGTTCTTGACCGTCCAGGAAGGCTGTGACAAATTTTGCAGCTTCTGCGTGGTTCCCTATACGCGGGGCGTCGAAAACTCTCGCCCGGCACAGAAGCTGATCGATGAAGCCCGCCAACTGGTTGATGGCGGCGTGCGTGAAATTACATTGCTTGGGCAGAATGTTAATGCCTATCACGGTCAGGGTGCGGGCGGGGCAACATCGCTTGCAGATCTTATATACAGCCTAGCCGACATAGATGGCCTTGCGCGTATTCGATATACCACCAGCCACCCCAATGACATGTCGGATGATCTGATATCTGCCCATGTGGATTGCGCTAAATTGATGCCTTATCTACATTTGCCAGTGCAATCAGGCAGCGACACTGTGCTTAAGGCAATGAACCGAAAGCACACTGCATCCGGTTATTTGCGGTTGATTGAGAAAATCCGCAAAGCCCGCCCTGATATATTATTATCCGGAGATTTCATTGTCGGCTTCCCCGGCGAAACCGACGCGGATTTTGCAGATACTATGAAACTGGTGCAGGCGGTTGGTTATGGCCAGTCATATTCGTTTAAGTATTCCCCCAGGCCCGGGACCCCCGCCGCTGAAAAGCCCGAGGTTGATGAAAAGGTAAAGTCTGACCGGCTCCAACAGCTTCAAAAGCTATTGACCCAGCAGCAACGGGCTGCACAGGACGGTATGATCGGCAAGGAAGTGTCAGTCTTGTTTGAAAAACCGGGCCGGCTTGAGGGGCAACTGGTAGGCAAGTCAGAGTATTTGCAAGCTGTGCATGTGTCGGGCCCATCTACGTTAATCGGCGGTGTTCACAAGGTGCATATTACAGAGAGCCAGACGAATTCCATAAGCGGTACTTTGGCCTAGCCGCATCAGGTGCACCACATTTAGTGTTTGTGCTTCACATTTATACAAAATTTGCTAGTTTAACGAAAATTCAAACAGACCCAGTTAATTGTATAGGGAAATTATGAGTAATGAGGAGCAGTAACCGGGTGCCTTATGTGATTGGAAAGCTGCCCATGGGGGCGTTGTTGCTGGGTCTGGCTGTGATGGTCGCTGTGGTGATTGGAATACCTGATAAGTCATTTGCTGCTGGCAAAAATAACCTTGGCGAAAGCTATGTTCCGACAATTTGGGTTGATCCGGATGGGTGCGAGCATTGGGTATTTGACGATGGTTTCGAAGGCTATATGACGCCCCATATAACCCGCGATGGCCGCCCTGTTTGTCGGTCTGGAAACACCTGTGCTGTCTTGCGGTCTGACCAAATGTTTGGCACTGACAGCGCGGGCCTGTCTCGGCGTAACCGGCAGATATTAAAAGACTTCTTCTCAAAAGTAGAGGCTAAATCATTCATTATCAATGGCCATACCGACAGCCGCGCGAGTGACGCTTATAATTTGGCTCTGTCCGAACGGCGGGCCAAGGCCGTTGCTGCAGTGGCGACAGCATCCGGTGTGAAAGTTTTCGCCGTAAGGGGATACGGCGAGCGTGATCCAAAAGCATCCAACCGCTCAGCTGCTGGTCGCGCAATTAACCGGCGAGTAGAAATTATTTGTGTGCATTAGGGGCGTGTGATGAAAACTTCAAAAACAATTTTGGTTTTTGCTGCAGGGGTGTTGTTGATGTCCTGCGAAGGCCCATTTGATAATAAGAACGACAAAACGGTAGATCGCGGCCTTGATTCTAAACCGCTAAGTGAGCTGCAGGCAGGCGTCTGGATTGACCCAAACGGGTGTGATCATTGGATCATTGACGATGGGATCGAAGGCTATCTTTCACAGCGGTTGGATCGCAGTGGTAAACCAGTTTGTTCGGGCACGGACTTTTCGAACCACATCATTGGCAACTTTAAAGGCGGCTCACCCATTCTGGATCCTATTTAGCAGCTAACTTTTGGCTGTCATTTGCTTTGCATTCAATAATAAAACCGCGCCCGGATTACCTGTGGTGTCTGGTTTGGCGCTTGCGTGTTTGACCACAAACCGGCACCATCCATAAAAGCCAACAACCGGAGATTATTTTGGGATTTAATGCGGTATCTGCACAGGTGACGCCTGATGGCATCGACGAAATCATTATTGAATTTTCTGACAATGCACTGCTGATTGATCTTTGTGGCGCATTTGACCGAAATTTGGCACAGATTGAGCACGTGATTGGTGTGCAAATAATAAGACGCGGCAATCAGTTGTCGCTGATAGGTGACGGTGTTTCCAGGGGGCAAGCGACGGCTGCATTGCAAAATCTTTATACTAAATTAGAGGCGGGCCGCCCCGTTGACACAGGGGAAATTGACGGCGAGTTGCAAAGAATTTGCGCAGCCGGTGCGGGACATTCAGAAGAAAATGGTGCCCCAAACATTTCAAAAGACGCGTTTATTGAGATCAGTACCAGAAAGAAAACAGTCCAACCCAGAACGCTTGCGCAAAACAATTATGTGTCTTCGCTTTATAAGAATGAACTGGCATTTGGTATTGGCCCAGCGGGCACAGGTAAGACCTATCTTGCTGTGGCTGTTGGTGTGAACATGCTGGTAGGCGGCCACGTTGATAAAATAATACTGTCACGCCCGGCTGTCGAAGCCGGAGAGCGTTTGGGGTTCTTGCCGGGGGATATGAAAGACAAGGTCGATCCCTATATGCAGCCGCTATATGATGCCTTGAACGATTTTCTGCCAGAAAAACAACTGGCAAGAATGCTGGAGGAAAAGCAAATCGAAATCGCACCACTGGCATTTATGCGTGGGCGAACTTTGTCGAACGCATTTGTGGTTCTGGATGAGGCGCAAAACGCCACGACAATGCAAATGAAGATGTTCCTGACCCGACTTGGGAAGGGCAGCCGTATGGTTGTTACCGGCGACCGTACCCAAATTGATTTGCCTAGAAATACACAAAGTGGCCTGGCCGACGCTGAACGGCTGCTTGGTGGTATCAAAAAGATAAGCTTTAATTACTTTACGTCTAAAGATGTGGTTCGCCATCCGCTGGTTGCCCGGATCATAGAAGCATACGATGCGGATTCTGATGTCTGAAACCGTGATTGTATTGGTTGAAGATGCACGCTGGAACAGCGTTGATCTGTCCCATTTAGCGGAACGTGGCTTTGGTGCCGTGTTGTCAGTTCTTGGGCTTGGACCTGATGGGTATGAGGCAACAGTCCTTGGGTGCAATGACGCCAAGATTTCCCAGTTAAACAGTGATTTCCGGCAAAAGCCCCAACCAACAAATGTGTTGTCCTGGCCGAGCGCGGACTTGGTAAGGCCGCATCCGGACGGGCCGCCATGTTTGCCCCCGACCGGGACCTTGGAGCAGCCATATGAGCTTGGTGATATTGCAATATCATACGAGACTTGCGCAAAAGAATCTGGCGAATTTGGCAAAGAAATGTCTGCCCATGTACTGCATTTGCTGGTTCATGGGACCTTGCATTTATTTGGATATGACCATGTTGTTACTAAGGATGCAGAGGAAATGGAAAATTTAGAGCGACAAGCCCTTGCCATTCTGGGGCAACCAGACCCATATATGGACGAGTAGCCAACAAATTTTCTAGTTTTGGAAAGGAAAAATGAACGACACCGAAGAAGGATCTTCTAGCGCAGCGCAACGCGCGCAGAACTCCGAAAATGGCACGCAAACCGGCATATTTGGCCGCATCGCTGTGGCCCTGAATCTTACCAAAAAGCACTCTGACAATTTAGGCAGCGGCACCAGCATGCCATCTGCAATGTTGTCCCATACCCCTGAGCCGGGAATGGTCAATCTAAGACGAATGCGCGTCGAAGATGTGGCTATCCCGAAGGCTGATATCATTTCGGTTCCATCGGACATTCGAAAAGATGATCTTGTCGCTGTTTTCCGCGAAAGTGGGTTGACCAGAATTCCGGTTTACAAGGGCACGCTTGATACACCTATCGGGCTGGTCCATCTAAAGGATCTTGCCCTTCGTCATGGCTTTAATGGCAAAGGGCCTAGGTTTGATCTGCAAAAACTTGTGCGCCCGGTTTTGTTTGCCCCGCCATCAATGCCCATCGGAATTTTGCTTCAAAAAATGCAAAATGACCGCATTCATATGGCCCTAGTGGTAGATGAATACGGCGGCGTTGACGGGTTGGTCACCATTGAAAACCTGATTGAACAGGTCATTGGTGAGATCGAAGATGAACATGATATCGCCGAGGGCAGTAATTGGATATTAGAAAATCCTGGCTGTTATCTAGCCGATGCGAAAACTCCATTGGACCTGTTTGAAAAAGAAGTCGGGCTCCAATTGCTGGATCCAAGTATTGAAGATGAAATTGACACAGTTGGGGGGCTTGTTATTGTTCTTTCTGGTCGTGTTCCCACGCGGGGAGAATGTATTTCACACCCCAATGGCCTTGAATTTGAAGTGGTTGATGCGGACCCGCGCCGCCTGAAACGCTTGCGGATACGACTGCCAAACATGGCGGCGGATGGCTGACAATACCCGCACCATATCCAGTTGGTTTTTCAAAAATACCGGCTGGCTTCAAAGCTTAGCATCCATTGTGATCGGGGCGACAATAGCCCTTGGGCAAGCGCCATATTCCCTGATCTGGCTGTCTTTCCCGGCGATATGTGTCGCGGCATATCTTGGGGTGGGTATTGTCTTGCCTCGGCGGGCTGCGATCCAGGGGTTTCTGGTCGGAATCGGCTTTTCCGTTGTCACTTTCAATTGGATCGTTGAACCCTTTCTGGTTGATATCAAAACCCACGGGTGGCTGGCACCATTTGCTTTGATCTTAATGTCAGCCGGTATAGGGGCTTTTTGGTCAGGGGCATTTTGGGCCACGGCTAAGATGGCGTCGGCAGGATCATTCGCCCGGGTATTGGCCGTACCAATATTCTGGACCGGGGCGGAAATGTTGCGTTCCTACGTGCTTACCGGGTTTCCTTGGGGGCTTACGTCATACATTTGGATCGATACACCGGTCTATCAGATCGCGTCAGTGTTGGGCCCCCATGGGATGACATTGGCAACCGTTATGTTGGCCAGCCTGCTTGTCATGTCGTTAAAAAGATCAGCTTACGGTCAATTTGTTGTAGGGGTGTTCATCCTGCTGATGGCATGGGCCGGGGGGGCCGTTATGTTGGGCCAAGATGCCAGCCAGGCAGATTACCAAGGGCCATTGGTGCGGCTTATCCAGCCAAATGCCAGCCAAGAACAAAAATGGGATCCTGAAATGATGCCCATCTTTTATAACCGTCAGTTGATGCTGACGGCACAAGAATCTGAAACCCCAATTGAGCTGGTAATTTGGCCAGAGGTTGCGGTGCCATACCTGCTGAGTGATCCCAATAGCCCGCTTTGGGAAATATCAGGGGCTGCAAATGATGTGCCTGTCATTATTGGTGCCCAAAGATTTGTCGATGGCCAGGCGTTTAACAGCCTGGCTTTGCTTGGGCCCAAGGGCGCGGTTTTACAAGTTTATGATAAGCAGCATCTGGTGCCATTTGGCGAATATTTGCCAGGTGATGCCCTGTTGAACCGGCTTGGGCTAAGGGCCTTGGCTGCGCAGTTTGGCACGGGCTATTCAGCTGGGTCTGGACCGAATATTCTGAATGTGGCCGGCTTGGGGAATTTTTTACCGCTGATTTGCTATGAGGCGATATTTCCCCATGAGTTGCGCCAAGTGGATCAGCGGCCCGACTGGATGCTGATGATCACCAATGATGCCTGGTTTGGCAATTTTGTTGGGCCCTTTCAGCATTTGGCACAGGCCCGTGCGCGGGCAATTGAAACCGGGTTGCCCATGGTCAGGGCTGCAAATACCGGCGTTTCAGCAGTGATTGACGCGCGCGGACGCGTAACGGGGTCACTGCCCTTGGGGGTTGCGGGCCATTTGGACGTGAGGTTACCCGAAACACTTAAGGCAACACTATACTGGCGGTTAGGCGACAAACTGGCATTAATCATGCTGTTTGTACTGGCATTGATTACCATTGTTGTGAGACGCAATAAATCCAATTGACCCCCAACACGGGCGGGGGTAACCCCTGCTGATGCTGCCACAACGGCTTCCTGACGTGGCAGGCTAATTAAATGGAGCATGCTCATGGCACGTCAAAACTATATTTTCACTTCAGAATCAGTTTCTGAGGGGCACCCCGACAAATTATGTGATCGCATATCGGACGCCGTCCTTGATGCTTTCCTGACCGAAGAACCAGAGGCGCGGGTTGCCTGTGAAACTTTTGCCACAACAGACCGGGTTGTGATTGGTGGTGAGGTCGGGCTTGCAGACAAAGCCAAACTTTCGGAACTAATGAACGGGATCGATAGTATCGCCCGCGATTGCATCAAAGACATTGGCTATGAGCAGGATAAATTTCACTGGAACACTGTGAAAGTATCCAACTACCTGCACGGGCAGTCGGCCCATATTGCGCAGGGCGTTGATGCCGCCACAGACAAGGATGAAGGCGCTGGCGATCAGGGCATAATGTTTGGCTATGCCACAAACGAAACAGCCGAACTGATGCCAGCCCCGATACAATATAGCCATGCTATTTTGCACCGGCTTGCTAAGGTGCGTAAATCTGGACAGGAACCGACCCTTGGCCCAGATGCTAAAACCCAGTTGTCGCTGCGATATGTTGACGGCAAACCTGTGGAAGTCACATCAATTGTTCTGTCCACACAGCATAAAAATAAAGACCAGACCTCAGACGATATTCGTGAAATTGTAGAGCCCCATATTCGCGACGTGTTGCCCAATGAGTGGATCACGCCAGATACCAAGTGGTGGGTAAACCCGACGGGTACTTTTGTTATTGGCGGGCCAGATGGCGATGCCGGGCTGACCGGGCGTAAAATAATTGTCGACACCTACGGCGGGGCCGCGCCCCATGGGGGCGGTGCATTTTCTGGCAAAGATCCCACCAAAGTTGACCGCTCTGCCGCTTATGCAGCACGATATCTGGCGAAAAATATTGTCGCCGCAGGCCTGGCCCCACGCTGTCTGATCCAGCTGTCCTATGCCATTGGCGTGGCCAAGCCGCTGTCAATATATGTCGACACATTCGGTGAAAGTGATATCCCTCCGGAACAGATTGAGCGGGCGATTGAGCAGGTCATGGACCTGACGCCACGGGGCATTCGCCAGCATTTGCAGCTTAACCGTCCAATTTACCAACGCACCGCTGCCTACGGGCATTTCGGCCGGGCGCCGGAAGAAGATGGTGGCTTTAGCTGGGAAAAAACGGACCTTGTGGCGGCCCTTACCAAGGCGCTTTAATCTGGAAAACCGGTCCAAAATGTTCATTACCGCTTTATGTAATGTGCTCTAGAAATGCTGATTTGGTGTCGCCTATGAACGAAAAACCTATACCACCATCCGGGGAAGGTCGCCGCAATTTTTATGGCCGACAGCATGGTAAGACGCTTCGGGATCGCCATAAGCTTTTCTTAGCCGAGGACTTGCAGCGCCTGGCACCGGGCAACATCAGCCTGGCCAGCAACCCCGAAAGGCGTGCGTTGGATGTCAAAAAGCAGTTTGGCACGCGCCCGGTCTGGCTCGAAGTTGGTTTTGGCGGCGGCGAACATTTGGTGCATCAGGCTGTCCAGAACCCTGATGTGGCAATCATCGGGTGCGAGCCGTTTATCAACGGTGTGGCGATGCTTTTGGGTAAAATTCGGGACGCTGCCGCAACAAATATTTCGGTTTACCCGGGGGATGTGCGTGATCTGTTTGATGTTTTGCCCGCGGCGTCGGTGTCACGGGCATTCTTACTTTATCCAGACCCGTGGCCAAAGCAAAGGCACGTTTCGCGCCGCTTTATCAACGCGACATATCTGAAACCACTTGCCCATGTTCTTAAGCCCGGCGCAATTTTCAGGGTGGCAACCGATATTTCCGACTATGCCAAACGCGCCAGCGCAGTGGTGCCGGATTTCGGGTTTGAACTGATGTCCCAAGATCCCCAACCTTGGGCTGACTGGACAACAACGCGCTATGAGCAAAAGGCACTGCGCGAAGGGCGCACACCCGCCTACCTGACGTTTCGTCGGCTGTAGCATTAAATTGCTGTGGCCAGATCGCCATGCGACTGTGGACGCCACCGGCGGGCTGCGGTATCTGCATGGTCCCAAGGAAATGAAAGCCAGCCATGTCCGGTAGCCAAACGCCAAAGCCAATGATCTCCAGCTTAGCTGCCCCCTTAAAGGGTGTTGCCAATGTTCCTGGCGATAAATCCATTTCGCACCGGGCCCTTATTTTGGGGGCAATGGCGATTGGAGAGACCAAAATCACCGGGCTTTTGGAAGGGCAAGACGTTTTGAACACCGCTACCGCGATGCGGTCATTTGGTGCCGACGTGTTGCAAACCGGGCCGGGGGAATGGTCGGTCAAAGGTGTGGGTGTCGGTGGTTTTTGTGAACCTGACACGGTCATCGACTGCGGAAATTCCGGTACTGGCGTCAGGTTGATCATGGGCGCAATGGCCAGTTCTGACATTTCGGTGACATTCACTGGGGATCATTCGCTAAATTCCCGCCCCATGGCGCGGGTCACTGATCCGCTGGCTTTGTTTGGCGCACGCGCAACCGGTAGGTCGGGTGCCCGCCTGCCCATGACAGTTGTGGGGGCCGCAGAGCCGGTTCCGGTGCGTTACACTGTACCTGTTCCATCTGCCCAGGTTAAATCGGCGGTGCTATTGGCGGGGCTGAATGCGCCGGGCCAAACCGTTGTTGTGGAAAAGGAAAGAACCCGCGATCACACCGAAAGGATGCTGGCAGGGTTTGGCGCAGAAATCACAACCGAAAAGGGCCCCGAGGGATGGGTGATCACCCTTACCGGGCAGCCGGAACTGATACCGCAAAATATTGCGGTGCCTCGGGACCCGTCATCGGGTGCGTTTCCGGTCTGTGCGGCGCTGATCGTACAGGGCTCTGATATTGTGGTGCCCGGCGTCAGCCAGAACCTGACCCGCAACGGATTATATACCACCTTGCTGGAAATGGGTGCCGACATTACCTTTGAAAACGAAAGACAAGAGGGCGGTGAACCTGTATCAGACCTGCGGGTGCGCTATAGCAAGCTGTTGGGGGTTGAGGTTCCCCCCCATAGGGCGGCCTCGATGATTGACGAATTCCCGATCCTTGCGGTTGTTGCCGCCAATGCCACCGGTACGACCACCATGTTGGGCGTCAAGGAACTGCGGGTAAAAGAATGTGATCGCATTGACGCGATGGCCCGTGGGCTAGAAGCCTGCGGCGTCACGGTTGAGGAAACCCAAGATACGCTGGTGGTGCATGGCTGTGGTTCAGGCCAAGTTCCCGGTGGCGGGCGCTGCCAGACCCATCTGGACCACCGGATTGCGATGGCTTTTATGTGCCTTGGAATGGCTGCTAAAACACCCGTCAGCATTGACGACGCCGCGCCGATTGAAACGTCTTTCCCAGACTTTGAAGACCTGATGACCGGGCTTGGCGGCAGGTTTTCCAGGGCCAACAGATGAGCCGCGCCCGCCTGGCATACTGGGCGCTGTTTTCTATAACGCTGGCGGTCTATGTCGCGATGCTGTTTTGGTCACTGCCTGCAATCTCAGACGCGGCCGGGGGGCTGGTGCCGTTTGATCTGCGGCCGGGCGGCTATGATGATGCCCAAGCACAGGCATTTTTGAACGCGTTAAGCGCCGATGGCCGGTCGTTTTATCTGACGGTGCAGCACCGGCTTGATACGGCGTTTCCGGCACTGATGGGGGCCACGCTGTGTTTTGCAACGCTTTGGTTATATGGGGCGGCCCGGCGGTTGATACGGATTTGTCTGGCTGTGATCCCAATTATTGGTGGTGCGTTTGACTGGCTGGAAAACAGCTATGTTGCCGCAATGTTGTCCAGCCCGGTTGATTTGATAAGCCATGACCTGATTGCCGCGGCCAGTCAGGCGACGGTTCTAAAGTCGGCTTTTAACACCGCGGCGATGCTGGTGGTCTTGGTTGGTCTGGCCCGCCTCTGGCTGACACGGCGGGACAGGTTATGAAATTTACCGTCGCAATTGATGGGCCTGCCGCGGCGGGCAAGGGGACCATTTCCAAAGGTGTGGCGGCGCATTTTGGGTTTGCTCATTTGGATACCGGACTGCTGTACCGGGCGGTGGGGCGCAAGGTTTTGAACGGCTCTAATCCTATCGCGGCGGCTGAAACCCTATGTATGGACGATCTGACAGGCGATGATCTGCGCACCCCTGCGGTGGCCCAGGCCGCGTCAAAAGTCGCTGTGATAGCCGGGGTTCGCGATGCATTGCTGGGCTTTCAGCACCGGTTTGGTGCCCGCGAAGGTGGCGCGGTTTTGGATGGGCGCGACATTGGCACGGTGATCTGCCCGGATGCGGATGTGAAGCTGTTTGTGACTGCCTCAGACGCGATACGGGCGCAGCGTCGGTTTGATGAACTGACGGGTAAAGGCGTTAAAATAACGCTGGAACGGGTGCAGGCTGATCTGGCGGAACGGGACGGGCGCGACGCTGGGCGGGCGATGGCCCCGACACGCCAAGCAAGCGATGCGGTGATGCTGGACACGTCAGAAATGACGATCAAATCGGCGTTGGCAGCGGCGATTGATCTGGTGGCCCAGGCATACTAGCGGGGGCCGGTGTTCGCGCGCGAACATCTTATAATGTATTGTTTTAGAATGATTTTCCAGAAATTGTGTTTTTTAGATACCTGTCAATTTTGCCGGTATGGGGCTATTAAACCACACCAACAGCCGCAGGCGACGGGGCCACTGTAACGGGTTGGCGAGAGCTTTGAAGCATGCGCACAGCTTGGGCGGCCTCTTGGCCTTTTCCAAAGAAGTGGCGTTTGAAAATTTCAATATGGTGGTCGGTTTCGTGAAAATCTTTCGGGGTCAGGGATACGGAAAGTACTGGCAGGCCGGTTTCCAACCCAACTTGCATCAGGCCGGTTACCACCGACTGCGCCACGAATTCATGCCGGTAAATGCCGCCATCCACAACTAAAGCCGCGGCAATTATAGCGCCATATTTTTGGCTGTTAGCAAGTTCCTTGGCCAGTAATGGCATTTCGAACGCACCGGGCGTTTGAAATACTTCGACTTGGTGCGCAGGGATCACGTCGCAAAACCCGGCCAATGCTTGATCGACAATCGGGGCATGCCAGGCGGCTTTGATGAAGGCGTATTTGATCGAAGTCATTTGGTACCCTTTTTTCCGTTTTTACACGTTTCCAGGGCAAGTATGAATATCGTCAGCCGCCAAATTGACGGGTGTGATACGCGCTCTCTTTCATCCGGACTTTCACCGTCGGCCCAAGAATTTCACTTGGTCTGCTGACCCCGCATTGCGGGCGCTCGCGGGCTTACAAATTAGATTTGCTTACCGCCGGTGGGGAATTGCACCCCGCCCTGAGAACTAAAGTAGCTAACGATAGGGCGTGAAAAACGTCAAGAAAAATCTGTATTCTGGCACCATGTGGTTTCGGAAAATTGAAACGACGCGCCCTGGGGCAACCTTGCATTCGCGCCATTCCCAGGTGTTGATCTTGGTTGGGGGGGTGCCCTATTCGCTTTTTGGCCACCCCCATTTGGCTGGATACACAAGGTAGAGCGCCGCCGTGAGAAATGTTGCCACATTGCAACTGTGAACTGCACGGGTTGGAAAAAACATCATAAAGACACCATTCGGAAACTATATTGGGACGTTAATTAGTAATTTTTTGGGCACAGTTTTGGAGAACCCCCATGTTTTTAAAGAGTACAGTCATTGCAGCACTTGCAGTCAGCACGTTGTCATCACCCGCATTGGCGGATTTCAATATTGGCGGCTGGATCGGGGTTGAATATGACTTTGAATCGTACGGCAGTGCCAAAACATCCATCATAACAGACACTTTGCTGTCCTACGAAACCGGTGGAAATGTTTTCGGTGTGGGTTTTAGCGGCGAGTTTGTCAGTGACGATACGAGGGTTGGCGAC
Organism: Paracoccaceae bacterium; assembly: GCA_036479015.1. Taxonomy (GTDB): domain Bacteria; phylum Pseudomonadota; class Alphaproteobacteria; order Rhodobacterales; family Rhodobacteraceae; genus NVTR01. The sequence continues at coordinate 59,468 of JAZGFB010000011.1, read as the reverse complement.
CTGTATTTTCTGTATTCTTCCGCGCTGAACCCAGGCGGCCGTATTACACTTACCTATGGTGAATTCTACGGTGCAGGCAATCTGATGCCCGAGGACTATTTTGGCGTCGATGACAGTACTGGACGGTCCGAAAACACATTTCGTGTCGATTATTCCAACAACGGGCACCACTTTGCAGCCTCTGTCGTTACCGATGACACCGAGGACTTTGAACTGGGTTATCGTGGTGAATTTGGCGCGGTCAGCAGTTCAGTGGCGGCCTGGAACCTGACCATAGCCTATGAAAACGACCCGCAAGATTTAAGCATACTGTTAGGCCACGATAGGGGTAACTGGGGTTACGATATTCTGTCGGTGCTTGACCTTGACGATGCTGGCACGGCTGACCATGTCGCGTTCACACTATTTTACGATGTGACGCCGGATCTGGGACTGGCTTGGAATGTCAGCTGGGCCTACAATACCAGTGAGTTGCAAAGCTGGGGGGTGTTGGCGACTTATGCACTTAGCGACAGTGTCAGGGCCAAAGCTGAATACGTGAACGACACGGCCGATGGTGATTATTCCTACGAATTCGGGTTGATTTACGATTTTGGAAAAACCCAACCGCATCACTCAGAGCGTATTTCTTACAAGGAATATTACAGCAGATTGCGCTAGTGCGCTGAAAAATCTGTAAAAACTTGCTTTGAAGTGCTGCTCACCGAAGCTGGCGGAGCGGGACGGGTGCGACGCTGGGCGGGCGATGGCGATGGTGCAGCGGGCATACTAGCGGTGCCCGGTGTTCGCAGGCGGACAAGTTGTAACGCGCTATTTTCTATTGATTTTAAATATTTATGAAGCGCGCAGACGTGATGAATGGGCTTTAATAAGGGGCTCTTGCTACCCGTTGCCAGCCCCATTTGGCCGGATATACAAGGTAGAGCGCCGCCGCGATGTTGATCGCTGCTGCCAGCACGAAAACAGCCCCAAGGTTGCCCGCGTCTGACAGGACACCGGCAAGAATTATCACCGGCGGCATGCCGATTTTGAAAATCGCGCCGGTTAGTCCCGCAACCCGGCCCATGTGGTGGGCGGCGGTGCTTTCCTGGCGGTATGACCAAACGCCGATAGCAAAGAAAAGGGACAGGCCGCCCTCTATGAAGCTAAGCGCACATAGGGCGGGCAGCGGCCAGTTGGCTATGAACGCGACATACAGGGTGGCAAGCCCCCAGATCGGCCAAAAGAATGCGCAGCGGTAGCCAAAGCGGCGGCGCGCCGGGGCGGCAATGCGCGACGCAAGCACAGCACCGACACCTGCGGCACCCAGGACGATGCCGATCTGAAAGGCATCTGCGCCGCCGAATTTTAGCTTTAGTATCAACGCTGTCGCAAAAGCCCCTTCTGCGGCGTTTGTGAGCACGATCACCACTGTCATGATGACCAGCTCTTGGTTTGATCTTAAAACCCGCCAGCCTTCGTTTAGGGAAGGCCAAAACGGGTCGGGCGCTGGCAGATCCTCTGGCACATTCAGGGCAAAGGCCCCAGCCATGGTTAGGCTTAAAAGGATCGTGCAGATGGTGATCACCCCGAAATGGCCGAACTGTAACAGCGCGAGCCCCCCCCTGCCGCTGGGCCAACCGTTGTGATGACGGCGTGCACGGTGCTGGTTAGGGCGGTGGCGTCGGAAAGGCGGGCTTCTTTCACGGTTAAGCGCACCAGGGTCATCTGTGCGTTTCCCGCAGCATAGGCAAACCCGTTGAACACGATCATAAACAGCGCCAGTCCTGGCAGCGACACCTGGTCCGCCCATATCGACGCCAACAAAACCCCGGTTACCAGGGTCAGGCCGAGTGTGTAGCGCCGAAATGCTGCAGCCTTGAGCATGCGATCATTCACAACCCCGATGAAGATCGCAAAAACGATGTTTGGGATGAACCCGGCGCCCTTAATAAGAGCAAGGCCTGACCCCTGGCCTGAGATTTCGAAAGCCAGCAGTGGCAAGGTGAACGCCAGTATGGTCTGTGTGGCCGCTATTGCCCCGACGATGAAGAGCGCAATTCTAAAGGTTGGCGGGTAGTTCATTTAGGGATAATGCGGCCCGGATAAGGGTATGGCAAGGTTGTTTGCCAGACTTGATCCTGGGGTCGCCGGGGCAGGGATCGCGCCCCCTTGTCAGCCCCTAATAAACCCCCTATACGCGCGCAGGTTAAGGATCGTTAGAATCCGTGCAAGCAGGGTCGGGATAATCTCCGGCCCTTATTGTTTGCAAATTCGGCCCCTTGACCAAATGAAACCTGAAAGACCTGCGGAACCAACCGCACGGCCCGTATAAACGCTAAAAAGGAAACCAACCGCATATGAGTGCATCTGCTATGGAGGAATTCGAAGCCCTTCTGAACGAAAGCTTCGAAATTGACACACCCCAGGAAGGGTCTGTCGTAAAAGGCACAGTCATCGCTATTGAAAGCGGACAGGCCATCATTGACGTCGGCTATAAAATGGAAGGCCGCGTCGATATTAAAGAATTCGCAAACCCCGGAGAAGAGGCCGAACTGGCCGTTGGCGATGAGGTTGAGGTGTTCCTTGACCGCGTCGAAAATTCCCGTGGTGAAGCAAGCATCAGCCGTGAAAAGGCGCGCCGGGAAGAAGCCTGGGACCGTCTGGAAAAAGCCGCAGAAACCGAAGAGCGCGTCGATGGCGCAATCTTTGGCCGCGTCAAGGGTGGCTTTACTGTCGATCTGGGCGGCGCAGTTGCGTTCCTGCCAGGTTCACAGGTCGATGTGCGCCCTGTGCGCGACGCGGGCCCATTGATGGGTCTGAAGCAGCCGTTCGTGATTTTGAAAATGGACCGTCGCCGGGGCAACATCGTTGTGTCACGTCGCGCCATTCTGGAAGAAAGCCGCGCCGAACAGCGCGCCGAAGTCATTGGCAATCTGACCGAAGGTCAGGCTGTGGATGGTGTGGTCAAGAACATCACCGAATACGGTGCGTTTGTTGATCTGGGCGGTGTTGACGGGCTGTTGCACGTCACCGACATGGCATGGCGTCGGGTGAACCACCCGACCGAAATTCTGACCATCGGTGAAACGATCAAGGTGCAGGTCATCAAGATCAACAAGGAAACCCACCGTATCAGCCTGGGCCTGAAACAATTGCAGGAAGACCCATGGGATGCTGTTGCCGCCAAATTTGCGCTGGAAACAGTGCATACTGGCCGGGTTACCAACATCACCGACTATGGTGCATTTGTTGAACTGGAAGCCGGTGTTGAAGGCTTGGTTCACGTTTCAGAAATGTCCTGGACCAAAAAGAACGTGCATCCTGGCAAGATCGTTTCGACGTCGCAAGAAGTTGAAGTTATGGTTCTGGAAATCGATACCACAAAGCGCCGGGTATCGCTGGGTCTGAAACAGACCATGCGCAACCCATGGGAAGTGTTTGCAGAAACCCACCCTGCCGGTTCTGAAGTTGAAGGCGAAGTTAAGAACATCACCGAATTTGGTCTGTTCATTGGCTTGGACGACGACATTGACGGCATGGTTCACCTGTCTGACCTTAGCTGGGATGAACGCGGCGAAGACGCGATCCAGAGCTTCCAGAAAGGCGATGTCGTGAAGGCCTCTGTAACCGAGGTTGACACCGATAAGGAACGTATTTCCCTGTCGATCAAAGCCCTGGGTGAAGACAGCTTTGCCGGTGTTGTTGATGGCGTGAAGCGTGGTTCAATCATCACGGTTACTGTCACCAAAATCGAAGATGGTGGCGTTGAGGTTGAATACGAAAGCATGAAGTCGTTCATCCGCCGTTCTGACCTGTCGCGTGACCGCGCAGAGCAGCGCCCTGACCGGTTTGGAATAGGCGACAAGGTTGACGTTCGTGTCACAAATGTTGACGCGAAATCACGCCGTCTGGGTCTGTCGATCAAAGCCCGCGAAATTGCCGAGGAAAAAGAAGCTGTTGAACAGTATGGTTCATCTGATTCTGGCGCTTCGCTTGGTGACATTCTGGGCGCAGCCCTTAAGGGCGACGAATAATTCGTTGCCGCTAAAAGACTAGAATTCGGCCCTGCTTGGATGAGTGGGGCCGAATTTTTTACTGCGAATCGATTGATTTGACAGTGGCGTGAATTGGACCAGTATCTGTCTGAATTGGTATTGCAACCCACCGGTTTGGGGTGTTATTTTGTGAAATCAGCGATTTAGAGCATGGATTAGGTCGTTTTGGCGGCGGTTAATATTTGTGAACCGTGTAATTGCCCCTATAGTTGGGGTCGAGTTTGGTTCTGCTACCAAACCACAATGAAAAAGTAATTTGGGGGATGGAACGTATGATCCGGTCGGAATTAGTCCAGAAAATAGCGGACGAGAATCCTCATCTGTATCAACGGGATGTTGAACGTATTGTAGGAACTATATTTGAAGAGATCATAGATGCCATGTCACGTGGTGATCGTGTTGAATTACGTGGATTTGGTGCATTTTCAATCAAGCAACGTGATGCCCGTGCCGGGCGCAACCCGCGCACCGGTGACAGTGTGCAGGTTGAGGCAAAGCATGTGCCTTTTTTCAAAACCGGCAAAGGCCTGAGGGATCGGCTAAACGGTAAATAGGACCTAGGTTTATGCGCTATCTTCGTTACGTTTTCCTTGCTGTCTTGACGGTGGGGTTGGTTATTATTGCTGTCGCCAACCGAGAGCCGGTGCTTTTGCGGTTGTTCACTGATGATGTGGCGGCCTGGGTTGGGGTGCAAAATTCAATATCAATTCCCCAATTTGTTGTCATATTTGGCAGTATTATTACCGGCGTGGCCATTGGCTTTGTCTGGGAATGGTTCCGCGAGCATAAGCAACGGGCACAGGCCAGCACCGTGCGCCGTGAAAACACCCGTTTGGAACGGGAAGTAAGCCGTTTGCAAACGGATCAGAGCAGCCCAAAGGATGACGTGCTGGCGTTGATCGACGGCTAGGGGCAAAGCGGTATGGGTTTGGCCAAGGGCACAGGAATTCAGGTTAAGATATGCGGGTTGAAAGACCCCCGTCATATTGATGCAGCGGTTGCCGCCGGGGCCCGGTATCTGGGATTTAATTTTTTCAAGAAATCACCACGTTATGTGTCATTGGCGCAGGCGGCGGCGCTGTTTGAGGTGGTGCCTGTCGGGGTTGCCAAAGTGGTGCTGACGGTGGATGCCAGCGACGGTGAGCTGGACGTTATCACATCCGGTTTGGGTGTTGATATGATACAGCTGCACGGGCGCGAAACCCCGGAGCGGGTGGCGGCTGTTGCTGCGCGATATGGGTTGCCGGTGATAAAAGCGGTGGGCATTGCCGATGCTTCTGATCTGCCCCAGCTAGAGGAATACAGCCAGGTCGCCAGCCAGTTGCTGGTGGATACCAAGCCGCCCAAGGGCGCAAAATTGTTGGGCGGCAATGGGGTGGCATTTGACTGGCAGCTGATCGCCGCGCGGCGCTGGTCGGTGCCGTGGATGTTGGCGGGCGGGCTAAATGCAGAAAATGTCTCCGAGGCGGTGCGCCTGACGGGCGCGCGGCAGGTTGATGTGTCGTCTGGTGTGGAAAGCGCGCCGGGGGTGAAAGACGTTGCAAAAATTCAGGCGTTTGTCACGGCGGCCCAATCTGATTGAGCGCCCAAGCGGGCGCATTTTTATAAGCCCTGCGGGCGATTTCGCTCTGCTTGGGGATATTTATGAAAAGATGAAGGTGGAAAGGCTTTACCCCGTGGGGTGGCGGCGCTAGGCCGGTTTGAGCCAGGGAGATGTGATAATGTCAGTTGAACGCAGCAATAGTTTTAAAAACGGACCAGACGAGGCGGGTCGGTTTGGCGGTTTTGGCGGGCGCTTTGTCAGCGAAACCCTGATGCCGCTGATCCTGGAGCTGGAAGCAGAATATGAGGCGGCCAAAGTTGATGCATCTTTTTGGGCCGAGATGGATGATCTGTGGGAGCATTATGTCGGCAGGCCAAGCCCGTTATACCATGCCGAGCGGCTGAGCCAGCATCTGGGCGGCGCTAAGATTTACCTGAAGCGTGATGAGCTGAACCACACCGGGGCCCATAAGATCAACAATGTGTTGGGGCAGATATTGCTGGCGCGGCGCATGGGGCGCACCCGGATCATTGCGGAAACCGGTGCTGGGCAGCACGGGGTGGCCACGGCCACGGTTTGCGCCAAGTTTGGGTTGAAATGCGTGGTTTATATGGGTGCACATGATGTGGAGCGTCAGTCGCCCAATGTGTTTCGCATGCGCCTGCTGGGTGCCGAGGTGATATCGGTGACATCCGGGCGGGGCACGCTAAAGGACGCGATGAATGATGCCATGCGCGACTGGGTGACCAATGTGGCGGATACGTTTTATTGCATTGGCACCGTGGCCGGGCCGCACCCGTACCCGGCGATGGTGCGGGATTTTCAGGCCATCATTGGCAAGGAAGCCAAGCAGCAGATGCAGCGGGCCGAGGGACGATTGCCTGACACATTGATTGCGGCCATTGGCGGCGGGTCAAACGCCATGGGGCTGTTTTTTCCGTTTTTGGATGATGAAAGCGTGCGCATCATCGGGGTTGAGGCAGGCGGCAAGGGTGTGAATGATAAGTTTGAACATTGCGCCAGCCTGACCGGCGGGCGGCCGGGCGTGCTGCACGGCAACCGGACCTATCTGTTGCAAGATGATGACGGGCAGATATTGGAGGGGTTTTCAATATCGGCGGGGCTGGATTACCCGGGTATTGGCCCCGAACATTCCTGGCTGCACGATATTGGCCGGGCTGAATATGTGGCGATTACTGACAAGGAAGCGCTGGCGGCGTTTGAGCTGTGCTGCGCGCTGGAAGGGATTATTCCGGCGCTGGAACCAAGCCATGCGCTGGCGCATGTAATGAAAATTGCGCCGGATTTGCCCAAGGATCATCTGATCTGCATGAACATGTGTGGGCGCGGCGATAAGGATATTTTCACCGTCGCCAAGCATTTGGGTGTTGAGATCGATACGGGAGGCTAGGCCCGCCAGTCGATCCAGCGGCCATGAAAATCGGCGCGGCCAAGGGCGATGGTTTCATTGCCGGGCCAAAGGCGCAGGGTGAGGGCGGCGCCGGGGCCGTTAGTGTCAGCTTCCATTGAAAACCAGGCGAGAGGTTTGGTTTTGCTGGCTTTTCGGCCGGTGTGTTCGATCAGTTTGGTTCCGGCTTTTTGCACATCTGCTGGGAAATATTGCCAGGCAATTGTGTGGTAGATTAAATGCAGGGTGCCCTCGGGCTGTTGCGGTAGGCGTGTTGCCAGCCAGTCGATGGCGTCGGCGCGGTCCACCGGCGCGCGGGGCAGAGCGATGGCGTTTTCGGTGAGGGTCATACGGTGTGGCTGGTCGGGCCAGATGTAGGATTTCAGGCGGATTCTATCGTCGCTGCTGGCAAGGTCTATCGGCGACAGATCAACGCCGCGCCGGTCGTTGACAGTGATATTTGCTGGGGGCGGCGGCTGGCCGGACCAATCTGGCTTTAGGATCACATTGGCATCTTTTGGGCCATAGCTGCGGCTGGGCAGGTCGAGGCGAAATTGGTCCCAGTTCAGGTTCAACCCAGCGCTGGCCCCCAATTCTGACACCATCATTGGCAAAGGAAAGCGGGTGGCAAGCATATGTGCAACTGGGATCAGGGCGGCGGCGCGTCGGACTTCGTTGGTTTGCGGTGGTGAGTTAAGCCAGTGTAAAATTTGCGCGCCATGTGTGTCCAAAGCCTGAGAAACCGCTGCCCAGAGTGTGTTGTCATCAACTGAGTTGGGCGGGTAGACGGCGGCAAGGTTGGCATCTTGCCCCGTCAGAACAAGACGGTGTAAAGCCCCGGCCAAGCGTAAAGGTACGGATTGACCGCTGGAATTGATTTGGCCGGGCCAATTGAACAGGCGGTCTGTTACGGGCGTTCCCGGGCTCAGGCGGTCAGCCTGCAAGTTCAGCAATTGACCCATGAAGGGCGAGCCAAGCTGGGCGCAGGAAATGGCCTGATGGCGCAGGGCGTCGGCAAGTCTGGTATTTTTAGTCAAATGTGTCAGTCTGTTACCGGTGCCGCATTGGCCTGTAATGCCGCCAGTGGCACCACGTCCAGCGCATTAATATGGGTGGCATCCAGATTGACCTGGGGTGGGCAGCCTTCATCATAGGCCTGCATGAACCGGCTGGCGCAGAGGCACCAGTGATCGCCGGGTTTAAGGCCAGCGAAGCCGTATTCTGGTTTGGGTGTGCTCAGGTCATTGCCGAAATATTTGGAATAGGCCAGAAATTCGGCCGTCATCACCGCGCAGACTGTGTGGCTGCCTGTGTCCTGTTCGCAGGTGTCGCAGGCGCCGTTGCGGAAATACCCCGTTACCGGATCGGTTGAGCAGGGCGCCAGTGGGGCACCGTGGACATTGAGGGAGGGGGACATTTCCGGGGGCATGGGCTTGGCTTTCGTTAGCGAAACGTGTCGCGCAATTTTGCATTGGGGGTGTGGGGGTCTTTGATTTTGGCACAGACTTGGTTGGCTTGGAACCCCCCCCCAAATTCCCCTTTGCCGCCCTCGTAACCAATTTCCAGTTAAAATTTATCAGATTCCAAGTGGCCAGAATGCCCGTCATTCAGGGGTTTGACTTGATGTTTCGGCGGTATGACATATTTGTGGATGAGCTATCGGAATGCACGTCTATTGTTTGCTGTGGTATATATGATTCGAATACACTGAAAACACCGAGGAATACTGAACAGTTGCAGGTGAACTATCCAAGCATAACAAGTGAATACCCACAGTCTGGGGGTATGGTTTGTGCCCATTGTCAAGATGTTGGTTACAATGGATAATTCAGAAGCCCCATCAGATAAGAAACCAGCGCCGGATGTCTGGGAAAAGCGGCTTGAGCAGGCCCGGTCTGACAAGCAGGGTAAGCCAAATATTGCGCCCCCTGATAGCCCCATGGGGGCAAGAGATGATGCTATGGCAAAAGCCAATGCCAGGCGGTCGAGCGAGGCGGATCAGAGCGACCAGGATGGAACGCCGCAGGACCTGATTAGTATTGACGACGTCTTGCAAACGGCAAATCTGAATGACCGTATGGAAATGGCCCGATTGCGGCATTTGCAGATACTTTCGCTGCGCAAAGCCAATAGCGCTGGCGCAGGTGATTCGGCGGCTGCCGGTACTGTTGGGCAAATGCAGGCTTCGTTTGCCAGCACCCGTGTACAGCAGAAAGAAACGGTTGATACTGGTCCCGTTGATACTGGTCCCGTTGATACTGGGCCTGTTGAGACTGGGCCCGCCACGGCCACAGCAGCCATAGCTGCGCCTTATGCACCAGAGCCAGAGCGCAAAGCCAAGCGTAGGCTTGGGGGGATGATGTTGCTTGGTGCCGCGGCATTTGTTGGAGTGCTGGCACTGGTATATTGGCCGTTCACCCCCGATGCATCGACGCCGCTGCCAGTTGGCGAGCAGGCGTTAGCGGCAAAATTTGCTGCGCCGGGTGAATTGGTGTTGCCTGAAATAGGTGGCGTTGCTTTCCAGGGCGGTATTGGGGTGAGCGACGTTAAGGTTGCAATTGTGGTGCCCAGTGAAGCGCAACCGGGGCGCCCTGTCGCTGGCGCTGCACCGGACAGCGCTATGACGGATATTGTTGCGGCTTATGCGGTCTTGCCGGGGCAAGATCGGGCAGGCCAAGTCCCAAACAGCGCTGCAATTGACGCAGTGATACAGGTGGCGGCTGATCTGGATATACCGAAATTTTCGCCCCCTACGCATGGCGCGTCTGCAAGTGTCAGCCCTGAAGTCGCAAACTGGGTGTCCGTTGCGATCACACCGCGTCCGGGCGCGCATCTGTCGGCGGCAGTTGCCCCTGTTTTGTTTCAAGCGCCGCTTTCCAGTTTGGGTGTGCCCGCCCGTGCCACAGTGAATATTGCGCCCCTGGAGGAGCCGGCGATTGCAGCTCTGTCCACCCTTGGCCAAGATTTGCCAACAGGTATGAGCGCGCCCGAGAAGTTGGCGGCAATGGGCGGCTTGTCAGACCCGGCTGTTGCGGGTGTTAGCAGCATTCTGGTTGACCTAATTCCAGCCCTGACGGGTGCGCCTACACCCAATGTTATCACCATTGATAATTTAATTGTTAACGCCCCAGCAAGCCTTACGGATAAGGCCCTGGACGCGTTAATGGGCGGCTTGAAGAATGAAGGGTTCTCATTTTCTGAACCCAAAAAGGTTAATTTCACGATCCGCAAAACCAATGTCAGGTACTTCCACCCAGAAGATGCAGCAGCGGCGCGTGCGGTGGCAGGTGTTCTTGGCGGTACGGCGCGCGATTTTATCAGTTTTAGGCCCAGGCCGAGCAGAGGCACAGTTGAGGTTTGGTTGGCCGGGTCGGGCGCACCGCGGCCGGTGGCCCGTTCGCCGCAATCAGGCAATGCTGATAGTCCGGCCTTGATACAGCTGCGAAACCAGTTGCTGGAAAGCCTGCGCCGTGGTGACCATTTGTAACTGTTGAGAAGGGCGCGGTTTATGGGCCGTCGGCGAATGTTGATATTCTGATGCGCTTTAGCTATTATTAAGGCCCGTGGTCTAGCTATTTTTTCGTATCTACAATTGTAAGGTCCCGTTATGCCCAACCCGAGACTATTGGCGATCATTACAGCGTTTCTAATTGCCGGTGGCGCAAGCGGTGCGAACGCGGCCTATACGTTTGCCCAGTTGCAAAATGTCGAACGGCTGATCCTGTCCAAGGATTGCGGGGCTTTGTTAGAGTATTTGACCCTTAACAGCGAAATGATGGACGGGGACGACCTATTGGCGCAAGAGCTTCGAAATTTTGCCCAGGGGGTTCAGGGCGGGCTTATTGAATGCCTGTCGGTCATACCCGGTCAAATACTGGGCGTGTCGCCTGATGATGTTGCTGCGTACTAGCGCCCTGATCCATCGTGTCGCGGTTTTTGGTGATTAGGATTATAAGCGGCGCGAGCCCGGATAAATTGAGCAAAACCCCGATAAGCAGTTCAAAGGTTTCCATCTTAGATATGAGAGCTTAAAATGCTCTGATGAATGCATTTCCCAATTCACGGCGAAAAATTCAAAATGCGCCTGATGTCGCTTACATCCTGGACCCGCGGTTTCCTGGGGGCACGTCGTCGGCTGTGGCGCAGGAACTAAAAGTAATCGCACAAAGTGTCAGACCCAAGATTTTTGGCTTTTCCTCGGGCCTGTTCAAGGGAAAACAAGTGGCACCACAGCTAGAGCTGGCGCTGCGGGAGCTTGGGTTAAGTATTGAGTGGGACCCGCCCAGTATTGCGGCGGATATTGTCATATTGCACAACCCGGCGTTTCTGAAATTTCAGAGCAGTTTGGATGTTCGGGTGGTGGCCAAAAGGCTGTATGTTGTGGCACACGAGAATTTCAACAGGCCGGGTGGCGCCAGTTCGTTTGATGTGAACAACTGCCTTGGGCTGATTGATCGGTCTGTCCTGGCGATGGAAAAGTTCATTGCGCCGATTTCAGAGCTGAACCGATCAACTGTCGATATTTGGATGGCGGGTTCTGAACAGGCCAATAATTGGCAGGTTTTGCAGGGCAACTGGTTTAACATCTGCGACTTTGAAGTGCAGGAACCGTGCGATGCCCCAAGGGATCGACGCGGCCGGTTGTCGCGCGCTGGTTATGAAAAATTTCCGCCATTGAATGATCTGGAACTGTGTTTTCCAAAGCACGCAGAGTGCAACATTATGTTGGGGGCAGATTGCCTGTTGGACGTGGCGGCGGACTATCCCCATTGGGACATCCTGCAGTTTGCCAGCATCGGGGTTCCAGATTTTTTTGAAAAGATAGATTTTTTCGTCTATTATATTGCGCCAACATTGCAAGAAAGTTTTGGCCGCGTCGTTGTCGAAGCCATAGCCGCCGGTAAGCTGGTAATTACAGATGCCGCCACCGCGTCTGGTTTTGACGGCGCGGTGATAGCGTCCAATGCGCAAAACGTCAGCGGGGTTATAGCGCACTACATTGACAACCCCGCCGAATACAAAAATCAGGTACTGTTGGCCCAGTCGGTTTTGGGGCGGTTTTCGGGGCCTGAATTTGACGACTTTTTCGAGAAAAATGTTTTACGGATAGAAGGCAGCACATGATGATATTGGTTGAAGTCGGCACTGACGATCAGCGCAGCTTTGATGCAAAGGTCCGGTTTGCGCGCCAGCTGACAGATTGCGGCCATCAGGTGATTATTGACGAAGATAATCTGCCTGATGAAATGAACGGGGCGCTGAAATATGAGAGCATTCATTTTCTAAGCTGTGTGGTTGATGCCGCGGTGTCGCGGGTTTTGATAATTGGTGCCGAAACGGTTTCAGATGCAATGCTGGCGCGGATCAGGGGCTATCGGTTCAGTAAAGACGTTCGGGTAAGCGCGATCGGGCGTTTTGAAAACCCGCAGGCGTTTATCGCGGCGCAATCCAAAATTGCCTATGCATTGGGCTATGAGCCAGAAATGCTGGATCTGAGCGTGCTGCAACCCAAACCGTTGCTACAAAAAACAGTCGCGCCGCTTTTTGCGTCTGTTAACGCGGGTATTTCGACGGCCAGCGAGAGTGTTCAACTGATGCTGGTCATGCCCAAAGACGAATTGGAAGACGAAACCATTTTGCCGCTTTTGGCGATGTTGGATCATGTGCCGGGGATCATGTGCAATATCGTCACCGCAGGCAGTGGCAGGCACCAAATCAGGAAATCCGGCAACGCTGTGACGCCAGTGCTGGGTTTTTCTGAGCTTTCGCCAGCAACAATTTCGAAAAGTGCCGATGTTGTTGTCTATTTTGGCCGCAACATTCCGGGGGAGCGTATGGCGGCGCTGGCATTGGATGTGATGGCAAAGGCCGGGGTGGTGATTGATTGCACGGTTGCTGGGGCACTTGTGGCAAGCGGGGCGCCGGTTGTGCGTGGGCCCGTCGATATCCATAGTCTGGCACCGTTTTTGCAGGGCACTGTTCTGCCAAATTTGCGATCCCTTGGTGATGAGGCCGCGGCGCACCCATGGGTATCGGCCAATTCAATTGAAAGCATCCAAGATGCGCTGGGTTTGCCTGCAAAAACACTGTCTGTTTCGGGCAAAGTCAGAAAGCCCCGGACGGTTTTCTTTCCGACGAACGGTGTTGGGCTTGGCCATGCACAGCGCTGTCTGCAGATTGCCACTGCCATGGAAGACAAAGAGAACATCGTGTTTTCGGCTTTTCCCAGTTGCCTGCCAATGTTGCAGACGCGTGGGTTTGACTGTTTGCCGATGGTTTCCAAAAGTGAGTTTCATAGTGACCAATATGCAAATGATCTGCTTAATTATGTGCGGTTGGGGCAGGTTCTTGGGGCAGGCGACAGGTTCGTGTTTGACGGCGGGTATGTTTTTGATTCCGTTTACCGGAGCATCCTGGAAAAACAATTGTCGGCTGTTTGGATCCGGCGGGGGCTGTGGCGGCCGGGGCAGGCGACCCTGACACCCATAGAGCGGCAAAAGGTTTTTGACTGTGTGATTGTGCCCGATGAACCGCTGGAAGAGCTAAATCTAAGTTCGGCATTGGAAGGGCCGGTTCAGCGCGTTGGGCCGATATTGCAGTATCAGCCGCTGGGCAAAGACCAGCGAAGCAACATCAGGGGTCGCCTGAAAAAACGGTTTGGCAGTGGCTTCAAGAAACTTGTGATTTCAATGCTGGGGGGCGGTGTTGCCGCCGACCGCACGGCGCAATTGCAATCACTTTGTGCCCAGTTGAGCAGCAGAGACGACTGTTTGCATCTGATCGTTGTCTGGCCAAATGCAAAGGTTTCAGCGGGCATTTTAGGTTGGCCAAACACCCAGGTTGTCAAAACCACAAATGCTGCGGTTTTGTGCCAGGCGGCCGATCTGGTGGTGTCTGCCACAGGGTACAATTCGTTTAACGAAATTCTATATCACAAAATCCCGGCGATCTTTATTCCGCAGATTGCCAGTTATATGGACGATCAGGAAAAACGGGCCACTGCAGCGGCTGAGCGTGGCGTGGCCGTTGCGGTAATGCCTGAGCAGTTATTGGAATTGCAAAAACAGGTCACGGCACTGTTGGACGGTGGCAAGGCTGATGAATTGCGTGCAAATTTGGCAGAATTGGTATTGCCAGAAAAGGGCATGCTGGCGGCGGCGAAACTTATACAGGGCGGGGTGGATGTATGACCGTTGAGGCTTGGTTTGAGATTTCAGCAAGAATTGTTGCGGGTGCACCTGCTGAAATAGATGATGTGTTGTTCGACGATTTGGCGGGAAAACCGGCGGCGGGTGGATGCCCGGACAACCAGATGGCAAAGCCATGGATATTGCCGTCAAAGGCGTTGTGGAAACAATCGGCATCAGAGCGTGTGGCAATTGGTGTTAAGGTCACAGAGCCAATGGGCAATGCGGTTCAAATAGCGACCCAATTGGTCGCAATGGCAATTGAACGCGGGATTACGCCGGTAATCCTATCCAGCATCCCAATCAGTGGGTTTGAGCAGTATGGGTTTCGGGTGGAAAGATTGGCAGGGGCGACACCGGCGCAGCAAGCGATCTGTGAAGAAGAGCTTAAGCAGTTTTGGGATATAGCCGTCGTTGTGAATGCCCAAGACATTCTAAACATGGGTTAGAATTGCCTTGGGTTCAAGAAATGCTTTTGGACAATGGCCGGTCCCTAGAACGGAATTTCCAGCCGAATTGAAAGCAACTGATCGTTGATGTTGGCAAGGCCAATGGCACCATAAGCATAGTCAAAATTCAACACCGCGCCATTGCCCATGGTGATGGCCATACCGGCACGAACGGCCCCAAATGGGGTGCCGCCACCGTCAAGGGATTGGCTGAGTTCAAGTCCCGCATAGGGAAGCAAATTGCCATTTCCAGCGCCCAGGCCGCTGTAATACGCCAACACCGCCCCTGTGATAAAACCATTTGATTCAGAGCTGGCCGCGACTGCGCCGGCAAATGTGTCTGTGTAAGCATCGCTGTTTTGAAATTCTTGCGATAATTCCAATGACGGGTGAATACGCCAATTCCCGCGATCCAGCGCTGCAGATACCCGTAATGCGCCAAACCCGCCCTGGCTGTTAAATTGCCCGGTCGCAAAGCCGCCAGTGTTAACCTGATGCGAAGAGCGCCCAACAAGATAGCGGCCATCCAGTACCCAGGTGTCAGACAGTCTAAGGGCGAAATACGGCCCGTATTTTGTGCCCGTTGCTGTTTCGGTTGAGCCGGGCAGCGCGAATGTTGTTGTCGTGTTTTCCCTGAGCGCCATCGCCCCTAAAATAAAGGTGCTGCCAAAACGGCGATCACCACCAATGGATGTTGACGTGGTGTTTATGGATTCAGATGCCGCGGACATTTCGGTTTGGCGCGATTGCCCATTGGCCCAAAAGCGAAGCTCGGAGCGGCTAAAGGCAGGGTTTTCACGGCCGACAAATACCGGGCCTTCGTCAAAGATTGATGTGTTTTGGGGGGATGGTGAAAAATCCCCGGCGTCGCGCAAATGCTCACCGCAGTCTTCAAACTTACCGGGCAGGCAAAAATCATCGGGGAAAACGGTACCAGTTGGTGGCGCGGTGGTGGGGGATACTGGCCCTAAGCGACCGGAAATATAAGGAATTGCCAACCCTTTAGGATTGCCTTCGGGTATTAAAACGATCATACTAAGGGCGGTCACCGGACCGGCCATTAGTGAAAAAGCTATTGCCCAAGCCGCAAAAAACAAGCGACGGCACCAATTACGGTAAATACTATACACATCAATCCCCTGGATTTGGTAAAGGCTGGCAGGCCTTTTTACAGACAATTGTGATTATATTGATTGAATCGCTTGTTTAGCCAGCAAAATTTTGCGACAAGAAGAATTGGCCGCAATGTGAGCCTTTTTTGTCAAAGCGCAATGCTGTTCCAACTGAGCTTACATTCCTATCCAGCACATTTCGGCGGTGGTTAGACGAATTCATCCACATTCCAACGATCTGTGTCGCCAGGGTTTCATAGCTGTGCGGGGCGATTTGCCGACCAGAAGTAGTGGTGAAATCGCATTGGGACATGCTGTTTACATTAATTCTGCGATTGCCGCTGAATTGGTAGCGTGGCAGGTTGCCGATGTTTTCGGAGCCCCGGCGCGCATTAAGCCCGGACGCAAGCACGCGTTCCTGAACGGATGATTGTCCCCGGACTGTAGATTTGTGGCTAAGGGCGCCACGTTTTGCCATCCAACTGGCATGGTTGCCCGCGACGGTTATCAGGCCACCGGCAAGTTTCAGCGGGGCTAAACCCGCGCGACATCTTTCAAAGTTAACCTCTGCCAGAACTGTATGATTAAACAGGGTTTGATCGGGGTTGCGCGTTGGAACAACGCTTGCTGCGTTTGCGGGCACACCGCTGCGCGCGCAATTTTGAGCCGCCGACAGCGAGGGAAAAAGCGTTGCAGTGGCGATTACGAGCAGCAATACGGCCGATTTTATACGAAAAACAAACATAGCACCCCTTATCGAGCAGATAGAAAGAGTTGCCCAAACATGCAGATGGAATTTGTCATAAATGCGTCTTTTGAAAGCGCAATCTGTGGCGCTTTCACACTTTAGCACCGCTTGGGCAAGGAAGTGCCCAGTTCAATCTTGTTCAGGACCATTGGGTGGCCTACATCGGTGCTATGAAAAGATGGATACCATTTGTAAAATCACCGCGAACCGTATCGGTTGTGCGGCTGAACGGGGTGATTGCGTCGGGTGGGCGTGGCGCATCCCTGAATGACGCGGCCTTGGCGTCCGTCCTTGAGCGGGCGTTTAAACGCAAAAAACCGGCAGCGGTTGCCCTGCTGATCAATTCGCCCGGTGGCTCACCTGTACAATCGTCGCTGATTTCTGAACGCATTCGCAGGCTTGCCACTGAAAAGAACATTCCGGTCTACGCGTTTGTTGAAGATGTGGCGGCATCGGGGGGCTATTGGCTGGCGTCTGCGGCGGATGAAATATGGGTTGATCCCAGTTCTATCGTTGGCTCTATCGGTGTGATTTCTTCTAACTTTGGCTTTCACGAACTTTTAGGCCGCCACGGGGTTGAACGGCGCGTGCACACGGCTGGTAAGTCTAAAAGCATGCTTGATCCTTTCCAGCCAGAAAAAGCCGCGGATGTTAAGCGGTTAATAACGCTGCTTGATGACATGCATAAAACGTTCATTGCGCAGATCAAAAGCCGTCGCGGCGACAGGTTGTCGGCAGATAAGTCAATTTTCACCGGTGATTTTTGGCTGGGCCAAAAAGGTGTTGAGCTGGGGCTGGCTGACGGGGTCGGACATTTGGTGCCAAAAATGAAAGAATACTTTGGCGATGATGTAAAACTGGTACCATACGGGATTAAGCGTCGGTTCATGTCGCGGCTTGGTGTGCAGATTTTTGGTGATGCTTTGATGGGGCTTGAAGAAAAAGCCCATTTTGCCCGGTTTGGGCTGTAGTCCGTGACCAAAGCTGTATCTCTTTTTCTGATCGCGATTTTGGTGATGGGCATGTTTGGAAAATTAAGATTTCCGGGGCAAAAACGGTTGCAGGCAGCAAAATGCACGCGTTGTGGCCGGTACCGGTTTTCAAAACGTAAATGCGACTGCAGTGTAGGGAAACACTAACAAATGGATATTTTCCTGGCACTTCTTGGGCTGGTCATTTTGGTACTGGCAGGTGATCTGTTGGTGCGCGGCGCGGTAAACCTAAGCCTTCGGCTGGGTATTCCAGCCCTGATCGTCAGCTTAACAATCGTGGCCATAGGCACGTCGGCGCCCGAGCTGTTGATTTCAATTGACGCGGTGATGGCGGGGGCCCCGGGAATTGCCGTTGGTAATGTGGTTGGGTCCAACACAGCAAACGTTCTGTTGGTGCTGGGGGTTCCGGCACTGATATTTGGCCTGGGCCGACCAGGAAAAAACCTGCGAAGCAGCTATGTTCAGATGCTGCTGGGAACGGCGTTATTCGTTGGTTTGACATTTTTTGCGCCGCTGAACTGGGGGCACGGGATTGTTCTGCTTGGCTTGTATATTTTGTTCATGGTCTTTGCGATTGTATCGGCGCGCACTGCGATGAATTTTGACAAGACTATGGAGCAGGCCGCCGACGATATTGACGGGGCAGAACCCTGCGCGTCCTGGTTGAAAATTGTGTCTTACTTGGGTTTGGGAATTATTGGGCTGCCGCTGGGGGCTGATATTCTGGTTGGGAGCGCCACCAGTATTGCGCGATCCTATGGCATGAGCGAAACCATCATCGGCCTAACGTTGATCGCCGTTGGGACATCTTTGCCCGAGCTTGCGACAACAATTTCTGCGGCACTTCGCCGGCAGGTGGATGTGGCGCTTGGCAATGTTGTGGGCTCAAACATGGCCAACCTGCTGGCCATCGTTGGCACGGCGACCTTTTTTGGCGAGATCCCAATTTCAGAACGTGTTTTGGAGTTTGATCTTTGGTTGATGGCAGCGGCATCGCTGGCATTGGTGCCATTTGTGATGTTTCGGATCGAAATTTCACGAATTTGGGGGTTTGTATTTACAGCGCTCTACGTAACATATGTGGCATGCCTGTTAACCTAATAGGAGTTTTCAGTTGAATACATCGCGCGCATTGGTGACCGGGGCAGGCAGGCGGCTTGGCAAGGCTATGGCACTTGGCCTGGCGAAACGGGGCTTTGATGTTGTGGTGCATTATGCCAGTTCCAAAACAGAAGCGCTTGGGGTTGTTAAGGAAATTAACGCACTTGGCCAGCAAGCGGCGGCGATCCAGGCGGACCTGTTGGTCACGGCTGAGGCGGAAACACTGGTGGAGCGGGCGGCAAGCGCCCTGGGTGGGCCGCTAACTGTGTTGATCAACAATGCCTCGATCTTTGAATATGACACCATAGAAACCGCAACAGCAGAATCGTGGGATCGGCATATCGGGTCAAACCTGCGGGCGCCGTTCATATTATCGCAGGCATTTGCGCGCGCAATTCCTGACACGATAACAGACAGTGCTGGCGAGCCGATTGCCAGTGGGTTGATTGTGAACATGGTTGACCAACGGGTGCGTAAACTGACGCCCGAATTTATGACCTATACGCTTGCGAAATGGGGGCTATGGGGTTTGACGCAAACCACAGCCCAGGCGCTTGCGCCGAAAATACGGGTGAACGCAATTGCACCGGGGCCAACGATGATTGGCAGCCGTCAGACAAAAGAGCATTTTTCCAAGCAGCGCGCCAACACTGTTTTACAGCGCGGCGCCAACCCTGGCGACATTACAGCCGCCCTGAATTACCTGTTGGATGCGAACGCCGTTACCGGGCAATTGTTGACGGTTGATGGCGGTCAGCACCTGGGGTGGCGCACGCCTGATATTATTTCTGAAGGGTGACATGGCGTAAATATTTTTGCCATTTCCGCTAAAGTTGTGCACCGGGAAAATACGGGCTTGAAATTATTAATATTTTGGTAATGATTTCAACTATTTGCAAATATAGAAAATAATTATCAAGCAAAAGCAAGAGGTTATATATGCGCCTAATTATTGGGCAAAGTGACGAAGCCCGCCAAAATAAACAAAAATATGGTTAATGTTGTAAGTTACCACCAGGTTTATCCACAGGTTTGGGGGATGGATTTTTACTTGCCTTGGGTGGCAATAGGGTGCAGCCAAGTGAAGAATCAGCAAAGTTGCTAAGTCCGAAAGTAGCAAATAATTCGAATGCCTATTTCAGAAACTGGCCATGATCGCATCCGGTCCTATTTAACGTCCCTGGACAATTCACCGGGGGTGTACCGGATGCTTGGGCTCAAGGGTGACGTTCTTTATGTTGGCAAAGCCCGTGGGCTGAAAAACCGGGTGTCCAACTATGCCTCGGTGTCAGGGCATTCGGCGCGCATTGATCGGATGATTAAAGAAACAGCGTCTATGATGTTTCTGACCACCCAAACCGAAACAGAAGCGCTGTTGCTTGAGCAAAATCTGATCAAACAGCTAAAGCCACGCTATAATGTGCTTTTGCGCGATGACAAAAGTTTCCCCAATATACTGGTGTCCAAAACACATGGGTTTCCGCAGATCAAAAAGCACCGTGGGGCGAAACGGGAAAAGGGAAACTACTTTGGTCCCTTCGCCAATGCGGGGGCGGTAAACAGAACGCTGAACCAGTTGCAGAGGGTTTTCTTACTGCGCAATTGTACCGATGCTGTGCTGGAATCCCGCACCCGGCCCTGTCTGCTATACCAAATAAAACGCTGCTCGGGGCCCTGTGTCGGGCATATTACCAGCGATGATTATTCAAAATTGGTTGAAGATGCAGAACGATTTTTGCAGGGCAAGTCTACCAAAATTCAGTCTGATCTTGCCGTGGAAATGGAAGCGGCCAGTGTGGCGTTAGAGTTCGAGCGCGCCGCAGCGCTTAGGGACCGTATTAAGGCGCTGACCCAGGTGCAACAATCCCAGGGCATCAACCCGCGCGGTGTTGCCGAGGCGGATGTCATTGGCTTGCATTTAGAGGGTGGCCAGGCTTGCGTGCAGGTTTTCTTTATTCGTGGCAACCAGAACTGGGGAAACCGAGATTATTACCCCAACACGGGTTCTGGTGCAGATGGGGCCGAAATATTGCAAGCCTTCATGGGCCAGTTTTATGATAAACGCGAGCCGCCGCGATTGGTTTTGCTGAGCAATCAAATTGATGACCCGGATCTGATGGGCGAGGCGCTGCGCCAAAAAGCCGGCAGGAATGTTGCGATTGCGATACCCCTGCGCGGTGAAAAGTCTGAACTGGTGGCGGGGGCTGTTCGAAACGCCCGCGAGAGTCTGGCCAGGAAAATGTCGGAGACCGCGACCCAGGGTAAATTGCTGGCCGGGTTGGCGGCTACTTTTGGGCTGGAAGGGCCGCCCAAGCGCATAGAGGTTTATGACAACTCGCATATTCAGGGGGCCCATGCGGTGGGTGCAATGATCGTGGCCGGGCCTGACGGCTTTGTTAAAAGCCAGTATCGCAAATTCAATATCAAGGGTGAAGACCTGACCCCCGGCGATGATTTTGGCATGATGAAAGAGGTTCTGATGCGGCGGTTTCGCAGGTTGCTGAAGGAAGACCCAGATCGCAAAGGCGAGACCTGGCCAGATCTGTTGTTGATTGATGGTGGCGCTGGGCAGGTTTCGGCGGTGGCCGAAATTATGGCCGATGAAGGGGTGCAGGACATAGCGATGATCGGCATTGCCAAGGGCGTGGACCGGGATGCCGGGAAAGAAGAATTTCACCGCATCGGCGCCAAGCCGTTTGCCCTGCGCCACAATGACCCTGTGCTGTATTTTGTCCAGCGCCTGCGCGATGAGGCGCACCGGTTTGCCATTGGAACGCACCGGGCCAAACGCAGCAAAGCGATCGCAGCGTCGCCGCTTGATGATGTGCCGGGCGTCGGTGCGGTGCGAAAGCGGGCGCTGCTGGCCCATTTCGGAAGCGCCAAGGCCGTGTCGCGTGCCGGGTTGGCCGATCTTAAGGCTGTTGACGGGGTTTCAGGAAGGATTGCGGAAATAGTACACGATTATTTTCACGATAAAGGCTGACGCGGACCTTTCCCCGCGCCATATAACGGGCTACCAAGCATTATGAGAATGACGTTCCCAAATATATTGACGCTATTGCGACTGTTAGCAGCACCAGCTGTTGCGGTATTATTCATATACTTTACCCGCCCCTGGGCCGATTGGTTTGCGCTGGTATTGTTTGTCATGGCGGCCCTTACAGATTGGCTGGATGGCCGTTTGGCACGGGCCTGGAAGCAGGAAACCAAGTTTGGCACCATGCTGGACCCCATTGCCGATAAGGCGATGGTTGTTATCGCGTTGCTTGTGCTTGTTGGGTATTCAAGCATGTCGTCCTGGCTGATACTGCCGGCCACGTTAATACTGTTCCGCGAGGTGTTTGTGTCGGGTTTGCGCGAGTTTTTGGGCGACACGGCGGGGACATTAAAGGTTACCGTTCTGGCGAAATGGAAGACCACCGTACAGATGGTGGCAATTGCTGTCCTGTTTGCGCATGGGGTTCTTGAACATTATTACGGCATGTCAATTTTTGGCATGAACCGTGAAATGGTGGCAGATATCATATTGGGCCGGGAAGAAGACCTGCACGGGCTTTGGTGGAAATACAATGGTTGGATCTGGGCCGGTCAGGCGGGGTTCTGGCTGTTGTGGTTGGCGGCTGGGTTAACGCTTGTCACTGGAATTGATTATTTGCTGAAGTCACTGCCATTTCTAAAAGATGAGCCATGATTGACGTTCTGTACTTTGCCTGGGTCCGAGAAAAAGTTGGCCTGCCAAAGGAAACCGTGGACACCACTGCAACAACGGTATCGGAATTAATAGCTGAATTGGTTGAGCGGGATGCGCGATATGGGGCGGCATTTGCTGATCAATCGGCGCTTTTGGTCGCTGTGGATCAAGAGCTGACAGATTTTGACGCACCTATCAACAACGCCCGCGAAGTTGCGTTTTTTCCGCCCATGACAGGCGGCTGACCATGTCAGTGATCGTCCAGGGTGAAAGCTTTGATCCGGGTGCTGCATTGACGGATTTTTCAAACCGCATTCAGGGCGCCGGGGCGATGGTTTCGTTCACGGGGTTTGTGCGGGATGTTCCAGCTGGATTGCTGGCATTGGAAATTGAGCATTACGCGGCCATGACCAAACGCGCGCTTGACGATATTGAGCAGCAAGCCATTTCACGCTGGCACCTTAGTGGCAGCCTGATCATTCACCGGTTTGGCAGCCTAAAGCCTGACGACATTATTATGATGGTGGCAACGGCGGCTGAGCACCGTAAGGCGGCGTTTGAAGCGGCCGAATTTATGATGGATTATCTAAAATCGCGCGCCCCTTTCTGGAAGAAAGAAAGCACCCGGCAAGGCGATGAATGGGTGGTTGCCAAAACCGCAGACGAAGAGGCCCTTAAGCGGTGGTAACGACCTGCGTTTAAGACTGCTTTTCATCACCAAGTTTATCGACATAGGTTCGTAATTCGTCAATTTCCAGCCGCGCGGCCTGCAGGCCATCCATGGCGGCGCGCAGTTCGGCATCGGTCTGGGATTGCTGGTTGGTAATCTTTTCTTCACGCTGCTGGTAATATGACACAGCCTGATCGCGCTGTTCTTCAGCGTCGTGCAGCTGTTGGGCCATTTTGTCCAATTCGTTCATATCTGACTGGGCTACCCGTAGAAACCTGTTGACCAGCCAATGGGCAAACCAACCCAACATAAACGCTGCGAATAGAATGATTGCTGTGGCAATAATAAGCTCAGTTCTGTTCATCGGCACTCTCTTGTTGGGTTTCAATTTCTGCGCTGTCTGGGGCGGGTGTTGTTTCTTCGGGTGCCGCCGCGTCTAGAATAATAAGGCGAAATTCGATCCGCCGATTGGCTTCTCGGCCGACCTCGGTTTTATTGTCAGCAATGGGTAATGTTTCACCATAGCCCTTTGCGGTAAGGTTTGAGGTCAATATCCTACGGGCCAACAGGGCGTTCACCACTGAGCTGGCCCTGGATTGGCTTAGGGCCAAATTCATGGTTTCGCGGCCCTGACTGTCGGTATGGCCCCCTATTTCCATTTCCACATCAAGGCAGGTTTTCATAATTTCTGCGATATTGTCGATTGAGACACGCGCGACCTGATCTATGTCGGCCGAGCTGGGGGTGAAGACTATTTTTTGCACAGACAGAACATTATTGATCTGATCCACACATTCCTGAGGTGTCGGAATATTGGCCAATTCATCAAGTTGTTCCTGATAGGTTATGGCAATGCGGTAATTTTCTGAGGCGCCAAGCTTTTCTGATAATATGCGCGCCACCTCGGCCTTTGCATCGGGGTTTCCCGTTAGGCCGCGGATGTCGACAACGTCGGGTTGGGTGACGATCACGCCACTGTTCAGCTGTCCCAATGCTTCCAGTGATGCCAGAATGCGGGTTGACCAGCCGGTGGGAAGATCAGGGTCGATCCGCATTGATGCTGTCACCACATCGCTGCCAAAAAGCGAAAACGCGAAACTTTCAACAGCCACCCGGGTTCTGTCATCGGGAATGCGACCGCGCAGGCGCACGTCGCCTTCGGGAGAGCGGGTGGCAATAAATTCAGGCGGGCCTTCGCCCTTATCGGTGCCATCAATTACAACCGGCTTGGGCAAAATGGCGTGCAGTGAAAACGCGTCTGGCAGGCTGGATTTCAGCGTGGCTGTGATGTCATCAAATTTTGATTGTGGCGTTGTTTC
This sequence comes from Paracoccaceae bacterium, assembly GCA_036479015.1. Classification (GTDB taxonomy): domain Bacteria; phylum Pseudomonadota; class Alphaproteobacteria; order Rhodobacterales; family Rhodobacteraceae; genus NVTR01. Next base: position 35,211 of record JAZGFB010000011.1, on the reverse strand, counting down.
GACAGCTACCAGCGTGACATCGACATTGCTAAAGGTGACAGAGCCGCCGCCAAGTTCCTGCAATTTTCCAATCGCAAGGATTACCGCGTCATCCCAGGTTGGGCTGGGTATGCCCAACCCCAAGGTGCAGCTGGCCGAACCGTGTAAACCAGCGGCCTGTGCGGCGGCGATTATTTTGTCACGCCCTTCTGGTGTAAATGTTGAACAGGCATCAAATCTGGGGCCATCATCATCAATGATGAAACGAAGCGTGTAGGGTGAAATAACCGGGCGCGGCGCGGTGACGTCAAGGACCAGCATTAACCCGGCCGGCGCCCGGCGCAACAGCTTGGTTTCAAGGCGGCGCTTTTCTTGGGCACTGTCACTGATGGCTTTGATGAGAACGCTGTTGGGGCCGATGGATATTTTCGATCTTGGCAGGTCTGCCAGGGCTGAAATGCCATAGGCAAGGGCCGTGGCCCAGCCGTCGGGCTTGGGGAAATCTGCGGTGTCCAGCAGGTCAACCACCTGCGCGCCTTTGGATATTTTGCGAACAGAGTTTATGAAAGCGTCACGGCCAGTGCTTTCGGGGATCAAGCCTATCAGCGAAATGCCGTCATCATTGCGCAGAATTTCCACTGTAAATCTTGGCGGTTCAATTCCGGATCTTTCGGCCACGCTCATGCCATCAATCAGGCGTGTTGCGTCAATGACCGCACCGGCCGCTTTAAGCGCGCGAAACCGTCCGGCTTCATCCGGGGCGGTGCCGCTTAGGACAACCTGAAGCCCGTCAACCGTCACCTCTGGCCAGGTGTGACCGTTTAATTCAAGCACCCGTGAAACGTCAGCGTGGGATTTGGATTCAACCGCATTTGCTGCGAACATGGCACCCAGCAGGGCAAATATTATTCCAAGAACCAACGCAATGAACGCGGGCATGTGTCGAGTGAGATTCATCGACATCCCCGTGAACTAAAATCAATTTTCATGTGGTCTTTCTTAGGCAATACGCGTTGTGGTTGCAATCATAGGAATAGGCTTACGGCAAAAAATACTGCGGGAATGAGCCCCGCGTTACTGTTGCTGCGAAACAGCGCCATACATTTTGTAGGGTTGTTAATGTCCAGGCTGCGGTTTTGCCAGGACAGGTGCCAGCCAAAGGCCCAGGGCCCGCCGATCGCAACGACCAGCGCCAGAATATTCTGATCGTTGGAATTGGCCAGAACCACCGCCACCGACATCAATGAAACTGATGCGATCAGGAACCCGCGTAACCATGTTTGGGTTGCGTCACCAAACAGGCGTGCGGTGGATTTCACCCCGATCAAGGCGTCGTCGTCGGTGTCTTGGTGGGCATAGATCGTGTCGTAAAACAATGTCCAGAATATACCTGCGCAATACAGCGAGACCGCCGCCCAGTGCAGGCCACCGGTTACCGCCGTCCATGCCAGCAAGGCACCCCAGTTGAACGCAAGGCCAAGAAACAGTTGCGGCCACCAGGTGAAACGCTTGGCAAACGGGTAGATCACCACAAGCGCCAGCGATGCCACGCCCAGCAAAACGGCGGCCATATTTAGCGTTAAAAGTAGGCCCAATGCCAGGCCAAGCTGTAGTATCAACCATAGGATTGCGCCCCTGTTGCCAACCTGCCCGGCGGGGAGTGGCCGGGATCGGGTTCTTGCAACCAGCGCATCAATTTTCTGGTCGGTAATGTCGTTCCAGGTGCACCCGGCACCGCGCATCAGCCAGGCGCCCAGGGCGCAGACGAACATGATCCATAGTTCGCTGGCACCAAAATGCCCCTGCCAGGACGCGGCAAGCAATGTGCCCCACCAACAGGGCAATAGCAGCAACCAAGTTCCTATGGGACGGTCCGCGCGCGACAGGCGCAGATAGGGCCGCGACCATCGGGGTGCAAATTTGTCGACCCAGTTCCCACCGACGGCGTCTGATACGCTGTCTGCTGGCACTGGTGTCTTGGGTCTGTCGGACATAGGATTGCCACCATGAAACTGTCAAAAATCCGTCTCTATGTAGATCATCCGCTCAGTCAGGGGCAATCGGTTCCTTTGAACAAAGATCAGGGGAACTATTTGTTTTCGGTGATGCGGCGGGCTGTTGGTGATGGGGTGTTGCTTTTCAACGGCCGCGATGGTGAATTTTCGGCAGAGGTTACCGTCGCGTCCCGGCAAAATGGTGTGCTTGTCTGCGTGGCGAAAACCAGACCTATCGTTCGCCCGCCTGATCTATGGTTCCTGTTCGCGCCGATCAAAAAAGCCCGTACTGATTTCATTGTTGAAAAAGCAACCGAGATGGGGGCATCTAAAATAGTTCCGGTTCAGACTGAATACACCAACAACGCCAGAATTCGCCGTGATAAGCTACAGGCCCACGCCATTGAAGCGGCAGAACAATGTGGCGGTACATATGTGCCTGAGGTTGCCAATATACAGACGTTACGCGCCACCATCCAAAATTGGCCGCAAGAGCGACGTTTGATGTTTTGTGATGAGGATTTAGTAGGCGCAAAAGAAAAATTGCAAAGCGCCACCCCAGGGCCATGGGCCATTTTGATCGGTCCGGAAGGCGGGTTTTCAAGCCCTGAAAGAGAATTGCTGCGTCAAATGGAACAATCAGTTTCTGTCAGCCTTGGCCCGCGAATATTGCGGGCAGATACCGCTGCGGTTGCTGCGCTTACAATTTGGCAAAGCAGTTTGGGCGACTGGTAAGCGTGGTCTGGCCTAAGGCTGGGCTATGTTCCGCCGATTTGAGATTGTTTCCAGCCCCGCCGGGAAAAGCCTAAAAAAATGACACAAATCGGTCATTTTCTGTTCTAACTCTGAATGAAATCCCGAATGGGCGGGGTGGTTGCAAATACGGGAAAAAATGGCATTTATTCGGCCGGAAGTATTGGAAGCAATATCGCGATTTCGCGATGCAATTATCGGTGTGGCTGTATCATTGGTGGGGCTTTACCTGGCGCTTGGCAATATCGGGGCGCTGTCAATTCTTGGGACGTCCTTGGCAATTGCCGGGGCGTTACTGGTTTTTGCGGGCATCCAAAGGGGCAGGTTTCGCAGTGGTGCGGGTGGCTCTGGTATGGTGCTGGTCGACGAAGGGCAGGTGACATATTATGGCCCGCATGAGGGCGGTTCAGTTGTCATTGCAGACCTTGCCAGCGTCGTGCTTGATCAAGCATCTGAACCGGCTTCGCAATGGGTGTTGCGCGAACAGGGCGCGGTTCAGTTGCGGATACCAACCGACGCCGAGGGAGCGGACGCATTATTTGATGTGTTTTCCAGCCTGGACGGTATGCATACCGGTGAAATGCTGGCGGCACTTGAAAACACCCGAGCCCAGGTGGTTGAAATTTGGCGTGCCAACCCGGCCATCGTGCATTGACTTCAAGGTAAAACCGCATCACTTCTGATCGAAGTTTCTGGTAAACAAGGTCGGAGCAGCCCCATGTCTATTCCACAGTCGGGCGGTGGCCCAATTGAACATATTGGCGAACTCGCCGCGCATCTGGAGCAGGGCTGCAAGCCCAAGGCAGACTGGCGTATTGGCACAGAGCATGAAAAATTTGGCTATTGCAAAGACACCCTAAAGCCGCTGCCATATGAAGGTGAGCGGTCGGTCAAGGCGATCTTGCAAGGTCTGCGCGATGGGTTCGGCTGGGCCCCGGTGCTTGAGGGCGACAATATTATCGGGCTGGAAAAGAACGGCGCGAATGTCAGCCTGGAACCGGGCGGGCAGTTGGAACTGTCAGGCGCGCCGCTGGCCAGCATCCATGAAACCTGTGACGAGGTGAATGACCACCTAAAGGATGTGCAGTCTGTGGCCGATAAGGTTGGTGTGAAATTCATCGGGCTGGGCGCGGCACCGATCTGGACCCATGATCAAATGGACATGATGCCCAAGGGGCGTTACAAACTGATGACCAGTTACATGGACAAGGTTGGCAGCCACGGCACCCAGATGATGTACCGGACCTGCACAGTGCAGGTTAACCTGGATTTCGGGTCCGAGGCTGACATGGTGCAAAAGATGCGCGTGGCCATTGCATTGCAGCCGGTGGCCACAGCGCTGTTTGCCAATTCGCCGTTTTTTGAAGGCAAGGTGAACGGCCATAAATCCTGGCGGTCGCGCATCTGGCGTGATCTGGACCCAGCCCGCACAGGGATGTTGCCCTTTGTTTTCAAAGATGGTTTCGGGTTTGAGGCATGGGTTGACTACATGCTGGATGTGCCGATGTATTTTGTCTATCGCGATGGCAAATACATTGATGCGCTGGGCCAGTCTTTTCGTGATTTTCTGGCTGGCAAATTGCCCGCCCTGCCGGGGGAAACCCCAACCATGTCTGATTGGGCGGATCATCTGACCACCTGTTTCCCCGAAGCGCGTCTGAAGCAATTTATCGAAATGCGCGGCGCTGATGGCGGCCCGTGGCGCCGGTTATGCGCGTTGCCCGCCCTGTGGGTTGGGCTGATGTATGATCAGGGCGCGTTGGATGCGGCCTGGGATCTGGCCAAGGGCTGGGACGCTGAAACCCGCGAAGCATTGCGGGTTGCGGCATCGGTTGACGGGTTGCAGGCGCAGGTGAACGGCATAAAAATGCATGATCTGGCACGTGAGGTTGTGAATATTGCCGAGGCAGGTTTGAAAGCCCGCGCTATGCCCGGTGCTGGTGGGTTGATCCCGGATGAAAGCCATTTCCTGAACGCGCTGCAGGAAAGCATTCAAAGCGGTAAAGTTCCGGCTGACGAGTTGCTGGGCCGTTTCCATGGCGATTGGGACGGTGACCTGAGCCGGGTTTACGAGGATTACAGCTATTAGGGTTATTTGACCTTTGGGATAGAGCTGGGGGAATAGTTTTTCGCGGCTGTGTTTTGGCCATCAAGCGGGTCGGAGCCAAAGCGGTTCGGCCCGGATGTGCCCTGCCTGATCAACCAGACAATCAACAAAATTGTGCAAACCAGTGCCGCAAGGCCTGCGGCTGTCGCAAGGATATTAGCCTCAAATACGAATAGAAAGATGGTTAAAAATACCGTGCTCAACGGGGCAACTTGCCACCAGCCAGAGCGGTCGACATCATGCAGGCGACGGTTCGTGACGGCGATTGTTGGAATGAAAATCACCAGAAAAAAGATCTTTCCGAATACAGGGATAAAGCAGCCCACGAATACGAACAGGTAGAACCACCAGAATTCTGATCGGCTGGCGCGATCGGTAAATATTACGTATTTAGAAAAGCAAGTTTTGACAGCATCTATAAAAGTCATAAAAAATTCCTTTATTTATAATTACTTACCGATTTTTGGTTCGGTGCCATTGAACAAGCGTTTAATGTTGGCGCTGTGTTTGTAGATCACCAGTGCCGTCATTAGCAGCACCAGTATCGCGCCGTGTTTGTGGTATAGAAAATAGGCGTAAACCGGTGATGCGGCGGCGGTTACCAATGCGGAAAGCGACGAGAATCGGAATGCCAGTGCCGTGGCCAACCAGGTGGCGCATGCGGCCAGCCCGACGGGGAATGCCAGTGCCAGCAATGTGCCCAGGAACGTGGCCATGCCTTTGCCGCCCTTAAAGCGTAAGAAGATCGGGTAGAGGTGGCCCAGCAGCGCGAACAGGCCTGCCAGCCCGGCGATGTCTTCGCCGCCAAACTGGCGCGCGATCAGCACAGCGGCAGCGCCTTTGCCAGCGTCCAGCACCAGGGTTAGAAAGGCGGCCGGTTTATTGCCGGTGCGCAAAACATTGGTCGCGCCGATATTACCAGACCCGACCTTGCGCAGATCGCCCAGCCCGAACAGGCGTGCCATGACCAGGCCAAACGGAATTGACCCCAATAGATATGCCAGTAACGCGACGATTAGATAGGTCATAGTCTAGCCTCCAAAAACTGATTTTCCCGCAACCCAGGTGCCCAGTACCCTACCTTGCATTCTTGCCCCGTCAAACGGTGTGTTCTTTGATTTTGAGCGCAACTTGAAGCGATCAAGCACCATTGGCGCATCGGCATCAAACAGCACCAGATCAGCCGGGGCGCCAACCGTAAGGCGGCCACTGTCCAGGCCCAGACGTTTGGATGGGTTCAGCGACATGGCGCGAAAAAGCTGCGGCAGTGTCAGCGCGCCCGCGTGGTACAGGCGCAGGGCGGCGGGCAGCAGGGTTTCCATGGCGACGGCGCCCGATGCGGCTTCTTCAAAGGGCAGGCGTTTGCTTTCTTCGTCCTGGGGCGTGTGCATTGAGCTGATGATATCAATGGTGCCGTCTGCCACGGCCTGAACCATGGCGAGGCGGTCATCTTCCGACCTAAGGGGCGGTTTTACCTTGAAAAAAGTGCGAAAGTCGCCGACGTCCAGCTCGTTCAATGTCAGGTGGTGAATGCTGATCCCGGCCGTGATGTCCAGGCCGTTTTCCTTGGCGCGCGTCAGTGGTGGCAAGCTGCGCGCGCTGGTGATCTGGTCGGCGTGATAGCGCACGCCTGTCATTTCAACCAGCGCCAGATCGCGGTCTAACCCCATGCGTTCGGCCATGGGCGACACCGATGGCAGGCCAAGCAGGGACGCGAATTTGCCCGACGTGGCAGCCCCGCCTGTTGACAGGCTGGGGTCCTGGGGGTGGCCAATGACCAGCACCCCAAGCGCGCGCGCATAGGTCATGCAGCGGGCGGCGATTTTGGTGTCGGCAATGACGTTGTCACAGTCGGTAAAGGCGATGGCTCCGGCGTCTTGCATAAAGCCGATTTCGACCATTTCACGGCCCTGTCGCCCCCGGGTAAGCGCGGACATGGGGCGCACGTTTACTGGCGCGTCTTCATTGGCGCGGCGGGTGACGAATTCAAGCACCTCGGGGGTGTCGATGGCGGGCAGGGTGTCGGGGCGGGTGACCATCGTGGTAACGCCACCGGCGGCGGCGGCGCGGCCTGCCGAGCGGAAACTTTCCTTATGGCGTTCGCCCGGTTCGCTGACTTTGACGCCGATATCAACGATGCCGGGGGCCAGGCATTTACCCTGCGCATCGCATATGAATTCCATATGATTGCCATATGCGCCCGGATCGTCATAGATTTCGGCGATTTTGCCATCTTTGACCAGCAACGCGCCTAGGATTTCGGTTTGTGCCTCGGGGTCGATCAGGCGGGCGTTGGTGAAGAGTGTGGTCATGGTGGCGCAATCTTTGAAGGTTCATATGAACAGGCCCGGTGCGCCCTTTTTCATTCCAAACATTAATTTGTCAAGATTAGGTCCTACATAGCTGTAAGCCAGTTTCAGGCTAAACGTTGTTTGCAAAGGGAAAAACAGAAATGAATAAAAGCGCACGGCGCCCGATATTGCGATTGGTTTTCCTGATATGGGTGGCGCTGATCGCCTTTGGCCTGCCAGAGATCATTGCCGGAACCGGGCGCTTATGGCTGAGCAATCCGGGAACCTATGTTTTGTCGATCCCGCTATATTCGGTGCATTTTTTGTTACTGTGTCATGTGGCAATAAAAACCGGGCGCACGTCATGGCCGGCGCTGTTTCTGTTCGGGGTTTTGTTTGGGCTTTATGAAGCCTGGATCACCAAAGTGGTTTGGAGCGGCTATCCGGGGAGCGATGGGTTTTCTTTTGGCGGGTTTGGTCAATGGTTTGGCATCCATGAAACCCTTGGGTTGGTGTTGTTTTACCATGCGGTGATTTCTTTTCTGTTGCCGCTGGCCGTCGTGTCGCGGCTTTTTTCGGCATTTGGGCAACATTTCCCGGTGCCCAACTGGGTGTTTGGAACCACGTGGGCAGCGCTGTTAAGGCGGGTTGGATTGCTGTTCATTTTGGGGATAATCACCGGGCATAATAACCCCGATCTTGTCGAGTATTTACAGACCTGGGTGCCGTATTTGGGTGTTATCTGGCTTGGCTATGTCGTCCTAAGGCGACAGGGCGTGACAATTGGGTCGGGGCCTGATGCGGTGGCGCGGGCGACGCTTTCGCGGGTTGGATTTGCTGTGGCCGTGATTTTGTTGATGGCGATATATGCGGTGCCGTATTTTAAGCTTCAGCCAGAGATGCTGCCACCGGTCTCTGTTCAGCTTGTGACATTGGCGTTTTATCCGGTATTGGCATTTTTGCTGTGGCGGGCCGGGCCAGCGGGGCAAGCGGTGCAGGTTTCGCAGGACATAAAAGATCCGGCCAAAATGCCACTGTATTGGTTGCTGGCGGTGTTTGTGATGGGGTTGCTTGGGATATTTTCGCGCAGTGCCGGAATTGGCATACCTGACGGCATTATTGCGATTGCCTTTGTGGCGATGGTGCCGCTTGGGCTGGGGCTATTTTTGTGGCTGGTGGGGTGGAAGGTGCTGTTACGGCGTTAGGTATATACGCCTTTATCTGCCCCCACCATCAAGTTCCGCGCCAGCAGTTCCATGGCGGCCATGCGCACGGCGACGCCCATTTCCACCTGTTCCTGAATGACGCTGCGGTTGATGTCGTCGGCCAACGTGCCGTCGATTTCGACGCCGCGGTTCATTGGGCCCGGGTGCATGACGATGGCGTCGGGTTTGGCGTGGGCCAGTTTGGCAGCGTCCAGCCCGTAGCGGTGGTAATATTCACGTTGTGACGGGATAAAGCCGCCGTCCATGCGTTCGCGTTGCAGGCGCAGCATCATCACCACATCGACGTCTTTCAGGCCCTCGGCCATGTCATCATAAACCTCGACACCCCAGTCGGCAGCGCCTGCCGGGATCAGGGTTGGTGGGCCGATCAGCCGGATGCGGTTTTCCATTTTGCCGAGCAGGTGAATGTTAGACCGCGCCACGCGGGAATGGGCGATATCGCCGCAAATGGCGATGTTCAGGCGGTGCAGGCGGCCCTTTTCGCGCCGGATGGTCAGGGCGTCCAGCAGGGCCTGGGTTGGGTGTTCGTGGCGTCCGTCACCGGCGTTAAGCACGGCGCAGTTTACCTTTTCGGCCAGCAGGTTCACCGCGCCCGAATGCGGGTGGCGCACCACGATCAGGTCGGGGTGCATGGCGTTCAGGGTCAGGGCGGTGTCGATCAGGGTTTCGCCCTTTTTGATCGAGCTGGCCTGCATTGCCATGTTCATGACATTTGCGCCCAGGCGTTTGCCGGCAATTTCAAAGCTGGCCTGGGTGCGGGTCGAATTTTCAAAGAACATATTGACCTGGGTCAGCCCGGCCAGGGTTTTTTGCTGGGGTGCATGGCTGCGGTTTTGGTCGGCATAGGTGTCTGCCAGATCAAGAATTGTGGTAATATCGCCTGGGGTCAGGTCACGTATGCCCAGCAGGTGTTTGTGGCGGAATGTCATGACGTCCCCGGCGGTAATTTTCTGGCTTATAGGGCGCGCGGGTGGTCCGGGCAAGGGTGCGTGGCGGAATTGGGTTTCATTGGCGGTGGGTGGCGGCTAATTTAGCGGCAATGGAAATGGGAATCGATCATAATATCGCCAGGGCATTGCTGGAGTGGCAGTTGGAAATGGGCGCGAGCGAGGCGATCGCTGAGGCACCCATTAACCGCTATGAGCTGCCTGACGGTGTGCCATCGGCAAAGCCGGTGGTTCAATGGGTGCCTGGCGCGGCCCCGACAGCTGTGTTCGATGCGGCTGCCGTGGCGCGGGAAATGGCGCAGGCGGCGGCGACGTTGGAAGATTTGCGCGCTGCGCTGGCGGCATTTAAACATTGCGAGCTGAAACGCGGCGCACGCAACTCGGTGTTTGCCGATGGCAATCCGCAGGCGCGGGTGATGATCATTGGCGAAGCCCCGGGGCGCGAAGAAGACATTGCTGGCACGCCGTTTGTTGGCCGGGCCGGGCAGCTGCTGGACAAGATGCTGGCGGCTATTGGGTTGGCGCGGGATGCGGCGGACAGTGCCGACGCGGTTTATGTTACCAACATTCTGCCCTGGCGTCCGCCCCAGGACCGTACCCCTGAGCCGGGCGAAGTGGCGATGATGCTGCCCTTTATGAAGCGGCATGTGGAATTGGTGGCACCAAAGGTTCTGGTGCTGATGGGCAATGTGCCCTGTCAGGCGGTGCTGGGCAAAAGGGGTGTTACCCGGCTGCGGGGGAACTGGCAAAGCGGGTTGGGGTGCCCTGTTATGCCGATGTTCCATCCGGCGTATTTGCTGCGCAATCCGGCGGCCAAACGTGACGCCTGGCATGATCTGCTGATGTTGCAGGCGAAATTGAAAGACCTGTGATGACTGAAAAATTCATTCCGGTTCGCATTGCTGTTTTGACGGTGTCGGACAGCCGGACGCTGGCGGATGATAAATCCGGGCAGGTGTTGGTGGATCGGATCACGGCGGCGGGGCATGTTCTGGCGGCGCGTGATATTGTGCGCGATGAGCGGGCGCAAATTGCTGAACAGTTGCGCGACTGGTGCCAGGACCCGGAAATTGATGTGGTCATTTCAACGGGTGGTACGGGTTTGACCGGTCGTGACGTGACGGTTGAAGCGCATCGTGATGTTTATGAAAAAGAAATCACAGCGTTTGGGACCGTGTTCACCATGGTGTCGATGCAAAAGATAGGCACCTCGGCTGTGCAAAGCCGAGCCACTGGCGGCGTAGCGATGGGCACGTATTTATTTGCATTGCCGGGCAGTCCGGGTGCCTGCAAAGATGCCTGGGATGAAATATTGCTGGCCCAGTTGGATTACCGGCACAAGCCGTGCAATTTTGTGGAAATAATGCCACGCCTGGAAGAACATCTGCGACGGAAATAGCTAGGCTGTTTTACCCGGCAGTGCAGCCCTGAATATCAACCACGCCACCTGAGCCAAACACGGTTATTCTGATGTCGGATCGGTTTAGCAAAAACGGCGCGCCTGCCGGGGGCACAAAATCTGTCACCGCCGTCAGCAGGCCGCCTTTGCGCGTGGAGCGGGCTTCGTCCACCCAAACGGCGCGGTCGGGCAATTCAAAAACCACGGTTTCGTGGCCGCCCTGGGAGGGCAGGTTAAGTTTTGCGGTGACCTGCAGCCCGTCTGAGATTGGCGCAATGGCGCATTCGGCAGAACGCAGGTTGGCGAGATTGGCGGGGGTTGGCTGTTGGCCCAGACTGGCGACAATGGCCGGGTCTTTGCTGCCGGAATTTTGCAACACCCCATCCAGTTGCACAGACAGGGGAACGCAGACTTCTTCGCATACTCCGATGTTGATCTGCCCATGCAGGGAAATAGTGCCGTTTGCAGAGTGCGCCGGGGTGAGTTCGATGGGCAAAATGACGGTGCCATTATAGCCGTAAGAGCGTGAGGCATCCGGGTCAAAAACCGTGGGAATGGGCCAGTGAATATCAACCTGACTTAGGTTTTGCGACCCGGTCCAGTCAAATTGCGGGGCGATGCCGCTTTCACCGGCAAAGCGCCAATAGGTTTTCCAGCCATCCGCCAGCTGTATGCGAATGGCGGCCATATGGGTGCCCTGGGGGGTGCGCCAGCCGGAAAGCAGATCGACCTTTGCAATGTCATCCAGTGACAGCAGGCGCTGGGCACTTGCGGTGGCGGGGGACAGCGCGAGCAACGCGGCTGTCAGAACGGAAATAAGGCTGTGTTTTAACATGGCGGGAATTTAACAAAAGCCGGGGCAATGGGAAATCACAAAATTGCGATAGTGTCAGCGCGCGTGGTTTTGACGCCTTGTGTTGGGGGTGATCCGTGATCATGTTGGGGGAATGAACACTCTTACCGAATCCATAGACCTAAACGGAAAATTGCTGATCGCTATGCCCGGCATGAGCGACCCCAGATTTGTCAGCAGTGTTGTGTTTATGTGTGCCTATTCTGATGAGGGCGCCATGGGGCTGATCGTTAACAAACCGGCGGATGAATTGCAGATAAATGATCTGTTGACGCAACTGGAAATTCCCAAGGGCAATGGCAGTCGCGACATTCGGGTGCACTTTGGTGGCCCGGTGGAAGTTGGACGCGGCTTTGTGCTGCATTCGGCGGACTATGATGGCGGTGACGCGACCATGGATGTTGATGATCAATTTGGCATGACCGCAACCAAGGACGTGTTGGAGGCGCTGGCAAATGGGACTGGCCCGGATGTTGCAATGTTGATGCTGGGATATGCAGGCTGGGAGCCGGGGCAGCTGGAGAATGAGATCAAGGCAAACGGTTGGCTGGTGGCAGATGCATCCCACGAAATTGTATTTGGCGCTGACAGTTCGACCATGTGGGTGGCGGCGCTTAAGACGTTGGGCGTTGACCCCATGATGCTGTCGGCAACTGCCGGGCGCGCCTAGGGTTTTGGTCTAATCGCGCGGGGCGGCTGCGCGTTTTAGCCGGTCATTGATCGCCCTGCCCAAGCCGGTATCTGGGATCGCGGATACGGCGATAATTTTTGCGCCATTGGCGTCAAGCGCGTGCAGGTGGCGGAATAAATTTGCCGCCGCCTGGGCCAGGTCGGCGCTGGGCGACAGGTTCAGATCACACGGCACCGCGCCAAAGCCTAGCAAAACCTCATCTGGTCTGGCCTGATCGGCGTTCAGGCGGATTTTGGCGGTTGGGGCATAGTGTGACGCCAATTGGCCCGGTGCGTTTGGCATGGGTTGTTGTGTGGGCGGCGCTGCAAGCGGTTGCGAAATGCAGTTTTCGATGATTTCCGCTGGTAGGCCGCCGGGGCGCAACAGGGTTGGAACTGGATCAAAGCCAATGATGGTGCTTTCCAGGCCAACCGGACAGGGCCCGGCATCCAAAACCGCAGCGATATGCCCGGACAGGCCGTCAAGCACATGATCGGGCGATGTCGGGCTGATTTTGCCGGAAATATTTGCCGATGGGGCGGCTATTGGGCCGTCAAATTCAGTGAGCAGGTCATGGGCCATGGGATGGGCGGGCACCCGCAGGGCAAGGGTTGGCAAACCGGCGCTGACGCGCGGTGAAATGGGGCTGTCGGGCAACAGGGGCAGCACCAGTGTCAGCGGGCCGGGCCAAAACGCAGTGGCCAGCGCCAGTGCCTGGGGGCTGAACGCGGCCAGTTTCTGGGCGGCTGCAAGGCTGGCAACATGCACGATCAACGGGTTAAACTGCGGGCGACCCTTGGCGCTAAAAATCTGCGCAACGGCGGTGTCGTTTCGTGCGTCTGCGCCCAAACCGTACACGGTTTCTGTCGCAAAGGCGACCAACTGTCCGCTGTTCAGCAGGTCAGAGGCGCGGCTGATACCGGCCGGGGTATTTGGCAGTTTGGTTGTAATTTGACGGTCCATGGGCACTTGACGTTGCGTTTTGGTTGAAGCACCCAGATCATTGGGTACCGTTGGATCAGTTAGGCGCGTTGCTTAGCCGCTGGCAGGTCTGATGCCAAGCCGTGACCAAGGAGATTACAGTGACTTATCGTGCGCCACTTGCTGATTTTCAGTTTTTATTCGACCATGTTGTTGGTTTTTCGCGGGTTGCAGACACCGAATTATTTGCTGATGCCAGCCCGGATGTGACGGCGGCAATTCTTACCGAGGCGGCCAAGCTGTGTGAACAGGTGCTGGCGCCGCTGCAACGGGTGGGTGATGTGCAGGGTGCCACACTGAAAGATGGCACTGTGCGCTGTTCACCGGGATTTGGCGACGCCTTTAAGGCGATTGCCGATGGTGGCTGGGTTGGCATGACAGCCAGTACAGATGCTGGTGGTATGGGCTTGCCGCAAACATTGGCAACGGCTGTCAATGAAATGATGTCATCGGCCTGTCTGTCATTGCAGTTGAACCCGCTGATGTCCCAAGGGCAGATCGAAGCACTGGAAGCCCATGCCAGTGACGCGCTTAAGGCGGTTTACCTGCCCAAGCTGATATCAGGGGACTGGTGTGGCACCATGAACCTGACGGAACCCCAGGCCGGGTCTGATGTGGGGGCTTTGCGCAGCCGCGCCACGCCAAATGATGATGGCAGTTATGCAGTTACCGGGCAGAAAATATTCATCAGCTGGGGCGACAATGATTTTTCGGCAAACGTCTGTCATCTGGTTCTGGCCAGATTGCCGGATGGCTTGCCCGGCACCAAGGGGATCAGCCTGTTCATGGTGCCCAAGTTTATACCGGATGACACCGGCAACCCCGGTGTTGCCAACAGCCTGAATGTGGTCAGTTTGGAACATAAGCTGGGGCTGCATGGATCACCGACCGCCGTGATGGATTTTGACGGCGCAACCGGTTGGATGGTTGGTGCGCCAAATGCCGGAATGAAGGCGATGTTCACCATGATGAACAACGCGCGTTTGGGGGTTGGTGTTCAGGGGATCGGCCAGGCGGAAGGTGCCTATCAATTGGCGCTGGGGTTTGCGTTGGACAGAAAGCAGGGCGTCAGCCCGGTGGCCAATGGTACCGGCAGCATCATTGACCACGCCGATGTGCGCCGCATGTTGACCAGCATGAAGGCCGATACATATGCCGCGCGCGCCATTGCGCTGGCCTGCGCGGTGGCGACAGATTTGGCGCGGGCAACGGGTGATGCCCAATGGGCCGGGAGGGCCGCATTTTTGACCCCGATTGCCAAGGCATTTGGCACCGATATTGGCTGTGAGGTCGCCCATACTGGCGTGCAGGTGCATGGGGGGATGGGGTTCATTGAGGAAACCGGTGCCGTCCAGTTCAGTCGCGATGTTCGGGTAACGGCGATATACGAGGGCACCAACGGTATACAGGCCATGGATCTGGTTGGCCGCAAGTTGATGGATGGCGGCGAGGCGGCGTTTCGTCTGCTGGATGAAATGCAGGGTGATGCAGAAGCTGGTCGGGCGGCGCTGCCTGACTTGGCGGCCAAGGTTTGGGACGCGGCAGAAAACCTGCGCGAAGCAACCGAAGGGTTGTTGGCGCAAGGCGAGATTAACGACCGCTTTGCCGTGGCAGTGCCCTATTTGCGGGCGTTCGCGCGGGTTCTGGGCGGGCATTACCATTTGAAATCAGCGATCGCTGACCCCACGCCCGCTGGCCGATTGGGGTTGGCGGAATTTTATATTTTGCGGCTGCTGCCGGAACACAGCGCGCTTTTGGCCCATGTTCAGTATGGCTCTGACGGGTTGTATGCACTGCAATTGGCTGAAATGGATGGTGCATGAACACGCCGTTTGCACCCCTGCGCCACCCCTACCCAGAGCCGCCCGAAATAGGCGCGGCGATCCAAATTGCGAACGGCATTTTGTGGATCAGGATGCCGCTGCCGATGGTGCTGGACCATGTGAATATCTATGCATTGGATGAGGGTGACAGCTGGACGTTGATTGACACCGGGTTTGATAGCAAAAAGAGCCGGGAAATCTGGCAGACGGTTCTGGCAGGGCCGCTGGGCGGCAAACCGGTGGGACGGGTGATTGTGACCCATCACCACCCGGATCACATAGGGTTGGCGGGGTGGTTTCAGACCAGCCATGGTGCACAGCTTTGGACCACGCGCACCGCCTGGTTGATGGCGCGGATGCTGGTGTTGGATGAACAGGCGGTGGCAGCACCTGAAACCATAGAATTTTGGCGGCAATCTGGAATGGAAGCCGGGTTGCTGCAAAAGCGTAGCACCGGGCGGCCGTTCAATTTTGCGGATGTGGTGGCCCCAATGCCGCTGGGCTATCGGCGTATTGTTGAAGGTGAACAGATCACCATGGGCGGGCGAAACTGGGCCGTGCGCATGGGCAATGGCCACGCCCCTGAACACGCGACTTTTTGGTCAAGCGATGGGGATATTGTTATTGGTGGCGATCAGCTGCTTTCAACGATTTCGCCCAACATTGGGGTTTACGCCACAGAACCGGACGCTGACCCGCTTGCGGAATGGCTTGAGGCCTGTGAACGGCTGAAGCAGTTTGCAACCGAGGACCAGCTGGTATTGCCGGGGCATAAGCTGCCGTTCACTGGTCTGCCGGTGCGCATGCGGCAGTTGATAGAAAACCACCACGGGGCGCTGAGACGGCTAAAGGTGCATCTGAAGCAGCCGCGCACAGCTGCGCAGTGTTTTAGCGTGCTGTTCAAACGCAGTATTGGCGAAGGTGAATATGGCCTTGCCCTGGTCGAAGCGGTCGCGCATCTTAACCATCTGTTCCAATTGGGTGAAATTGGCAGGGTAAAGCGCGATGATGGGGCCTGGTACTGGCAGGCAAAGGGGTAGCAATGGCAGGCAAAGCAAAAGAAAAAGCAAAAGCAGACCCTAAAAAGCCCTGCGGCGGTGCGGTGCACGCTGACCCCAAAGCCCCGGCAACACCTGAGCAAAAACCATTGCCCGAAGCCCTGACAAAAAAGCCAATAGAAGACAAAAGCCCTGCTGAATGGGCCTATGAAAGGCTGGTTCTGTACATACAGAACTTTGAAGAACAGCTGGACGATGAACATGAGATCGCCGTTGGCTTTGCCGGGGGCGGATCGGGTGCTTTGCGCATTGAAGGCATCGGCTATTTTGACCCCGATCTGGTGACATTTTATGGCCGCGATGAATTTGGTGCCAAGACCCAGCTTATCCAGCATGTCACCCAATTGGGGGTGACGTTGCGGGCTTTGCCAAAGCAAGTATCAGAAGACAAACCGTCCAGAATTGGGTTTCGGCTGGTGCAGGATCTGGAAAATGGCTGACTGCGGCTTTGCGGCGCGGCAAATGCCAGTGACACCGGCCTGGGAATCGTCTAAAACCAAGGCAACGCAATTTCAGCAAACAGGTTATGTAATGGCTAAGCATGAACACGGCACTATGGATTCTAGCGATCACGAAAAGACATTTGATGGCTTCGTCAATTTCGTGAAATGGGGAATAATTCTTATCATTGCCTTTCTGATATTTCTGGCGATGGTGAACGGATAACATCCATGTTGAACCCTCGGGGTTGGTTGATTGCTGTTGTTTTGCTGGGCGCTGCTGCGCTGTCTGGCTGCACTGGCCCTGCTGAACCGATTTGGGATACGGATGCGTTTGTGTCCCGCGCAACCTATAGCCATAGCGGGCCAACAACCCTGACCCTGTTCACGGTGATCAACAACAAAACCGGGGCCGGTGCCCATTCGGCATTGATGGTAAACGCGGGCCAACGGGTTATTTTTGACCCCGCAGGCACCTGGCATCACCCGCAGTTGCCGGAACGTAACGACGTTCATTTTGGCATGTCCGATAGGATTGTTGATTTTTACGTGGATTACCATTCGCGCGTCACCCACCACACTATTATTCAGGAAATCCAGGTGTCACCGGCGGTGGCCCAAAGGGCTATGTCTGAGATAATGTCCTATGGGGCGGTGCCAAAAGCCCAGTGTTCACATGCTATTACGGCTGTATTGGAAAATGTACCAGGGTTTCAGTCTGTTGGCCGCACCTGGTTTCCCAAGCAATTGTCGGAACGGTTCGCTGCATTGCAAGGGGTTGAAACTGACAAGGTTTACGACTTTGATCCCGGTGACAATTCTGGCCTGATCGCCGCACCGCCGGTAATTTTTGATCAATAGATCAGCCGGTTAGGTACAGCATCAGGTATAACATTGCGCCACCTGCAAACATTGCTGCCAGAACATTCTTGAAATAGACCCCGACCGCCACAGCAACCAAGGCGGCGGAAATTCTGGAAATTTCCGGGGTGCCCCCTGTGGCGGCGGGCCACAATATAAGCGGGGCCACAAGGCCGGGCAGTACCGCAACTGGCGTGTAGCGCAGCAGGCGCAGTGCCCAGGCGGGCAAATTAACCCGCCCAAAACCGCCCATGAATGAGAAACGTATGAGAAAAGTACCAACCCCCAGCACGATAATGGTGGCCCATATTTCGGCCTGTGAATAGGTCATTGGGCAGCCTTTGCTAGCCGTCGCTCGACCTCTGCGCCGACGAGCATCGCGCAAACAGCGGCAATGAGCAGGCCGGATGAAAACGGTAAAAATGCCAGGGCAAGGGCCAGTGCCACCGACGTGAATGCCGCCGCCACATGGGCCAGGGTTTTGAGCATCGGGGCCACAAGGGCAAGAAACACAATTGCCGGTGCAAAATCCAGCGCGAACCCGGCGGGAATGGCCTGTCCGAACAGAGCGCCGACAAAGGTTGATAAATACCAGAAAATCCATGCCGGAATTGCGCAACCGATATAAAATGCCATTTTCTGTGGCACCGGGCGCAGGGGCCGTTCTTCAAATTCAGAAATGGCGACGGCATAGGTGTTATCGACCAGGATATAGGCCGCAACCGCCCGTTGCCAAAACGGCGCGTCAATAAGATGCGGTCCGATGGACGCGGAATACATAGCCATGCGCATATTGACCGCCAATGAGGCCGCCAGCACCATGAGTACCGGTGCGCTGTCTTGCATTTGTGCCAAGGCGGTGAACTGGGCCGCCCCGGCGATCACCACGATTGTCATGCCCATGACCTGTGCCAGGTCAAATCCGGCCTCGGTTGCCAAGATGCCAAACAGCATGCCAAATGGGGTTGCCCCAAGGATGAAGGGCAGGCCATTTCGAAAGCCTGACCAAAATGCTGATTTGGGTGTAGCGGTTGTCATAACTTGGCCCTAATATTTGCCGTCTACCTTGGATATCGTGGCCACAATAGGAGATCAAATGACAATCAGTGATGCCAAGCCCAACTATTTGATCGCCCCCAACCCCGGACTGGCGAATATGACACGTGTTGTCACCGGAACTGACGCGCATGGCGTTGCGCAATCGGTTAGCGTTGTGGAGGAGCGGCCCCTGACCATATTCCTGAACAGTCAGGAAATTGTGACGGCGATGACCATTGGTGATTACCCTGAATATCTGGCGCTGGGCTTTTTGAGCAATCAGCGCATGCTAAACAGCGCCGATGAGGTGGATGCCATTCACTATGACGCGGAAATCCAAACCGTTGTGGTGCGCACGTCCCAAGGGACGAATTTTGAAGAAAAGCTAAAAAAGAAAACCCGCACATCGGGCTGCGCGGTGGGCACTGTGTTTGGTGACATGATGGAAGGGTTGGAGGGGCTGCGCCTGCCCCACGCCGCGCTGCGCTCGTCGTGGTTGTTTGCCCTGGCGCACCAGATCAACACCACCCCCAGCCTGTATTTGGAAGCCGGGGCGATACATGGCACAGTGCTGTGCCAGCAGGATCGGCCGCTGGTCTATATGGAAGACGTGGGGCGCCATAATGCGGTTGATAAAGTGGCTGGCTGGATGCTGCAAAACGCCACCAGCCCGGCGGACAAAATATTGTATACCACTGGGCGGTTAACGTCAGAAATGGTGATTAAAACTGCGAATATGGGCATCCCAATTTTGGTGTCCCGGTCCGGGTTTACCGCCTGGGGTGTCGAGATCGCCCAACAGGTTGGCATGACCCTGATCGGGCGGTTGCGCGGGCAGCGGTTTTCATGCCTTGCGGGTGAAGAGCGGCTGTTGCGCGATGTTAAACCGCGGTCTGATAAGGCGGGGGAAAAGCGGTGAGAGATGGTTTTGAAAACATTCCCGGTGTCATTTTGGCCGGTGGCCAGTCGCGCCGGATGGGGGGCGGTGACAAGGCGTTGTTACAGCTTGGCGACAGGCCGATCCTTGGGCATGTGATTGACAGGATAACGCCGCAGGTGTCGGGGCTGGCGCTGAACGCCAATGGGCCTGCGGACAGGTTTGAAAAGTTTGGCCTGCCGGTGCTTGGCGACACGATTTCCGGGTTTGTCGGGCCGTTGGCTGGTGTGTTGGCTGCAATGGATTGGGCCCTTGGGCTGGGCGCGGATCAGGTGGTGACGGTGGCAGCAGATACGCCGCATTTTCCGGCAGGTTTGGTGGTTGATTTGCAGCACGCGGCGGCGGGGGCTGGGCAGATTGTTCTGGCGGCAACGCGGGCGCGCGGTGGCACTGTGATGCGGCAGCCGACCTTTGGGCTGTGGCCAACGGCGCTGCGTGATGATCTGGAAAATGCGTTGCTGATGGGCACGCGAAAAGTGGTGGCCTGGACAGACAGCCATGGCGCTGGCACGGCGGTTTTTGACAGTGGCGGCTATGATCCGTTTTTTAACATCAACACGGCTGGTGATCTGGAAATTGCCCGCGCAGAGCTGGCGGCGCGCCGATGAAAATTTTTGGAGTTATCGGCTGGAAAAATGCCGGAAAAACCGGGCTGATGGAGCGGCTGGTGGCCGAAATAACCGGCCGTGGTTTCAGTGTTTCAACCATCAAACATGCGCACCATTCCTTTGATGTCGACCAGCCCGGTAAAGACAGCCATCGCCACCGCATGGCCGGGGCGCAAGAGGTGTTGCTGGCGTCGGCGCGCAGGTGGGCATTGATGCATGAAATCGCCGGGGATGAAGAGCCGCCGTTGGACGCATTGCTTGAAAAGCTGGCACCGGTTGATCTGGTGCTGGTGGAAGGTTTTAAGCGGGGGGCACATCCAAAAATGGAAGTGCACCGGGTGGTGAACGGCGCGATGCTGATTGCCCCGGATGACCCAAATGTGCTGGCAATTGCCGGTGATGTTGATCCGGGCGATGTTGATGTGCCCTGTATCGATCTAAACGACACCGCGGCGATTGCCGGGTTTATCCTGTCGGCGGTGGCTTTGGTGGCGTATAAGTCGCCAAAAACCACACAGTTGCGCAATGATTGTTTTGCGCTTCCGGCGGGTGTTGACTGGATACCAGTGGACACCGCTTTGGCGACGTTGCGCGGCAATATGCAGTGCTGTGTGGCGGATGAAGTGCTGCCGGTTTGCCAGGGTATTGGCAGGGTGCTGGCGCAGGATATTGCAGCCCCCCGCGCCAACCCGCCTGCGGCAAATTCAGCGGTTGATGGCTATGGGTTTGCCCATGCCGGTGCCTGCATAACCAGCGGCAAGAACATATTACCTTTGTTAGCGGATCGGGCAGCTGCCGGGGCCCCATTTTTAGGGGCTGTGCCCGCTGGGCAAGCCGTGCGCATTTTGACCGGTGCGCTGCTGCCAGGCGGTGTGGATACGGTGGTGTTGCAAGAGGATGTGACTTGCAGCGCGCATGCTGTGCAATTTGACGGCGCGGTCAGGGCGGGGGCCAATACCCGCGCGGCTGGGGAAGATGTTTCTGCCGGTGAATTGGCGTTGTCTGCTGGCCAACGTTTGCGCGCGCCCGAGCTTGCCCTGTTGTCGGCAGTTGGGGTTGCAGATGTGCCCGTATTTAAAAAGCTGCGGGTCGGGGTTTTATCAACCGGGGATGAAATTGTACCTGCGGGAAGTGATGCTGCCAGTTCACAAACCTATGACGCGAACCGGCCAATGTTGCTGGGGCTGGCCAAGCAATGGGGCTATTGCCCGGTTGATCTGGAACATGCACGTGATGACCCCGGTGAAATTGCATCGCGGCTGGATCGCGCGGCCAGTGAGGCGGATGTTATCTGGACCTCGGGCGGGGCATCGGTTGGTGATGAGGACCATTTGTCGGCGCTGCTGGGTCAGGCGGGGGGGCTGTTTACCTGGCGGATTGCCATAAAGCCCGGTCGGCCGCTGGCATTGGGGATGTGGAAGAACACACCGGTTTTTGGGCTGCCGGGAAACCCGGTTGCGGCGCTGATATGCACGTTGATATTTGCGCGCCCGGCGCTGTCGGTTCTGGCTGGGGGTAGGTGGTTGGAGCCAACGGGCTATGAGGTGCCAGCCGGGTTTTCCAAGCAGAAAAAGCCCGGACGTCGGGAATATTTGCGCGCCCGGATCACCGCAAACGGCAGGGTCGAGGTTTTCGGCTCAGAAGGGTCTGGGCGGGTGTCGGGGCTAAGTTGGGCCGACGGGCTGGTTGAGTTGGGGGATGGCGCGCGGCAGATAGAACCGGGCGATCCGGTGCGCTATATTCCCTATTCAAGCTTTGGCCTTTAGGGGCGTGTGTTAATCAAATGTCCCGGCGGTGCGGCCCAGCAGCATAAAGGCGCGGGCGCTGCGGGTTTCAGCCAGCTCGGCGATTTCCTGATCACTGGCGGTTTTTTCAAACTCGGCAAATGTTTGATCAAAGCGCCGGATAAAGTGGTGAACTGAATCGCGAAAAATAGGATCTTGCCGCATGCGTCCGGCGGCCAGTGCCAGGCTGGAACGATCACGTATTCCGCCGATAACCGCGATTGGCTTGCCCCGTTCACCCTGGGCAAATCGGCGCCAGATTTCCGGGCGCGCCCGATCTGGCGTTAGGTCATCCATATATATGCCGTCCTGTGACAATAGGGTCAGCACGTCTTGGGCGGCCTGAATAAGCTGGGAAATATTACGATCCTGGAGCGCACCGCGAAGGGCGCGAAACCCTTCTTTGTCATCAGCTGATTCAGGGAAGTGCAAGGCACGAATGAAATCTGCAACCGACAGCGGCGTGCCGATGGCGTCAGCGGGTGTGCCCAATTCAAGCGATGCCTGCGCCTGGTGCGGTGCCGCCGGTGTTGAAAGGGCCGCCCTATGATGGGAGGCTTGCTGTTCAATCTGAGGTCGAATTGAGCTGAAAGTAGACAGCACGGTTTCGGTTTTGCGCTGGGCTGCCGCCAAATCATCCAGTTTTTGTTCGACCGCTGGCTTTATGTCAAGAATACCGGATTGTTGTTGCTGGATATGGCTGTGGCGCATGGCATTGATCACCGTTTGCAGACGCTCGGATTCTTCGCGTATGATCCGGTTGCTTTTGGATGTCACCGCGGCAACCCAGATCAGGGCCACAGGCATAAACACAGCAATGACTGTCATGACAAATCGCAGGGTATCGACGCGGGGTGTTCCATCGGCGCGCACACCACCGGCGAACACAAAAAACAGCGTTACGGCCAGCAGCCAAAACACCGACAGGCCACTGGCGACAACCTCGGTTGTTGAAAATTGAGGCGTGTCGCCGCGCCTTGAAAAAATGCCAAGCTCGATCGGTTTTTGTGTGTCCGGTTCGCTCATCCCGGGTGCCCCATATTTTTGCTACACAAATTTGATCGACAGAATTTCATAGGATTTATCGCCGCCCGGCGTGCGCACTTCTACGCTGTCGCCAACGTCTTTGCCAATAAGTGCCCGCGCCAGGGGTGATTTGATGTTCAGCTTTAAGGCTTCGATGTCGGCCTCGGGTTCGCCCACGACCTGGTAGGTTTTTTCCAGATCAGTATCTTCGTCAACGATGGTGACGGTCGCGCCAAATTTTATGGTGCCTGACAGGGATTTGGGGTCGATGACCTCTGAGCGGCCCAAGGTTCCGTCCAGCTCTTTTATCCGGCCTTCGATGAAGGAATGCTTTTCACGGGCAGAATGGTATTCTGCGTTTTCTGAAAGGTCGCCGTGGTCACGTGCTTCGGCCACCGCTTTGATGATAGCGGGGCGTTCAACCGACTTTAGCAGCTTTAGTTCAGCATTTAATGCGGCGTGACCCGCAGGTGTCATTGGTATTTTTTCCATCTCAGCCCAGATCTGTTTTTAGGGAATAAGGCAACGAACCGTTCTTAACCCAACTGGGGTTACCAAAGTCAATAGCATCAATGTGATATAGGCGGCATCATGTAGCCCCGCGAGCATAGGCGGCAGGCAAGTTTTTGGCGCGCCGGATCACGGGCGTTTGGTTTCAGGCAGCGCTGGCAAAGCAATTTTATTGCCCAAATAAGATGTTATTGGGAATAATATTGACCCCATCCCAATGGTTAGATAACGAGATTTAGACAGGGACACCAACATGCGACAACGCATAAAAGGCTAAGGGATATTATGACCAATATTGAACGAGAGTCGATGGAATATGATGTTGTTGTTGTTGGCGCTGGGCCTGCTGGGTTGTCGGCTGCGATCCGGCTAAAGCAACTGGACAGTGAATTGAACGTTGTCGTTCTGGAAAAGGGTTCTGAGGTTGGCGCGCATATCCTGTCGGGCGCGGTTTTGGACCCATCAGGGTTGACGGCGTTGATCCCTGATTGGAAATCAAAGGGTGCACCTGTCACCGTGGCCGTTAAGCGCGATCAGTTTTATTTGATGGGGTCGGCGGGCAAGTTAAGATTGCCGAATTTTCTGTTGCCGCCGCTTATGAATAACCACGGTAATTACATCGTTTCCATGGGCAATGTGTGCCGGTGGCTGGCGGAACAGGCGGAAGATCTGGGCGTTGAAATTTTCCCTGGTATGGCGTGTTCTGAATTGGTGTTTGGCGATCAGGGCGAAGTGAAAGGCGTTGTTGCGGGCGAGTTTGGCAAAAACGCTGATGGCACGCCTTCGGATGCCTATGAGCCGGGCATGGAGCTGTACGGGAAATATGTGTTCCTGTCGGAAGGTGTGCGGGGCTCGCTTTCAAAGGAAGTTATCGCAAGATACGACCTGGACCGGGGCAGTGATGTTGCCAAATTTGGCCTGGGAATGAAGGAAATTTGGGAAATTGACCCCAAAAAGCACCGTGAGGGCACCGTTACCCATACCATGGGGTGGCCCATGGGTTGGAAACAGGGCGGCGGGTCGTTCATTTACCACTTGGACAACAACCAAGTTTATGTCGGTTTCATTGCCGACCTGAATTACAAAAACCCATATTTCAACCCGTATCGGGCGTTTCAACAGTTCAAGCACCATCCGATGCTTGCGGACCTGCTAAAGGGCGGCAAACGGGTGGCTTATGGGGCGCGTGCTGTCACCAAGGGTGGGCTGCAATCCATTCCGAAAACCGTGTTTCCCGGTGGCGCGCTGCTGGGGTGTTCTGCGGGGTTGGTGAACCTGCCGCGGATCAAGGGCAATCATAACGCCATGCTGTCCGGCATTTCGGCGGCCCAGGCGGCGTATGGGGCCATAAAGGACGGACGCCAGGGCGATGAGCTGGCAGATTATGACGCGCAACTGCGCACGGGGCCAGTGGGAAAAGACCTGAATACAGTGCGCAACGTGGCGCCAATGAATGGCCGCTGGGGGCTTTCGGTTGGGTTGGTTCTGGGCGGGTTTGATATGTGGTTTCAGACAATTTTTCGGTTTTCGCTGTTTGGCACGCTAAAGCACGGCAAATCCGACGCACAGTCGACGGACCCTGCCGATATGCACAAGCCAATTGAATACCCGAAACCCGATGGTACCCTAAGCTTTGACCGGCTGACCAATGTCAGCTTTGCCATGACAAACCACGAAGAAAGCCAGCCTGCCCACCTGCATCTGGCCGACCCGGATATCCCGATCTCTGTGAATTTGGCGAACTATGCTGAACCGGCGCAGCGGTATTGCCCGGCGGGGGTCTATGAGGTGGTGTCTGATGGCGCGGATGGGCAGAAATTTGTGATAAATTTCCAAAACTGTGTGCACTGCAAGACCTGTGACATCAAAGACCCGAGCGAAAACATTACCTGGACCGTGCCCCAAGGCGGGGATGGGCCAAATTATCCGAATATGTAGCCCCGGTGCCACCGGGGCATGACAAATGCTTGATAATATTGTTTTTGTTATCATTGCGCATTAGGTAATGCCTGTATCCACCCCGCAATAGGAGCCGCACTTGTTCACCAGAAAATTACGCCTTGGCGTTGCTGCGGGCTGGGTTGCAAGCCTGTTGGCCGCCACCCCTGCAATTTCCGACGGGTTTTCGGGGGCGTATCTGGCCGCGCGCCAGGCGTTTTCTCAGAACGATTACTCAGAGGCGGCAAAATATTACACACGGGCATTGGTGAATGATCCTACCAATATAGAGCTGTTGGAAAACACCATCATCGCGTTTTTGGCAAAGGGTGATATTGAACGGGCGCTGGCGGTGTCGCGCCGGCTGGTTGGGCTGGAGCAAGATTTTCCGATCGCGAATATGTTGCTGTTGGTTGAAGCCGCAGATGCCGGAAATTACGATGTTGCTGGCACATTATTAAGCAATGGCGAGGTGGCAGGCCCGTTGGTTGACGGCTTGGCGCTGGCATGGGTTTTGGTCGGTCAGGGAAATATGACCAACGCGCTGGCCAAGTTCCGCGAGGTGTCGCAAACCCCTGGATCGCAGAGTTTTGGTGAATACCACCGCGCACTTGCCCTGGCCTTTGTTGGTGACTTTGAAGGTGCCGACGATATTTTGTCCGGCACGACGGGGGCATCCATACCACCCACCCGGCGGGGTATTATTGCCCATGCTCAAATTCTAAGCCAGCTTGAGCGCAATGCAGATGCCATGGCGCTTATTGATACCGTGAATGGAAACGCAACTGACCCGGCATTGGCCGCAGTCAGGGAACACCTAAATGCCGGGGAAACGGTACCTTATACAGCGGTTTCCAGTGCACGTGACGGGTTGTCAGAGGTGTTCTACGGTGTTGCTGGCGCGTTGCTGGGTGAAGCAAATGACGGCTACACATTGCTTTACACCCGTGTGGCAGAATACCTGCGCGATGATCATGTAGATTCAATTTTGCTGACGGCCCAGCTGCTAGAGCAAATGGGGCGTTATGAACTGGCGACAGCCGCCTATGACCGAATTTCGCGTGCTGATCCGTCGTACCATGTGGCCGAATTGGGCCGGGCCGAGGCGCTGCGGCTGTCGGGCAATACCGACGCCGCAATAGAAGTGCTGGAACAGCTGTCAGAAAGCCATGCACAACTGCCAAATGTCCATGTCACGCTGGGAAACGATTACCGGCGGCTAAAGCGCTATGGCGATGCCGTCAAATCCTATGACCGCGCGGTTGCCCTATATGGTGCACCAGAACCATCACATTGGTTGCTGTATTACACCCGCGGAATTGCAAATGAGCGTTTGGATCTCTGGGATCAGGCCGAGGCTGATTTCAGGCTGGCGCTAAAGTTGCAGCCGGATCAGCCGCAGGTGTTGAATTATCTGGGCTATTCGTTTGTCGAAATGCAGGTCAACCTGGACGAGGCGCTTTCAATGATTGAAAGGGCCGTGCAGGCGCGGCCCAATGACGGGTATATTACGGATTCACTTGGTTGGATCCTGTACCGGCTTGGCCGTTACCCCGAAGCGGTTGGCCATATGGAACGCGCGGCAGAGTTGATGCCGGTTGACCCCATCATCAACGATCATCTGGGCGATGTGTATTGGTCTGTCGGGCGCATAAGAGAGGCGCAGTTCCAGTGGAACCGGGCGCTGTCATTTGAACCAGAAGACGTTGATGCCACCCGCATCCGGCGCAAGTTGGAGGTGGGGCTTGATCTGGTGCTGCAAGAAGAGGGCGCTGACCCGATATCGCTGGCCGATGACGGTTAAGGGGCGGGCCCCGGCGAAGATAAACCTTGCCCTGCATGTGACCGGCCAACGGGACGATGGCTACCATCTGCTTGAAAGCCTGGTGGTGTTTGCCGAGCATGCGGACAGGCTGACAATATCAGCGGCTGACACCCTGTCATTGCGGGTGAGCGGGGCTTTTGCAAAAGGTGTGCCGACGGATGGCAGCAATCTGGTGCTGAAAGCGGCCACTTTGTTGCAACGCAAGCGCGGCGTGGGTGCTGGTGCGTCCATTATTCTGGAAAAGAACCTGCCCCATGGCGGCGGTATTGGTGGCGGATCATCGGATGCGGCCACCGCTTTGCGGTTGCTGGCTGAGCTGTGGCAGGTTGAGCCGCTAAGTGCGGCCCAAGCCCTGGAACTGGGGGCTGATGTGCCGGTGTGCATGCACGCGCCCGACCCTTGCTTTATGGGTGGTATAGGTGAGGTTGTGGAACCAGCGACGCCGCTGCCAAAGTTTTGGCTGGTGTTGGTTAACCCCGGTGTGGGTGTTCCCACCAAAGCCGTGTTTGAGCAGTATGATAAATTACATGGCTCTAACCGGCTGGGCTTGGCACCGCTGCCAGATAATACCGATGTTCAAATGCTGGAGGCGTGGTTGCTTGGGCAGCGCAATGACCTGACGTATATCGCCAGTGGGGCTGGGCTGGCCCCGGTTATAGGCACGGTATTGCAGGTTATACGTGACAGTATTGGTTCAGATTGCGCTGAAATGTCTGGCTCTGGCAGCACCTGTTGGGGGTATTGTAAAACCCAAGATGCGGCCGAAATTGCACGGGATTCGATTGCTGAAATGCATCCAGGTTGGTGGGTTCAGGTTTCCCGTTTCGGGGGTTAGCTGATCCGCGCCACCACATAGTCGGCCAGATCGTGCAGCATGGCCCGGACCGGGTGATCAGGCAATTCGTTCAGCGAGGCTTTGGCGCGATCTGCCCAGGCAATTGCGTCGGCCTGTGCGGCTTGCAATGCGCCGTGTTTGGCCAAAAGTGCAACCGCGTGTTCCAAGTCGCCGTCGCCCTGTTGGCCTTTTTCAATCACCCGTTCCCAAAATGCGCGTTCCGTTGCGTCTGCTTTGGCCACGGCTTTGATCAACGGCAGCGTTAGTTTGCATTCGCGAAAATCATCGCCGATGTTTTTGCCGGTGGCGTCTGAACCCTGATAGTCCAACAGGTCATCGACGATTTGAAAGCAAATACCCAGGGCGTCGCCGTATTGGTATAGGGCTTTGGTATGGGCGGCTGTGGCACCGGCGATTTCGCCGCCCACTTCAGTTGCTGCTGAAAACAGCGCGGCGGTCTTGCCACGGACAACCTGCAGATACACGTCTTCGGTGGTGGACAGGTCCTGGGCGGCTGTCAGTTGCAGCACTTCGCCCTCTGCAATTGTGGCCGATGCATTTGCCAAAATATCCAGCACCCGAAGTGATCCGGTTTCCGTCATCAATTGAAAGGAACGTGCGAACAAATAATCGCCAACCAGCACCGAGGTTTTATTGTCCCAAAGCAGGTTCGCCGTAGGGCGGCCGCGCCGCTGTGCGCTTTTGTCGACAACGTCGTCATGCAGCAATGTGGCGGTATGGATGAATTCAACCGTGGCAGCCAAATGGATGTGAAAAGGGCCGCTATACCCACAAAGATGTGCCGCCGCCAATGTCAGTAACGGGCGCAACCGTTTGCCGCCCGCGCCAATAAGATGTGCTGTGACTTCGGGAATGCGCGGCGCATGTTGCGACGCCATACGATCCCGGATCAGCGTGTTGACGGCGCCTAAATCGTCGGCAAGATAGCTGGCAAGCGTTTCATGGGGTTTCGTTGCGGCATCGTCCAAAACCATAGCGCTATCACTTCTCTCGACAATTGGGCCATGCAGCCTTTAGGTGTGTTTTATGAAAGAGCTTTTACGCACAAACGACCTAACGGTCATCGCCTATGCTTCTGCACTGCTTCAGGGCGAGGGTATAGACTGCTTTCCAATTGACGTCCATATGAGCGGGCTTGAAGGCAGCGTCGGGGTGTTGCCGCGCCGTGTGATGGTGCGGCAGCAGGATCATTTTCGCGCCGAGGCGATATTGAAAGATAATGAAATTGATATGGGGCGATGATTTGTGCTGTTTGCAACGGATGAATTGAGCTGCGACAGTTTTTTGGGCGAAAAGCTGAAAATCTGGCAACCACTGTCTGGGTATCGGGCCGGGGCGGACCCGGTATTTTTGGCGGCAGCGGTTGGGGCTAAGCCTGGACAAAGCGTGCTTGAGCTGGGTTGCGGGGCGGGGGTGGCCAGCCTGTGCCTGGCGCGGCGTGTGCCTGGAGTTTTGGTGCATGGTGTTGAATTACAAGAAAAATATGCAACGCTTTCCCGACTGAATGGTGCAGAAAACGACATTGGTTTTCACGTTACAACTGCAGATATTTGTGCCCTGCCAGCGGATCTGCGCGACCAAAGCTTTGACCATGTTTTTGCCAACCCACCCTATTTCATTGGCGGTCAGCGCACCGCGGCGGATGACGCGGGAAAAGAAATTGCTCTGGCCGGGGAGACGCCGCTGGGGGCCTGGGTTGATATTGGCACCCGGCGTCTAAAGCCGGGGGGGTATTTGACAATTATTCAAAAGGCCGAGCGGTTAGACGATGTATTGTCGGCGTTGGATGCGCGTCTGGGCAGCGTGTGTGTAAAGCCGCTGGCGGCGCGCTCCGGGCGTGGTGCTGATGTTGTGATTGTTTCGGCGCGCAAAGGGGGGCGGGCGAAATTTAGCCTGCTGGCGCCGCTTATTTTGCACCAGGGGGATAAGCATGTGCGCGATGGTGACAGCTATTCCCAGGCGGCCCGACAAGTTTTGCGCGACGGTGCGGCGCTTGATGTGCGGTGATTAAGCATTTCCTAACGTTTGGCTGTTTTTGATAACGCGTGACACAGATCAACATTTGTGCTGGACTGTCAGCGCAGACATTCAAACCTAGGAGGATACCCATGAGCATGAGTTCCCATTTAGTCGAACTCCGCAAGAAACACCAAAATCTCTCTGACCAGGTCGAGGTTGAACAACGAAGTCCAGGCAGTGATGATATGCAGGTGGCAATGCTCAAGAAAGAAAAAATGAAAATAAAAGAAGAAATAACGCGGTTGGCGAGCGTTTAATTTGCATGCATGAGCGGTGGACCGACCTGCTTAAGGCCGGCCCCGCAATGTGCGTACATCGCCGTTAGACAAAGAATTGCGCGCCATTCGCCGACAGTGTTGAGCCATTGATAAATTCGGCATCGTCTGACACCAGAAACGTTACGCAACGGGCTATTTCGCTGGCCTCACCCAGCCGACCTGCGGGGATCTGGGAAATAATTGAATCGCGCACCTTTTCCGGAACGGCCATGACCATTTCGGTTCCTATGTAGCCCGGGCATACGGCATTTGCGGTGATGCCAAAGCGCGCACCTTCTTGGGCCAAAGATTTTGTGATCCCCAGGTCGCCAGCCTTTGAGGCGGCATAGTTGGCCTGGGCAAACTGACCTTTTTGCCCATTGATCGAACTGATGGTGACAATGCGCCCAAATTTACGTTCACGCATGCCGGGCCAAATTGGATGGGTCATGTTGAAAACGCCGTTCAGGTTGGTGTCGATGACCTGATGCCATTGTTCCGGAGTCATCCGGTGAAACGGGGCATCGCGGGTGATACCGGCGTTGTTGATCAGCACTTCGACCGGCCCAAGGTCGGCCTGGACCTTGGCAATGCCTGCGACACAGCCATCATAGTCGGCAACTGACCATTTATAGGTTGGAATGCCGGTTTCATCGGAAAACCTGGCGGCGGCTTCGTCATTGCCAGCGTAATTTGCTGCAACCTGATAGCCGGCATCCTTTAAGCCAACACAGATTGCAGCACCAATTCCACGTGTTCCACCAGTGACCAGGGCAATTCTAGACATTTCGAGTTCCAATGCGCTTGTAATTATATATCCCAAATTTGGATATACCGCGCAATATAATTTCGCAATGGATTTTTTTAGTCCCGTGCCAAACACATGGCAACACCCATGCCGCCGCCGATGCATAATGTTGCCAGGCCCTTTTTCGCGTCCCGGCGCTGCATTTCAAAAAGCAGGGTGGTCAGGATGCGCGCACCTGCAGCACCGATCGGGTGGCCGATGGCAATGGCACCGCCATTCACGTTAACAACATCCGGGTTCCAACCCATGTCCTTATTCACGGCGCAGGCCTGGGCGGCAAAGGCTTCGTTGGCTTCAACCAGGTCCAAATCTTCGGCCTTCCACCCGGCCAGTTCCAGCGCTTTGCGGCTGGCCTGGATAGGACCGGCACCCATGATGGTTGGGTCCAGCCCGACCGTTGCAAAGCTGGCGATGCGGGCCAGGGGCTGAATGGCGCGCTTTTCTGCATCAGTTGCCGACATCAGCAAAGTTGCAGCCGCGCCGTCATTTATGCCCGAGGCATTGCCAGCCGTCACAGTCCCGCCGTCGCGCATGAAAACCGGGCGCATTTTCTGCAGGGCTTCAATATTTGCGCCGTGGCGAATATATTCGTCACTGTCGACGATGATATCGCCCTTGCGGGTCTTGATGGTGAACGGAATGATTTCGTCGCTGAACTTACCAGCCTTTTGGGCGGCCTCGGCTTTATTTTGGCTACCCACGGCGAACTGGTCCTGTGCTTCACGGCTGATCTGCCATTTTTCAGCAATATTTTCAGCGGTTTGGCCCATATGGTAGCCGTTAAATGCGTCCCATAGCCCATCATGGACCATGGAATCTATATACTTCACATCCCCCATTGTGTGACCGGCACGTAGGTGGGCCACGTGGGGGGAAAGTGACATATTTTCCTGCCCGCCAGCAATGACAATATTGGCGGAACCAGTCTGAATTTGCTGGGCACCTAATGCAATTGCGCGCAACCCAGAGCCACAGACCTGATTGATGCCCCAGGCCGAACTTTCAACGGGAAGCCCGGCATTAATGTGGGCTTGGCGGGCGGGGTTTTGGCCCTGGCCTGCGGTCAGGACCTGGCCAAGAATTGTTTCGCTGACCTCGGATTTGTCGATATTGGCGCGGGTGACAACAGCGTCCAATACGGCCGCACCTAAATCATGGGCCGGGGTTTTTGAAAATGATCCTGTGAAACTGCCGACGGCTGTGCGGGCGGCTGATGCGATAATGATATTTGTCATTTTGGGGCTCTCTTTTGTCGAAAAAATTTGGCAAAGAAAGCTTTGGCCACTGCTGTGGTTTGGTGATCCCCGCCTACAGGATATCAGTATTCTGCGCTTGCACGAAAAGTCAACCGAGATGGAATTTGCATAGCCAAAGGTCATCCAAACCCCATTCGGGTCAGGCGATTTTTTGGAACTTTTCATCCTGTAACCAAATTGGGCGAACCGTCGGAAGCCCAAAATAATAGCCCTGCATGCAGTCAATGCCAGCGTCCACAAGAAAATCGACATCTTTTTCGGATTCAACAACTTCGGCAACAGTGTACATTTCAAAGTGCTGACCCAATGAGATCAGTGCCTTTACCAGAACCTGGTTGTCGGTGTTTTTGTGGATGTCGCGGATATAGGACCCGTCAATTTTCAAAATGTCGAAATAGAAGTCGCGAAAATACCGAAATGATGTGTAGCCAGCGCCAAAATCATCCAGCGCAAAAGAGACGCCCTGTTCCTGAAGTCCTGACATGAAAGTACGCACCGCATCAGGCATGACGATGGCCGAGCGTTCAGTGATTTCAAGAATAAGACGTTCGCCCAATGTGGGGTCTTTCTTAAGGCCCCGTTTTAGCACGCGTTTCCATGGCTTATAGCCAATAGAGCGGGCGGACATATTTATTGAAAGACGCAGCGCAGGCACCTTTGCCAGGGCTGCAAGCCCCAGTTCCAGCGCTTTGCAGTCGATTTTGCGGCCCAACTCATCCATTTCGACGGCACCAATGAAATCTTTGGCGGGAATGATGCGACCGTTCTTATCCATGATACGGATCAGCCCCTCGTAAAAGGCGGGGCGGTCGGGGGCGCTGGCCTGGACAATGGGTTGATAGGCCAACATGGCATGGTCATTTTCAAGGCCGTAGCGGACAAGATCGACCGCTTCCTTATCCCGTTCAGAAACGACAAATTCCAGGGGGTCGGTAACCACATTGTTTTCCCGGGGTATTTTCACCATCAAAGCCGTCCTTTTGCAGTGGTTGAACCGGGGCATAGTTAGACTGCGGGTTCCTAATTTTCGGTAAATGTTCCTATTTAGTTCTAATTCGTTTAGACTTTGAAATATCTCGGTAGGAAAGGGTTTGAAATGGATGGCAGATGTGACTGGTGCGGCGATGATCCGCTATATGTGGCGTACCATGATGAAGAATGGGGGGTGCCGGAATATGACAGCCGGGCGCTGTTTGAAAAGCTGATCCTGGACGGGTTTCAGGCCGGGCTTTCCTGGATCACGATCCTGAAAAAGCGCGACAATTTCCGCGCGGCGTTTGACGGGTTTGACCCGGATAAGATAGCGCAGTGGGATGAGGCTAAGGTGCTGGAAT
The DNA here is from genome assembly GCA_036479015.1 of Paracoccaceae bacterium. Lineage (GTDB taxonomy): Bacteria > Pseudomonadota > Alphaproteobacteria > Rhodobacterales > Rhodobacteraceae > NVTR01. The sequence goes on along the minus strand of JAZGFB010000011.1, from coordinate 1,633 downwards.
TGCTGGGTAATGCTGGAATTATTCGGCACCGGGGCAAGATTGAAGCGACCATCGGCAATGCAAAAGCCTGGCAAGTGATAGAGGCGGATCAGGGCTTTGATAATTACCTGTGGGATTATGTGGATGGCACGCCACTGGTGAACAACCCGCGGGTAATGGCGGATGTCCCGGCGCAAACAGAGCTGTCGGCGCGGCTGTCAAAAGATTTGAAAAAAGCCGGGTTTAAGTTTTGCGGCCCGACGATTGTCTATGCGTTTATGCAGGCGGTGGGGATGGTGAATGACCATATGGTTGGGTGTGATTGCCATGCGCGGGTGCGGGGGGTGGTGCGGTGAGGGGTTTTGGGAATTTATTGACTAATAATTTGAGCGAAGAGGGCATGGTAAATACCCAAACTTCATTCGCGTACAGTATCCTGTTTTACGGTTCACGGTATCCACAGCGGCGCTGAGAATTGAACCCGGAAATGCCGGAAGATTGTCGGCGGTTAGCGACCCTCCCTGCTGGAAGGTGCCGTGAACCAGGCGGCTGTGTATTGTTCTGTGTGGTTGACCACAGAAGACAAATTAATCTGCCGGGATTAGCAATACATCTGAGCAGCGGCATTTGTTTTTTAAACGGTTGGAGCATTGGTGGTGATGAAGTCAACAACTGTTAAGCCGAAAATAGACTAACTTACCCCTCGAGTTCTTCCACTTTGTGGTTGCTTCCCAAAGATGCTGTTCCCACACAATCTAAATGTATCCCGCAGCAATTAGCATTGAGGAGGTAGAAAAGGTCAACGTCCATAAGCTCATCGCAATTACGTAATTTTCGCAAGGTATTCTCAATGGTGGCACGATCGCGAAAAACCAGAAAATGAGCGCCGGTGATAATGTAGTCGTTCAGGGCAGAGGTCATATCAACCAAACGCAATCCAAATGGTGTGGGCACAAATGGTTTCTTGCCGTCAATATTCGGAATTTTAGCCTTATATCGCGGCGACAAAAATAAGATGTCGAAGTCGGTTTCAAGAAGTATTTCCTCGACGTCCAAATCCCAAAATTCTTTGTTGATACGGACATCGTCTTCCAGAAGAGCGAATTTACCATCGACGCCACTGTTTATAGCATCTTCAAGGGCCCTGCAGTGTGACATGAAAATACCCGCAACACCTGCAGCGCCCTCCAGTCTTGGGATCATTTTTAGGCCACGCTTTTCAGGTGGTTGATCGAGTCTAATTCCGGCTATTTTTTTGTAAGGGTACGGGCAGGCAGATAATGTATTTAACATATGGGAATTTCTGTCGTCACGAAATTCAAGATTGATATATGACACTAAACTTAGCATGCTAACCGGATGTGACTGCAATTTACTGGCATGATTTTTTATGCCCCATATCTTTTTCTATTTCATAATAACCATTTAAATATTGTAGGCAGGTTAGAAAAAACATGCTTTTGATATTTCCTCAAGTTGTTTTTGGCCCTAGTTTGAGCGATCCAGATTGCCCTGGTATTAAATATCGGGGCTGTCCTAGATACCTAGTTCAGATACTTCCTAACCCATTGTCTTAGCTCTAATAACTGAGATGATGGGTCACTGTTGTTAAATCTCCACTCACATTCCTTCAAGAATAGCCCAAAATGCGCTA
>JAZGFB010000010.1:0-4032 GCA_036479015.1 Paracoccaceae bacterium | reverse complement strand
CTGGAAAATGGCGTGACGATCCACAATTTCTACGTCCCCGCAGGCGGCGACAAACCAAACCGCGAAGTGAACGAAAAATTCGGCCAGAAACTCGATTATCTGACCGAGATGCGCGATTACTTCCACGCCAACAAACCGGAGAAATCCATTCTGGTGGGTGATCTGAACATCGCGCCGCAAGAAGACGACGTCTGGAGCCATAAGCAGCTGTTGAAAATCGTTAGCCACACCCCGATCGAGGTGGAACATCTGGCCCAGACTATGGAAGCCGGTAACTGGGCGGACGTCACCCGCAAAGACATCCCCGACGGCAAACTCTATTCTTGGTGGTCCTACCGCGCCAAAGACTGGGACACCGCCGACAAAGGCCGCCGGCTGGATCACGTCTGGGCGACACCTGACATCATAAACGCTTCCCACAATTCCCGCGTTATCCGCGGAGTCCGCGGCTGGGAAAAACCATCGGACCACGCCCCAGTATTTGCCACATTTGATTTGTAAGTAATACAAAACAAAGGAATATCCATTGGGACAGTTCACCAGACGGGCAATGCTTTTGGGCACCGGTGCCGCCCTTGGCGTTGCTGGCACTAAATACCTGAAATCGTCCAACCCGGTTCAGGATGGAACAATCAGCCTGAATACAGCGGCCAGCGACGGGTTTTTGAATGACGCCAGCGAGCTGTCCAAAACCCCGATCCACAAGCACATAACCCTGACCGAAGATCCCGGCGATGTGCTGGTCAACGCTCTCCGCGCCGAACTGAAAGATGCAGCTACTGAAAACCGCCCCGTAAATATCGGCGCCGCGCGCCATTCCATGGGCGCGCAGGCCATCCCCCGTGACGGTCACGCCATTACATTCGACAACGGTTTGGTGGAAACCGACACCGCCAACAGCACCTACCGCGCCCATGCCGGGGCACGTTGGTCGCAGATTATCGCGGCGATTGATCCACAGGGGTTTTCCCCCGCTGTCATGCAATCCAACCACGATTTCGGGGTGGCAGCGACGTTCTGCGTCAATGCCCACGGTTGGCCGGTGCCCTATGGACCGATGGGCGCAACGGTGCAAAGTTTTAAAATGCTGCTGGCGGATGGTGAATTGGTCACCTGTTCCCGCAGCAAAAACACCGACCTGTTTAACCTAAGCATGGGTGGCTATGGTCTAACCGGCCTGATCACCGAAATGCAGGTGGATATGGTTGAAAATCAACGCCTTGACCCCACATTTGAAACGCTGCCGGGTAAAGAACTTGGCACCGCATTTGAAACCGCATTGGCGGATAAATCCGTGACCATGGCCTACGGGCGTCTGAACGTTGACCGTGAAAATTTCATGGAAGAAGCGCTGATGATCACCTACCGCGCGGCGCAGGATCAGTCTGATCTGCCGCCCGCTTCAGGGTCTGGCTTCATGTCCAAAGCGGCCGGTAAGATTTACCGCGCGCAACTGGGAAATGAACGGATGAAGCGGTTTCGCTGGTACACCGAGGCGGACCTCGCCCCGCGTTTGGCCGGTGCCGCAACCCGCAATTCCCTGATCAACGAACCGGTGATTACGCTGGATGACAAAGACCCCAGCCGCGTCGATATCCTGCACGAGTATTTCGTCGGCATTGACCGGTTTCCCGACTTTTTGCAGGTCTGCCGCGATGTGATCCCGGCCTCCTATCAGGAATTTCTAAATGTCACTTTGCGGTTCATCAACACAGATGCTGAAAGCCTGCTGGCCTACGCGGCCGTGCCCCGCATCGCCGCGGTGATGTCCTTTTCACAGGAACTGACGGCAAGGGGCGAGGCCGACATGGCCCGCATGACCCATGCCCTGATAGAGGGCATCATCGGCATTGGTGGCAGCTATTATCTGCCCTATCGCCCGCACGCGACGTTGGATCAACTGACCCGAGCTTACCCTCGCGCCGCCGAATTCGCCGCCGCCAAACGGGCGATTGACCCGCGACTGCGGTTCAGGAACAACCTGTGGGATACATATCTGGGGGCCTTATGAGCTTACTTCAAAAAATATCGCTGGGCTATTTCGTCGTGCTGTTGGGCGCTGCCAGCCTGAACTATATCCCCGGTCTTGTTGACCCGGACGGTTTGGCCTTTGGTATCTTTGCGCTCGATATATTCGACGACGCGCTGCATCTGGGTTCGGCCCTTTGGGCACTTGCCGCCGCCCTGATTTCCCACAAAGCCGCCCGCACATTCCTGTTGCTGTTTGGCGCACTTTACCTTGGTGACGGATTGCTGGGGCTGGCCACGGGTTCTGGCTATCTCGATTTCGGCATCTTCAACAACGGCGTACTGGACCTGCCATTCATGTTCAAAATCTACGCCAACACGCCCCACATAGCGCTTGGTGGTATCGCGCTATTATCCGGGCTGTTTTTGGGGCGGCGCTGATGTGGCGCTGGCTGAAACGTCTGACGCTGACACTCCTGCTGCTGGTGGCGCTACTGTTCAGCCCGATTATCTGGATTGAAACGGCGTGTCGCGGCACTGGTGAAACCATCGCTTACACCCCAATCACCACCGATCCGGCCCATCACCGCGCCGAATCCCGCAGCTATATGACCTATCCGGAATGGCACATTGTCCACGCCTATGATGATTACGCCCGGGTGATCAGCACCGACGACCCCCATGATTATCGCTATATTTCTGGCATCAAAGGCTTTTGGACATCGCTTTGCGCCCTGTCAAAAACATCGGCCCAGCATGGCGGGTTTTCCAGTGCGTCCAAGCAAACCATCTATACCATCGGTGTCAGTTTCACCGCTGAGCTGGCGATGAAAGCGCTGTATGAGGAAACCATAGGCCGCATCTCCACCATTGTGCGCGGCCCAGACCACACAGCGCTGGATGATCTAAGCGCCCAACAGGCCGCTAAGTACGCCAAATTCCTGCAACAGGTGCCGTGGTATAAATGGGATTTCCCAAGCGATATCGCGGCTCTGAAGTCCACCAAAATCAACAGCTTTCGCGACAGTGAACGCGCTTTTGCGCTGGGGTTGGAATTTGGTGCCAAGGCGAAATACGCCAAACTGATTGCCGCCGCCGTGGCATCCGTTGGTGCCGACAAGCTGACCCTGCGCCTGGTCATCACAGATATTGAGCGCACGGCACTGGCCGGGTTTGACGCCGTACAGATCATCACCAGCCACCCCCAAGGTATTGAGGTCGAAACCCCGCGCTACCGGGTACTAACCCACATGCTGGATGAACTGGCTCGTGATGGCGCGAACTTTGTTGAGATCGCCGGCAATGACGACATCATGTTGACGGCCATATCAGACGCGCCCTATCCGGATGCCCTGCATAGCTTCAAACGCCAGGGCTACGGTGATTTCCGCCACCTGATATCGCTGAAAGTCACCGATCTGGCCGACACATTACGCAGTTTTGACGCGGATCTGGTCCGCCTGGAACACATCCATGACTATTAAGGGCGTTTTGCTGGCCCTGCCGCTGATTATCTTTGGCTGGATCACCATCATGGCGCTGGTCATGCGCTTTAGCGACGCCGCCCCGGCCGCTGTTGTGCTGTTTCCCAGCGCCGAATTTGTGGCCGCCTTGCCAAAGGGCACCGCGATCATTGCCGCTAACGCCGTTTCCGTGACTTTACGTGCCGATATTTCCGACTTTGGCGAGTCGCTTTATCAGGCCGGGGCTTTGCTGGTGTTGCCTGCCGGGCTGACCGGGTGTTTGCCTCTGCCCAAACAATCCCATCCCCAACCTTGAATAAACCGCGCCAATACGCCATCTAGCGGGCAACCCAATTCGACCTAAGGAAAACCCATGCTAGAGCTTGGCCAAAACCCCGCAGCCACTGCTGATCTGATCAAGGACGGTACTGAAGCCACGTTTATGGCGGACGTGATCGAAGCCTCAAAAGAGGTGCCGGTCATCGTTGATTTCTGGGCACCCTGGTGTGGCCCCTGCAAAACTTTGGGCCCGATGCTGGAAGACGCAGTTAAGGCCGCGGGCGGCAAAGTGCGCATGGTCAAAATCAATGTGGATGAGGCC
>JAZGFB010000009.1:0-2850 GCA_036479015.1 Paracoccaceae bacterium | reverse complement strand
CTTTGTCCGGTTCGGGTGAAGTCTAGGCCCAGACAGCCGACAGGAAAAGCCATGAAACAGAAAATGAACGCGGATGAGCTGAACAGCTTTATGAAGCAGGTGTTTGCAGAGGTGGCGGATCAGTTTTCGGTGGAGCAGGCCGGGGTTGGAACCGTGAGCGTGCGTATGGAAATTGATGAACAGCACCTGCGCCCGGGCGGCACGATTTCCGGGCCTGCGATGTTTTCATTGGCGGATGTGTCGATGTATCTGGCCATTCTGGGGGTGATTGGCCCGGTGGCGCTGGCGGTGACCACCAATTGTTCGATAGATTTCATGCGCAAACCGGCGGCGGGTGTTGATCTGATCGGTAAAGCGCGGGTTTTGAAGCTTGGGAGGGCTTTGGCAGTTGGGGATGTGCTGATTTACAGTGAAGGGGTCGCGGAACCGGTGGCGCGGGCGTCGTTGACGTATTCGATACCGCCGACGGGGGATAAAGGCTGATGCAAAACCCAGCACAATCTCGGATGATGGTCGATTTTTTATCCCGGATTCTTTCTGTTTTCTTTGGCGGGCCAAGTGGGCGAACATATGCGCTTGTTGGCGGTGCAGTTGTGCTTTGGGCAAGTTGGCCGGCGCTTGCGACGGTTGCCTTTCCAGCACCGCCGTTTCTTGTCCTGGGGCTTGCGGCATTGGTTGGCTTCGGGTTTTCTTTTTTCGCCGCTCTTTGGAAAAACCAAACCAACACATTATTTTCCATACGTCCGCGAACAATGGTTTTCGTCGCCGCCGGGCTAATGGGGAACAATGCGTTCTATCTTGCAGCAATATCACGGATCGGACCTGCAGAGGCCAACGTGGTGCACTATCTTTGGCCGGTTTTTCTTGTGGCATTGGCAGCCATAATCCACCGTCGTGCGCCGTCTTTGCTTCAAGCTATCGGGATTTCACTGGGCTTTTGCGGCGTTGCTGTTGCCCTGTATCCACAGATGGGGAACGGACTTGACCCGACTGGCGTGATACTTGGAATATCCGGTGCGCTTACATTTGCAATCTATTCTGTTGGCAGGTCGCTTGCACGGGTTGAGACAAATGTGGTTGGGCCATCTCTGGCATTGGCCGGTGTTGGTGCCCTAACCGCGCATTTTCTATTTGAACCGTTGTATTGGCCAACGATTGGTCAATGGGCGGCTATTGTTCTGATGGGCATTGGGCCATTCACAATGGCCAATGTCCTTTGGGACAGGGCCACGCGCGAAGGAACGGCGGCGACAATTTCAAGTTTGGCATTCTTGACGCCGTTGGTCGCTATCACACTGCTTGCCGTTTTTGGGTTGAGTGTGGTGAGCATAGCGACCGTGGTTGGGGCGCTTCTGGCAATTGTTGGCGCTGTTCTTAGTTCGCGTGCCTCATGAGGATTGCACCCCATACCGTTATGCTGCGGCCTGCAAGGCACGGGTTGTCCGCGCCTCGCTCACTCTTTTCATTCCACCTTAGCGTTTGGTTCGTGCGTTATTGGCCACACGCACACCGATGACTCCGCCAACCAGAAACACCACCAGAAACGCGATGATGCCCATATTGGGTTCGGCTTTGGACAGCTCGCCCACCAGATCGCTGGTCTCTCGGAAGATGCCGCCGATGAAGGCCACAAGGTAGGCAGTTGCGCTTTTCAGGAACACGGCGAGGGCCGCTATCAGGCCAAGGCCAAAGTTGCGGCCTGCCCATGACAGGGCAAAACCGCTGTCCATGCCATGGGTGCCGTTGAGGATGGCGATGCTGGCCATGGCTCCGCTAAGGAAGACCAGTAGCGCGAATATGGTGACCCAGATGGGTATGCCCTCGGTTTTTAGCATATTCATCCGTTTAACCCATCTGGCGCATTTCGCCGACTTGCAAGGCGGCACCGGGCATGGACAGGTACGGGTCGCCCTTGGCCAGTTCCACAGCCGCATCCATATCAGCGGCTTCCACAACCATGAACCCAGTCATGGCATTGGGGTCTGTGTTGTCGCTGGTACCGTCGGCAGTGACAATTTTTGAACCCATCAGCGGGGCAGGCATGCTGACAACTGCGTCGCCCAGACCACCCATCCAGTCTTTCCAGACCTGCATGTGTTTTTGTTGATCCTCGGGAGAGGGCGGGCTGCTGGGCTTTGGGCTGCCTAGGTATGCGATGATGAATTTAGCCATTGGTATTTCCTTTGTTGATTTCAGGTTTCGTTCAGTAAGCTTTCCAGCCGTGCCAGTGTGGAAATCCAGCCCTGGGTGCTGCCTTTGATGATGTCTTCTTCGGACAGGCCTGTTTGCGTCAGGATCAGGCGGGAACCGCCGGTATCAACCGAGGCCACTTCAAAGCGCACGGTGCTGTCGATGCTGGGCGGGCCTTCCTGCGCATGCACAATCAGGGTGAAATCGACAGATCGGGGCGGATCGATTGCCAGAACCACGCCGCTGATGCGGTGGTGGCCGCCCGAGGGGTCGACCATGACCATGTCCCAGTCGCCGGGTTTGGTCAGATCAAGATTCTGATCGCCGTAACCAAAGCCTTCCGGCCCCCACCATTTCAGCAGGTTTTCGTTTTGCGTGACGAAAGCGAAAAGTTTTTTTGCGCTGACCGGAAAGTCGCGTTCAATTCGTAGTTCACCCATTGGTATTTCCCCCGTACGTCATAGCGCGCGCCAACCGGTCCAGCCCCTGTTCCCAGAAATCACGATAGGTCAGGGTCCAGGTGCTGATGGCTTGCACGACCTCTGGTTTAACCGAGTACATCCGGTGTTGTTTGTCAATTCTTTGACTGATCACCCCGGCCTGACGCAGCACTTTGATGTGGCGCGATATGGCGGGGGCAGACATATCGCCCACGTTCTG
>JAZGFB010000008.1:0-63363 GCA_036479015.1 Paracoccaceae bacterium | reverse complement strand
GGCCAGTTTTCACCACAGAACGTCCAAAATAATCGTATGTAACGCGGCTACATTTTCATATTTCGAACGCCCTGTGGCAAAAACTGATCTCGCGCTGATGGTGCAGGATTAAGGGGTCCTGGCCCTAAATCACCCGCAGTTCACCCTTAAGCCAGGGCAGCCTGGCTATTTGAGGCGACACGATCCGGTCTTGCAATAAACCACGCAATCGGGCGGCGATAACGTTTGGCATATCGCCCAAAATATCACGGCGGGCAAAAGCGGAAATGCTGCGCGAAAGCGGTGCAAATGGCAGCGGAAACACATCCACTGCATCCCCAAATCTTTTGGCGTGGGCCACCCCCAGCGGCGTCAGGATCGTCCAACCGGCACCATTGGCAACCATCGCCATGATGGCATGGTAACTGTCCAGCTCAAACCGGTGTTCCCATGTCAGGTTCTGCCGGACCAAATGATCCGATATCACCCGCCCCATATGGTGGCGCGTTGTGTATTGGATCAATGGCATTTTTAGCAATGCGGCGCTGATATCTGCCCCCTGTACAACCCCTTTTGGGGCGACCGCGACGAAAGGCTCAACCATCAGTGGAAACACCTCCATCCAATCCGCGGCGACCCCCATATCGGTGGCCACGATCATATCCAGGGCCCGTGTTTCCAGATGTTCAAACAAACGATGGCTTGCGCCGGTTTCCAATAGAAACTGTGTTGCTGCCATCTCACCTGCTAAACCGGTCAATAATTTGGGGGTTACGTCACTGTCAAAATCTTCAATCACCCCCAGGCGCAGCTGTGGCAGGACTGTGTGGTCAACCCGTGCCAGTTCCAAGCGCGCCTGGGCCGCTTCGTTTAATATGGTCTGGGCACGGGCGCGAAATGCCTCACCTGCCGGGGTCAGGGTGACCGGACGCTCGCGGCGGTTAAGCAATACCGCCCCCAGGGCTGCCTCAAGGTTTGTAAGCTGCTGGCTGATCGAGGACGGGCTGGCATTTAGCCGCCGTGCCGCGGCAGAAATTGACTGTTCCTGCGCCGTTGCTACGAAAACTTCTATGCCCCAAAGCGTGACTTTTTTTGATGTTGCATGCATTTATTAGTACCAATGGATTATTTTGAAATGGACCCTGCCACCGAGTTAAAGTTTTGACAGTTTTGATTGCAGGTCGGCCAGTTGAATTTTAATTTCGTCCAGTTCGGATTTACCGGTTTCTTTTCCCTCTGGGGCTTTCGGTTTTTTACCCTTGCCCCACACATCGGACAGACCGGATGTCATTGCCTTCACAAACGCGGCCTGCTGTGCCTGCATAGCTTCTATGGGTAGGTTTTCCATGGCTTTTGCCGGACCCTGGCGCAATGCCTGAAAGGAGGCGGCCAGAAACTGTGGAACGATCGACTGAATTTCGCTGGTATAGCCACGAACGAGGTCTGTCAGCACGTCTATGGGCAGAACGCTTTCGCCACCACCTTCGTGTTCAGCAATGATTTGCAGCAAATATTGCCGGGTCAAATCATTGCCGCTATTAAGGTCAATAATCTGCACATCGCGCCCGGCGCGAATGAACTTGGCAATGTCACCCAACGTCACATAATCGCTGGTTTCGGTATTATAAAGTCGGCGGCTTGCATATCGTTTGATCAGCAGCTTTGTCTCAGTATCTGCCAAGGTATGTCCCCATGTTTTCCGCGTTGCAGCAAATCTTAGTGCAGTGCAGAAAAAAAAGATAGGGCGCTGCGGTTTAGCCCAAAACCTGTAATGCCGCAGCTTCCATCATCGCCAGGCAGGCCGGGGTTGAAAACCGGTGATCGGCGTCTTTCACAAGGGTCAGTTGGATATCTGGGCCAACGGCGTGATCCACAATGTCAGTGGCCCAGGACACTGGCACCGATGTGTCCGCTGTGCCCTGTAAAAACCGCACCGGGAACCCCAGGTTCAGGGGCTGACGCAGCACCAGATGGTTGCGCCCATCCTCTATCAACCGCTTGGTGATGATATAGGGTTCGTCGTAATCGCTTGGCAGCGCCACCTGACCCTTTGCAGCCAGTTCCGCCTTTTGCGCGTCGCTAAACCCGGCCCAAAACCCGTTTTCGGTGAAATCGGGTGCGGCGGCAATTCCGACAATCCCGGCGATTTTATCCTTTAGTCGGGTTGCCAGAATAAGGCTTATCCACCCCCCCATGCTGGAACCCACCAGCACCTGCGGCCCCTGCGTCAGGGTTGTGATCACCTCTGCGGCATCTTCGGCCCAGTCACCAATACAGCCATCTTCGAACCGCCCCGATGATGCCCCGTGCCCGGAATAATCAAACCGCAGAAACGCGCGGCCTTGGGATTTGGCCCAGGCATGCATATGCACCGCCTTAGTGCCGCACATGTCAGATTTAAGCCCGCTTAGGAACACGATGCCCGGCCCCTGCCCGGCGGTTTTTTCATAGGCAAGCGTGCGGTTTTGGCGGGTGGTGATAAATTCAGGCACGGCGTTCTCCGTTGTATTTGCGCCAAGCTATCGCAACCACAGCCAATGGCAATCTTGACTTTGCAATCCCCAGGCAGCACATAGCCCCAACATACCCGCAACCGGGCGTTTTGTAGGCGCCAAACCGATGAGGAGCCAGACAGATGGCCCAGATCACCCTAACATTCCCCGACGGCAATTCGCGCGCATTTGATGCAGGCATCACCCCCGGTGAAGTGGCGTCCGCCATTGCCACATCGCTTGGCAAAAAGGCCATATCGGCCACCGTTGATGGCGCCCATTATGATCTGCAATGGCCGATCAACCAGGATGCCAAAATCGCCATCCACACCATGGCTGACGACGATCAGGCGTTGGAATTGATCCGCCACGATCTGGCGCATGTGATGGCCCGCGCGGTGCAGGAACTGTGGCCTGACGTTAAGGTCACCATTGGCCCGGTGATCGATAACGGTTGGTATTACGACTTTGATCGCAAAGACCCGTTCACCCCGGAAGATTTGGCGGTGATTGAGAAAAAGATGAAAGAAATCATCAACAAACGCGACACTGTGCGCACAGAGATCTGGGATCGTGCCCGTGCGATCCAGCACTATGAAGACTTGGGCGAGCCCTACAAAGTTGAGCTGATAAACGCCATTCCCGGCGATGAACCCCTGCGCATGTATTGGCACGGTGACTGGCAGGATCTGTGCCGTGGGCCGCATTTGCAGCACACTGGTCAGTTGCCTGCGGACGCTTTCAAGCTCATGTCCATCGCTGGCGCCTATTGGCGCGGCGACAGTGACCGCGCCATGTTGCAACGCATTTACGGTGTGGCGTTCAAAAACCGCGACGGGCTGAAGGCACACCTGAACATGCTGGAACAGGCCGCCCTGCGTGACCACCGCAAACTGGGGCGCGAAATGGACCTGTTTCACATGCAGGAAGAGGCCCCCGGCCAAGTGTTCTGGCACCCCAATGGCTGGCGTATGTACACCCTGCTACAGGATTATATGCGCCGTAAACAATATGCGGGCGGTTATGTCGAGGTGAACACCCCGCAAGTGGTTGATCGCCGCCTTTGGGAACGCTCGGGCCACTGGGAAAAGTATCAGGACCATATGTTCATCGTGGAAGTTGACGAAGAACACGCGCGCGAAAAGGCCGTTAACGCCTTGAAACCAATGAACTGCCCCTGCCACGTGCAAATTTACAATCAGGGCCTTAAATCCTACCGCGACCTGCCGCTGCGCATGGCGGAATTTGGGTCCTGTAACCGGTATGAGCCATCCGGCGCATTGCACGGCATCATGCGGGTGCGCGGCTTTACCCAGGATGACGGGCATATTTTTTGCACCGAAGATCAGATTGAAGGCGAAACCGCACGCTTCATCGAATTTCTGCGCGAAACCTACGCCGACCTTGGTTTTACCAATTTCAAAGTGCTATTTTCTGACCGGCCAGAGGTGCGCAGTGGCTCAGACGAGGTGTGGGACAAGGCGGAAGCCGCGCTGATCGCCGCCACCAAGGCCGCAGGCTGTGACTTTGAGCTGAACCCAGGCGAAGGCGCGTTTTACGGCCCGAAACTGGAATTTGTGCTGACCGACGCCATTGGCCGCGACTGGCAATGTGGCACCCTGCAGGCGGATTTCGTGCTGCCAGAGCGGCTTGATGCGACCTATATTGGCACTGACAGCGCCAAGCACCGCCCGGTTATGCTGCACCGCGCCACATTGGGATCATTTGAACGCTTTATCGGCATTCTGATCGAAGAACACGCCGGGCGCATGCCATTTTGGCTGGCCCCGCGTCAGGTAGTGGTGGCGTCAATTATTTCAGATGCCGATGAATTTGTCGCCGAAGTGGTGGCCGCGTTGCAGGCGGTTGGCGTGCGCGCCGAGGCCGACATTCGCAACGAAAAGATCAATTATAAGGTCCGCGAACATTCCCTGGGCAAGGTGCCTGTGATCTTGGCCATCGGTGGACGTGAGGTTGAAAACCGCACCGTTACCGCGCGCCGTTTGGGGGAAAAGCAGACCAAAACCATTGATCTGGACCAGATCATTGCCGACTTGGCAACGGAAACACGGCCGCCTGATCTAAGGTAATTGTCTGTAAAAAACAGATGCCGGGCCGCAGAGTTTGGCAATGTTTTTTCTTAGGAAAGCCCCCTAACGGGCTAAGTGCCGACACTATTCCCTATTATGGCTGAAAGATAATCACGTGGGGATATGATTGTCCGGGCCGCCGGATGCCAACAAACAGTTGTAAAAATATGTCGAGATATCAGTTAACCTGTTGGAGTTTGTCGGACTTTTCCGGACTTAGTGATCTATTAATAGGTCAAACACCTGCCCAAAATTCAGTAAATCCCACGCCCCCGGTTCATTTGGCCGCCGACGCCAAAACCGGCACCTGCGAAATTGGCCAGGCAGTTGGCAAAGGCACCCGCAGCCCTGAAACGGAACTGCTGGGCAGCGCCATTGTTATTGATGGTGTAAAATTTCCCGCGTCTTGTCAGGTGATCCCAGAGTTTACTTTGCATACGGATACTTCGTCATACGCAACGCTGGTGGTGGGGCGGATTGTCAACAATGGCGTAACGCCAGCACAGAATGCGCGCGTTGTGTTTGGCGCGTTTGATCTGCAGCCCGGAACGTCGTTGAATATTCTGGATATTCAAAAACTAAATCAAAAGGGTCCGGGCCAAAACTGTTTTGCCCGCGGCACCATGATCGAAACGCCCTATGGCGCGATGCCGATCGAACAGCTGGAAGATGGCGACGAGGTTCTGACCCATGATGGCGAAACCCAGCTGATTTCCTGGATTGGACAGCGTCGCCTATCAGGGCTTGAGCTGGTGCTTGACCCAAGCCTGCGCCCAGTGCGCATTATGGCGGGTGCCTTAACAGGTGGGCGGCCCGGGCAAGATTTGCTGGTTTCCCAAAATCACCGCCTGTTGGTGGATGACTGGCGCGCGCCGTTCCTTTATGGGGAAGAAGAAATTTTAACCACAGCCAAATCATTGTTAAACAACAATAATGTCTACATTGATTGCCCCGTAAGCGGCATTGATTATTACCACCTGTTGATGGACGACCACCAGTTGGTCTGCGCCAATGGGTTGTGGGCAGAAACCATGCTTGCTGAGGCTTCGACCTTGGAAATGCTAACCCCGGATCAGCGCACCAGTGTTGAAAGCATGCAGGCATCAGGCCAAGGCGGGCCGGGCAAACCGTGCCGCACCGCCGCACCTGCGCTACCGTATTGGGCCACCGAGGCGTTGGTGGCTTAGGCCGTGTCGGGTTGTCTGGCCAAAAGCGCCAGCACCCCACCAAGGGCGCACATGGCAATCGGGAACATTGTGAACACGCCAAATCCAAACCCGTAGTACATTCCGGCAGCCGATATCAGCATCATCACCCCACCTGCGCTCGCCTGTGAGCGCGACATGGCACCCCCGGCAATTGCCAAAAGCGGGGCAAGCAGGCTGACAACCCTGATGACACCAACATTATCAACCTGTTCCACAATATTTGGCACCTCGCCAAACCAGGCGATGAATTCAGTGTAACCATAGCTGAAAAAGCCAACAATCATGCCGATTATACCAGCGATGACACCAAGGGTTAGGGCTGCGTTTCTCATGTTATTCCTATTGTGTTGCTGGTTGAACATGTGGGGTATCTGGTGCTGTCGTGCAACCCCGTCAAACCCGTAAATGCCAGGCCAGAATATAGCTGGCGATAGCGCCGGGCAGCAAGATAACAAAGGCAGTGGACAGGTTCGTAACCTCGGACAAAAACCCGACTAAGGGGGGCGCTATTAGAAAACCAAGCAGCGCGCCAAAGGTCATAAGGGCGACATTGCGTTCCACATTGGTGCTGTCAATTGCGGCGCAGGCGCTGACGCCCAGTGGGAACATGGTTGAAACCCCAAACCCCGCCAGGCCAAACCCCAGATACGCCAGCGAGCGGTCACTGCTAAAGATCAGGATCAGCACCCCAAACAGCGCCGAAGCAATGCAAAACCGGGCCAGGCTTACCGGTCCGAATTTCGCATTCAGGCGGTCGCCAACAAAGCGGCCCAGGGTGACAAAGCCGGCGAAAACGGCAACGGCGTAGCCTTCCTGCCCTTGGGTGACGTTGATGATTTCGACCATATAGACGGTGGCCCAATCATTCATCGTGCCTTCTATTAATGTGGCCCCAAAAACCGCAACCGCAATAAGAACCAAGACCTTGGGGATCGGTCTGGCCCCGGATGAGCGGTTATTTTCGCCCCGGTCAGGGGGCGGCATATGGGGTGATTTCCAACTGACAAACATAAGGACAGGCATCATCGCCCCGGCCACTAACAGCAAAACATGCCGTGGTGACATGCCGTAAGATACCAGCTGCACCCCGATCAGGCTGCCAATCATAACGCCCGCGCTCCAGAATCCATGGGCCCGGTTCATGATCATACGGCCGGTTTGCTGTTCAACCCGTCCGGCATAGACGTTTAGGGCCAGATCAGCGATTGCAACACTGGCCCCAAGCAGGAACAATGCCAAAAATAATGATGTAATTCCAAATGCATAGCCTGGCAGCGCCCCAAAGAATACCATTGGCGGGAACACCCAGCGCATTGCCTGTCTTGGGCCCAGTTTTTCAACCAGCCTGGGGGCGATAAACAGTGTCGGCAGCAACCCGGCGGGCAAACCGATAAGGCCAAGCGACAGCTGCGCTTTGCTTATGTTCAACACCCCCTGAACCTGTGCCACCTGTGACAGCCAGGTCCCAAACAGGACAGGCTGCGTGAAAAATATCAACATTGTGAACAGGATAGCTGATTTTTCTTGCGCGCTTTGCATCGGTATTCTTTCCAAAACTTTAGGGAAATCGTTGTTCAGTTAGGGCGCAAGCACACTGTTTCGGGTTTCTGCATCCCAGCCCAGGTACAGTTTTCCACCCACTGAAATGACCGGGCGTTTCATCAGTGTCGGGAACCTGGCCAGCAAGTCAACCGAATCAGTGGCGCGTTCTGTTTCTGATAATCCACGCCAAGTGGTAGAGCGCCGGTTGATCAGTTGATCACCCAAAACTTCATGGAAAAGTGCGATGTCTGACACTGCAATTCCATCGTGGCGCACATCGATAATGTGCGGTTCCAAACCGGTTTCGCGTATTTCTTTTAGGGCCTTTCGGCAGGTATCGCAGGTTTTTAGGACGTATATTTTCATTGTTTTCCAATCTAATCAGCGGGTTATGGCCCGTCACAATGTGCCGTTAGGTTTTCCTTGATTTTTTATCGATTCAGCCCAACTGTTACGCTGTGACAACCAATGAATTTCTGCCAAGGCCCCTTGCATAATTGGGTAGCCGATACACTAGAAAAACTGGCTGCACCACACCGTCGCAATTCGTGGGCGGGACTTACGAGGGAGACGCGGGATTATGGCCAATGGCACCGTGAAATGGTTCAATTCTACAAAAGGGTTTGGCTTTATTCAGCCTGAAGATGGCGGCAAGGATGTGTTTGTACATATTTCCGCTGTCGAGCAGGCTGGCCTGACCGGACTGGCGGATGACCAAAAAATTAGCTTCGAAATGGTTGAAGGCCGGGACGGCCGTGAATCAGCTGGCGAATTGAAGCTGCTATAAAGAATGTAAAATCTAACGGGTCGGCACGTCTGACCCGTTAGGCACGGCTGTTGTCGTCAACCAGACTTAAGGCCTGGCTTGGTGCACCCTGCCCTACGTCAAAGAAAAGCCACTGTCAGTTGGTAAATTTGCCCTGATATTTTGCAGCGGCGGTAACATGGCGTTTAGAAATTTTCTGTACCCTTCAACCCCCATGACCAAAGGGGGCGATGTTGTTTGAAACCGGACAATTGGCTATTGTAGCACTGTCTGCTCTGCTGGGGGTGGCAGCGGTTAAATATTGGCGGCTGCGCATGGCCCAGCGCCCCGCTTGCCTGTGGTTACAGGACCTCAATGCCAGTTGCACACTTACAGCCTGGGAGTGCCAAACCTGCGGCGAACAGGCATTTGGTGAAAATGGTGATCCACCGGGTGAATGCAAAAAAGCCCTGCGGGTGATGATGTAGCCAATTAGCTGCGATCGTAGACATCTTCATAGCGTTCAATGTCGTCTTCCCCCAGATAGCCGCCGGTCTGCACCTCAATCAAATACATCGGCAATTTGCCGGGGTTTTCCATGCGGTGCACAGCGCCCAGCGGGATATAGACAGATTGATTTTCCCCCAGCAGCTGCACCTTGTCGCCAACGGTCACTTTGGCGGTTCCGGCCACCACAACCCAATGCTCAGAGCGATGCACATGCGATTGCAGGCTTAGGATGCCGCCGGGGCGCACCATGATGCGTTTAACCTGAAACCGATCACTGATGCACAGGGTTTCATACCAGCCCCAGGGCCGGTGAAACTGTGGGTGATCATCAGCCTGGGGCGCCTGTTTGGCGCGCAGGACCTCAACCACCTGTTTGACCTGCTGTGATTTGTTGATATCGGCCACCAACACCGCGTCGCGTGTGGCGACGGCGACAATGTCTTTCACGCCCAGCCCCACAAGGTGAACATTGGGGTCTTCAGAGCGTAGGACAGAATTTTCACAGTCAATCGCAGTGACATCGCCCTCGGTCAGCACGCCATCACCCGAAGTGACAAGGGCCGCGTGCAATGACGCCCAGCTGCCAAGATCAGACCAACCGGCAGATATGGGAACAACAGATATTGCCTGGGATTTTTCCATGACCGCATAGTCAATTGATTGGGCCCGCACGCTGCCATAGGCAGCTTCATCAAGCCGTAAAAACCCAAGATCCTGGCCACAATTGTCCAATGCATCCTGACAGGGCCCGACCATATCAGCCGCATGTTCGTGAAATGCCGCCAATATGTCGCCAACCCGGAACAGAAATATACCGCCGTTCCATAAATGGCGCCCGGATTTCAGCATTTCGCTGGCTGTATCGGCATCTGGCTTTTCGACAAAGCGGACAAGTTTGGATGCCTGGCCGGGGGTGGGGGCCGCGGGTAATTCCAGATAGCCATAGCCGGTTTCAGGGCTTTTTGGTGTGATGCCAAAGGTCACAAGATTGCCGGCATTCGCCGCCGTGATCCCGGTTTCAACGGCGGCAATAAATTCATCCGGGCGTTCTATCAGGTGATCTGAGGGCGCGATAAGCATCAGGTCATCAGGGCTGTCTTTTTTCATCAGCGCAGCGGTTAAAATGGCCGGGGCTGTGTCGCGCGCGATGGGTTCCAACACAATTGCTGCATCCATCAACCCGATGGCTTCGGCCTGTTCGCGGGCGACAAAGCGAAAATCAGTATGTGTCAGCACGATGGGCTTATCAAACAGCTTGCCTGACAGGCGTTTCAGGGTTTGCTGATACAGGCTGTGGTCACCGACCAGTGATGAAAACTGCTTCGGGAACGCCTTGCGCGAGCTGGGCCATAAACGGGTGCCTGATCCGCCACATAGGATTACCGGATGTATGAGTGTCATTTTACGCCCCTGAAATGAGTTAAATAAATCTTGCGGTGTTCGGCTGCCCAAAATTTAGCCCGTCAAATTGGTTATTTTGTGTCAACTTTTAACAGAATTGCACAGGATAATGGCACTGTTATGCCGTCGGACGCCAGGTGAACAGGGCGGTGATCGCATAATTCCAAGTTGCCCCGACAATTATACCAACCAATGCAGCCCCCAGCCAAGCAACCCCAAGATTTTCAAAAAGATAGGCCGACAGCCCGATATTTGCCAGCGCCCCAACAGCAGATGCCGCAGAAAATGACAGCCAACCCGACAAAAGGCCCCAGCCCTTAAGCTGTCGGTCGAAATAGGTGAAAAAGTTGTTCACAAAGAAATTGGCCGTCATCGCGACCAGTGTTGCCATCGCTTGGGCAGTCACAAAGCTTAAGGCCCCGCTGCCAAATAGGGACGACAACACCGCCAGATGCACCAGAACACCCAAGGCACCGACCATGGAAAACATGATGAATTTTGTCGGCAAAATTCGGCCAACAGTGCGCGCGATCAGCAGTTCAACAAATTCAAGAATGACTTTGTTGTCCAGCTTGCTTTCGCCCGCCTGCCGGTTGCGAAATTGATAGGGTATTTCCGCGATACTAAGTTTGGGCCCGCGGGCTGACAGAATATCCAGCAGTATTTTATAGCCCACCCCCGTCAGATCAGCGACGCGCACGCGAAACTGGTCGGTGCGCATCATGAAAAACCCGCTCATCGGGTCGCTTAGGGTGACGCCGGTCAGGCGTTTGGCGATGCCTGTTGCCCGCTCAGACATTTTGCGCCGCTGCTCGGACCAGTTGCCAGTGCCGCCGCCCTGGCCATAGCGGGTGCCAACAACCAGATCCAAACCCTGGCCGATCAGGTATTCTAACATTTGTGGCAGGCGGGTTTCGTCATGTTGAAAGTCACCGTCAATAACAACGGCGTAGGGGGCTGATGTCGCAAGAAAACCTTCGATAACAGCACTGGACAGCCCGCGCCGCCCAACCCGTTGTAGGCACCGCACCTGCGGGTAACGCCCAGCCAGGGCGCGCACCCGGTCAGCGGTGCCATCCGGGCTGTTGTCATCGACAAATATTATTTCGAAATTCAGCGGCGTCAGCACGTCAATCAATGCGCTGATCATCGGTTCGATATTGTCGATTTCATTGAATGTCGGCACGATCACGGCCAGATCAAGCGCCCCCGACAGGCCAAAAATCTGCGGTTGGTGATCAGGGGCTGTATCTTGTCCGGGGGTCATTGCATTGCCTGTCTGGTGTCGTTGTGCCCGTCAGTTTCATACCCGGCGGTCTGTTTCAAGCCTGCAAATATACCAGGATATTATCGGCCATTTACCACCAGTATTGGCGAAGAATGCGACGCTTTTGCAGTGCCCAAGCCTTGCCGGACCCTGGGAGCGTCCGTAAGCTGATTTCAGCTAAGCGAAAGGCAAGCCATGGCATATGCAGATGAATACGCAGCTTGGAAATCCAACCCCGAAGCGTTTTGGATGCGCGCCGCCGACGCCATTGACTGGGATGTTGCCCCCAGCAAAGCGCTGTTCGACGAAAACGCGCCGCTGTATGAATGGTTTGCCGATGGCATGGTCAACACCTGCTACAATGCGGTGGACCGCCATGTTTTGGCCGGGCGCGGCGATCAGCTGGCGTTCATCTATGACAGCCCGGTGACAGGTACCAAAGCCCGGATCAGCTTTGCCCAGTTGCAGGATCGGGTTGCCAATTTGGCGGGCGCATTACAGGCCAAAGGCATCACCAAGGGCGACCGGGTGGTGATCTATATGCCGATGGTCCCCGAGGCGTTTATCGCCATGCTGGCCTGCGCGCGCATCGGGGCAGTGCACGCCGTGGTGTTTGGCGGGTTCGCCGCAAATGAGCTGGCAGTGCGCATCGATGACACCACCCCAAAGGCAATTATCGCCGCGTCCTGTGGCATTGAGCCGGGGCGCGTGGTTTCTTACAAACCGCTGCTGGATCAGGCCATTGAACTGGCGACGCATAAGCCAGAGTTTTGCGTTATTTTCCAACGGGAACAACAGCGTGCTGAGCTTATTGACGGGCGCGATTTTGACTGGGACATGGTGCAGGACGGCGTGACCCCTGCCGCTTGCGTACCGGTGGAGGGGAACCACCCGGCCTATATCATCCACACATCCGGCACCACGGGCCAACCCAAGGGCGTGATCCGCCACACCGGTGGCCATCTGGTGGCGCTGAACTGGACCATGAAAGCAATCTACGGCATGGATCCGGGTGATGTGTTCTGGGCGGCCTCTGATGTGGGTTGGGTCGTGGGGCACAGCTATATCTGTTACGCACCGCTGATCCACGGCAACACATCGGTGTTGTTTGAGGGCAAGCCAGTAGGCACGCCCGACGCCGGTACATTCTGGCGGATGATTGAGGAATACAAAATCCGCGCGCTGTTTACGGCACCAACGGCATTTCGCGCCATCAAACGCGAAGACCCGGCGGGGGAACTGCTGGGCAAATATGATCTGTCATCGCTGGACACGTTGTTTTTAGCGGGCGAACGGGCTGACCCTGACACCATACTCTGGGCCCAGGACAAAATGGGCGTGCCAGTGATCGACCATTGGTGGCAGACCGAGACCGGCTGGGCCATTGCTGCCAACCCTGTGGGTCTGGGGGCGCTGCCGGTTAAGGTTGGATCACCCTCGGTGGCGATGCCGGGCTATGACGTGCAGGTGCTGGATGAGGCCGGGCACCCGGTTGCCGCCGGGACCATGGGCGCGATTGTCATCAAGCTGCCGCTGCCGCCGGGCACATTGCCAACCCTGTGGAATGCCGGGGATCGGTTTCACAGCAGTTATCTGGACCATTTCCCGGGCTATTACGAAACCGGTGATGCCGGTTACATCGACGATGACGGATACCTGTACATCATGGCGCGCACCGATGACGTGATCAACGTCGCCGGGCACCGCCTGTCGACAGGTGGGATGGAGGAAGTGCTGGCCAGCCACCCGGACGTGGCCGAATGCGCCGTGATCGGGGTGGCAGATGCTCTGAAGGGGCAGTTGCCACTGGGTTTTTTGTGCCTGAACGCGGGTTGCGCACGCGATCACAGCGATATTGCAGCTGAAGTGGTAAAACTGGTGCGCAGTAAAATTGGCCCGGTGGCAGCGTTCAAGCTGGCAGTGGTGGTGGACCGGCTGCCCAAGACGCGGTCGGGCAAGATTTTGCGCGGGACCATGGCAAGCATTGCCGATGGGCGCGATTACAAGATGCCCGCCACGATTGATGATCCGGCGATATTGGCGGAGATTGGCGTGGCGTTGCGGGGGGTGGGGTATCCGATGGGGTAAAGGGGTTTGGAAGGTTTGGTTTGAGCCGGAAACAGACAGTCATTAGGTTTTTCATTTTGCGTCTTTCTTGGCACTCTCTATCGCTTCTGCGATCCGCTCAGGTGTAACCTCGCCCACGATAAGCGTCGTTTTCATAGCCTGTTTTTCCGTACCTACCTCAGCTAACTCTTCAAGCGTGATGTCAGGGCACTTGTTGAGGTTCTCATATATTCGGTGCAACGCACTCTCATAACCGTCCCTCGGCCCGCTTCCTGAAATCCCCCTCTTCATACCTTCAGCCTGCTTTTTCAACTCGCGGATGTAGCTATCATTGACCGACTGGTTAGATGGGTCGTCAGGCTCACCAGTGATCTGCTCAAAGAGGCTGAATAGGGTACCAAGTTGTCTAAACAAGTAAGACATGTCAAAGGCAGCGCTAGTTTGAACCAGTTGCTCCTGAGAGTGAAATCTCAATTCTCCCGTATTTGTAATCCAATAACTCAGGCTGACGTTCTGACCCTCATGGCCAAAGTTGATTGTCTGACCACCAAATACCCATTCACGATCAACCTCGGCAGCTGCTTTCAGCATATGGTTGGATTTCCATTCGCGTACCAAGTCTGCGGTGTAGAATTCCTCTGCTCCGGGTTGATCGATCTGATCATGATGTTTTCCACAAAGAAGGAGAAGGTTGTCAAAGCCATGTAGCAAAAGCTCGTCGTCATACACCTTCTGCAAAAATCTCTCAGCACCAGGTTTTTGTCCGTGAATATGTGCAATTTTTGCATAATTGGCGCTCTTGCCAGAAAGTTTGTCAATCTCAATCAGCGCTTGTGGACAGTCGGGATGGGCACACTCATTGTATGAAAAGCCGAAAAGTTGCTTGATGGTTGTTCTACTGGCTGACATGAGAATACCTAATAATTAAAAAAATATCGTGACTAAATATATTAGCTTGCTGTATATATTAGCTTGCTGTTTTGAGCAACATACCTAGGTTCACCCTCTAGAACCACATCTCAGTCAATACTCGCTTGGGCGGCGCGCGGGCTTGTAGCAAAAGTCTTTAGTTTGCCCCGCCCCTAAACAAACTGTTCGCGCATCATGCGTTCCTGCAGGCCCTGGCCGGGGTCAAACAGGATGCGGTGCACGACGTCGTTGTTGACGCTGATTTCCACCCATTTCACGTTATGCACCGGTCGGCTGTCGGCGTCGGCCATGACCGGGCGCTTTTCGGCCTGCAGCACATCAAACCGCACCTTCGCTGATTGCGGCAGCAGCGCGCCGCGCCAGCGGCGGGGGCGAAACGGGGCGATGGCGGTTAGGGCCAGAACGTCCGACCCAATCGGCAATATCGGGCCGTCAGCGGAATAGTTATAGGCGGTGGACCCGGCGGGCGTACACACCAGCGCACCATCACAAATCAGTTCATCCATGCGCACCTTGCCATCCACCGATATGCGCAATTTCGCCGCCTGTGGCCCAGCGCGCAGCAGCGAGACTTCGTTCAGCGCCAGCGCGGTGTGGGTAACGCCGTCACAATCCTGGGCGGTCATTTGCAGCGGGTTTATCAGTTCTTCCTGGGCTTGGGACAGGCGATCAGGCAGGTTTTTGTCGTTGAATTCATTCAGCAAAAATCCGATCGTGCCGCAGTTTATGCCATAGGTCGGGGTCTTTAGATGCTGGGTTCTGTGCAGGGTTTGCAGCATGAAACCATCGCCGCCAAGGGCCACGATCACGTCGGCTGCGTCCAGTTCCACCTGACCATAACGCGTGCTTAGATCAGCCAAAGCCTGCTGCGCGGCCGGGGCATCGCTGGCGGTGAAGTGGATGTTTCGGGTTTTGGCGTCTGTCATTTTCAGTCCGGTTGTTGGGCAGTGCCAGAGTGAAACCCGAAAGCGCGCCCGAACTCAAGTAAATTGTCTTTTGGCGGGTCTGCGTTGCAATTTTCACCCCCCGCGCCTATGTGATATTAACAATATATTCACATTTTAGAATTTGATGTAGGTTGTATAACTTAGGAGAGCACCATGGGCCGCCAGCAAAGCCAAATTTCTCGCCGCGCCGTTTTGCGCCTTGGGGGTGCCAGCATGGCAGTGCTTGCCTTTAGTGGGGCCGCGTCCCTGGCCGCGCCTGGCCGGGTGGCTTTGCGCATTCCACCACAGGACCATGGCACCATGATCAATGGTAAACGCCGGTTTGATCTGACGGTTGGCGCGGGCAAGACCGCATTTTTTCCAGGCGTTGAAACCAAGACAATGGGCATTAATGGCAGCTATCTTGGCCCGGTCCTACGGTTTTCTGCCGGCGACGATGTACAGCTCGCGGTGCAAAACACGCTAAGCGAAAGCACCACATTGCATTGGCATGGGTTCAACTTGCCGGCCAAATCCGATGGTGGCCCGCATCAGGAAATTACCCCGGGCGACAGCTGGACCGCAGAATTTAACGTCCGAGAAAAAGCCGCGACCATGTGGTACCATTCACATCTGATGGGCAAAACGGCCGATCAGGTTTGGGCCGGGCTGGCCGGGATGATCATTGTCGATGACGATGAAAGCGCCGCGCTGAACCTGCCAAACACTTACGGAATTGATGATATTCCGGTTATTTTACAGGACCGTAGCTTTAACAATTACGGGCAGATGCCCTATAAGCCGGGCATGCATTTTCGCATGATGGGCATGACCGGTGACACCGCCCTGGTGAACGGAACTGTGGCGCCCTATCTGGATGTCACCACCAGCAAGCTGCGCCTGCGGTTGCTGAACGCGTCCAACGGCAGCATCTATATGCTGGGGTTTGACGATGACCGCAGCTTTGATGTTATCGCCAGTGACGGTGGTTTACTGAATGCCCCGGTTTCAGTTGCCAGTGTGCGCCTGGCACCCGGTGAGCGGGCGGAAATTGTGGTGGATATGTCCAACAAGACCCCCGCAATGTTGCGCAGCAGGTCGATCCAGACCGAAGATATGGGCGGCATGATGGGTGGTATGATGAATGAAGGCAGCCCTGAATTTGATTTCCTGGAACTGCGACCGGCCTCTGAAATGGCCACGTCCCCGAACCTACCGGCGCGACTGGTCGATTTGCCCGTGCCCGATGCCACAACGGCCACCAACACCCGACGGTTTGAATTGGAAATGGGCGGCATGATGATGCTGAACGCCCTGACCGGGCGCGGGTTTACCATTAACGGCACTGCCATGGATCCGGCCCGAATTGATGAGGTTGTCAAACGCGGCGAAACCGAAATATGGGAAATTGCGAACACGTCAATGATGGCGCATCCGTTTCACATCCATAACACCCAGTTCGCCATTTTGGACCGGGACGGTCAGCCGCCGCACCCGGTTGAGGCCGGGCGCAAAGATACGGTGCTGGTACTGCCGGGGGAAACCCTGCGCATCCTGATCCGGTTTGATCACTACACTGATGCCACGACGCCCTATATGTACCACTGCCATATTCTAGAGCACGAAGACGGCGGCATGATGGGCCAGTTCACCGTGGTCTAACCGCAGGGGCGCACTTGTTGTCGCTGTGGTCGCTTTCAGGGTTACGGGATGCCGGAATTTTCGCTAAAAGGCGCGCAAATGCACCCGCGACAGGAGAGCGATATGGGCACTTCCACTGGCAACCCCGGCTTTTTCACCGAAAATCTGGCTGATCGCGACCCCGAATTGATGGGCGCTGTCACCAGCGAACTTGGCCGCCAGCGCGAAGAGATCGAGCTGATCGCGTCGGAAAACATCGTGTCCATGGCGGTGATGCAGGCCCAGGGCACCGTTCTGACCAACAAATATGCCGAGGGCTACCCCGGGCGGCGCTATTATGGCGGTTGTCAGTATGTGGATGTGGCGGAAAATCTGGCGATTGATCGCGCAAAACAGCTGTTTGGGTGTGAATTTGCCAATGTTCAGCCCAATTCTGGCAGTCAGGCCAATCAGGGCGTGTTTCAGGCGCTGATCCAGCCCGGTGATACAATTTTGGGCATGGATCTGGCATCAGGCGGGCATCTGACCCATGGGGCAAAACCCAACCAGTCGGGCAAGTGGTTTAACGCGGTGCAATATGGTGTGCGCCGGGCCGACAATCTGATCGACTATGATCAGGTCCAGGCATTGGCGACCGAGCACCAGCCCAAACTACTGATCGCCGGTGGTTCTGCCATTCCACGCCAAATTGATTTCGCCCGGATGCGCGAAATTGCTGATAGTGTTGGCGCCTATCTGTTGGTGGATATGGCGCATTTTGCCGGGCTTGTGGCCGCTGGCGCCCACCCCAGCCCGTTTCCCCACGCCCATGTCGCTACAACCACCACCCATAAAACCCTGCGTGGCCCGCGCGGTGGTATGATCCTGACCAATGATGAAGCGATTTTCAAAAAGGTGAATTCGGCGATTTTCCCTGGCATTCAGGGCGGCCCGCTGATGCATGTGATCGCTGCCAAGGCGGTTGCCTTTGGCGAAGCTCTGCGCCCAGACTTTAAGGATTACATCGCACAAGTCGTTGTAAACGCACAGGCAATGGCCGATCAACTGCTTAAGGGCGGCTTGGACATTGTGACCGGTGGCACCGACACCCATCTGATGCTGGTAGACCTGCGCCCCAAAGGCGTGACCGGAAAAGCAACCGAGGCCGCACTGGGCCGCGCCAACATCACCACCAACAAAAACGGCATTCCATTTGACCCGGAAAAACCGTTTGTCACGTCGGGTATCCGCCTGGGCTCGCCTGCGGGCACGACGCGCGGTTTTGGCGAGTCTGAGTTTCGTTTGATTGCAGACTGTATTGTCGAAGTCGTCGACGGGCTGGCCGCGAACGGTGAAGACGGCAACGGCGCGGTTGAGGCGGCGGTTAAGGTTAAGGTTCTGGAACTGTGCGCAAAGTTCCCGATCTATCCGGGGCTGTAGGCCAGGCACAAAAAAGGCCCCGGAAACGCCCGGGGCCTGATCTTTGTATTTACCTTTGTTTAGGTATCCTTTGACTC
Source organism: Paracoccaceae bacterium (assembly GCA_036479015.1). GTDB lineage: Bacteria > Pseudomonadota > Alphaproteobacteria > Rhodobacterales > Rhodobacteraceae > NVTR01. Next base: position 45,069 of record JAZGFB010000008.1, on the reverse strand, counting down.
TGTTACGAATTCTTCCAGCAGTTTTTCATTTTTAGCATCTTCCAACTGGCGTATGCGGTCTTCGGTTGCCTGATTGTCAAAGCGATATTTCACCACGTTGATCAGGCTAAGGGTCAACAGAACGATGCCCATGCCCCAAAAACCCTTGGTGGACAGCGGCACATCGACCGACAGGTAAAGCGAAAAGCCCAGCAGTACATATGCGGCAACAACGCCCAGTGCATTCAGGCCCATGATCATTGAATTATCTGATTTAGTATGTGTCATTTGTCGTCTCCTAAAATATTGGTTTAATTGGTGTGTTACTTGGTTGTTTTAAGGCGGCCCAGAACTTCGGCTGCCGTTACTTTGGTGGCGGGGCCGAAACCTTGGGCGGCCAGACGGTCACCCAGATCAGCACTGCTTAGGCCATTTTCGATCTCTCGCAGGATTTCACCCTGCTCAAACGGATCATCGCGGCCCATGACGTCGGCAATCAGGCCTTCGGCCTCTGAAAGCGGGCTGTCACCGGCCAATGTGGTGTTCAGACGTGCCTGAATACCCTGTTCCTGACGGATGGCACGGGCTGACACCGCCCCCTGTTTCAAATCAACAATGCGCCGATTGGTGGTTTCAACCGATTGGCGCAGGCGGATCACACGGGCCTGCAGGCGGGAAACTGTTTCATGGCGCAGGGTCAGTTCATTTTCCATATGCGCAATGGCTTGTGCGGCCTCATTGGCCAGATCATCACGTTTTGCAGCCAGTGCTTCGGTTGCGCGCGATATCAGGTCTTGCACGCGCTTTTCGATCACTTTGATCTGGCGGACCTCTGATCTTTCGCGCTGGATTAGCCCGGCAAGTGCGGCTTTGGCGGCACGTAAACCGGCGCTTCCTTCGCGGATTTTCTGATCAATTAATTCGATGGAATAGATGTCGCGTACTTTTTCTTCTGCACGTGCGGAAGATCCGGCAAACAAGCTCTTAAAGGTACTTATCATGTTACTCTCCATTTGTTGAACATCGTTCATGAAATGGATATAGAGCTTTATGAACGTCGTTCAAGTCTTTTCTTGAACATTGTTCATTTTTTTTCATTACCGATCTGCATAAGCAGCTGTGTGATCATAGTTTCAATGGCATCCCGGCCCACACCAGAGATGCGATTTTCCAACCCCAACAGGACAATACCGTGCACAGAAGAAAATAACCCCCGCGTCATCAGGTCCAGTTCGGCGGGCTGCATATCTGGGAAAAGTTCTGACAATGGTTTCGCGATATTGGCAAAAAGACCCGCCAGCGCGGCCAGGTACCATTCGGGCACCGGGCCATCAGACGACATATCCAGATCAAACAACGCCCGCCACAGGTTGGTGTTGTCAGCCGCAAATGAAAGATAGGCATTTGACATCAGGATCAGGCGTTCATTTGGCCCCCTGCCCTGATTGCCGGTAAGGGACGCGGTGACCACCACATCAATCTGGCTAAAGGTGCGCCCATTCACCGCCATGACCAAAGCGTTCAGGTCATCATATACATTATATATAGCCCCAACAGAGCACCCAACCTGGCGCGCAAGATCGCGGGCCTTGACGCTGCGCAACCCTGACATGATGATTTGTTGCTCAGCGGCATGCATCAGCTTTTCGGCAAGCTCTGCTTTGCGCTTTTGGGCTTTGGGGGTCATATCGGTTACTCCATGAACGTTGTTCACGGATAACTGAGGGGCTTTAGAATGAAAAGCCTTTTATAAAAAACCCTGCCAGCGTAGCGCCGCGATGAGCAGGGCCGTGACCACCAGCAGGTTAAAGGCGTTGGTGGATAAAAACCCGATGATGGCGCCCTTGCGGCGATCAGCCGTGTCAATTTCTGTCAGATGTTTGACGCAGGTGTCATAGGCCCTTTGGCTGGCCAAGTGGTCCTGTCGGCGGTCAAGTTTTGGGTGGCCCTGTAGTTTTAGGGCCTGCACGATCACAGCCGCTTGCTGGCGTACAAGTTTTGGCAACAGCCGCCCGGCTTTTCTAAGCTTGGTTTCCAGGTCACGGCCCCGGATGCGCAGCCGCTGTTCCAACAACTCTGCTATATGGTCGGCCATTTCTTGATGGGTCACTGTACTGATATGCCTTTAATGAAATCCCGGTACCCTAGCCCGGTCCGGCAGGTCTGGCCAGCGGCGGGTGACTTGGCTAGAGATACGCCATGTTGAACACAGTCATCATCGGCGAACCGACGGGTAAACTGCCCCTGCTGATTGCCCATGGGCTGTTTGGCTCGGCGCGAAACTGGGGGGTGATCGCCAAGCGGTTGTCAGATGAGCGCCAGGTGGTGACTGTCGACATGCGCAACCACGGGGAAAGTGGCTGGTTTGACAGCCACAGCTATTTTGATCTGGCCGGTGATATGGCTGATGTCATTGCTGCATTGGGGGGGCAGGTGGACCTGCTGGGCCATTCCATGGGCGGCAAAGCGGCCATGGTCCTGGCGGTGGAGCGCCCAGAAATGATTAACCGGCTGATCGTGGCTGACATTGCGCCGGTTGGCTACAGCCATACCCAGATGCATCTGGTGCAGGCCATGGCCGATCTTGATCTTTCAGGCGTGCAAATCCGCAGCGATGCGGATCACCTGCTTTCAGACGGTGTTGACGATGCCGGAGTGCGGGCATTTCTGCTGCAATCACTTAATGTGAAATCAAAAAAGTGGCGTCTGAACCTGCCGGTTCTGGCCCGTGAAATGGCCCAGATAATTGGCTTTCCGAAAGTTGACGGCACATACCCAGGCCCTGCCCTATTCTTGTCGGGGAAAAACAGCAGCTATGTTTCACGCGAACATCGCCCTGATATAAAACGGCTGTTCCCGGCTGCGCGGTTCGCCAAAATTCCCGGCGCGGGGCATTGGCTGCACGCGGAAAAACCCCGTGAATTTGAAGCCGCGGCGCGGGCATTTTTGAACATGTGAATAGCCGCTGGTTTTGTGGGTTTAAATCACAGGGGAACCCACCTAACATTCCATCAAAATCAGGAGCACCCCAATGGCAACCGGCACCAACATCCGAACATATTACAACGGCAAATGGCACAATGAAGACCTGGCCATCATGCGGGCGGCTGACCATGGGGCATGGCTGGGCACCACGGTTTTTGACGGGGCGCGGTTGTTTGACGGGCTGACCCCTGATCTGGACGCCCATTGCGCGCGCGTCGTGCGCTCAGCAGCGGCGCTGATGATCACGCCTACGTTGAGCGGGGCGGAAATAGCAGAAATCGCGCTGGAAGGTTTACAGGGGTACAGCAAAGATGCGGCGGTCTATATCCGGCCAATGTTCTGGGCGCTGAACGGTGATAAAACAGCGATCATTCCTGAACCTGGCGCAACCGGGTTTGCCCTGTGTCTGGAAGACATTCCCATGCCACAACCGGATGCGACAGCAACCCTTGGCACAACCCAGTTTCGCCGCCCGGTTCTGGAAAGCGCGGTGGTGAACGCCAAGGCGGGCTGCCTGTATCCCAACAATGCCAGAATGTTAGCCGAGGCGCGGCGCAATGGGTTTTCAAACGCCCTGGTGGCGGACGCCTTGGGCAATGTTGCCGAAACCGCCAGCACCAATGTGTTTATGGTGCGTGATGGCCAGGTGTTCACGCCTGTGGAAAATGGCACATTTTTGGCCGGGATCACCCGGGCGCGCCACATTAAAAACTTTGCGGCCGACGGGGTGCAGGTGCATGAGACAACCCTGACATTTGATGATTTCCGCAACGCGGATGAGGTATTTATGTCAGGCAATATGTCAAAGGTGACGCCGATCACCGAATTTGACGGCACCCATTACAATATTGGCCCGTTCACAAGGCGGGCGCGTGAAATGTATTGGGACTGGGCGCATTCTGGCGCTTAACCTGCGCCCAATGGTCCGGCTTGGGCCATGGCTGTTGCGCCGGGGCGCGCGCCCTGTCATCATTGTTATATCGTAATTAAGGGGCACTGATATGCGCAAATTCCTAGTGGTGCTGGATGACAGCCGTGAATGCCTGAATGCCATGCGTTTTGCCGCAATGCGGGCCGCCCATACCGGCGGCGGCGTCACCATTTTGTCGGTCATTCCACCGGATGAGTTTCAGCACTGGATCGGCATCGGAAATCTGATGCGCGAAGAGGCACGCGAACGCATTGAGGTGCATTACGAAGTGTTCGCAAAATGGATGCGTGACAAACAAAATGTGGAACCCGAACTGGTGATCCGAGAAGGTGAAGCCGTCACCGAAATACTGGCCCAGATCACCGAGGATACTGAAATCGGTGTGCTGGTGCTGGGTGCTGGCAATGAAACCAATGGGCCCGGCCCGTTGGTTGGGCAACTGTCGCGGGCGGCGGGAACCTTTCCGATACCAGTGACAATCGTACCCGGTGAAATGTCCAAAGAACGCATTGAGGCGATCACCTGATCGTTTTAGAATCGTTCTAAACCTTGACTTGAACCGGGTGCAGGCGCATATTAAGGGCCCATTATCAGGAGCAGCGCAATGTTCATCCAAACCGAATCCACCCCGAACCCGGCGACGTTAAAGTTTTTGCCCGGTCAGACGGTTCTTGAAACCGGCACGGCAGACTTTCCAACGCCCAATGACGCGGATAATTCACCGCTGGCGCAACGGGTTTTTTCCGTCAAAGGCGTTTCCGCGGTGTTTTTCGGCACTGATTTTGTGACCGTGACCAAGGCAAGCGATGTGGAATGGGACCACATCAAACCGGCCATTCTGGGCGCGATTATGGAGCATTTCCAATCTGGAAAACCGGCTGTGGAAGGCGCACCAACAGCGGCGGGTCATGCCGAACATTCTGGCGAAAATTCGCAGATCGTTGAGCAAATCAAAGATTTGCTGGACACGCGGGTGCGCCCGGCTGTGGCCCAGGATGGCGGCGACATCACGTTTCACGGCTTTGACAAGGGCATCGTCTATCTGCATATGCAGGGCGCTTGCGCCGGCTGTCCGTCATCCACCATCACCTTGAAAATGGGCATCGAAAACCTGCTGCGCCATTACATTCCAGAAGTGATCGAGGTGCGCCCTGTCGCCGCCTGATCCCCTGATATTAGCCTTTGACACATCGGTCGCGCACTGCGCGGCCGCTTTGCTTTTGGGGGATAAGGTTTTGGCCGAACGGGTTGAGCCCATGGCAAAGGGGCAGGCAGAGCGGCTGTTTGGATTGCTTGAGGAAATACTGGCCGAGGGCGACGCAACCTGGTCCGATCTGACGGCCATCGGTGTGGGCATTGGGCCCGGAAATTTCACCGGCATCAGAATATCAGTGTCAGCGGCACGTGGATTGGCCCTGTCACTTGGGGTGCCTGCGATTGGCGTGTCATCGCTGGAAGCCCAGGGCGAAGGCGCAGCCGGGGCCGTTGTTTCGGTATTGGATGCGCGGCTGGGGAATTATTATGTTCAGGCGCTGGGCAATTCGGATGCTTCAGCGCCGGTTCGGTGTGATCTGAACACATTGCCGCCCCTACAGCCTGGTGCACAAGCCAGCATTATTGGCTTTGATGCAGACAAAATTGCAGCCGTTTGCGCCGGGCATGTGGTTGAACCGGCCTATCCAACGGCCGTTGCCATTGCCCTCATAGCACAACGCCGGATGCACAGCACGACTTCGCCCCCGGCACCTTTGTATTTGCGCGCGCCCGATGCCGCGCCCTCAAAGCTAAGCGCGCCGGTTATCCTGCCATGACACCCGATGCCAATTGGCTGGCGCAAACCCATGCCTCTAGTTTTACAGACACGCGCAGCTGGACGGCGGCAGAGTTTTCCGACCTTTTGCGGGCAAAGGGGACCTATTTGGCCGCCAAGTCAAAGGGCTTTGTACTGGCTCGCGCGGTTCTGGATGAGGCCGAGATATTGACCATAGCAGTTCTGCCTGATGCCCGCCGGTTGGGTTTTGGCGGGGCATTATTGGCTGAACTGGAAGCAAACCTATTGCAGGACAAAGTGTCAAAAATTCATCTGGAAGTATCCGCCGAAAACACCGCGGCGCTGGCGCTATATTACCGATCTGGTTATTTGGAAACCGGACGGCGCAGTGGATATTATGCATCGGCTGGAACCATTGCACAGGATGCATTGATTCTGTCGAAAAACCTAATTTGACTGCGCCCCCCCCTGGGACCGCGAACGCAAAATATCAATAAAATTAGATCAAATGGTAAAATATTCGCCCGCGCGTATAGAATCTTATTGACGCTTCCCATGCCGTTCGGCCTTAATGCATGATGATCAAATGTGATCTGCTCGCTTATCCGCAGGGTGTTGGCAAGACTGGCACCCGCGACTAACCAACTGGGAGAAAACAATATGACCCTCATGCAGAAATTCCTTGGCGCTGCCGCAACCATCGCGATCACCGCCGGTGCAGCTGCTGCTGACCCTGCAATTATCTTTGATCTTGGCGGCAAGTTCGACAAGTCATTCAACGAAGCTGCGTTCAACGGTGCCACAAAATGGGCCGAAGAAACTGGCGGTTCATTCCGTGAGATTGAGCTGACATCAGAAGCCCAGCGCGAACAGGCGCTGCGCCGGTTTGCCGAAGCTGGCAACAACCCGATTGTGATGACAGGTTTCGCCTTCGCCACAGCACTAGAAGCCGTTGCCGCAGATTTTCCTGACACTAAATTTGCCATCATTGACATGGTTGTAGATCAGCCCAACGTGCGTTCGGTTGTGTTTAATGAGCATGAAGGTTCTTACCTAGTCGGTGTTGCTGCTGCCAAAGCTTCACAAACTGGCACGGTTAGCTTTGTGGGCGGAATGGACATTCCGCTGATCCGCAAATTTGCCTGTGGCTATGTGCAGGGTGTGAAAGCAACCAATGCCGACGCATCTGTGATCCAGAACATGACAGGTACCGATTTCCATGCTTGGAATGACCCGGTGAAAGGTGGCGAGATCACCAAAGCCCAGATCAGCCAGGGTTCTGACGTGGTTTACGCCGCTGCCGGTGGTACCGGTGTTGGTGTACTGCAGACCGCAACCGACGAAGGTATCTTTTCCATCGGTGTGGACAGCAACCAGAACTACCTGCACCCGGGTTCGGTTTTGACATCAATGATGAAGCGTGTGGACGTTGCTGTTTACAATGCCTTTAGTGATGGCGTCGATCTGGAAGCTGGCTTTAACGTACTTGGCCTGGCCAATGGCGGAATTGATTATGCGGTTGATGAGCATAACGCCGGTGTCTTTAGCGCCGACATTGCGGCGGCTGTAGAAGCTGCCAAAGCAGGCATCATCGACGGGTCAATCGCCGTACATGACTATATGTCAGACAGCAGCTGCCCGGTCAGCTAATTCCAATGTCTGGGGAAAACACAGCGGGGCGGCCGGAAACGGTCGCCCCAGCAATTGAACTGGTCGGCATCAGCAAGGCCTTTGGCCCGGTGCAGGCAAATAAAGATATTTCGATCTCAGTCGCGCGCGGTACCGTGCACGGGATCATCGGCGAAAATGGCGCCGGAAAATCCACGCTGATGTCTATTTTGTACGGGTTTTACAAAGCTGACGCCGGTGAAATTTTCATCGCAGGCCAAAAGACCGACATTCCTGACAGTCAGGCGGCAATTGCCGCGGGCATCGGCATGGTGTTTCAGCATTTCAAACTGATCGATAATTTTTCGGTTCTGGAAAACGTTGTGCTGGGGGCGGAAGACGGGCCGATGCTAAAAGGGTCTTTGGCCAAAGCGCGCAAAACGCTGACGTCGCTGGCCCAAGAATATGAGCTGGATGTTGATCCCGACGCGCTGATCCAGGATCTGTCGGTGGGGCACCAGCAGCGGGTGGAAATTTTGAAAGCCCTGTATCGGCAGGCGGACATCCTGATTTTGGATGAACCGACGGGGGTGTTGACCCCGGCCGAGGCGGACCATTTGTTCCGCATCCTGCGCAACCTGAAAGCCGAGGGTAAAACGATTATTCTGATCACCCACAAACTGCGTGAGATCATGGATATTACTGACACCGTGTCGGTGATGCGGCGCGGTGAGATGATGTCTACCGTTAACACCGCTGACACCTCACCCGAGGATCTGGCAGAGCGGATGGTGGGGCGTAAGGTACTGTTAAGCGTTCAGAAAAAACCAGCCACCGTCGGCGATACCATTTTGGAAATCGACAACCTGCGGGTGGTGGATGACGCCGGCGTTGAGCGGGTAAAAGGTATTTCGCTAACGGTGCGTGCCGGGGAAATTCTGGGCATCGCCGGGGTGTCGGGCAATGGCCAATCGGAACTGTTATCGGTGCTGGGCGGTTACATGAATGCCACCGGCTCGATCACCATAAACGGCCAGTCGATTGATCTGACCGGCAAGCATTCTAATGGCCAGTCGCGGCGTGCACGCGGCATTGCCCATGTGCCCGAAGACCGCCAGTCAGAAGGGCTGGTGATGGATTTCATGGCCTGGGAAAATACGGCATTGGGTTATCAGCGTGATCCGGCCTATCAAAAGAACCGGTTGCTGATGGATAACGCAGCCATCCGCGCCGACACCGAGGCCAAGATGGCACGCTTTGACGTGCGCCCGCCGCACCCGCACCTGCATGCAAAAAATTTTTCCGGCGGCAACCAGCAGAAAATCGTGCTGGCCCGCGAAATTGAACGCAACCCTGATCTGTTGCTGGTGGGCCAGCCCACCCGCGGCGTGGATATCGGGGCGATCGAATTCATCCACCAGCAGATCGTGGAACTGCGCGATCAGGGCAAAGCGATATTGCTGGTATCGGTCGAGCTGGAAGAAATCATGTCGCTGGCCGACCGCATCGCGGTGATGTTTGACGGTCATATCATGGGTGAACGTGATCCCGCCAAAACCAACGAGCGCGATCTGGGCCTGCTTATGGCCGGGGTAAATGATCAGCAAGGGGCCGACTGATGGACAAAATGCCAAGATGGGCTGACATCTTTTTGGTGCCGCTAATCAATCTGATGTTGGCGTTTTTCGTGGCCGGGCTGGTGGTACTGGCCATTGGTCAGAACCCGTTTGATATGATTTATTTCATGATCAAGGGCGCGCTTGGGTCCACGTCTGGCATTGGCTTCACGCTGTATTATGCCACCAACTATATGTTTGCCGGGCTTGCCGTAGCCATCGCGTTCCATGCCCGCCTGTTCAACATTGGCGGTGAAGGTCAGGCCGGTATCGGCGGCATTGGCGTCACGATTGTTCTGTTGGCATTTGACTGGCCGCATTGGACCATTGCGCTGCCTGCCGCGATCATTGGCGGCGCTGTTTTCGGGGCGGCCTGGGCGGCGATCCCGGCGTATTTACAGGCCAAACGTGGCAGCCATATCGTGGTGACCACCATCATGTTCAACTTTATTGCCGCAGCGTTGCTGGGCTATTTGCTGAACGGCATCCTAAAAAGCCCGCTGTCGCAAAACGCCGAAAGCCTGGGCTTTCCGCCCGGCGCGCATCTGCCAACCGCGCACGAAGTGCTGGCGCCACTTGGCATCGCATTTTCCAAAAGCGCGCCGCTGAACATCAGCTTTCTGCTGGCGCTGTTGTGCGCCTGGGGCCTATGGGTTCTGCTGTGGCGCACGCGGCTTGGCTATGACATCCGCACCTTTGGGCGCAACGAAAAAGCCGCCATCTATGCCGGGATATCGCCGGTTCGGGTGACCGTCATTGCCATGCTGATATCAGGCGCGCTTGCGGGCATGCTGGCCATTAACGTGGTGATGGGCGAACAGGAACGCCTGATCGCAGGCTTTGTAGAAGGCGCTGGTTTCGTCGGCATCGCCGTGGCCCTGATGGGGCGCAGCCATCCGTTTGGCATTGTGCTGGCGGCCCTGCTGTTTGGCATGCTGACCCAGGGCGGCTTTGAATTGCTGTGGGAAATGCCAGCCATTTCCAAGGAAATGGTACTGGTCATCCAGGCGCTGATCATCCTGTTCACCGGCGCGCTGGACAATATGGTGCGCGAACCGCTTGAACAGCTGTTCACCCGGATCAGAAAGGCGCAAAGCTGATGGATATTGTTCTGCAAATTATGCTGACCATGGACATGTCGATCCGGCTGTCGGTGGTACTGCTGCTGGCCTGTCTGGCGGGTTTGTTTTCAGAGCGCGCCGGCGTTGTCGACATCGGGCTTGAGGGCAAGATGCTGATCGCGGCGTTCTTTGCAGCGGCGGCGGCCTATCATAGTGAAAGCGCCTGGCTTGGCATCTTGGCTGGGTGCGCCGCGTCGGTGACATTTTCAATGATCCACGCCGTGGCCTCGATCACCTACCGGGGTAATCAGCTGATATCAGGGGTTGCGGTAAATTTTCTGGCCTCGGGCCTGACGGTGGTGATCGGCAATGCCTGGTACAAAAAGGGCGGTCAAACCCCAACCCTGTCAGGTGATGGGCGGTTTTACGACATCACCCTGCCCTTTGCCGACTATTTCCAAACTTTCCCCATGCCCGGCCCGATCTATTCGGAACTGATCTCGGGCCACAAGGCCGTCGTTTATATTGCCTACGCCGCCGTACCGCTGGCCTGGTGGGTGCTGTATCGCACGCGCTTTGGGCTGCGCCTGCGGGCCGTTGGGGAAAACCCGGCCTCCGTGGATACCGCCGGTATATCGGTGGTCAAAATACGCTATCAGGCGCTGATCATTGCCGGAATTTTATGCGGCATCGCCGGGGCGTACCTGTCCACGGCCCAGGCTGCGGGCTTTGGCAAAGAAATGACGGCAGGGCGCGGCTTTATCGCACTGGCGGCGCTGATATTTGCCAAATGGCGGCCCTGGCAAGCCATGGGCGCGTGCCTGTTGTTTGGCTTTCTGGAAGCCATTTCCAACCTGTACCCCAATATCAACGTCTTTGGGTTGTTCACCATTCCGGTGCAATTTACCCAGGCCCTGCCCTATATCCTGACGGTGGTGATACTGGCCGGTTTTGTTGGCAAAGCCATCCCGCCCAAAGCCGTCGGCGAACCCTACGTTAAAGAGCGTTAAGATCACCCGGACTGGACAAAATATTCAGAATTTGTGATATGAGGCAACGCAGAGTCGTTTTCGCTCCGATTTGTCGCAGTCAAATGCACTATTTACTAACCGGATATCGATATATGGACGCCTCTCAAACCTTTTGACAGACGGTCCAAAATGCAGATTTACCTGCCCATTGCTGAAGTATCCGTAAACGCCTTTCTGCTGTTGGGCCTTGGCGGAATGGTGGGCATATTATCTGGCATGTTTGGCGTCGGCGGCGGGTTCTTAATGACGCCGCTGTTGTTCTTTATTGGCATCCCGCCCGCCGTGGCCGTGGCCACAGAAGCCAACCAGATTGTGGCATCATCATTTTCCGGTGTGCTGGCGCATTTCAAACGAAAAAACGTTGACCTGCGGATGGGCACGGTGCTGCTGATCGGCGGCTTGATCGGCGCGGCACTGGGGGTGCAGCTGTTCAACACGCTGAAATCCATGGGTCAGGTCGACCTGCTGGTCAAACTGTCCTACGTATTTTTTCTGGGCATCATCGGCAGCTTGATGTTTGTCGAAAGCCTGCGGGCACTTTACCGGGCTGGCAAGCCAGGTGCCGTGCCCAAGCGCAAGAAACACAACTGGGTTCACAACCTACCGTTTAAGATGAAATTCCGCACCTCGGGGCTGTATATATCTGTCATCCCTCCGGCAATTGTTGGTGTTCTGGTGGGCATACTGGCCGCGATCATGGGTGTTGGCGGCGGTTTTGTCATGGTGCCGGCAATGATCTATTTGCTGGGCATGCCAACCCGCGTGGTGATCGGCACGTCGCTGTTTCAGATCATTTTCGTAACGGCCTTTACCACCCTGTTGCATGCGACAACCAACTTTACCGTTGATATGGCGCTGGCAGTTCTGCTGCTGATCGGTGGCGTTATTGGTGCCCAGATCGGCACCCGTATAGGGGTCAAGCTAAAGGCGGAACAGTTGCGCATATTGCTGGCCGTTCTGGTGCTGGCAGTTTGCGGAAAACTGGCACTGGATCTGCTGTTGCAACCGTCTGAATTATACTCAATTGGTACAGCGGGGGGCCACGGATGATACGTTTTCTGGTACTATTCATCGCCCTTGCCCTACCGGCACATGCCGAACAGGTTGTCGCGGGCCTGTCGCAAAACCGCATCGCCATCACGGCCAACTTTGACGGTTCCGAAATCCTGATATTTGGCGCGGTAAAGCGCGATAGACCGGCCCCCGGCTCTGATCCATTACAGGTGATTATTGCCGTCTCTGGCCCTTCCGAACCAGTTACCGTGCGGCGCAAAGCCAAACGCCTTGGCATCTGGGTCAATGTCGATTCAGTCGCCATTCAATCCGCGCCGACGTTTTACGCCATCGCCACGACCGCACCGTTTGCAGATGTCATCAATGATACTGAAGACCAGGACCTGCATGTTTCCATCCCTCGGGCCATCCGCCGGTCAAGCAACAACATCGCTGACGCCGAAAGCTTCATCGATGCCCTGATCCGTATCCGTACAAAAGCGGGTCTTTATCAGGTTAACCCCGGCACCATTGAACTGGATCAAGACACATTGTTCCAAACCTCTGTGACGCTGCCGTCAAACCTGACCGAAGGCGATTATTCCGCCCGCATCATCCTAACCCGTGGCGGCGAGGTTTTGGATGTTTTTGAAACGTCGATTGATGTTTCCAAGGTTGGCATCGAACGCTGGCTGTTCACATTGGCCCATGAAAGACCGCTGATTTACGGCCTGCTGTCGCTGTTTATTGCCATCACTGCCGGTTGGGGCGCCTCTGCAATATTCCGCTATTTCCGCCCCTGATTTTCTTAGCCTTCGCCGTCCTCATCTTGCTGGCCTGAGGTCAGCATAAAATCAGATGCCCCGGCATTCAGATCGCCAATAGCCAGCGGTGCTGTGGGGCGCGCCAAACGGTTGCGCACCACCCAGTGCAGCCGCGTCTGGGCGCGGGTAATAGCCACATAGGTCAGCCGCTTCCACAGGGGTATTCCGGCCTCAACCCGGCCAGCGCGGGCGGCGGCATAAATATCCGGGGCGAACAGTTGCACATCCTGCCATTGTGACCCCTGTGCCTTATGGATGGTCACCGCCGCGCCGTGCAAAAATGCCGCCCCCATATTGGCCGCAAACGGGATGAACGGCTCTTCTTCCCCCGGCAGTTCGATCTTAATGATCGACGCGGCCGAAACCTGCGGATCAAGGGCCCCCAACACATGCAGGCGCGAAAATCCCTGGCGTTTACCGGCACCCAAATAGATAACCTGCGCGCCTTTGATCAGCCCGCGGGCTTCCAGATCAACCCGGCGTTTACGATGTTTCAACGGCAGTTCAATACCGTCACATATTAGCGGCTCGCCCGGTAGCAACGCGTCTGCCGGGGCCCCATAAGCGGTGCGAAATGCCTGTATCAGACGTATTCGGGTGACGTTACGCCAAACCAAAACCGGCGAGCGGGCCATCAAATCGGCCTGGACCCGCCCAGCCAGCACAACCCGATCATCCGATTGCGCCGCCTGTTCCACCATCCGCTCAAAACCTTCAAAGGTCAGGTTTTCGTCTGATAATGCATGGGCCAGATCAAGGATCGGGTTGTCACTTGATTGTCGGTGAATACGGTCTAACGTCAAAATTTGTGGCGCTTCAAGTTTATCAAAAACCATGGTGCCAGACTGGTTAACAGGTGCCAATTGCGCCGGGTCACCAAACAACACCAGGGTCGGAAAAATATCCTTTAAGTCATTGAATTGCCTGTCGTCCAGCATTGAGCTTTCATCAACAAAGCCAATATCCAACGGGTCTTCGCGGCGCTTCCAACCCTTAATAAAATCTGATCCGCGCAGCCCGGCCGCCGCCAGGGCACCGGGTATGGATTTATGGATTTGGTAAAAGCTATAGGCACGGTCCAGGGCGGCGTCGGTTAAGCCCTCTATTTGGGGGCGTTCGTCCCCCCCGGCCAGCCATTCGGCAATTTTTTCGTATTCCGGATCATACAGCGGGGTGTAAAGAATGCGGTGGATAGTGGTGGCCGGAACCCCCTGTAACCGCAACACGCTGGCGGCTTTGTTTGTGGGGGCCAAAATGGCCAAGGTGCGCCGGTCTTTGCGTTTGCGCCCTTCGTAATCACCAGAAACTATATCAACGCCGGCCTCTTCCATCGCTTCATACAGGCGCGCCAGCAACATGGTCTTGCCCGACCCGGCCTTGCCCATAACGGCCAGAACGTCTTCGCCATCTTCAACATTTGGCGTCAGGGTGCCTTCCATAAGGTCAACGCCAACGGCGCGCAGCATATCACTGATACGGTCATAGGCGTCAGCCTGATCTTCCGAGAACTGAAACGTCGCTGCACCCATGGCGCAAACCTACAGGCCGGGCCCCAGGGTGACCAGCAGATTTGCCCCATAATATGCAGGTTTGCGCGCGCAATTATAGTCAGGCGAACGCCTGGATCAGTTCCGATTGGTGCTGGCTATTTTGGGCTGTCCCATGGAACCATTTCTGCGACGTTTCCCGCGTTATACCAACCCGTTTCAGGATCATTGGCCAGGCTGCGGCTTTCATTTCCCACAGGCCGACACCAATATGATCTGCCCCCTGCCCGGCGCGCCCGACAACATCTGGTTCCACCCCCAAAAGCCGATAAATCCGCTCCATACGGGGGTCAAAGACGCCTAGAAAATGCGACAGGTGATAATTTTCCATAACCTCACCCGCGCCCAACACCAATGCCGCTGACACCCGGCGTTCTGCCCCTGCGGCCAGGCAATACCGGGTGCATTCCCAGATCAATGGGCTTTCAATATGCACCCCATCCGTCAGGTGGGAAAAATGATCATTAACCATTGTTGGGCCCAGTGTCGGCAGAAACCGCATTGATCCACCATGGCTGCCATCGGGGTTTTGCCAGATCACATAGAGCGGGTTCAGCGCGTCATATTCATCGCGTTCTTCCCCAAGCGCATCAACGCTAACGGCCCATTTCAGACGCCGCGAAAATTGGTCTGCACGGTCCATAAACATCGTGCTTCTTAGCTTTGGAAAGTTCACCAGTTCACTGGCGTATAGGTATCGTAGCATCAACTGCTCCATGATTATCCGACGGGTGCCGGAACACTTAGGAAGCAAGTGTTACCGTCTTACTACCAAGGCGTTCGCCGGTGTCATAAAGCGTTCAGTTATTTCAAATAAAGCGCCGGGTTTATACCACGATCACCCCAAAGCTTAGCGCCCTGGCAACCGCATGGGTTGTATTTACTGCACCAAGCTTATGGCGCGCGGCTTCGATATAGACCCGCAGGGTATGTTCGGAAATGCAAAGTTCCTTGGCGGCCTGGGCACGGCTAAACCCACGGGCCAGATAGGTCATAACGCTCTGTTCCCGTGGCGACAGGTTAATGGAAGGCGTGGTAAATCCAACCTCTAGATCCAGCGCCTTTTTATTAAATTCATGGGCAATGATCATCAGGTCGCGGGCATTGCTGTTAATAAACCCCTGCCATTTTTCATCGTTGCAATTGTTGTTGGCGGTAAAAAGCGCGAACTGGCCGTTGGGCCCGCGCACAGGGATGGTATAGCCCTGATTGCCAACCCCATAATCCACCGCTTCTTGGTAAAATGTACGGGCGCCCTTTGATGACCAATCAAGTTGCTTCCAGTCAACCGGGTTAAATCTTTGAAAACACCCAAAAATAACGGGGTCCATTCGCAGGTAATCTTTTTCCAGGTATCGGTCGACCCATTCTGAACTATAGGTCCCGGCGCCAAACCGTTCGCCTGCGCTGTTCACCCAGTGATAGACAATATGGGCGATTTTGTAGTGTTCCCGCAACCGCTCGGTCGCAGATTGAAGGTCTTGAAGCGCCTCAGCGCGTTGCAGATGTTCTATGAACTCTTCCAGTGGTTTCAACTTCCCAGTTCGCCAGTTCTTTAACGCCCCGCTCTTGGGACGAGATTTCGACGGTTGCGACTAGGGCTGTTTCTTCCAGTTGCCCTGCCAGCTTGGTCAGGCCATTTTCGGCCGCAAACGTCTTTAAGTCTGCCAGTACTTCGATAATCCAATTATGTGCCATGTTAGTCTCTTTAATAAAGGTTAACAAGAAGTAAACACAACCTTAGCATGTGTCCTGAATTCTGAACACTCACGGATTCACACTCCCCATAAATGGCGAGCAATCTATTTCCAATTCTATGTATTCTATTAACTTTCACCCAAAAGCCGCCCAATACCTGTGGATAACTAAAACGTTACCACCGGGAAATAGAATCAGGTATTTGGTGCAGATTTCATCACATCTTCCAATGTGCGCAGCCCGGTTTTTGGGGCTTGAACCAGCACTGCCATATTGCCCGGCTTATGCTGATTTCGCAACATTTTCAGATGTGCCGCCGGGATGTCATCCCAGGAAAAAACCTCTGACATACACGGATCAATCCGCTGTTCGACCATCAGATTATTTGCCGCCGCCGCCTGCTTTAGATGGGCGAAATGGCTGCCTTGAATGCGTTTCTGGTTCATCCAGACATAGCGCGCATCCATGGTCAGGTTGTACCCCGTGGTTCCGGCACAGATCACCACCATGCCGCCCTTTTTACACACGAATGTCGACACCGGGAACGTGGCTTCGCCCGGGTGCTCAAACACCATATCAACATTGACGCCCTTACCGGTTATGTCCCAAATGGCTTTGCCAAATTTGCGCACCTCGCCGAACCAGGTCTTATAGTCATCACTGTTCACCACCGGCAATTGGCCCCAGCAGTTGAAATCTTTGCGGTTGATGACCCCCTTGGCGCCCAGCCCCATGACAAATTCGCGCTTATCCTCATCCGATATCACCCCGATGGCATTGCCACCGGCGGTTTTGATCAGTTGGATGGCAAATGACCCCAGCCCACCAGAAGCGCCCCAGACCAACACGTTTTGACCCGGCTTTAATTCATGGGGCTGGTGGCCAAATAGCATGCGATATGCGGTGGCCAGTGTCAGGGTGTAACACGCACTTTCTTCCCATGTCAGATGTTTGGGGCGCGGCATCAGTTGCTGGGCCTGAACCCGGGTGAACTGGGCAAATGATCCGTCCGGGGTTTCATACCCCCAGATCCGCTGGCTGGCGGAATACATCGGGTCCCCCCCGTTGCATTCTTCATCATCGCCATTGTCCTGATTGCAGTGGATCACCACCTCATCGCCAACTTTCCAGCGGGTCACTTTTTCACCCACCGCCCAGACAATGCCCGACGCGTCAGAACCCGCGATATGATAGTCTTCTTTGTGTATATCAAATGGGCTGATCGGCACCCCAAGCCCGGCCCAGACGCCGTTATAATTTACCCCGGCCGCCATCACCAGAACCAGCACACCATGGCTGTCAATTTCCGGGACATCAACGGTTTCCAGCTGCATGGATTTATCTGGCTCACCGTGACGCTCACGTCGGATTGCCCAGGCATACATTTGGCTTGGCACATGGCCCATAGGCGGAATTTCCCCGACCTCATACAGATCTTTATGGGCGGCGGTGGGGGTGCTCTGGTTGCTCACGGGTGTAGCTCCGATCAGATTGCCGCACTGCAAAATCGCAGCGGCCTTTCCGTCATTTATTACCGGGCAAGAAATATTGCAACCAAAATAGGCAATGTTTTGTAATTTTATAACGCGGCCAATTCCGCATTATTTCAACGCCAACAGCCTTAAAACAAATGCGCAATGGTATTGGCATAATATTCCAGCAACACGCGTTCCTTGGAATTGATGCTGATACCGGTTTGCGTTTCGACAATCAGCTTGCGCATCAGCAAATGGTTTAGCGCGACGTTGATCTCTTCTTCAGGCACCCCGCCCTTGGGCCGCACATGGGCACCGTTGGCCAATAGCAGTTTTCGTTTTTCACATGCCAGATCAACCAGAGCATCCCGGGTGAACGGCCCGTCACTGTTCAGCAGGCAGTAACACACCAGCGGCAAAGGCAGCACTGGCACAATTTTGCGGATACGGCGCATCAGTTCGCGGCCGATATCCTTTGTCACATCGCCTTTTTTGCCCTTGGAAAATTCCGCCAATGACAGCGGTTCACCAAAACTAACGGCGGCATAGCCAAACCGTAAAAACCCACCTGTCAGGCGCTGATACAGGTGTTTGAACACATAGCGAACGGCCGAGCTCCAGTGAAACCGGAACTTTCGCACCCCCGCCTCTGAGGCCGCCACAAGAACCCGGTCTTCAAACACCCGGTCATAATTCAGAGCAACCGGCACAAAGGCAACGTCACGCCCCTTTTCCGGGTCAAAATCTGACACAATGTAATTCAGCAGGCCCAGCTTTGGCTCACCTACCTTACCATTCAGGCTTAGCCCGCCTTCGGGAAATACGGCCTGCGCCACGCCGCCTGCCGTGGCCATTTGCACATAACGCGCCAGCACCCGACGATACAGATCATTGCGTGAGCGGCGGCGGATAAAATAGGCGCCCATCGCCTTAATCAGCCGCGACAACGGCCAAACCCGCGCCCATTCGCCCACCGCATAGGACAGCGCAGAGCGTTCTGCCGCCAGATATGTCACCAGCACATAATCCATGTTTGAGCGGTGGTTCATGATGAATACAACGGTTGAATTGGGCCCGATCTTGGCGATCGCGCCTTCGTCAAAATAGCCAAGGCGCACCCGGTAAAAACCCTGGCTGATCCAGCGGGCAAATTTGATGGCAAAGCCGAAATAGGCGCTGGCGCTAAAGGATGGCACTATTTCGCGGGCATATCCCTGGGCTTCCTGAAAGGCGACATCTTCAGGTATTTCTGCCTCTTGGGCGCGTTCACCCACGGCCTCCATTACCTTAGCATCATAGCTAAGGCGCTGGATCATGTCGTGACGCCGGGCCAGCTTGAACGGCTCAATCGGGCGTTCAAGCCGTTCATTCAGGCGCGCCACCACCCTTTCCATCCGGCGGCGAAAAAACCAGCGTACCGACGGCAACAGAAAATGTGACAGCGCCGTCACGATCGCAAATGCAAGGATAAGAACAAGAAGCCACAGGGGCAGTTGGACAGTCTGAAACATTTACGCACCGTGACAGGAAACATCGCCGGGGTAAATCCGGCGTGTGATAATCCCTTACGTGGCACATTCGCACCATATTATCGACATCTGGGACGTGTTTGTTGCCAACAATTATTTTTCGACCAACATAATTGCTAAAACACCGATAGGAGACATCATGATACTAAGACGCCAATTTCTTGCAGCACTGGCCGCAACGGCCGTTACCCTTAGCTCTGCCTTACCGGCCCTTGCGCTGGATCGACGGGTCACCATTGTGAATAATACAGATTTCACGATCGTTCGGTTTTACGGCTCAAACAAAGGGTCAGATTCCTGGGAAGAAGACATATTGGGCAGCGACGTCCTAAAAGCCCATTCCCAGGTGACAATCAATTTTGATGACGGCAGCGGCTATTGCAAATTTGATTTCCGCGCCGAATTTGATGACGGCGATGTTTTGGTGAAAAAGAACATCAACATCTGTGAGATCGGGACTTTCACCTATAACTAACCCGGCTTTTCAATAGAACAATGGACGCGCCGCCCAGTTTGGCGCGTCGTTTTTACCTGATCGCGGGCTGCACTTGCTGCAGTGCAGTAATTGTGCTTAAAACCTTATTGCGGCGCGCGCTGCAAAAATGTAATTTTCTTGCACGACGGAATCTCGCCAAGTGACCGAAACCCCAAAAACCCGCCCCTGGTTGTTTCGCACCTATGCCGGGCATTCAACCGCCAAAGCATCCAACGCGCTGTACCGCGCCAATTTGGCCCGCGGTCAAACCGGGCTGTCTGTGGCTTTCGATCTGCCCACCCAAACCGGCTATGACAGTGACCATGAACTGGCCCGCGGTGAGGTCGGCAAAGTCGGCGTCCCGATCAACCATCTGGGCGATATGACGGCCCTGTTTGACCAAATCCCACTGGATCAGATGAACACATCGATGACGATCAACGCCACAGCCCCCTGGTTGCTGGCGCTCTATATCGTAA
The DNA here is from genome assembly GCA_036479015.1 of Paracoccaceae bacterium. Lineage (GTDB taxonomy): Bacteria > Pseudomonadota > Alphaproteobacteria > Rhodobacterales > Rhodobacteraceae > NVTR01. Next base: position 25,067 of record JAZGFB010000008.1, on the reverse strand, counting down.
CGGCCGAAAAACAAGGGGCCGATGTTTGCGCCCTACAAGGCACGGTGCAAAACGACATCATCAAAGAATACCTGTCGCGCGGCACCTATATCTGCCCACCGGAACCCAGCCTGCGCATGATCACCGATGTCGCCGCTTATACCCGTGAGCATCTGCCCAAATGGAACCCGATGAACGTATGTTCATATCATTTGCAAGAGGCAGGCGCGACACCCGAACAAGAACTGGCCTTTGCCCTGGCCACGGCCTGCGCGGTGCTGGATGATCTACGCGGCAAGGTCGCGCCCGAACATTTCCCTGCCATGGTCGGGCGGATCTCGTTCTTTGTGAATGCCGGCATCCGCTTTGTGACCGAAATGTGCAAAATGCGCGCTTTCGTTGAACTGTGGGATGAAATTACCCGCGAGCGCTATGGCGTTAAGGACGCAAAATTCCGCCGGTTTCGCTATGGGGTACAGGTCAATTCCCTGGGCCTGACCGAGCAGCAGCCAGAAAACAACGTTTATCGCATATTGATCGAAATGCTGGCCGTGACCCTGTCCAAAAACGCCCGTGCCCGCGCCGTACAATTGCCCGCCTGGAACGAAGCCCTGGGCCTGCCCCGACCCTGGGATCAGCAATGGTCCCTGCGCATGCAGCAGATCCTGGCCTATGAAAGCGACCTGTTGGAATATGACGACCTGTTTGACGGCAACCCGGCGATAACCCGCAAGGTTGAAACCCTAAAAGATGGTGCCCGCGCCGAACTGGCACAAATTGATGCCATGGGCGGGGCGATCAATTCTATAGATTACATGAAATCCCGACTGGTTGACGCCAATGCCGCCCGTATCGGGCGCATCGAAACCGGTGACACCACCATTGTCGGGGTGAACCGCTGGAGTGACGGCGAACCCAGCCCACTGACATCTGGTGATGGGGCGATCATGGTTGCCGATAAGGGGGCCGAAGCTGACCAGATTGCCCGTCTAAACGCCTGGAAACAAGCGCGCGATGGGGCGGCAGTCACATCTGCACTGGCTGACCTTCGCGCGGCTGCAAAATCGGGTGAAAACCTTATGGGCCCCTCGGTCAAAGCGGCGCGCGCCGGGGCCACCACCGGGGAATGGGGCGATGTTGTACGCGCGGCTTTCGGGCAATACCGCGCGCCAACCGGTGTGTCAAAATCACCCTCTAACCAAACCGGCGGGTTGGATGAAATTCGCGCGGCCGTTGATGTGGTTTCCGACACATTAGGCCGGCGCCTGAAATTCCTGGTGGCAAAGCCCGGCCTGGATGGTCATTCCAATGGTGCCGAACAGATCGCCGTGCGGGCCCGTGATTGCGGCATGGATATCGTCTATGATGGCATCCGCCTGACCCCTGCCGAAATTATTGATGTCGCCCACAGCCAAGATGCCCATGTGATCGGGCTGTCGATATTATCGGGCAGTCATATCACTTTGGTGGAAGAATTGGTTGACCTGATGAAAAAACGGGGCCTGACATATATCCCGCTGATCGTTGGCGGTATCATCCCGGATCAGGATGCCAAGCGTTTGCAAAAACTGGGGGTATCGCGGATTTACACGCCAAAAGATTTCAAACTGAACCAGATTATGTTTGATATTGTTGAACTTGTGACACCTTAGTTTTTTCGCAGAAAAAACGTTGTGAATTTTCTGCGAAAATTCATGCTTCACTCAGCTCTTTTCCCTTTCAAAATACCGCGCTATGTTCACGGCAAATAGAAAGGGTTCATCATGACATTCCACATCGGTGCCAAACCCGGCGAAATCGCCGAAACCGTTCTGTTACCCGGCGATCCCTACCGCGCCAAATGGGCAGCGCAAAAGTTCCTGAAAGATGCCAAACTGGTCAATGAGACCCGCGGCATGCTGGGTTTTACCGGCACCTATAGGGGCAACCGTGTCACCATACAGGGCTCTGGCATGGGCATGCCCAGCCTGTCGATTTACGTTAATGAACTGATCAAAGATTACGATGCCAAAACCCTGATCCGCATAGGGTCTTGCGGTGCCATGCAGGAACATGTCGCGGTGCGCGATATTATTATAGCCATGACCACAACCGCTATCGCCACACCGTCCAGCACAATTTTCCGGGAATTGGATTTCTCGCCTTGCGCTGATTATTCCCTGCTCAGCGCTGCCGTAACAGCCGCCCAAAAGGTTGACGTTGGCACCCATGTGGGCGGGATATATTCATCGGATACGTTTTACGATGAGCGCCCCGACCTGACCCGCGAAATGACCCGCCACGGCATTCTGGGCGTGGAAATGGAGGCGGCCGAACTGTACACCCTGGCCGCACGCTACCAGCGCCGCGCCCTGGCCATATTGACGGTATCGGATCACCTGATCACCGGTGACGCGCTGCCATCAGAGCAACGTGAAACCAGCTTTGGCGACATGGTGGAAATTGCGCTTGAGGCGGCGTTTTCCTAAACCTGCCGCTCCACCATCATTTTCTTGATCTCGGCAATTGATTTGGCCGGGTTTAGACCCTTGGGGCAGGTCTTGGTGCAGTTCATGATGGTGTGACAGCGGTACAGTTTGAACGGATCTTCCAGATCGTCCAGACGCTCACCTGTTGCCTCATCGCGACTGTCTTTGATCCAGCGGTTCGCGTGCAACAATGCCGCCGGGCCCAGGTAGCGATCTGAATTCCACCAATAGCTGGGGCAGCTGGTGGAACAGCAGGCGCACATGACGCATTCATACAGCCCGTCCAGCTTTTCGCGGTCTTCAATAGACTGCTTCCATTCCTTGGCCGGGCGGTTGGTTTTGGTTTCCAGCCAGGGCATGATGCTGGCGTGCTGGGCATAAAAATGCGTCAGATCAGGGATCAGATCCTTAACCACTTCGGTATGGGGCAGCGGGTAAATCTTGATGTCACCCTTGATCTCATCCATGCCATAGGTGCAGGCCAGCGTGTTGATACCGTCAATGTTCATGGCACAGGATCCACAGATACCTTCGCGACATGACCGCCGAAATGTCAGGCTGGGATCAATTTCGTTTTTGATCTTGATCAGCACGTCCAGAACCATGGGGCCGCAGGTGTCCATATCAACAAAATACGTATCGACCCGCGGGTTTTCACCGTCTTCCGGGCTCCAACGATATACCGAAACCTTACGAATATTGCTGGCGCCTTCCGGTTTTGGCCAGGTTTTTCCGACCCGTATCTTGCTGTTCTTTGGCAGTGTTAGTTCAACCATTTGCTGACGCCTTTCTTTTAAGCGTTAAATTGGGTGGCACCGGCAGGGTTGCGACAGCTTTTTGAAACATCATCAATACACCCGCTTCTTCGGCGCGATCTTCTTTAGATCAATGCCACCCTCAGCCTCTGTGGTCAGCGGTTTCAGATGCACATCACGGTAGGACAATTTCACTTTGGTCCCGCTCACCTTGGCCAATGTGTGCTTGCGCCAGTTCTTATCATCGCGATCCGGGTAATCTTCGTGCGCATGGGCGCCCCGGCTTTCGCGGCGTGCTTCAGCGCTTACAATCGTGGCCAGTGCACTTGGCATCAGGTTGGTCAGTTCTAGCGTTTCCATCAGATCACTGTTCCAGACCAGGGATCGGTCAGTCACCGAAATATCGTCCAGTTTGGCGGCCACAGTGGCCATTTTCGCAACCCCTTCGGCCAGGGTTTTATCGGTGCGGAAAACGGCGGCGTCTGCCTGCATGGTTTTTTGCATCTCAAGGCGCAGATCGGCCGTCGGCACAGCACCTGACGCATTACGCAGCCCGTCAAAACGATCAAGGGCCGCCTCAATCGACGCTGTGTTCAGTGTCTGATTGGCTGACGCCGGATCAACAATTTCCCCGGCCTTAATCGCAGCTGCCCGCCCGAACACCACCAGATCAATCAGGCTGTTTGACCCCAGCCGGTTGGCCCCATGCACAGACGCACAGCCTGCTTCCCCAACAGCCATAAGCCCCGGCGATATGGCATCATGGTCCTTAGCGGTCGGGTTCAACACCTGGCCCCAGTAATTCGTCGGGATGCCGCCCATGTTGTAATGCACCGTCGGCAGCACCGGAATGGGTTCACGGGTCAGATCAACACCGGCAAATATTTTGGCGCTTTCAGAGATACCGGGCAGACGCAACGCCAGGGTTTCGGGCGGCAAATGGCTAAGGTTCAGGTGGATATGGTCCTTGTTGGGCCCCACGCCGCGGCCTTCGCGGATTTCCATGGTCATGCAGCGTGACACCACATCACGGCTGGCCAGGTCTTTATATGTCGGGGCGTAGCGTTCCATGAACCGCTCGCCCTCGGAATTGGTCAAATAGCCACCTTCACCGCGCGCGCCTTCGGTGATCAGCGTGCCAGCACCATATATCCCGGTGGGGTGAAATTGCACAAATTCCATATCCTGCAGCGCCAACCCGGCACGCGCCACCATACCACCACCATCACCGGTGCAGGTATGGGCCGATGTGGCACTAAAATAGGCACGCCCGTAGCCGCCCGTGGCCAGCACGGTCATTTTGGCGTTGAACACATGGATCGTGCCATCGTCCAGCTTCCAGCAGACCACACCCTGACAGGTGCCATCTTCGGCCATGATCAGATCAATGGCGAAATATTCAATGTAAAATTCAGCGTTATGCTTCAGGCTTTGCCCATAGAGCGTGTGCAACATCGCATGCCCGGTGCGATCAGCGGCGGCGCAGGTGCGTTGCACCGGCGGGCCTTCGCCAAATTCGGTGGTGTGGCCGCCAAACGGGCGCTGGTAAATCTTGCCTTCTTCGGTGCGCGAAAACGGCACCCCATAATGCTCCAGCTCATAAACCGCTTTGGGGGCTTCGCGCGTCAGGTATTCCATGGCGTCCATGTCGCCCAACCAATCCGACCCTTTCACAGTGTCATACATATGCCACTGCCAATTGTCGGGGCCCATGTTTGACAGGCTGGCCGCAATGCCACCCTGGGCTGCCACGGTGTGGGAGCGGGTCGGAAATACCTTGGTTACACAGGCGGTGCGCAGCCCCTGTTCAGCCATACCAAGCGTTGCCCGCAGCCCGGCGCCACCGGCCCCAATAACCACAACATCATAGTCGTGGGTTTCGTATTCATATGCCGCCATTTTGCGAAAGCTCCTTAAAACGCAATCTTTGCCAGGCCATACAGCCCGGTTGCCATAATGGCGTAACTGACACCGATCATCCCGATGATCAGTACTTTGCGGGCCAGCCCATGCACGTAATCTTCGATCATGATCTGCACACCGTTCTTGAAATGCAGCATGCCGATAATGATGGTCGTGGCGGCAATGATGGCCGGGAATGGCCGCGCGTAATAGGCAACAACCGTGGCCTGATCTTCGCCCAGCATCGACCCAAAGGTAAAGATGAACAGCGGCACCAGCACCAATAGCATGCAGGCACTTACCGTCATGCCCCAATGGTGCGCGGTGCCGGTTTTTGCCGACCCCATTCCAGTGGCGCGTTTTCTATCAGTTAAATATGACATGTCCGGCCCCCTATATGATCACGATGGTCAAAATTGTCAGGAATACTGAGCCGCCAATAACGCCCCAGCCCAACATTTCGGCGGTTTCAATTTCCAGCCCGCGCCCGGTGTCCCAGATCAGGTGCCTGATCCCGGCCAACAGGTGATACCACAGCGCCCAAAGTGACCCGGTCATGATAAGATCGCCAAACCAGCTGGTCATAAAGCCGTTCACCGCCGCAAAACAAGCCGGTGATATCACCAGTGACATGAACCAGACCGACACCAAAACAGCCCCCAGCAACAACCCATTGCCAGTGATCCGCGTCAGGATCGAACTGATCGATGTCAGCTGCGGGCGATAAATCGTCAGATGCGGTGAAAGCGGGCGTTTAGTGCGACTATCATCAACCATATTTGGTCCTTTCGACCGCCGTTCGGCAGAATTTAACCAAGTGTTATGCAACTGCGCCACAGCTTTACAAGGCCGATGGCGCTAACGTCTTACAAAATGTGAAATAATGCGGAAAATATATTCATTTGTGATCACGTAAGGCGATATTAGCCCAGCCTCTACCTGAGATTTTACCACCTCAGATAGATCAACCCGGCGAAATGGCGACTCAGGCTGTAATATTAACCGCCCCAACGGCCATTAGCGGCGAATCTTGCTGTTGTGACAACAAAGCTGAAAATATTGTGATCACAAAAAGACAGGCCGCGCCCTTCTTCTTTTTAAAAATATCCTCGCCGAAGGCATGCGCCCCTTTGGGGCGCCGATAATCCCGTGGCCCCAAAGGGGCCCCCACCAGATCACAATGGTTCGCTATCACATTGGCATCAGCACCCAGTAATCCAGATCAAGCAACACCTCTGGCAGGTATTTGCCATCATCCCCGCGTAGCGCAAATGCGGCCCCCTTGGTGGCCACAAGCCGCAAGCGAAGCGCCCCGATACCATTGCCCATATCGGCCATATCCAAAACCTCGGACCAGGCCCGCACCGTATCACAGGCAAAGCAGGGGTTGGCATGCGCGCCCGCGTTCAGCCCAACAATCAGCTGGGCATTGGCCAGCCCGTTAAAGCTCAGCGCCCGCGCCAAAGAAATAATATGGCCGCCATAAATCAAGCGCGTGCCATCCGGGCGCGCTGTCACATCAAAATGCACCCGCGCCGTGTTTTGCCACAGCCGGGTGGCCATCATATGCTCGGCCTCGCTGATGGTGACACCGTCCACATGGTCGATCTGCTCACCAACCTTATAATCCCCCCAGCGATGCGCTTCACCGGCCAGATCAAAGTCATAGCCCGCAAAATCCAGACCCTCGGGAACAACCAGATCATCAACACCAACCGTCCCGGCCAGTTCCGGTATCACGGTTTCGGGCGCATCCGCCGCCAGGTCATGCTTGCGCACCATCACCCAACGCACATAGCTAAGCACCGGCTCATCGCGCTGGTTCAGACCGGTGGTGCGCAGCCAGACAATGCCGGTTTTTCCGTTGGAATTTTGCTTCAGTCCGATAATCTCACTGACCGCGCGCAGGGTGTCGCCGGGGTAAACCGGCGCGAGCCAGCGCCCTTCAGCATACCCCAGGTTGGCCACTGCATTCAGCGAAATATCAGGAACCGTCTTGCCCAGCACCACATGAAATACCAACAGATCATCCAGCGGCGAGCCCTCAAAGCCACAGCTTGCGGCAAACATATCAGATGATGTGAGCGCATGGCGCGCCGGGTACAGCGCGTGATAAAGCGCGCGCTCCCCCTCGGCAACGGTCCTTGGAACGGCGTGAATTATTGCCTCTCCGACGCGGAAATCCTCAAAGAAGCGGCCCCGGTTGGTTTTCACAGCTGCCCCAATTTCATCTCTGGTGAATACACGGCGTCCACATCCTTAGTGACCGCCTGCGCACAGCGCATCATACCGCTACTGGCATCAAACCCGTAGGCAGGATCACCATACAGCACCCAACCCTTGGACAAGGCCGCGCTCACCTTATGGCAAAACTCAGACGTGTCTTCGCCCGTCAGCAACCGGTATGCCTGCATTGCCCTATGCCCCAAACGGCGACGGGCCGATCCAAATGTGAATGCCTGCAATCACTGCAAACACCACAGCACTGATCACCAACCACCGCACATCACCACTTGCAGGGCCAGGTTCCGGGCGCTGCCAGGGGCCTTCGCCGCGGTTGATCAGGACCATGCTCACCACTGCCCAAGCGGCAATGCCGCCAAACAATACCAATGACGCCACATCACCGTTCACCAGAATATGCGCCCCCGCCCATACCAACACACCGATCAACATCGGGTGGCGCAACCACGCCCGCGCCCGCCCCTTAGAGCTGCCCATACCCAGCAGCGCCACCGCCACCAGCATCAGAATGTTATTCACCGGCTTGCCCCAGCTTGGCGCCTCAAACACCACATCCACCGGTGCCGCGCGATAGCCGATGACCATCATCACCACCGATGCCAATATCAGCACCGCCATAACGCCCTTACCGGCATTGCCCATCGACGCCCGCGCCCCCGGCGTTACCCGTTTGAAAAAATGCGCCACGGTCCACAGAACCAGCCCGGCTATAAGTAATGTCATGTTATTCTCCCTCAGCGGCGCGTATCGCCCTATGTTTGGCCAATACGGCCTGTGCGGCCTCTATATGCAGGTTTTCCACGATCTGACCATCAACAACCGCAACCCCCTTGCCCTCGGCCCGGGCCACATCAAAGGCCGCAATTTGGCGACGCGCCAGCGCAATTTCATCTTCACTGGGCCCAAAAACCCCATTGGCCGTTTCAACCTGCGCCGGGTGGATCAGGGTTTTACCGTCAAACCCCATGTCACGCCCCTGCTCACATTCAGCGGCCAGACCCACGGTATCCTTAAAGGCATTATAAACCCCATCAATACAGACAATCCCGGCAGCCCGCGCCGCCAACAGACAGATTTGCAACGCGCTCAACAGCGGTTCCCGATCTGCCCGATTGCGGTTGTTCAGATCTTTGGCGAGATCATTCGTGCCCAAAATAAAGCCCGCCATTTGCCCGTGATCGGCAATTTCAGCGGCATTCAAAACACCGCGTGGGGTTTCCATCATCGCCCAAAGCGCCATGCCGGGGCACAGGGCCGCAACCGCGTCCAACGCGGCACCATTGTCCACCTTGGGGATCAAAATACCGTCGATATCGGCATCTGCAAATGCCAGAATATCGTCGCGCCCCCAGTCGGTATCCAGCCCGTTAACCCGCACCAAGCATAGGCGTGTACCATAGTCGCCAGCGGCCAATGCCGCCTGCAATTGCCCGCGTGCATTGATTTTTTCACCGGGTGTTACCGCGTCTTCTAGATCAAAAATGATCGCATCCACCGGCAGCGCCCGCGCCTTTTCCAACGCCCGCGCGTTAGAGCCCGGAATATACAAAAATGATCGCGCTGGCCGCAGTGCTAAGGACATGATTCTTCCCGATATCGTTCGCATTTACGTCCACCCTATCGCCCGATGTCGCAATCGACAATTGCCGCGGCGCAGAAAAATGTTGGGCATATCCCGCGCCCATTGGGGCAACCCCGCACGTTGGATTAACCAATTATTGGCGGGTTAAGCGCCAAAATTTACCCCATCAGGCAAGACCACTGCGGGCACGGCCCCGCAATTAGAAAGGCATACAAAAATGAAGCGACAGTTCCTCGCGCTCTCCTTAGGACTTGGGGCCATGCTTTTGGCCACTCAGCACGCTTTTGCGCAATCAAACCGCTGCGCCAGCCGTGACATCGTTGTCACCCGTTTGGCAGAAAAATACGGTGAAAGCCGTCAATCCATGGGGCTTGGCGCAAATAATTCCGTGGTAGAAATCTATGCGTCGATCCAAACCGGCAGCTGGACAATTACCGTAACCATGCCCAGCGGACAAACCTGCATCGTGGCGGCGGGACAATCATTTGAAACCCTGGCCGAGGCACCGACAGTTCCAGGCAAAGACGCCTGAACAATCAATGCCAGACCAACGCAGCCCTTCAAATTGGCGGCTTACCCCATATTTTTACGAACAATATTAACCTAATTGACTCTGCTCTCTGGGTTTCCCCCACCCCATTGTTTCCCCAGCCTTTAATGCCGCCCTTAGCCCAGGTTTCACTGGCTTGAAACATGCTGCAATGCAGCAGACTTGCGACTCGCAGATCAAATGGGTAGTCATCCGGCGATTAACACTGGATGGAGTCCTTAAATGGCCAGACCAAAAATTGCCCTGATCGGTTCAGGGCAAATCGGTGGCACCCTTGCCCACCTTGCTGCAATGAAAGAACTTGGCGACGTTGTGATGTTTGACATCGCCGATGGCGTGCCACAGGGCAAAGCCCTTGATATCGCAGAAGCTGGCCCCTCGGCCCGATTTGACGCCGCCATGTCCGGCACCACAGATTACGCCGACATAGCTGGCGCAGATGTGTGCATCGTCACAGCCGGGGTCGCCCGCAAACCGGGCATGAGCCGCGATGACCTGCTGGGCATCAACCTAAAAGTCATGAAATCCGTTGGCGAAGGCATCAAAAAGCACGCGCCAAACGCCTTTGTGATCTGTATCACCAACCCACTGGACGCCATGGTCTGGGCCCTGCGCGAATATTCCGGCCTGCCCCATAATATGGTCGTTGGCATGGCCGGTGTGCTGGACAGCGCCCGTTTCCGCCATTTCCTAAGCCTTGAATTTGGCGTGTCCATGCGCGACGTCACCGCCTTTGTGTTGGGCGGCCACGGCGATACCATGGTGCCCCTGACGCGCTATTCTACGGTTGGCGGTATTCCACTGCCCGACCTGGTGGATATGGGCTGGACCACACAGGAAAAGCTGGACGCGATCGTGCAACGCACCCGCGATGGTGGCGCAGAAATCGTTGGCCTGCTGAAAACCGGTTCGGCGTTTTACGCCCCGGCCACATCGGCCATTGAAATGGCTGAAAGCTATCTGAAAGACCAAAAACGCCTGCTGCCCTGTGCGGCATGGGTTGATGGTGCCCTGGGCCTTAAGGGCATGTATGTTGGCGCGCCAACAGTCATCGGTGCCGGTGGCATTGAACGTGTGGTCAATATCAAGCTGAACAAAGCTGAACAGGCGATGTTTGATAAATCTGTTGATGCGGTCAAGGGCTTGGTTACGGCCTGTATCGGGATAGACAGCGCGCTGGGATAAGCGCCAATTAAAAAATATCTTAAATGCCGGGCCCTACAGGCTCGGCATTTTCCGTTTTGTAACGGGCCGCTTGAATTCTGATTGCCCGGTTTTGCGTTATGTGATCACACAAAATATTACTGTGATCACAAACGCAGCTAATTTACCAAAGTTTATGCGCTAACGGCAAATAAGCGTTTATTCACCCGTATCCTACGTGCAATATCATGGGCAATTATATCAGCACGAAGGCAGCCCCATGAATATTCACGAATACCAAGCCAAAGCCCTGTTGCGCAGCTACGGCGCACCCGTATCCGAAGGCCGCCCTGTCCTGCGCGCCGAAGACGCCAAAACCGCCGCCGGGCAACTTGACGGCCCGGTTTGGGTGGTCAAAGCCCAGATCCATGCCGGTGGCCGCGGCAAGGGTACCTTCATAGAAGCCGACGCTGGCGAAGCCGGCGGTGTCCGCCTGACGCGCTCGGTGGAAGAGGCAGCAACCGAAGCCGCCAAAATGCTGGGCCGCACGCTGGTCACCAACCAAACCGGCCCGGCTGGCAAACAGGTCAACCGCATCTACATCGAAGATGGCGCTGGCATTGAGCATGAATATTACCTGGCCCTGCTGGTGGATCGCCAATCGTCACAGGTGTCGTTCGTTTGCTCAACCGAGGGCGGCATGGACATAGAAGAGGTCGCCGCCGCGACCCCCGAAAAGATCCTGTCGTTTTCCGTTGACCCGGCCACCGGCTATCAGGGCTTTCACGGCCGCCGCATCGCGTTTGAACTGGGGCTGACTGGCCGTCAGATCAAACAATGCGTCGCACTGATGGGCACGCTGTATAAAATGTTCGTCGAAAAAGACTGCGAGATGCTGGAAATTAACCCGCTGATCGTCACCAATGATGGTGATCTGGTCTGCCTTGACGCCAAAATGGGTTTTGACGGCAACGCCATTTACCGCCAGCCCGACATCGCCGCCCTGCGCGACGAAAGCGAAGAAGACGCCAAAGAACTGGCCGCCTCAAAGTTCGATCTGAACTACATTTCGCTGGATGGCGAAATTGGGTGCATGGTCAACGGTGCCGGGCTGGCCATGGCCACCATGGACATCATCAAACTGTTCGGCTCCTCGCCTGCCAATTTCCTAGACGTCGGCGGCGGTGCCACCAAAGAAAAGGTGACCGAGGCTTTCAAAATCATCACCTCTGATCCCAACGTCAAAGGCATCCTGGTCAACATCTTTGGCGGCATCATGCGCTGTGACATCATCGCCGAAGGTGTGGTTGAGGCCGTGAAAGAAGTCGGGCTGAAAGTTCCATTAGTAGTGCGTCTGGAAGGTACCAACGTCGAAGAAGGCAAAGCCATCATCAACGGTTCAGGCCTTGGCGTAATCGCGGCGGATGATCTGTCGGATGCGGCGACGAAGATTGTGGCGGCGGTGAAGGGATGAATTTTCCCGTGAAGGAATACCACGACAATCAAGCTGCTGCGGCAAGCGTCTTGGTTTCTGTGGTAAACCTTTCACGCGCCACCCAACGGCGGAAAATCATGCAAGAACAGCTTACCAAAATTGACATCAGCGCAAGATTCTGGCCAGCCGTGGACGCATCCGAACCAAAATCCCACGCAGAGTTGAAGGAAATCTCAGTCTCGGGCGATTGGGGGAATATGGGATTGCACGACAGGGCCTGCACGCTCAGCCATTTAAAATTGTTGGAAGATTTCCTTGTCCGAGACGAGGCGTATTGCCTGATTTTGGAAGACGACGTGTACTTATCGGCCGAACTTCAGCACTGGATCTCTGATATGTCCTGGTGGCCTGAAAACGCGGATATTGTAAAGATTGAAAGATGGCGCGACGACAAATTGGTTCTGGTCCTGGACAAGATAGAAACCCATCATGCTGGGCGACGCTTGGCCGAACTACATTCCCGCCACTCTGGTGGCGCGGGCTATTTTGTCAGTAGGGCTGCAGCCCGTCGCATCGTTTCGAAAAAACCTGTCGACATGCCGATCGATCATTTCCTTTTTAACGTCAACATATCACCCTTGGCACGGTCACTATCAGTCTTTCAGGTGTTCCCAGCCCTGGTTGTTCAAGGCAACGAACCAAAAAATGAAGCCAATTCCAGGCAAACACTTTCAAGTTTGTCCGAGAGCAATCTACCAAGAGAGCTGAGGCGGGCATTTCACGAACTTAAGCTCGTTCCTATGCAGTTTTGGAAAATTATCGCTCGGGGGGCCAGGCTGCGAAAAGTATCCTGGTGTGATTCTGCGATGAATGTGGAAGGAACGGAAATTGGATAGCCAATTGCTGGCCAGCCCTGCCCCTTTCAGGCAAAGATACCTGTGCCACATGGCGCATGAATTTGCGTTTGCTACGATTTCAACGGCCGTCACAGCCTTGCCCGAAGCCGTGTGGGTACAAAATTTTGCCAGCGCCATTGCGCAACTCTGGAATGTCGGCCTAGCCAAGGGTGGCGCCAAAACCTTAGTCCAACACAACAACATGACCACACAATTTTCCAGTTTACTGGAACCCAAAACCCAGGGCAGCCCCCTGCCCTGCTGACCAATTACACGCTCAATTCGGGCGACCAACAAAAGGACCACGTTTCAAGATGGCCATTCTCATCAACGAAAACACCCGCGTCATCTGCCAGGGTTTCACTGGCAGCCAAGGCACGTTCCACTCCGAACAGGCCATTGCTTACGGCACCAAAATGGTTGGCGGCGTCACGCCGGGCAAGGGCGGGCAAACCCACCTTGACCTGCCGGTCTATAATTCCTGCCATGAAGCCGTGGCCAAAACCGGTGCCGATGCCACCGTCATCTACGTGCCACCGCCGTTTGCTGCCGACAGCATACTGGAAGCGCTGGACGCTGAAATCCCGCTGATCTGCTGCATCACCGAGGGCATTCCCGTGCTTGACATGATGCGCGTCAAACGCGCGCTTGAGGGGTCAAGCTCCATCCTGATCGGCCCCAACTGCCCCGGCCTGATCACGCCCGGCAAATGCAAAATCGGCATCATGCCCGGCCACATCCACAAACCCGGCACTTGCGGCGTGCTGTCACGCTCCGGCACCTTGACCTATGAGGCCGTGAAGCAAACCACCGACAACGGCCTTGGCCAATCGACAGCCGTGGGCATCGGTGGCGACCCGATCAAGGGAAGCGAACACATCGACATCTTGGAAATGTTCCTGGCCGATGACGACACCCATTCCATCATCATGATCGGCGAAATCGGTGGCAGCGCCGAAGAAGAAGCCGCGCAGTTCCTGATTGATGAGGCGAAAAAGGGCCGGAAGAAACCCACAGCCGGTTTCATCGCCGGACGCACCGCCCCCCCTGGTCGGCGCATGGGCCACGCAGGCGCGATTGTCGCCGGTGGCAAAGGTGGCGCCGAGGATAAGATTGAAGCCATGAAAGCCGCCGGGATCACGGTTGCCGACAGCCCGGCCGATCTGGGTAAGGCTGTGCTGGAAGCGATTGGGTAGGCAAAATGCTGATGTCCGACACCGAAACAAAGGTCAACGCCCGGACCTCGGGGGGGGGGCATAGCGCCCTCCCCGTCACGCTGAAAGCGTGCCTCCGGCACGACGGGGAGGTCCGGGCGCTGCCTCTCGGGTATTGCCATGCAATACCCGAGAGGCAGGCGATTGCATGCAATCGCCGAGAGGCCGGCGATGCCGTGCAATTATTCCTGCAAGCTTTGGATACTGCCTAAATGGCTTGGTTCAACTGAACCAGAAAGTGAGAAGTAATGACCGAACAATCCCCCAACGACACCTTCCACGCCTCCTCCTTCCTGCAGGGCCACAACGCGGAATATATCGAGCAGCTCTATGCCCGCTATGCCAATGACCCGAACGCGGTTGATGAAGCCTGGGCAGGTTTCTTCAAAGAACTCGGCGACAGCAACACCGACGCCAAGGCCGATGCTGCCGGTCCCAGCTGGGCCCGCGCCGACTGGCCCCCCATTCCCAATGATGATCTGACAGCCGCACTTGACGGGCAATGGGCACCGGAACCGGAAAAAACCGCCGACAAAATCAAAGCCAAAGCCGCCGACAAAGGCGTCGCCGTTTCGGATGAGGCCATCAAACAGGCGGTGCTGGACAGTGTACGCGCCATCATGATCATCCGCGCCTACCGCATTCGCGGCCATCTGGTGGCCGACCTTGATCCGCTTGGCATGCGCGACATTGGCAACCACCCGGAACTGGACCCAAAATCATACGGTTTCACTGACGCCGACATGGACCGGCCAATTTTTATCGACAATGTACTGGGATTGGAACTGGCCTCAATGCGCCAGATCATCGACATTGTGAAACGCACCTATTGCGGCACGTTCGCGCTGCAATACATGCATATTTCCAACCCACAGGAAAGCGGCTGGCTAAAGGAACGCATCGAAGGTTACGGCAAGGAAATCGCGTTTACCCGTGAGGGGCGCAAAGCCATCCTGAACAGTCTGGTGGAAGCCGAGGGTTTTGAAAAATTCCTGCATGTCAAATACATGGGCACCAAACGTTTTGGTCTGGATGGCGGCGAAAGCCTGATCCCGGCCATGGAACAGATCGTCAAACGCGGCGGCGCCCTTGGCGTGCGCGACATCATATTTGGCATGCCCCACCGGGGCCGCCTTTCGGTGTTGGCCAACGTGATGGAAAAGCCCTACCGCGCCATTTTCAACGAATTTCAGGGTGGCAGTTCCAAACCCACTGATGTGGACGGCTCGGGCGATGTGAAATACCACCTTGGTGCCAGTTCGGATCGCGAATTTGACGGCAACTCGGTGCATCTGTCGCTGACGGCCAACCCCAGCCACCTTGAGGCCGTGAACCCGGTGGTGATCGGCAAAGCCCGCGCCAAACAGGAACGCCTGAACGACACCGACCGCAGCCAGGTTCTGCCGATCCTGCTGCATGGGGACGCGGCCTTTGCGGGCCAAGGCGTGATCGCCGAATGTTTCGGCCTGTCGGGCCTGTCGGGGCACCGCACCGGCGGCACCATCCACATCATTGTGAACAACCAGATCGGTTTCACCACCGCGCCGCATTTTTCGCGTTCCTCACCCTACCCCACCGACATCGCCATGATGGTGGAAGCGCCCATATTCCACGTGAACGGTGACGACCCAGAGGCCGTGGTCCACGCCGCCCGCGTCGCCACCGAGTTCCGCCAGAAATTCCACAAAGACGTGGTGATCGACATCTTCTGTTACCGCCGCTTTGGCCATAATGAGGGGGATGAACCCATGTTCACCAACCCCCTGATGTACAAGCGGATCAAGAAACAAAAAACCACGCTGCAACTGTATACCGACCGCCTTGTGCGTGACGGGCTGATCCCCGAAGGTGAAGTTGAGGATATGAAAGCCGCGTTTCAGGCATATCTGAATGCCGAGTTCGAGATCGGCAAAACCTACAAACCCAATAAGGCCGATTGGCTGGATGGCCGCTGGTCGCATCTGGACAAACTGGGCGATGCCTACCAGCGCGGAAAAACCGCGATCCCCCAGGAAACAATGGATAAAGTCGGCGCAGCCCTGTGCAGCCTGCCCGCCGATTACCCGGCCCATAAAACCATTAACCGCCTGTTCTCCGCCAAGGCCGATATGTTCAAAACCGGCAGTGGTTTTGACTGGGCCACCGCCGAAGCACTGGCCTTTGGATCATTGCTGACTGAGGGTTTTCCCGTGCGCCTGTCCGGCCAAGACAGCACCCGGGGCACCTTTAGCCACCGCCATTCTGGCATTTTAAACCAGGACACCGAAGAAAAGTATTTTCCGCTGAACAATATTGGCGATGGGCAAGCCAAATACGAAGTCATCGACAGCATGTTGTCAGAATATGCGGTGCTAGGTTTTGAATATGGCTACAGCCTGGCAGAACCCAACGCGCTGGTGCTGTGGGAAGCCCAGTTTGGCGATTTCGCCAATGGCGCCCAGATCATGATCGACCAGTTCATCAGTTCGGGCGAAGCCAAATGGCTGCGCATGTCCGGGCTGGTGATGCTGCTGCCCCACGGCTACGAAGGCCAGGGGCCGGAACATTCCAGCGCCCGGCTGGAACGGTTTTTGCAAATGTGCGGCGGTGACAACTGGATCGTGGCCAACTGCACGACCCCGGCGAACTATTTCCACATCCTGCGCCGCCAGATGCACCGATCATACCGCAAACCGCTGATCATGATGTCGCCCAAATCGCTGCTGCGCCACAAGGGTGCTGTGTCCAACGCCGACGATTTCACCACCGGTTCCAGCTTTCACCGGGTGCTGTGGGATGACGCGCAAAAGGGTAATTCCGACACTAAACTGGTGGCCGATAAGAAAATCAAACGCGTCGTGATGTGCTCGGGCAAGGTTTACTTTGACCTGCTGGCCGAGCGCGATGAACGGGGCATCGATGACATCTACCTGATGCGCGTCGAGCAGTTCTACCCATTCCCGGCCCTAAGCATGGTCAAAGAACTGGATCGCTTCAAACACGCCGACATGGTCTGGTGCCAGGAAGAACCGAAAAACCAAGGTGCCTGGACATTTATCGAACCCAATATCGAATGGGTCCTGACCCGGATTGAAGCCAAAAACACCCGCCCCAGCTATGCCGGCCGCCCGTCTTCGGCGTCCCCCGCCACCGGCCTTGGCAGCCAGCACAAAACACAACAAGCAGCCCTTATAGACGCTGCCCTAACGATCGAAGGATAAGATTATGTCCACTCAAGTCCGCGTACCCACCCTGGGCGAAAGCGTCACCGAAGCAACCATTGCCACCTGGTTCAAAAAACCCGGCGACGCCGTGGCGGTTGATGAAATGCTGTGCGAGCTGGAAACCGACAAAGTCACCGTCGAAGTGCCCAGCCCGGTTGCCGGAACCCTGGGCGAAATCGTCGCCGCCGAGGGCGACACCGTCGGCGTTGATGCCCTGCTTGCCACCATCAGCGAAGGGGCCAGTGCTGCCCCAAGCGCGGCCCCAACCACAGAGCCAGCCGCCCCAACGCCCCCAGCCGCGGCCGCACCATCTGCATCCGGAAAAGACGTTGAAAACGCCCCTTCCGCCAAAAAAGCCATGGCCGAGGCCGGGATTTCCGCCGCGGCAGTCACCGGCACAGGCCGCGATGGCCGGATCATGAAGGATGACGTGGCCAAGGCCCTGGCCAGCGCCCCCGCAGCACCAGCCGCCGTGCCCCGCGAAACGGTCACCACCGATGACGCGCCCCGAGAGGAACGGGTAAAGATGACCCGCCTGCGCCAGACCATCGCCCGGCGTCTGAAAGAAAGCCAAAACACCGCCGCCATGCTGACCACCTATAATGAGGTCGACATGACAGCCGTGATGGATTTGCGAAAGGAATACAAAGACCTGTTCCTTAAGAAACACGGTGTCAAGCTGGGCTTCATGTCGTTCTTCACCAAGGCCTGCGTCCATGCCCTGCATGAGGTGCCCGAGGTGAACGCCGAAATTGATGGCACCGATGTCGTCTACAAAAACTTTGTCCATATGGGCATTGCTGCGGGCACCCCCACCGGCCTTGTGGTGCCGGTGATCCGCGAAGCCCACAGCATGTCATTTGCCGACATCGAAAAGGCCATCGCCGAAAAAGGCGCGCGCGCCCGTGACGGCAAACTAAGCATGGCCGAAATGCAGGGCGGCACCTTTACCATTTCCAACGGCGGTGTTTATGGCTCGCTGATGTCATCGCCCATCCTGAACCCACCGCAATCGGGCATCCTGGGCATGCATAAAATCCAAGACCGCCCCGTGGCCATCGACGGCCAGGTGGTGATCCGCCCGATGATGTACCTGGCGCTTTCCTATGACCACCGGGTGGTGGACGGCAAAGGCGCTGTGACCTTCCTGGTGCGGGTAAAAGAAGCGCTGGAAGACCCGCGGCGGCTGTTGATGGATTTGTAGCGGCGCGAATAGTAAGATGGAGAAAAGCATAGAACATTCATGGATTTAGCGCTTACCTCAATAAAAATGAAGATCGGTTTGGCTGTGCTCATGTTCGCCATGGCTATCATCAACGGTGACACCGCTGGCGTGGCTGCAAGTGAAATAATTGGCGGGGCATTCATTGTTTTTGGCGGATTGATGCTTTTTTATCTTGGCCTGCAAAAACAAGTTTCATGGATCGCGGTCTTGTTCGGAATAGTCTGCGCGTTCGACCTCTTTGGCGCAATCACTGGGGGGCTCAACCTTGCACGCGTTTTCGACCTAGTCGATGCTGTGCTCTCATTCGTGGCCATATGCGGAATTGTGATCTGGTTTCGTGAAGAACGCAGGCGTGGCTCAACATGAAAAACGACAAGAGGGGATATCTTACTCTGTTGCAAAGGCGCTGGAATATCCCCGGCGGCTGTTGATGAATTTGTGAGTATTGGACATTATTTGCTATGAAGCGCTCAAGAATCGTCTACTCAGTAGTAACAGGTATGGCCTTAATACTATGCGTATTTTTCTTCATACGTGCTTTGAACAGGTATTCAGTTCAGATACAAAATTCTGAATCTGGCAACTGGATAATTGAAGTCTATCTAAATTTCGGCGGCCTAGTTCTGATATTTGCTTTCATGTTGGCTTTACTGCTGCGTTCGGGAGCCACTGTTTGGCTTTTTGCAGTTGGATTCCTTTCTTGGATGCCGTTGTATTTCGGGAACATCTGGCAGTTGGAAGCGTATGGCGGCGAGCCCAGCGTTATCCAAATTCTAGCGCTGGCAGCAACCTACATATTTTTGCCACTAGCAATAATGGGGTGGCTATTTCGCTATCTGATTAAAAGTGGCGAGCTTAGAATGCCATGAAAGGCGGCCGCTTGGGTTTTTCTATTTCCCCCCATCATTGTTCCAAAAATATCCACGGGGGGAATTGCCCGCCTTCGGGTAAGGGGGGCCGTCAGCCCCCAAAACCCCGCCCGCCACTTGCGCACCCCCCACACATATGATGAGCATATGACATACCCGCCACATCCATCCGAAAGGCACCCCAATGTTTGACAGCGAACTCTCAATCCTCGCCATCTACGGCCTGGTCGTGGCCATATCTGTTGTCCTGCAAACCTCCGGCGCCATGGGCCAGCTCGGCATCAGCTACTTTTTGTCAGCCCGTGACGACGACCGCTCCGCCACCGGCACCACCGCCCGGCTGGACCGCGCCCAAAGCAACGCCATTCAGGCCATGGTCCTGTTCGCCCCGGCCATCCTAATCCTGGCTATTAAGGGTACGTTCAGCGACACAACCCTGCTCGCCGCACAGGTGTTTGTGATTGCCCGCGTCATTTACCTGCCCGCCTACGCCTTTGGCATCACCGGGCTGCGCACCCTGACCTGGATCATTGGCTTTGCTTCGACAATTTCACTCTACGTCCTTGCACTGTGATGATCACCGATGCTTCATCAAAATTCCCAGCGATCCGCCGCGCATTTCGTCATATGCCATTCATATGAAAATCATATGCCAATCATATGCCAATCATATGCCAATCATATCACGTTTTCACCCCTAGGAGCCCCCAATGCCAAACTACGACGTAATCATCATCGGTGCCGGCCCCGGCGGCTATGTCTGTGCCATCCGCTGCGCCCAATTGGGCCTGAAAACGGCTGTGGTTGAAGGGCGTGAAACCCTGGGCGGCACCTGCCTAAATGTTGGCTGCATTCCGTCCAAAGCGCTGCTGCACGCCACCCATAGCCTGCATGATGCCCAGCACAATTTTACCAAGATGGGGCTTAAGGGAAAATCCCCTTCGGTCGATTGGAAGCAGATGCTTGCCTATAAGGATGATGTGGTTTCCCAGAACACCAAGGGCGTGGAATTTCTGTTAAAAAAGAATAAGATAGACTGGATCAAAGGTTGGGCATCTATCCCGGCGGCCGGTCAGGTTAAGGTCGGCGACGACATCCATAAGGCCAAAAATATCGTCATCGCGACGGGCTCAGAAGTGGCCAGCCTGCCGGGTGTCACCGTGGATGAAAAGATCGTCATTTCATCGACTGGGGCGCTTACATTGACCAAAATTCCCAAGAAAATGGTGGTCATTGGTGCGGGCGTCATCGGCCTTGAAATGGGCTCAGTTTATGCACGTCTCGGGGCGGATGTTACGGTGGTTGAATACCTGGACGCCATCACCCCAGGCATGGACAAGGACGTGCAGAAAACCCTGCAACGTATCCTTAAAAAACAAGGGCTTACCTTTGTTATGGGGGCGGCAGTTCAGGGCGTGACCACCACCAAATCCAAGGCAGAAGTCAGCTATAAACTGCGCAAAGATGACAGCGAAAACAGCCTGGACGCCGACGTGGTTCTGCTGGCCACCGGGCGCAAACCGTTCACTGACGGGCTGGGCCTAAAGGCACTAAATGTCACCCTCACCGACCGCGGCCAGATCGCCACCGATGCGCACTGGGCCACCAACATTCCGGGCATCTATGCCATCGGTGATGCCATAGTGGGCCCGATGCTGGCCCACAAAGCCGAAGACGAAGGCCTGGCCGTGGCCGAGGTGCTGGCAGGTAAAAAAGGCCATGTAAATTATGGGGTTATCCCCGGAGTGATCTATACATCGCCTGAGGTTTCCAGCGTTGGTGCCACCGAACAAGACCTGAAACAGGCCGGCCATAGCTACAAAGTCGGCAAGTTTTCCTACATGGGCAACGCCCGCGCCAAGGCAGTGTTTCAAGGCGAAGGTTTCGTGAAAATCCTGGCCGATAAAAACACCGACCGCATCCTTGGTGCCCATATCATCGGCCCCGCAGCAGGTGAGCTGATCCATGAAATTTGCGTCGCCATGGAATTTGGCGCTTCCGCCCAGGATCTGGCCCTGACATGCCATGCCCACCCAACCTGGTCAGAGGCCGTCCGCGAAGCCGCCCTGGCCTGTGGTGACGGTGCCATCCACGCCTAAGCCCTTCTTCTTTTAGTAAATATCCTCGGGGGGTTGGCCGCAGGCCATTTGGGGGGCAGACAGCCCCCCCCGCCGGTCGGACCGCGTCAGCGGTTCGACCGCTACACAACCAACATGCGCAGCCCTTGTGTCACATCTGCGCGCACCGCCAGGCGCAACCCGGGTTCATCCCCGGCCCGCAGGGCCGCCACAATAGCCCGGTGATGCTGGGGCACCTCGGTGCGCTGCAAACGGCCATATAACGCCCGCATGGTCGGGCCCAATTGCAACCAAACTGTTTCCGCCATTGCCAACATAGCCGGGGCCTGGGCCCGCAAATACAGCGTCCGGTGAAATTCTAAATTGGTCCGGATATAGCCCACTGCATCGCCTTTAGTGATCACCTCGGCCAATGCGCCATTGATCGCCTGCAACCGATCAATCAGCGCCAAATGCGCCCTTGGCAGCGCCCGGCTGGCCAGTTCCGGCTCTAATAATGCCCTGATTGATGCAAGCTCTTCGATCCGGTCATTGCTCAATTCAGGTGTCGCCACCCGCCCAGACGCCGTCATGCTTAGCGCACCTTCCGCGGCCAGGCGGCGCACAGCTTCACGCGCCGGGGTCATAGAGACATCAAACTGACGCCCGATCCCACGAATTGTTAAGGCCTGCCCGGGGGGCAGTTCGCCATGCATTATGCGTTGGCGCAGGGTGCGGAAAACCCGGTCATGTGCAAGTGTAACTGGGTCTGGACTACGGGGTTGAATAAGCATGCCTCATTGTGATCACAACCGACCTATGGCGTCAATTGGCTAAACCGATAAGAATGTAGCTGCGCGCCATTTTGGCGCAACCATTGCCGCGGGGCTTTGTAATTTGGGAAAATTTCGGCCACCACTGCCCAATAGGCAGGCGAGTGGTTCATCTGGATCAAATGCGCAACTTCATGGGCTGCGACATAGTTCAGAACTTCAGCTGGGGCCATTATCAGACGCCAGGAAAACATCAGGTTTCCATCCACGGTGCAAGATCCCCAGCGTGACCGTGTGTCGCGCAAACTTAGGCGATTAACACGGCGCCCCACCTTTGCAGCGTAAGTATCACATGCGCTCCCCAGTTGATCTCGCGCCGCAACTTTCAAATATGCAGCAATACGCGCAGGGGCTTTATTAGTGTCCCCGGGCACCAGCAATTGCCCGTCCTGCAACTGAACACTGCGCTTTGCCCCGGCAATAATTGGAACCTCGCGCCCTTGAAATAACACCGTTCCACCAATCCCGGGAATGCTCCCATTAGGTCGGCGGTTCAACTGGCCGCGTATCCAGCTTTCTTTTTCACGGGCAAACCCGGTTGCCTCGAGCCGACTGGCAGACAACGGCAATGTCAGCGTGACCCGTCCGTCAAGCTGAGACACCCGCAAAGACAGCCGTCGCGCCCGACTGTTGCGGCGAAGATTAATTTCGATGTTGGGCTCACCGCTCAGGTGCAAAATCGCCATGATATTCCTGTATATTGTCGGCAATTTCAGCCTAAACCAGTTTCCAGTTGCTGCACAGACCGGATCAACAAGCGGACCAATTACCCAAAAGCCTTTGACACCCCGGGAACGGTGTGTCAGAGGGCGTAAAATCTAGCAGAAATTCAGTCGATGAAAGGGGATTGTTATGCCCAACGAAGAATGGGGCGTAAAACGTATTTGCCCAACAAGCGGTAAGCGGTTTTACGATATGAACAAAAAACCAATTATCAGCCCCTATACCGGCGAAACCGTTACCCTTGACGCCAACACCCGCACCCGGGTGGCTGTGGCCGAAAAGACCGAAGCTAAGGTCGAAGAAGACCAGGCCGAGGACGACGATATCCTGCTGGATGACGACGACGATGGTGATGCAGCTGTCGACAATGATCTACTGGATGATGATGACGACAATGACGACGTGCCTTTGGACGAAGTCAAAGACGTTCCGGGAAATGACGACGACTAAAAACCCACTTTGGGTTTTTCTGCTTGATATGATCATGCCGGTTACCTAAACACGCCAAGCGCGGGCGACTAACGCGCATTGGGGCCTTAGCTCAGCTGGGAGAGCGCTTGCATGGCATGCAAGAGGTCAGGGGTTCGATCCCCCTAGGCTCCACCATACCGCACTTTAGTATTAAAAATTCCGCTAACACCTTGAATGAAAAGGTGATTTTAGCGGTTCGATAACCGTTTTTTCGACTGTAGCGAAGCGGCTCTGCAAAGGCCAATTTCAGCACTGTTTGGTCTTGTCACGGTTTAGTTCCGGTCTCTTTAGAGCAATAATTGCTGTGAAGGAGATCAGAAATGGCAATAAGATACACAGACGAGTTTCGGCGTGATGCGGTGCGCATTGCACAGAGCAGCGGGCTTACGCGGCCTAAAGTTGCATCAGATTTGGGCGTTGGGCTTTCGACGTTGAATAAGTGGGTCCAAAAGCACCAGCACGATGATTTGATGTCTGGGCCGCACGAGGACGTTGAGAAAGAGAACAAGCGCCTTCGCAAAGAAGTCCGGCTTCTGCGCGAGGAGAGGGAAGTGTTAAAAAAGGCCACCATCTTCTTTGCAGGCCAAAACCGATGAGGTTTGCTTTCATCGAAGCCTGGAAAGAAGTTTGGTCGGTCGAGTTTCTGTGTCGCGTTATGCAGGTCACATCTCGCGGGTTTCGTGCGTGGCGGGTACGGCCGATGAGCCAGTGCCAGCGTGATGATATGGTGCTCCTGGCCCATATCCGCGAACAACATCGGTTGAGCCTGCAAAGTTATGGGCGGCCCCGCATGACCGAAGAATTGCAGGAACTGGGGCTGAACGTTGGACATCGGCGCGTTGGCCGTTTGATGCGTGAGAACGGCATCAAGGTTGTCAGGACCCAAAAATACAAGGCCACGACAGACAGCAACCACGCGTTCAACATCGCAGCCAACCTGCTGGACCAGGACTTCTCTGCTGATGCACCCAACCAGAAATGGGCGGGCGACATATCCTATATTTGGACCAGTGAGGGTTGGCTGTATCTGGCCGTCATCCTTGATCTCTATTCTCGGCGGGTCATCGGCTGGGCCCCCTCTCGTCGATACTGCGTATCAACTGCCGGGCAGTGGTCAGCAACCGCATGAAGCGGGATCTGGCGATCAGGGCGTTGGACATGGCCGTGGCGTTGCGGCAACCACCGAAGGACTGCATTCAC
This sequence comes from Paracoccaceae bacterium, assembly GCA_036479015.1. Lineage (GTDB taxonomy): Bacteria > Pseudomonadota > Alphaproteobacteria > Rhodobacterales > Rhodobacteraceae > NVTR01. Next base: position 318 of record JAZGFB010000008.1, on the reverse strand, counting down.
CATACGGATCGTGGGTCGCAATATTGTTCCAACGAATATCAGAAACGTCTTTCGAAGTATGGCTTTAAGGTCTCGATGAGTGGCAAAGGAAATTGTTATGACAATTCCATGGTCGAGACGTTCTTCAAATCCATCAAGGCAGAGCTGATCTGGCGCAACCGCTGGGACACACGCCGCCAAGCAGAAGGGGCTATCTTCCAGTATATCAACGGGTTCTACAATCCACGCCGCCGCCATTCATCGCTCGGCGGCAAAAGCCCCTTGGCATTCGAACGAAAGGCTGCATAAATGAGTTGAGAGACCGGAACGTAACCGGGA
>JAZGFB010000007.1:0-88139 GCA_036479015.1 Paracoccaceae bacterium | reverse complement strand
AGCGCATTTTGGGCTATTCTTGAAGGAATGTGAGTGGAGATTTAACAACAGTGACCCATCATCTCAGTTATTAGAGCTAAGACAATGGGTTAGGAAGTATCTGAACTAGGTATCTAGGACAGCCCCTAAAAATATTATCGCGGCCAGCTCTTTGGACGGTTCAAGACCAAAAGCCCGGGCCAGCGCGTTTAGGTGGATGTCTTGCTGAAGTATATCCAATCCAAACTCCTCTAGTAACTGTATTTTCCCTTCGCCACTCGCGTTCAAAAACCGCACCGCAAAGCACGCGCCAACGTTGTTCTTTACATCCGAAACATATCTATCAACATCCTGGCCTTGCTTGATGATTTCAGCGATGTTTTTCAGGAACCCCATGATACCTATTTCCTTTTGCAATAATTTTGCAGCAAAATGCCAAGTGCCGGGGCACTCAAAACATAGGCCTTTCGTCTCACGCAGCATCCGTTGCGCGTGAATTTGGTCATGGGGTTGTAATGCATCAAAACAGACCACACCTTTTTGCGCCGCGCAGTCGCCATTAAGAATGTTATCGTATCTGAAATGTTCATGGCTATCGTGCCAGCGACGATCCCCGATTTGCTCCATGAAGTCGGGGCAAAGTGACACCTGAGCCGACGCGCTCAGGAAAAAATCTGCTCCTAAAGCTGCCGAAAACGATGCGGCAGCATGCCGCCCATGCTGGTACCGTAGTTGACAAACACTTCTTTGCGCCGCCGGTCTTTTACGATGCTGTCGATGGCATCCAATATCCCATCACTTTGGTACCAATCATTTCTGCGCGTCTGCAAAAAAATGGCATTCATGCCTTTCTGATTAATAAAATTGTCCTGTTTTACATTCTCAAATGGCAAGGTTTCATTAGCTGATCTGCTGTGCCGCCAGGGCTCAAAGTTGATGACAGTGATGTCGGAAGATTCATTGCAATCTGTCCGAACTGCACGGTAATGTTCATTCTCAAATAACTGTTCCATGCCGCTTCTTTCACCACAAATATTCAAGAGTATCAAATGCCCGCACAGACAATTGCATCCACGCATGAATTTGGCTTTGTCACAATAGCTACGGGGCCACCATCGTATTCTGAAATGGCTGTGGATTTCGCGCTGTCACTACGTAAATTTCATGACCACCCTATTTGTCTGTTGGGGGATGCAAAAAGCATTGCCTATGTGCAGAAAAATTATCCAGACACCTTTGGTATATATGCCCAGCTAACCCCGCGCTATAAGCACACCAAAACAACAAAATTTGCACTGGCTGAACTGGTGCCATTTGAAACAGCGGTTTTTATCGACGCCGACACAATTGTGTTGGGCAGTCTTGATATTTTGATCAAACAAGCCGCATTGAAGAACTTCTTTATGATGGGGTCGTTTCTGCCCAGAGATAGCACTAAGACCCATCATGGAATTCGCGTAGGTTTACTTATGGAAGAATTCGGCTTGGACAGTTTTTTTACAAGCCATTCGGCGGCATTCGGATATCACCGCGATTACGCCACATCCTTTTTGAATGATTGTTATCACATCTATGTTGATGGAATTTCCAAGCTGAAATGGCGACGGCAAGGTTTTCTTGGGGACGAATTGGCATTTGGGATAGCTGCTGCTCGAAATGGTATGAACATAATGGAAGAGCCGTTTCCGGTTTTATGGTCGCATGAACTTGCCTGCCTCAAACCCGGTGCCGCCACAAAGCCACTGTGCCATTTCCACACCTGCCCGTCAGATGAAGCACTTAACTGGCTGATGTCTGGCGTTAACAAAACTCGAAGAAATGCAGGGTACCGCGAAAACTCTGAAAGCGCATGGCGGGCGAAGGCGAAGCAAACTATCCATAGAAAATCGATTGGTGGTGTATTCAAAAACATCGGTCGGTATTTTGCAGGCAAATCGGGGTTTGGATAGGCCTAGCCAATCCAACGCTTCAGCTTGACAATATTTTCATGCTAACGGAAAATGGTTTTGAAAATGTCATTGTTAAATTTTATAAAAATACGGATACCTCTGCTCAGCATGAAGTACATCTGATGACGTCGCGAATTCGTAAACTGGTGTTGCCACCACTTTTGCTACTGGTTCTGTTTTCATGTTCCAGCCTTCCTAGTGAAGGGCCATCAGCCATCGCATTCACCAACCCTCAGTACAGTCAACCGGCGGAAAACCAAGAAGGTTTCATAGTTCTGGATTTGGATCCGCGTGTTACTAAACTATTGCGAAACCACCCCAAGAAAACCCTAAGCGGCCAGTTCCCCAGCGGCCGTTCTGCTGGTCAGTTTTTTGTTGGTAAAGGCGACTCTCTTGGGGTCACAATTTGGGAAGCAAGCAGCGGCGGCCTTTTCTCGGCTCCCTCCCAAACAGGTGCCAGCGGAACACAAAGCATCCAGCTGCCCACGCAAGAAGTTGACCGAGACGGGACTATTGCTGTGCCCTATGCTGGGCGAATTAATGTCGCTGGCCTGCCATTGGCCCAGGTTGAACAGAAAATTGTGAGCGCCCTGGCTGGCAAGGCGATTGAACCACAGGCAATCGTCACACTCGACGTCAATTCATCCAACGCGGTTACAGTGTCAGGTGATGTCATTTCTGGCTCACGTATCGCTCTAACACAGCGGGGCGAACGTATTCTGGATGTTATCGCCCTGGCGGGTGGTGCGCGCAGCCCTGTCCACGAAACACATGTCACATTAACACGCGGGGCCCAGTCGTTTGGCATGTCAATGTTGGCAATCGTGGACAACCCATCAGAAAATATTTTTGTACGCGCGGGAGATACCATCACCTTGACGTTGGCACAAAATAGCTTTTCTGCACTGGGGGCCACAGGCACCAATGCGTTGGTGAATTTTGATGCGCAAAGCATCACATTGGAAAAGGCTGTCGCCAAAGCTGGCGGGCTGATCAATTCAAGGTCGGATCCGGTCGGCGTTTTCATTTTGCGCCGGGAAGCGGTTTCCTTTGCTAGGTTGTTGGATCCAAGTTTTCCATTGGACGGCAATACCAGTGACGTAAATGTTGTGTATCGCGCAAACTTACGAGACCCCAACACCCTTTTCTTGGCGCGCCGTTTTGCGGTTTTACCAGATGACATTCTTTATATTGCCGGTTCACCTGCCACCGAATGGGCTAAATTCCTGTCAGTTATTGGCCTTACCGGATCGACGGTAAAATCGGTTGGTTCCTTTTAAACGGTTCCAATATCTTAAACATGTACCCATGGCCTAACCGCTAATCTCTCCAAACTAGGATTTTGAATTGATCCCCTCACCTTCTGGAAAACTTTATCACCATCACCTTAAAAAATGTGGTGGAACATCTATGAACCGATGGCTGGATTCACAGTTCAAACGTTACCCAGACACGTTTAGAAATATCCAAATCACTGCTTACAGTTCATTTGCAGGCGAAAAACCCCGTAGTATCCAGGAGCGCAAACGCAATAAGTCGTTCGCGACGGCAATATTTTCCGAGCGCGACCTGCTTCATGATCATTCCGGGCTCGCCTGTCTGGTTCCACAGGATGTGTTTCGTTTCACGATGCTGCGCAAGCCGGTTGACCGCCTGATTTCACAGCTGAAAGACTTTCGCAGGCTAGAGCCGCATCAATATGCCCATCACCAACCGAATATCCGTGAAATCCATAGTGATATCAAAAAGCTACCACTTACCGACTATTTAGAAAAACATGCGTTGAAAAACGGACCGTTCCGGCATTTCTTTGACAATTACTTAGTGCGGGCCGTTTCTCAAAATCGGATCGGTATTCTGTCTAATGACCACCATGATGCCGGCGCATTTCTACCCACTGCGATTGAAACTCTTGATAAAGATTTTGAATTTGTCGGGATACTTGAACAGAAACAAATGACATGGAAACTGCTTTCCGCTTTCCTTGGTTGGGCTCCACCCCAAGATTGGCCGGTGCTCAATAAGACAGATCCTGATTCATCTAGCCAGAAAGAAATTGAGGCCGCAAAAGATATTCTTGCCGAGTTAACAAAATATGATGAAACGCTTTACCGGCATGCGTGTCGCTTGTTTGAAAACACAAAAGAAAAAATGGCCACTCAGATCGGTGATGAATTTCCGCCAGATGTCGCCAGTTCAAGACTAAGGTCTCTGCAGGCAAAATATACTGAATCCGGAATGATGTATGACATGAACCAGCCGATCACCGGGGCTGGCCATACGGGTCGGCATACCGATCAGGAAGGTCACTCTTGGATATGGACCGATCCAACGCAGCCATTCACCCTTTTCATGCCAGTTCCACCAAATACTGACCTGACGGTGTTCTTGCGCATTCTGGCATATGGAAATGACACAATTCGCGACCAAATGACGGTGTTGATAGACGGAAAACCAGTTACGCATAAGCTTGAAAAGGGCCCGGATTGTAAGGATTTTCTGGTAACCACACATCATTCAGTGCGCAGTTTCTTGCGGTTGGAATTGCTGGTAAATTCCGGGGCAGACGTCAACATTCCGGGGGCCGATGGTGTCCGCATTGATGCCTACGGATGGCGATAATAGTTCGCATTAACAGCCAGGTTTGAGCGCCCCTAAAATACCCGCTAATCGACAGCCGAACTTTTCTGCAGAGACAGTTTCAGCCGGGGGCGGCGAATTTGCGCCACTACCATCGCAAACATTGCCAAACCCAGTAAGAAACTTTGCTGCGCCTCCAAGAAATGGCCTCGGTTAAACATTAGTGTCGCCGCAACAATCCCATAGCCAGCCACGGCGGCTTCTATAATAAAGGTCCAATGCAGTGGCAACCGACGCCCCACGCCAGCTGAGCCGTTACTATTCAGCCCCGCTTTTGGCGTGCGTTCAAATTCACCTTCACGGGTTAACAACCCGCTCATAAACGCAATTGAGTTATTCACCATCAATGTGATGCCAAGAATCATTGACGCCAGAACCTCAACCACCATGGCCAGTCCCTTTTTCTGTCCGCTTCGCATGATATAGGTCGATAGAAAGCCAGATATCGCTGCCAGATTGCCCAAAACCAGCCCTATTTGGCATGTCCATAGAAAGGTAGGGCTGGACCCCTGTAAAACAACCCACGGCCAGGCGAGGACATAAAAGAGCAGGATCGGGTGTATTAGGTACCCAATCATGGCGAAAAGGTCTTCGCCTTTATACGTAATTTTTTTCGAGCTCATGACATCAGGAATAAGCTTGATCATGCACTGAGCGCTGCCCTTGGCCCAGCGACGTTGCTGTAATTTGAAAGATTGAAGATTGGGCGGAATTTCACTTGGGCAAGTAAGCGTGCTGTCATAGTGCCCGGTATATCCCAGCATCGCGCAACGGTAGGAAAGATCCAAGTCTTCACACAGGGTATCCGCTGACCAACCACCGGCGGCTTCAATTGCAGAGCGCCGCCAGATACCACCCGAGCCATTGAAGAATACAGTTCGTTGCGCAGCCATCTGGTACGGCTTTTGCACGACAAAGTGGCGATCAATCAATATTGATTGAAGTCGCGTCAGGATGTTTTTGTTCAAGTTGTAAAATGTCCAACGGCCCTGAACAAAGGCGACATTTTCATCGTAAAACATATTTTCGTCAATCAAAGCACGGCGTAAAAAGTCCTTTGGGGGTATGAAGTCGGCGTCAAAAATTGCGAAGAAATCGCTATCTGTCAGGGTCATACCGTGGGCCAGGGCTCCGGCCTTGTATCCAATACGTTCAGCGCGACGAACGTGGCTAATGGAAACAGAACTCTCCTCTAAATTGTTTAGCAAAGCCTCAATTAAGGCCGAGGTTCCATCAGTGGAATCATCTAAAATCTGTATGTGCAATTGGTCGCGCGGATAGTTCAGCTCCAATACGGCCCGGATCAATTCAGTGGCGACCAGCGGTTCATTGTATATGGGAAGCTGCACGGTGACTGACGGAATGTGAGCCCTATCCATAGGCGGAAATCTAACAGTTTTACGATGCTTTTGGGCTTTGTGAGCACGCCAAAACCCCAAGACAATTTTCAACTCAAACAGAGCAAAGATCGCAATGCCAATGGCCGAAAAAGCGAAGAAAAGATTAAGGATCATAGGGCCTTGGGAAGGATAAGGAAATTCATACATGACACCTGGATACGGATTTCTCAGCCATAGCAATATTGCCGTCGACTGGAAAGCCCTTTTCATTCGCATTTGTTTGGGGTGGCAATTTTCCTTGGTGCATTGCTGCCCCAAGGGTACATATTGTTAGCTGGTACTGTAATTGCCCAACAGGATCGGCTAAATGTGAAAGTATCGCTGTGCAGCCATGTCAATCTAAGGACAGTTTATTACTGTGGAAACTTTGGTTCTTTCTGGAATTTGTACAGCACTAATCCTCCTGCAGTTGTACTCTGCAATGGTCATGCTGCACCGCCTGCGACCCCGGAAAATGAAATATTCTGATCGCGATAGCTACCCTATCACGTTTATCATTTCCATTTCTGGGTTAAGCGAAACCGAGGCGACGACAGCTTTGTCTGTGCTTGAACTGGTTGAGCCGAACGCAGAAATTTTATTCTGCGCCACAAGTAAAAACGAACCCAGCGCCCGCTTGGTCAGCCGCGCTTTGGCTAACCGTAATCTTACCAATGATCCAAACATCAGCCTGATCTTCACCCCTGTCAGACACTCTAGAAACCCCAAACTGGACAATATTCAAGCCGGGTTTGATGCAGCGCAACATGATGCACTGGTTCTTTTGGATGGAAACATTGAAATTCCCGGGGATTTCATTTCGCAGATGCAACATATTTGGCGACCGGATGTCAGCCTGGTATCCACCGCACCGCTCGCCGTTGATCCAAGCACATTTTGGGCGTCGGTAGAAATGTCTCTTATCACCGGTGTTTACGCGCGCTGGCTATTGGCCGGTGACCAGTTGGGCATCACCTTTGCCAGCGGTAAAGTCCTGGTATTCTCGCGCTCATGGCTAAATGCCCAGGGCGGCTTAGATAAACTAGATAAATATGTTGCCGAAGACATGGCGCTCACAAAATTGGCCCGTTCAACTGGTTCAAAGGTCAAATTGTTAACACGCCCCATGCGGCAACCACTTGATCACAGAACAGCCAAAGAGTTTTTCAGCCGCGCCTCCCGGTGGATGAAAATTCGCCGCACTGATATCCCCTTCGGTTATTCTTTAGAGCTAATCTATTCATTCTGGTTTTTGGTGCTTTTTTCCGGACTTTGGGCGGGTTCCATAGGGGCATCATTGGCCAAAACTCTGATTATTAGTTTCATTTTTTGGCATGCCCTGGAAGCCCTAATAAATAAAAATACCGGTGCAAAATGGTCGCCAATGTTTCATGTGCATTTGCTGGTCCGCGATGCTTTGACATTGCCGCTTTGGATCACTGGTTGGTTTGGCAGACATTACTATTGGCGCGGGCAGGAAATTCGTTTTCGCTGATCAAATTGTGGGTCGGGCGAAAAATTGCACGCGTTCCAAAGTGGTAAACCTCACATGTATCCTATCATTGGTCAGGCCCCGCCGCGACCGGCTATCTGTGTTCTCTGATTGAATACAGCCCGATCAACCCTATGATCCAAATCGCAAGCGCAATACTTGCGATAAGCGTAAGATCACTTGCCGGGCGCGGGAAAACCCTTTGCTCTGGCAAACCCGGTGCCACGACTGTTGCCAAATATATCTGCTTTCTGGCCGCATCTATCCGGGCGGCTTCCAGTGATGATAACGCACTGGCATAGGCACCTTCAGCATAACCCAGTTCACCCGTTATTGTTTGAAACTCGCGGATAACTGCACTTAATGGCTTGCGGGCGGCATCCCCAAGGGCGTCGGACGGTTGCGATGTCGCGGCCGCATCGATCCGCCGCAGTTCCAATTCCAGGCCCTCGATTACATTTAACGTACCTCTGACAGAGGGCGCACCATTACTTAGCTGGGTCAGTTGTGTGGCCAACTTTGCCCGTTGGCGTGTTATTTCTTCTTGCAACCCGGCCGTCAGGGCCTGACTGGATTCACCACTTTTGATCGGATCCAGTACGTTTTCACGATCCTGCAACTCTACCAATGCAATGCGCGCATTTGTTAAACGATCCTCTGCACTGCGCACTTCATTTCGGGCAAAGTCGACAGCGTCTTCGCGGGCGTTTTCAGACAAAGTATTCACAAAACTTTCAGCATGAACCAGCAGCAGTTCTGACAGGGTCAAAGCGTCCTGTGGCGTAAAAGCGGTGACCCGAACAACAACAGTGCTGTTTGATGCCTCGAACCGTGTTTCAACACGCTTGTTCCAATACTTTACAAATTCCTCGATCGGGGCCTCTGGTGCTATCCGCGACAGCCAATCTATGTCAGTTTTCCCAAATAATCCGCGTACCGGCACTTTGCCTTGCAGCTCTTCTACAATGGCGCGGCTTTGCATGAATTGCACCAATACCTGTGAATCCTTGCTCACCCTTGATGCACCTGGCAGGCCCATCAACTCACCCATTCCGGCGAAAACAGCGGCCTCAGATGATCGCACTGCTACCCGAAATTCGGCGGTAAAGCGATCACTGGCGATGCTGGTCAGAAACCAAGCTGCTGCAATCAATGGCGCAACAACAACAATCACGAAACTGAACAATAACCGGCCGCGTGGCACTGGGCTGTCCAGGTCGCTTAACTCAATCAGTGGCGGTGTTTCGGGGTTGAATTCGGCGACTTCACGGCCAGATTTGTCGGCGGGCACAATTGCAAAGCGTGTTGTGCCATCTTCCGATTTGTCTATGGCTCCGGTGGCCGAGCGTTTATCAGTTTTCGACATTTGCTATGCTCATGTTCTGTGAATGTACCTTAATCGCTTCTTCAATTGTAGGATAAAAGATTATCCTGCCGTTTTCCAAAACGGCACCACGGTCGCAATATGCTTTGATAGTATTGCTGTTATGGGTAACCATTATGACATCGCTACGCTTGACACGTTCACGAAACGCCTGCGCAGATTTAGCTCTGAATTTCGCGTCTCCCACTTCTGTTACCTCATCAACCAGATAGACATCAAAATCTATCGCGAAACTTAAACCAAGGGAAAACTTTGCCCGCATACCTGAGGAATAAGTGTTGATAGGCATATCAAAATAGGGGCCAAGTTCGGAAAAATCCCAAACAAAATCCAGCACCTTTCGGATGTTTGCCTTATAGACCCGGGCCATGAATGTCGCATTTTGACGCGCCGTCAGATAGCCATTGAATGTACCTGAAAATCCCAATGGGAACGACACTCGAACCCGTCGGTAAATCTTGCCGCTACTGGCGGGTTCACCCCCTGATATCATCCGCAACAGCGTGGATTTACCCGCGCCATTTGCCCCTAAAATTCCGTAGTTATGGCCTATATCAAAATCGAAACTGGCGTCACGTAACACGACCTGAGTTCCCATACGGGTCCGGTAAAACTTGGAAACATTTCTAAAATGGATCATTTTTGCGACCTCATACCAGAGGAAACCACACGCAGGCTAATGGCACCAGCCACAAGCACAAATAGCGTCGCAATCCCAGCATAAATAGGGCTGGTGGTGGCACCGTCATAAAACGGGTAGTAACCAGCCCTGCCCAGGTCCACCAAATGAACAAAGGGATGCCAGTATAGGAAGCCGCGCAGATTTTCTGGTACCGTTGCCGGAAGGAAAAAGATACCCGATGTGATATAGGTGGCTCTGACAAGAACAGTGAACACGGTTTCCACAAGCTTTCCGAATTCTAGAAAACTGGCATAGATTGCGCCCAGGCCCAGGCCCAGCCCCCAAGTCATTGCAAATGCCGCCAATACTGGCCCCGCCCGATCGGGAATTCCGGGCAAGCCCAGGGCTGTAAAAATCAACCCAAAAATGATGATGACAATGGCCATGGTGAACAATTCGACGATGGCCTTTGAAATTAAGATATCCGTCGGTGTGATGTCAGGCAGTTGCAAAAGACCCCGGTTGCCCATGATCGCGTGACCACATTGGCTGATCACCTGGTTCAACAACAAAAACGGGATTACGCCGGTATAATAGTAGAAAAAATAGTTCCCCCCCAGCGGCGGGTTTGACCGCATGGTCAGGCTGAAAATAGCTGCAAGCACACCGATATGTGCAAAAGGTCCGATGATCGCCCAAAAGAACCCTAGCCTGTTGCGCCCGTAACGGGCTCTGATTTCTCGCAAAACCAAGGCACCTATGACATTAGCTTGGGATCCAGCCTGATCCCAAAATGTCGGCGGGTCACGATATTCCCGCAGAGGCCCATCATTTTTCATTTCCGCGATGTTGCCGATCTCTGACTTTAGCTCTGATGTTGTTTTTGCATCCAGAAGAAAGCGCATACAGGATGCATATTCTTCCACATCTGGCGCCATTGCCAAAAGCTGGGCGCCATTTTGCAGGGCTTTGTTGATATCACCAGACTCGGTGTAAATTGTAACGGCCTGACGGCGCAGGTTTAGGTTATTTGGCGCAAGTGCCATTACCATTTCAATTGCTTCGCGGGCCTCATCAAGGCGGTTTAAGCGTCGTAAAATTCCAGTGCGGTGGATATGAAAATCGGCCCGGTCTGGTTCTGTAACAAGTGCAGCATCAATCAGCGCAAGCGCCGTTTCTTCATCACCGGTGTCGATGAAATATCCGCTTAGTGTTCGCTTTATTAGGGCACTGCTACCACAGGTTTTTTCCACCGATGTTAGGATTTCAATTGCCCGTTCCCAGTTCTTATCTCGGGCGTGAAGGTTCGCCAGAAAAATACCGCGCACAGGCCGTTCTGGCTGGCGTTCCCAGGCGGCCGCAGCCATTTCAATGGCCAACTGTCGGTTTCCCATGTTCTCAGTGGCAACCGCCAATTGATGGTATAGTTCCGCGCCCCGGTTTGGCTGCTCCAATGCGGGTGAAAGCATCATGATAGCTCCGGAAAAGTCTTCGCTCCGGTTCATCAGTGCCCCAGCATGCAGGCGATGTGAATATTCATCAGGCGCAAGCTTGTGGGCGTTTTTGGCGAACTCTATTGCCGTGTCAATTTGCTTGATGTGTGCATATGCATGGCTGGCCAACCTTTGCCAGGCGGGGTTGTCTGGATCAGATTTGGCAATTTCCATTGCCAACAAAGCCGCCGCCTGAAAATCTTCATCCGCCACCGTTAAGCGGTATTTTTTATGCAATTCACCAATGTCGGCCAGCCGCGCGTCCGTTTGCCCTTGATCAGCCCCGGCAAGGGTCTCATCAGGCTGTAAGGAAGCTTTATCGCTGTTGCTTTGCATCGTGCTCAAACCAAATCATTCGGCATGTGCATCGGTCAAAGTGTTCGCCGCAGTGTAAGTGTCCAAATTGGTTTCTGTTGTAAATTTCAGGTCTGGAACACCAACCTGCCCACTGGGCAACGAAAGAACTCTTTGTGCCAGTTCCAAATGGTTGCCAACCTCGAAAAAATTTATGCGCCCCGGATGATACCGGCTGAATTGCAAAAAGGCATGGTTGCGTGCCGCGATAATCGGTGTCCCCATTTCAAGCACCATGCTCATTGGACCAGAAGAGGTTTGCCCAACTTCAAAATATGGCAGGATTGCTATATCAGAAACTGACATGGCCTTAACCAGCCCTTCATCTGAAGGCGTGCCCATAAAATGAACCCGCGAACTGATATCTCTGGGGCTTTGCAAAAGCGTCGATGGATCCGCATCTTTCAGGGTGATAGCAATATTGCCAGTTCCCGGTTCGCCTCGCATCGAATGGATCAGACTTTCCCCGACATGGGTTTCTGCAAGCAAAGTTCCAATATAAGGGTGAACCTGATTTGATTTCTTTATCTCGTGGGGATGCAGGCCACCGAATATCGCCAAATGATAGTTTTCGGGTAATAACTGCAACGCCCGTATGGCGGTGTGAATGCCTTTATATTCGCTTAAGAACCCAAATACCCCCAAAACCTTTGCACCCTTGGGAAGATGCGCCAGACCGGTAAATTCGCCCCGCTTTGCACCGCTGCGAATTTTAGCCGCTTCCTTTTTCGGGATAAATGAAAGCGGGTGGTCAAACACGCTTTCAAACCGATGAAGGTGCCGCATTTCCTTGGCATCACGCTGTGTGTGCACAATAATACTGAGCTGCTTTTCCGTCTGCATATCCCGAAGAGAACTGTATATTTCAGCCCGGAAATTGCGCTGCAGACGGTGGTCACGCATAAGCTGATAGGTTTTCCAAATCTCGACTTTAAAAACAGCCTTCCGGATTTCTGTTGTGGGAAATGCTTCCGAGCGCAATATAGTGTGAAAGGTGACCGACAGTGCCGGTGCCGCATCGATCAGTTGTTTGAAACGCTGCAGGATATCCTTATTTGAATGCCCCAGTGTGCCATATTCAAGCTGGATATTAACATAATCGAATTCGGCGAAACGATCACACATCGCCTTAATTTTCTGGTCTGCAAGACGCTTAACAGAACCAGCTGTTGCCCGCATCAAATACTGATCAAGATCAAACACTTCGATCTCAAATTTTTCAGACAAGTATTCAATAAGTGCACGCGTATAACCAGCAATTCCGCACAAATCGTCATAGGTACTGACGATGGCCAGCCTGGGTTTATATGCCAAGTTAGCATCCTTCATAGCGTTGCAGCTTTCGATATGTTTTCTGTTATTTTATACAATTGAACTTTGCCTTGAGTTTAATCTGATTAACTTTCTAACAAACGTATATGTGGGGCAAATCCGGAGATGCTAAGTTTCCACAATAGATACGTTTCTTTCCAAACGTTGACAAGTTTACAACCAGACTGCATTTCCTATGGATCATTGGTGTAGATGTGAGCAGTAAGCCGTGGAAGTTTCAGTCGTTAGCGTAAAAGATTCAAAATCTTACAATGATTTTATTGATCTTCCCTACCAATTAAGAAAAGATTACCCCAACTGGATCCTGCCACTTCGCGTGCAAACAAAAGAGCTACTTGATTCAGCTAAGCACCCATTTTTCCAGCACGCTAGTGTGCATTTTTTTGTTGCCTATAGGCATGGTCGGCCCGTGGGGCGCATCGCTGCGATAAATGACCGTTTACACAATACCACCCATCATGAACGCACAACCCATTTCGGCCTGTTTGACTGCATCGATGACGATGCGGTGGCGCAGGCGTTATTTCAGCGGGTGGAACAACAGTGCGATACTTGGCAGCATGACTGCATACGCGGCCCCTTTAATCTTTCTGTTAACGAAGAAACTGGCCTGCAAATTGGTGGCTTTGATGTTCCGAACTTTGTAATGAATCCCGGAAATGCCCCGTATTACAGTGACCTTGTCCAGCGGCAGAACTATGTAAAATCTTTTGATCTATATTGTTACGGGCTTGATTTGCCCAATATGAACCCCCGGGTCATTGCCACCGCACCCAAGATCGAAAAACGACTGAACATCACCATCAGGAACCTGGATAAATCACGCTTCGATGAAGAAGTAACAAAGCTAATGGATGTGTATAACAGCGCCTGGGAAGACAACTGGCCCTGGGTTCCGGCGTCCCGGGATGAATTTGCCCACCTTGGTCACAATCTCAAACAAATCGCTGATTTTGATCTGGTATTTGTCGCAGAGGATCACCTGGGAAAGACCATCGGCTTTACAATCGCCATTCCAAACATCTACCAGGCATTTGCCCATATCCCCAACGGTAAGCTGTTCCCGCTGGGCCTGCCCAAGCTGCTTTGGCATTCTCGCCGGGGAAATATTAAATCAGTGCGTGTTTTGGCCATGGGGATATTGCAAGAATGGCGCGGTAAAGGAATTGACAGTATTTTTCACTATCACCAGCAAAAGGTGGGCATTCGCAAAGGCTATAACTTTGCCGAATTAAGTCAGGTATTGGAAAGCAATACCATGATGAACCGTGCGGCAAGCCTGGTGGGTGGCTCTGTTCGCATGACACACAGGGTTTTTGAAAAAAGTGCCCGCGATTGGCGCCAGAACCTAACAGAACACCCCGCGGAAACCTAAAAAATATTGCAACAGTATCACATAGGTTTCGGGCTGATCGGTGTTGGCGTGATTATTCCGTTCATCGCCGGTTAAATCCGACGTCAACTGTTCGACATCCCCGACTAAATCCAGATATAAACCATCCCAAATCATACGGGAATTTCACAATGGCCGACGAAACCCTGGCCGGGCACTCGGACGCATGTCAGCGTTACAATCCATGCCGATGGCCATGACCCTTACGGCCGCTGAACTGGCAATCTATGCAGGCGCGCTGTTGATCCTGTTCCTGACGCCGGGGCCCGTTTGGGTGGCTGTTGTCGCGCGCACGTTAAGCGGGGGCTTTCACGCGGCCTGGCCCCTGGCGCTGGGCGTGGCTGTGGGCGATGTGGTCTGGCCGATCGCGGCCATTTTAGGCATCAGTTGGATCACCTCGGTTTTTGCCGGGTTCATGACGTTTCTGCGCTATGGCGCCAGCCTGATTTTTATCCTGATGGGCGTGGCCATTATCCGCAACGCCGGCGCGGCGATTGCCAGCAATAATCGCCTGACCCGCCCCGGTATACTGGCCGGGTTTGCCGCTGGGGTGGCAGTGATCTTGTCCAACCCCAAGGCCATTTTGTTTTACATGGGGGTGCTGCCCGGGTTCTTTGATCTGACCAACCTGACCGGTTTAGATATCGCCATCATCATCAGCCTGTCGGCAATTGTACCGTTTGCCGGTAACCTATTTCTGGCGGCATTAGTACTCAAAATCCGCGGCCGAATGACGTCACCTTCTGCCCTGAAACGCATTGCATTATCCTCTGGTTTCATGCTGATTTGCGTCGGTGTGATCATTCCGCTGATTTGATGTGAAATCCGGCGTCAACTGTTCGACATCCCCCCCCAATCCAGATATAAATCATCCCAAATCATACGGGAATTTTACAATGGCCGACGACACCCAGAAACCAGAAGAATACGGCGCTGATTCTATCAAAGTTCTCAAAGGCTTAGAGGCAGTTCGCAAGCGTCCCGGTATGTATATCGGCGACACTGATGATGGTTCTGGTCTGCATCACATGGTCTATGAAGTCGTGGATAATGGCATTGACGAAACCCTGGCCGGGCACGCGGACCATGTCAGCGTAACAATCCACGCCGATGGCAGCGTTTCCGTCTATGACAACGGCCGCGGTATTCCGGTGGGTATCCACGAAGAAGAAGGTGTGTCAGCCGCCGAAGTTATCATGACCCAGCTGCATGCGGGCGGTAAGTTTGACCAAAATTCCTATAAGGTGTCGGGTGGCTTGCACGGCGTTGGTGTTTCGGTGGTGAACGCGCTGTCAGACTATCTGGAACTGCGCATCTGGCGCGAAGGCAAGGAACATGTTGCGCGCTTTGAACATGGCGATACGGTCGAGCACCTAAAGGTGGTTGGCGACGCCAACGGAAAAAAGGGCACCGAGGTTAAATTCCTGGCCACATTGGATACATTTTCTGACCGGGAATACGTGTTCAAGACGCTGGAAAACCGGCTGCGGGAACTGGCGTTTCTGAATTCCGGCGTACGTATCATATTGCGCGATGAGCGCCCGGTGGAACCGCTGGAAACCAACCTGTTTTACGATGGTGGCGTAAAGGAATTTGTCCGCTATTTGGACCGTTCCAAAATCCCTATGCTGGATGAGCCAATTTTCTTTACCGGCGAAAAAGACGGCATCACAGTAGAAGTCGCCATGTGGTGGAATGACAGCTACCACGAAAATGTTCTGCCCTTCACCAACAACATCCCACAGCGCGATGGCGGCACCCATATGGCCGGGTTTCGCGGCGCGCTTACCCGCACCATGAACCTGTATGCCGGGTCATCGGGGCTGGCGAAGAAAGAAAAGATCAACTTTACCGGCGATGATGCCCGCGAGGGGTTAACCTGCGTGCTGTCGGTCAAAGTGCCGGACCCGAAATTTTCGTCACAGACCAAAGACAAGCTGGTATCCTCCGAGGTGCGACCCGCAGTCGAAGGTCTGGTCAACGAAAAACTGGGCGAATGGTTCGAAGAACATCCCACAGAGGCCCGTCAGATTGTCGGCAAAATGGTCGAGGCCGCACTGGCGCGCGAAGCCGCCCGCAAGGCCCGTGAAATGACCCGCAAAAAATCGGCGCTGGACATTGCGTCCTTGCCCGGAAAATTGGCCGATTGTCAGGAACGCGACCCGGCGAAACGCGAAATCTTTCTGGTGGAAGGGGACTCTGCTGGCGGTTCCGCCAAGCAGGGCCGATCACGCCACAATCAGGCGGTGCTGCCCCTGCGCGGGAAAATCCTGAACGTAGAACGGGCGCGGTTTGATCGGATGCTGGGAAGTGTCGAAATTGGCACCCTGATCACTGCATTGGGCACCGGTATTGGCCGCGATGAATTCAACATCGAAAAACTGCGCTACCACAAGGTGGTCATTATGACCGACGCTGATGTTGATGGCGCCCATATCCGCACCTTGCTGCTGACCTTCTTTTTCCGCCAGATGCCGGAACTGATCGAAGGTGGATACCTGTATATCGCCCAACCGCCGCTGTTCAAAGTGTCGCGCGGAAAATCCGAAGTATACCTGAAGGATCAGCCGTCATTGGATGATCACTTGGTTGAAATGGGGATAGAGGGCGCAACGCTAAAGCTGACCAATGGTGAAACCATTGCCGGGGCCGATCTGGCCCGGGTCATTGAAGGGGCACGCAATTTTAAGCGTATTCTGGATGCCTTTCCAACCCATTACCCGCGCCATGTTCTGGAGCAGGCCGCCCTTGCTGGCGCCTTTGATCCGGGCCAAGCAGATGGTGATTTGCAGGCAGTTGCTGACACTGTCGCCGCGCGGCTGGATACGGTGGCGGTGGAATATGAAAAGGGCTGGGCCGGGCGTATTACCCAGGATCACGGCATCCGCCTGACCCGGGTATTGCGCGGCGTTGAGGAAATTCGCACGCTGGACGGGGCGGTCCTTCGATCCGGTGAGGCCCGGCGATTGTCCGAGGTTTCCATGGACACCCGCGATATTTATTCTGATCCGGCGCGCCTGTCGCGCAAGGAGCGTGACACGCCTATCCATGGGCCCGGTGATCTGTTGAAAGCCATATTGTCCGAGGGCGAAAAGGGTCTGACCCTGCAGCGCTATAAGGGCCTGGGTGAGATGAACCCGGACCAGCTATGGGAAACCACACTGGACCCGGAAGCACGGATATTCTTGCAGGTGAAAATTGATGATCTGGCGGAAACCGATGACATTTTCACCAAGCTGATGGGCGATGTAGTTGAGCCGCGGCGTGAGTTTATTCAGCAGAACGCGCTGAGTGTTGAGAATCTGGATTTTTAGAGCGCAAACCAAAAAGCGGGTACCGGTTTTTGGGTTATTTGCGCGTTTAAAAAAACAAAATTGAGCGCCTGGCGGCGCGTTTTTTCTGGCACTTCGTGCGGATGAGTATTTTGCAAAGGAAAATGCCCGATATTCAGGCGTTCATTTTGACCTCATGCTCAATCAGCCAGCGTTTGCGCCAGATGCCGCCGCCATAACCCGTAAGTGAACCATCAGCGCCAATCACCCGGTGGCAGGGCACCACGATGGCGATCGGGTTGGCACCATTGGCGCGGGCCACGGCCCGTGTGGCGCTGGGGTGATTAATGGCGCGGGCCACATCAGCGTAGGACCGGGTTTCGCCCACCGGAATTTCGCGCAGCTGGTCCCAGACAGATTTGCTGAACGGGGTGCCGATGGGGGCCAGTGGGGTATTGAATTCGCGGACTTGCCCGGCAAAATACCCCTGCATTTCAGTCTGAATTTGATCAGTTGGGGCAAACCGCCCGATGCCAATGCTGCCGCCCGCCGCCTTTTGCAGTGCCTGCAATTCGCGTGCCAGTGATTTGCGTTCAAAGAATTCCAACAGCATCAGGTGGCGTTTATCGGCAACTGCAATCATCGACCCCAACGGGGTGTCAAACCAATCGGCGCGCAGCAATTCATCACCGGAAAAGCTGGACGGTGCCTTGCCCAGCACCCGGCCAAAAGCCGCGCGAAAACCGCTGCCACTGTCAAAGCCAGCATCAAGTTGCGCATCAATCACCCGCTCGCCCCGTTCAATTGCTTTTGCGCCATGGCGAATGCGCGCCAACCGCGCCATATCCAGGAACGTCACCCCGTAATGGCGTTTAAACGCCCGGCGCACTGTGGACAGATCATAGCCCATAGCGGTGATGTCGCCTTCGCCCCAGCGCCGCCCCGGTTCTGCGTTCAACGCGCCAATCAGGGCCGCAACCATCGGGTCAGCGTCCATGCCGCTGGCCAGTGGCTTGCAGCGTTTGCAGGGGCGAAACCCGGCTTCCAGACACTCAGCGACCGAGGTCATAAAACTGCAATTTTTGGGCTTGGGGTTGCGCGCCGGGCAGGACAGGCGGCAAAATATTCCGGTGGTCGTCACCCCAACCCAGGCGCGCCCCTCATAGCTGTCATCACGCGCGCACAGGGCAGCATAGAGCACATCTTTTTCGGGCAATTGAAATAACATAACGGCACCCTAACAGCATCGCGCACCCATGCCGCCAGAAATCAGGCAGCGATGTCAGGCGGCGGGGTGTCAGGCGGGGGGGCCAATATGTTTTTCGCCCCGCGCCGTGGACAGCGCCACCTGCTTTTGGCGCTCGCGAAACCGGCCCTTGGCGGCCTCAGTCGTTTCGCCAAAACACTGATGGCACGACACCCCGTGTTCATATTCCGGGCGCTTCATGTCGGTGGGCAAAATCGGCATGCGGCAGGCATAGCACAGTTGATGCGGGCCTTCGCGCAATCCATGCCCGACAGAAACCCGGGCATCAAAAACAAAACAATCACCCTGCCAGGAACTGTCGGCGGCGGGCACCTCTTCCAGATATTTCAAAATGCCACCCTTTAGGTGATAGACATCATCGACCCCCAACCCCAACAGGTAATTGGTGGATTTTTCGCAGCGTATACCACCGGTGCAAAACATCGCCACGCGTTTGTTGTGGAACCGGTCCTTGTTGTCTTCCCACCAGGCCGGAAATTCATTGAACGACTTTGTGTGCGGATCGACCGCGCCATCAAAGCTGCCAATTGCCACCTCGTAATCATTGCGCGTATCAATCACCACCACATCATCGGCCACGATCAGATCATTCCAATCGGCGGGTTCAACATAGCGCCCAACAGCTGCCGTCGGGTCCACATCCGGCTGGCCCAGCGTCACAATTTCCTTTTTCAGCCGCACCTTCATCCGGTTAAAGGGTTCATGATCTGCGGTGCTTTCTTTCCAGTTCAGCGCGGCACACCCCGGCATGTTTTTGATATGGGCCAGCACCGCATCAACCCCGGCGCGACTGCCCGCAATGGTGCCATTAATACCTTCGCGCGCCAATAACAGCGTCCCCATCACCCCATGGGTGCGGCAGGTTTCCAGCAACGCAGCTTTCAGGACGGCAGGGTCTTCAAACCGGGTGAAATGATATAGGGCAGCAATGGTATACATGGCCCGCCAGATACGCCGGTTTTTCAGCCCCGGCAAGCCCATTGCTTGACGCGCGCCCCACCGCTGGCGTACCCATTTTCTAATTGAAAGGAAATGACATGCATGCCCCGTCCCACGCGCTGATCGTAATCGATGTGCAAAACGATTTCTGCCCAGGGGGTGCGCTGGCGGTGGCTGGGGGTGATGAAATAGTCAAATCGATCAATGCCTTGATGGATGATTTCGCCACTGTGATCCTGACGCAAGACTGGCACCCGGCTGATCATTCCTCTTTCGCCGCCAACCATGCGGACCGTGATCCGTTCACCATGATCGACATGCCCTATGGCCCCCAGGTTTTGTGGCCGACCCACTGTGTACAAGGCTCAACCGGTGCTGAATTCCACACCAAGCTGAACACCAGCCGCGCCGATATGATTATCCGCAAAGGTTTTCGCGCCGCCATCGACAGCTATTCGGCATTGTTTGAAAACGACCACACCACACCCACCGGGCTGCATGGTTATCTGGGCGAACGCGGTATCGATACCCTGAGCTTGGTCGGCCTGGCGCTTGATTTCTGCGTCAGCTTTTCCGCCCAGGACGCCGCCCGCTTGGGCTATGATACCCGGGTCATCCAATCGTCCTGCCGCGCCATTGATATGGACAACTCGCTTGCATCGGCACGCGAAAGCATGGTCAAATCCGGCGTTACGCTTGCCTAAGACAGGGAACACCGCCCATGGACATCGCCACCCGGGTTTATAACCACAAATGGAAGATCGACCCGATCGTGCGGTCGCTGATCGACACCGATTTTTACAAACTCTTGATGTGCCAATCGGTGTTTCGCAACAAACCCGACACCGACGTCACCTTTTCGCTGATCAACCGCAGCAAATCCATTCGTATCACTGACATGATCGACGAGGGCGAGTTGCGCGAACAACTTGATCACGTCCGCTCGCTGTCGCTATCACGCGGCGAAAGCACCTGGTTGCGCGGCAACACATTTTACGGCAAGCGCGCCATGTTCCGCCCAGATTTCATGGAATGGTTCGAAAACCTTCGCCTACCAGCCTACCACCTGGAAAAACGCGATGGCCAGTTTGAACTGACATTCCAAGGCACATGGCCCGAGGTGATGATGTGGGAAATTCCGGCGCTGGCTATCATCATGGAGCTGCGTTCGCGCGCGGTGATCAACAGGATGGACCGCTTTGAGCTGCAAATCCTATACGCCCGCGCCATGACCCGCCTGTGGGAAAAAGTCGAAACCCTGCGTGGTCTTGACGGGTTGCGCATTGCTGATTTCGGCACGCGCCGCCGCCATTCCTACCTGTGGCAAGACTGGTGCGTGCAGGCGATGAAGGAAGGCCTGGGTGATAAATTTGTCGGCACCTCCAATTGCCGTATCGCCATGATGCGCGAAATAGAAGCCATCGGCACCAACGCCCATGAGCTGCCCATGGTCTATGCGGCACTGGCTGATACTGACGACGCATTGCGCGCCGCGCCCTACCATGTGCTTGCCGACTGGCAGGTCGAACACGACGGCAACCTGCGCATCATCCTGCCCGACACCTATGGCACCCAGGGTTTTCTGGACAACGCCCCCGACTGGCTGGCGGGTTGGACAGGGATCAGGATCGACAGCGGAGACCCGGCAGTGGCCGCCGAAATAGCCATTAAATGGTGGACGGATCGCGGCGAAGACCCCGCCAAAAAACTGGTGATCTTTTCCGACGGGTTAGACGCCGACAGGATCGCCACCCTGCACAAACAATTTCACGGCCGCGTTCAGGTGTCGTTCGGTTGGGGCACCATGCTGACCAATGATTTTAGGGGCTTCACCGAAAACGACGCCCTCGCCCCGTTTTCCCTCGTCTGCAAAGCGGTGTCGGCCAACGGGCGCGCAACCGTGAAACTGTCCGACAACCCGAACAAAGCGATGGGGCCGAAGGTGGAAATTGAGCGGTACAAACGGGTGTTTGGGGTTGGCGAGCAGGTGGGGCTGGAGGTTGTGGTTTAGGGGCTGAATTGGCCGACCTATGGCGCTTGTTTGGTTACTTTACCATCGTTGAATATCCAAACTGGCAGATCATAAAATAACTTCCGAATTTCTTTAAGGTCTGTAGTTTTGTAGGCTGGGACTTCGCGATTTCCGTTTTTAATGCCCAACACTTGGACCTTTGGGTTTATTCCGTTCATAAAAATGCCGAGAATATTATGAGGTGGCTTAACAACCCATTCATTGTGCCCATTTGCTGGGGGAGCCAATGAATTTCGTATATCGTCTCTCGATACAATGGAATCGATAGGAATACAGGGAGGTTCTACTCGATTTGAGCCTAGATCTCCATTTGACGCTGCTCGGATTTGCCGACCTCCGCCATAGCTACAGCAGGTGTCCGTGAATTGTTCATTCTGTTCAAGGGCAGTTTCAATTATCAAGCCAACACCAAATTGAAGGGCATAAATGCCATTGGCCAGCATTGTCTGTGTGAACGCCGACGCACACAGACAATATTGAGTTGGGTTTTCTAACACATGTTTCAAATTATCAGGAAAATAAATTTCGTGATCATTCGCCAGCGAGGTTGAAAAATGGACGACATATACATGTTCACCTGCGATTTCATCCAAGTCATTCATTTACCTCACTCCTCCCCCGTCACGCGCCCCCGCAACCCCTTAACAGCCCCCCGCCGCGTCTTGGCATCCACGCGCCGCCGTTTCGCGCCCATCGACGGCCGGGTTTTCACCCGGCGTTTCGGGCGTTCCAGCGATGCCAGCACCATTTCCACCAACCGCTCGCGCGCAATCGCCCGGTTCCTCGCCTGTGATCGTGTTTCATCGCACTGAATGACCAGCGCGCCGTCTTTGGTCCATTTGCGCCCCGCAATCACCCGCAGCCGGTTCTTGGAATGCGCTGGCAGGTTTGGGGATCGCGCCGCTTCAAACCGCAGCTCGACCGCGGTTGATACCTTATTCACGTTCATGCCGCCAGGGCCTGAGGCGCGGTTAAAGCTTTCGCTCAGCTCCCAATCCGCAATGGTAATATTTTCGTTAATTTTCAGCATATTTGCACTTTAAACACTTCAGCAAAAAAAGGGCCACCGATTGAACGATGGCCCTTTCGAGTATTCAGGAGACGGGCCAGTTAGAGCAAAGCCCAGTCAAAGGTTCTAAACCATCCGGTTTGCCGTCAGGTTTTCAGCCCTCTGATTGTTCCATCCGCGTTCTCCAATATCACTCTCAACACTGGACCACCTCCTTCCATTTGATTAAAAGACAGGGGCAGCTTGCCACAGATTTAGCGTTTGTCAAAAGGTTTTACGCAGCTGGTGCTGTTAGACGGTTCACAATCATGCGAAACGGGATCAATGCCAGCAGTGCCAGTGACAGCTTGACCGCCCAATCAGCGATGGCCAATGACACCCACAGTGGCGCCTCGGGGCCTGCCCCCAGAATGGGCAGAACTTCCCCGGCCCAGGACACATCATTTGCCGGCTCCAGAAACGTCAGGGCACCAGAAAACGCAATTGAAAAGAACACAATAGTGTCCACGGATGAGCCAACCAAAGTGCTGGCCAGCGGCGCTTTCCACCAGTCGGTATTGCGCAGCCGGTTAAACACCGCAACGTCCAGCATTTGGGCGGTCAAAAATGCCAGGCCGGACCCAATTGCAATGCGCCATGTGACCAGCGGGCCATATTCGCCCATGATCTGTGTGCCCACCAGTGAACAGGCAACGCCCACTAAAAAGCCAATGAAAACAACGCGTCTGGCGGTGTTTGCGCCATAGATGCGGTTCATCACATCGGTCACAAGAAACGCTATGGGATAGGTAAAGGCGCCCCATGTCAGCCATTGGCCAAACAGGTGTTGCACCAGAATATTTGAGGCCACAACAACAGCGGCCATGGCGATAACGCCAGGTAGAATTCGGTTCATGATATTTTCCGTTTTATCAAGGTTGCGGATACTTGGCCCCTTTTGGGACGGGGTGTCATACCCAGTGCCGCCCCATAAAGCAAGCTATTCCGTCACCCGGTATTCCACGAATTCTGTACGCTGAAACGCCCGGAAATTATCATCTGAAATCATGGTGATACGGATGTCACCCGCCGGATCACGCCACACTGAAATACCTTCCAGATTGTCGTGGGTTCCGGGGGACGTTTCAAACAGCACCTGTTCATTCGAAACACCAGTGTCCGAAATTTCAAACCGCCGCACCCGTGACTGAAAGCCAAAAATACCGCTTAGATGGCGCTCAAGCAGGTAGAATTTCCCATCAGGTCCAAAATCGCCGCCAACCGGTAAGAACGGCGGCTGACGTGGAATGCCAAAGGGTTGATCCCATTCAAAATCTTTGAACCGATACACCGGAAACGGCCGGGTCAGGACACCGGAACGTTCGGGTATTGCATACAGCACCCCGTCGCTGTCATAGGCCAGAACTTCCAGCCCTGAATTATTCTGCAAATCGTTAAATGCTTTGTTGTGCTTGTGCCAAACCGCACTTGCATCCGGGGTTTCATAGGTCATGATCCGGTGAAACCCTTCAAAGGAAACCACAAGACTGCCATCGGGGCGCAGGGCCAACCCCTCGGCGTCATTCGTGTAACCTTTAGTCGGCTCACCTTTTGACGTTTTCAGCGGCCCAAAAGTATAGCCAGAAATCCCGGTGATAGTGCCGCTGTCATCAGCGCGTTCAAAGCCACCCTGACCGACAATGCCACCGTCGCTTACGGTGATAAATCCAGAACCATCAGCATCTACTTTCAGCCCTGAAAACCCACCAAACCCGGGCAGATCAGCGGCCCAGCGATAGGACGCCAACCACGACGCCTTGCCAGGGGACTGGGCGAAGCTGCCCAACCCCATGACCAAGGCGGTCGTGGCGATTATTGCGACTGTAAGACTGCTGCGCATTGCTTTGGTAAATCTGCCAGCACGTATTCGCGGCGCGGCGGTTTCGGGGTTGTACTGGGCGGTGGTGGGTTCAAAATATCGCGCACCCAGCTGTCAGCGGCGGCGCAGCCATCACCGGGCGGTGGCGGGGCCTGGTTCGTGCAGCCATTCGCGCCTTTTGGGCACAAAAGACGGACATGAAAATGATAGTGATGCCCCCACCAGGGCCTGATTTTGCGCAGCCAACTGCGGTTGCCTTTGGCATCCTTGCACATCTGAACCTTGGCCCCGGGAAACACGAAAATACGCGCCACGGCCTTATCCCTGGCGGCGGCTTTCAGTATCGCCATATGCTGGGGGGTCCAACTGTCGTTTACATAGGCCCCAGCGGCGCGGCGCATGGAAATTGACGACAGGTTTTCCCGTTCGGTGGCGCTTAGGTTTAACCGATCAGGGGGCAGCATCCATATATCCACATCCAGCCCGGTTTGGTGGCTGCGGTGACCGGTTAGCATTGGCCCGCCCCGGGGCTGGGACATGTCCCCGACATACAGACCTTGCCAGCCCTTTTGCCGCGCAGCCTTGCGCGACAGACGCTCAATGAATGCCACGGTTTCGGGGTGCGCCCAATTGCGGTTGCGACTTAGGCGCATTGACTGCCAGGTCGCCCCGGTTTCAGGTAATTGTTCACCGCCCGCCAAACAACCCTTGGCATATCCGCCATAGGGTGCAGCGGCCTGCTCTGAACCGGCATCAACATGGCCGAAAAGTTCCTTGGCAATACTGTTGGCCCCGGCGGGCAGGGCCAGCCAGCTTGCGCATATGGCAATGGCAAACAGTCGGCGCATCAATCCACCACTTCCGGGTCAGGTTTCACCCAGATTAACAGCACCAGCCCCAATACGAAAAGCCCGATCAGCGGGCTAATGCCCAGGCGCGCGCTGCCGGTCATGAATGTCACGGCACCGATCAGCGCCGGGGCCAGAAATGACGTGGCTTTGCCCGACAGGGCGTACAGGCCAAAGGCTTCGGTGGCGCGTTCCGGGTGGGCGTGGCGCACCATCATTGTGCGTGATGACGCCTGCAATGCACCACCCGCGGCCCCAATAACGCCGCCACAGATAAAGAAAACCGTGTCAGGCAGGCTGGAACCCGCTGCCAGTTCAAAGCCAAAAAAGCTTTCGCGCGTCATGCCAACGATGGTGGCGCACACCGCGATCAGTACCAAAATGCAGGTGACAATAACCGGTTTTGGCCCCAATTTGCTGTCAAACTTGCCACCAAGCCAGGAAAATATTGCCGCCGTTAAGGCGCCGATAATGCCAAAAATACCGATACTTGTGATCGACCATTCCAGAACCAAAGTGGCGTATACTCCGCCAAATCCGTACAGCCCGTTTAGCGCATCGCGGTAAAACAATGATGACCCCAGATAGGTTGCCAATGATGGGTTCTTGGGCAGGTTTTTGATGGTGCGGCCCAGTTCTGCCAGGGCATTGCCCACTGTGGCGGCGGTTTTGGAAGGTTTTGGAACCTCTTTCACCCATAAGAAGAAAACTGTCATCACCACCGCAAACCAGATGGCGCTAAAGGGCCCAACAAAGCGCGTGCCCTCGCGGGCTTCGGCATCCAAACCAAACAACGGGGATAACCCAATGAAAGTTTTACCATCATCGCCTTCGGCGAAAAACAGCAGCATGATGAACAGTGATATCAAACCGCCCCAATAGCCAAAGGCAAAGCCCGACCCGGATATTTGGCCGATTTCCTCTTTGGTGCCCAGCTCGGGCAGAATGGCGTTGGTGAATATAGTGGTGAACTCCATGCCA
Source organism: Paracoccaceae bacterium (assembly GCA_036479015.1). Classification (GTDB taxonomy): domain Bacteria; phylum Pseudomonadota; class Alphaproteobacteria; order Rhodobacterales; family Rhodobacteraceae; genus NVTR01. Next base: position 61,916 of record JAZGFB010000007.1, on the reverse strand, counting down.
ATGAAACCGATGATAAACGCCGCCAGCATGATATTGGTGTTTGAGGCATCAGGCAGCATCCACCATAGGGCCGATGCGCCGACAACATAGAATGCCGAAAACAAATATATCCACGGCATGCGGCGCCCGGATATGTCGGCCATGGCCCCCAGAACAGGCGCTGAAAGCGCGATCAAAACACCGGCAATCGTCAGCCCCAGTGACCAAACGCTTTGGGTGCGGGCGTTGGCGGCGTCCACATCCATGCCCCCCAAAATATACGCATCTGCAACAACCGACGCGAAATACGGACCAAAAATAAAGGTCAGCAACAAGGTGTTATAGGGCTGACTGGCCAGATCAAACATCATCCAGCCCCAAATGCGTTTTTTCGCTGATACTTCAGCCATGCCCATATTCCCTGTTTGTGTTTCGGGTGATTGAATAGGCAAAGCCAGCCCGGCGCAACCGTTTGTATCTGGTATCAGGGGTTGGTGGGCGGCCAGGGCCGCTGGGCGTCGGCCTTAACCCAGGCATTCACCCAGTTCGGCAATTCTGGCCTTGCCTGATCATAGCCCATCTCATGGGCAACCTGATCCGGGGAAATAATGCCGTTTTTGCCGGTCACAGCCATGCGAAACAGCCCCTGGGTGGTGCAGTCACCGGCCCGGTTCCACATGGATTGGTCCAGGTAAATGAACCGATCATCCCAGCCCACAGACCGGCTGCGCATTTGCACGGTTTCAAACACACGTATGCGTTTGCGATACCGCACAGAAACCCCGGCAACAGTCATGCCCCATTTGTTTTGCAACAGCACTTGCCCCAGCCCAATACGTTGCGCCAATGGCAGGCGCCCCAGATCAAACAGCGTCAATGTGCGGCCGTTGTTCAGCTCCATCCACAGGTCAAGATCCCAGGGCCAGCACATGTGGTGCGACACGTGGGTTCCAAGCGCATCCAGTTTTGGTTTGCGGCGGTGGATCACCATTTCCTTGGCCATGCGAAAAATTGGATACATATTAATCTCCTTAGGCGTATAGAAATGCAGTGGCCGACCGGCGCAAGTGTAAACGTCGCGTCAATACAGGCCTTGTCAGCACCACTGGTGGCGCTTAGATAAATTCAAACAAAATTGACGGGAATACCGATGACATCGCTTTTTCAAATTCTCAATCTGCTTCTGGATGTGGTCTGGTTTATTCTGATTGCCCATATCATCATGAGCTGGCTGATCAACTTCCAGGTGCTTAATCTGCGCCAACCAATGGTGGCACAGCTTTGGTACGGTCTTAACCGTTTGCTTGAGCCCCTATATGGCCCGATCCGGCGGATGCTGCCAGATATGGGCGGGCTGGACCTGGCGCCGCTGGTTGTCTTGCTTGGGATCTTTTCCCTGCGCATAATTCTGCACAATAACGCAGCTGCATTTTTCTGACCGCTGCCCAAATACAAAGTGCCTCCGGCGGGGATATTTAGGAAAAGAAGAAAGTCGCTTGTTCGCGGATTCTGCATATGGGAAGAGTTGCCTTCCAAAACACCACATAAATTGACCCAGCCCATGCCCAGCGCTTCCCAGCTTTTATCTTCAGTCTTCGGTTTTGATGCGTTTCGCCCGGGTCAGGCCGAAATAGTTGATGCCGTGGTTGCGGGTCGCAACACCCTTGCGATTATGCCAACCGGCGGTGGTAAATCCCTGTGTTTTCAATTGCCCGCGCTGATGCGTGATGGCGTGACCGTCGTTATATCTCCGCTGATTGCATTGATGCGGGATCAGGTGCGTGCCATGCGCGCCGCAGGTGTCGCCGCTGGTGCGCTGACATCGGGCAATACCCAGGAAGAAACCGACCAAGTGTTTGCCGCCCTGGATGCTGGCACGCTGAAACTGCTGTATATGGCGCCCGAGCGGCTTGCATCGGGGGGCACGCTCAACCTGTTGCGCCGCATCGGAACCACGCTGATCGCCGTGGATGAGGCCCATTGCGTCAGCCAATGGGGCCATGATTTCCGCCCGGATTACCTGCGCATCGGTGAATTGCGCAGCGCCCTGAACGTACCGCTTGCCGCCTTTACCGCCACCGCCGACGAAGAAACCCGCGCCGAAATAGTCGAACGGTTGTTCAAGGATGCCCCGCCACAGGTGTTTTTGCACGGCTTTGATCGCCCCAATATTCACCTGGCCTTTGCCGCCAAAGACGCGCCCCGCAAACAAATACTGGCTTTTGCCGCCGACCGCCGGGGTCAGCCGGGCATTGTCTATTGTGGCACCCGCGCCAAAACCGAAACACTTGCCGCGGCATTAAGCGCAGAGGGGCACAATGCCTGCGCCTATCACGGTGGTATGGACGCACAGATGCGCCGCGATGTGGAAGCCCGTTTTCAGCAACAGGACGGGCTGATCGTGGTGGCAACTGTCGCCTTTGGCATGGGGGTCGATAAACCAGACATACGCTGGGTCGCCCATGCTGACCTGCCCAAATCGGTTGAATCCTACTATCAGGAAATTGGCCGCGCGGGCCGCGACGGTGCACCCGCCGACACGCTGACGCTGTTTGGTGCCGATGATATCCGGTTTCGCCGCTCGCAAATTGATGAAAGCCCGGCGCCATCTGCACGCCGCACGGCGGATCACGGGCGTTTGAATGCGTTGCTGGGGTTGGCAGATGCTTTGAAATGCCGCCGCCAAAACCTGTTGGAATATTTTGGCGAAACCATTGAGCCTTGCGGCAATTGCGACCTGTGCGCCTCACCACCGGAATTGTTTGATGCCACCCTGGCCGTGCGCAAAGCACTGTCAGCGGCGTTGCGCACCGGTGAATATTTTGGCGCGGGCCATCTGATTGATATTCTGACCGGCAATGAAACCGACAAGGTGCGTCAGCGCGGCCATGATCAACTGCCAACCTTTGGTGTGGGTCGCGAATATGACCGCCGCCAGTGGCAGGGCGTGTTTCGCCAGATGATGGGCCGCGACCTGCTCCGCCCCGACCCCGAACGCCACGGCGGGCTGCGCATGACTGAAAACGCCCGCCCGCTTTTGCGTGATGAGGCCACGATTACCCTGCGCCTGGACGCGGTTCAGAAATTTACGCGCCGCGCGCCGGTCAAATCGCTGGTCTCTGATGAAGATGCGCCGCTATTGTCAGCACTTAAGGCCAAGCGCCGCGCCCTGGCCGAGGCCGTGAATGTCCCCGCCTATATCGTTTTTAATGACCGCACCTTGATTGAAATTGCCCAAACCCGCCCCACTGATCTGGATGCAATGGCAGGGATCAACGGCATTGGTGCCACCAAGCTGGAACGCTACGGGGCAGATTTTCTGGGCGTTGTTCTGGGCGAAGCTGCGCCAGAGCTGCACCCCAAACGGCGCCAACTTGCGGGCCGTGAACAGGGCGCACTCTATGACCGTCTGCTGCAAGCACAGACCGACCTGGCCACAGGGGAAAACGGCACCGAAAAACCGCTCTCTTGCTCGGCATCTTTGCTGGCCAAAGTTGCCACAATGGGCAGATCAGACCGCGCTATGCTTGATCGAATATTAGGTGAACGCCGGGCCGACCGTTTTGGGGCCGCCTTTTTAGCCGTACTGCAAGACGTGTAATAGGGTATGTTTTTGGGCACAGGCCTGTTTAAGAACTGTCTTTGATAAGGATATTTAAGGAACAAAGATGCAGCTGGATCACGTTCAACTGGCAATCCCCGCAGGTTCAGAGCCCGAATGCCGCAAATTCTGGGGCGGTGTCATTGGGCTGCAAGAGCTTGAAAAACCACCCCAACTGGCGGCGCGTGGCGGGGCATGGTTTGCAACCGGCAACATTGAAATACATCTGGGAGTGGACGCAAGTTTCATACCCGCCAAAAAGGCGCTTCCGGCATTCGTGGTGGCAGAAATAGACACCCTGGCCGCCAGGTTGGAAAAAGCTAACCACCCGGTCAGATGGGACGATGCAATTGCCGGACGCCAACGGTTTTTTACCGATGACCCCGTGGGGAACCGGGTTGAATTTATAGCGGGTTAACCGGCTGCATTGGCACCCGGCCCGCCGCGGTTAGGTTCCAGACATCGCGCCTTTCAACCACAATCACCGACAGCGGCCCGCCAAAGGCCACGCCACTGTCGATATTAACCCGGTTGCCATAATGGGTGGGCGCATCAATCGGCGTGTGACCATGGATGATCAATGGCCCATGGTCGCGCCTGTCGTTTAAAAACGGTTCACGTATCCAGATCAGATCATCTTCAACCTGATCTTCAATTGCCACGCCAGGTTTAATTCCCGCATGGACAAATACCGCATCAGGGCTGCGATACATCGTGTCTAACCCGGCCAGAAACGCCTGATGTTGTGGTGGAACAGCGGCGCGGGCGGCCTGCGCCAGCTCACGATCAGGAACGCTGTTCAGGTCGATGCCATAAGATGTCAGCGTCTCACGTCCACCGCTTTTTTGGTGCAGCCAATGCTTGCCTTTTGGAATTTTCGGGTTGGTTTCTTCCGCCGGAAGCACCCCATAAGACGCCAGCGTTGTCAGTCCGCCAAGGCGATGGTGCAACCAGCTGTAATCAGCGCGCAAACGCCCATCCTGCGCAGAAGGGTCCTGCAAATACAGCGACATCATCCGATCATGGTTGCCGCGCAGAACCACCCAGGGCTGCCCCCGCGACAGCCCATCAATCAGAAACTGAATGACACCGGCGCTGTCTGGCCCACGATCCGTCAGGTCACCCACATGGACAACGACATAGTCGCCGCCATGCAGATGATGATCCGCGTCAATCCAATGGTGAACAGAACGCAACCTGTCCAGATGCCCATGGATATCCCCGATGGCATAGATACGACCCAATCAGTTTTACCCCACGTCAAATTCCATTGCGCGCACCTGTTTAAACAAACCGGTTTCGCCCAGCTTGTCCAGAACAGCGCCCGGCACCACGTTATCCACAAATAGCAACGCGATCGCGTCACCGCTTTGTTCAGCCCGGCCCAGGGTAAAGTTGGCAATATTGACGCCACCCGCCCCCAAAGTCTGGCCCAATGTGCCGATAATGCCGGGCGTATCATTGTTTGTCGTGTACAGCATGTGCTGGCCAACCTCGGCATCAATATTGATGCCTTTGATCTGAATGAACCGGGGCTTATTGTCGGAAAACACCGTGCCAGCAATTGAACGCTCGCGCTTGGTTGTCACCACGGTCAGCTTGATAAACGCATCAAACACACCGCTTTTGTCCTGGGTTGTGGTTGAAATATTGATGCCACGTTCTTTGGCAATAACCGGTGCCGACACCATGTTCACCTCTGGGTTGCTTGCGGTCATAATTCCGGCCACTGCAGCGGCGTTCAGGGCGGCGGTATTCATATCACCGACACCACCATCATACAGGATGTTGATCGCTTTGATCGGCTCATCCGTCAACTGCCCAACGAACGCCCCCAGATGACCCGCCAGTTTCAACCACGGGCCCATTACTTTGGCTTCCTGTGCCGTAACCGAAGGCATGTTCAGCGCGTTTGTCACCGCACCCGTCAGCAAATAGTCTGACATTTGCTCGGCCACCTGTACGGCAACATTTTCTTGCGCTTCGCTGGTTGACGCCCCCAAATGCGGTGTCACCACTACGTTTGGCAGGTTGAACAATGGGCTGTCCGTGGCCGGTTCGCTGGCAAAAACATCAAACCCGGCACCGGCAACCTGGCCCGCTTTCAAGGCATCTGCCAAGGCGTCTTCATCCACCAGACCGCCGCGGGCACAGTTGATAATCCGCACACCCGGTTTCAGTTTTGCGATGGCATCGCGCGACAAAATATTGCGGGTCTTATCCGTCAGCGGCACGTGGAAAGTGATGAAATCCGAGCGCTCCCAAATGTCATCCAGTTCAACCTTGGTCACGCCAATTTTGGCGGCGCGCTCTTCGCTTAGGAATGGGTCATAGGCGATGACCTTCATCTTTAGTCCGCGGGCGCGTTCGGCAACGATTGAACCGATATTGCCAGCACCGATCAGGCCCAGGGTTTTATTGGTCAGCTCAACACCCATAAAGCGCGACTTTTCCCATTTTCCGGCATGGGTTGAAGCGCTGGCCTCAGGAATTTGCCGCGCCACAGCCATCATCAAGGCGATCGCGTGTTCAGCAGTGGTGATCGAATTGCCGAACGGCGTGTTCATCACGATCACACCCTTTTTGGATGCCGCCGGAATGTCGACATTGTCGACACCGATCCCGGCGCGCGCGATAACTTTTAGGTTGGGCGCATTGGCAAGGATTTTTTCAGTAACTTTGGTTGCCGATCTGATGGCCAGCCCGTCATATTCAGCGATGGCTTTCAGCAGGGCAACCTTATCTTTGCCAAGGTCAGGTTCAAACGTCACATCAATTCCGCGATCCCGGAAAATTTGCACGGCGGTTTCGGATAGTTTGTCGGATACTAGAACTTTCGGGGCCATTTTGGCGCTCCTTCATGTGTCATATGGAAATCATATGGGATTCATATGGTTGGTGATTTAGGTCAGATTGCTGCGATTTCCGCGTCAAAAGCCCATTTAATCCAAGGGGTTAGGGTCGTCAGGTCCGATGTTTCCACCGTTCCACCGCACCAGATACGCAACCCCGCAGGCGCGTCCCGGTAAGCCCCGATATCATAGGCAACAGCTTCGGCTTCCAGCCGCTTTGCGACGCCCTTGGCAAAGGCCGCACCATCGCTGATGCGCGGGTCGTTAAACTTTAGGCATACCGATGTATTTGACTGTGTTGCCGGGTCTACCGCCAGGTTTTCGATCCAGTCATTTTCGGCGCAAAACGTCTCTAACACTGCCGCATTCGCGTCTGCGCGGGCGATCAGGCCGGTTATTCCGCCAACTGAATTGGCCCACTTCAGGGCCTGCAAATAGTCTTCAACCGCCAGCATGGATGGGGTGTTGATGGTGGCGCCCTTGAATATTCCTTCAATCAGCTTTCCGGCCTTTGTCAGGCGGAAAATCTTAGGCAGCGGCCAGTCGGGGGTATAGCTTTCCAGCCGGGCAACGGCCCGGGGCGAAAGTATTAACATTCCATGGGCCGCTTCGCCGCCCAGAACCTTTTGCCAGCTAAATGTTGTGGCATCCAAACGATCCCAAGGCAGGTCCATAGCAAACGCAGCACTGGTGGCGTCACATAGGGTAAGCCCTTGGCGATCAACGGGTATATCATTGCCGTTTGGCAGACGAACACCGCTGGTGGTGCCGTTCCAGGTGAACACAGCGTCATTGTCAAAGTTGACGTCGGAAAAGTTAACAATCTGGCCGTAATCGGCGGTGTGAATGTTTGCATCCAGCTTTAATTGTTTGACCACATCGGTCACCCAGCCAGCGCCAAAGCTTTCCCAGGCCAGCATTTCCACCGGGCGTTCACCCAGCAGGTTCCACATGGCCATTTCCATGGCGCCGGTGTCTGATGCCGGAACGATGCCGATGCGATAATCATCGGGAATGTTCAGAATATCCCGTGTCTCTTCAATCGCTTGCGCCAGCTTGGCTTTGCCAACGGCTGCACGATGCGAACGGCCAAGCGGCGCGTCAGACAGTGATTCAAGTGAAAAAGTGGGGGGTTTGGCGCAGGGGCCGGACGAAAAACGCGGGTTTTCCGGCCGCGTGGCCGGTTGTTGTATAGTCATCTCTGGTATCCTCACAGATAAGTGCCCTTCGTTGGGGAAGGGTGTCCCACCGCCGGACCTATGCGGGCAGGGGGCCTTTCACAAGCGCCAAAACGTCGCTATAGCGCGATGATCACACCAACCCTGCGTTTTGGACCTGAAAATATGATTGCCATAACCCTGCTTGTAGACCCGGAAAAGCCGACGTTAGACCCTGTTTTGGTGGGGAATCTCTGCAATGCTTGGGGGGGCTGTGATCTTCGTTGGCTTTCTGAGAATGAGGCCGCAGAATTTCAGGTTGCCAATATTCCGGATACATTTTGGGACAGTTGGGCGACATTGCAGTCATTGGGGGTTGATCTGGTCGCCCTGCCAAAAAGCGATCGCCGCAAACGGGTGCTGCTTGCTGATATGGATTCGACCATGATTCAGCAGGAATGCATTGACGAACTGGCGGATGAGGCAGGCTATGGCGCGCAGGTCGCTGACATAACCGCCCGCGCCATGGATGGTAAGCTGGATTTTGACGCCGCACTACGCGAACGGGTTGGCATGCTAAAGGGCATGGAAACATCAATAATAGACACTGTTATTAGGGACCGTATCACCCTGATGCCGGGCGCCAAACCCCTGCTGGCAACGGTAAAATCCCAGGGTGGATATGCGGCCCTGGTGTCGGGCGGCTTTACCGCTTTCACCAACCATATAGCCTCGCTTTTGGGCTTTGATGAGCACCGCGCGAACACGTTGCTCGTGGCTAATGGCTTGCTTACTGGGCAGGTCGGTGACCCGATATTGGGTCGCCAAGCCAAGGTCACAGCCTTAAATGACATCACAGCACGCCTTGGCATCACCGCGGATCAGGTCATGGCCGTTGGCGACGGGGCCAATGATTTGGGGATGTTGCAACTGGCCGGGGCTGGGGTGGCGCTGCACGCCAAGCCATCGGTGGCGGCACAATGTGATATCCGCATCAACCATGGTGACCTGACGGCGTTGCTGTTTTTACAGGGCTACAGCCGGGATGATTTCGTTTACTAGGATGGAAAACCCGCCGCCGGCCGTATGATACCAGTCTCTAATCCAGCGAAATTGCGCTGTTTTACTGTCATCCAGCGTTCCGCGGCAGGATGATTGGGGTCCAGTGCACCCAGGCTCACAAGAATCGCCGCAATGGCGCATTCAGACCCACGCGACGCCCCGTCTTTGATTTTAAGCGCCACACCCAGCCCCTGATCCGGCAGAATCGCAACATAGCAGCCTTCTGCACCGCCCTTTACAGCCACCCGACCACCCATCGCCCGCATTAAATCTGTACAGGCCCGGCCTTCCCCGGCAACCAATTCCGGGTGTGCAACCATAGCCTGAACCAGCCGCGCTGCCGCCCGGTTTCGAACGGGGCCGTCGTTCCGCGCCCCGGCAAAGAAACCCATGGCACGGGCCAGGCCATGCACAGACGTTGCGAAATTTGGGGCGGAACACCCGTCAATACCAAAGCCGGGGCTGTCCTGCCCGGTGACATCTTCAAAGGCCTCTCGGATGGCCAGTTGCAGCGGGTGGCTCATATCCACATAGTCGGGCCCGGCTTTCAGGTGTTTGGTGACCGTCAAAAACCCTGAATGTTTGCCGGAACAGTTGTTGTGATACCGGCACGGCGTTGTATCTGCCTTTATTAGACCCACTTTAGCTTCCCGGTCATTGGGCATTTGCGGTCCGCAGCGAAAGTCATCATCGTTTAATCCCAATTCCGACAACCAGCTTTTCACAGGGTCCGTGTGGATGTCCGCCGCCTGATGTGACGCACAGGATAGGGCCAGTTGAACCCGGCTCAATCCAAATGCATCCGCCGCTCCGGTTTCGATCAGTGGCAGCGCCTGTATCATCTTACACGATGACCGCGGCAGGATCACCGCATCCGGTTGCCCCCATGCCTGCACAACGTTGCCCATGGTGTCGCACACCACAGCGTGGCCCCAATGGGCGCACTCCAATATGTCGCCGCGCCAAACTTCCGCCATTGCAATAGGGCCCGCCATACCAATGTTCCTTCATATGATTGTGCAATTTCTTGCCTATGGGCCTTTTAAACCCGGCACAACTTACGCTAAACTGGGCCCATTGAGTTGGGAACAGCCAAGCGCACCAAAAGGCTCCGAAAGTGAACCGGGTGGCAGGCAAAGAGGCAAGGCAGCAGGAGACTGTAAAAAATGAAAAAATACCTAGTAAACTTCGTGGCGGTGGCATCGCTGGCTACATTTGGCACAGCGGCATTTGGCCAGGACGAAAGCACAAACCGCGTTGCGGCCAAAACCGATTGGAGCGTGTTCGTAGAATCCGACCCAACATCCTGCTGGGCCGTGTCCAGCCCAAGCGAAACCGTGAACACTAAGGATGGCCGTGTCGTGGCCGTTCGGCGCAGCGACATTTTGTTGTTTGTTTCCTACATTCCCGGCGAAGCGGCCAAGGGGCAAATTTCTTTCACCGGCGGTTATCCATTTGCACCCGGTTCCCAGGTGGCCCTGGAAATTGGCGGCCAGACATTTCAGCTGTTCACTGATGCCGCAACAAACAAAGAAATGGCCTGGGCCCCCAGCGAAGCAGATGACACCAAAATCGTCACTGCCATGAAACGTGGCGCAGAGGCGGTATTAACCGCAAAGTCCGCAAAAGGCACCACAACCAAAGACACGTTTTCACTATTGGGGTTCACCGCCGCACTAAGCGAAGCTGAAAACAGATGTAGTGGCTAGGGCATACAACAACCAGCAATGCGCTGATTTGCGGTTCCGGCCAGTTTCGGGCTAATAGAGTAACTTGCAATAATTCAGGCCAGCATAATGGACGATACCCCCCTAGTCCCAGAGACTAAAACCATTCCACGACTTCCCGCCGTTGGGCTGACCAACATTGTTGGTCTGACGCGCGATGCGTTGGGTGCAGCTTTGCTTGCGGCGGGCATTCCTGAGCGACAATTAAAAATGCGTGTCGGTCAGATTTGGCAATGGATCTACAATAAAGGTGTCCGCGAATTCGACCAAATGACGAATATTTCGTTAGAGACCCGCGTTTCTTTGGCAAGTCAGTTTAAAATCACGGTGCCCGAGGTGGTGCTACGCCAGGTGTCTAAAGACGGAACCCGCAAATATGTGCTGCGCATTGAGGGCGGCCATGAAGTGGAAATGGTCTATATCCCCGAAGAAACCCGCGGAACGCTGTGTATCTCTTCCCAGGTTGGCTGCACACTCAACTGCACGTTTTGCCATACCGGAACCCAGAAACTGGTGCGCAATTTGACGGCTGGTGAAATTGTTGGTCAGGTATTGGTTGCGCGTGATGATCTGGGCGAATGGCCAGAACCTGGCAGGGCGCCGATGCCAGAGGCACGGTTGCTGTCCAATATCGTGCTGATGGGTATGGGTGAGCCGCTTTATAACTTTAACGCCGTGCGCGACGCGATGAAAATTGCCATGGATGGTGAGGGTATATCACTTTCAAGGCGCAGAATTACCTTATCAACCTCTGGTGTGGTTCCGGAAATTGCCAAAACCGCCGAGGAAATTGGCTGTTTGCTGGCAGTATCGTTTCACGCCACCACCGACGAAGTGCGCGATAAGCTGGTTCCAATTAACAAAAAATGGAACATTGCGACGTTGCTGGACACCCTGCGCGCCTATCCAAAGCTGTCAAACTCTGAGCGGATCACGTTTGAATATGTCATGCTGAAAGATGTGAATGACAGCGACGAAGACGCACGCCGATTGGTGCAGCTGATCAAGGGCATACCCGCCAAGATCAACCTTATTCCGTTCAATGAATGGCCGGGTGCACCCTATGAAAGATCTGACCAGAAACAGATCAAAAGCTTTTCAGACATAGTCTATCACGCTGGCTATTCAGCCCCAATTCGCAAGCCAAGGGGTGAAGACATCATGGCTGCCTGTGGTCAGCTAAAATCAGAATCCGAGCGGGCAAGAAATGCACGCCGACGTTAGTATCCAAAAGCTAACAGGAACAACAATTGGCACGGCTGTCTGCATGGCTGCGGTTGCCCGTGACGCAGATGGCCCAGTGTCGGTTTTCATATCGTCCAATGCTGATATCAACGGGGTGCAACCGGGGCCGTCAATTACCGAAATCGATCGCAGATCAATAGGCGGCGCAGCGGTGCTGACACTGGCGGCCCAACCCGGCGGAGAGGCAGAAATATCGGTTGATGGCACCACTGAAACAGTGGCTGTGATTTATTCTAAGCACGGGCTTTTTGCCGGTCTTAATGTTGGCGTCGCACTCCGAAACTTTGAAACAGTTTCCGTTGCTAGGGACTGGCTGGAATTTCACCAAAAACACCATGGCATGGATGGCGCACTTATTATCAACCGATGTGGGCAAGATGGGTTTGCCCAAGAACTGGCCTTGGCTGCAAAATCGCTGGGCCTAAAACAACTGGTCATTTCGACCCCAGATTTCCCCATTGGCCACCCTAATCTACAGTCAGAAGAACACCCCCATAGCGCCCCGGACTCCCCCGGTAAGGACAGAATGAAAATTCCGGCACCTGATCCATGGCGCTCGCAACTGGGTGAGCTGAGCATCTATCAGCTAATGAATGAACTGTATTTGGGCAGCGCCCGTGCGGTGATGAATATCGACATTTCAGACCTGATACCGCCCCTTGATAACAGCATTTTTGACATGGCAATTGCCAGCGACAGCGGTGTTGTTCAGCTGATAGGGCACCATTGCTATCCGTGGCGGGTTCGAAAGGGTGATCCGCCATGTTTCGCAGACCATATCTGTGTTCAGTTTGACAGCGAAAATGTTGTGCGCCGATGGTGCATGGCCCCCGGCAACACGGGCGCAACAGCCACCTGGCGTCTGGTGCGCATTACCGAAACCATGCGGGCAGCAAATACCAACATCCCATTTCAGCGGTTCATGGCAATTAAGCACAATACAACTGAGATCAATAAATTCGTTCCAAAATCAAGCCTGGTTGAAGATCCGGAACTGCTAAAACTATCAAAGCAGCAGTTCGGCCACAAACCCATACGGATGCCCAAGCTGAAATTCCCCAAGGTAGACAGTACAAAAAACCGGACAGCTATTGTCACGACTATGAAGAACGAAGGGCCCTTCATTTTAGAATGGATCGCCTACCATAGGGCTATCGGAATTAATGATTTTCTGGTCTACACAAATGATTGCAGCGACGGGACTGATACGTTGCTCAAAGAACTGCAAACGGCCGGTATCGTTCAGCACCGCGACAATGAATTCAAAGATACTGATCTAAAGCCGCAACATTGGGCGCTACAGGCGGCAAATACCGAAGATATGATCCGCACATCTGACTGGGTAATCTGCATGGATGTGGATGAATTTATCAACGTCAAAGTCGGCACTGGTATGCTGACTGATCTATATTCCCATATGGGCGATGCCAACCTTATTTCCTGCACTTGGCGCCTGTTCGGAAATTCAGATGTTCACCATTACTCTGACGAGCCGATCATAAAGATTTTTGATAACTGTGCTGCTGAAATGACGCGAAAACCCCATCAGGCTTGGGGGTTTAAGACTCTGTTTCGAAACATTGGAATTTTCAAAAAACTGGGTGTTCACAGGCCCAAAGGTTTGCGGGCCCAGCATTGGGATAAGATCACATGGGTAAACGGTTCCGGTGTTCCGCTGCCGCCCAAGATGTATCGCAATGCCTGGCGTTCGACAAAGTCGACCTATGGCTATGACGCAGTGTCGCTAAACCATTACGCGGTACGATCTGCTGAAAGCTTTTTGGTCAAACGTGACCGGGGCCGCGTTAACCATGTGGGCCGGGACCAGGGCCTGTCCTATTGGTTTCGCATGAACAACAACACAGAACGCGAGACATCGATCCAACGGATGCTGCCCAAACTTAAGCTTGAACTGGAACATCTGAAATCGAACCCTAAAATCGCGGCAGCGCATCGCAATTGCGTTGCAGCACATCGCGAAAAAATCACATCGCTACGGGCAACCGAAAACTACGCGCAGTTTTACGACGTCCTCACCAGCGAACGAATGCAGCGTATGTCCAGAATGCATGCGTATTTTGGCGCGAATGTCTTTTTGGCGGGGCCGGATGTGGTGCCAGACAACGTCGTGTCTGAAACGCACCCTGCTGGGTTCTTCTTTAACGTTGATAAACAGAAAACAACGCATTAAAAAAATTTGAAAGCTACAGATGGGTGGGCTCAAACTGTGAACGAAAATGAAGAGCGGTGGAAATTTTTGGCCGAGGGCCTGGGGTTGGACCGTCTAACAGATGTGGTAGACATTGGTGCCAACCCGCTTGACGATCCACCATATAAGCCGCTTTTGGATGCAAAACTTTGTAGGGTGCATGGGTTTGAACCCCAACCAGAGGCGTTTGAAAAGCTGCAACAGACCAAGTCTGACCTAGAGACATATTACGACTGTGCGGTCGGAAATGGTAAAAAGCAGACGCTTAATATTTACCAGCAAAGTGGCCTTTCATCGGTATTTGAACTGGACATGGAAAGCATCGAATTTCTTGGCCGTTCCAAACGGGCAGCAACTTTACGTGAACAAGTTCCATTAACCACCAGACGGTTAGACAAAATTGACGGAATAACGAACATCGATTTGTTGAAGATCGACGTTCAGGGCGCTGAGTCGATGATATTTGACAGTGGTAAATCGAAACTGAAAGATGCGGTGGCAGTCGTGACAGAATTGCGGTTTTTCCCGCTTTACTATGATGAAAAGCTACAGGACGCCCAGATTAATAGGCTGGCGGCTTTTGGGCTTATGTTTCATAAGCTGCTGTTTGTAAAAAGTAAGATGATCAGCAATTCCCAGGCCGCCAGGTTGCGCCCCAGGGCGCTGCAAACCCAGGCCATCGATGGTGACGCCGTTTTTGTAAAAGACTTAAGGGACCCTGATAAAATCAGCGATGCCCAGCTTGGACATCTGGCAATGCTTTCTGACGCGGTTTTTGCCAGCTATGATCTGACTATACGATGCATTGATTTACTGGCGTTACGTAAGAAAATTTCTGATAGTCTTGCGGCGGAATATGTTGAATATTTACCTGCACATGTCCGGCGTTAGAAAAATCGGCCAGTCGCGTACAAGCCGGCAAAAAATAAGCTGGGAACAGGGGCAGCACTAAAATGGTTCTGGACATAACTGAACTTGAATTGTCGGGCCTCGTTTTTGACGGGGACCAGCCCGTGTTCAAGCGTGATCGACATAATGATGCCAAAAACCGGGACGCAAACTACGATTCAGACTATGACTCCAAAACATTTATTTACGATTGTTTTCATGATCCTGAATTGAACAATGTTACGTTGCTGTGTCCGAAATTGCTGAACTTTCGTTCCATTTTGGATGACCTGCGGATTAAAATTGATGGGCTGTTGGTGCAGCCAACAAAAATAGAAAGCCTGTCACGGTGCGCCGTGATTACACTTCCCTGTCTGGAAACAGACCCAAGGGTTGTCACATTATCCCACCCATTATTTGGTGCTAATCTGGCAATTGGCCGATCCTACCTTGCCCAATTTGCCGGTAAAAACGCAATTTTCACGATTTCTCAGAACAACCGGCTTGAGTGGTTACAAGATTGGTTAACACACTATGTAAAAGAGCATAAAACAAATGCCCTTGTGCTCAGCGAAAACAATTCAACAAAATATTCCAGCCAAGAACTTATTAACGCAATTTCGCAAGTCCCTGGGATTGAAACAGCAGTCATTATACAGGCAAGGTATCCATTCGGCCCCGCTGATAAAGACAGTTACGGCGCATTATTTCTTCAACGGGCCCTGGCTGAACTTTGCCGCCGGCGTTTTCTGGGGCGGGCCCGGGCAGTGGTCAGTGCTGACATCGATGAGTTGTTCCATTCAAATGACGGGACTTCCATATATGATGCGGCTGTTGCGTCTGAAACCGGATATATTCGGGCCGATGCAGAATGGGTTTATGCTGATCCAAATTCAGACGGCGGCCAGCTGCGCCATAAGGATCATCGGTTTATCAGCGCCGATGGCAAGCCCAAGTCAAACCGAAAATGGTGTGTGGTGCCGCAGGGGCCACAGAATGGGCAGCAATGGCGGACTCATTTCATTAA
Organism: Paracoccaceae bacterium; assembly: GCA_036479015.1. Classification (GTDB taxonomy): domain Bacteria; phylum Pseudomonadota; class Alphaproteobacteria; order Rhodobacterales; family Rhodobacteraceae; genus NVTR01. Next base: position 46,169 of record JAZGFB010000007.1, on the reverse strand, counting down.
TCGCCGTAATGACCCGGTAGATCCGAATTTCAAAATGTGGCATTTCAGGCAGATCAGCAACAGTTGGAAGCATGATCGCAGCGATATTGGTGAAATTACTCTGGTTGCGAACCCAGAATTACAGCAATCGATGGACAGTGTGTTTGGCACAACGACCGCCAAATCACCGGCTATTGTGAAACCATCCGCCGATCAGAGCGCGCTTATTATCACCTCAATGAAGAACGAAGGGCCGTTCATTCTGGAATGGATAGCCTATCATCGGGTCATCGGGTTTGATAAATTTCTGGTTTATACCAATGATTGCTCTGATGGGACCGATGCCATTTTGGACCGGTTGCAAAATCTGGGGATCGTTGAGCACCGACGCAACAAAGTGCTGCGACGCGGCCCACAAAAGTCGGCTTTAAAAGACGCAATTGCCCAGCCAATTTCGCAGCAAGCAAGCTGGATACTTGTGTCAGATATCGATGAATTCTTGAACATCAAGGCCGGTGATGGCCACCTGCAAGACCTGCTAAAAGCGGTCCCGAACTCGGATGCTATACCTGTAACCTGGCGGTTGTTTTCCAATGATGACCGTGTAGAGTTTGATGGTAATTTGGTCATTCAATCCTATAGCGATGCGCAAAGTGATCTTAAATCTGGCGGGCTACGTAAGAGGTTCGTAAAAACCCTTTTCAAACCCCATGCAGATATCGAACGCTTTGGCACACATGGCCCAATCCTGTCTGACGATAACCTTGCAAATTTTCAATGGATATCTCCTAACGGTGTCAGAATTACAGATCCGAAAGAGATGACCAGAAGGCAGACAGACTTTTCCTATGACGTGGCCCAGTTCAACCATTATGCAACCCGGTCCGTTGATGAATATCTGGTCAAAAAAGAACGCGGCAGGGTCAACCATTTCAAGCAGGTCATGGAGTTGGATTACTGGGTCAAAATGTGCCAGGGCGGCGAGGCTGACAAAACCATACATCGACATATCGACGCCACCAGATCAGAAATAGACCGGCTGCTCAAAGATAAGGTACTTAGTGACCTTCATGACGCTTCAGTAAATTGGTACCGGGCCAAAATAAAAGAACTGCGGGCCAACCCTAAATACGAAGATATGCGCAACGAAATCCTTTCACTTTAACGCCCAGGAATTTTTTCACGCGTGGTGCCCGCATGTTCCCAATTGTCTATTGCATCAACGGCATCCTTAGCCGTTTCGACAAATCGGAAAAGTGAAAGATCGTCTGCTGAAATTGTTCCGGCTTCCGCCAGTGTTTCCCAATTAATAATCCCACGCCAAAACTTTTCACCAAACAGCAATATTGGTATGCGCTCCATGCGCCCTGTTTGGATCAATGTCAGACATTCAAACAGCTCATCCAATGTTCCAAAGCCGCCGGGGAACGCGGCCACAGCCTTGGCGCGCATCAAAAAATGCATTTTGCGAATGGCGAAGTAATGGAAATTAAAACACAGGTCCGGTGTGACATATTCATTTGGTGCCTGTTCATGGGGCAATACGATATTCAGTCCAATTGACACGCCACCTGCGTCAACAGCACCGCGATTTCCCGCCTCCATAACGCCAGGGCCGCCGCCTGTCACAATAACACCTTCCCGGTGCTCGCTTGCCATCGCCCGAACGGTCATCAGGCGGGCAAATTCGCGTGCTTCAGCATAATACTTAGACAGGTCAGCCAGGGTTTTGGTGCGCGCCGTCGACTTTTTTGCAGGCTCGGGAATGCGGGCCCCGCCAAACAGAACTATTGTAGATTCAATGCCATATTCCGCCATCAACATTTCGGGCTTTAGCAATTCAAGCTGCAATCGAACCGGTCTTAGTTCATCCCGGCACATAAATTCGGCATCATCAAATGCCAGTTTATAGGCCGGGGCCCGGGTCTGCGCAGTGTCGGGTAATTCATGACTGGCGTCCCTGTCCTGCTTAGATCGACGAAAGGGATGTGCCCGTGAATGATCGTTCATTGCCTGCTCCTTCATTGCGCGCAGCTTAGGTTGTGACTATAGCCTGCCTTTGACGCGGAAAAAATGACAATTTGGAGACCTTGATGTCCATTGCCCAACTTGAATCAACTATTGAGAATGCCTGGAACCAGCGAGACACAATATCCCCCACGACAACCGGCGAAGTTCGTGAGGCAATTGAAGATACATTGAACGCCTTGGACAGCGGTTCATTGCGCGTGGCAGAAAAGCAAGCTGACGGGAACTGGCACGTAAATCAATGGGCCAAAAAGGCCGTTCTGCTTGGCTTTCGCATTAAGGACATGGAACCACAAGAAGGCGGTGCCCAGGGCGCTGGCTGGTGGGACAAGGTTGATAATAAATTCAAAGGCTGGGGGCCAAACCAATGGGCGGCGGCTGGGTTTCGTGCGGTTCCTAACTGCGTTGTTCGGAAATCGGCATATATCGCCCCTGGCGTGGTGTTGATGCCGTCATTTGTTAATATTGGCGCCTATGTTGACGAAGGAACCATGGTGGACACCTGGGCAACTGTCGGCTCATGCGCGCAAATCGGCAAGAACGTTCATCTGTCTGGCGGCGTCGGCATCGGCGGCGTTTTAGAACCAATGCAGGCTGGGCCAACCATCATTGAGGACAATTGTTTCATTGGCGCCCGCTCCGAGGTGGTCGAAGGCTGCATCGTGCGTGAGGGTGCCGTCTTGGGAATGGGCGTGTTCATCGGCCAATCAACCAAAATATTTGATCGGGAAACCGGCACAATTTCCTATGGAGAAGTGCCACCCTATTCGGTTGTTGTTGCCGGGTCATTGCCCTCAAAAAATGGTGTGCATCTGTACTGTGCAGTCATTGTTAAACAGGTTGATGCGCGCACGCGCTCAAAAACCGCAATTAACGATCTTTTACGTGACTGATTTACCTGAAAAAACTGCCAAACCAAAGCGTGCGCGTTTTTGCTATACCCTTCTGGTAGAGGTCGGTCGCAGTGAAGGCGACGGCCTACCAAAAAACGCATCCGGCGCTGCATTAATGTGCTATTGCAGCGGTGTCGACGAAGCCGAGGCGGTTCGTGAAACCGTGGCAATTCTAAAGAAATCAGATTTGGCACCATTGGAGGTGTCCGGATATGGAACACTGGAAGAACGGTTGGCTGACGGGCACGATATCAACGATGAAGAACAGGAACTGATGGCGCGTGCATTATCCGAAAATTCGGTAATAGTCGTCCAGATGACGCCGTTTTACGACGAAAAATAGTGCGTTCTTGGACGTTTACAGGCTTTCAGTGCTTCCAAACCATTTACGGAACAGTTTTTCGTAGGTTCCATCCTCGCGTATTCGCAGCAGGCTTTGGTTGATTGGCTCGATAAAATCGCTACCTGACGGCAGGGCAAAGCCGTAATTTTCCCGGCGAAATAACGGCCCGGCCATTTTCGCTTTCTTGGCTGGGTCAGAGGCGTAGAAGGCCAAAATAGGGGCGTCAAAAACAACAGCGTCTAGATTCCCGCTTTCAAAGTCGGTCAGCATTGATTGCAGGTTAGGGTACCCTAAATACCTTAAGTCGCGGGCATCCATGAAAAGGCTCGCGGTGGATCCATTGATGGTGCCGACCTGTTTGCCATAAAGGCTGTTGATTGACACAATATTGCTTTGGATCGCCCCAACCGTAAGGGTTGCCGTTACTTTGGCCACAAATATCGACACAACAAAAAGCGATGAGATGACTAAGAAAACGCCGAAAATTCTGCCTGCAAAGGTTGTTGGCTTACGTTCTTCAAAGCCGCCGTTAACCACCAGATTAAGCGCCCACCAAAATGCCGGGAAAGCGGCTTCTTTCGCTGAGGTGTCAAAATAGGAATTTGTTTTATTTTCCAGTCGCCACATTAACATTCCGGCCCCAAACAGCACAGCCATGGACAAACCCAACATGGCAAACAATCCGGGCGAAAAAAGAATGCTGAATATCGATGTGTTGCTGGCGCCTTTACTGGGCACCATTATTTGCAACCCGCTTTCAAAAATAGGTTGGGAAAAATCAATAATGGCTTCGCGGCTTGCGGTGATGGAAATATTTGCAACAGCAATATCTGCATCGCCACCTTGCACCATGCCCAACATATCGCTGAAATTTTCGACCCGATTAACCACATAATCGCGCTTCAAATCCTTGGCCACGGCGCGCCATAAATCCAGACTAAACCCGGTTTCCGCGCCCTGGTCAGGCATTGAAAAAGGTGGTCGGGTAACAGTAACAACTGTCAGATCCTGCGCTTGAACCGCACCGGATAAGCCGAACATAATAAGAAACAGTTTGATCAGTCGTTGCATTTCAGTTCCCGGTGATAGGCCCTATAAATTGACAGGGACGCAATTTGGCTTTTAAGCAGTTAGCGTTTCAAGCAACGCCTGTCTTTCATAGTCCCTTAGCACTGGATGGGCATGTGGTCGATGCAAAGGGATAATTTCCATGGGAATCCCAGACAGCGCCGTCGTCGCAAGTATGTCCGGAGAGTTTTTCAGATATCCAACATACAGGGTTTCCACCCATGCACCGGAAGCCTGCATAAAATCGTGGCTGTCAACAAGAACCTGATAAAAGGCCGAGCACAACTGTGTGTCAACACGCGACACGGCAGGGTGCCCGATCAGGCCGCCAGCTTCGATTTGTATCGTGCTTTGGCCCAGGTTGTATTCGTTGTCGATGCTTGACAGTAACAGGCGCTGGCCCATTGCCACCATCAGATCATCATCCAATCCAAAGAACGGGGCCCGGATCTTTACAGGCGCTGTGGTACCGATCGCGGGGTACCGTTGGCTGATAATTGATCTTACAGGTTGAAACTGACCGCCACCGGTCAAAACCATATCGCCGATATTAAGTCGTTCAATCGGACAGTGGCCAGCGTCAGTGCAAATTTGCGCACCGGCTGCAATTGTTGGTGCAGGCCCTATGGGTGCCACATGGTCAGACAGGGCCAAGCCGACCAGTCTTTCATCATAATGGGAATTTTGGGTACCCGTTATCAATTTTATGGCGTCTTCCATGGGGTACGGTATCGGGGAATCCACCTGGGCTTGGTAAATCGCCCCATCGTCCCGATCTTCGGCAGTCAAAAGGCCATATTTTCGGGGCGCGTCCCAAGAATATGTCAAACGCACCGCACCGGCGTCCCTTAGGTTGATACTACTAAGCCTTACATATGTTCTCAAATCACCCTGCTCGATTTCCAGTGACAAAGAATAATCCGGATTTAAAAACAGGTTGAAACTGCGGTTCCAGGTGCCGCTTTCACACTGGGTTAACAATTTGCAGGGTGCCTTTTGGCCCATCCGAAAATCGACGTCGATGATCAGCGAGCCTTTGATAAGCAGCTTTTCCTGGCTTACTAAAGTGTCTGAAACTTGCCCTGCGCCTGCACCCGGACTGTCATTGATTGCCAGCCAACTCATGGGCGGCACCCCATGGGGGCTGTGTTGCACAGCCATGAGCCAAATAGGCAAATACAATCAGGCCGTCGATAGCGCGCACCAATTTTCAAAACTTGCTCCACATTTCCTGTTTGGCAGGTGTCGCATAGCGAAAATCAGGGCAAATAGCGCTGCCCGGTTCACAATGTGATGCTGTCGATATCCGTCCTGCCGCTGTCGTGTTTTTTTATTATTGGCCCTACTATGGCGTATGGTATTGAATCTGTTAACATACTGGCCTTAGGAATTGTTTCTACGGCTGGCCTGTGATGCGCTTTAGACACAAAAATTGCCACGGTAGACAGTGGCGATAACTCTTCAACTGCACTGGTGAGAATGTTTTGACCCTGCCCCCAACAGACCCGGTCGCACTGACCGCCGACCTGGTTCGATGCGCGTCAGTGACGCCCGATGAAGGCGGCGCATTGGAACTATTACAACCCATATTGAGCCGTGCCGGTTTTGAATGCAGCCGTGTTGACCGGGGCAAGGTTTCCAACCTGTTTGCCCGCTGGGGGGCCAAGGGAGCGGCGCGTTCCTTCGGCTTTAACGGACATACAGATGTGGTGCCGGTTGGCGATAGGGCCGCCTGGAGCGTTGATCCCTTTGGCGCAGAAATTCGCGATGGCACGCTTTTTGGGCGCGGCGCGTCTGATATGAAATCAGGTGTAGCCGCCTTTGTCTCAGCGGCAATAGACTTTGTCGCGCACGCCCCGCCAGACGGCGCCATTTTGCTGGCAATTACCGGTGATGAAGAAGGCCCCGCTACCGATGGAACCGTCGCATTACTTGACTGGATGAACGCACAAAACGAAGCCATGTCGGTCTGTCTGGTCGGTGAACCCACCTGCCCAAACCACATGGGTGAGGCGGTAAAAATTGGCCGCCGCGGGTCTTTGACCGTCCATTTTACCGCGACAGGGATACAGGGCCATGTGGCCTATCCGGACAAAGCCAATAACCCCGTGGTGCCCATTGCCATTTTGATGCACAGGCTTGCGGCACATAAACTGGATGACGGATCAGAGCATTTTGACCCATCAACATTGGCTGTCACCACAATTGACACAGGAAACCCTGCGACAAATGTCATTGCTGCCCAGTGTAAGGCGACGGTCAACATTAGGTTTAATGACACCCAGACATCAGCCGGGCTGTTGGACTGGATCCAAAAAGAAATTGACCTGATCTGCCAACAGACTGGGGTTAATATTGAAACAGCCACAAATATTTCTGGGGAAAGCTTCCTAACGCCCCCCGGCGATTTTTCTGACCTTATAACCAATGCTGTGAAAGCGCACACCAATCGGGTGCCACAGCTGTCGACATCTGGGGGCACATCTGACGCGCGCTTTATGAAAAACCACTGTCCGGTTGCTGAATTTGGGCTTGTTCCTGTGCGCATGCACGGCGTGGACGAGTGTGTAAAAATCGCCCATATTCATCAACTTAAAGACATTTACAGCCAGATTATTAGTGACTACTTCGCCTGAATATCGCCGCCGCCTGGTTGTAATGGTCAAAGAACCGCGCCCAGGTCGGGCGAAAACCCGGCTGGGCCAGGAAATCGGCCACACAGTTGCGGCCAGATGGTACCGACAAAATGCCCTGACAACACTGCAGCGGCTGCGCGACCCCAGGTGGGAAATTGTGCTGGCCGTGGCCCCCGACCACGCCGGGTTAACCAGCACTGTCTGGCCACGCGATCTGTTGCGGTTCCCGCAAGGCGCGGGCGATATCGGCGACAGGATGGAACGGATATTCAGGGCAATGCCCAAGGGTCCGGTTCTGATAGTTGGCTCCGACATCCCTGCAATCAGGCGACACCACATTGAAAGGGCCTTCAGGGCTTTGGGGTCCGATGAATTTGTATTTGGGCCCGCAACCGATGGCGGGTATTGGCTGATCGGAGCCAAGCGTGTTCAGGCCTATCAGGCTGGGCTTTTGCAGGGGGTTCGGTGGTCCAGCGAACATGCGCTAAACGACAGCATTGCAAACCTGGCGGGTCGGCGGTTCGCACTGGTTTCAACGCTGTCAGATGTGGATATCCCAAGCGACCTGTGACGCAATTATTCCCAAGACGATTGCAAACGCCTGTGATAGGCGGGGCCCATGAAAAACGTACCCTCAAAACAAGATATCCTGGCCTGGATCACTGAAAATCCCAAAAAGGCCTCAAAGCGCGATGTGGCCAAGGCCTTTGGCATCAAAGGCGCTGACCGGATCGATTTAAAAAGAATCCTCAAGGAATTGGAAAAAGACGGCAGCCTGAAGCGGCGTCAAAAAACATATTTTGACCCCGAAAACCTGCCACCTGTGTCGGTCCTGCAAGTGCTTGCCCCCGATAGTGACGGCGATCTGTTTGCCAGCCCTGTGGAGTGGCAGGGCGAAACAGAGCCCCCAAAAGTGTTGCTGCTCACCAGCAAAGACAAAACCGCCCTTGGTGCCGGCGATAGAATACTGGCGCGGTTAGCCAAGGTTGCCGGGCAAGAACATAGCTATGAGGGGCGGCTGATACGGCGCATCGGGGCAATCTCAGAGAACGTGATTGGGATATTCAGCTCCGAAAGGGATGGCGGCCATGTGGCGCCGGTTGACCGCCGCGCAAAAGACGGCTGGCGGGTCCAAAATGGTGCAACTAACGGCGCGCAAGACGGTGAACTGGTACAGGCCGAGCTGGTCAAATCTCGGGGCCGGTCGGGTCTGCCACTGGTGCGCATAACCGAACGTCTGGGCGACCCCAGCGCGCCCAAATCGGTTTCGCTGATCGCCATTCATCAACACGGCATTCCCGATATTTTCCCGGCATCAGTGCTGCAAGAGGCCGAAAATGCCACCCCGCCCGTGCTGGGTGATCGCAAAGATTTAACCGGCCTGCCGTTTATCACCATAGATCCCGCAGACGCGCGCGATCGCGATGACGCTGTTTTTGCCAAGGCTGACACCGACCCTAAGAACAAGGGCGGCCATGTCGTCTGGGTGGCAATCGCGGACGTATCCGCCTATGTTAAACCCGGCTCACACCTGGATACCGAGGCGCAAAAACGTGGCAATTCCAGCTATTTCCCAGACCGCGTCGTCCCAATGCTGCCCGAGCACCTGTCAGGCGATCTTTGCTCGCTGCACGAAGGCGTCGATCGGGCCTGCATTGCGGTTCAAATGGTCTTTGACGTAGATGGGGAAAAAATATCCCATAGGTTTGTACGTGGGCTGCTCAGGTCCGTGGCGTCGCTGAACTACGCCGAGGTTCAAGCCGCTTTTGATGGTGCGCCAAGTGCCAAGGCTGCGCCGCTTATGGTCGACATTATCGCACCACTATTTGCCGCCTTTCAAACCGTATCCAAAGCGCGGCAAAAACGTGGGCCCCTTGAACTGGAACTGCCGGAAAGAAAAATTCAGCTGGATGCCGACGGTACGGTATTGTCAGTGCAGCTTAAAGAGCGCCTGGATGTTCATAAGCTTATCGAAGAGTTCATGATACTTGCCAATGTTTCCGCCGCCCAAGAACTGACAAGCCGCGGCCAGCAACTGCTGTTCCGGGTCCATGAAGAGCCCCCGCGCGAAAAGATAGAAATGCTGCACGAGGTTGCCAAGGCAACCGGTCTGGTATTGGCCAAGGGGCAGGTTTTACACACCCGTCAGATTAACGGGTTGTTGCAGCAGGCATCAGGAACAGAGTTTAGCGACCTGATAAACCTGTCAACGCTGCGCTCAATGACCCAAGCCTATTACAGCCGCAGAAACCTTGGTCATTTCGGCCTGGCGCTGGCGTCCTATGGACATTTCACCTCGCCCATTAGGCGCTATGCCGATCTGATCGTCCACAGGGCGCTGATCTCTGCACATGGTTGGGGTGATGACGGCCTGGGCGCTGACCAGAACGAATGGTTGGACGAAACAGCCATTGCCATTTCGGCGACCGAACGGCGCTCAATGGCTGCAGAGCGGGACACAACCGATCGCTATTTGGCCGCTTACCTTAGCGAAAGAACCGACGCCGAATTTACCGGCCGGATCAGCGGCGTTGCCAAATTTGGTGCCTTTGTAAAGCTTGACGAAACCGGTGCCGATGGCTTGGTTCCTGTGCGCACCCTGGGGCAGGAATACTTTACATTTGACGCCGGTGATCAAACATTGGTGGGGTCCGATACTGGAATGAAAATCGCGTTGGGCCTGCGCGTAACGGTGCGAGTGACCCAAGCGGCACCTGAAACCGGCGGGCTGATATTGGAAATTTTAACGCTTGAAGATAAGGCCATTCCCACCCAGGGCAAATCCCATAGACCTTTCGGGCGCCATAAATCCGGGCGCAAAGGGCGCCAGACAACAAAATCCAAACGCAGTGTTTCGCGTAAGAGAAAATAAAGCTGAACAATGATGGCCGCCAATAAGCCTAACCAACAGGATTTCTCAGACTGGCTAATCCGGTTTGAAACTGTCGCCAAGCGGCGCGGGATTTCAAAGGCAGTATTTGATCAGGCGTTTTCCACCGTTACATTTGATCCAAGCATCGTGTCATCCGATAGGCAGCAGCCCGAAAACACCCTGCCAATTTGGCGCTATCTGGAAAAAGCAGTGTCCAATACCCGTGTCAAAAACGGAAAAACCGCACTGTCCGAAAACGCAGGCCTGCTTAACAGCTTAGAAACAACCTACGGCATCCCAGCGGAAATTATCGTCGCAATATGGGGGTTAGAATCCGCATACGGGACAATCCGAGGCGAACTTTCAACTGTCCAATCCCTTGCCACATTGGCATATGAAGGCCGACGCGAGCAGCTGTTTGAAACCCAATTGATAGCCGCATTGAAAATCGTTCAATCTGGCGCTGTGACTGTGGATGCAATGCTTGGCTCTTGGGCCGGTGCCATGGGCCACACCCAACTGATGCCCACCAGCTTCCTGCAAAATGCCGTTGATTTTGACGGTGACGGGCACTGCAACATTTGGGCCTATGACCCAACCGACGCCCTGGCTACCACGGCAAAATTTCTACAAACCGCTGGTTGGCACCCAAACCTGACCTGCATGTCAAAGGTCAAAATCCCGCCGTCGTTTAACTATGCTTTATCAGGCCCAAACGTGGCCAAAAGCCCCCAAGATTGGGAAAAACTTGGGGTCATAACAGATCAGCCACTTACTGGCCCCATGTCAATTCTACTACCGGCAGGGGCCAATGGCCCGGCCTTCCTGACCTCAGCCAATTTCAACGTATTGCTGAGCTACAACCGATCCGTGCCCTATTGCATGGCCGTGTCACATCTGGCGGCCAAAATTACCGGTGCCGTTGGTTTTGCGGCAGACTGGCCGGTGGATGACACCCCCCTTGACCGTGCGGCGCTGCGCCAATTGCAGGTAAAGCTGACAGAAAAGGGCTTTAACACCAAAGGTGCCGATGGACTGTTCGGGGAAAATTCCAAGCAAGCATTGCAGCAATACCAGCATGCGGCGGGCCTAATTGCCGACGGCTATCCAACCTTGAAAATACTACAAAAACTTGGGGTTTAGCGATTCCACGAAACCCTGCTAGCATTGCATTTTTAAAGTAGGAGATTTTCAATGCGCGTAGCAGCTTATAACGTAGAAAACCTTTTTGACCGTGCCAAAGCATTCAACGGGGAAGACGCAGATTCCCACAGCCAGGTTCTGGATAGCTTTGCCGAACTTAACAGCCTGTTCGCCAAGGCCACATATAGCGCCGCTGACAAATCACGGATGCTGGTGCTGATTGAACAGTTGGGCATGTTGCACCGCGACGAAGGCACCAGCCGCACATTTACCCGCATACGCAAAATTCGCGGAAAACTAATTAAGCGCCCACGCGATGCTGCCCTGCCGCGCGAAATAGTTGCAGATGGCCGGGATGGTTGGGTTGGCTGGTGTGAGCTAAAGTCAGAAACCGTGGATGAGATTGCGATGACACTTACCGCAAAAACTATCTGGGACGTTGACGCCGATATTTTAGCCGTGGTCGAGGCCGAAAGCCGCCCGGTACTGCTGGAATTTCAACGGGTCATGTCTGACAGGTTGGGCCGCCCCAAACCCTACCGTCACATCATGATTATTGATGGCAATGACGGGCGCGGTATTGACGTTGGGCTGGCCACAAAGACAGGGTTTCCCATTGGTGTCATGCGCAGCCATGTTGATGACCTAAAGCCCGATGGCTTCCCAATTTTCAGCCGGGATTGCCCGGAATATGAAGTCACCACGCCCCAGGGCACCAAAATCATTGTTTTGCCAAATCATTTCAAATCGAAATTCGGTGGCAATAACCCGGCCAGCCAAGCCAAAAGGCTGGCCCAGGCAACGGCAACAGCCGACTATTATAACCGGCTGATCAACGAAGGCGTGACCAATATTATCGTGCTCGGTGATTTCAACGACACCCCTGACAGCGATGAACTTGAACCGCTGCTTATAGGAACCGATCTGCGCGATGTTTCAGAGCATACAAATTTTGTGGATTTCGAATTTAATGCCAATAACGGACACCGCGGAATTGGCACCCACGGCTTGGGCAATGACGGCAGTAAGATCGACTATTTGTTGCTTTCCCCAGCGCTGTTTCAAAACGTGACCACGGCGGGAATATTTCGAAAAGGTGCCTGGCCAGGTTCCAGCCCCAAGCGCTGGGATGTCTATCCGGAAATGACACAAAAACACCATGCCGCATCGGATCATCATCTCATTTGGGCCGATATTGATATTTAGATAGTATCAAAGGGACACCTGTGGAAACTGACTGACAATGGCCAAAAAATCCAAGATCATTTTTGCACTGGCTGCAACGGTAATCGTTGCTATCCCTGCGACGGCATTTTGGTTTCGAAATGCAGAGGTGGGCCAGCATTGGCTGGAACGCCAGATCGAAATCACCAGCCATAAATTGCTGGTAAAAGCCAGATCCGAGGCCCCATCCGCTGTCTTTGTCACCGATGGCTGCAGCGGCGGAATGTCGGCAATCTGGAACGAACTATCGGTGCAGTTTCCGGCCCTTAAACAGGAAGTGGGCGGCTCCCTGCCTTGGGAGCATTGTTGTGTTGCACATGATCGATCCTACTATAACGCTGGCGGCACAGAAACAGCAGTTGCAAGCTTTGACGCGCGGGTTTCAGCAGATCAGGCCCTGCGCAATTGTGTTGCCGATATCGGGGTCACGCAGCCGGACAAAGCCGCAGAATTTGTTGTGCTTGCAAACGGTATCTATACCGCCGTCAGACTGGCGGGCGCGCCCTGTTCAGGGCTGTCCTGGCGTTGGGGGTTTGGGCTGCCAAATTGTTATCTCGGCCACGAATTCCTTGAGAAAAATCAGCCATAAATCACTACGATTTAGACCTAAAACAGGGGTTTGAATTCATCAATAACCCGCTGGTACACGTCGCGTTTGAACGGGACAATATTGGCAACCAGTTGGGTGTGCTCAACCCATTTCCATTCGGAAAATTCCGGGTGCTCAGTGTCAATATTGATATCGCTGTCACTGCCCAGAAAACGCATCAGAAACCAACGCTGCTTTTGCCCCTTAAAGCGCCCCTTGGCTACCTTTGAAACCAGATCCGCGGGAAAATCATAATACAGCCATTCCGGCAAAGCCCCCAATACATCCACCTGTTCGGGGCTGACGCCGGTTTCCTCCTCCAGTTCGCGCAATGCAGCACCGCGTGGTTCTTCGCCACTGTCGATGCCACCCTGGGGCATTTGCCAGGCCGATCCAGGGCTATCAAGCCGCTGCGCCACAAATACACCCCCGGTCTGGTTGACCAGCATAATGCCTACATTCGGGCGATATGGCAGCATAGAAATCTCGTCAGGTGTCATATGTAAACGGCCGTCTATTTTTGGAAATTGAGGGCAGATAACCCCTTTAAGATGTCAATTGCATAGGCCAGTTGAAAATCATTGTCCCGCAGCTTTGCGGCGGCCTTAGCAGCGGCGCGGTCGGCTTCAATTTGGGCAATCTCATCTTCGGTCAGGCTGTCGTTGTTTAACGATCCGCGCAGGTCGGCCTCGGTCCGGTCGCGCCGACCGGTATCCTCTGCATCCTCTGACGGTGGCTTGCGGCGGGGTTGTTCAACTATGATATCCGGTGACACCCCAAGCGCCTGAATTGAACGCCCAGAAGGCGTATAATAGCGTGCAGTTGTCAGCCGCATGGCGCCATCAGACCGCAGTGGCATAACCGTCTGCACCGACCCTTTGCCAAAGCTCTTAGTGCCAACAATGATGGCGCGCCGGTGGTCCTGCAAAGCACCGGCAACAATTTCAGAGGCTGAAGCAGAGCCGCCATTGATCAAAACCACAACCGGCAACCCCTGGGCAAGATCACCCTCCACGGCATTGTAACGATCACCACTTTGCGGATCACGCCCCCGCGTCGAAACAATTTCACCAGCGTTCAGAAACGCATCAGAAACCCTGATTGCCTGGTTCAACAAACCGCCGGGGTTGTTGCGCAGATCAATCACGAAACCGTCGACATTTTCAATGCCGCCCAGTTCTTCAATTGTTTTGGCGATCCCGTCAGCAAGGTTGGGATAGGTCTGATCGTTGAACGTCGCGATGCGCATAACCACGCTGTTACCTTCGGCGCGGCTGCGCACAGCCGTCAATTTGATCGTGTCGCGGACAATCGAAACGTCAAACGGTTCATCAACATCTTCACGCACGACCGTGATGATAATTTCCGACCCAATGGGGCCCTTCATCAGCACAACCGCCTCATCCAGCCCCAGGCCCAGCAGGCTTTCCCCGTTTACATGGGTGATAAAATCTCCGGCCTCTATTCCCGCCCTGTCGGCCGGGGTGTCGTCCATTGGTGTAATAACTTTCACAAAGCCTTCTTCGTGGGTAACTTCGATGCCCAGCCCGCCAAATTCGCCGCGCGTTTGCTCACGCATGTCAGTGGCGTCGTCAGGGGACAGATAGCTGGAATGGGGATCAAGTGAGGTCAGCATACCGTTAATCGCGGCCTCAATCAGGTCGCTTTCATCAACTTCTTCCACGTATTGCGCGCGGATACGCTCAAAAATATCACCAAAAAGATCAAGCTGCTCATAGACGGATGCATTTCGCTGGCTTTCCTGCGCCAAAAGCGGGCCGGCAATCTGGGTTGTCAGAACTGTACCGGCAATAATGCCACCAACTGCGGCCATAGCGAATTTCTTCATCTTTTGGTTATTCCTTTGTCTGTTTAAACCAGATCGCCGGGTCAACCGGCTTACCGTTCAATCGCAACTCTATATAAAGCGTTTCTGTCGCTTCGGAACCGGGGGCGCTTGACGTGTTGTCAATAAACCCGTTCGGGTCCGGCGCAGATCCACCCATTAACCCAAGAGCATCATCAAGGGCAAGTACTTGCCCAGCTTCACCATACACGGTTTCCAACCCCGCCAACACCAAAAGCGTGCCTGAATCAGGTTCAAGTATTATCACATTTCCGTAGTCTAATAGCGGCCCACTATAACGCAGTGTCGCGGGCCAGGGCGCTGTCACCAATGCTTGGGGTCGGGTGGCAATAACCAGACCGGGGCGACTTACACCAGCTGCATCAAATTCGTTGAACTTGCGCAACATCTGGCCAGAGACCGGCAATGACAGCGTGCCCTGTGCATCAGAGAATTGCCTGATCCCGGTGGCCGCATCTTGGGTATAGTCAATTTCGACCAGCCCGCTTGCAAACCCGTCCAGGGTTTCGGCGCTGTTAATCAGGCTCTGAATATTTGCTGGGTCGGCAAGATATCTTTTTGGTAATTGGGTGCGCTCGGAAATTGCCTGGTTCAGACTGGTCCGGGCATTTTGCAGGCCTGTTAACCCTGATTTCAGGGTTGTCGCCGCATCCAGTTGCAGGCTTCGCAACTGTGTCACCTCTTCAAGAATTCGGCGTATGGCGTCGGCCTCGGCTTGTATGGCTGGCGTAATTTCAGAAACAATCATACCAGAGCGCGCCGCCCCCAAGGGGCCGGTTGGGTGCAGCAAACTTACCGGCCCGGTTGATGCGTCAATTGACAGTAAGACGCCCAGCAATTGTGACACGCTTTGGCTTTCGGCTTCAAATTCTCGGGTCAATGCGGCCTCTTGCAGGGCGGTGCGACGCAGGCTGTCACGCAGGGCATTAAGCCCCTGCTCAAACGCGCGAATGGCCTGGCTAAGGGCGCGCACCCGGTCATTGGCGCCAGATGCTTCACCCAGTGATAAATGCGCCTGATCCAGGTTTTCCATAGCCTTACGGGCCAGCTCAGCCGGGCCACTTGCGGCAAAGGCCGGCAGTGCAATAAGGCTCAATATTTGCAGACTAACCAGTATCTTATTCATCAGGACAACAGACTTTCCCCGGTCATTTCTGCTGGCGTTGGCAGGTTCATCAGATCAAGCAAAGTCGGTGCAAGGTCGGCCAAACGGCCCGACCGCATAGTGGAATTATCGGGTGCACCCAGAACAATGACAGGCACCAAATTGGTGGTGTGGGACGTGTGGGGTTCACCCGTTATCGGGTCAATCATGGTTTCACAATTACCGTGATCTGCCGTCACAATCATCGCGCCACCCGCGGCTTTGACTGCGTCCACAACCCGCGCCAACCCCTGATCCACAGCTTCACAGGCAGCAACTGCCGCCGCCACATCGCCGGTATGCCCAACCATGTCAGGGTTGGCGTAGTTCACCACAATAAGATCGTAACCCGAGCCAATGGCATCAACCAAATTATCGGTCACATCACCGGCGGACATTTCTGGCTGTATGTCATATGTCGCGACTTTCGGACTGGGGGGCATAAAGCGTATTTCACCGGTTTCGGGCGCTTCGACCCCGCCGTTTAGAAAGAACGTCACATGGGGGTACTTTTCGGTTTCAGCGATGCGAAATTGCGTCAGGCCTTGCTTTGCCACCCAATGCCCCAGCGTGTTCTTAAGGGTCGGTTTCGGGTAACAGGCGGTCATGTATTGGCTGTGGGATTGGGAATAATCGACCATGCCCAGCATCGCGGCCAGTTTGGGCCGGGTCCCTGTAGCAAACCCGTCAAACCCCGGCGCACCGATGGCCGCCAAAATTTCACGGGCCCGATCAGCGCGAAAATTCAGGCAAAACAACCCGTCGCCATCCAGAAACCCCGCATAATCCCCCAACACCGTTGGCGGAATGAACTCATCAGTTACGCCTGCGTTATACGCACTTTCCAGCACGTCCGCCGTGCTGGCCCCCGCATGGTGTTCGCCCTCACCACTGACAATTGTCCGATAGGCTTTGTTGACCCGTTCCCACCGGTTGTCCCGGTCAAGCGCGAAATACCGGCCCGACAAAGTTGCAATGCGAACGCCCGCTGGCAGGTCCTTCTCTAAGTCATCAAAATATTTCTCCGCCGACACAGGTGCCACATCGCGCCCATCAGTCACCGCATGGATCACCACCTGCACCCCGGCATCTGTCAGCGCCTTCACCGCGGCTTTCATATGGTTAATATGGCCATGGACGCCACCGTCTGACACCACGCCCAACAGGTGCGCTGCCCCGCCGGTTTCTTTCAACTTGGCACTGAATTTCAGCAATTCCGGGTTTTGGAAAAATGAACCGTCTTCAATGGCCAGATCAATTTGGCCAAGGTCCATCGCCACAACCCGCCCGGCACCAATGTTGGTGTGGCCGACTTCGGAATTGCCCATTTGGCCCGCCGGCAGCCCCACATCTGGCCCGTGTGTTATTAGGCTGGCGTTCGGGCAGCTGGCCCTAAGCTGATCAAATACCGGTGTATCGGCCAGCTTTGGGGCGTTGCCTTCACGGCTGTCGCTGTCACCCCAGCCATCAAGAATACATAGTATGACCGGTTTTGGTGTCTGCATCGGTGACCCTTTTGACAGTTGTGGCAGGCACGCGGTGCCCCGTGAAAAAAGCATATCAATCCATCAGAATGAATGCCTGAAAAATGTAAGCCGTTAGTATCGGTGATAGGGTTTGCCCGCAAGAATGCTTGCAGCGCGGTACAATTGCTCAGCCAGCATGACCCGGGCCAACATATGCGGCCAAACCATTTTTCCCAATGAAATCTTGGTTTCGGCTTTGGCCAGCAGATCAGGATGGATGCCATCAGCCCCGCCAATAATGAATGTCACCTGGGCATTGCCGAAATCGCGCCACCTGGCCAACTTATCCGCAAATTCCGGTGAACTAATCATCGGCCCATGCTCATCCAGCGCACATAATATTGATCCGGCGGGGCTGGCCTTTTCCAACAGCGCCGCCTCGACAGGCAGGCCACCGTTGTTACGATCTTCAATTTCGATAATATTTAGCGGGCCCAACCCCAAGGCGCGGCCGGTGCGATCAAATCTGCTGCTGTAATCATCTATCAACGACCTTTCCGGTCCTGACTTCAAACGGCCAACAGCGCAGATATTGATTTTCATCAAGTATTCTTGGCGGGCTGCCCAAGATCCGTCCACAGCTTTTCAAGCTGATAAAATTCCCGAACTTCAGGGCGGAAAATATGGACAATCACGTCGCCTGCATCAACCAGCACCCAGTCGCCCTGATCTTTGCCTTCGATTTTGCTAATCACGTTGAATTCGTGCTTAATCTTATCGCCGACTTTCTCAGCCAGCGCGGTAACCTGGCGGGTTGACCGCCCGGAACACACCACCATGAAATCTGCGATTTCAGATTTGCCATCCAGATCAATCGACACAATATCTTCGGCTTTGTCTTCGTTAAGACACGACAGAACAAACTTTAGAAGCCGATCACCACCAGGTCTCTTGCTGCTACGTTTTTTTGTTGGCTTGGAAGCGGTCACTTTGCGCGGTACCTGAGATTGTTTGACAGGAGTCGGTTCCCCTTTAATCAGCACCGACATGCCCCCGGTGCGGGCCTTAGTCAATAGGTAACATCGGCGCGGCGGATTCTCAACAAACGTTAGTAAATTAATTACTAAACCGTCAGGTTCCGGGCCTACCCAAATCAGTCAACGGCAGCATCCACTTTCGGGCCCTCACCGCCCAACATCCGCACTTCGCGCTGTGGGAACGGGAACGATATGTCATTTTCTTTGAATTTGTCCCACAGGGCCAAATACACATTGCCCCGAATATTGGTCAGCCCGCCGGTGGGGTCCTTTATCCAAAACCGCAGCAGGTAATCCACAGAACTGTCGCCAAAACCGACGATGTGGCAGACCGGGGACTTATGGCTTAGCACGCGGGTCACGCCTTTAGCGGCTTCAATGGCCAGTTTTCGCACCTTATGCGGGTCATCAGAATATGCGGTGCCAAACGGGATATCCAACCTAACAAAGTCGTTTGAATGGGACCAGTTCACCACCTGTGATGTGATCAAATCCTCATTGGGGATCAGGAATTCACGGCCATCTCGGGTGACAACTGATACATAGCGCGCGCCCAGTGTGTTGATCCACCCAAAGGTTTCCCCCAACGAAATAACATCCCCCGGTTTAATCGATTTATCCAACAGAATGATGACCCCGGAAACCAGGTTAGACACCACTTTTTGCAGACCAAAACCCAAGCCGATACCAATGGCACCTGACAGCACCGCCAGACCCGTCAGGTCAAACCCGACCGCCTTTAACCCAATGAAAAATGCGGCCCCATACAGGCCAATTTGCAGGGCCTTGGTCATAAGCACCTGCATGGACGGTGAAATATCGCGACTGTCCCGGATGCGCTTGCTTGCCCCCGTCGACAGGGCGCGCGCCATAGCGAACAAAATACCCGTGACAACCAACGCCTTAACGATGGCCAGAACCGACAGGCGGAATTCGCCGAACTGAATGGCCAATCCGTCAAGGAACGTCGAGAACGGTACAAGCAGGCCCAGATAAAACAGCGTCACGTAAATTGTCACGCTCCAGGTGACTACGCGTCGCAGCAATGGGTTATGTATCAGCCGGGCGGCAAGACTAACCAACAACCAGGCGGTGGCGATGCTGGCAAACAGCACCAGAAAATTTCGCCAGGACGGAAACACCTTTATCTGCGCCATAATCGCATTCGCGCCCCAGGCCAGCAGCACAAAAAAGATAAGTTGCAGCCGCTTATGGGCAATGACCAACAGCCGCAGCCGCCATTTTGGCCAGCCATCCCGCGCCCGCATCCAATCGTGTATTTTGGGCCCGAACCAACTGCGCATGGCAAACGCCACTGCAAAGCAACCGATCAAAATTGCGATCTGGATCTGGCCACGCAACAATGACAGCCCGGCAAAGCGTGCGGTAATGCTTGACCAAAGCGAAACAGATTGTTCCAGCACCGCTTGGATTTCAGTTTCCATATTCGTCCCCTCTGGCAAACTGTGACACGGCGATGTCAGGGATAGCAAGCCAAGTTGCTTTGCCCCAACCGCAAGGTGGTTTTGTCACCCCCCTTGAAGGCCTCTGAATGACACGATACTGCGCGTGTATGAAACGCGTTTTTGACATGGATGATCATACCCGTCTGCCCTGGCGCTTTTGTAATGACGGCCGAGGCCAGCCGGATTTGGCATAGTTTTCGAACGCCAAATCCGCTGACTCTCCTTAAAACTCAAAGGTAAAACCCAATGACAACCGCAAAAACACTCTATGATAAAATCTGGGATGCCCATTTGGTGCATGCAACAGAAGACGGCACCAGCCTGTTGTATATCGACAGGCACCTGGTGCACGAAGTGACCAGCCCCCAGGCATTTGAAGGCCTGCGCAATGCCGGGCGCACGGTTCGCGCCCCGGAAAAAACCATTGCGGTGCCGGATCATAATGTTCCCACGACGACCGATCGCGCGTTGGGAATCAAGAATGAAGAAAGCCGGATACAGGTAGAAGAGCTGGACAAAAACGCCAAGGAATTTGGCATTCACTATTACCCGGTGGACGATGTGCGCCAGGGTATCGTGCATATTGTTGGCCCCGAACAGGGCTGGACACTACCGGGCATGACTGTTGTTTGCGGCGACAGCCACACAGCCACCCACGGGGCGTTTGGCGCGTTGGCCCATGGTATTGGCACATCAGAAGTTGAACATGTTCTTGCCACCCAAACTCTCATTCAGAAAAAATCCCTGAATATGAAGGTCGAAATCACCGGCCACCTGCACCCTGGGGTAACGGCAAAAGACATCACCATGGCCGTTATCGGGGCCACTGGCACCGCCGGGGGCACCGGGTACGTCATCGAATATTGTGGCCAGGCCATCCGCGATCTTTCAATGGAAGGTCGCATGACAGTCTGCAACATGGCCATTGAGGGCGGCGCCCGCGCCGGGCTTATTGCGCCCGACCAAACAACCTATGACTATGTAAAAGGCCGCCCCCATGCCCCAACTCCGCAGCAATGGGATGATGCGGTGTCGTGGTGGCAAACCCTGTTCACTGACGAAGACGCGGTATTTGACAAGGTACTGACGCTAAAGGCCGAAGATATTGAACCCCTGGTAACCTGGGGAACATCGCCCGAAGACGTGCTGCCGATTTCGGCCACGATCCCGTCGCCCGACGACTTCGATGAAGGCAAATCCAAAGCCGTGTCGCGGGCGCTTGACTATATGGGGCTGACCCCCGGCATGAAGCTGACCGATATTGAAATTGATACGGTGTTCATCGGGTCCTGTACCAACGGGCGCATAGAAGATTTCCGCGCCGTTGCCGAGATCGTTAAAGGCAAGAAAATAAAGGCCGGTATGCGGGCCATGATCGTGCCGGGCTCCGGTCTGGTGCGGGCCCAGGCCGAAAAAGAAGGTCTGGCGCAGATATTCACTGACGCAGGGTTTGACTGGCGCTTGGCCGGATGCTCCATGTGTCTGGCAATGAACCCGGATCAGCTGGCACCAGGGGAGCGCTGCGCAGCCACCAGTAACCGAAATTTCGAAGGCCGACAGGGCCGGGGCGGTCGCACACATCTGGTTTCACCACAGATGGCAGCCGCAGCCGCGCTCACAGGCCGGCTGACAGATATAAGGAAAGTTTTGTAATGGAAAAGTTTGAAAAACTAACTGCCGTGGCGGCCCCGATGTCGCTGATAAATATCGACACCGATATGATCATTCCAAAGCAGTTTCTAAAAACCATCAAAAGAAGCGGCCTTGGCGTCAATCTTTTTGATGAAATGCGCTATGGCGACGATGGCTCTGAGATACCAGAATTCGTGCTGAACAAACCGGCTTATAGAAACGCTCAGATCATTATTGCCGGTGACAATTTCGGCTGTGGATCGTCGCGCGAACATGCGCCTTGGGCATTGTTAGATTTTGGCATTCGTTGCGTTGTTTCCACCAGCTTCGCGGATATCTTTTTCAACAACTGCCTAAAAAATGGTATTTTGCCGGTGGTTTTGCCGCCCGAGCAGGTAAAGCTTTTGATGGCGGATTCTGAAAAAGGCGCAAATGCGAAAATATCCATTGATCTGGTGTCCCAAGAGATCACCACATCCGATGGTGACACCATTTCATTTGAAGTTGATGCCTTCCAAAAGCACTGCTTGCTCAATGGTTTGGACGATATTGGGCTGACTTTTGAGAAATCCAATAGCATTGATGAATATGAAGCAAAGTCAGCGCCGCTAAGACCTTGGGTCTAAAACGGGCAGACATACAAGATATGGTAGTTAACCAAAGGGCCGACCTTAAAGTGTCAACAAATTGATGCAAAGCCGCACCAGTTTCTCCACGATTTTGCCTTAAACTTTCTATTTATCTGACAGTTACTTGCTGGAAGATATGAAAGAAGGCAGAAATTGGGCAATTGTGAGGCAACCCGCCTTAATTGGTGGGATCAAAACGGAAACAGAGTGCAGCATAGTACTGCGCTCGGCCATTTTGAGGGAATAGAGACGTGATTTCGCGGCTATCAGGTGCTGTTGTGCGGGCTATTATGGTCGTGTTGCTGGTTGCAACGCCGTCCTTGTTGCTCCCTGGCGTAAGCGCAGACGGAAAGCAGATCGTTGCTTTGGTCGCCATATTTGGCGCCGCTTTCACGATATTTGAATACGCCTCCAGCTACCCCGGAATGATTGAATTTCGCGACGCGCCGCCGTTCAACCGCATTCGCTTCCTGTCGCTTTTTGCCACCGTATTTCTGCTTAGCCTGATTGCGCGCGGCAATTATGAACCAACGACCCTGACCCAGTTCATTCAGGCCATCGGCGGGTTGGTCGGATACGCCATAGATTTCCCCTATAGCCCGGTGCGCCTGGTCCTCTTAATGCTTCCAGAAAACACCAGCGCCACGCACATTGATCTGGTGCGAACCACAGCTGGCATGAGCTATCTAATTTCCCTTTTGACTCTTGGGATATTCTTGATTGTCCTTCGATTGCAGAACTGGCCGTCGGTAAATGGCAGCTTCAACGTCTGGGTAAACCTGCCAACATTTGACCCAACAGCCGGGTCAGATGTGGTTAGCCGCCTTGAAAGAGACGCCCGTGTTAACATTGCATTAGGGTTTTTACTGCCATTTTTGACACCAGTCGCAGTTAAAGCGGCGGCGTCATTGTTTGGGGCGGTAACGCTGGACAATCCGCAAACCCTAATATGGACGGTTTCAGCGTGGGCATTTTTGCCGGCAAGTTTATTCATGCGTGGTATCGCACTGGCAAAAGTCGCGGAAATGATTGCGGCCAAGCGGCGAAAAACATACGCCAGCGCAGATGCAGAAACCGACGATGGCAGTCTGTTTGTTACCTGATCGTAACTATACTGCTCACAATCCCCGCCCAAACCAGTGCCCAAGAAAAAATCCGCATCGCCACATTCCATGTGGGGCTAAAGCGGGACGGGCCAGGCCTGTTGCTTCGCGATATTCTCAGCGGCAATGACAGCCGCGTAAACGCCAGTATTGCAGCCATTGCAGAGATAAACCCCGATATATTATTACTGACCAGGTTTGACTATGACCTGGGGAACAATGCCCTAAAGGCATTCTCAGACGGGCTCATGGCTGCTGGTGCTGAATACCCGCATTTATTTGCCCTTGCGCCCAATTCTGGGGTGCAAACAGGCCTTGATCTTAACAATGACGGGCGCACTGGCAGTGAAAAAGACGCCCATGGATATGGGAAATTTGCAGGCCATGGTGGCATGGCTTTGTTGTCAAAGTTCCCCATTGACCATGACGCCGTTCAAAACTTTTCCACTTTCCCAAGGGGTGATCTGCCCGGAACACTGTTAGGGCGCGATCCAGAAACAGATCCCGGACAAAAATCACAATATCGACTGTCATCGGTGGCCCACTGGGACGTGCCCATAATGCTGCCAAATGGCACAGTGCTGCGTATTTTGGCCTATCACGCCACCACACCAGTTTTTGACGGCCCTGATGATGAAAATGGCCGCAGGAACTATGATGAAAACATGTTTTGGCTGCAGTACCTGCGCGGGAATATCACCTATGAGCCGCCAACTGAAAACTTTGTCATACTTGGCAATGCAAACCTTGACCCAAATGACGGAGAAGGTCGCAAAGCCGCCATCAGGTCGCTGCTTGCAAGTCATCTGGTTCAAGATCCAAAACCCAGTAGCCCGATTGGGGAAGTTTTGGCCCACACCCAAGGGGGTGCCAATATTGGCCAGTTTGGAAACCCTGCGCTGGACACTGCCGATTGGCGTGACGACGGCGGGCCCGGAAACTTGCGGGTAGATTATGTGCTGCCGTCGGGGGAGCTAAAAATACTGGACGCGGGCATTCAGTGGCCCGCGCCAGATGGTGTCACTGACAAATTAGGACAGCAGGGCAGCAGTTTGTCCTGGCATGGCCTGGTCTGGGTTGATGTCGGCTGGTAGCCCGGCCCGCATGACTGTTGCACGATCAGTTGGGCGGAACTTTGGCAAAAGCGATGCCAGTTTGGTGCCGTCCATCTGGTGCGAAACGCTCCATAGATAGCGCATTTCAGTAACTTCGCGGGCAAGCTCCCAGACGGGGGATGCCAGCTTGAAAACAAGCCAGGGGAATCCCACGAGTTTTATTTTTCGCTGCAAAGCCTGCTCCAACTCGGCGCGCAAATCATTGGTGGTGAAAGTATGGCCCGCAAACGGGACATCTTCAAACTGGTTTAGCTGGGCGCGAATGCCCGCCAGTCCAACCGCCGCGCGCGCCCAATCCGGCAGGTAGCAGAAAGATTGCAACGCGTCGGGATCACCAGGTGATGTAATGTGACCCTTGGCGATGGTGCGTAGGTAAACCATGCGCATCACATCATCGCTGTGTGTCGGGTCAACGAAATTCCCGGCCCGCAGGATGATCGTTCTGACCCCAGCCTTACGGTACGCCTTTTCCATTTCAACCCGGATCCGACCCTTTCGGGTGGTGGCAAGCTGCGGTGTGTTTTGCGACCATGGCCCGGGTGCGGTACCAAAATTGTAAACATTGCCGGGGATGATTACCGTGGCCCCAGATGATTTAGCCGCCGCAATAACCTGGCTGGTGATCTCTGGTATAAGCTTTGCCCAATTGTGATAATTTGGCGGGTTCAAACCGTTGACGATAACATCCACCCCAGCAGCAGCGGCTGTCATATCACCAGACGTGCGATCATACTCTCGCACCTGCCAGCCAGCTTCGCTAAAGGCCTTTGCACAATGCGCACCAATTTTTCCCGATGCACCCAGGATTAATACAGTTTCGACCATTTTTCATTTCCCTTTCAATATCTAACTCTGACATTGCATCATTCAGGAATGAATATAAATTGACAGAAAACCTATATCCTATATTCATTTATGAATGACTAAATCACTTGAACAACTGGACTGGACATTGATTCAGTCATTTTACGCTGTGGGCGAGCATCAATCATTGTCAGCCGCCGCGCGAAACCTTGGCCAAAGCCAGCCGACCACCGGTAGGCATATCAAAGCGATAGAGGCCGCGCTGGGGGTTGAACTGTTTCGCAGAACCCCCCGTGGCCTGACGCTGACCGACGCAGGGGCCGAAATATTCAACCACGCAAAGGCAATGAAACTGGCAGCCGCCCAATTACAGCTTACAGCTGGTGGCAAATCCCAGGATCTGCGCGGCACAGTTCGGATCACGGCCAGCGTCGTTGTCTCACATTTTATCTTGCCCGATATCATCGCCAATATCAGACGCACCCTGCCCGAGGTGGAATTAGAACTTGTCCCATCGGACACCGTGGAAAACCTGACATTTCGCGACGCCGACATCGCTATCCGTATGTTCAGACCGACCCAGCCAGACATTATTACCCGCCATATTGCCGACCAACCAATGGCGCTGTACGCGAATTCAAAATATCTCGATAGGGTCGGCCGCCCGCACAGTTTGGCCGAACTCAGGACGCTGGATATTGTCGGGCTGGACAAAAGCGATCAGATAATACGGGCCATGAAAGATATCGGCATGGACGTGGGCCGCGCGTTTTTCCCGGTGCGTTGTGATGATCAGGCGGCCTATTGGCGGCTGGTGTGTGCCGGATGCGGCGTGGGCGGGATGCAAACAGCAATCGGTGATCGGGAACCATTGGTTGAACAAATACCCATTGAATTTGATTTGCCGTCCTTGCCTGTTTGGCTGGCCGCACCGGATGCTTTGCGCTCAAACGCGCGCATAAGAAAGGTCTGGGACCTGCTGGTTCAGGCATTCGGCTAAGCTGCCCACTTGACGCTGGCCGGGGTAGCGCGTACCGGGTGGCAACCCAAATTTTCAGGAAAAACACCATGAGCACACCGTCCCTATTGATCCTTGCCGGCGACGGTATCGGTGCAGAAGTAATGGTGGAGGTCACCAAAGTTATCGACTGGTTCGGTGCAAAGCGCGGCCTGAAGATTAATGTATCAGAAGATCTGGTCGGCGGCGCTGCTTATGATAAATTCGGCACGCCGCTAACCGATGAAACCATGGCCCGTGCCCAGGCTGTGGATGCGGTTTTGTTGGGGGCCGTTGGCGGGCCGAATTACGACGATCTTGATTTCTCGCTTAAGCCCGAGCGCGGTTTGCTGCGGTTGCGCAAAGAAATGGACCTGTTCGCCAACCTGCGCCCGGCCCAGTGCTTTGACGCATTGGCCGACTTTTCATCCCTTAAGCGTGACATCGTGGCCGGGCTTGACCTGATGATCGTGCGGGAACTGACCAGCGGCGTCTATTTTGGGGAACCGCGCGGCATACAAGATGACAACCAGGGTGGGCGTGTCGGCGTAAACACCCAACGCTACACAACCAGTGAAATCCGCCGCGTGGCGCGGGCCGCATTTGAACTGGCACGCAAGCGGGACAACAGACTGTGTTCGATGGAAAAAGCCAATGTCATGGAAAGCGGCGTGCTGTGGCGTGAAGAAGTGCAATGGGTGCATGACAACGAATTTCAGGACGTCGAACTGACACATATGTATGCCGATAACGGCGGCATGCAGCTGGTGCGCGCCCCTAAACAATTTGATGTCATTGTCACCGACAACCTGTTTGGCGATATGCTGTCAGATGTTGCCGCGATGCTCACCGGCTCGCTTGGAATGTTGCCATCTGCCAGCCTGGGCGCACCAATGGAAAATGGCCGACCAAAGGCCATGTATGAACCAGTGCACGGCTCAGCCCCTGATATTGCCGGGCAGGGCAAAGCAAACCCGTCGGCCTGCATCCTTAGCTTTGCCATGGCGCTGCGATATTCGTTTGATCAGGGCCAAGAGGCCGATCGGCTGGAAGCTGCGGTTGAAGCGGTGCTTGCCAGTGGCATTCGCACCGCCGACTTGATGCAATCATCCGATGACAGCCCGGCATCAACCGTGCAGATGGGTGACGCGGTTATTGCAGCTTTGGACGCAAGCCTTTAGCGCCACGGCTGCGCCGTGTCGCGGGGCGATTTTTCTGCGAAAAATCGGATGCCTCCGGCGGGGATATTTTTGAAAAGAAGATATCAAGCCGGTTTTCATCTGAAATCATGCTCTCAGCCTAAGGCAGCGACACCGCTATAAAATCGCCTCAAACAATGCCCGGGTGTTTTCGGGCGTCATTTTAACCGGGTTACCGCCGGTGCTGGGGTCGTTTAGTGCCGACACGGTCAATACCGCCATGTCTGCATTTTTCACACCCAGTTCTGTCAGCGTCTTGGGGATGCCCATGGACGCATTCAGTTCATCCACATAGGCGCAAAACCCGTCAAAGCCGCCGCTAATTCCCAGATACGCCGCCGCCTGTTCAAAGCGACATTCAATTTTGGGGCGGTTGAATTGCAGAACTGCAGGCATGCAAACGGCGTTGGTGGTGCCGTGGTGGGTGTGATGCACCGCACCGAT
Source organism: Paracoccaceae bacterium (assembly GCA_036479015.1). GTDB lineage: Bacteria > Pseudomonadota > Alphaproteobacteria > Rhodobacterales > Rhodobacteraceae > NVTR01. The sequence continues at coordinate 18,491 of JAZGFB010000007.1, read as the reverse complement.
CGGGTGGCTTAGCGCGTGAATGGCCCCAAGCCCCTTTTGAAAGGCAGTTGAGCCCATAGCAGCAGCAGACATCATATGGGCGCGGGCCTCAATATCGGTGCCGTCGCGGTAGGCGCGGGGCAGGTATTCCTTGACCAGACGCATGCCTTCCAGGGCGATGCCTTGTGACATCGGGTGATAATGCGGGCTGGAAAAGGCTTCAACACAGTGGGCAAAGGCGTCAAGGCCGGTGCCAGCGGTGATGAATTTCGGCATGCCGATGGTCAGTTCCGGATCACAAATCACCACGCCTGGCAGCATGTTTGGATGGAATATAATCTTTTTCTCATGGATTGCGGAATTGGTGATCAGGCTGGCGCGCCCGACCTCTGAGCCGGTTCCTGCGGTGGTGGGGACGGCAACAATGGGTGCAATCGCGTCTGGATCAGCGCGCTTCCACCAGTCACCCACATCTTCAAAGTCCCATAGGGGGCGGGTTTGGCCGGCCATAAAGGCGATGACCTTAGCCAGGTCCAGGCCCGAACCGCCACCAAAGGCGATCACCCCGTCATAGCCCCCCTCGCGGTATACTTTCAGCCCGTCGGCAACGTTGGTATCATCCGGGTTGGGATCAACATCACTAAACATGCCCCGGCCAAGCCCACTGGTTTCCATCAGATCCAGCGTCCGGCTGGTGATGTCCATGGCTGCGAGCCCCTTGTCAGTGACCAGCAGGGGTTTGGTAATACCGACAGACTTACAAGCGTCGGCAATTTCACAAATACGGCCAGCCCCAAAGCGGATCGGGGTCGGATAGTTCCAGTTGGCAGTTAAAGTCATGGGCATCAGGCCTTTTTCAGGTGGTAGGATTTTGGGCGTGTCAGATTGTGGTACCCAATGGCCGACAGGCCACCGCCACGGCCGGTGTTTTTGCAGCCGGTCCAGCACAGGCCTGGGTCAAGGTAGTCTGCACGGTTCATGAAAATAGTACCTGTTTCCAACTGGTTACCGATTGTTCGCGCGCGAACAATATCCGCTGTCCACAATGATGCCGTCAGGCCAAATTCGCTGTCATTCATCAGCTTTATTGCTTCGGCGTCGTCCTTGACCTTCATGATCCCGACCACCGGACCGAAACTTTCGTCCCGCATCACCCGCATGGAATGGTCCACATCCACCAGGATTTGCGGCATCAGATAAGCCCCGCCATCGTCCTGTGGGAACAGCGCTGGATCAATCAGTGGCGTCGCACCTGCTGCGATCGCCTCAGATGTTTGGGCGCGGACCTCGTCAGCAAACCTAACATTAGCCATCGGACCCAGAGTAGTTTCCTGCTCCAAGGGGTTGCCCAACTTATAGCCACTAACAATCGCGACGGCCTTTTGAACAAAGGCGTCAAACAGGCTTTCAGTGACATAGATCCGTTCAATCCCGCAACAGCATTGACCCGAATTGAACATGGCCCCATCAATCAGCGTTTCAACTGCCGCGTCTAGATCAGCGTCCAGCATGACATAACCCGGATCCTTGCCGCCCAGTTCCAGCCCGATGCCGGTAAAAGTGCCAGCAGCTGCGGTTTCCATGGCCCGACCACCACCGACAGAGCCGGTGAAATTGACAAAGCCAAACGATTTCGCGGCGATCAGGGCGGATGTGGTTTCATGGTCCAGAAACAGGTTCTGAAACACGTCCTCTGGCACGCCAACCTGATGGAAAGCACGCGCTATTCGTTCGCCGACCAACAGGGTTTGGGTGGCGTGTTTCAACATCACGGCATTGCCCGCGATCAGTGCCGGGGCCACCGTGTTTATTGCCGTCATGTAGGGGTAATTCCAGGGTGCCACCACCAGCACAACACCGTGTGGAATGCGTTTTATGTAACGTTGGAATTGGTCATCCTCGGACACTTCAATATCCGCCAAGGCATCAGCGGCGATATCCGCCATATGGCTGGCGCGTTCATTAAAGCCACTAAATTCCCCACCATATCGCACGGGGCGGCCCATCTGGTACGCCAGCTCGGGCACAATTTCATCATTCATTTCACCAATGCGGGCCACACCTGCCTGTACCAGTTTGATGCGCTCAGACAGGGGGCGCGCGGCCCAGCCTTTTTGGGCGGCACTGGCACGGGAAACTGCATTATGGGCCTGATCCGGGCTTAAGGCAGGCCGCTCGGCGAAAACTGATCCATCAATGGGGGATATGCATTTCAGTGTTTTGGACATGTTCACGCCTTTTCAAATCCGCGGGCTATTTCGTAGTCAGTGACCACGCGGTCAAATTCTTCGACCTCCCATTCGGCGGCGCGTGTGTAGTGGTCAACCACATCATCGCCAAGGGAGGATCGCAGCATACTTGAGGCCTTCAAGGTTGCGGCGGCATCACGCAGGGTGGATGGAATTTCACCGGCGTCGCCCTTTTCATAGGCATCGCCAGTCAGGGGGGGTGCCAGTTCAAGACCTTCCTCTATCCCGGCAATCCCGGCGGCAATTTGCGTTGCCTGGGCCAGGTAGGGGTTCATGTCTGAACCACCAATACGGCACTCAACCCGCACTGCTTTTGACCCTTCGCCAACCAGACGAAACCCGGCCGTGCGGTTGTCGACCGACCAGACCGTACCAGTGGGGGCGAATGTGCCCTTTTGAAACCGCTTATAGCTATTGATATAGGGGGCCATGAAATAGGTTATGTCGGGTGAATATTTGATCAGACCTGCCATGTAGTGGCGCATAATATCTGACATGCCGTGCGCGCCTTTTGGATCGTAAAATGCTGGCTTGCCGTCCTGCCAAAGCGACTGATGCACGTGGGACGCGCTGCCGACTCGATCCTTGTGCCACTTGGGCAAGAACGTCACCGAACGGCCCTGTTGCCAGGCAATTTCCTTGGTGGCGTGCTTAGCGATGGTGTGGTTGTCGGCGCAGTCCAGCGCGTCGCTGTAGCGAATGTTCAGCTCTTCCTGGCCAGCCTCAGCTTCACCTTTTGAGCCTTCTACGGGGATGCCAGCGGCGTAAAGATGGTTGCGCAGTGGGCGCATGATGTCTTCTTCTTTGGTGGTCTGCAGGATGTGGTAATCTTCGTTATAGGCGCTGATCGGGGTCATGTCGGCATAGCCTTCGCGGGCCATATCCGAATAGCTTTTCTCGAAAATAAAGAATTCCAATTCGGTTGCCATGATGGCGCTAAAACCCATGCTTTCAAGTCGTGCCAGCTGTTTCTTAAGAATAGCGCGGGGCGAATGGGGAACCGGTTCATAGCTATGATGATCCAGCACATCGCACAGAACCATCGCCGTGCCGTCAAGCCATGGCATTGTGCGCATGGTGGCAAGGTCGGGCTTCATCACATAGTCGCCATAACCCGTTTGCCAACTGGTCGACGCATAGCCATCAACCGTGTACATTTCCAGATCAGTGGCCAGCAAATAATTGCAACAATGGGTTTCTTCCCAGGCGCTTTCGATAAAATGATGGCCCAAAAAACGTTTACCCATCAGACGGCCCTGCATGTCGACGATACAGGCGAGAACGGTGTCGATCTCTCCTTTTTTTACGGATTTTTTAAGGGCGTCAAATGTTAGATTACCAGGCATTGTGTGTCCTTGAATATCAAAGGTTGGCAGAGCGCCAATGCGACGCTCTGCCAGAGGATATTAGCCGTAACGGTAAGGCCGTCCAGCTTTTACCATGTCAGCGTTGTACTTTTTGAAGATATCAACAACGCGACGTTTGGTGTCGCTTTCTGCGGCGATCTCTTCCCAGAACACCTGGGCCGCATCTTCGACGGTTTGCCATTCTTCGTCCGGTATTGATGTCAGCTCCATCTTGGGGCCGTTGACCCGCAGGCTGGCTTCCCCGCCCCAGTACCACCACTGACGGTAGTAATGAGATTGGTCACAGCAGACCCGGAACAGGGTTTGCAGATCTTCTGGCAGTTCGTTCCAGCGATCCATATTGGCAAAGAATGAACCTGCCCAAGCGCCCGATATGTTGTTGGTCAGGAAATAGTTGGTGACGTCAGCCCAGCCAACTGTGTAATCTTCGGTGATGCCTGACCAGGCAATTCCGTCCAGTTCACCGGTTTGCATGGCCACTTCGATATCTTCCCAGGGCAGGGTCACGGGAACCACGCCAAACTGGGTTAGGAACCGGCCTGCTGTTGGGAAGGTAAACACACGTTTTCCCTTTAGGTCTGCCAGGCTGCGGATCGGGTCTTTGGTGGCAAAATGGCACGGATCCCAAGCGCCAGCTGAAATGTGTTTAACGCCAACTTTGGAATATTCTTCATCCCAAATTTCGTTCAGACCGTACTGGTTGAACAGCACCGGTACGTCCAGGCTGTAGCGTGATCCAAACGGAAAATAGCCGCCAAAAACCGTGACTTCAGTCGGCGATGCCATTGAATCGTCATCCGACTGAACCGCATCGATTGTGCCCTTTTGCATGGCGCGAAACAGTTCACCGGTTGGCACAAGCTGGTCACCAAAGAACAGCTCAATCTGCATCCGGTCACCGGCGATTTTGTTGAACATTTCAATCGCGGGTGTAATCACATGGGCAGCCAGTGAAGGACCGGCATAGGTTTGCATCCGCCATTTTATTGTTGATTGCGCAAGTGCTGGCGTCGCCAGTGCAGCGGCAGGTGCCAGGGCAGCGCCCTTAATAAATTTACGTCTGGTCGTCATAACTCTCTCCTTGTTGGGTTATAGTTATTGGTTTCAATTTCGCTCCGTTATCGAAGTTCTTGTTATAATCCATAAACATAATGGGGCAGCCAAAGCGCAATTTGCGGGAATACCATAATCAGGATCAAGGCCAGCAGCATGACCATGATGAACGGGAATATGGACCCGTAAATATCTTTCAGGGTAATCTCTGGTGGGGCCATGGCGCGCATCAAAAACAAGTTATAGCCAAAAGGCGGTGTCATATATGCGATCTGCGTGGTGATCGTGTAAAGGATGCCGTACCAGATCAGATCAAAGCCCAGCTCACCCACCAAGGGCACATAAAGCGGGGCGACGATCACCAGCATTGCAGTGTCATCCAGAAATGTTCCCATCACCAGAAATGACAGCTGCATTAGGATCAAAATGGTCCAGGGGGACAGCCCCATCTGTTCAGTGAACAGATTGTCGATGGCACTGACTGCACCCAACCCGTCAAACACCGCACCAAAGCCAAGCGCTGCCAGAATGATCCACATGAACATGCAGGAAATCGCCAGCGTCATGCGGACCGACGTTTCAAACACTTTGCGTGTCATCCGGCCCTTTAGAACTGCGGCTAAAAACGCGGTGGCGGCCCCCACGGCCGAGCTTTCAACCAATGAGGTCCAGCCATTGACAAATGGCACCATCATTGTTGCGAAAATAATGATCGGCAATAGCCCGGCGCGTAGCAGGCGCAGTTTTTCCGCCATGGGTACATTGCGTTCCTCGGGCGGCAGGGCCGGGCCGAGTGCGGGGTTAATTTTACAGCGGATCACGATGTAGATGATAAACAGGGTGGCCATCATCAGCCCGGGCACCACCCCTGCCAGCCAAAGTTGCCCCACGGGTTGGCGTGCAATCATTGCATATAACACTAGCACCACGGATGGGGGGACAAGAATACCAAGCGATGAGCCGGCCTGTATCACCCCGGTGACCATGCGTTTGTCATAGCCCCGGCGCAAAAGCTCTGGCAGCGCGATGGTTGAGCCGATCGCCATCCCGGCCACCGACAGCCCGTTCATGGCTGAAACCAGCACCATCAGGCCAATGGTTCCAATTGCTAAGCCACCGTTGATCGGCCCCATCCAGACATGGAACATTTTGTACAGGTCATCAGCGATTTTGCTTTCCGATAGGACGTAACCCATGAAAATGAACATCGGCAGGGTCAGCAGAGGGAACCACTTCATCAGCTTCATGGCGGATGTGAACGGGATATCGGATCCGCCGGTTCCCCAAAGGGTCAGCGCGGCAATGGCCGCAATACCACCGATAGCCCCAAACACCCGTTGGCCTGTCATCATCATCAGCATCATCGATGAGAACATGAATATGGCGATCATTTCTTGGGACACTAAAGCGGTATCCCTTTGATCTTTGCGATGTCTTTGAACAGCTCGGATATGGCCTGAAGCAGCATCAGAAAAATGCCAATGATCATCACTGATTTGATCGGCCAAAGATGGGGGCGCCATGCTGTTGGGCTGCGTTCAAGAAACCCCAAATGTTCCTTGGCCCCAGAAAATCCGCCGGTCAGGAAGCCGACCAAAAGATCCTTAAAAAACACCAGCGGTTCGGAACCGAAGTACCCCACAGAATAGGCCGTTGAACTTAGACCTCCATAAAGCAAGACCCCAAGGTAGAATATCAACAACAGCACGGTGATCGCGTCAACCTGGGCTTTGCGCCGGTCTGACCATTCACCGTAAAACAGATCCATCCTGACGTTAGAGCCAAGTTGAATTGAATAGGCACCGCCCAATAGGTAATAGGCGACCATGGCGAACTGAGCCACCTCAAGTGTCCATAATGACGGCAGGAAAAATGTCTTTGATATCGACGACCACAACAAAATACCGATCATGAAAAACACGCCATACATGACAATCCGGCCCAGTCGGTAATTGACGGCGTCAACCACCCGCACATATCCGCGCATCAGGGCAATCATTGGCTTACCTGCTGTGGATCAGGCAGGCGCAGTTGTTCCAACGCGTCGCGTAGCAGCGTGTCAAGAAGCTGGGCGATTTCGGTTTGCTGTTGCTCTGTTTCGATCAGGTCACTGCGAATTTCGACCATCACATTCAGTATGCCCCGGTCCACACCATGCAGTTTAAGGGTGTGGGTAACGCCGTCTTTCGGGCCGTATGGTTCATTTGGCAGCACAAGTAATTCGGTCAGAGATGGCGCTATTTCCAACATTTTATCGGCAAGCCGCGCGTCCGCGTCATGTAATAGCCCGATCTCAACCCGGCGGGGTTTGCCGTGAAAAATTTTGGTGAAACTGTGGATGGTAACCAGAACGCTGGGGTCATTGTAACCATCCAGCTCTGCTGTCAGGGCTCTTTGAAAGGGCAGGTAAATCTCGTTAGTTCGGCGTTGCATATCTGCGTTGTTAAGGCTGGTATTCCCTGGGATATCAAACGCTTCGCTGGTATTTGGCATTGCATTTTCGGCCTGAGGCGAACGATTGCAATCAAACAGCAGCCGCGAATATCCACCGGCAACCAGTGTTGCGTCCAACACATCTGCCAGATGTTCAGCAACCCCGATTGCACCGGGGTCCCATGCCACATGGCTTTGCCTAGCGGCTGGATCCAAGCCAAGATTGCCATACTGTGGTGGAAAATAATTTGACGCATGTTCGCAAACCAGAAAAATATTTGAACTTCCCCCTGGGTTATAAACCCGTACCGGGCCCCGGTCATCACCGGGCCAAGTGGTTGGCTTTGTGAACATAATATTGCAGACTCCCCTTACCTGAAGAGAAGTCTTCAAAATGGTGGCTTTTGTCAACAATTATTTTCTTCACTGGCGCGGGCAGAATTGATAGACCGGGGGCAAGCGGAGGGCGCGACTTGTTTGAAACAAACGACACGGTATCCCAAAGACTAAAGAAAGGCTTTGCCTCTCTGACCCGCGCGGAGCGTCAGTTAGCCGACGCAATTCTTGAAAACTATCCGGTTTCAGGCATGGGCACGATAACCATCATTGCCAAAAGTGCCGATGTGTCGACGCCCACAGTTGCACGCCTTGTGCAAAAGATCGGATATAAGGGCTTTCCCGATTTTCAGGCCGCCCTGCGACGCGAATTAAGCGATAAGGGTTCTGATCCTATCGCCAAGCATGAAACCTGGGCGCAAAGGGCCCCTGAAGGCCATATCCTGAACCGTTTCACCGAAGCCGTGATCGGAAATATTCGCCAGTCCCTAGGCCAGATCGACATTCAAACCTTTGACGACAGCTGTGCCCTGCTGTCAGATTTTGACCGCTCCGTCTATGTCATTGGCGGACGCATTACGCGATCACTGGCAGATTATTTTTTCCTGCACATGCAAGTTGCACGCCCGGATGTGACCCATATTTTACCTAACTCCAATGCTTGGCCACACTATTTGCTGGACTTGAAAAAGGGCGATGTATTGGTGGTGTTTGATGTGCGCCGCTATGAAAACAGCACTCTAAAGCTGGCAGAAATGGCGGCCGAGCGCGGCGCCAAAATTATTTTGTTCACTGATCAATGGTGTTCGCCGGTTGCGACATTTTCGGACCAGGTTTTTGCCTGCCGGATCGTCGTTCCATCCGCCTGGGATTCGTCCGTGGCGCTGATGCTTTTGCTGGAAACCGTTATCGCCGAAGTGCAGGAACGCAACTGGCCAGTAACGCGCGACCGTATGCAAAAGCTGGAAGACATGTTCGATCGAACCAAATTCTTCCGAAAATTCACCTAAGCGGATTTAGAAATCCACCGACACCCCGGGCAGTTTTAGGCCCTTTACCAGTTCCCGCAATTCTTGACGTGCAGCGACATTTGAGATGTTGATCTGCCCATGGACGCCGATATCTTTCAGGTCCAGAAGTGTTAGCCCGCGGGGGAACAGTTCACGGAAAATAACCCGCTCACCAAAGCCGGGTGCCTGGCGAAAACCGATGCGTTTGGCCAGGTTATCCAAAGCCTCGCCGATCTTCTTCTTGTTGTGCATGTTTTGGGCACCCATGCGATTGCGCACCACGATCCAATCGACCGGTTTCAGTCCGGCCTGAGACCGTAACTGCCTGGCATTCCACACCATTTCAGAATATACTGAAGGGCCAAGTATGCGATTTGTTTCACCATCCACATGGGCCAACAGATCAAAATCCAGAAAGCTGTCATTCATTGGGGTGACCAGGGTATCTGCCAGGGAATGGGCAACCTGGGACAGCCGGGTATGGCTGCCTGGGCAGTCTATCAAGATGAAATCACTGGTCTTTTCCAGGGCTGCAACAGCCATTGAAAGCCTGTGATCATAGGGGTTTTCGCCTTCCGCCAGGGTGGTGCGATCAACCTCTGGTAACGGAAAAAACTCCGGGGCCATTAGGTTTATATCATGGCGTTTACAAAAAGCCTGGCGGTTTTCAATGAACCGTGAAAGCGTCTGTTGGCGCAGGTCAAGATCAAGTGCGCCGACACGGTGGCCCATGCGGGCCAGCGCCGTTGCTATGTGCATTGAAACGGTTGATTTTCCCGCCCCGCCTTTTTCGTTTCCAACGACGATAATATGCGCCATGTACTGCCCCTGCTGCCCCAAATTTGCCCGCTTGTCGGTTTATATGGCGAGACGCCGGGAATAGAAAGTGGTGGATGCAGCTTTGCCTAGCCCGTGTAAATTTAGAGAACAGATAGTGGCCTGAACCGGATCAAGAGCGGACTGGCGAAAGAATGTGGTTAACAGGTTGTTTTAACACGATATCTGCTGTCTGATTTACGTCAGGCAGCATCTGAGAATGGGGGCCTTAATCTTGCGCAGGTCGGCATTGTATGGCGCAGATCAGTAGCCGCCCTTGCGACGGCTTTCTGGCAGACCAGCGATTTTACTGCCCTGCTTTGACGGATCACCGGGAAACAGATCATACAGGTCTTTTGATGATGGCTTGTCACCCCAGATATCACCCATGGCTTTACCGATCTTACGGGTGTTGGGCTGGTTTTCGCGGTTGTCAAAAAATTCGGAGCGCAGGAATTTTATCAGATCCCAGTGCCGGTCGGTCAGTTCAAGATCATCGGCTGCGGCCAGGGCACGGCCCAGGTCTTCGCTCCAGGCTTCCTGATCTTCCAGATGGCCGTTGGCGGTGGTTTCGTAGGTGGTTCCATCAAAATCAAATGACATGGCGTTTTTCCTTTGCAGCAGGTGGCATTCAAGAATTGGAATTTGTTTAGCGGGGTTGGGAGCACATGTCAAAGAAATGGTGATGATGGGGTTTGATTGGCTGCATTTCGATACTGACTATGCCTGCGGTTGGGGTGCCGTGTGGGGCTTTGAAGCCAAAGGGTAATCCCCCCATTTTTAATGGGTCCCGCTTGTAGAATTACGCGGCTAGTTCCAGTTTTATAGCGGGTGTGATCCCGCCGATACCCATGTTGGGTCGGTCCATTGCCCGGCAGTGGTTTGCTTGCAAACCATGAGAGGGATTGTTGTATGTCCAGAGCCAGTTTGTGGCTTGTTCCTGCGCCTCTTCTATCGTTTCAAAGATGTTCTGATCGAGCCATTCGTGCCGAACCGTGCGGTTGTAGCGCTCGATATAGGCGTTCTGCTGGGGCTTTCCCGGCTGGATGTATTGGATGTGAATGCCCATTTTCTCAGCCCACGCCATGAGTTTGCCACTGATGTATTCTGGGCCATTATCGACCCGAATAATCAGCGGCCTGCCTCGCCATTCGATAATCCGGTTCAGGCTGCGCACCACCCGTTCAGCAGGCAGTGAAAAGTCCACCTCGATGCCCAACCCTTCGCGGTTGAAGTCATCCAGCACGTTTAACGTGCGAATGCTGCGCCCGTCCGCCAATTGGTCCGCCATAAAGTCCATCGACCACGTATGGTTGGGCGCATCCGGTACCGCCAACGCGTCCGGTTTGTCCCGTTTCAGGCGTTTCTTGGGCCTGATCCGCAGGTTCAGCTCCAGTTCACAGTAAATCCTGTAGATCCGCTTGTGATTCCAGCCAAAGCCTTTCACATTCCGCAGATACAAATAGCACAAACCAAAGCCCCAGGTGCGGCGGTTACTGGTCAACTTCACCAGCCATTCTGCAATTTCGGCATTCTCATCGCACAGCTTACGCTCGTAACGATAACAACACTCGCTGATGTTGAACGTACGGCAGGCCAGAGCAATACTGACACCGCGAGCTGCGACCGCTTTAACGGCCATCTCCTTGCGCAGGGATGGCCTTGCTACTTTTTTCCGAGCACTTCTTTCAGCAAGTCATTTTGCATGCTCATTTCCGCATACATCCGCTTCAGCCGACGGTTCTCTTCGGTCATTGCCTTAAGTTCCGAAATCATCGAAGCATCCATGCCGCCAAACTTCGCCCGCCATTTGTAAAAACTGGCGTTGCTCATCCCGTGTTCGCGGCAAAGCTCAGAAACCGGCACACCACTCTCGGCCTGCTTCAGAATGCCCCCTCTCAGCGATGTAAACATCGCCTGCCGGGCAATGCATGATCTGCGCGTCGCTGTATAGTTTGTTCTTCATTCAAAATCTCCTCAGATATTATGCCAAGAAAATTCTACGCGGGAACACCACTAATTTGAGGGGGGATTACCCACGGTCCACCACTTGGGCGACCGCGTCACGCTTGAACTCATCTGTAAATCTAATTCCTGACATCACTGTCTCCTTGCTTCCAAAATTACCAAGCAAGGTGTCTACAAATCTAGGGGCTATTCAGACATTGTTGGCCGTAGCACCGGCAGGCATATCTGGCATCGCTTCCATATCGCTGATCAAGATCAATTTTCTTCTCATGTTCGGAGATAAAATGTAATATTATCAACAAGGTTCCCGACGGCTAGCACACTCACTATCAGATAAATAAGTGATACTATTACGCTTCCATGACGGTGAAAGTACCGGAGGCCCAGGTTATCAAATAATCTGAGCGCTAGATTCAGGAAAAGCGGGTCGACCAGGTCTTTTCGCCAATTTGGGACAATCCGGGACGCCCAAATGCAAAAAACAATAGCCAGCATATCTAACAGTATCGGATAAATGGTCATATTAAATTGTCTCCGGGAAAATATGCTGCACGACCCCGTCGCCGATCGCAACAATCTTGAATTTGTCAGCCATTTATCTTATTTCTCCCCACTGTGTTATGCATTTAGCACCCCCATTATTCGCCCCGTCATGGCGCTATTGTTCCAAGCACCTGTGGCTTCAGTTCGCAACCAGGGTTCAGATTACATATCAGAAGATCGGGCAGTCTTGGATCGGTAGCAAGTGGTTGGAAAATTATCCGTTTTGATTGATTTACTGCAGCAGCTTTGCAACGGGGGGGGGCAAGGTTTTGCGACAGTAATGATGTTCAGCCATCCGGGTGCATAAGAGCAGCGACAAAGCCTGCGCCCGCCAGCGTGGCACCCGCGACCGACAGATGCATGTCATCAACCAAAAGCGATTGCCCACCCGCTATTGCGCTACAGGGATCGCGCCCGGCACACAGGGCGCGGGCCGTGTCGATCAAGCTGACATTGGCGGGGATTTTGATGCTGCGCCAGGCTTTGGCAAACAGCAGGGATTCGCGCGTGTGCTGCACAACATTTGCGGCCCCCGGCACACCGGCCCGTATCAGTTGATTTTTAAGGCCGGGAAAGACCGGCGTCGGCGTGAAGACCACAACATGTTCGTAGCGCCCCCCCCAATACGAGACAATTTTTTCCAGAGAGGCCGGGGAAAGTTCGGCACTGTTCCAGGCATTGGCAATCAGCACTGTACGGGTATTGTTTTCGTGGGCTTTGGCGTGAAACGTATCAAGCAATTTTCCGCAATACCCGGGTCCGGGCAAAAGCGGACACGCCGCACCGCCAACTTGCAGAACATCAAAGCCATTTAGACGCAGGGCCATCGCCTTGTCGGCCGAGTGGCTGTCACCGTAGATGCCGACAATGCCCAGGCCTGGTACTGGGGCCGCAGGTACACAATCCCATGCGGCAATGAAATCGCCAACATTGCTGTTTAATCCCAACCCATTGTATTGGCATCGCCCGCTTCTGATGCCGTTGCCACGGGCTTTATTTGCCGCTTCCAATTGGGCGACATTGTCAAAGTAGCTGGCCGGCATCCGGCTTGGCCAACCCTGACTATATGACAACACTGAACCCACCGCGATAAGCATCAACCCAACCACTGCGCTGGTGCCAAACAGCGCCCCACGCCCGGTCAAAATACCACGTCCGGTTCCCTTGGCCTTTAGTCGGAAGGGCTGTTCCACCCAGCGCCAACTGGCAGCTCCGATCATAAATGATACAAGCCCCAGGCCCATCATTGTTTTTGAACTTGGTTCTGCGTCCATCAAAATACGCGCAAATGCAAAGAGCGGCTGATGCCAGAGGTAGGAGCTGTAACTGATCAGGCCGATACCGACAAATACCGGCAGGCCCAGCAATCGCGCGACATAGGTTTGCCCAGACCCCCAGATGACAATGAAAACAGTGCCCACAACCGGCACCAGCGCATAGGCAGACGGAAACGGCGTTGCCGCGTCAAATGCCAGCATGGAAAATAAAATTGCGCCAAGCCCCAGGGCAGACAGCAGATTATTGCCTTGCCGGTTTTCGGTGCCATAAAGAGCGCAAAGTGAGCCTGCAAACAGTTCCCACATCCGCGTCGGGGCCAAATAGAAATTCGCAACCGGTTCATTGCGCGATCCCCATTGGGCAATGGCCAGGCTGGCAACCGACATCACGATAATGGCCGTTGCGGTCTTTTGTCGGCCATATCGCCAGAGCCAAAACAGCACTATGGGGAATATGAGGTAATACTGCTCTTCGACTGCCAGGCTCCAGGTGTGCAATAGCGGCTTTTCCTCGGCGGCAGGGGCAAAATAGTTGCTTTCGCGCCAGAAGAGTATGTTTGACACAAAAAACGGTACCGCCACGACTGAGCGTCCAAACTGCGCCAATTGCTCGGGTAACATCAGAACCCAGGCAAAGGGCACGCAGATCGCCATCATCACAAAAAGCGCCGGCAATATACGCCGGACCCGGCGTTCATAAAACGTCAGGATGGAAAATTTCCCGCCTTCCATATCCGCAACCAGGATTGACGTGATCAGATAACCGGAGATGACAAAAAACACATCGACGCCAACAAAGCCGCCACCCAATGCGGTAAAACCCGCATGGAACAGGACGACGGGCAAAATAGCGATGGCACGCAGCCCATCAATTTCGCGGCGGTACTTCATGCAATGTCGGGATGCTGGAAAGATAATAGAAAACACCTGGCCGGCAAGGCATTGTTGGGCCACATGCTCAATTTAATAGCTGTTCAATATTTGCATAGATCAGGGCCGCCAAAGGTTGGCTACCTGCCAAGTTCAGGTGTGCGCTTTCATCTTCAAACAGTGGTTCATTTTTCTCGTTAAATGGTCGGCATTTCTGTGCATCGCAGAACAGGTAAGTCGGATCGATCTGAATGGCACCGTATTTCGGAACCGCCTTATCGAATATTTGAGAAATCTCAGCGTTTCGTTCGCGGAAAGTCTTGGTATGCATTGCCAGAATTTCTATCTCAGCGCTGGTTCGAACGATTTGCGCAACCTTGTTGGGAACGTCGAAATTGAATTCTGGAACAGGTCGGATGACAAGGACCTTTTTGTTCGCCTGGGTCAGCAGCGACAATGTTTGGTCAAGCGCCTGGTGCACAGCGATCGAATTTTGCTGCTGGGGGTCCGTGTTTTCAGATCCAAACCTATATGGGGTCACGATTTTGTCGTACCCGCGCTGACCATTCACGTAATAGGACCACTGGGCGAACAGAACGACAATTTCAATGTTTTGGTTGTTCACGATGGCTTTAAGGGCTGCGGTGGTTTTCTGCCTGCAACTGGGGTTTTTGCTTGCCACTGTCGTGCCAAATTCCAACAACGGTGCACAAAAGCTACCGGTATAGGTCACCGCAGACAGCCCGTGGGGTTCAAGTTTCAAGGACAGTGAATCTGAAATCCTGGCCAGGTGGCTATCACCCACAAATGCGATTGTTGGTTCCTGATCGCCCGAACCCAAGATACAGGTCGATCCGGCCCGAATTTGGGCGGCATTATACTTGTTATGACAATCTGTAGTGTCACCCTTCGGGCGATTTAAAACATGCAATACAGAGCCGTCCAGACGCGTTGGAAACCCGGCTGTCCAATGGGCCATCGATCCAAATGCACCGAAAAGGGCCACAAAAATGGCGCTGACTAAAAAAACATTCCTACGTTTGGCAAGCACAGGGATGGGGCGCCTGCGAAATGGTTGTTCGACAAATCGCCATGTTAAATAGGCCAAGGCAAGCGACGCAAATGCCAGCAGTAACATAAGCCATTCTGCCGGGGCCTCAATGCTTTGAATGCGGGCAAACGCAAAAAGCGGCTGATGCCACAGATAGGCGCTATAACTTATCAGACCGATGCCTACTAACGGTTTTGCGGACAGCAACCGGGCAACCCCGGTCCCGCCTGTCGCAAAAAGGATGATCAGGGCAGTCCCAACAACCGGCGCCAAAGCATAAAGGGAAGGAAACGGTGTGAACTCGTCGTAGTAAAATATAGAAAAAACTATCAGCGCAAGTCCAGCCGTGGCCAAAGTATTATTGCTTTTCTGGGTTTTTCCGAATTGTAAAAATGCGCAAATCGACCCGGCAAACAATTCCCAGGCACGTGTGGGCGCGAGATAAAAGTTTGCATCAGGGTATGTGCGCCAAGTTAATTCGCTTAACAGCAGGCTGGCTATGGCAAATCCGGTGATCACATAAAATACTGGCTGCCGACCGAACCGCCATAGCAAGATCAGGGCAATTGGGAACAACATATAATATTGCTCTTCCACCGCCAGACTCCAGGTGTGCAAAAGCGGTTTTTCCTCTGCTGCGGTGTCAAAATATCCGCTTTCCTTCCAGAAAAGAATATTGGAAGCAAACAGGCTTACGGCAATAAAGCTTTGACCGAAATCCTTGAATTGCTCAGGCATCATCCATGCCCAGGCAAATGGAACACAACACAACATCACAAAGAACAACGCTGGCAGAATGCGCCGTGCACGCCGCTCATAGAATTTCAGGATTGAAAAATTCCCAGCTTCAAGTTCAGCAATAAGGATGTTGGTAATCAAAAACCCGGAAATCACAAAGAAGACGTCAACACCAATATACCCGCCGCTAAGCAGGTTGAATCCAGCGTGAAAAAGGATAACGGGGATGACTGCGATGGCACGCAGCCCATCAATTTCTTTTCGATATTGCAAATTCAAAACCAGTTTGGATTAGTAGCTTGTATAGCCATCGGATATAAATGGGTCAAATTAAAGACTTGAGCAGCTTTCGGGCGACCTAAATGTTTGATAATTGGCGTGTTTTCGCTATTATGCGGGTCGCACATGAGCACGCCATTGCCCGTCACCGGTGGCGTCCATGAAGATGGTGGAATTGGACAGTTCCGTCAGCTGGATGCCGTCGCCGTTAAGGTCAAGGATGATCGGCGCTTGCTGGCCGTGGCCGCGGCGGGTGTCGCTGGCCTGTACGTGTGTGCGGGTGCCGTCACTCCAGCTTTGGCCCTCGCTGGGGGCGGTGTTGTCTTGCTGGGTATTTTCGGCCCGCTCTTCATCGCGGCGTAGGCGCTGTGCTTCAAACCTGTCTTCGCGATCCTGATCCTCGCGTTGTTCCCGCCGCGCAGCCGATTGTTGCGCCGCAAGTTCAGCCGCTGCTGCTGCCGCCGCAAGCCCCGGGTCAACGGTGTTGGGGATGTTGATGGGCGCATCGGCAGGGCCTTCTGCGCGCCTTTCGTGACTGCTGTGTCGGTCTGATACCCGCTGACCTGCAGCCAGTGCACTTCGGTCCACATGCAGCTCGACGGATTCGTGTGGGCTAACCATCAAGTGCGTGAAGGGGGTCATGCTTTCATGTTTGGAGGCTGCGTCTTCAACGATCTGGCGCGCGCGGCTGTCGGTCAGGTGCGGGAACTCTGCCTGAAGCTCCGCTGCGGCATCGCCAATGGGGTCGGATGTGCCGTTTGATGGCGGTGAACCGGCAGAATTAAGCTTCAAAAGCCCTAAGTTAAGTTCTCCACCGACCTCCGCAGTGTAGATTTCATCATTCAGCCATAAATGTTCGGAAAACATGAAATTTCCGTCGCCGTATTCTACGGACAAACTGTATTCATACCCTCGACCGAGGACGCTCCCGCCAACCACAATTTCTGGTGGGTTGAATTCTACTCTTAAAGGCCATTCAAGCCGACCAGCCGTATCCAGATCGAGTTTTAGGTCTTGTCCTAAGATATCAAAGGTAATTTCCGTCTCCCTGCGGCCGTTTGATGTTACGCTGCTAAACTCTAGCCCTAGGCCAATTTTTCCTGAGACTTTGATTCCAGACGGTTCAGTTATCCTTTCCAATCTGTGAGTTCCCGGCAAATCATTGATAATGCCCCATCCGGGAGCAACAAATTCATCTTCCCAAAGTATTTCGCGATTAAAGCTAATATCGCCGGTAGTGTTGCTTGATTTTGCTGTGCCCAATTACTTGCTCCTACGTTTTTTTAGAAAGAAAAATAATGTCAGCCAAATAGTGAATGCTAATACGAATGATGAAATTGCGAACAGCGCTCCGAACGCTATGATGGTGATAGGCGGGTCAGATGGGTTGGCATCTGGTGATAGCAACGCTAATGCGATGGTCGCGAGAACCACTCCCGCCAGCGACCAACGGCGCACTGATTTCAATGACATCTTTTTTCCTCAAACATTGGCATTGGCTTTTGTAGTTCCGAATTCAATCCATATTTCGCTATCAGTAAGGTGTGTGTTTTAGGGGCTTTTGCTAAGTTAATATTTGCGTCAACGATAAAAGCCGCGTCAAACACCCCGTCGCCATTGCTGGCAAACACCGCCCGCAACGCTTCCATATCGCTGATCGTCTCTCCATCCCATTCGGTGAACACATACTGGCGCATCTCGGTGATCTCGCCGGTATTATCCGGGTCATAAAACAGCACGCCATTGCCCGCAGCGGCCCAAGCCGTGCGGTTGGCCAGCCCGTCGCCGGTGGCGTCCATGAAGAAGGTCGAATTGGACAGCTCAGTGATTTGGATGCCGTCGCCGTCCAGATCAAGGATGATCGGGTGCCCACCCGGGCCATTGCCCTGGCCGTCGCCAGTATAGTGCCCAGATTCGTTATGGGCCTGATCGTTAACACTGCCGTAGTAGTTTCCGGATTCTTTTAGTTGGCTGTCGGTTGGGTCGTCATCGTCGTCGCTACCACTGCCTCCCAAAAGCCAGTCCCAAAAATCAAACCCACCGGTCGAACCACCGCCGGATGGAACATCGTCATCATCGTCGTCATTATGAGAAGAGCCGTTGCTGTTATCACTTGAGCCACCGCTCGGGGGGGTGGACCCGCCACCTTGACTGCCACCGCTCGAAGGGGGGGACCCGCCATCTGAGCCACCATCGCTCGGGGGGATAAACCCACCCACCGCGCCGGTGCCTGAGGTGGCACTGGAACCGGTGCCAGAATGGGCGGAGGTGATGGGGTTGTATTGGGAATGAGGCGAGTAAAGATATGCAATCAAATCATCGACGGATAATGGAATAATATCACTGGTTGCGTGTTTGGTAATTTCGCTTGGCAAATTTAGATTTATTGCTTGACTGGAGCCATTTTCTGATATGGCATTTAAGCCACTGATTTCAAATCCAGCCCTTGGAAGGTTTAGAATACTTTCAGGAGTACCTCCATGTGGATTAGTGTCCAAAAAGGGTTGAGAAAAAAATGGGCT
>JAZGFB010000006.1:0-91655 GCA_036479015.1 Paracoccaceae bacterium | reverse complement strand
CTCTGACAAAGCCAGCTATGTCACCGGCCAGACCATCTCCGTGGATGGCGGGTTTGAGGCAACCGGCGTCGGGTTGCCTGCATTGCGCGATTGATCAGGCGTTGTTTGGGTTTGCCGCACGGAATGCCGCGCTATTGTCATCAACATAGGCTTGCAGGGCTGCCAATGGATCAAGCGCGTTTATTTCGGCATCCAGATCGGCAAATTTCGGGCTCAGGCGCTGCATCAGGCTTTGGCGGCTGGCCAGATCAAACGGCGGGGAGCCCCCGGCGCGCAGGGCGGCCCCCGACAGGGTAAGGGCGGCCTTATTGGCACCGATTTTACGCAGGCCCCTTTGCGCGACTTGCCATAATATGCCGGTTGAATTGTAGAAAAACTGCCAATGGCCACCGTTTTGCACGTCACTGACATACCACATGACAGCATGTGCTGCCCGTTGTTCCTCAGAAAACCGCGCAACTGACGCATGGTATTCGTCTTCACCCAAGGCAATATTCATGGCGTCGTTCAGCGGGCGGATCATATCCCAAAGCTCGGCGTTTTCCTGAGCAGGCCCCTGGGCGACGGTTTCCGGCTTGGCAGAGCGCGAGAATGCAGTCGGTGTTTGAACAACAAATCCTGGCATAATAATTATTCCCTAGGCGTTAGTTTGGTTGCAGACACCCAATCGGTAAGCGACAAAATGGGCGCAATTGCGACCGGTAGGTGCAAAGAAAATGCCGGATCAAAATCGTGGGTCAGGGCGCTTAACCCAGCGCCATCAGGTGCAACTGAAAACTATCGCGCCATTAAGTGAAACCCCGTTTCGTATCACTTTTGCCTAAATATCCCCGCCGGAGGCATCCGATTTTTCGCAGAAAAATCGCCCCGCGACGCGGCGCGGCCGCGGCGCAACCCGCACCCCGCGGCCAGATATCCCAATACCAACGCCCCACCATACCGGCAGGGCGCTGTTGTTTTATGGTTTCCGGCTTAATGCACCGTCGCCTCATCCGGCTTCGGGCGGCTATTGGCGGCAATAATATCGCCAATAATTAACCCATCCGCCCCGGCGCTTACGGTGACGGCCTGCCCCTCTTCCACGTCACCCGCCAGCAACATTTCCGCCAGCGTGTTTTGCAGATCAACTTGCATCACCCGCTTTAGCGGTCGCGCACCATAAACCGGGTCATACCCACGATCCGCCAACCATGTCTTGGCAGGCCCATCCAGCTCTAGCGCGATACCCCGCGCCGCCAGACGCCTGGACAGTAAGCCCAGCTGGATATCAACAATGCCATCCATGTCAGCGCGCGATAGCCGATCAAAGATAATGGTCTCATCCAGCCGATTCAGAAATTCAGGGCGGAAATGGGCCCGCACGGCGTCCATCACATCGCGATGTGCACCCGAGGCATCGCCACCTTCGGGCAATTGGCTTAGTGCCTGCGCCCCCAGGTTTGACGTCAGGATAATCAGCGTTTGCTTGAAATCCACAGTCCGCCCCTGCCCATCCGTCAGCACCCCGTCATCCAGCACCTGTAGCAATACATTGAACACATCCGGGTGCGCCTTTTCGACCTCGTCAAACAGCACCACCTGATAGGGTCGGCGCCGCACCGCCTCGGTCAACACGCCGCCTTCGTCATACCCCACATAACCCGGGGGTGCCCCGATCAGCCGCGCAACGGCGTGCTTTTCCATGTATTCCGACATATCTAAGCGCACCATGGCGCTGTCGTCATCAAACATAAACTCGGCCACCGCCTTGGTCAGCTCAGTTTTACCCACCCCGGTTGGCCCCAAAAACAGGAACGACCCCAAAGGCCGGTTCGGATCATTCAACCCGGCCCGCGCCCGGCGCACCGCATTGGCCACTGACGTCACCGCCCGGCGCTGGCCAATGACGCGGCGGCCTATTTCGTCTTCCATTCGCAGCAGCTTTTCACGCGCACCTTCCAGCATCCGAGATGTTGGAATGCCTGTCCAGCGTTCCACCACCTGGGCAATTTGTTCCGGGCCAACCGCGTCTTCCACCAGCTTGGAATGTTCGGCGCCTTTGGCATCGGCCAGCTTTTTCTCAAGCTCGGGGATCACCCCATATGACAGCTCGCCCGCCTTACCCAGATCACCGTCGCGCTTGGCCTGATCCAATACCGCACGCGCCTGATCCAACTGTTCCGTCAATTCACGCGTGCCTTCCAGCTTGTCGCGTTCCGCCTGCCACTGGGCCGTCAGTGCAGCCGATTTTTGCTGCAAATCACCCAGTTCTTTTTCCAAGCTTCCCAACCGTTTCACCGACGCCTTGTCGTCTTCCTTCTTTAGCGCCTCAGCCTCGATCTGCTTTTGTAAAATGTCCCGGTCCAGCGCGTCCAGCTCTTCTGGTTTGCTGTCCACCTCCATGCGCAACCGGCTGGCAGCTTCGTCCATCAGATCAATGGCCTTATCCGGCAAAAACCGATCGGTAATATAGCGGTGACTTAGCGTTGCCGCCGCCACCAGCGCCGAATCCCGTATCTGCACCCCGTGGTGCAGCTCATATTTTTCCTTGATACCGCGCAAAATTGAAACCGTGTCCTCCACCGTTGGCTCGGCCACCAGAACCGGCTGGAACCGGCGCGCCAAAGCCGCATCTTTTTCCACATGCTTGCGGTATTCATCCAGCGTCGTGGCCCCGACGCAGTGCAATTCACCCCGCGCCAACGCAGGTTTAAGCAGGTTAGACGCATCCATCGCGCCCTCCGCCTTACCAGCACCAACAAGCGTGTGCATTTCATCAATGAACAAAATGATCTCACCAGCAGCCGTGGTCACTTCGTTCAAAACCGCCTTCAGCCGCTCTTCAAACTCACCCCGGTACTTAGCGCCCGCAATCAGCGCCCCCATATCCAAAGACATCAGCTTTTTGTCGCGCAGGCTTTCGGGCACATCGCCATTGATAATGCGCAACGCCAAACCTTCGGCAATTGCCGTTTTCCCCACACCGGGTTCCCCAATCAGCACCGGGTTATTCTTGGTGCGCCGGCTTAACACCTGCATGGTGCGCCGGATCTCTTCATCGCGGCCAATAATGGGGTCAATCTTACCCTCAAGCGCCGCCTGCGTCAGATCGCGGGCGTATTTCTTTAGCGCTTCGTAACTGTCCTCAGCCCCGGCACTGTCGGCCGTGCGCCCCTTGCGCACATCATTGATCGCAGAATTCAGCTTTTGCGCGCTCACCTCGGCCCCGGCCAAAGCATCTCGCGCCTTGGATTTCACCATCGCCAGCGCCATCAAAATCCGCTCAACCGGCACAAAACTGTCACCGGCTTTCTTGGCGATTTTCTCGGCCTCAATCAAAACCTTGGATGTCTGCCCATCCATGTAAACCTGGGCCGCATCACCGCTGACCTTGGCCATTTTTCCTAGGGCCGCATCAACGGCCAAAACCACCGCCTTGGCATCACCACCCGTGGCGGTAATCAGGTTGCTTGCCAGCCCCTGATCATCATCCAACAATGCTTTCAGTAAATGTTCCGGCATCAACCTTTGATGGCTTTCGCGCATGGCAATGGTCTGTGCAGCTTGCATAAAACCCTTTGAGCGATCAGTGAACTTTTCCATGTCCATCGGTAGTCTCCTTTTCATAAGCGCCCATTACAATAGGTGCCCACCAAAGCAGCACACCCGTTTACAGGCCTTAAGTCCTATTTGGGAATTCAGCCCCCAAGGCACAAGCCCCAAGTCCTGACACCAAGTCCTGGCAGAGGCCTGGCCCTAAGTGTTGCGCCGCGGCTGCGCCGCGTCGCGGAACGATTTTTCTGCGAAAAATCGAATGCCTCCGGCGGGGATATTTATGAAAAGAAGATATTAAGCCGACTTCCATCTGCATAGGTGTTTTGCCCGGGGTACTTGTGTCAGAAATATATCCCCGCCGAAGGCCCGCCCGCAGGGCTCATAACCGTGGCCCATCGGGCCTCCGTTAAATAACGCCGACCTCATATTTGCAGAACTCAGTGTAATGCAAATTCACGTCCTCACCCCCAATGTTCAAAACCCCATAGGCCGGGGCCTCTTGCGCCGGGGCGAAACTGTCCCAGTCCCAAGCGGGGCCCGGCGGTGGTGCCTGATACAAAACCGAGCGCATGGTGGCGTAAGGTACCCCATAGATCGCACCTGTAACCGGGCGGTGCACATGGCCCATGAACAGGTGGCGCACCTGCGGGTGCGCACTGATCAGGTCTAAAAATTCATCCCCCTGCTCAAGCATTATTTTATCCTGCATCGGCAGCCCAAGACGCATGGGCGGATGGTGCATGAAAATATAGGTGGGAACATCCGTATTTTTCCGCAACAGATCCTGCAACCAGCCCATCCGCGCCCCGCATAATTCACCCGCACCTGACCCAGGCTTTAAACTGTCCAAAAACACATACAGCCCACCGTCATGCTGGCGAAAATATTGCCAGTGCTCTGGCATGGCATCCTTGGGGCGCGCAAACACCTGCGCCAATTCAGCCCGGTCATCATGGTTGCCCACCATCAACAGGCATTCCATCCCCAACCCGGCCAGCTGTTGCTTAAGCTCCCGGTAATCGCTTGCAGTGCCCTCGTTCACCAGATCACCCGAAATGGCGCAGAAATCCGCGTCCTGATGATGGCACTGAATATGGCGCACCGCCGCCTGTAACCGCACCTGCGGATCATGTCCCGCCACCAACCGACCCTCGGCCAGGAAATGCAAATCAGACATCCAGATCAATTTTGCCATTGCCGCCTCCTGATTATGTACGCCCACCTTGCCACGCCTTAGGGCGCAACGTAAGACAGCCCAACAATTGGGGGTATACATGTCAAATGGTAAACTAATCATCGCACTTGATGTGCCAGACGCGCTGGCCGGGCTAAAACTGGTGCAAACCCTTGGTGACACCGTATCCTTTTACAAAATCGGCCTGGGCATGCTCACCGGCGGCGGGCTGGCCTTGGCCAATGAGCTGAAACAGGAACATGGCAAACGCATATTTCTGGACATGAAACTGTTTGATATCGGGGCAACCGTTGAAAAGGCCGTGCGCGGCTTGGCCCAGTTTGATCTGGATTTTTTGACCGTGCACGGCGACCCGCATGTGGTGCGCGCCGCCCGCGAAGGTGCAGCAAACAGTGACATGAAAATCCTGGCCGTCACCATCCTGACATCACTTGACCGCGCCGATCTGGACGCCGGCCAAATCAAGGACGGTTTGATCCCCGATCTGGCCATAGAACGCGCCGGGCGCGCCTTTGACGCCGGTGCTGACGGCATCATCGCCAGCCCGCAAGAGGCCGCAATGATCCGCGCCCTGCCCGAAGCCGACGGCCGCCTGATCGTCACCCCGGGTGTGCGCCCGGTGGGGGCCGATCTGGGCGATCAAAAGCGCGTTGCCACCCCGGCGCAGGCCATCAAAGACGGGGCCGACCATGTTGTCGTTGGCCGTCCGGTCTGGCAGTCACCCGACCCGCGCGGCGCCGCCCAGGCCATTCAGGCGGAACTTGCCTCGCCACAGGCAGTGCGCCCAAACCGCTAAGCCAAATTCCGTAGATTTCACGATATTTCTTTTATGTGCTAACATCGTCTGGACGGGATCATTTCATTCCGCCCGGGTTGACGCATTTAAACAAAGGAAATTTAGGGATGGCCAAGGACAGTAAACCAAGCGGCAACACGCAAAAAGACAAAAATGAACTGGTGGCATCCTATTTACAGGTGCGCAAAGCCATTGGCTTTATCGGTATCGCCCTACCGGTTTTGCTGATCCTGTTCAGCCTGATTGCCGAGCGCTCCGGCCCAAAAGGATCAATCAGCGCCTACTACTATTCCGGGGGCCGTGAAATTTTGGTGGGCTGCCTGTTTGCCATTGGGGTTTTTCTGTTTTCCTACAAAGGCTTTGACAAAGACACCCGCTTTCCCACCGACAAAACCGTATCGCGACTGGCGGCAATCGGCGCCATTGGGGTGGCATTTTCACCGATGGCTTTTGCCAATTCCGGCGCCATGATAGAGCCGGTCCCGACCTGGGTTCAAAGCCTGTTTTCCAAAGGCATCGCCGGCGGATTACACGGGGCATTTGCACTGCTGTTCTTTGGCAGCATCGCAACCTTTTGCATTGTAAATTTTTGCCGCTGCGCACCGGGAACCGACCCCGATGATGACAAAAAATTTCGCAATTCAATGTTTCGCGTTTTGGGGGTGTTCATATTACTCTGCACCGCCGCCTTCGCCATCGGATCATATTTCGATTTTTCCGGTGCCTTCGTTTTCTGGGCAGAAGCCCTGGCCGTCTGGGCCTTTGGCCTGTCATGGATCATCAAAGGAGAGGCGATCGAAGGCTCGATTGACCGCTTTCTCGCAACGCGGCGGGCGCGCCAATAACCAGACATTCCGGGACGGCCTTGGGCAGGTATTTCAACCCCCGCCCGAACCCATCAATTGTTATCGTTAATATCCTTTTCCCAGATTTTCACCTGGCCCTTTTGCAGGCCGAAAACCCGGCGCAATCCCCACCAGGACAGCAATGAAATCACCGCGAATATCAGGATCATAAACTGCAACGATCCGCCCAAAACCCCCAGCGCGATCAGCAGACCAATGGCCAGCGCACCGATGGAAAACCCCAACAGCACAAACGCCGGGGCGATCACTTCCAACACGGCCAAGGCGATGCCGCCGACCACCCAGACCCACCATTCCTGCCACAACATTATTTGCGCCCCTTCAACATCTTAAATGCCTCGCCAAAGGCATCCAGCGCCGCCGTTGGGATCACAATGGTCTGCTTGCCCTGGCCTTCGCCCAGCGCGACCAACCCTTCGACCTGCTTCAGCGCCACCTGATACTGCGCCGCTTCCAACCCGTTGGCAGCAATCGCCTTAGCTACGGCTTCGGTGGCATAGGCCTCGGCATCCGCAGATATCCGACGCGCCTTGGCCTTTTGCTCGGCAGCATATAATTCCGCATCCGCATTCAGCTCAACCGACCGCTTGGTACCTTCAGCCTCGGTCACCTGTGCCCGACGCGCCCGTTCGGCATTCAACTGCTGCAACATGGCTTCGCGCGTTGCCTGATCCAGGTTCACATCCAGAATTTCCGCCCGCGTCACCTCGATACCCCAGTCATCCACCGCCTGCGCCACAGAATCCTGAATTTTCGCAATCAGTTCCTGGCGGTTAGACTGCACCTCATCCAGCTCCATTTCACCAATACCGGCACGCACGATCCCGGCCACGGTGGTGGAAATCGCCGCATCCACGTCACGAATACGATACACCGTCTTTTCAGGCTCCAAGATCCGGTAAAACACACTGGTTTCCACCGATACCAACACGTTATCCGACGTAATCGCATCCTGGCTGTGCGACGGCAGCTGGCGCTCCAACACCGACACCTTATGGCGCACACGGTCCAAAAACGGCACGATAAAGTTGATGCCAGGCCCCAGAACGGCGCGCAAACGGCCAAAGCGTTCGACGACAAACTTCTCGGATTGCGGTACAATGCGCACCCCCAGAAACACCAACAGAATGATAAAACCGGCAAGCGCCAGAAAAACCGCGTTTGGCCCGACAAATTCAGCAATAAATTGTTCAATACTCATTGTTCGTCCCCTTCTTAATTTCTTGTTGTTAAACTGTATATGGGGGGTAAACCACGAAATTTAAAGGGCTTATAGCTAAATATGCCATTGCGGCATCGCTAAAACCCACTCGATTTGACGCCCCAATACGCACCCCCACCGTGCGCCAGCCTAACCCTGCCTTAACCCAATCCGGGCAGCCATAGCGTCCGGAGGGACCATGAAAATTCAACTTGATCAGATCGACGCCGACGCCCTGCCGCGTGACCGCTCCACCTTGGACGGCCCGGCATTGGCAGAGCTGCAAAGCTCAATTGCACGCACCGGCCTGCGCCAGCCCATAGACGTGTTCAAAACCGCAACCGGCTATGGCCTGATATCGGGCTATCGCCGCCTTACGGCCATGCGCCAACTGCATGAACTAACCGGCAAAGCCGAACACGCCAGCATCAGTGCCACACTACGCACGCCCAACGATCAGGCGGCCGCACTGGCAGAAATGGTCGAAGAAAATGAAATCCGCGAATCCCTGGCGCCCTGGGATCGCGGCCGCATTGCGGTTGCCACCCGTGACCTGGGGCATTTCGCAACCATCGACGCCGCAATCAAAGCCCTGTTTCCCCATAGCAGCCGTTCAAAACTGATCCGCCTGCGCGCCGTCGCCGAAGTGGCAGAGACAATGCCACACAGCTTTACCGCCCCCGAAGCGTTAAGCGAGCGCCAGCTGTTGCGCATCGCCAATTGCCTGCGCCTGGGCTGGGGTGAACTTCTTGAAACCGCCCTTACCGAAAGCCCACCAAGTGCGGGCCACTCCGAATGGTCGGTGATTGCCGCCACAATACTTGAGGCCGAAACCATCCCCGAAGCCGCCCGCTTCACCCCAAACCGCCCTAAACGCCTGGCCCACCTTGGCATTGGCGTGACCATCCGGCGCGAAAAAACCGACACCGGCTTCACGCTCCACTTCACCGGCCGCGCCGCCAGTTCCGCACTGGTCACCGAAGTCATTGAACAGGTGGAATTCCAACTTGGTCAGCCGTGACAGGGTGCCCTAAGCCGGGCATCGTCTAACCGCGGGTGGGCGCACCAAACGGTCTGATAGGCACTTTCATGTTGCCACACACATCAGCCGTTCATTCCAATTGAACCATTGCAAAAGCGCCCACCCATTCGGGCGGTTGGGGGGGCTAACCTGAAGCCAGCTAAAACCTGCAATCGCCCCAAGTCAGCAATCTTCGCCAATTGCTCCAAGCGACAAACCCCACATCCTAGGGCAGGCTTAAGCCCATCGATTAATCAACAAGGTGGCGTGGGCACCAACCCAATATACAATTGCACATCACTCTTTCCTCCCAATTTTGTTCGCAATTCTGTTACCGCAAACACAAACAATCCCAACCACTTACCCCCCTGTTCGCGCGCGGACACTTCTGCTAAACTGCCCCCATGACAGCCCTGTGCCGCGATTGCCTTACCCAATTTGAAACCGGCAAACGCTGCCCCAGTTGCCGCAGCCCGCGCATCATTTCTCACCCCGAATTAACTGACCTTTCCATCGCCCATATGGATTGCGACGCCTTTTATGCCTCGGTAGAAAAACGCGACAATCCAGACCTGGCCGACAAACCCGTGATCATCGGCGGCGGCCATCGCGGCGTCGTATCCACGGCCTGCTATATCGCCCGCATTAAGGGCGTACATTCCGCCATGCCGATGTTTCAGGCCCTGAAACTGTGCCCCGAAGCCGTGGTCGTGCCGCCCCGAATGGACGCCTATGTCGAAGCTTCCCGCGCTATCCGCGCCATGATGGATGAACTGACCCCATCCATTGAACCCCTGTCACTGGATGAGGCTTTCATGGACCTGAGCGGCACCCAAAAGCTGCACAAACGCCCCCCCGCCGTGATGCTGGCCCGGCTGATCAAGCGCATGCGCGATGAACTGGGCCTTAGCGGATCCATTGGGCTGAGCCACAATAAATTTCTGGCCAAGCTGGCGTCTGACCTGGACAAACCCCAGGGTTTTTCAATCATCGGCAAGGCCGAAACCACTGAATTTCTGCGCCCCAAACCCGTTAGCCTGATCTGGGGGGTGGGTCAGGTCACAAGGCAAGCGCTGGAAAAGGCCGGCATCCGCAGCTTTGACGACCTGCTCAGATGGGATCGCAAAGACCTGGGCGCGCGGTTTGGCTCCATGGGGGATCGGCTGTATTTTCTGGCCCGCGGTCAGGACAGGCGGCGCATATCTGCCAACGCCCCGATGAAATCCATCTCCAACGAAACCACGTTCTTTGACGACACCTCCAGCGCCGACATTCTGGACGGCCATATCTGGCGGTTGTCGGAAAAGGTGGCCGACCGCGCTAAAGCCCGCGACCGCGCCGGCCGGGTCGTCACCCTGAAACTGAAACGCGCCAATCACAGCCTGATCTCGCGCCGGGTTTCCCTGCGCGACCCAACCCAACTGGCCGATCGAATTTACCGCACGGCGCGCGATCTGTTTGACCAGGTGGGCGATCAGGGCCCGTATCGCCTGCTGGGTGTCGGGATCAGTGACCTGGTAAGTGATGACAAGGCCGATCTGTCCGGTGATCTGTTGGACCCCGAAGCATCCAAACGCTCGGACACTGAGCGGGCCACTGATAAAATTCGCGACAGGTTCGGCTCAGACGCGATAAAGAAAGGCCGATCCCTGCGCTAGGGCTGTCGTTTTCCTATTCTGCCGCCAGCAGAACCCCATCTCTTCCCATGGTTGTCACGTCGGCGATCACCTGGGTGATCAGCGCTTTCAGCTCGTCAAAATTGCCATTGGGCTCGACCGTTTTTTCATTCATATAAAGTGAACGGTCAATTTCGATCTGAACCACATGCTGGCCCCGTGACGGGCGGCCATAATGTTGGGCAATAAATGCCCCAGCAAATGGGGCGTTGCGGGCTACCACCAATCCGGCATTTCTGAACGCAGCTTCAACACGGGCAACTATCTCAGGCTCAGCAGCTGCCCCATAACGATCCCCCAACACCACATCCGGACACCCCGCTGCCGCGTGGCTAACCGAGCTGATCGCCTCATGGGGCATAGAATGGCAATCTAGCAATATCGACGTGCCAAACAGTGATTGGCTTTCCAGCAATTGGGCTTGCAGGCAGGAGTGGTAAGGTTCCCAAATATCTGCCAGTCGTTGATCAGCTTCAAAACGTGAAAGTGTTCCCCGATAAATCGACCGACCATTGGATACCACCCGCGGGATGACACCCAATCCGGACGATATCCGCGGATTGTTCGACATTTTTTTGACACCCGCGATCAAAGCCGGGTCAAGTTCATCGATGCTTCGGTTCAGATCCACATAGGCACGGGGGTAATTTGCCGCCAGCAACGGAGCCCCAAACCGTGGGGCCGCAGCAAACAACACATCAACGAACGCATCTTCGGATGACCTTATTTGACGCTTATCCAGCACTGATTTTGACAAAAATGCCTGCGAATAATGCCGTCCGGAATGCGGCGAGGCAAAGACAACGCAAGAACTGCGTTTAATAGGTTGCGTCAATTCGTAAGCAGTTGTTGGCATCAAGGCTCCTTGTTGTATTAATATAGCGGAATACTTAACCGTATCAAAACCCCTTGAAAGCTTTTACGACTCCTTTTATAGAGCCACAGACCGGCGCGGGACCCAACCCCGCGTCTTGTTCGTTTGGGGGTCGCCTGAACTTACAGGGCACAGGGTTCTTGCTTAGTCGGGCGTATAGCTCAGCGGTAGAGCACTTCGGTGACATCGAAGGGGTCACAGGTTCGAAACCTGTTACGCCCACCACCGCCCTAAGTCGGGCAAACAGTTTTTCGGCGCAATCGCGCTGGCAATGAGGACAGGATCATGAAGGTCAGAAATTCGCTCCGTTCGCTCAAGAATCGGCATCGTGATTGCCGAATTGTGCGTCGTAAGGGCCGTGTCTACGTTATTAACAAAACCAATCGCCGGTTCAAAGCCCGTCAGGGCTAAACGACCTGTACAGGAAATTCAAAAGGCCGCCCCTGCTTGGGCGGCTTTTGCTGTTGGATGTTCCCAGCACGCTCACCCAGTATTGCGACTGCCGTCCGTTCGCCTGATGCGCACATTGGCAAGCCCTCCGACTTGATCTACATCCTGAAAAAAAGGGGATTACCATGACACATATCTGGGTGCGGGCCGAACAGCGCCAACATGAAGAGCGTGTTGGAATAATGCCCGAAGGTGTGGCCGAATTGATGGCCAAGGGCTTTCACGTGAGCGTGGAAAAAAGCGGCGCTCGGGCGATCCTGATTGATGGATATGTGGCTACGGGTTGCGATATCGTTGCCGAAAACAGCTGGCCAGACGCCCCAGCTGACGCGATCATATTTGGACTGAAAGAGCTGCCCGACGATGGCAGCCCCCTGCGCCACCGACATATCATGTTTGGGCACGCCTATAAGGGCCAGGCCGATGGTCGCATATTGCTGGACAGGTTTCAGGCGGGCGGCGGGGCCCTGTATGACCTAGAATATCTGGTCGGTGATGACGGTCGGAGGGTGGCCGCATTTGGCTATTGGGCTGGATTTGCCGGGGCGGCGGTCTCGTTGAAATGTTGGGCTGCACAAAAACAGGGTGGGGTTTGTGCCCCCGTATCGACATACGGTTGCGCCGATACAATGGTCAAAAGCGTCGCCCGCGAACTGGACGCAACCGGCTTGGCCCGCCCCGACACGATTGTTATTGGCGCGCATGGCCGGGTTGGCACTGGCGCGCGGGACCTGTGCAAAGCCCTGGATGTGGCCACAACCGATTGGGACATGGCCGAAACCGCCAGCGGTGGCCCGTTTCCACAAGTGTTGCAGCATGATATTTTCCTGAATTGCATTTTGGCCGCCCCAGGTTGCCCGGTATTTGTGCCGACCAGCGCCAAAAGGGAGTCGCGTAGATTATCTGTTATCGGTGACATCGCCTGTGACCCCACATCCGAATTTTCCCCAGTCAAGGTTTACGACCGCACCACCACATGGGACGCCCCTGCCCTGCGCGCCCACGATGATCCACCACTGGATGTCACCGCCATTGATAACCTGCCAAGCATGTTACCGGTAGAAAGCTCTGTCGATTATGCCGGGCAACTTTTGGCGTCATTGGCGACGCTGGACAGGCTTGACGCTGGTGTTTGGGGGCGCGCAAAAACAATGTTTGACCAGCATGTAACGCGGGATGGATGAACGCAATACCAGGCCTATGATATGTAGCTTATCGACCATCTAACCGGCTAAGGTCAGATAAGTTCGCCCTCAATGTCTCTGGCCGAAATACCCAGTTTTTCAAGCCCTTCCTCCAGATAGTCCGACAATAGCGGCACCCCCAGCAGATAGTCCTCTGTTGGTGTTGTTGCCTCTTGCGCGGCGACCTGTTGGGCTTCTTCCAGCTCTGCCGCAAAAAACGTATCGCGCCCAATCCACATGGTTGCCACAAGGCTGATCTTTTCATCATCGTTCAGATTTCGAATGAAAGATCGCAGCTCACTTTCGGTGGCATCACTGGATCGACTTTCCAATATCGTGTCAGCATCAGCCACATCACCCGGCCTGTCCCAGCGGGCAACTTTGGCATCAAATTCGCGGGCGCGAAGGATGATATGGGCAACTTTTCGCGGGCTAATGTTCAGCATTTATTGCTCCCAAATGATCCGGGTTCAATCAAGTAGACTCAGCACTATTAGGTTCATGATAACACAGATTGGGCGCAAAACCTTGCGCTTAGTCAACCTGCTTGGCTTGCGGGTTTGCTTGAGATAGCGGAACAATGCTGCCATGTTCCGGCTCAATTTCCTCAAAATCAAAGTTATCCAGCCGTGCAGCACGCTTGCCCGCCCGTTCGGCAGCAGTGCCTATACCGTCCAGATCCTTACGCGCTTGCCCGAAATGGGTATTCAGCTTGCCAACCCGCTCAACCACCAGTTCAACATCCCTGTGCAACAGGCGCAGTGTCGTGCGAATGGCCCCGGCCTGTTCACGCATGCGGGCATCTTTCAAAATGGCGCGCATGGTGTTTAGCGTTGCCATGCAGGTGGTTGGCGACACAATCCAGACGCGGGCGTCAAAGCCGATCCGCACCAGTTCCGGGAAATTTGAATGCAGCTCGGCATAGATGGCTTCGGACGGCAGGAACAACAGCGCACCATCAGCCGTTTCACCATCCAGAATGTACTTATCTGAAATGTCTTTGATGTGTTTGCGCACCGATGTTTTGAAAAATGCGATGGCTTCTTTGGTTTCCCATTGGGTTTTCGCGCGGCGCAGGGCTTCATAGGCTTCCAGCGGGAATTTTGCGTCAATGACAATGGGCCCCGGCGGGTTGGGCAGGTGGATCAGGCAATCGGCGCGCTTGCCGTTGGACAGGGTGTGTTGCAGTTCATAACTGTCTTTGGGCAGGGCCTTACCAACAATATCGTTTAGCTGAATTTCCCCAAACGCGCCCCTAGTCTGTTTGTTGGACAGGATATCCTGCAGGCTGAGAACATCGCCTGAAAGCTTTTCGATATTGTCCTGGGCCTTATCGATTGTTGCCAGCCGTTCCTGCAATTCGGTCAGGGATTTGGTGGTTTTTTCGGATGAGCCGTACAGCACTTTGTCAATCCGCTCTTGCATGTCTGACAGGCTGTGCGCCGATTTTAGTGCGTTGTCATGCAACCGGTCATTCATCTGTTGCTGCACCGCGGAAAGGCGCGATTCAACCACCTGAATAATCTGGGTTTGGGCGGCTGTCTGCGCCTCGGACACGGTGCTCAGGTTACCCCTGAGTTGATCCTGTCCGGCGCCCAGCCCCTGCAAGGATCGGGACACCTGATCCAGCTGATATATTAAGGGATCCGCCACGCGCCGACCGGCCCGCATGTTGGCGATCAGCAGGATGATAATCAACAGCCCCATCCCAACACCGACAAGCAATGCGATAACCACCGGGTCGCTTAAATCGAGTGTATAATTACCAATCCGGATCATGTGCGGCCAAACAATTTTTCAATATCACTCAATTTCAGTTCCACATATGTTGGGCGGCCATGGTTGCACTGGCCGGAATGGGGGGTTGCTTCCATTTCGCGCAGCAACGCGTTCATCTCATCGGCCTGCATCCGGCGACCCGAGCGGATAGAACCGTGGCAGGCGACGCTAGATAATACCGCCTCTAACCGCGCGGTGACGCTCAGGCTATCACCCTGATCTGACAGCTCATCCAGAATATCCAGCAGCATGGCCCGGGCATTGATCTGGCCCAGAATTGCCGGGGTTTCACGCACCGCAACTGTACCTGCGCCAAAGGGTTCAATCACCAGGCCCAGGCGCGCCAGATCATCGGACATTTCCAATAGACGGGCGGCATCTGCATCGTTCATTTCAACAATTTCCGGGATCAGCAGCGCCTGGGACGCGACACCATTTTGCGCCATCTGGGCTTTCAGTTTTTCATAAACCAGCCGTTCATGGGCCGCGTGCTGATCTACGATCACCATACCATCCGCCGTCTGCGCGATAATATAGTTTTCATGCAGCTGCGCGCGGGCCGCACCAAGGGGCCAATTCTGATCCTCAGTTGGCGGTTCAAACGCCTCTACCCGCCCCGATACCGGGGCCTCAGCAAAACCCGGGGCCATGGCGTCATAGCTGCGCCCCAAAACGCCGGGGCTGGGCCGGTCCATCTGGTAGATGCGCGGCTCGGTGGTTTCAGGGCGAAACGCCCCCAATGTTGCCCCGGCCACCGTTGTCGACGCCCGGTGCCCGGCATTGGCCAGCGCGTGGCGCAGGCCCGACACGATCAGACCGCGCGCCATGCCAGGATCACGAAACCGGACCTCGGATTTCGCCGGATGCACGTTCACATCCACCAGTTGCGGATCGCAATCAATGAACAGGGCAGCAGCTGGGTGCCGCCCCCGGTGCAGGAAATCAAAATAGGCGGCGCGTAAGGCACCAGTCAGCAGCTTGTCCTTAACAGGGCGGCCATTGACGAACAGGTATTGTGCCACCGCAGAGCCCCGAGAATAGGTGGGCAAGGCGGCGTATCCGGTCAGGTGCAGGCCTTCGCGCTCGGCATCAATTTTCAGGGAATTATCGGCAAATTCACGCCCCATGACCCGGGCCAGACGGCCATGCAGCGCGTCGAACATATCGCCGGTTTCAGGGTCCGCGCGAAACACCACACGCCCGCTGCCGCCACCGGAAACATCGCGCAGGGTAAACCCGACAAACGGTTCCGCCATGGCCAAACGTTTGATCACATCGCTGATCGCCTGCGCCTCGGCCCGGTCGGTGCGCATGAATTTCAGCCGCGCCGGGGTGGCATAGAAAATATCGCGCAACTCAACAATGGTGCCACCGTTTAGGGCCGCGGGGCGCACCGGCTCAATCGCGCCGCCATTAACGGCAATCATAGCGCCCTCTTGGCCTGCTACGCGTGATGTGATGGTCATACGACCAACCGCACCAAGCGATGGCAATGCCTCACCGCGAAACCCGAAAGTGTGGATGTCCAGCAAGTCACTGCCGTCAATTTTGCTGGTGGCATGGCGCGACAGGGCCAGTTCCAGTTGATCCGGCACAATGCCATGCCCGTCATCCACAACCCGGATCAGGGTTTTGCCGCCATCGCTGTAAGCGACATCAATCCGATGCGCCCCGGCGTCCAGCGCGTTTTCCACAAGTTCTTTCAGGGCCGATGCCGGGCGTTCAACCACTTCGCCCGCCGCAATACGGTTGACCGCATTAACATCCAACTGTCGGATTTCAGGGGCTTTTTCGCCTATCTTGGGGTACAGTGCGGACATACCACCAAACTTAGCATGTCACGCCCCGATTCGACCACTGGCGTTTTGCACCTACTTGCGCGAAAATAATTTCGAAATTTCGGAAACGGTCAAATAGATAGTCACGATCGCCAACGCGCTTAGTACCAAAACAGCCATCTGAACAAAATCGTTGCCGGCAAGGGGCAATATTTCGTTCGGGTCCCTGATGACCTGGTCGATTACTGTCAATATTGTTGCCAGCGCGAAGCCCAGGCCACCCGCCAGAAAATACAGTTTAAAGTGCTTATTATTCATTGCAACCTCCTCAGTAAAGTTTGACTACTGTAGCAAACGACTCACATTTTGTCTGTATTTCACTAAATTTATTTCACTAATTTGCGCCTGAATACTCGCAACTACAGCATCTAGCGGGTATAGATTGGGTAAATACCCTATATTGTCTCGCTTATTTATCACAATTTGGGTAATTTCATCATAATGCCTTTATTTTCCCCCAAAAACTCGGGTAGAGTAGCGAATAGCCAAAAAAAAGAGCAACAAAAATGGCCGAAACGAATCAAATTCTTCAACCACGGGCGCTGGCGCTTGCCAGGAAATTACAGTTAACCGAAATCGAGTTGGCCAAAGAAACCGGTATGCATGTGCAGACAGCGCGCCGGTTTATGCGTGGTGACCATGTCCATGCCAACACAATTCGAAAGATACTGCGCACGCTGGAAGCCATCGAGACCCATGGCACCGCCGCATGGCGCGCAAAAGCGTGGTTTGGCAATCGCAACGACGCTGACGCTGATCCGACGGCTGAATCGGCCTTTGATGCGGTGATGAAATGCGTCGATATGGTGTATTCCCTGGCGAGATCGGCGACGCGCAATGATATTCAGGTTTCGCAGGAAGAGCTGGACCAATTAAATGGTGCCATCAAAATGCTGGTGTCAAACGCGGACAACATCCCGGCCAAAACGAGATCTGATTAGCCTGAATTGCCGATTTCGCGCCGCTACCATGCGGCGAATACTGATTGGCGCTTTTTCGACAGATCTGCTCAGATCCCGCCACTCATTTGCCAATGGGGGCACCGTTCATGGGTGGCAAACAGAATCCCGCGCAAACAGACGCCGAACGTTTCTACCGCAATTTCCTAGTTGCTGGTTTCCACCCCATCCGGTTGGCCAACCACCACGAAATGCAGGGCGCCGGGCTGATATATCCGGCGCGCAACGCGGTTGATGCCAGCCAAGGTCAAGGCGTTAATCTGATCGTTGCGGGTGCTGATATAGTCCACCGGCAGCCCGATCATCTGCATGCCCACCAGTATCCGCGCAATGGGGGCATTGCCGTCAAATCGTAAGGCATAGGCACCCGTTAGGTAGGTTTTGGCATCCGCCAGTTCCTGCTGGGTCAATCCGGTATCGGCAATTTTGGCCCATTCGTCACGGATCACAGAAATACTTTCGGCCATGCGGGAATTGTCAGACCGGACCTGACCCATGATCAGTTCACCATATTCCATTGGCACCAGAAACGTGCTGACACCATATGTCAGCCCGCGCTTTTCACGCACCTCGGTCATCAGCCGGCTTTCAAAACCACCACCACCGAAGACTTCGTTCAAAACATAGGCCGCCATATAGTCGGGATCATCACGTTCAATGCCCTGATGGCCAAACAGTGCCACTGATTGTGGGGTGTCAAAATCTATTACAGTGGTGCCTGTTTCCAACTGATAATCCGCCCGATCCACCAGCGGCGCGGCGGTTGCCGGGAGATCGCCAAGTAGTTCATCCAAGAGTATGCCAAGTTCTTCTGCGGAAATGTCACCCACAGCCGACACATACATACGATCCAACCCGAAAACCTGAGCCTTGGCGTCAAACATATCTGCCCGCGTCAGGCTGGCCACACTGTCCAATGTGCCGTTTCGCGAACTGGCATAGGGATGCCCCCCCCAAACCAGTTCATCAAAGTTTTGCCCGGCAATATCGCTTGGGTCTGTGGCGTCGGATCGGATGATCGACAGCACCTGTTCGCGCACCCGGTCCACCGCGACCTGATCAAAATTCGGCTGGTGCAATGCGGTTTTCAAAAGCGCCATGGCTTCGCTGCGATTTTCGGTCAGGAACCGAGCGGAAATGGTGGTGACGTCATCATAAACGTTAAACCTGAAACTGGCGGCCAGCGCTTCGCGCGCCGCAGCAAACCCCTGGGAATCCAACTCAGCAGCACCTTCTTCCAGAGTTGCCATCATCAGGCTGATAGCCCCACGCTTGCCCGGAGCGTCCAAAGCCGAGCCGCCACGAAACCTAATCTCAAGCGCAGTGAACGGAATGGAGTGTTCCTCAACCAGCCAGGCGCTGATGCCACCGGGTGAGGTAAGTTGTTGCACTTCGACCTTGGCCTGCGCTGTGCCCAGCATCGCCAGAAACAGCCCGATTATGACAGTTAGGTTTTTCATTGTTCCACCTCTGCTGGCTTGGCCCATCCAGTGACCGCATTTTCCAGTTTGAAAACGTCGCGCGCCGCCTGCAGCACGTCATCAGCGGTGACCGATTGCAAAATACCTGGCCATTCCTGAATGTCTTGCACAGTTAGGCCACTGGTCAGGGCCGCACCGTAACGGTTGGCCTGGGCACTTATGTTATCTTCGCCGTATATCAGCGACGCCCGCAATTGCATTTTGATGCGTTCAAACTGCACCGGTTCAACGCCTTCTTCCAAAAATTCTGCCACGGCCCCATCAAGGGCAGCCTCAGCCTGTTCCAGCGACAGCCCCGGCGTGGGCGCAATCACCAGCCCAAAGGTGGTGTCATCCAGCGATACACCGCCATAGGATGCCGAGGTGAATATTGCCTGTTCGGTATCAAATTGCAGCTTTTGACCCAAAACCGAGGTGGCAGCAGAGCCGCCCAGAACCTCGGCCAGCATCACCAGCCTGGCGGCGGCAAACTGATCGCCACTGTCGCGTTCGGGTGCCCGGTAGGATCGCGTGACAAAAGGTTGCGAGATGCGCGCATCCACCAGTGACAGGCGGCGTTCAGACAGATGCGGCGGATCTTGCGGGCGCACACGTTCTGGCAGATTGGCGGTTGGTGCAATCGGGCCATAGTGCTTTTCAGCCAGTGCCTTAACCTGCGCCGGATCAACGTCACCGGCAACAATAAGAATGGCGTTATTGGGGGCGTAATAGCGTTGGTAAAACGCAAACGCATCATCACGGTTCAACTGTTCCATTTCATGACGCCAGCCGATGACCGGGATGCCGTAGGGGTGGTTCAGATACTGCGCCGCATTGCGTTGCTCACGAAACAGCGCCCCCGGATCACTGTCAACACGGGTGCCGCGCTCTTCCAGAACCACCTGGCGTTCTGTGGTGACGTCATCCTCGGACATCTTCAGGTCGCGCATACGGTCGGCTTCCATGGTCATCACCAGTTCCAGCCGATCCGAGGCGATACGTTGAAAATAGGCGGTGTAATCCTGACTGGTAAAGGCATTGTCAGAGCCGCCGTTGCGGGTCACTGTCGCTGACAATTCGCCGGGCCCCAGATCATCGGTGCCCTTAAACAGCAGATGTTCCAGAAAATGCGCGATGCCGGATTTTCCCGGCGGTTCATCGGCAGCCCCGACCCGGTACCAGACCATATGCACCACAACGGCAGCGCGGTGATCTTCCAGAACCACAACTTCCATGCCGTTATCCAGGGTGAATGTCGTCACCTCTGCCGCGCGCGCTGGCATTGAATAGGTTAGAATGGCTAACAGGACGGCAATCGCGCTTTTCATCTTATATCCTATCTATCGGTCACACCTTAGATACGCCGAAACGGTACAGCTTCAAGCATATCAAGGCATGTTTAGGGATGAACTTATCGTTAACGGCCCGTGCGCGGCGGTGCGCTGGGGGTTTTCACCCCGGCGGCGCTCAGGCGATCAAATTCGCGGTCTTGGTCCAAAGACTGGCCGCGATAGGCTGCAAAATACCGGTTTCCTGTGAACCAGCGCATGAAAAACAAAACCCCCTGACGTCGACGCAACGCCAGATCAGCCGTGCTGAGTTGTTCGCGAATATCTGGTGCGACCCCAAAACGCCGCGACTGGGCCAAAAGGGCGGCGTCGGTTACGGGAATTCCTGATCGTGTAACGCTGGCCGGGTTTCCGCCCAAGGCGGCAATGGCGTCAGCCGCAGGCGCCTGATCGGTCAGATTGACGCCGCCGGGGGTTGGCGCTGGCAAGTCAATAAAATTGGCGGGCGTTTGCAGTGGCTTACCCGGCAACACGGCAAATTCATCCGGGCTGTCATTACTGGCCCCGACATTTAACAGCCGGGGTGTCCCAGTGGCGCAGGCCGACAGCCCAAACCCAAGCACGCAGAGGATCAACAATTTAACAACATTTACCCGCATGGACGGCCACCCTAACCCTGTTATGCCTTGTTTAGCCTATGAAATCGGCGCAGTCACGCCGCGTTTTTCCGGCCGGTAAAGAAAATCAGGCCCATTGCGCCGACAAATATTGCGATATCAGCCACATTAAAAGCAAACGGATTATCAAACCCACAGCAAGACATATTCAGAAAATCCGCAACAGCCCCGTAAACCATGCGGTCTATGACGTTGCCCACAGCACCGCCGATTAGCAGACCGGCAGATATTTGACCGGCGCGCCCGGCACCTTCCCGGACCACCCAAACAGCAACCCAAGTGGAAATCACCACCGCAATTGTGATTAGAAACCATCTGGCCAGATCAGAATT
Source organism: Paracoccaceae bacterium (assembly GCA_036479015.1). Lineage (GTDB taxonomy): Bacteria > Pseudomonadota > Alphaproteobacteria > Rhodobacterales > Rhodobacteraceae > NVTR01. Next base: position 70,524 of record JAZGFB010000006.1, on the reverse strand, counting down.
ATTTGAAAACAATCCGAAATTGACGCCCTCATTCCAGGCCATGCGGAAATTCAGTAGCGGTGGCAGGACATCGATTGATCCTTTGGATTTGAGGTCCATGACCTGAACCACAAAGACTTTGCTGGCCTGATCCAGCACCACGACGGCCATGGCCGCCCCTAACATGTTGCGCATATTCATCTGCGCTTAATGCCGGAAATGACGCATGCCAGTAAAGACCATTGCCAGCCCGGCGTCATTAGCGGCGGCAATCACCTCATCGTCGCGCATGGAGCCGCCGGGTTGAATTACCGCTGTGGCACCCGCTTCGGCAGCACTTAGCAATCCATCGGCGAAGGGAAAGAATGCATCAGAGGCGACAACCGCGCCCCGGGCTAATGGTTCTGGCAGCCCCAAAGCATCCGCCATGTCCTGGGATTTTCGCGCCGCTATTCGGGTGCTGTCTACCCGGCTCATCTGGCCAGCTCCGACGCCCACGGTGGCCGCGTCTTTGACGTATATGATCGCGTTTGATTTCACATGTTTGGCCACAGTCCAGGCGAAAAGCAAATCCGCCAGTTCCTGTTGGTTGGGCTGCCTTTCGGTCACCACTTTCAAGTCATCCAGCCCGATATGGCCGGTGTCTTTGTCCTGCATCAGCAAGCCGCCGGAAACCTGACGAACCGTCAGCCCGCCAGCGCGTGGATCAGCCAGCGATCCGGTGGTCAGCAGACGCAGGTTCTTTTTGGTTTTAAACACCTCAATCGCGTCGGCATCGGCATCGGGGGCAATGACAACTTCGGTGAATATCTTAACAATCTCTTGCGCAGTTTCCCCATCAAGAGTTTGATTTAAAGCGATTATTCCACCAAATGCACTGGTGCGGTCGCAATCAAAGGCGTTTTGGTAAGCTTGTGCCAAAGTTGCGCCACGGGCCACGCCGCATGGGTTGGCGTGCTTAATGATCGCGCAGGCTGGCCCGTCTGACGGGGCAAATTCGCTGACCAGTTCAAAGGCGGCATCAGTATCGTTGATGTTGTTATAGCTCAGTTCTTTACCCTGCAGCTGGCGGGCGGTTGCCACGCCGGGCCGGTTCGAACCGTCCAGATAAAACGCCGCTGACTGGTGCGGGTTTTCGCCATAGCGCAGGGTTTGCGCCAGGGTGCCAGCAACAGCGCGGCGGCGTGGGGCAGGCACATCAATGGCCCCCGCCATCCAGTTTGACACGGCCGTGTCATAGGCCGCCGTTCTGGCATAGGCGGTTTGCGCCAGTGATTGGCGAAACGCCAGGGTCGTGGCACATTCGTTTTCCCGCAACTGGGTTATCAGTGCATCATAATCCTGCACATCCACCACAACATTCACAAAATCATGGTTCTTGGCCCCAGCCCGGATCATTGCCGGACCGCCAATATCAATGTTTTCAACACAGGTGGCATATTCTGCACCACTGTCGCGGGTTTCTTCAAACGGATAAAGATTACAAATCAATAAATCTATCGTACGAATGCCATGTTCTTTCAGGGCCGCCTGGTGGCTTTCATTGTCGCGCAGTGCCAACAACCCGCCATGCACGCCCGGATGCAGGGTTTTCACCCGCCCGTCCATCATTTCTGGAAAGCCGGTCACATCAGCAACGTCAATCACCTTTAGGCCAGCGTCACGCATCGCAGAAGCGGTGCCGCCAGTGGACAGCAGTTCCACCCCTAAATCAGCCAGCGCCTTTGCCAGATCAAGTAATCCGGTTTTATCGGAAACAGATATCAATGCGCGTGAAACGGGCACGAGGTTGGTCATAGGTAGTTCCCCCAAGGGTTAAGTCAGATGTCTGTGTCGCTCCGCTCAAGGTCACGTACGGCGTCGGGCGTAAACTGAGCCTTGGACAATGACCAGCGAATGCGTGTCGCATACTCTATTGCATTGGCAGATAAAACGATCTGTTTGGTCGCACGGGCTTTGATCCGGCCCTTTTCCAGATAAACGCTTGGTTCCAGGCTAAGCTTGTTGACGCCATCATGGCGAAACACCCAAACTTCTCCGTTCTTAAGCGCCATAGAAACCGCAGCTCCGCCCATATCAAGCTCGGCATCCACGTCGGGATGCAGGTGTAGCCGAACTTTAAAGCCAATACCTTGCAGGTGCGCCCGATCCATAGCGCGGTCGAAAATCTGCTCATCGCTGGCCTCGATCGCGGCCAGCGTGTCTTCGCCAATGATGCCACGGCCGCTTTGGGTCAGGTCAATCTGGCGTATATGGGTCAGCCCGTGGGATTTTAGGTATCCGTCATGGCCGACAATTATGCCGTGCTCTCCATCTTCACGCAAATATTGAACCCGCACATCGGTAGGGGCATCGCTTAACAGCTCGCGCTCATGGCCCCCGACCAGCCCGCTTTGGCCAAGCCTGGATGACGAGACGCCGTTCAGCGACAGGGTGGAATGGGACGCGGTCGCCCGGCCGGCCTTGCGCCATTGTGACCCCAGGCTGACACCAGAGCCACAGCTGACGATCAACGGCCGTCGCCCAGAGGTTAGTTCAATTGCCAGGGTAGAGGCATGGGCATTGTAAGATGCGGCGGTTTTCGGTGGGGGGGCTGCGTCAATGATCAAGCTTGTACGACCGCCATGCAGCCTGGCAAACCCCATGCTAAGACCGACAGGCGTTGTTGATTTTACACCTGAACTGGCCAGCGCATGATCCAGCCGCCCCTCGGCCCCGCGACCACCACCATGGAACCGGGCCAGCCCGCCGTCACAATGGCGCAGCGCCCGCAAGGTTGGGGCAATGCGTTCGATGGCCTGCAAATGGTCGCGTGCGGCCATTTTACCAGCCTCTGACAGGGCCGATGCCGCCCAGTTGAGCAGGGTAAAAACCTCTAACAAATCTTCTGGGTTGCGCGTCGGAATACCGCCTTCCGGGTCGATCTGTTCACGACATTCACGCGCCAGTGCCTTGATCGCCGGATCTACATATTGATCCATACCCGACAGCGCCAATCCGGCATAGATCAGCCCGGTCAAAGCTTCAAACCGCGGCAGACCCGCCGAGGCAGCCTGCCAGCGTTTGGACAGGAAAATGGTTTGCTGCCCAAGGGATGTGTAATAGGCAACGGTGGTTTCAGAGGGCTGGCCATTGGTCAGAAATATTGCGTGGTTTATCCAGCGGATCAACCGCCGACCGGTCAGGTCAGGCGTCCAGCCCGGCCCTTTGCCATTGCCAAAATCCTCATACCACTGGACTGTCCAGGCCTGGGCTTTTTGACGCGCCGCCAAATCGCCCACTGCCGCCAGATCATCCAACCAGGTAAAGCCATGCAGCTCTTCCTGAAACGCCAGGTCCGGCATTTTAAGTTGCCAGATTGAATGGTTTTTGTCGTCTATCAGTGACCCAGCAAACAGGTAATTCCCCGCAACAAGCTGGCGCCCCTTGGCGAATGATCCAATGCTGCGCGGTTCAGGTTGTGACACAAACCCGGTTGCCGGGCGGGCACGGGAAGCCCGAACAGCATACCAGCGGTTCATCCAACGCGACCAGCGCAGGGAAAAAGTTTTTATCTGGGACACCGGGGCTCCTGCTTCGCCGCGTGTTAGGCCCGTTTGGGGCAGTTATTTTTCCTAACAATAGAACCAGAATGCGCCGCTGTCATCGGCCAAATAAAATCTTTAGCCCGCCTTTTGCAGAACTGTCATGAAAAACCCGTCCAAACTGCCAATGTCAGACCAGTAATCAGGCCGGGTGCGCAGTCCTTCTGCCACATTCCAGTCGGCTGGCAGCCCCAAGGCATCACGGGCCGCAAGATCAACAGAGACGCCCGTATTGCGCTTAAGCAGGTCCCTTATCTGTTCCTCGCCTTCATCAATCAGCAAGCTACAGGTGCAATAGACCATGCGCCCGCCCGGCTTTAGCAGGTCAAGCGCGCGGTCCAGCATTTTTTCCTGCAACTCAAACAGCGCCGCAAAACCGGAACTGTCCTTGGCATAGGGCAAATCCGGGTGCCGCCGAATGGTACCGGTGGCGCTGCACGGCGCATCCAGCAAAATAGCGTCATAGGGGTCATCTTTGTAATGCAGTGCGTCGGTAATCACTATTTTTGCATTCAGTTTGGTGCGGGTCAGGTTTTCATTCACCCGCTCCATGCGCGGCCCCGACATATCCAGGGCTGTAACATCAGCGCCTGTATTGCACATTTGCATGGTCTTGCCGCCAGGGGCAGCGCAGATATCCAGCACCCGTTCGCCGGGGCGGGTATTAAGCAATTGGGCAGGTAAGGTCGCCGCGGCGTCCTGAACCCACCAGTCACCGGTTTCAAAACCTTCAAGGTTGGAAATCTGGGGGGAACCTGTCAAGCGCACCGACCCTGTGGGCACCACCACACCGCCCAGCTTTTCGGCCCATTTTTCAGGGTCAGATTTGACCGTCAGGTCAATCGCCGCGCCCATGCTATGGGCTTTTTCCATGGCAACAATCGCTGGCTTTCCGTAATCGGCAATCAATTGTTTGCGCAGCCATTTCGGCAATTTTGGCGCGGGCAGATCCGACCATTTACCTTCCGGCAGGCGGGTTACGTTTCGCAACACCGCATTGACCAGTCCAGACATATATTGCAGCGTTTTATCCGACTTAACGATGCTGACGGCGCTGTTTAAAACACCATGGGGCGCGGCACCGTCCACCAACAACTCAACCACGCCCAAACGCAGCACGTTCAGCACCGTCGGGTGTGGTTTGTTTCGCAGGAACGGGCCCAAAATGCGATCTGCCCGATCCCTCCAGCGCAATGTGGTCAGCACCAGACGTTGGGCGCGGGCGCGCTCATCGACGGGCAAATGCGCGACAGCGTCAGGCAACAGCTCTGACAGCATGGCGCCTTTTTCCTGAATGGCATCAAGCATTTTTACCGCTTCACGGCGTGGGGCGAGGCCAGGTTGGGCCATGGTTGGGGTTCCTAATCACTTGTTTGGTGCGCCAAGCCACTATAACACCTGTCTGATCTGAACAAGGATGCCGATGCCTGATTTAATAAAACCTGCTAAAATTTCGCCCGCCGCAGCACGCGCACTGGCCGAGGCTGAGGCGCGCCGCAGCAAAGCAGCTTCAGAAAAATCGCCGCCGGTAGAGCATGGCGGCCGCAAAGGGCCAGAACCCGTGCGTTATGGCGATTGGGAACGAAACGGTATTGCGGTGGATTTCTAGTCAGCCCTTACCCCGCTATATCCCCAACACATCATTCATGTCATATTCGCCGGGCTTTTTATCTTGCCCCCAAAGGGCGGCGCGCAGTGCCCCCTTGGCATAAAGCGCGCGATCAGTTGCGATATGGCGTAAGACAATGCGTTCCCCTGCCCCGGCAAAGATCACATCATGTTCGCCGACCACGTCACCACCGCGAATGGCAGAAAAACCGATGCCACCAGTTTTGCGCGCCCCGGTAATGCCGTCGCGGCCACTGTCGCGCACGTCTGCCAGCGCCACACCGCGCCCATCTGCCGCCGCCTGGCCCAGCATCAGCGCCGTACCTGAAGGGGCATCAACCTTTTGATTGTGATGGGTTTCCACAATTTCGATATCAAAATTATCATCCAATGCGGCCGCGACTATTTGGGTCAACTTGGCCATCAGATTGACCCCGACGCTCATATTTCCGGCCCGCACAATGACTGCATGGCGCGACGCGGCATTGATCTTGGCCAGGTCTGCATCTTGCAGCCCGGTAGTGCCTATTACATGCACGGCGCGGGCCTGCGCTGCTATCGCCGCGTATTCAACCGTCGCCTCTGGGCGGGTGAAATCCAGTACCGCCTGAGCATGTACAAATGCCTGCACAGGGTCATCAACCACTGTGACGCCAATATCCGCACCGCCCATGGCCGCCCCGATATCCTGGCCAACCCAACCGTGCCCGGTGCGTACCAACGCGCCAACAAGGCGGGCAGCGTCAGAGGCAACCACTGTGCGTACCAACATCTGCCCCATCCTGCCGGACGCACCGGTGACGACTATTCCTGGTAAAGTGCCCATTGCTTGTCTCCTGCTCTGGCACAACCTTTAGCGACAAGTGCCGATCAGGCAAACCCCTGTTGCAGTGGCCGCCAATCGGGATTATCTGGGCGTCCATGGCAAAGAGCACACATCATTCAGGCGCGGGCCCGACCCAGCGTCAATTACGGGTCGGCGAATTGATCCGGCGCACCCTTTCACAGGTCCTTAGCCGGGGTGATATTCATGACCCTGAACTGAACCGCATGTCGATCACTGTGGGTGAGGTGCGAACCTCTAACGACCTACGGGTGGCCACTGTTTATGTTCTGCCACTGGGCGGCAAGAACAAGGCAGAGGCCATAGCAGCACTGGCCCGCAATACCTATGAGCTGCGCCGCGCGGTGGCCAAGGCTGTGGCTCTTAAGTTTTCACCTGAACTGCGGTTTCTCATTGACGAAACCTTTGATCAGATGGACGATACCAAGCGTTTGTTTGACCGCGACGATGTCCGCCGCGACCTGAACAACGACAACGACTGATGGCGCGTCGTAAAAAGGGCCGTGATATTTCCGGCTGGTTGATTGTGGACAAGCCAGCAGGCATCACATCAACCGCTGTAGTCAACAAAGTCAGATGGGCATTTGACGCAAAAAAGGCAGGCCATGCCGGCACGTTAGACCCAGATGCAACCGGCGTTCTGGCCATCGCTTTTGGCGAGGCGACCAAGACCATTCCTTACATTACGGATGCGCTGAAGGCCTACCGGTTTGTGGTGCGGTTAGGGTCCGCCACCAACACAGATGACGCCGAGGGTGAGACAATTTCGTCAAGCGATCTGCGCCCGGATGACGGGGCGATACGGGCTGCTCTACCCGCATTTGTAGGCGACGTAATGCAAGTGCCGCCAAAGTTTTCGGCGGTGAAAATTGACGGTGAGCGGGCCTATAAACTTGCCCGAGAGGGTGAAGATATTAAACTATCTGCGCGCCCGCTATTTGTTGAGTCACTGGAAATGGCAGCGCGCCCAGACCCGGACCATGTTGAGCTTGAAATGATCTGCGGCAAGGGCGGATATGTTCGATCTATCGCCCGTGATCTCGGCGAGGTTCTGGGCTGTTATGCCCATGTCAAAAACCTGCACCGGGTGTGGTCGGGCCCGTTTGAAGCAACCGATGGCACCACGCTGCAACATGTTGAGGATATGGCCAGAACGCCCGCCTTGGATACGCTGTTGCAACCGCTAGAGGTAGGATTGTGTGATCTGCCCGAACTGATCGCCAGCGCCGAAGGTGCGGCACGGCTGAGAAACGGCAACCCGGGCTTGGTTTTGACGTCAAACGCCGAATACGGTGATGAGGTCTGGGCCTCTTACCAGGGCAAAGCTGTGGCTGTTGGTATCTATAAATCAGGCGAATTACACCCCAGTCGGGTTTTCAATCAGTGATCACCCGCTCCCACCAAAAGGGCGACGCGGCCAGTGTGGCGGTATATTCAGAGTGCGAAAAATACCGGTATATGTTGACCCGGGTTTGGCATGACGCCGGGGCCACGGTGCATTTCATCATGCTGAACCCATCAACCGCAACCGAGATGCAAAATGACCCGACAGTGGAACGCTGCGAACGCCGGGCCCGGACGTTGGGGTTTGGCGGCTTCCGGGTGACCAATATTTTTGCCTGGCGTGACACCGACCCCAAGAAAATGCGCCGGGCGGTTGATCCGGTTGGCCCGGAAAACGACGCGGCAATTTTGGACAGCTGTGACTGGGCGGATCAGATCATCTGTGCATGGGGCGCACATGGGGCACATCAGGGTCGGGGCGATGCCGTTGCGACGTTGCTGAAAAGCACAGGCTGCGGATTGCTCCACCTGGGTCTGACCAAGGCCGGGCACCCAAAGCATCCGCTGTATATCGCCTATGCCGAACAACCCAGGGAATGGGTTTAAGCGGCGATAACGCCGACCTCTACCAAGACGTCTGCAAGGCTGGCATTGGGCGCATTTTTCAAGATCGCAATCAGTTGTTGTTCTATGTAAACCAATGAATCTAAACCATTTTGAGATTGCATAATCTCAACATCCAGCGGCCCGACCACCATATCTGGTGCGATCAGGACATGCAGCACATCCTGGCCGGATTGGAAATCTTCTATCTCGGAATACCCAAGCCCGGCGTCGTCATCAAAGTTGATCCAGATAGTATCGGAATCGGATTCGATCTGATCCACCGGCGACACAACATCGCCCTCATCCGGGTCGTTCGGGGTTAGGAAATCATGGTCATCCAAGGGGGCCAAAATATCGACCGGGTCAGGATTTTGAGTGCCATCATCGGGCAGGTCATTTTCGACATTTGGCGCAAGAATATCGACCGGTTCTTCAGGCATTTGGTCGTCAGATACATCGCCGTCCTGATCACCGGGATCCTCCAGCAGGCTGGTATCATCCTGCAAACCGTCATCTTCAATTCCCGGAAACACCGGAATAACGTCATCCCCGGCAGCATCAGAATCATCATCCGAAAAATCCGGCATAAACATCAAGGGCAAAAGCCCAAGCAATAACAATGCGATACCCATCACACACCTCACATTCCACCGGAAGCGACCCTAACATCGAAACGGGGAAGGTCGTTGTGCTAAGTAGTTAAAAGCCTATACATCCCCCCAATTGAGATGGCGTAGGGACACTGAAAATGACCGGCATTACCGACGACGATCGGGCGGAACTGACAGCCCTTAGGCTGGAAATATCCCGGCTTAACAGCCATCGGTTTGTCAGGCTTCACAACTCAATAATAAAGTTGATAATATTCAACTTTATCAGAGGCTTGGCCTTTGGTTTAGGGACGGTTCTAGGGGCGACAATTCTGGTCTGGATACTGGGCCAGTTCCTATCCAATATTGATTTCATTCCGATCATCGGTGAATGGGCAGCAGAGATTGCCAATCAGATGAATACAGAGAAGTAGTTTAAATACTTTCCATTGGCGTATTTATCGCCTATACGCGCGCATTCATCTAATTTGGGATGAACAATACCTCCACGGGCTTTGCTGGACGACATCCCGGCTTGTGCCATTCACCCTTAGCTTTAAAGGAGCCCCCGATGTCGATACCTGCTGAAGAAAAAACACGCCTAATGAAAGAATTCGCCATAAAAGAAGGCGATACCGGATCCCCAGAAGTACAGATCGCAGTGCTAAGTTCACGCATTGCCACGCTGACCGAGCACTTTAAAATCCACAAAAAAGACAACCACGGTCGCCGTGGTCTGTTGAAAATGGTGGCCCTGCGCCGCAAGCTGCTGGATTACACCCGTGGCAAGGATGAGGCCCGTTATCAGGACCTGATCAAGCGTCTGGGTCTGCGTCGGTAAACGCCGAATTCCCGAATTTGAGATTACAGAACGCGCCCCATTCGGGCGCGTTTTTTCGTTCTGGCGGCGAATCGTGGGTTAATGCCTGTAAAAGAAGGGGTTTGGCGGATATGAAAACCATATGATTTCCATATGAATTTCATAGGGCTGATTTGGGGGGAGAGACGTTGTTAACTGTGCGCACGGATGAGCAGTGAAGGACGTAGGGTGGGTGATTTCACCCACCAATTGTTGGATTGGTGGGCGGATTGGTGATGGGTGCGAGCACCCATCCTACGGTTTGCTACATCCCGTGCCTGGCATTCCACCACATACACCCCCCCTTCCCTTCCCGCCCAATCTCCGCTAAACGCGCGCACATCGTAAGATGAGGTGCTTGGACCCTGGCACCCGCAAAGATACTCAGGGGTCGGCGGCAATTCGGCCGCTATGAAAACGTGGGACCCGGAAGGCCGGGAGTGCCCGCAAATAGGAAACTACACATGTTTAAAGAATCCAAAAAATCAATGCAGTGGGGCGAAGAAACGCTAACACTGGAAACCGGCAAGGTTGCACGGCAAGCTGACGGTTCGGTTATCGCCACTTTGGGCGAAACCAGCGTTATGGCCAACGTCACATTTGCCAAAAAGCAAAAGCCGGGGCAGGACTTTTTCCCGCTGACGGTTCACTACGGTGAAAAATATTACGCTGCCGGGAAGATCCCAGGCGGCTTTTTCAAGCGCGAAGCACGTCCGACTGAAAAGGAAACGCTGACAAGCCGGTTGATTGACCGTCCTATTCGCCCCCTTTTCGTCCCAGGTTTTAAGAACGAAGTTCTGCTGATCTGCACAGTGCTGTCACACGATCTGGTGAATGACCCGGACATGGTGGCGATGATTGCGGCGTCTGCGGCGCTGACCATATCAGGCGCACCTTTCATGGGGCCAATTGGCGCCTGTCGCGTGGGCTTTGAAGGTGGCCAGTACATCCTGAACCCTGAAATGGACGACATGCACGACCTGAAGAACAACCCTGATCAACGTCTTGATCTGGTTGTTGCCGGCACCAAAGACGCCGTGATGATGGTTGAGTCTGAAGCATATGAGCTGACCGAAGCAGAAATGCTGGGCGCAGTTGAATTTGCCCATGAGCAGATCCAGCCAGTGATCGACCTGATCATTGATCTGGCAGAAGATTGCGCGAAAGAGCCGTTTGACTACCAGGCACCAGATTATTCCAAGCTGTCCAAGGCTGTGGCCAAGGCCGGTGAAAAGGAAATGCGCAAAGCATTCAAGATCACTGACAAGCAAGAACGCACGGCGGCTGTTGCTGCGGCGCGTGATGTGATCATGGGCAAGCTGAAAGAAGCTGAACTGGAAGATGCCAACCTTGGTTCTGCCCTTAAGGGTCTGGAAGCGGGTATTTTGCGCGGTGACGTTGTGAAAACCGGCAAGCGGATTGATGGTCGTGACACAACGACTGTGCGTCCGATTGTTGCGGAAACTGGTTTGCTGCCACGCACCCACGGCTCAGCCCTGTTCACACGTGGCGAAACCCAAGGCTTGGTTATTACCACGCTGGGCACTGGCGACGATGAGCAGATGATCGATGCGCTACAGGGCATGTATAAGAGCAACTTTATGCTGCATTACAACTTCCCGCCCTATTCGGTTGGTGAAGTTGGTCGCTTTGGTTTCACCGGACGCCGTGAGATTGGCCACGGTAAGCTGGCATGGCGCGCTTTGCAGGCGGTTCTGCCTTCTGCCACCGATTTCCCTTATACGGTTCGGGTTGTGTCTGAGATCACAGAATCAAACGGCTCGTCGTCAATGGCGTCTGTTTGTGGTGGTTCGCTGTCGATGATGGATGCGGGTGTTCCGCTGAAGGCACCGGTTGCGGGTATTGCCATGGGTCTGATCCTGGATGATGACGGCAAGTATGCGATTTTGACTGACATTCTGGGTGACGAAGATCATCTGGGCGACATGGATTTCAAAGTTGCCGGTACCGAAGCTGGGATTACATCCTTGCAGATGGATATTAAGATCGCCGGTATCACACCTGCGATCATGGGCGAAGCTTTGGCGCAGGCCAAGGAAGCGCGTTTGCATATCTTAGGTGAGATGAACAAATCGCTGTCGGACACGGCAGAGTTTTCTGTTCACGCACCGCGCATTGAAACCATGCAGGTACCAACCGACAAGATCCGGGAAGTTATCGGCACCGGTGGTAAAGTGATCCGCGAGATCGTTGAAGTGTCGGGCGCTAAGGTCGATATCAACGACGAAGGTATCATCAAGATTGCGTCGCCAAACGGTGATGCAATCAAGAAAGCCTATGACATGATCCATGCGATCGTGGCTGAGCCGGAAGCCGGTGTGATCTACAAAGGCAAGGTCGTAAAGATCGTCGACTTTGGCGCGTTCGTGAACTTCTTTGGCAAAAAAGACGGTCTGGTGCATGTGTCCCAGATTGAAAACCGTCGTTTGAACCATCCGTCGGATGTTCTGAAAGAAGGTCAGGAAGTTTGGGTCAAACTGCTGGGCTTTGACGACCGCGGTAAGGTGAAGCTGGCCATGAAGATGGTGGACCAGGCAACCGGTGCGGAAGTTACGGAAGAGTAAGGGTTTATATCTGGTTGCGGGCGGTGTATTTCGCCCGCAACTGACCAGCGGCAATAAGTTTCATTAACAATATCAATTAATTGACCTGAATATCAAAATAAGTAGAGCGTGTGAGCCGACATGAGCGCCAAAATCATCTGTGACCTTACTGAACTAACGACAGTGAAAACAGGACGGTTTCAGTATTACGGAATCGCCAAAACAGTCGCAGAAATTGCCGAAAAATTCGCTGCAAATTACAGAGATGTTCGTTTTGTTGTCTATTCGGTGGATTTCCAAGAGTTTTTTGAAGTTCATCCAATTATTTCAGACGATCCAAGCGAAAATATTGATCTGAACGTTCCGGATTTCGAGATTTTCAAATTCAGGCGAAAATTCCATGCCAAAAATCCCGAGCGGCATCTTGTTTCAATACTCGGCCCTTTTGTCAGCTGGAATAATCGACGTCGGATCAAAGCAACCGGATACCGGTTTGTGCCAGCGGATATGCGCGGTGCAAAATTGTTTTCGGCGGCCCGCCCAAAGCTGATGGTAGATATGATCCGCACAATTAAACGGCGCAAACTGAACACCACGTTTCACCCGCTATTGCATGATTTGATCCCCCTGCACGATTTGGGTGGCCACACTAGGAAATCTTTTCCGTTCAACATGTTTTATGACAGTAAGTATGTCATAGAAAATACAGATCAGATGATCACCAATTCGCAGTTCACCCTGGATGATATCGCCAGGTTTGCAAATGATGGGCGGTTCGTCATGCCAAAAAGCACGGCCGCTGTACCTTTGGTTCATGAATGCTTTGAAGGTACAGAAGAGCCAGTGATTAAGGTGCCGAACACCCCCTATTTCCTGGCGGTCGGCTCGCTGCTGGGACGCAAAAACCTGAATGTGGTCTTTGACGCGATGGTGTTGATGCAAAAGTCCGGCCGCACGGTACCGAAACTCATCCTAGCTGGCACGAAGCGTAAACACATTTCCCGCGCTCTGAAGTCCGGCAAATGGGCGGTCATCGCCCCATTTGTTGAGCAGATACATAGCCCAAACCAAACCGATCTGGTGCGGTTGTACCGGAGCGCTGTGGCGGTTCTGATGCCCAGCCGAATAGAAGGCTGGGGCCTGCCAGCCGGTGAAGCGCTGTGGTTTGGCATTCCAGCGATTTGTTCGACCGCGCCGGTGTTGAAAGAGGTTTGCGGTGATCTGGGGTTGTATTTTGATCCGGATGACCCTCAGGAACTGGTGACCCACATGGACAGGCTGCTTGATGACCCGGGGTTCCGTGGCGATTTATGTAAACGGATAGAGGCCAAAAAATCAACATTCCGGACCTGGGCTGATGTTGCCCACGATGTCTATGAATCGATGGAAAACTATTAGCCGCGCATAAAATTATTTGGCTAAATTTTTCCACTGACAGACATTGACGCCAGAGGTCCATTTAAAAAGGGGTTGGGCAGGCGTGAACGTGATCGGCCGGAAATATCTATCGTTTCAGCAGAACATCAGTCCACTCAATTTTCTGAGCCAAATCAAGCGGCATTTCCTTCAATGTAGAATCGTTTTTGATTTCATAAATCTTGAATCCAAAGGATTTGATATCGGCATAGAAATTTTCAATTGAACCATATGTGGCACGTAACATTGAAGGGGCGAATTCCATTATTATTTTCATTTGAGGGTTGTCAGTAATGACCCGCTGCGCCCCTTTAAGGATATGGGGTTCAGCACCCTCAGCATCAATTTTCATGAAATCGATCCGGTGGCCCTTTGGAAAATAGGAATCCAGTGTGACGCCTTCAACATCAACAGCAACCAGCTCATCATGGTATTTGCTGGCGTGATCGGTATCTGCCCAAAGACTGGAACTTCCCAGATATTTTTGAAAAATATTTAGTTGGAGTGTTTTGCATTCCGAGAATACGGCCTTATTTTCTACCGTGCTTCTGTTGGCGTAGCCATTAAGGTGCAGATTGTGGAACACAATATCCGCAAGATCAGGATTAGCTTCAAAACAGGTAAGGTGGCCCTTGGGGCCGATTTTGTCGGCGGCTAGCAAAGAATAATATCCGATATTGGCACCGATATCGACCACATTCATTCCGGGCGTAATTTGGTCGGCGAAAACCTTGGTGATCCAGTGTTCCCAGTACCCATCCGCCATGATGTGCGGTGCCAACGATAAATCGCGGGTATCCACAATCATCTTGTGGCCAAAAATTGTCTTTGTCAGGGCTCTGTTATTACCGGTATAAACCGCCCAATCATTTCTAGGAATTCCTGCCATTCGGGGACGAATGACATTCTTCAGTCGCGCCAGTAGAGATTTCGCAGTCGCCATTTTTTATTTCCTAGCCATTTTCAATTAGTGAACGAAGCTTTTTCTCTTCAAAATTCCGATCAACCCATAAACATTGCTAACCCAAGGAGCATGGTAACATCAACGAAAAGTCACCTTACATAGATAGGGGTTAGCATCAGCCCTATACCCCCGTCAGATCACCTTAGACGCAGGCTTTCAGCGTGCAGCATCCCGAGGGGAAATTCTGGAAATTTATGTTAAGCTGCTGGGCTTTGATAGCTGCGGCAAGGTGCGTTTGGCCATGTAAAGGGTTGACGGGGCGGCTGGGGGTGACGTTAAAGTAGAAACGCAAATTATCCTCTTGATGCAGTAGCAACGGGCCCAAAATTTCATGAAGTCTTTTGTTATACATCTGCGCCGCAACACTGATCGCACTGGCAATGTAGCAAATCTTTTGCAAAACCTTCCACTGGCTGAAGTGGTGGATGCCGTTGACGGCCAGGTTCTGGACGATAAGGCACTCGCTTCTGTGTATGAGACAGACTTGCATGATCCGAAATATCCTTTTCGAATGGGACCTAACGAAATTGCTTGCTTTCTCAGCCATCGAAAGTGTTGGCAAAAGATTGTTGACGGGGGTGATATCTGTGCGCTTGTCGCCGAGGATGATTTGAATGTGGACGCAAAACTTTGGGCGCCCGCGTTGGATGTGGCGTTGCGAAATATGACGCCGGACCGCATCATTCGTTTTCCACCAAAGAACCGCGAAAAGATTAACCGAAAGATTGACCAAGAACAGGGTGCGCTTTTGTTTCGGCCGTCCGTTATAGGGCTTTCTGCCGTGTTGCACCTTATTGGCAGAAATGCCGCGCAACAATTATTAGACCTTACGGAAAAATTTGACCGCCCAGTTGATACATATTTACAAATGCGATGGCACACCGGAATTGAGACATTGTCGGTCTATCCCAACGGTGTCGACAATAATGCCGATCCTATTGGTGGTTCATCGATACAAACGCGTTTAAGTTTGAAATCCAAATTAGCAAGAGCGTTTCCAAGGCAAAATTATCGCACCAAGGTAAGGAAACTTAGTGAAATTGGTTCCTGAAAATAGCACCATGTTGGCAAACCTGCATACTGTCGTCATCAACTTGGACAGCAGCGCAGACCGCATGGCGGCGACTGCGGCGCGTTTGAACCAGCTTGGGTTGCCTTTCGAACGTTTCCCAGCCGTTGATGTTCGGGGTGTGTCGCTAGATTCCATAGGAAAATACGACAGGCTGCAGGCCATGAGAACGCAAAACCGCGAATTGTTGCCGGGGGAAGTGGGCTGCTATCTTAGCCATATGGGTTGCCTGAAACGGTTTCTGGAGTCGGGTAAGAAACATCTTTTGGTCCTGGAGGATGACTGCGACCTTCCGGATGATTTCGTTTCGATAATTGCGGGCATTGTTGAGTTGGACAGCACTGGAAATTTGCCCGATTGGGACATTGTGAATTTGGCGCGTTCGCCGCGAAAATTTATGCGCAAACTGGCCACAATACGCGGCAAGGCCAACACAGTTGAGCTGGTGCGTGCTTATTATTTTCCGATAGTCACCACCGGGCTGTTGTGGTCGCAACTTGGTGCGCAAAGGTATCTGGATGAATGGCGGTCGATAACTGGCCCCGTTGATCAGGTTTTCCGCGACATATACTCAGCCAACGGCCGTGGCTTGGCTGTGGTTCCTAACCTTGTCGGGGCCAGAGATGTTGTCAGCGACATTATCCAAAATAAAAACTATCGCTATATCAATCCCCGCACAAAGGGGTACTACTTTTTTAAGCATAAAAAACAGCTCGCGTTGTATGCGAAAATAATTCCTAACTTCCTTTTGAAACGACGTTAGGGATTAATGTTCGTAGCCGAATGTTTCAAAATCTTGTTCATAAAGCTGGCAGATCCGTTTTGTCTGTTCCGAATTTGGCCGAAAACTATTTGACGGTGACTGGTTGCGTGCGACGGCTGGAATGTTCTCTATATTTGCGCCTGAAACACCTGCGGTTTCCAGTGCCGTACAAATGTCATATTGAAGGTTCTCAACCCGGCAAATCGCATCGTATTTTATATGGTCTATGCTGGTATTGATTGTCTGAGGTCGAAAATGTTCGTCTGCCCGCAACGTGTCGATAGAAAGATACGCCTCTAGAAATGCAAGGTAGGCGTCAAAGTTATCGCTGTTCGAAGCCGTGTCGCGAAAACCGAAATGTGCGATCGCATTTGCATGCCGTCGGGATTCAGGATTTGTTTTATTCGCAAAAAAATCTTTGTAAGCCGATAGTGTTCGATCAATAGGGTTGCGAACCGTCGTAAATTTAAAAGTGTCCGGGTTTTGAAGTGCGGCGTGAACCTCACGCACTCTGGTGATGCCTTGTATCAAGCTTGGGTGATCTTGGTGGATGTCGCCCCTAAAAGTGGAATTGTTATAAAACTGATATAGCATATGGGCGGCGCTGGTGCAGCCGGCTTTTGGGTTTTTTACCAGAACGATTCTATGGTCGTTTGACACCAAAGTTGAGAAAGCGATTAGGCGCAGTTCAGGTGGCAATTTCCGCAGTAGGAGTCTGTTGCGATAACGCGGGGCAAAGGGTGCCAAAATCCGCGCCTTTAGGTAGTTTGGTTCACTGTTGAAGGAGAAAGTATTCATACTATTTGACCCTAAAATAAGCTCTGTCGATAAAGGAAATGCCGTCCAATTATTATACCGGCGTTAGAATGTGGTTTTAGCCCTAAACGCCAACCCCTTACCGCCATCCGGGTGACGCAGACGCAGGCTTTCGGCGTGCAGCATTAGGCGGGGAAATTTCAGCGCGTCACCGCTGGCATAGAATGGGTCGCCCAGAATGGGGTGGCCGATTTGTTGCATGTGAACACGCAACTGGTGGGAACGCCCGGTTTGTGGAAACAGGCGAATGCGGGTTTCGCCGTCGCCATAACGTTGCACACGCCAATCGGTGATCGCCTGCTTACCGGTCTCAAAGTCGACCATTTGCAAGGGCCGGTTTGGCCAGTCAACGATCAGCGGTAAATCAACGGTACCGGTTTTTTCGGCCACATGCCCCCAGACGCGGGCGACATATGTTTTCTTAATCTGGCGCTTTTCAAATTGCAGGCCCAAATGGCGCTGGGCGTGGCGGGTCAGTGCAAACACCATAACCCCGGATGTGTCCCTATCCAGACGGTGAACCAGCAGGGCTTCGGGAAAGACATCTTGAACACGTTTGATCAGGCAATCGGCCAAGTGTGGCCCCTTACCGGGGACCGAGAGCAAGCCAGAAGGTTTGTCCACCAGCAGGATTTCATGGTCATGGTGCAGGATCACCAGCGGGTCATTGGGCGGGGCATAGTTACTCATGGGGGCTGGCCTAGCATGGGTGCAGATGCGGGCCAATGGTTCTTTGTTTTTCTATCCAAACACATGGTCCGTTTGTCCGCGCAGATCTTCCATTCTTCTTTTCATAAATATCCCCGCCGGAGGCCCTTGATTTTTCGCAGAAAAATCAGCAACGCGCGTAGCGCGGTGCAAGCTGAACCATGCCGCGTGCCGACGTTCGATTGTTCCCTGCACGCAAATCTTCGGGGTCCGTTCAATATTGCCTGCAACAGCAATCGTATCTACTCAGACGGCAAAAGGCCGGGGTTAAAAATGCCAGTGTGAAAAACACATGGCTGGCAATGAAATCTAGTAAGACCACTGACCAGATTATTATTCAAATGTATGGTTCGGACTTTGCGTAAATGTGCATATCCCGGCTGATAGTAAAGCAGACGTCTAAAGCGCCGCAAATTGCGCCTTAAGCAATGCCTCTTCATATTCGGATCTTGCGGTGCTGTCATACACAATTCCGCCCCCGACATTAAGACGTATTTCGCCTGATGTCGTAACAATAATTGTGCGGATGGCGACGTTAAATGCCATGCGATTATCTGGGGCGATCCAGCCAATTGTCCCGCAATAAACATCCCGCGGGCTGGGTTCCAATTCCGCAATAATTTCCATCGCGCGCAGTTTGGGAGCCCCAACAACAGAGCCGCAGGGAAACAGCGCCGTAAACAATTTTTCCGTATCGATCTTGGGCAACAGTTGGCCCTGAATATGGGACACCATTTGATGCACCGTGGCGTAGGTCTCAATTTGAAACAATTCCGATACTTTAACCGAACCAATTTCGGCCACGCGCGCGATATCATTTCGCAGCAAATCGGTGATCATCAGATTTTCAGCGCGATCTTTGTGTGAATTGAAAAGCTGTTGGCGCAACTTGGCATCTTCAACAGTGGAATTTCCGCGTCGGATCGTGCCTTTCATGGGGCGGGCTTCGATCAGCCCCGACTGGTTAATACGAAAGAACAACTCAGGTGAACGTGATAAAATAATTGGCCCGCCAAGGTTTACAAATGCACCATGTTCAACCGGTTGTTTACGGCCTAACGCATGGTAAAGCTCTACCGGTGAGGCAGTGGTATTAGCCTGCATTGGGAAAGTTAAATTCACCTGATAAACATCGCCTGTACAAATGTATTCATGCACTTTGTCAAAGGCTTGCCTATAGCTTGGAAAATCAATCAACGGTTTCAGATTGGTTATTTCCACCGGCTCATTTGGCATTGGAACATCTGGGCAAAGTTGGGGTTTTTCAAAAACACCAAACTGCATCAATTGGGTTTTTTGGTTCTTGGGCAACAGCTTTTGCAGACGGTCTTCAAGGCAATATCCCAGTTCAAAACTGGCAAAACCAGCAAGCCAATACCCTGCTGCTCGGGCGGCTTCAATGTCGCCAAATGCTTTTGGCAAATCGGCTCTTTTGGAAGCCTCTATTATATATAAAGGGTCGCTGAATCGCGTTTTTTGGCCTAGGGGGCCTTTATCAAAAACCACTTGTTTGATTTGAAAAACGTCTACTTTGCTATTTGACTGGGAGCATTTTATTTGCCCTTAAAGGGATTATTCGCCGAGCACCAGAGGCGGGGATGGTTGTTCCCGTTGGAGGGCAGTGCTTATTACTGAAGTGGTCCATATGTATCAGCAGCCCCGAAACCCCGGCAGTGTTGTCGGGCCAAAAGATCGCGGCGTGGTCTGGCAGGGGGATGCGCACCCTCTTGCGGGCACATTATCTGCATATCAGGCTCTATTCACTTGGGCGAATGTGCTGAAAAGGATCGCTTCCAACCCGGATGCATCAATTTCGGTGAATGCACCCGGTTGGTTGCTGTCGATATCAAACACCGCGATCAGTGTGCCGGTGGCGTCAATGACCGGGATTACCAGTTCGGATTGGGTGGCGGACGCGCAGGCGATGTGGCCGGGAAAGGCATTAACATCACGCACCAATTCGGTGCGCTGGTTCTGGGCGACAGTGCCGCAGACGCCGCGACCAAACGGGATGGACAGGCAGCCGTGAGCGCCCTGATAGGGGCCGATTTTCAACACGCCGGGTTCGGTGACACGGTAAAACCCTGTCCAATCGAAACGCGCGTCTGAATGGTGAACTTCGCAGGCCACGGTGGCCATAAGGGCAACGCCATCGGTTTCGCCCGCTGTCAGGCTTTTGATCGTGGCGGCCAGGGTTTCATAGTTCATCATACCAGTTCAATCGCAATCGCTGTGCCTTCACCGCCGCCGATGCAGATCGCCGCCAGCCCGCGTTTCAGGCCCCGGGCTTTTAGGGCATTTAACAAAGTCACAATAATGCGCGTACCGGAGGCACCAATGGGGTGGCCAAGGGCGCAGGCGCCGCCATTGACGTTGACGATATCAGCCGACAGGTTCATTTCCTGCATGAATGCCATGGGGACGACAGCGAAAGCTTCGTTCACTTCCCACAGGTCAACGTCGCTGACTGCCCAGCCGATGTTTTGCAGCAATTTTTGCGCCGCCTGAACTGGGGCGGTGGTGAACCAACCCGGTGCCTGGGCATGGGACGCATGGCAGATGATCCGGGCGCGTGGTGTCAGCCCGGACGCTTTGCTGGCCAGCACCAAGGCCGCCGCACCATCGGAAATAGAAGATGAATTGGCCGCCGTCACAGTGCCGTCTTTGCGAAAAGCCGGGCGCAGGTGTGGTATTTTTTCTGGCCGTGCCTTGGGCGGTTGTTCATCAACCGTGATGGTGGTGTCGCCTGTGCGACCGCTTAGGGTGACGGGGGTAATTTCTGCATCAAACGCGCCCGATTTCTGGGCGGCGCGGGCCCGTTCAAGCGAGCGCAGGGCATAGGCGTCTTGATCGGCGCGGCTAAATTGATATTTCTCGGCACAATCTTCGGCGAATGTGCCCATCAGGCGGCCCTTATCAAAGGCGTCTTCCAACCCATCAAGGAACATACTGTCCATAACCTGCATATGGCCGATCCGGGCCCCTGCGCGCATCTTTGGCAACACATACGGCGCGTTGGTCATGCTTTCCATGCCCCCTGCCACCATGACATTGGCCCCGCCTAGGGCGATCTGGTCAAATGCCTGCATGGTGGTTTTCATGCCGGAACCGCACATTTTATTGACCGTGGTGGCCGGAACATTTTCGCCCAGCCCGGCATTGAACCCCGCCTGACGTGCCGGGGCCTGCCCCAGGCCTGCAGGCAGGACACAGCCCATCAGTATTTCTTCTACGGCTTGGGGCCTGATAGTGCCGTTTTCCAGTGCGCCAGAAATTGCAGCGCCGCCCAATGCTGTGGCGTCAGTACCCGCAAATTCCCCCTGAAAGGCGCCCATGGCTGTGCGGGCTGCCCCAACGATGAAAACATCTTGCATGTGTCCCCCTATTTTCGCTGTTGATACACACCAAATGGTAACCATTGGCGGATATCCGTTGTGTAAATAACTATGATAGGATTACCTTTTATGCAGTTAATTTCCAGTGCCATTGATGGTGCGGTTGCGATCACCGTGCACAGCACACGTATAGATGCGCCCCAGGCCATTCAATTCAAAGATCAGATGCGGGAACTGACGGCAGATGTTGTTGGGTGTA
Organism: Paracoccaceae bacterium; assembly: GCA_036479015.1. Classification (GTDB taxonomy): domain Bacteria; phylum Pseudomonadota; class Alphaproteobacteria; order Rhodobacterales; family Rhodobacteraceae; genus NVTR01. Next base: position 49,276 of record JAZGFB010000006.1, on the reverse strand, counting down.
TTGTTCTAGACTTGAGCCAGGTTGATTTTGTCGACAGCAGCGGATTGGGGGCGATCGTCGCATCGATGAAACAGCTTTCAGATGGCCAGGAACTGGAATTGGCCGCGTTGTCCCCGACCGTGGCCAAAGTGTTCAAACTAACGCGTATGGATTCTGTGTTCACGATACACACTGATCTGGATGCCGCGGCAGGTAATATCCGAAAATCGGGATAAGCGCCCGCTGGAGCAAGACAGATTGGAAACATGACTGTGGCTAAGCAACCCGCCATATTCCACACACATTTTACCAGTGACCCAGTTTCGATTGCCAGCACCATGGTTGCGCTGCTGGATTGCTTGGGGAAAACCGGCGTTGCTGCGGATGATCTGGGCAGCATGGAAATAGTGATGCTTGAAGCCATCAACAATATTGTTGAGCACGCCTATCTTTACTGCCCGGACAAACCGATTGAACTGCTGGTGCGCAAACTGGGGCAGGATGTGGCGGTTGAACTGACCGACAGCGGCGCGCAAATGCCCGGCGGTATTTTACCCAAAGGGGCCCCCGCAAATGTTGATGTGCCGGTTGATCAGCTGCCAGAGGGCGGGTTTGGCTGGTATCTGATCCGCACCCTTTCTAAAGATCTACACTACTGTCGCGAAGGTAATGAAAACCGGCTTACATTTTCCGTTACAACCGGGGATTGAACGAGCGCTAGGAAAACTTCTTTTCGGGCAACCAGAGGAAGAACTGGCAAAATTATATTAAATTTCTTGTAAATCAATAAGTTACCCCAAATCTAACCATTTGTAAAAATATCCGGTGCCGCCAAAATGCCGCAAAGCGTCCATAGTCGAGCCAAAATGCCGGGGCAAAACATACGGGTAGCTGCATATAGCTTCCCTCGGCGTCACGTTTAACAGCCCCCACCCAGTGCGTGACGTCGAGGACTTCTTTCCCCAAATCAGTTTGAATTCTGCATCAGATCACCTAATATTTGCAAAAATATGGGGGTGTTCATGCGTGATTTTCATTTGCCCGGTCGATCACCGGTATTTGCCAGCAACGGCCTTTGCGCCACATCCCACCCATTAGCAGCGGCAAGTGCAGTGCAGATTCTGCAAAATGGCGGCAACGCTGTGGATGCGGCCATTGCAGCGGCGGTTTTGCTGGGGATATGCGAGCCACATTCCACCGGAATTGGCGGTGATTGCTTTGTGCTGCTGAAACCTGCGGGCGAGGAACGCATTATCGCGCTGAACGGGTCGGGCCGTGCGCCCGCCGGTTTGCAAGCCGAGGTGCTGCGCAATACTGGGGCAACCCAGGTGCCGCTATACGGGCCCGAAGCGGTGACCATTCCCGGCGCAGTTGACGCATTTTGCAAACTGTCAAATGACTGGGGAAAACTGGGGCTGGCCGCCAGTCTCGCCCCGGCGATCCGCTATGCCCAAGAGGGCGTTCCAGTCACGCCGCGCACAGCGTTTGACTGGGCAAATGCAGCATCAGTGTTAAGCGGCGACGCCTGTGAGTTTTACCTGCAGGACACAAAACCATTGGCTGTTGGCGATGTTTACCGCCACCAGATGCAAAGTGCAGTGTTGCAGAAAATCGCCCAACAGGGGCGCGCCGGGTTTTACGAGGGTGAGGTGGCCCAAGACATGGTAACGTCGCTAAATGCGTTGGGCGGCTGCCACAGCCTGCAGGATTTCGCTGACGTATCCTGCACTTACAGTGACCCTGTTTCAGGCGAATACAAGGGGGTTGAGCTGGTCGAACACCCGCCAAACGGCCAGGGGGCGACGGCGATATTGTTGGCCAATATATTGTCCCACTTTGATATTGCCGGCATGGAACCGCTGGGGGCCATGCGCGCCCATATAGAAGCCGAGGCCACCAAGCTGGCCTATGATGCTCGCAACCGGTTCATTGCAGATCCGGGCCATACCAACCGGTTAGAGCACATGCTGTCGGCGCATACCGCGGCGTCATTGGCGGCCTTGATCGGCCAAGATACGGTGATCACCGCACCACACGCAGCCAGTGAAAACGTTCACAAAGACACGGCCTATCTGACCGTTGTTGACAAAGATCTGATGGCGGTTTCGATGATTTATTCGATCTATCACAGTTTCGGATCGGGGCTGGCATCGGCCAAATACGGGATCTTATTTCAGAACCGAGGCGCAGGGTTTTGTCTGGAGCCGGGACACCCAAATGAGGCCGGACCCGGCAAGCGCCCGATGCATACGATCATACCGGGGATGTTGCGCAAGGGGGGCCAACTGGTGATGCCCTTTGGTGTGATGGGGGGGGCCTATCAGGCAACCGGTCATGCCAGGTTCCTGTCAAACACGGTGGATTTTGACATGCACCCGCAACAGGCCATTGATGCACCGCGGGCATTTTCCGATGTTGGCGCGTTGAAAATAGAACGCGGCTATGACCGCGAAGTGGTGCAGGAATTGGCTGATATGGGGCATGTTGTGACGATACCGGAAACACCCATTGGCGGGGCGCAGGCCATATTAATCGACCATGAACGCGGGGTATTGCAAGGGGCGTCTGACCCACGCAAAGACGGCGCCGCGATCGGCTATTAATTCATCTGAAACTGAAGCGTATACAGGCCATCTTCAAATTCACCAAAAAGATCCGGCAGGTCCGGGTGGTCAACCGGGCGGCCGGAATAATCAGCCTTTAGGTTTTGTTCGGATACATAGGCCACGTAATGGCTTTTGTCATTTTCCGCGAGTAGGTGGTAATAGGGTTGGTCTTTGGGGGGGCGCACATCTTCTGGGATGGCGGCATACCATTCGTCGGTGTTTGAAAATTTGGCGTCCACATCAAAAACAACACCCCTAAACGGGTGTTTGCGATGACAGACAACCTGTCCAATGTGATACCGTGCGCGTGTTTTCAACATATTATCAGCCCCTTGTGCAATAATATTAACCCCGGACCCGGGCATGTCCACGGCCCATGCGGAAACAGTCTGTGGCCGTGTCACTGACAGTGGTTAATATTTGGCCGAGAAACTGGATTATCCCTTGAAAATATAGTAATTTATCGCCGCAAGTGCCATGCCGTGTTCGGCTTAAAGACCCTGATGTCAGGCCCGCACTACGGTTTTCTGCCACATTCATGGAACCAATCGAGCCTGAGCGATGCTATTGCCGCCCAGCCATGATCAATTATCCGCCGAAACATCACAAAATAAGCGGCTATGCGATATTTTCCGTTCACCCCATGGGCAAATTTTGCTATTCTAAGGGAAAAGGCCAGAGGCATATGAGCAGAGTATTTAGGGCGACAACGTTAATGCTGTTTATGGCAGCCTGCGGCAGCGGCAACTTTTCCGCGCCGCGAAATTTGGACAACGCCTGTAGTATTGCCGATCAGCGGCCGTCCTATCTAAGGGCTATGAAGCGGGCCCAGAGCAATTGGGGCATTCCGGTTCATGTGCAGATGGCCACGATTTATCAGGAAAGCAAATTCATCGGCAACGCCCGTACGCCACACCAGTATACGCTGGGTATTATCCCCATGGGGCGGCAAAGCTCGGCCTATGGCTATAGTCAGGCGCTGGACGGAACATGGGATGAGTACCGTCAAAATACCGGCCGACGCGGTGCGCGGCGCGACGATATTGACGATGCCACAGATTTTATCGGTTGGTACATGGCGCAAAGCAGCGACGAGCTGGGAATTTCACCATCCGATGCCAGCAGTCAGTATCTGGCTTACCACGAGGGTCGCACCGGGTTCGCAAGGGGCAGCTACCGTTCTAAGGCATGGTTGCGCAGGATCGCCAGTGAGGTTGACGCGCGCTCTGATTTGTATGGTCGGCAACTGGCTAGCTGCGGCAAGGCCTGAGCGCGGTTAAAACCCGCGGGCGGTCATTTCGGCCTTTATGTCAAACAGGCTAAGGCGCAGTTTCTCGCCCAGTTTGAAATCACCAAGGACAACCGTTGTTTGCTGCCCTGACCCATCAGTGACGATCCACTGGCGAAGCGTCACGGGGTCAGCTGTAAACACCAGTTGGATAGTACCGTATTCAGGGTGCTTGGGGTCCTGGGCGGTGACGGTTGTGGCCGGGCCGTCCTGGGCGTGGCCAATAACCATTTTGGCTTGGGAAAAATCGACGGTTTTAGCCAGGATCAAATATAGCGGCGTTCTGACCAGCGGAAACCGTTCCGGCGGCTGGTTGGATTTGGCATCAAACACCGCGACCTGACCTTGGGAGGCCAACACAAGGCTGTCATTGGGCGCGTCATATTCAAACCGAATACGTCCGGGCCGCCGGATCATGATATTGCCGGTGGAAACTGAGCCGTCGTCGTTCATTTGGGTAAAGCTGGCAGCGGCTGTTTTGAAGGCGTTAAAATAGGCCGATAACTGGTCCAACGGGATTTTTTGCGCGCTTGCCGGGCTGGCCATAGCCAACATTATCAACACCGCAAAATATAGTTTAATCTGTTTCATAGGTATCAATGTAGCCCCAACCGCAGCCGACCGCACCCCATCAGATCATCACAAAGCAGAGACCTGCCGATTACTGCTGTTCCGGGATCAGAATTTCACGTTTTCCCACATGATTTGCGCTACTTACCAGGCCCTGATCTTCCATCTGTTCCACCAGTCTGGCGGCTTTATTATAGCCGATGGCCAATTTACGCTGGATGTAGGAAGTGGAACATTTGCGATCCCGCGCGACGATGGCAACAGCCGTGTCATACAGCGCATCTTCGCCATCGGTATTGCCCCCCAGCCCAAGCACCAGATCAATGTCGCTGTCGGCGCCATCTTCGGGGCCATCAACAACGCTGCCCACGTATTCTGGCGGTCCGTTGGCCTTTAGGTGGCTGACAATTTCTTCGACCTCTTCGTCGCTGACAAAGGGCCCGTGAACCCGGGTGATCTTGGCGCCACCGGCCATATACAGCATGTCACCCATGCCCAGTAATTGCTCGGCACCCTGTTCACCCAGAATGGTACGGCTGTCAATTTTGCTGGTCACCTGAAACGATATTCGGGTGGGAAAGTTGGCCTTAATGGTGCCGGTGATCACGTCAACAGATGGGCGCTGAGTGGCCATGATCAGGTGGATGCCCGATGCCCGCGCCATCTGCGCCAGGCGCTGAATACAGGCTTCTATTTCCTTACCGGCGACCATCATCAGGTCGGCCATTTCGTCAACGATGACGACAATGTAGGGTATTTTTTCCGGCTTGAATTCGTCGGTTTCAAAGATCGGCTCGCCTGTGGCGTCATCAAACCCGGTCTGAACCGTGCGGCTGAACATTTCGCCCTTAGCCAGCGCATCTTTGACGCGGCCATTGAAACCTTCGATGTTACGCACGCCCATTTTGGACATCCGCCGATAGCGCTCTTCCATTTCACCAACCACCCATTTCAGGGCGACAACGGCCTTTTTCGGATCAGTCACCACCGGCGACAGCAGGTGCGGAATACCGTCATAGACGCTTAGTTCCAGCATTTTGGGATCAATCATGATCATCCGGCAATCTTCTGGCGTCAGCTTATACAGCAGGCTTAGGATCATGGTGTTGATGGCCACAGATTTACCTGAACCGGTGGTTCCGGCAATCAGCAAATGGGGCATTTTCGCCAGGTTGGTGACGATGGGATCGCCGCCGATATCCTTGCCCAGCGCCAGTGGCAGGTTCATGTTTGTGTCGCCAAAGCTCCGGGCTGACAGAATTTCACGCAGCATCACCTTTTCGCGGACCTCATTTGGCAGCTCGATGCCAATAACCGAGCGGCCCGGCACCGTGGAAACCCGCGCTGATAGCGCCGACATGGAGCGCGCGATATCATCGGACAGGCCGATGACGCGGCTGGCCTTTAGGCCGGGGGCGGGTTCAAGTTCGTACATGGTGACCACGGGGCCCGGACGCACCGAAACGATTTCACCCTTAACGCCGTAATCATCCAAGACCGATTCAAGCATACGCGCGTTTTCTTCCAGCGCTTCGTTTGACAGTTGCAGCCGATCGGTTGCAACCGGGCTGCTTAACAGGCTCAGCGGTGGTAATTCATGGGCGGCTTGGCGGTCTTCAAATTGCAATTTTGGTTGGGCTTCCGAGCGGGCCTGACGCGACGGCTGAACCCGGCGCTGACTGTGTTGCACCACCTTTTTGGGGTCATGCATCGGGGCAATCGGGGCCTGATAGGCATCGGGCGTCGCGCCTTGAACCAATGGGTCAAGCGACTGGGCCATCACTGCGGGGTCAACCACGGGGGGGGCTTGCTGCAAGATCATCGGCTTGGGGCCACGGGGATGGCGGCCAGAAACCAAGGGCTGGCCACGGTTAACGCCGGTGTGCAGCAGGGTTTTCCCGGTAACGCGGTTTTTGATGACGGCGGCAATTTTCGCCTTAATCTCGGGGTTCCCAAAATCCTGCGCCATGTGAAGCTGCGGCTGGATTTCTGGTTCTGGGTCCACGCTGCGTTTCAGTATTGAAGGCAAGCGCGACAGCAGACCTGTTTTAACTTCTGCCTCTGGAGCATCACCGACCACAGGGGCCGTGACGGTTGGCTCGGCGCGCAAAACACCTGTGGCGTTGACGTGTCCATCCGTGGCGCGCCGCACCATTGGCTGGCCCACCATAGGTTGGGACATCAAAATGTCCGGCTTTTGCAGATCAACTGTCTGACGGTTTAGGGCATTTCGCTCGGCCCGGTGGGCCTGAACTTTGCGTGCGGCAATGACAGACCCTGTGGCCCCCATGCCCAGCAGGCGGGCAATGCCTGCATAAAACATGATCACGCCAAACAGCAGAAACCTGCCAATCCGGCGCAGTTCAGAGCGGGTGAAGCCAAGAACATAGGCCGCCATGGCCAGGCTGCAAACGGCCATGATCAGTGACAGTATTTTTAAACCAAGCGTCGCCTTGACCGGGATCACCCCAAGGATGGCACCCAGTACCGTGTCGCCAAACAACCCGCCCAAACCAAAGGAATGGGTCCAGTTTTGGCCGGGAACATGGGTCGACATATAGACCGAGGCCAGCGCGATGGCGATGGGCGCAAATATCAGCCGGGCAAGGGCGCGATCTTCACCAATATGGGCCACAAAGCGCATGCCCCATGTGCCAAGCACAAGGGCGATGCCCCAGCCGCCATAGCCGACGATGACAATGACCGGGCTGGCAATGGATGCGCCGAACCGGCCAAGATAGTTTGACACAGCTTCATCGGTGGCTGACAGCCAGCTTGGATCTTGGGGCGTATAGGACCACAGGATCAGGCAAAACAACGCGGCCAGCAGCAACAGCCCAAAGCCAAACAGTTCTTTGCCACGCCGCTCAATAACGGCCTGGGTTGCGCTGTCAAACAGCGGGTCGCGGTGTCGTGCCTGATAGGAAGCCATTAATTCTTGTCCTTACTCGTATAGGCAGTCGCGGGTTTTCGTAAGCCCAAGCTGCATTTCGTCATATGGGGCCACCATGGCGACCCTGATATATTTTTTGCCCGGATTTTCACCGTCAATTTCCCGGCTAAGATAGGCGCCCGGAAGCGCCAGAACGCCAGTTTGGGTCCAAAGCTTTGTGACAGCCGCTTCGCCGTCATCCACCGGCAACCACAGGAAAAACCCAGCCTGTGGCGCGCCATACCCCTGCAGACTGGCAAATACGCGGTCGGCGGCTTGAAATTTTTTCTGGTATTGTGCGCGGTTGGATTGCACGTGGTCTTCGTCAGACCAGGCTTGCTGTGACACCTGTTGCAACGGCAAAGGAATTGGTGCGCCGCCATAGTTGCGCAGGCGCTTTAGCCGGGCGATCCCACCGGCACCACCGGCAATAAACCCCGAGCGCATACCCGGCAGATTTGAGCGTTTTGAAAGCGAATGGAACACAAAGACGCGCTCTGGGTCAGCACCGGTTTGGTGCGCCACTTCCAGCGCCCCGGCGGGCGGGGTGTCACGGTAAATTTCGCTGTAGCATTCATCTGAAAAGATGCGGAAATCGTGCTTTTCGGCCAGCGCGAACAATGCGCTTAGGTACTGGGGGCTGGCCACCGCCCCCTGGGGGTTTGACGGTGAGCATATAAATGCTATTTCGGTGCGATCCAGAATTTCTGGGTCAAGTGATTGATAATCAGGCAGAAAACCAGTGGCAGCGGTGGCTGAGACATAATGCGGTTGGGCCCCGGCGGCCAATGCCCCTGCGCCGTAGGCCTGATAAAACGGGTTTGGGATCAGCACGATGGGCTGTTTGCCCTGCGCGGATTTTTCCGGGCACATGGCGATGCAGGCATTGAACAGCCCTTCGCGGGTGCCGCTGAGGGGCAGGATGTTGGTGTCAGGGTCCAGCGTCGCGCCAAAGCGCCGCCTGATCCAGTCGGCGATTGAACGGCGCAGTTGCGGGGTGCCGTCAGTTGGTGGGTATTTTCCGAAACCGTCGATGTTATCGGCAATGATATCACCCACCCAGTCGGGGAACGGGTGCCGAGGCTCACCTATGGACATACGAATGACATCGCCGCCAGCCTTTTGGCCGTCAAGCAAGCTGCGCAATCGCGGGAACGCATATTCTGGCAGGTTCGAAAACCGCTCGGGGAACACCATGTCTGCCTCAGATATCGGGGTCATTAACGCCCCGTTTCATCAAAGACTATCGCGTGTTGCCGCGCTGGTCCAGAAAAACGCTGCAAAATGCGCCGCTTAATGGGCCAAGCTGTTGCTTTTAGGCCAATGCGGCCTGGGCCGCCGCGCCAATACGCAGCAAACGGTGCTCACTGCGGGGCGGTGTAAGGAAACTGATGCCGGTTGCAGGCACCCCGGTTGGCAGGGTCAGGGCGGCCGCATCCATCAGGTTTGCAACCCGAGTATTGCGCAGGGCCAGCAGGTTTGCAGCGATGTAATAATCGTCATCACTGGCCAATTTATCGATGTTTGGCGGCAGGCTGGCCGAGGTTGGCATGATCACCGCATCATAGCCCGCCACAGCGTGCAGCCACTGGTCACGGTGCGCGTCCAGCGCCTGCCATGCGCCATGGGCCTGTACCGCAGTGAAATCTTTACCGCTTTGAAAACGCTTCAAAATTGCCGGGTACATCTTTTCTGGCGCGGCCTCAATTTCCTGTTGCCAGGTGGCGTAAGCCTCTGGCGTGAACAGCGGCCCGGCCAGCGCCATGGCATCATCTATCACCGGTACGGCGTGGCGCGCCACACTGGCACCGGCCTGTTTCAGACATTCAATCGCGCGCGTAAAACCGGCCAATGGCGCGTCGCGCAATCCGTCCATGACTACGTTATCCAGGATCAGAAATCGCATGCCTTTCAGCGACGGAGCCGTCAGATCAGGTGCCGGGGTTCCCGCCAATGCCGACAGCATCAATGCGGCGTCTTGCACCGTCCGACACAGCGGGCCAACCGTGTCAAAACTGGCGACCAGTGGCACCACGCCCTGCAATGACAACAGGCCAGACGTTGTTTTCAGGCCAACCAAATCATTCCACACCGCCGGAATGCGCACCGAACCGCCCGTATCAGAGCCAACGGCACCCGCCGCCAGCCCAAACGCCACCGACGCCGCCGCCCCGGAAGACGAACCCCCAGCGACGCAATCAGGATAGTTCACCGAGGGCGGCGTTTGGGTGATCGGGTTAAAGCCAAGCCCGGAAAATGCCAGTTCCGACATATGAGTTTTGCCCAGGCAGACCAGCCCGGCCATGGTGGCATTTGCCAGGACACGGGCGTCTTTGGTGGGGACGCGACCGGCCAACAGGGCAGAACCTGCCTCGGTTGCGGTGCCGGCGGTATCAAACAGGTCTTTCCAGGATATCGGCACCCCGTCCAGTACCGAGCGCCGGGTGCCGTTTGCTGCGCGTTTGGCGGCTGCGCGCGCCTCTGATAGGGCGCGGTTTTGGGTGGCGCGGGCGTAAATTCTGTGGCCTAGGGGGTGAGCGTCAATGGCTGCCAAATAGCATTCACACAGGGCAACCGGGTCTATGGTTGCAGCAGAAATGCCGCGCCCCAGATCTGCGGCTGACATTGAAAGCCAGGCATCGTTCATTGTGCTTCTCCGGTGTCGCGAATTTGGCCCAGATTAGTCAGTTTGACGCGCCTCTTCCATTAATAAAATTGGAATGCCATTGCGAATGGGAAAGGCCAGCTTGGCCTTTTTGGACACCAGTTCCTGGCGCTCGGGGTCATAGCTAAGCCGGGCATGGCTGATTGGGCAAACCAGTGTTTCCAGCATACGCCGGTCTGATTTTATTGTGTTTTTCATTGCATCACCTCACCTTTTTTCCCGCCATGCAGGGCATATTCCAATAATGTAGACAGGGTTTTGCGCCGCTCTGATAGTGTTGTCGCTTCTAGTAGGGCCTGGCGGTCTTCGGCACTAAGCGGGCACAACATTGCCAGCGAATTTATCAGCATCTCATCGCCGGCCTGATCAAGGGATGCCCGGTCAGTGTCCAGTTCCTGGGTCGCAAAATACCGGCCCAGCATTTCCATGAAAGGCGGGCGGTCAAAATCAGGGTCTTTTTCGGCAGGGCCCATATCAGCGTCAAACCCGGCCCAGGTGACGGTGCATTTTCGGTACGGCGTAAAGCCATCGGCAACACCCGATATCCGAAACCGCGAAATGCCAGAAAGGGTAAGCATATAGCGCCCGTCATCGGTTTCAGAAAACGTGGTCACCCGGCCCGCGCAGCCGATGGCGTGCAGATCGTTTGCCGATTGCGCGTTGGGTAGGGGCTGCACCATGCCGATAAGGCGATGCTGTGTTTTTAAAACATCGTCCAGCATCGCCAGGTAACGCGGTTCAAAAATATGCAATGGCAGATGCGCGCGGGGCAAAAGCAGCGCCCCCGGCAGGGGAAACACTGGGATAGAATCCGGTAGGTTGGCCGCATTAAACATGGTTTAAACCCTGTTCAGCTTTTGACTTACGCGAATATTAGCGACGAAAGCTTGCGCCGTCCATTCAGTGCTATTGGGTCTTTGGCTTCCAGCGCATCAAACACCGTGAATAATTGTGCTTTTGCAGCCCCATCATTCCAGTCGCGGTCGCGGCGAAACAGGTCAAGCAACTGCTCAACCGCGCCTTCAACCTGCCCGGCAGCGTGCAGGGCATTGGCCAGATCAAAGCGCGCCTGATGGTCGTCTGGCTGGGCGTCTATGGCGGCCTGAAGGTCGTCAATTGGGCCCGCATCAGCGGCCTGGCGCGCAAGCTGCAATTGGGCGCGGGCCGCTTCCAGTTCTGGGGCTGCGGAAATTTCTTCGGGAGCACCATTCAGGATCGCCTCGGCCTGATCCAGATCATCCATAGCGATATGGGCGCGCACCATGCCACCGTAAGCGACGGCGTTGTTGGGCTCTTCGCCAAGGATGGCGGCGAATGTCTGGGCCGCGTCCACTGCCGCGCCTTCGGCCAGCATTGCTTCGGCAGCTTCAATAGCTTCGCCCAAGCCGCCGTCTTGTGCTGACAGTGCTGCCAGCTTGTCGACGAATGTCTTGATCTGTGATTGCGGAACCGCGCCCTGAAACCCATCAACCGGCTGGCCATTGTGAAAACCGAACACGGTTGGAATTGACTGCACCTTTAGCTGTGCGGCAATTTGCTGTGCCTCATCGACATTGATCTTGACCATGCGCACCTTGCCGCCTGCGGCCTTGACCGCGTCTTCCAGCATCGGGCCCAGGGTTTTGCACGGGCCACACCAAGGTGCCCAGAAATCAACGATCACCGGCACCTCTTTTGAGGTTTCGATAACGTCCGCCATAAACGTGGCCTCGGTGCCATCTATGATCAAATTGGCGGTATTTTCGGCTTTTTGGCCAAGCTCTAACATGGGTTTTCCTTCGGTCGCATTGGGTTGCCCGCTAGATGGCGTATTGGCGCGGCTTATTCAAGGTTTCGCATTGGTTTGTTTGGGCAGCGGCAAACACCCGGTCAACCCGGCGGGCAGTACCAAAAGCGCCCCTGATTGATAAAGTAACGCACCAAAGCCGGGAATGTCGGATCGTAAGGTGACTGAAACGGCGTTTGCGGCGATGATGGCGGTGCCGGGTGGCATAGCGGCCATGAATTCTGGGCTGGGAAACAGCACAACGGCGGCTGGGGCGGCGTCGCTGATGCGCATGACCAGTGCCATGACGGTGATCCATGCAACAAAGACCAGCGGCAAGGCCAGCAACAGCCGCTTAATAGTCATGGATATGTTCCAGGGTAATCGGGCCGGTATCAAAGCTGCGCAATGTGTCGGCCAGATCAGTGACTTTTAGCGAAATAAGGTGGCGAAAATCGCCATAACCCTGGCGTTTAAAACTGTGCAGGGCACCGGGGTATGGCGCGTCAGATATGGCCGTCAGCATGATGTCGTCATTGCCGGCGACTTCCACAAAGCTGGCGCCATCACGGGCCAATTCATCTAAAATATGGGTCAGAACCCGGTAGCGCGGGGTTTCAATTTCAATGCCCTGGGGGTGGGTGGCGATGATTTGCACCCCGTCCAAAGCGGCCAATGCCGGGCGTTCAATATCAGAGATGATCATCCGCAGGGTCAGTTGATCGACACCAACGGACGCCACGGCGGCGGCAATAACGCCCGCGTATTTCGCTTTGGCACCAAATTCCAGGCCCAGCGCAATGGCGCGTTCGCGGTCACGAAAGCTGTCGGTTCTGGCGGCATTGAGCGCGGCGATGTCACTGGAAAAATCCCACTGGTACCACGGCACCTGTTGCAGGAACCTGGCGTATTCGGCGGCCTGCCCGGCGCTTAGGTCATCCAGTGGGCTATGGTCGGGGCCGCGCACCCATGTGGCGATGCGACCCAAGGTTTCTTCATAGGCTGCCTTCATCGCCAGTTCAGCGGTGAAACTTACGCCAATGGTATAGATTGTTGCTTTGGATGATGAGAACCCGCCATGTGGCCCGGATGCTTTTGACAGGGCGCAAAGCGACGACCAGAAACCGCCAATGCTGGACAGGTAGCCATATTCATGGGGGTTACCGCCCCTGATCACGCGGGCATAATCGTCATATGCATGGACGATGTGCCATTCGGGGTAGGTCATCAGGCTGCGGCTTTCGGCGCGCTGCCAGTTGGGGTCGGTGACAATGGGATCATAGGCGATGGCATCGCCATTGGGGCGGCAGGCCGTTTCAATCCAGGCAATCGGGCTGGCCAGAAGGGCCACCAACAGCAATGCGGTCAGTAGCAGGCGTTTCAGCCATTTGAACAGCCAGCGCATCAGCGGCGATCCAGAAACAGCCCTGACGCCAGCGCGATGCCGCCAAGGGCGATGTGGGGGGTGTTGGCGTAGATTTTGAACAAGAACGGCAGGTCCAGCACGCCGTAATTAAAGATACCAAAATCAAGGTAACCGGAACCGGTTGCCAGCCCCAACAACCCGTCACCCAGATAAAGAGCCCCGAACAACAGCAGGAAAGTGCGGGCGGCTTTGTGGGAAATCAGGGCGGCAGCAAGGGCCCAAAGGGCGGAACCCAAATGCAATGCATCATCAAAAATATCCAGCGCGAAGATGCCAAAGGACAGGCCCTGATCATCGGTCAAACCGGGGATGTAATTCAGGGCAGCGGCACCCAATAGCACCCCGAAATAGCCCAGTGAAATTTTGCGAAGTAAGGTCATAGCGCCCCCAAATATGTGTCCCAAAGATTATTCCTGAACCGCAGGTCCGGGTCGATGGCCCGTTTGGCGGCGGCGAATTTAGCGGCGCGTGGATAGGCGCGCAGCAATTGATCCAGGCTCGCATGGGGCCGATACGGCAGATAATAGCTGCCGCCGATGCCAATAATGCCGTCAATCAGGGCGTGAGTCATGCGGGCCATGTCGGCCTCGGCCCGCGCCGTTAGTTCCTGGGAAAACGACATCACGGCGGCGATGCGGGGCACGGCGGCGTAGGCCAGCAGGCTTTCGCTGTCAGTGTTGATGAACCGCAAAGTGACATTCAGAAATTCCTGATAGGACGCCGGGATCACGTCGCGGCAAACTTGCAGAAACTCAGGGAAACGCTCCGGCGCGACGAAATATTCATGCAGGATATCAACCCGGTTTGGGTTGCCATCATCCAGCGTGACCACCGGCTCATTGATCAGGGAATTGCGCGTCGACGCCCCGGCCAAACGCGGCCCCAGATCGGTTTCGGTGAACCAGCGCACCCGCTTCATACGTTCATTTCCCAGCTGCGCGCGGTAAATCTTACCCGCCACCTTGGACATGAAACCAGATCCAGACGCCGGTGGCAGATCAGACTGATCAGCGGCGGCGCGATAGGTGATCATCAGCGCATCGTGCATGAAATTTTCACGGTCCACATTCAGACGCCCGTAAGCCATGGTGACGGATTTGTCGCTCAGGGCCTGCATGAATGCGGTGCCCAATTGTTCACCGGGCAGCTTTTTAAACGTCGGCTCAAGGCGCTGGTTTGGCACCATATCCACCTGCATTTCGGTGATCAGCCCGGTCAACCCGTAGCCGCCCATGGTCAGGTTGAACAGGTCGGTGTTTTGGTGGCGGGAACAGGCAACCAATTCGCCATCCGCCAGCAACATTTTAAAATTTTGCACCGTCGCGCCCATCGGCCCATAGGGCACCGGCCAGCCATGGGCATTGACGCAAAATGTCGCCGCCACGCCGAAATCATGGTTCGATTGCATTACGGCGGGGGAAAACCCCTGGGGATCAATCGCGGCGATAACCTGCGCCCAGCGGGCACCGGCATGGGCGCGGTAGGTGGCCTTGGCAGTGTCGGTTTCCACCAGCCCGTTGTCGAACGTGATGGCATGCCCATCCCGCGGGATGGCTTGCGCGCCCATGGAATGGCGCGCGGCGCCGATATTAACTGGTCGGTTGTCAGCGGCGGCGTCTTTCAGCTCGGCGCGCAGGGCTTTTACCAACGCCTGGCCGGGATCGTCTTTCAGGATAATATGCTTGTGGATCGGGGTTTGTGACAGTTCACTTGCGTCATTCAGGCTGTCTTCGCCCCAGCCCGGTTGCAAGGTTTTGGTGCCGTCAAGCACCGGGTTTGAGGATTTGAGGTACTTTGTGCCTGCAACCCCAAGTGCTGCGCCGCTGCCCAACAACAGGGCACGTCTGGTAAAGTTTTTCAAATCAAATTCCTTTTAGAAACAGTCCTATAAATCAAATGTGGCAAATACTGGTGCGTGGTCGCTTGGTTTTTCCCAGCCGCGCACGGCCCGTTCAACGCGTGAACTGTGCGAGGCGTTCACAATATCAGGTGTCGCCCAGATGTGATCAAGGCGGCGGCCTTTGTCGGCGGCGTCCCAATCACGGGCGCGGTACGACCACCAGGAATAAAGCTGGCCGTCGGGGATGTCTTTGCGTGTCACATCCACCCAGCCGCCTGCGTCTTGGGTTTGCGCCAAATGCTCGACCTCTATTGGGGTGTGGCTGACGATTTTCAGCAGCTTCTTATGGCTCCAGACATCATCTTCGCGCGGCGCGATGTTCAGGTCACCCACCAGTATGGATTTTTCCGGCCTGTTGGCGTGGAAATAGTCGCGCATCTCGGTCAGGTAATCCAGCTTTTGGCCGAATTTTTCGTTCACATCACGGTCGGGTTTGTCGCCACCAGCGGGCACGTAAAAATTGTGGATGGTGACGCCGTTTTCCAGTTTTCCCGCGATATGGCGGGCATGGCCAAGGTTGACGAAATCTTCGGCACCGGCCTCAACCATCGGCAATTTCGACAGGATTATCACACCATTATAGCCCTTTTGGCCACGCACAACGCGGTGCACATACCCCATGGCTTCAAAACTTTCAGTGGGGATCAGCTCGGCCGGGCTTTTGCATTCCTGCAAGCACAGAATGTCGGGGCCATGCTCCGCCAGCAGTTTTAGCACCAAGGGTTCACGTAGGCGGACGGAATTGATGTTCCAGGTGGCTAGGGTGAATGGCATTGTTGGGGTTCCTTGCTTCGCTATTAGAATCGCATAATTCGCGGGATGTTCAACTACTGGTTTTCCATACCCAGGAGTGTGCTTATCAGGGCGGCGTTGAACTGCGCCGGATCTTCTATTTGCGGGATATGGCCAACATTTGGCAGCATGGTCAGGTGCACATTGCCGCCGGGCTGGCCGGGGCTGATGATTTCAACAAGTTGATGCGCCTGATCCGGCGGGGTCGCGGTGTCCTGCTCACCCCAGATAATCGCGACGGGCACGGCAATACCGGCAAAATTTTCCAACTTTCTGCTGCGTGCATCGGTCGGGGCAACAAGCAGCGTTGGCAGCCAATGTGCCGCTTCTGCGGTGGTGCCAACCAACGCCATCGGTTCCTGCAATATACCAACATAATAGTCGTTGGCCCGGTCTTTTCTATGCAGAAATTGTGCCAACAGGGTTTTTGTTGCCAACGGGTTGGTCACGGAAAGAGATATCAGGGCTTCGCGCACCGCCTGTGGGCGTAGCGCCCAATGTAACTTGGGCGTGGCATCTAGCGCGCCAAGGCCAAGGGCCGCATCCACCAAAACCAACCCGGCAAAGGCATCCGGTGCCATCATCACCGCTTCCGTGGCAGCACCGGCGCCAAAGGAATGGGCAACCAATTGCGGCTTTATCGCCAATGCATCCACCAGCGCCAGCACCCGGCGCGCTTGGTTTTCGCGGCCATAATCATGGCCGGCGTCACGCTGTGAAAACCCCATTGGCGGCATGTCAAAGGCAATGGCGCGGTATCCGGCCGCCGCCAGCGCTTGCGAGGTTTCGCGCCACAGACCGGCCCAGCCAATTGAGCCATGCACCAGCAAAACCGGGATGCCGTCCGCGGGGCCGTTTTCTTCCAGGTAAATATCGCCCATTGCGGTGGAAACCATCCGTCCCTGATTGGGAACCATGTCGTCCACCATCGCAGTTTCACGTAATCCTGCGGCACCGCGAAACCCTAAAACGGTGCCAAAAATGATGACAATCGCCCAGAGAATAAGTTTTTTGACCACGCCCGCCCCGCTTTTTCGCAACAGTTAGCAGGAAAGCGATTTCAGTCAATGCCGTGCGGAAAAGACCCGGCGCAAGGCAGGCGGACGGAATTGATATTTCAGGTGGCAAGGCGGAAGGGCATGGGGGGGAATTCTTTTAGTATTCATTGCTCTGCTTCAAGCCTATCTTTTGTTTTAAAAGGATGCCCGCATACCGGTTGTTTCTTATACCCCAGCCCACTGGGCAATCATGGAAACATACCGCTTCACGGCTTCCTGCCGCAGGCTTTGGTTCGGCTCTAACAATGATTCCTGCAACCCAGCCACCAGCATCGGCCCCTTTTCTACATTGTCCCGTACATAACCAAGGGCATCCATTAACGTACCATCAGACACATCGCGCTCAGTGCATTCATCCGCAGCACGGTGCAACACTGTCATCACCTCAGACAGTGCATTACGCACCAAAAGCTCTTCACTCCAAGCGCCACCAAAGGCAACATTTCCTAATTTTTTCTTGTACTCGACCATGAGAACAAAGTAGGAACATATGTTGGTAATATCAAGATGGATTCTTTGGTCGTGACCCTTTTTCGTACCCTTTATATTGATATGAATAGCTTTTTTGCCTCTGTAGAGCAGCAGATGGACCCATCCCTACGGGGCCGCCCCCTGGCCATCACCGCCATATCCGCCGACTCGGGGGCAGTGGTTGCAGCCAGCTATGAGGCCAAGGCATTTGGTGTCGGCGTTGGGACACGGGTTTATGAAGCAAAACGCCTGTGTGCTGGTATTGTCTTTCGTCCCAGTCGGCATCGCCTGTATGTGCGGATAAACCAAAAAATAGCAGAAACGATTGATGAACTGGCCGAATTGGAACACATTCGGTCAATAGATGAGTTTCAGGTCGCCCTGGGGGGACCTACCAGCACCCATGATGGCGCACTGGCATTGGGGCGCCAGCTAAAGGCGGCAATATGTGAACAGGTAGGTTCAGAACTGCGTTGCTCAATTGGTATTGGCCCCAACCATCTGTTGGCAAAGATTGCAGGTAAGTTGGAAAAGCCCGATGGGCTGCAATGGCTGTCTGCGGACAACATGCCCAAGCGCATCGCACATCTGAAAATGGATGATCTGCCCGGAATATCGCGTGGCATTAGGCGACGGCTGCAACGGGCAATGATCTGGAACGTATCAGCGCTTTATGACCTGGACCCCCGCCATGCCCGCAAAATATGGAACTCGGTTGAAGGCGAACGGTTTATACGCGCCCTGCAAGGCGCAGATATTCCCCTGCTTGCCACTAAGCGCAATGGGTACGGTAATTCAAAAGTGTTGGCCCCGGCATACCGCCCCCCGGAAAAAGCTTTGCTTGTCGGCCGCTGGTTGACAGAAAAATCTGCCGAGCGGATGCGGCGCGACGCCTATTGCGCGCGCCGCTTCAGTCTTCGCGCACAGTTCTTGCCCAAAGGTGGTTGGTCTGGGTCAAGGACGGTAACGGCCACACAGGACACCAGGGCAATCCTTGCTATATACATGCTGCTCTTTGCGGAAATGATGGCACAGCGGCCACGTGTTATTGGCTCTATTAGCGTGCATCTTGGTAACGTTCTACCGCTTCATCTGCGATCTGGCGAACTGTTCCTGCCATTGCAAGCGGCCACCCAAAGCCGGAACGAAAAGCTTGCCGCAGTAGTGGATCATATTAACCAGCGGTATAAATCCCGGGTGATTACATATGGCGACCAACAGGATCACCCTGGTTTTTTTGAAAAGGGTTGATCCGGATCCATAGGAATTTTCCCGCCCAGAAACAAATAAAGGACACCATAACACCCCCCAAAAAAAGACCCGGCGCAAGGCCGG
The DNA here is from genome assembly GCA_036479015.1 of Paracoccaceae bacterium. GTDB lineage: Bacteria > Pseudomonadota > Alphaproteobacteria > Rhodobacterales > Rhodobacteraceae > NVTR01. The sequence goes on along the minus strand of JAZGFB010000006.1, from coordinate 30,489 downwards.
GCCAGTTCAACAGGGAGGTGTGATGCCATAACCCCGACATCACAAGGGGATGCGTTATGCTACCAATCTATAACCGCCACTTTCGGTCACAAGAAGGCGCGCATTTGACGGATCTGGTTCTATTTTTTGACGAAGACGGTAGATATGTGTCTCTAATGTGTGGGTCGTAACACCGGCATTATAGCCCCAAACCTCGTGCAGCAGCACGTCGCGCGCGACCACACCTTCAGAGGCGCGGTAAAGAAATTTCAGGATGTTCGCTTCCTTTTCGGTAAGCCGAATTTTCTTGTCATCCTCGGTAATTAGCATCTTTACGGATGGTTTAAACGTGTAAGGCCCCAGCTGGAACACCGCGTCTTCTGATTGCTCATGCTGGCGCAGTTGTGCGCGAATACGGGCCAGCAGAACCGGGAACTTGAACGGCTTGGACACATAGTCATTGGCGCCCGCATCCAAACCCAGAATTGTGTCAGAGTCCGAATCATGGCCCGTCAGCATCACAATTGGGCATTTGATGTTTTGCTTGCGCATCCGACGGCACAATTCGCGCCCGTCAGTGTCGGGCAGCCCCACATCCAGGATCACCAGATCATAGATGGCTTCCTTGGCCTTCACGATCGCGGTGGCACCGCTGTCGGCTTCGAACACGTCGAAATCTTCGGTCATCATCAGCTGTTCGCTCAGTGCCTCGCGCAAATCATCGTCATCATCAACCAAAAGTATCTTTTTTAGCGTGGCCATTTTGGCATTCTCCCTTTTCGTCCTGTCTAAGACATGGAAGACATGTTGTCGTGGCACAAGATTTACAACAATTGCCTCACGCGGACGTGTCAAATAGGCGGTAAATGTTTCATAATTAGGCGGAACCCGCTAGATCGGCGGGGAATAATAACGGAAATGACATGTCTCTGACCCCTACCCCGGCAGAATTTCTTAACCGCGCCCGCTCTGATTTTCGGGCTGGGTTGGCTGTGGTTTTGGTGCAAGGCGGTGTCGCGACGGTGGCGCTCGCGGCTGAAACGGTGGACGACGCGCGCCTGGCTGACCTGCGCGAATTGGGGCAGCCGGTGCTGGCGATCACCAAACGCCGGGCCGAAACATTAAAGGTGCGGTGCTATGATCGCGATATTTCCCGCATCACGGTGCCTGGGGATGTTGATATCAGTTGGATCACAGCGCTGATCGACCCGGCGGGTGATTTGCGCCATCCGCTCAAGGGGCCGCTGGCGGCCCTGCGGGGGGGCGATGGGGCATTGGCGCGGGGCGCAATTGCGCTGGCCAAGGCCGCGCGGCTGTTGCCGGCGGCTGTGGTGGTTGCGGTGGGGGATGGCCCCAGAATTGCCGGCGAAAACGGCCTAACCTGCGTAGATTTGGATGAACTGGACGATGGGGAAAGTGTTTTAAATCAGGTGGTAAGCGCACGGGTGCCGCTGTCGGTGTCTAGGGCCGGGCGCGTGCATGTCTTTCGCCCTGATGATGGTGGCGAAGAGCATTACGCGGTTGAAATCGGCCAACCGGACCGCGCCAAACCGGTGCTGACACGCCTGCATTCTGCTTGTTTCACCGGTGATCTGCTGGGCAGTCTGAAATGTGATTGCGGCCCACAATTACGCGCCGCACTGGCCCAGATGGGGGCCGAGGGCGCCGGGGTTTTGCTGTATCTTAATCAGGAAGGCCGCGGCATTGGGCTGGCCAACAAAATGCGGGCCTATAGCTTGCAGGATCAGGGTTTTGACACGGTAGAGGCCAACCACCGGTTGGGTTTTGAAGATGACGAACGTGATTTTCGCATTGGCGCGCATATCTTGAAAAATATGGGGTTTTCGTCGATCCGATTGCTAACAAACAACCCTGCCAAAGTGGCGATGATGCAGGAAAACGATGTGAAAGTTTGCGAAAGGGTGCCGCTGAAAGCCGGTGAAAACCCGCTAAATGCCGATTACCTAAAGACCAAAGCGCGGAAATCTGGGCATATATTGTGAGCAGAAATGACCTGGTGGTCACGCCAAGCGGGGCGCGCTACCGGGGGCGCATGTTCCCCTGCACCATTGGCCGGGGTGGCATTACCACCAATAAACACGAAGGCGACGGGGCCACGCCAAGCGGCGTTCACCGGGTCACCGGTTGCCTGTATCGCCCCGACCGTATGGCCGCGCCCAACAGTTGGGCCGCCCCCCTGCGCCCCGGTGATTGTTGGTCTGATGACAGCGCCGACCCGGATTACAACCAGTTGGTGCGCGCACCGCACGGCTTTAGCCATGAAAAACTGCGCCGGGCCGATCCGCTGTATGATCTGATCCTGCTGACAGACTGGAACTGGCCGGATGCGGATGCGGGCAAAGGTTCTGCCATATTCATCCATCAATGGCGCAAACCGGGCCATCCGACAGCAGGCTGCGTTGCATTTGCCCCGGAAAAACTGCGCTGGATCGCCGCGCAGGTGTCACCGGGAACGCGGGTGTTGGTGGCCTAAGCCCGAGCCCCGAAAATGGCCGACCCAACCCGGACATATGTGGCGCCACAGGCCACGGCTGTTTCAAAATCAGCGCTCATGCCCATGGACAGTTCCGGCAGGTCGTTACGGCGGGCGATATCGGCTAACATATTGAAATGCTTGGTTGCATCTGTGCTGGCGGGGGGGATGCACATCAGCCCTGATATGGTTAGGTCCATGGCGCGGCAGTCGGCGATGAAGCCGTCCGCATCAGCGGGCAACACGCCCGCCTTTTGCACCTCAGACCCGGTGTTCACCTGTATGAACAGCTGTGGGCAATGCCCGGTCTCTTGCGCCAAACGGGCAATGACCTTGGCCAGTTTTGGGCGGTCCAGCGCGTGGATGGCGTCAAACAGATCAAACGCTTGGCGGGTCTTATTGGTTTGCAACGGGCCCAGCAGATGCAGGCAGACATCGCCATATTGTTCGCGCCAGGCGGGCCATTTACCGGCCGCTTCTTGCACCCGGTTTTCACCGAACAGGCGGTGGCCCTGATCCAACACATCCGTGACGCGGGCGTTGGGTTGCAGCTTGGACACGGCAATAAGCCGGGCAGAACCAGCTGCGCGTGCGGCGGCCTGTTCTGCCAGGGCGATACGGTTTGAAATTTCAGAAAGGGGCATGGGCTGTGGTCCGTTGGGTTCGGTTGCTGATTTCAACCACCGATGCGCCCAAAAGAAAAGAGCGGACCCAAGGGCCCGCTCTGATCACATAATATTTAGTCGACTTAGAATTCAAATCCAGCAGTCATGCTGATTTCGTATTCGTTGACGTCGTTGAACTTCAGACCAAAGTCCAGCATGTCTACGCTGTAACCAACGGTCAGCTGAAGATCAGCTTCGTCGCCACGGTCTGCAAGAGGTGCAGCATCGTTGTCGTATGCAACACCAACGCTCAGGTCACCCATTGCGTAATCAACGGAAGCTGAAGTCGCGTTGGCTGTGTTGGTTGCAACTGCCCAAGTGATATCACCTGATGTGCCGTCAAGTGCGATACCGTGCGTAGAACCGCTATTGGTAGTGAACTTGGCGTTTACAGCACCGAATGATGTTGAGACAAACAGGTCCCAAGCGTTGGCTGGTTTAACAGCGCCACCGATTGTGAAGTTACCAACATCAACACTTGCAGATACTTTGTAAGCGTTCGCAGAATCTGTATCCAGACCCAGTGTGAAACCAGCACCGGTGTAAGCCAGGCCAAGGTCCCAAGATGCGTTTACGCCGGCTACTACGCCAACACCAGCGTCAGCAACCAAAGTAACAGCTACGCCACCAAATTCACCGGTGTACTTAACGTCACCGTAGTTAGTGTTGCCGATAACGCCAGTAATCGCATCAGCTGCACCAGCAGTGCTCAGCTCGTCAAATTCGTCAACGCCGAATTCAACTTTACCAAAACCGCCAGAAACGTAAACTACGCCGTTGCCGATTGTGCCAGCGTCGCCGTCAACAGTGATTTTCGCGCCATATGTCAGGCCATTGGAAGTAGTTTCTTCCATTGCGATTGTCAGGCTAGAGCCAAAGCTAAATGTTGCGGCAGTACTAGGAGCAGTTTTCCAGTTGCCATATGATACAGTAGCTTCACCACTTACAGTGATTTCAGCAACAGCAGCGCCGCCGATCATTGTCAGTGCCGAAGTCAAGAGGATGAGTTTTTTCATCGTGATCCCTCAGAAAGTTGTTCAAAAATTAAACCCAGTCCGGCTAGTCCGAACCAAGCAGATGATGACCCTTCCTGACGATTTGGCCTTTCAAATTCAAGCAAGGGTCGCATTCGGTAACCAAACCATATGCCGATGGTGCAGCTTTGCCACAGTCGCAATTTCCCGCCTATTGGCAAAAAATCTTGTTCCCGCAATTGCGACCCGGTACACGCGGTACAACAGGGATATTAAGTGAGGGGTTAACCATATGCTGTTTCAGCCAGTTCGAATGATCACGATTGTTTGCGTTATGGCGCTGACATTGGCGGGTTGCAGTAAGGGGTCTGGCAGTCTTGGGTCGCTTGGTGGGCGGCTTTTCGGCGGTGCTGCGGCGCCTGTTATTGCCCCAAATGAAGACAATTTACCAATAAATGCTACCTCTGGCACGCCACCACCTGCGCAATCGGTGTCTGATGCCCAACCGCCGCGTCGCGGATTGTTTGGCCGTGTTAAGGCCGACCCCAACTCTGAAATTCAGGTTAATAAGTACCTGTGGAATGCCGCATTAGAAGTGTTAAGCTTTTTGCCGATCCAATCAGCTGATCCGTTCACCGGGGTGATCGTTACCGGCTTTGGAACGCCCCCCGGCGGCGGCCGATCCTACCGCGCGACAATATTTATTCGTGACCCGGCACTTGAAGCCCGTTCGCTAAGTCTTGCGCTTGTCAGCCGAAACGGGGCTGTAAATGGCGCAACGATTCGCGCTGTAGAAGACGCGATTCTTTCGCGTGCGCGGCAATTGCGGGTGGGTGATGGTGGGCTCTAGCCCCATCCTTACCAGCTAAACCAGATCAGCGCCGGGATGTTCCCGGCGTTTTCATGACCTAAGGACCAACAACATGTCTGCATACGATGCCAGGTACAATGCCAGCGCCATAGAAACCAAATGGCAGGCAGCCTGGGAAAAGGCCGGAACCTTTAAGGCCAGCCGCAGTGGCGACAAGCCAAAATACTATGTGCTTGAGATGTTTCCGTACCCGTCCGGGCGCATCCATATGGGCCATGTGCGCAATTACACCATGGGTGACGTGGTGGCGCGCCACAAAATGGCCACCGGCCATAATGTATTGCACCCCATGGGCTGGGATGCGTTTGGTATGCCTGCGGAAAATGCCGCCATGGCGTCGGGCATTCATCCGCAGACATCCACCCATCAGCAAATAGCCGCGATGAAGGAACAGATGAAGCCCCTGGGCTGGTCGCTGGACTGGTCGCGTGAATTTGCCACGTGTGATCCGGAATATTACGGTCAGCAGCAGGCGATGTTCATTGATTTTATGGATAAGGGTCTGGTGTATCGCAAAAACGCTGTGGTCAATTGGGATCCGGTGGATATGACGGTGTTGGCCAATGAACAGGTGATCGATGGCAAAGGCTGGCGATCGGGCGCGCAGGTGGAACGGCGCGAGCTGACGCAATGGTTCTTTAAGATCAGCGACTATTCCGAAGAACTGCTGGCGGCGATTGACGGGTTGGACAACTGGCCCGCCAAGGTGAAACTGATGCAGGCCAACTGGATCGGCAAATCACGCGGCATTGAAATACCGTTCCAACTGACGGCCCCGGTGGGTGATATTGCCGATATCGCCTGTTATTCCACCCGCCCCGACACCATGCGTGGTGCCAGTTTTGTGGCTATTTCATCCGATCACCCTGTCGCCAAGGCGTTAGAGGCTGAAAACCCCGATGTGGCGGCGTTCTGCGCCAGTTGCCGCAAGATGGCGACCAACGAGGAAGCCATGGAAAAGGCGGAAAAGCTGGGTTTTGATACCGGGCTAAGCGTGGCGCACCCCACTGAGCCCGGCGCGACGCTGCCGGTTTGGATCGGTAATTTCGTGCTGATGGACTACGGCACTGGCGCGGTATTTGGCTGCCCGGCCCATGATCAGCGCGATCTGGATTTCGCCCGTAAGTATAAGCTGCCGGTGCGCAATGCGTTTTATATGCCCGGTGAAGCGGTTGAGGTTGGCAATGACGCCTTGGTGCCCGCCAAGACCGAAACCATTGAGTTCATCGACCATTTCGCCGGTATTGGGGCGGTGACCTCGCAAGAAGCGATTGATACCACCATTGACTGGTTCGAAGCCAAAGACCTGGGCACCGGCATGGTGAAATACCGGCTGCGTGACTGGGGCCTGTCGCGCCAGCGCTATTGGGGCTGCCCTATTCCGGTGGTGCATTGTGATGCCTGCGGTGTGGTGCCGGAAAAGAAAGAAAACCTGCCGGTTAAGCTGCCGTTTGATGTGACGTTTGATCAACCCGGCAACCCGCTGGACCGTCACCCAACCTGGCGCGATGTTGATTGCCCAGCTTGCGGAAAACCTGCCCAACGCGAAACCGACACCATGGACACGTTTGTGGATAGTTCTTGGTATTTTGCCCGGTTCACCGCGCCAAATGCCGCCACGCCGACCAATATGGCGGATGCCGAATACTGGATGAACGTTGATCAGTATATCGGCGGCGTTGAGCACGCGATCCTGCATCTACTGTATTCACGGTTTTTCGCCCGCGCCATGAACATCTGTGGGCATCTGCCCGACAGCGCGGTTGAGCCGTTTGATGCGCTGTTTACCCAAGGCATGGTGACCCATGAGATTTACCAGACCCGAGATGAAAATGAGCGGCCGATCTATCACCTGCCGGAAGACGTGGCAGACGGGAAATTGACCGCCACAGGCGAAGCGGTGGAAATCATCCCTTCGGCGAAAATGTCGAAATCCAAGAAAAACGTCGTCGATCCGGTGCATATCATTAAGCAATACGGTGCTGACGCTGCGCGCTGGTTTGTGCTGTCTGACAGCCCGCCGGAACGCGATGTGGAATGGACAGCGTCAGGTGCTGAAGCCGCCCATAAACACCTTAACCGGGTCTGGCTGCTGTGTGATCGCATCGCCAAAATGCCCGATGACGCAGGCGGCGACGACGCAGACCTGACCCGCGCCATGCACAAAGCCGTGCAGGAGGTGACGCTGAATATCGAAACCTTCGCCTTTAATAAAGCCATTGCCAACCTTTACGAATTTACCGGCATTTTGGGGAAATCCAAAGCCAGCGGTGCGGCGCAAAAGCTGGCGATACGCACATTGGCGCAACTGATGTCACCCTATACACCGCATCTGTCCGAAGATATCTGGGCGCATCAGGGCGGTACCGGGCTGATTGCCAATGCGCCCTGGCCGGTGGCTGACGAAACCTTGCTGGTGCAAGATACCGTGACATTGCCCATTCAGATCAATGGCAAACGGCGCTCTGAAATTACAGTGCCGCGCGACATGCCCAAAGAACAGGTTGAAAAACTGGCGCTGGCAACGGATGCTGTGATCAGGGCGCTAGAGGGCGGCGCGCCGAAAAAGATCATCGTTGTACCGGGACGGATCGTAAATGTCGTACTCTAGACGGGTTATAGGGCTGCTGCTTGGATCATTTATTGGTCTCACCGCCTGTGGCTTTACCCCGGTTTACGGCCCCCAAGGGCCCGGCGCGCAATTGCGGGTGCAGGTGTCAATGGACGCGCCGGCCAATCGTAATGAATTTGACTTGGTGGCACAGCTGGAACTGCGCCTGGGCCATAGCGACACGCCGGTTTATCGGCTGTCTTACCAGATCGACACAGAGCAAAAGGGCGTTGGCGTGACCCCTGAACAGGAAATCGTGCGCTTTAACGTTTTTGGCAAGGTGCGCTATACACTACATGACGCGGTGACAGGTGCGGCTTTGGTCACCGGCAGTGCAGATACGTTTACCGGGTATTCCGCAGGGGCCGTTGATGTCACCGCCAGCCCGCCCACCGGCACCAACGCCACCATTGCAACCGTTGCCGCCCAACGTAACGCCAATGCCCGCCTGATGGTGGCACTGGCCGATCAGGTCGTGACCCAACTTATCGCAACATCCCCGGACTGGCAGCGATGAAGCTTTCACCGCGCGACGCCGGTGGATATTTTGCCAAACCCGACCCTGCCAGAACCGGGCTGTTGATCTATGGCGGCGACGCCATGCGCGTTGCGCTGAAACGTCAGCAGGTCATTGCCGCGCTGATTGGCCCCAAAGGCGACGAAGAAATGCGCCTAAGCCGCATTGCGGCATCCGATCTGCGCAAAGACCCGGCAGCACTGGCCGACGCCATGACCGCCCAAAGCTTTTTCCCCGGGCCCCGTGTGGCCTTTGTGGAAGGGGCCGCCGACGGGCTGAGCAAAACCATCGCCGCCGCACTGGCCGACTGGCGGGCCGGGGACGCCCAGATGATCGTGACGGCTGGCACGCTGAATGCGCGGTCTTCCCTGCGCAAATTGTTTGAGGGGCACAATAATGCCTACGCCACTGGCATCTATGACGACCCCCCCAGCCGCGCCGAAATTGAGGCCGAACTGGCCCGCAAAGGTCTGAGCAATATTGACTCAGACGCGATGGCAGAAATCACCGGTTTTTCCCAGGTCCTTGGGCCCGGTGACTTTCGCCAGACATTGGAAAAACTGTCGCTGTATAAGCTGAATGACACAACGCCGCTCAGCGTGCAGGACGTGCTGGATTGCGCCCCCGCCACCACCGAAGCCGCGCTGGATGATGTGCTGAATTGCGTCGCCGAGGCGCGCCAGGCCGATATCGGCCCGATCATGCGCAAACTGGCCGCCCAAGGCGTGCAACCTGTCGGCATTTGCATCGGCGCCACCCGGCATTTTCGCATATTGCACGGGGCCGCAAGCGCGCCGGGCGGGGCGGCGGCGGGCATGTCATCCATGCGTCCACCGGTATTTGGGCCGCGCCGCGACCGGATGATCAAGCAGGCGCAGGCATGGGGCCTGCGCAGGTTGGAAACCGCGCTGCAAATGCTGACAGAGGCCGATCTTGGGCTGCGCTCTGCGGCGATTGCCCCGAAAAATGCCGCGATGGAGCGGGTGCTGATCCGGCTGGCAATGTTGGGGAAACGCTAAGATGTACACTGTTATCGGCAACCTAAGATCCAGAACCATGCGGGTTTTGTGGCTGTTGCAGGAAATGGGCCTGGAATATGAACACCACCCCATCGCCCCCCATACCGATGCGGTCCGCGCCCATAATCCAGCAGGCAAAATTCCGGTGCTGTTGGACGGCGATCACGCGTTCACCGATTCAGTGGCCATCATGACCTATCTGGCCGACAAGCACCGGCAATTCACTTTCCCGGCTGGCACCCCCAAGCGGGCCATTCAGGACGGCCACACCAATTTTCTGCTGGATGAATTTGACGCCTGCCTGTGGGCCGCGGGCCGCCACGCCCGCTATTTGCCGCAAGAACGCCGGGTGCCAGCGGTGATCGACAGCTTAAAATGGGAATTTGAGCGCAGTCGCGAGCATTTTGTTACCCGGTTGGGCGCAGGGCCGTTTCTGATGGGCGACACTATGACCATCGCCGATATTATTGCCGCCCATTGCGGGCGCTGGGCCGTGAACGCCGGCTTCCCGGTGGAGCAGCCGGAATTCATGGAATACGTTGATCGGATCGTGGCGCGCCCGGCGTTTAAACAGGCTTTGGGCGGGTCTTAGGGGCCGGGCAGGCTTTGCGGCGACTGGCGGTATTGCGCTGCGGTTTCCGGGGCCAGCGAAGCGCGGTCCCAAAGCGAAAGCGGCTTGCACCAAAACTGGATGCGCAACTATGACCCGACGACGGGGCTTGGTTTGGCCAGACTTTTACAAAGAACCCTACCGGGGAAATGGGGCCCCGAAGCCTACACGGAAAGAGCAAATAACATGATTGACGAAGCAAGCCGTAGGATGGGTGCTTGCACCCATCACCAATCCGCCCACCATCCGACAATTGGCGGGTGAAATCACCCACCCTACGTCCCTCCCCACACCCCCGGCACCACCGTTCGCGGCAAAATTCCCCTCTCAGCGAGAGTACCAATCACCTGCCGGGCAATGCATAATCTGTACGTCGCTATAGCGTTTATTCTTCATTCAAAACCTCCTCAGATATAATGCGCCCCATGTCGCCCGGCCCATTTGCCCGTCGCCAGACAGCCGGTCAGCAAATAGCCCCCGGTTGGCGCTTCCCAGTCCAGCATTTCCCCGGCGACAAACACCCCCGGTACGGCATTCAGCATCAGCCCCGAATCAACCGCGCCCCAGGCCACGCCGCCAGCGGTGGATATGGCCCCGTCCATCGGTGCCAGCCCGGTATATTTCACCGGCAGCGCCTTAATCAGCTTCGCCAGCGCATCGCCTGTTGGCAGCGGGTGGGCAAATTCCTGTAACAGCGCCAGTTTCACCGGCGTAAGCTGCAGGGCTTTGCGCAGGTGATTGGTTAGGGTGGTTTTGCTTTTGCGGTGCCGCAGTTTTGTGGCGATCCGCTCAAGCGGCCAGTCCGGCATCAGATCAAGCATCAGCGGTGCGCCCGTGCGCAGGGCGGCACTGACGGTGTAAACCCCGCCGCCTTCCAGCCCTGCCTGTGTGACCACAAACTCGCCCCGGCTGTGCACCGCCCCCACACTGAGCCCCACACCTTTAACAGGTTGCCCAAAATGGCGCGCCATATGGGGTGTCCAATCCACCACCAACCCGGCGTTTGCCGCAGCGAACGGTGCCAGCTCAACGCCGTGGCCTGCCAGCCAAGGTGCCCATAGCCCGTCTGAACCCAAACGCGACCAACTGGCCCCGCCCAACGCCAGAACCGTAACGGCTGGGCTTAGGGTTTGCGGCCCTGCAGGTGTCGAAAACTGCAACACCCCATCCTGCCAGCCCTGCCAGTGCCAGCGGGTTCGAAACGCGACCCCCAGGTCAGACAATTGCCCCAGCCAGGCCCGCAGTAGCGGCGATGATTTCATTGCCTTGGGGAACACCCGCCCACTTGAGCCGGTGAAAACCGGCTGCCCCAGATCGCGCGCCCAGTCTTGCACGGCGCTGTTATCAAACGCGGTTAAAATATCGCCCAATCGTCCGGCGCTGTCGCCAAACTGGGGTAAAAACCGCTCATACGCTTCGTCCTTGGTCAGGTTCAACCCGGATTTCCCCGCCATCAACAGCTTGCGGCCCACCGATGGTTTGGCGTCGACAACAACAACCTGACGGCCTGCTTTTGCCAGCTCATACGCCGCCATTAACCCGGCCGGACCGGCCCCGATGACAAGCGCGTCAGTCATGGTTTTTCAATCAGCGATTTGATCGCCGCCACATGGTCAGCACTGGCCCCCAGTGCTGATTTGGCCAATTCCTGCACCGTGGTTTCCAGAGCGTCGTGCGGCACCACCCGGTCAACCAGCCCCCAGCTATGCGCGGTTTGCGCATCAATCTTTTGCCCGGCCATCAATATCATTTTGGCACGCGCCGGGCCCACCAATGCCGCCAGGCGTACCGGGTCAGACGGTTGCGGCAAGAACCCCAGCCGCATCACCGGATAGAAAAACTTGGCCTCTGGCACGGCGATGCGCAGATCGCACGCCAGCGCCATGCCAAACGCGCCCCCGGCAAGGGTGCCATTCAGGGCGGCAATGGTCAGACAGGGCAGATCAGCGATAGCACCAGACAATTCTTCCCACAGCCCACTGGTGGCCAGCCCGGCACGCGCCGCATCCAGGTCGGCCCCAGCGCTGAACACAGTGCCAGCCCCGGTGATCACCAAAACATTTGCTCTCGCTTTCGCCCGGCTCACCCCATCGATCAACTGTGTCAGCATCGGGTTTGTCAGCGCATTCGCCTTTTGTGGGCGATTAAGGGTCAACCGCCACAGCGCCCCATCCTGAGTGATGTCTATCACCTAAAGCACCCCCGCACGGGCGCGGATATCGTCATCGCGCAGGCTTATTTCTTGGCCCAGAAATTCGTCGGCATCACCGCTGCACATCCACAGCAACGTGCGCGCCGGCCAGTCCGCAGGAACGTGGTCAGACCAATCGATCTGGCTGACCGGGTTGATGCCTGACGCCTTTATATCGCGCTGCATTTGTGTGGCCACGGTGCCCGGTGACAGCCCCAGGACGCGAATGCCTTGACCCCGGACCTCATGGTCAAGACAGCGGGTCAACATGGCAGCGCCCGCCTTGCCAGAGCAATAGGCGCTCCAACCTTCCAGCGGCGTATGGGCCGCCCCGGATGAGACATTCAAAATAGACCCGCCCCCCTGCGCAAGCATCCCCGGCAACACCGCCCGGATACAGTTATAAACGCCCTTCAGGTTAATATCGATCGCGTGCCCCCAGGCATCAGGATCAGAGCAGGCAATGGTGCTGATCGGCTGAATGACACCGGCGTTGTTGACGATAATATCCAAACCGCCAAACCGATCCCGCGCGGTCGTCATTGCCGCCGCCACCTGGGCATAATCACTGACGTCACAGGGGATCGCCAACGCCTGGCCCCCAATTTCAAGCGTCAGTTGATCAATATCCGCGCCCGTGCGCGCCAGCAAAACGACATTTGCACCTGCGCGGGCAAACTGACGCGCCGTATCGGCACCAATGCCGCGACTGGCACCGGTTATCACTGCGGTTTTGCCCTGCAAATCAGTCATAAACCCGTGCCTTTTGCCCCATTGCGAATATTTGCCGCATCATATTTCAGTTTCATCAATGCCAAACCCTTGACCCATTGTGCCGCTAGACATAGCTAAATAGTGTAATCAGTCCAGGATCAACCATGACCAAACCCATTTCAAAAATGTTCTTTCAAAGCACCGCACTTGCAGTTTTGCTTCCCTCTGCCGCTTTTGCCGAAATATCGGCACTTGATGTCTGGGAGCAATGGAAATCGCTGGCCGAAGCCACCGGGCAGACCATTACTGTCGGCGCGCAGGAAACCAGCGGCGGCGCGCTTATCTTAAATGACGTCGCCATGACCATGGCATTCCCGGAAGGCAGCTTTGCCAGCTCGCTGGAATTTATTGAATTTCGCGAACGCAGTGACGGCACGGTTGCCGTGTCCATGGCCCCTGATTATCCCTTTAGCATGACAATTGATCCGGAACATGGTGAAGCGGTTGATATGGCGATGATCATTCGCCAATCCGGCATCAGCATCATAGCGTCTGGTGACCCTGACAATATCTCGCTTGATTATCTGGCAGCTGAAATCAGCCTAAGCGTCGATAAAATGGTCGTGGATGGCGTCGATTTTGACCTCGATGTTCAGTTTGCAATGCAGGATATTGATGGCAAATATACCCTGTTGTCCGGTGATACCACGTCATACAAAAGCGATCTTTCCGCAGGTAGCCTAACCTACAATATCGCGTTTCCTGACCCCGAAGGCGGTGGGCAGGTCGTAATGAGCGGCACAATACAGGACGTTAAATCAAATTCAGCAGTCGAAATTTCTGACGACATAAACCTGGCTGATCCGGCGGCGATCTTTAGCGGCGATTTCAACGCGACTGGCGGGTTTTCTGCCGGAAAAACTGAAAGCCAGATGGAAATGCAAGGTGGCAGTGACAGCATGTCAGTTGCGACCAGCAGTGCCAGCAGTTCGCTGGATGTCAGCATTATTGACGGCTCGGTTCAATATGGCGGGGCGGGAACCGGTATAGATTATACAATCCGCTCATCGCAAATTCCGCTGCCAGAAATCAACCTGGGTATTTCGGAAATGGCGTTCAATCTGCTGGTGCCGCTGGCGCAATCAGACACGCCCAAAGACTTTGCCTTTCTGATGAACATGGAAGGGTTTGAATTCAATGACATGCTCTGGTCTATGTTTGATCCGGGCAAAATTATGCCCCGTGATCCGGCAACAATTACCCTTGATCTGGCCGGTAAGATGAACATGCTCATTGATATGTATGATCCCGATGTCAATTTTGACGACAGCACTGGGACCCCGGTAGAACTGCACAGCCTGACGCTTAATGACATCACGGTGTCGGCTGCTGGCGCCGAAATAACCGGCACCGGCGACTTCACCTTTGACAACGATAACCTTGAAACCTTTGGCGGCATGCCTGCCCCGACAGGTGCCATCGACATGAACATTGTCGGGGTGAACGGGTTGATGGACCGGTTGATCAAAATGGGCTTTTTGCAGCAAGATCAAGCCATGGGCGCGCGCATGATGCTGGGCCTGTTCGCACGCCCCGGCAACGGCGAAGACACGCTGACCTCAACTATCGAGGTTAAAGGCGACGGCTCGGTTTTTGCTAACGGGCAGCAACTGCGTTAGGCGTAAAACATAACATTACAGGCCGCGCCCGGGTATCTGGGTGCGGCCTTTTCTTTGGCTAACTCCCCTAACCACATGTATCATACCTTGACACGCGTATCAGATCATGATACTAACCCATATGATTCAAAGCACCCGGGGCAAACGTGCCGCTGATGCCGTACAGGGCAAGTATGGCAAAGGTTTCCCAAATGACCTGGTAAAACGAACAACGGCCATTCTTACCGCACTTGATGCAGCAGTTACCGTTGAAGACTTGCGGTTTCCACCGGGTAACCATCTGGAAAAACTGGCCGGAAATAGGGGCGGGCAACACTCCGTTCGAATAAATCGGCAATGGCGTATCTGCTTTGTCTGGACCGCCAGCGGTCCCACCTTTGTTGAAATTGTTGACTACCATTGAAAGGAAACACGATGACCCTGCTTAGCAAGCCCATGCACCCCGGCAAGGTTCTAAAACAGCTGTACCTTGACCCGCTGGAAATGGGCGCGATTGCCTTTGCACGCCACCTGAATGTTCCGCGCACCCGGATTGAGCGGCTTATTAAAGGTGTTACCAGCATGACGCCCGACACCGCATTGCGGCTGGCCCGTGCCTTTGGCACCACACCGGCCTATTGGATGAATATGCAAACCAATTATGACATGTCGCTTGCATCCCAAAAGGTTGATGTCTCGGCAATTCAGCCCTTTGTGGCCGTCTAGCCCATGGCCCGAAAACCAACCTAACGACTTGCGGCGGCCCCATGTGCAAACTACCTGTCTAGGGACGCAATAACCCCAAGGCCGCCCCCATGTCCCAACCGCTTGCTGATCTTACCCAATCCCTGCTTGCCGCCGCCAAGGCCGCCGGTGCCGACGGGGCCGACGCGATGGCCGTTGACGGCACGTCACTGTCCATTGATGTGCTGGCAGGCAAGCTGGAACATGCGGAACGCGCGGAAGGTATTGATATCGGGTTGCGGGTCATACTTGGCAAACGTCAGGCCTGCGTGTCAGCATCCGACACCGGCGCGGACACTATAACAACCATGGCCCAGCGCGCTGTCGCCATGGCGCGCGAGGCGCCCGAAGACCCAAACATAGGCCTGGCTGACACCGACCAACTGGCACAAGGCTGGGATCTGGACGCGCTGGGAATGGCCGACCCCACCAATGAGCCAACCCCCGCAGCCCTGGAAGAAGATGCCAAACGCGCCGAGGCAGCAGCCCTAGCAGTGGACGGGGTGGCAACGGTTCAGGCGGCATCGGGCGGCTATGGTCGCCACCGCATTCACCTGGCCACAAGCAACGGATTTTCCGGCGGCTATACCCGCACCCACCGGGCATTACATTGCGTCGCCATCACCGGTACCGGCACCCAAATGGAGCGCGATTATTACGCCGAACAGCGTATATTTCAAAGCGATCTGCCCAGCCCGGAAGACATCGGCCGGCTTGCCGGTGAACGCACCATCGCCCGTGCAGGTGCGCGCAAACCCAAGACCGGCGCGTTTCCGGTGCTGTTTGACGAACGGGTGGCATCGTCGCTGATCGGGCATCTTATGTCGGCGATCAACGGCGGATCAATCGTGCGCGGCTCCTCCTGGGCGCGCGATCTGTTGGGGAAGCAGGTGTTGCCCGACACCCTGTCCATCATCGAAGACCCGCACCGTCCACGTGTCACGTCATCTCGCCCGTTTGACGGTGAAGGCCTGGCCACCACCAAACGCAGCGTCGTTGAAAACGGCGTGCTCACCGGCTGGACGCTTGACCTGTCCACTGCCCGCCAATTGGGCATGCAGTCCACCGCCAATGCCAGCCGTGGCACCAGCGCGCCACCATCCCCATCGGCAGGCAATATCGCCCTGACCCAGGGCAGTGCCAGCCGCGATGACCTGATCCGCGATATGGGCACCGGGCTGTTGGTGACCTCAATGATTGGTTCCTCGATCAACGCCACCACCGGCGACTATTCCCGCGGCGCATCCGGGTTCTGGGTTGAAAACGGCGAGATCACCTATCCGGTGAACGAATGTACCATTGCCGGAAACCTGCGCGACATGCTGATGACGCTGACCCCGGCCAATGACGGGCGCGCCCACCTGTCCCGCGTGGTACCATCCCTGCTGGTTCAGGGGCTTACCCTTGCCGGGGAATGACCTAACCCTGCTGATCGACGCGGCCCGCAAGGCCGGTGATATCGCCCGCTCATTTTGGCAACACTCCCCCGAGGTCTGGGAAAAACCCGACGGCACCGGCCCGGTCACCCAGGCTGATCTGGCGGTGAACGCCATGTTGCAGGAGACCCTGCGCGCAGCCCGGCCCGATTATGGCTGGCTGTCTGAAGAATCCGAAGACAGCACCGCCCGGCTGTCGTGCGACCGGGTGTTCATCATTGACCCGATCGATGGCACACGATCGTTCATCGCCGGGGAAAAGACCTGGGCCCATTCGCTGGCCATCGCTGAAAACGGTGAAATCATCGCCGGGGTGGTGTTCGTCCCTATGTTGGACCGGATGTACCACGCCCATCAGGGCGGCCCAGCCTGCCTAAACGGTGCACCGATCCGCCATTCGGCAACAACATCCCTTAACGGCGCCACGGTGCTTGGGGCCAAATCCAACCTGGACGCGGCCCATTGGCAGGGCGACCCGCCGCCCCTGAAACGTGAATTTCGCCCATCATTGGCCTACCGTATGGCGCTGGTGGCCCAGGGCCGCTTTGACGCCATGCTCAGCCTGCGCGACACCTGGGAATGGGACGTTGCCGCCGGTACATTGATCGCAGTACAAGCCGGGGCACAGGTCAGCACCCGCGCGGGCGACGCGCTGACATTTAACAACCCGACCCCCTCCCTGCCCGGCATTATTGCCGCCACCCCCCACATTCATCGGAAATTACAGGCCAGACTGGCCCCGCCACCTGCAACCCCGGCTTGACGCCATGCGCCTTTGGCGTAATTTAGCGGCAACAGAAATCACCGCCCCCGGAGGAACAATGACACAACGCCTACATCTGGTTTTCGGAGGAGAACTGATCGACCCAACCAAAAGCGCCTTTAAGGATGTGAATGACATCCATGTGGTTGGCATTTTCCCGGACTATGCCACCGCCTATAGCGCCTGGAAATCCGAGGCCCAGCGCACTGTGGACAATGCCCATATGCGCTATTTCATTGCCCACCTGCACCGGCTGCGTGACGAAGATGCCGAGACATCATCGACTGAAGAACTTGACAGCTAGTGCACGCTGACAATGGGCTTTTCCCCCTCCCTTGCACTTTACCATTTTCTTGGCCCGGTTTTGGCACGTGGGGACGCCGCCGCCGCACCAGATGATGGCGCGCCACTGCGCCCCAAAGGGCGGCTGATCTGGCTGCACGCCCCACGCCAGGATGATACCGGTGTCATTTTAGACCTGATAAACAATCTGGCCGACGCCGACGCGGATCTGTGGTTCCTACTGACACCCCAGGACGGTTTTGCAGATGACCCGCCTGAACAATGCTTTGTGGCAAACCTGCCCCTGGACACCCGCCCAGCAATGGCTGATTTTCTGGAACACTGGAAACCGGATATTATGGTCTGGGCAACAGGGCAATTATTTCCCGCCCTGAGCGAACAGGCCAAACAACGCAACATTCCTATGGTGTTGCTGGACACTGGTGCTGCCATTGACGCCGCACGACCCTGGCTTTTGCTGCCGGGGTTGAACCGGCGCACCCTGCGCAAATACAGCACCATCCTAAGCGGTGATGAGGCAACGACACTGGCGCTCATTTCCGCAGGGGCACGCAGCGACACAGTCCAAACCACAGGCGTGTTAGAACAGGGCGTAAACCCACTGCCCTGTATTGATGCCGAATGGAGCGCCCTGGCGGAACTCATGGCCACGCGCCCGGTTTGGTTTGCCGCAGAAATTGACCTGGAAGAACTGGGTTCAGTGCTGGCAGCCCATCAACAAACCCTGCGCCGCTCACACCGTTTGCTGTTGATCATATCACCTGCCAACATGGCGGATGCCGACACATTTGCCGATGCCCTGGATCAGGCCGGGCTGCCGTTTGCCCGGCGCAGCTTGGATGAAGAACCCACCAAATCTGACCCGATATATCTTGCCGACACTCAGGATGAGTTGGGCCTGTGGTTTCGGCTGGCACCTGTGACGTTCATTGGCCAAACATTGGCAGGGAATTCCCGCTCCGGGCCAAACCCGCTGGATGCGGCCGCCCTTGGCTCTGTGGTTTTGCACGGTCCGAAACTGTCGCCCCATACCGTGGCGTTTCAACGCCTTATGCGGGCCGGTGCGTCGCGCCCGGTGGCCCATATGGGCGAACTTGCCCATGCGGTTGAGGGGCTATTGGCCCCTGACCGGGCCGCGATCATGGCCCATGCTGGCTGGCAGATCACCACCGCCGGGGCCGAGGTCATGGAACAAACCAGTGAAATATTGGGCCAGGCAATGGCCCAAAGCAAAGCCGCCCCATGAGGCCGCCAAATTACTGGAACAATCCTGCCTGCGCACCGGGCTGGCAGGCGCGGCTACTTGCCCCGCTGGCCGCCATTTACGCCGCGGCAACAGCCCGGCGGTTGTCCAAAAAGCCAGACATCACCGCCCGCGTCCCGGTGATCTGCATCGGCAATCTGAATATTGGCGGCACCGGCAAAACCCCGGCGACAATCGCCCTTTCACTTAGGCTGCAGGGCCACGGCCTGACGGTTCACATCGTGTCGCGCGGCTATGGCGGTGCGCTGTCTGGCCCGGTTCAGGTTGACGAGGTCCGCCACAGTGCCCGCGATACCGGCGATGAACCCCTGCTGCTGGCCGCCTTTACCCCCACCTGGGTCGCCCGTGACCGCGCGGCAGGTGTACGCGCTGCCCAAACCGCAGGGGCCGAGGTGATCCTACTGGATGACGGGTTTCAAAACCCATCCGTGCAAAAGGATCTGTCGATCATAGTGGTGGATGCCAGGCGCGGCTTTGGCAATGGCCGTGTCATCCCGGCGGGCCCGTTGCGTGAACCTGTGGCAGTCGGATTGGGACGCTGTGATATCTTGCTGTCCATCGGGGGTGCGGGCGACCAGGATGTCTTTGATGCCAACTGGTCCGATCACATCACCCTGCCCCACTGCCGGGGCCAACTGGTCCCATTAGAAACCGGCATGGACTGGGCCGATGTTAAGGTTCTGGCATTTGCTGGCATTGGGCACCCGGACAAATTTTTCGACACCCTGCGCAGGCTGGGGGCAAAAGTTGTCCGCACCAAAGCACTGGATGACCATCAACCCCTAAGCGACGTAATGCTAAAACGCCTGGAACATGAGGCCGCGACCCTAAACGCCCAATTGGTCACCACCGAAAAAGACGCCGCCCGCCTGCCCAAAGCCTACCGTGCCAAGGTTCTGACCCTGCCCGTGCGCCTGCAGCTGACCGACTGGTCAGAAATTGACCGCCGGTTGGCTGCGCTTGGGTTGATCAGTGCCGGATAGGTTACTCGGCCAGTTTGGCGTCAATTGCGGCGGAAAAATCGGCGTAGTTCATGTTGCTGAACTTTTCACCGTTAATCAAAAACGACGGCGTAGTGTTGATGCCGTCTGCCTCGGCGTTCTGCTGATACACCGCAACCAAGGCCTTGGCCTTGTCGCCATCGTTAAAGCAGGCGTTCAGCTCGGCGTCTGACAACCCGGCAGTTTTACCAATGGTGCGCAGACGGGCGGCAATGGCGCCTGGTTCCCCATCGCCAATCCAGTCTGATTGCTGCTCATATAGCAGGTTGGCAATGCCAAAATACCGATCGGGTCCGCCGCAGCGGGCAACGATACCGCCCCACAAGCCGAACTTATCAAAATACACTTCGCGGTAGACGAAATTGATCAAACCGGTGTCGATATAGTCGCGCTTTATGTCTTTCAGAACAGAGGCGTGAAAACTGCGGCAATGGGGGCAAGTGAATGACGCATATTCGGTCACCGTCACCTTGGCGTCCGGGTTGCCCATGGACATTTCCTGAACGATGGACGTGTCAATGCTGGCATCCTGCGCAGCGGCAATAGCAGGCGTGCTGCTGTTGGTTGAAGACCAATAAGCATAGCCACCGACAACGGCGACGGCGGCAATGGCCAGGACAACAATACGGTTCATTTATACACCTCATTCTGTTTGTTTTTTGATATGACATTTTCTGCCAACATTTCAAGCGCCTGACGCAAAGATGCGTCACTAATGCCATGCGCCGTTTGCCGGGCTTTTGCGACAACGGCCTGATCGGGCGGCGCTGGCGCTTGCTTTGGCGCAGGTTCAAAGGCAATGCGGCCCTCGCTAAACCCCGTGGGCGCGGTCTGGGTGATCCTGATCTTGGAAATGGCAGCATAGCCATAAACCGCGTTTACCCGTTGCTGAATTTTGGGCAGTTCCGCCTGTAGCATCGGCGCCTGGGCACCTGATGTCAGTATAGTCAGGGTAGAGCCAATAGCGCCCCGGCCATAGCTGACCTTCAGCGGCACTGCCGTGCGGGCGGTTTCCGCACCAACAATATCGGCCCAATGGGTCAGCAACCGCGACACCGCAAAACCCCGGCTTTCGCCAGCTTTGCGAATTTGTCCCTGCACCAGGCTCGCGGTTTTTTCAAAGCCGCGGCGGCGTTTGAAATTGGTTTTCCGGGGCGATTTGACCATTGCTTTGCCTTGTTTATCGGGCCATTTTAAAGACAATCGGCGGGCGTGCCAGCCAAAAGAAAAGATAGGGTTTGACGATTGCGTGAATTGGGTTTCGCAGACGCGTTACTGGGCTGGTATGACAGCAATGCCCGCGACCTGCCATGGCGCATTGGCCCTGGGCAGATTGCCGCCGGTGACCGCCCCGATCCCTACCGCGTCTGGCTGTCCGAAATAATGCTGCAACAGACCACTGTTGTTGTGGTAAAAGACTATTTCAACCGGTTCACCAACCGCTGGCCAACGGTTGGCGCCCTTGCACGCGCCAGTGACGCCGATGTCATGGCCCAATGGGCCGGTCTTGGCTATTACGCGCGCGCCCGCAACATGGTGAAATGCGCCCACCTTATCGCGGGCGAACATGGCGGCCAGTTCCCCCAGACCTATGACGCATTGCTCAAACTGCCCGGCATCGGCCCCTATACCGCCGCCGCCATTGCCGCCATCGCCCATGGCGCGCGTGACCCAGTGGTTGACGGCAATGTCGAACGGGTGCTCAGCCGGTATTTTGCACTGCAAGACACCCTAAACCTGACCCGCCCACGCATACGCGAACTGGCGCAATCCCTGACGCCCCCCAATCGCTGCGGCGATTATGCCCAGGCGATCATGGATCTTGGGGCCACTATCTGCACCCCGCGCACGCCCCAATGCCCCACCTGCCCGGTTGCCCAAAATTGCCAAGCCCGCGCACAGGGCATCCAAACAGAATTGCCACGCAAACCGATCAAACCCGCCAAACCAACCCGGTTTGGCATTATCTATGTTGCCCGCCGCTCAGATGGCGCATGGCTATTAGAACGCCGCCCGCCTAAGGGGTTACTGGGCGGCATGTTGGGCTGGCCCGGTTCCGACTGGGGCACATCACCACAGACCAGCCCCCCCATAAATGCCGACTGGCACACCCTGAACAGCGTTGTAAAACACACATTCACGCATTTTCACCTGCAGCTCAGCGTTCAAACGGCACAGGTGTCACACCAGACCCGCCCCCTACAGGGCAACTTTGTCCCCGCCCCAGAATTTCAACGCTCAGATTTGCCAACCGTTATGCGCAAAGCCTATGACGCCGCCCTGCCCATGCTGCAAATGAATTGAGCCCAGGGCCTTTCACCCCTAATATCCCCACAACCAATCCAGGAAACCCCATGGGCACGCCAGTCATATTTTCCAATTTCAAAGGTGCGCTGCCTTTTTGGGTCTCACTCTTGCTGATCCCGATTGTGCTGATCGGCGCCACAAACGGCGGTTGGACATTGCTGTTGCCGGTGATCACAATCTTGGGTGGCTTGTCCTTTCTAGACATCCTGTCCGGTGACAATTTGCAAAATACTGACCCCGAAACCCCAGATAACAGGTTGTTCTGGCACCGGCTGATCACCCTGATCTGGTTTCCGCTGCAATTTCTGCTGGTGTTTGGAACCATCCGCTACGCCGCCAGTGCCGACCACCTGTCGGGGGGCGAAAAACTGCTGTTGTTTTTTGCCGTTGGCCAGCTGTCCGGTGTTGTCGGCATCGTTTATGCCCATGAATTGCTCCACCAACAAAGCCCCTTTGAACGCTGGCTGGCAGACCTGCTGATGGCGATGGTTCTGTATTCACATTACCGCTCTGAACACCTGCTGGTGCACCACCGCTATGTGGGCACCCCGCGCGACCCGGTAACAGCGCGCTACAACGAAAATTTTCACGCCGCTTTCCCCCGGGTTCTGCGCCAATCACTGCTGTCCGCATTTCGCGCCGAACAGCGCATGCTGGGCCGTAAGGGGCTGGTCTGGTGGGATGCCAGTAACCCATTCTGGCGCTATCTGGGGCTGCAAGCTGGCTTTGTGTTGCTGTCGGTGCTTGTGGCCGGGTGGCTGGGGCTGGGGCTGTTTGTGTTTCAAGCGCTGGTGGCGATCTGGCACCTGGAAATTATCAACTATATCGAACATTACGGGCTGACGCGCAAACATCTGGGGGGCGGCAAATATGAACCCGTCATGCCGCGCCATTCCTGGAATTCGGCGAACCGGGTTTCCAATTGGCTGTTCATTAACCTGCAACGCCATTCCGATCACCATGCCAAACCGGCCCGCAGATACCCCTTGCTGCAAAACTACACCGCCGCCGATGCGCCGTTGCAACCCTTTAGCTACCCCTTGATGTTCGCCGCCGCCCTGGTGCCGCCCATCTGGTTTCGCATGATGAACCCAAGGGTGCGCAAATGGCGCGCCATGTATTACCCAGAAATCACCGATTGGTCCGCCTATAAGGCGGGCACCAATCCAACGCCACGATAGACAGAACCACCGGTCACCCAGCATGTCAAAAACCATATTATTCAACAAACCCTTTGGCGTTCTGTCCCAGTTCACCGATGCCAGCACGGCAAAATCCAGCCATAAAAACCTGTCGCAATTCATTGACCTTGCCGGGGTTTACGCCGCAGGCCGGCTGGATCGCGACAGCGAAGGCCTGCTGGTGCTGACAGATGATGGCAAGCTTCAAAGCAAGATCAGTGACCCAAAATTCAAGATGTCAAAAACCTATTGGGTTCAGGTGGAGGGCACGCCAACGCCCGCAAGCATTGCGGCGCTGCAGGCCGGGGTCACGCTAAAGGACGGCATGACCGCCCCCGCCAAGGCCCGCCTGATCGCAGAACCGGCGATGCTGTGGCCCAGAAACCCGCCCATCAGGGTGCGCAAATCAGTGCCCGATTGCTGGCTGGAACTGACCATAACCGAAGGCCGCAACCGGCAAGTGCGGCGCATGACGGCGGCGGTGGGCCACCCGACATTGCGGCTGATCCGTTACCGTGTTGGGGGCTGGGCGATTGATGGGCTGGAAAATGGCAGTTGGCGATATATCTGATACTGCCGAAATGCTGACTACATAAAGCAGTTTGCTAAATCATCTTCTTCTTCCTCAGGGTCGCCATAATCAGAGGGGAAATCTTCTACGATAATATACGGTAATGGCAAAAACTCTTCGCCCGTTGTTGGGGTAACCCCGCCTTCGAAGGGGGCATCTTCACCGGCGTCATCCGGCGCATCTTCATCTTCATCTTCATCTTCATGATCTTTGCCACCAAGTGGGGCGGACATGGCAATCTGGGGGGTGCTGTCGATTTCACTGTCGGATGCCTGTGGTGTCTCATCCTCCTCAGATCTGCTGCCACCAATGCCGCCAAACAAATTGCTAAAGAACAATTTCAAATTCATGAAAAATTTTTCCAGAAAACCCATTTCGACCTGGAGCTCTGCAGGGGGCGCACCTGCAGTTTCAGGTTCGGTTTCGCACTGTTCGGGTGGGGCCAGGTCGAAAATATCACCAATCACCTCAGGGGCTGCAGAATGTTCGAAACCGGGGTGCTCAGATGCGGTTTGCAGAATGGACTTAGTGACGTCAAAGCGGTTCATTATGACTTGCCTATTGTTTCCGTATGCAGACGTATTGTTTCCCTATTCAGGTTAATATTTCGAGAATGCAGCAGGAATGTGGCGGCCTAGGCACCTATAGGCAAAGCTTTGCCGATGAAAAAAGCCCCACCCTTTCAAAGAAAAGGCGGGGCATAGTTTGTGCAGGTGGCATGGCCACAGGCACCGGCGGTAACTGCATATTATTCCCGTCGAATGTCGCACGATTTTTCTGCGAAAAATCACAGTCGCGCGTTTAGTTCATTTCAGCCCTTATTTGCTGGCGCAGCAGATCAATTGGCACCTGCTTGCCGTCTTGTTTAAAGCTCCAATAGGTCCAACCATTACAGCTTGGCGCGCCTTCCAGCGCCGCCCCGACTTGGTGGATTGAACCGCGCTGGTCATGGGCGATCAAGGTGCCATCAGCGCGAATTTTCGCGCGGTAACGGCCGTTCAGTGACACCAGCTCTTCGCCCGGACGCAACATGCCCCGCTCAACCAGCTGGCCAAACGGCACCCGTGGCTCTGCGCGTTTGCTGGTGGAAACCTGCAACGCTTCGCGGTCAAATTTGCGCACCTTGTCGATACGTTTCTTGGCCACAGCGCGATACGCAGCTTCGCGTTCAATTCCGATAAATTCGCGCCCCAGCATCTTGGCCACGGCCCCGGTGGTTCCGGTGCCAAAGAACGGATCAAGCACCACATCACCCGGATTGGTCGTACCAACCAGCGCCCGGTGCAGCAGGCTTTCGGGTTTTTGCGTCGGATGCGCCTTTTCACCGGCGTCGTTTTTCAAACGCTCATGGCCGGTACAGATCGGCAGCACCCAGTCACTGCGCATTTGTATCCCGTCATTCAGCGCCTTTAGCGCGTCATAGTTAAAGGTATATTTGCTGGCCTCAGCCTTGGATGCCCAGATCAGTGTTTCATGGGCGTTGGTCAGGCGCATGCCGCGAAAATTGGGCATTGGGTTGGTTTTGCGCCAAACCACATCATTCAATATCCAGTAGCCCTCATTTTGCATCGCAGCGCCGACCCGGAAAATATTATGGTAAGACCCGATCACCCAAATCGAGCCATTGGGTTTCAGCAACCGGCGCGCAGCCTTTAGCCAACTTTTGGTGAACCGGTCATAGGCGCCAAACGACGCGAACTGATCCCAGGCGTCATCCACCGCATCGACGCGGGAATTATCCGGGCGATGCAGATCACCTTTTAGCTGCAAATTATACGGTGGATCCGCGAATATCAGATCAACTGAGCCTTCAGGAAGGCTGTTCATTACGTCGATGCAATCGCCCGACAATATCTGATTAAGCGGAAGCTTTTTGGCTTCCTGTTTGGTTTTCGTCTTCATCACTGCCTCTATCCCCACACCATTTTTTGGTGCCTTGTTGTTAGGGCCTAGGATGAATCATTGACGATTCGCCGTCAAATTCTTTTTTGAATCAATCACTTACTAATTTTCTTGATACAACATGTTGTGTACCGGTTTGAACGAACGTCTATGGTGTGGGGTCACACCAAGGTCGCGCAAAGCCTGCAGATGCATTTTTGTCGGATACCCCATGTTCTTTTCCCACCCATACCCCGGATGCTGTTGCGCCAAATCCACCATGTGGGCGTCGCGCCACACTTTGGCCACCACAGATGCCGCCGCAATCGACAGGCAGCGGGCATCACCTTTGACAAGCGCCGTCGCCGCACATTTCAACCCCGGCGGCACCCGATTACCATCCACCAACACATGATCCGCAGGCACGCGCAACCCGGCCACCGCCCGCTGCATCGCCAACATCGACGCGTGCAGGATGTTGATGTCATCAATCTCGGCGACAGTCGCCTGGGCAACGCACACATCGGCCACCTTATACAGCTGCGCCGCAATCAGCACCCGCTTGGCATGGCTCAGCTTTTTTGAATCGTTCAAGCCATCGGGAATATTACCCGGATCCAACCGCACCGCCGCCGCCACAACCGGGCCACACAGCGGGCCGCGCCCAACCTCATCCACACCCGCAACACGGGTTGCACCGCGCGCAAATGCGGTTTGTTCGAATGTGAAATCAGGTGTGTTGGCCATGGGGGGAAACAACCCTGTTGGGGGGATGGGCGCAAGCAGAAAAGAGTGTGGCGCTGGTGGCTGCGATGTGGACAAAGGGTAAATTCACCGCAGCGCGGAATTTCCGCAAAAGTCAAAGACAGCTCGACACCAAGGGCGGGAAGCTGACATACTGGGCGAACCCGTGATCAGCGAAACTTCTAGGAAAGCGGACATTGGCTAATCAAGGTGCGCATCGCAGGGTGGATTCCGCGTATGTCATTTAAATATGGAAAGAGGAATACGTTGAATGCGATGTCAGTTCCATTTAGGAATTGGACTCTTTGAAAGCCGCCTGTCAAGATTAAAGCTCTAGCGGGTATTTTTCCGCTAGGCACTCCTTAAGGGGCATGTACCGAAAATGATGAGTAGTTTAGAACGCGATGTGTATGTGGGGGAGTTGCTGCTATACACTTTCAGGAACTTGTTCCCTAACGATGCCCCAAAAGCCAAAGATCTTTTCAACGATCTTAAGAAGCTCTTCGACGGCAAAAAAATGGCTTCGATCCCATACAATTCGAAGACGGTTTCACTCCGGAAATTCGATGCGACGGACAAAGGTTTTGTAAAGCTTTTATTCTGGCTGGTCGATCCCCTAATACCGGACCAAGACTACGCCAATATGAATAACGGTACAAAGCGAACTCTTGTTAGACGTCCAGATGAAGAACCAGTCCTGTCTGTTCACGTTCTTATTGATATTCGAGACACCTACGACGAACTCCGCTGTTACCCAATGTCCATAGAGTCTGTCGACAATTTCCCTCGGTCTTTGATTGTCGATTTTCTAAATCGCTCGTGTGCAGATCACCTGTCGGAAGAACGTGTACGAAAAGCCAATAATGACAAGAAGACATTTAGGCCCCGCACCGTATTTAACGCGCCGCACTCCCACACACTTGATGGTGTACTTGATAAGGGGGGTGTGCTGAAAAGCGTGAAGTGGGTGCAAGAGGGCATCGTTAGTCAAACGTTTGGAGACCAAAACTTTCCAGTCCTTGAGAACAGAGATGTCGTTATGTCTGTACAAAACAAGCCAACGGGCGACACAGCAAAAGGCCTATTGCGCGATATTTGGAATGGTCAGAAGACAACGAAGCTTAAGAAGCTTAAGGTCACTATTGATGATGAGTTTCAAAACCCAAAGACGTTGACCGTTGATCTTCGCCGCAATGATATATTGTCGAATTTCTTCTTGAAAAAGGAGACACTCTCAGGCTTTGCAACGCCAATTGGTCTTTGCGAAGATCAGCTAAGACAGGACATCATAGAAAAGATGAAGAAGGCGCTAAAACCTTGAACCCCTTCCTTGAAAGATCAGTCTTTCTCAGAACCCTCAATTTCTTAAGGGTGAAGCATGATTTTGCAAGCCGATATACTTATTGGTATCCGGCGATCGTGGCCCTTTGCACAGTAGGTTTGCTGTATTTTATGGCCCCAAAAACTAATGTCTACGGCTCATTCGGTTTGCTTAACCAACTTTCGGCTTTCTTGGCTGTTTTTGCTCCATTCTTTTTGGCTTCATTGGCAGCTGTAGCTACTTTCGCTGGACCGGACTTTCTGGACGAAAGTTTTCAGATGTCTTCAGACGTTGAACTTGATATTGTTGGTGAACTTGGGGCCTTACAGCCAATGGATGTCACACCGCGACATTTTCTGAGCCTACTTTTTGGCTACTGTTGCGTCATCGCACTTGGACTGTTTTTGCTCACTATATTGGTCCCAGCAATCGCGCCAGGCGTCTCAGACCTTTTCGGCACTTGGGCTACTATTCTGGGCTGGCTGTTCCTCTTTCTGTTCCTCTTTCTGTTCTTCCAAATAATCCTTTTGACGTTGCTGGGCATCTACTACCTAAGCGACAAGATTCATCGCCCCCATTAGGCTTGTTACGCTAATCCGAGCATTCTTAGGCAGGTGGTTGCAATGTCTGCAATGCGAAAACGTCACAGAAGCGTACAGAAATCAGGTCAAGGTCCGGTATGGGCCGAATGCCTGCGCGTTTTTTTCTGCACCCGCGAAATGCTGCGGCCGCAGACTTGGCAGGTTCGACTCAAAGCAGCCATTCAGCTCTCCTACCCATCACCCCATCCCTCGCAAACAAATCAGCACCCCACAAAAAAGGGGCGGATGACCTTTCGATCACCCGCCCAGGAACCAGCGCGGAAAGCTGGGGATAGTACCGCGCCGGAATTCTGTTGGAAATTAATAGCGGTTGGATGCCACCTGATAGCCGTGGTCCTTTAGGCACTGGGCGCTGTACACCTCAGCGTTGCGTCCATAGCGCACCCGAACCGTGTCAGCACATGACTGGGGCAATCGATCCGCGTGGCGCATCATTTCGCTTAGGCAGGTCTTGCCATAAACCCCGCGCGATCCACGATCAGTGCGCAACTGAAAATAACATTCATCAGGCACATGCCGCTTCACCCGCTTGGGTTTTTTCACCGGCTGGGGCGCGGGGCTGATACCAGCCCGGTTGCGATCACGGTTGTTGTCTTCTATCGCCTTGCCAATGGCGAAAAGCACGATCGCCCCGGCGACCAGACGGCCAAGATCATTGTTGTTGCCAGCCTGAACTGGGGTCACGGACAACCCGCTAAAAGCGATGCTCAGGGCCAGGGCGGATGCTGTTAATCTATGGGTCATATCTTGTGTTCCTTTTGGCAGGGCAACCAGGTCAACTGATCGCGATGGAACAACATTGGGAAATCCGGGCGCGCTAAACAATAACGCCGCATTGTTATCTAATATCACCCACACAGGGCTTGCCTGATATTGAATAGCAGTGTTCAGTTGCCCAGGATCGAGGGCATGATGAAACGTATGATATTTATGGTCGCAACATTGACGACCCTTGCCATTGCAGGCCAGGCCGATGCCGCCTGTTTTGCCGATTACAAAGCCAAGCGCGACGATCCTTTGCGCCTGCATTACGGTGTCATAAAATTGCCCGATGCGGTATGTGACGACACGGCCAGCGCAAAGGCTGAAATTAAGACACGCCTGTTGGCGCATGAATGGCAGCTGCTCAACGTGCTGTCAGTATTTGCCGATGACGGTCTGGAAAAAAGGGAAGACAGTGCTGGGGAATTCTTCTTACGCTTCTGATGCGCGCCGGTCCGGCACCCGGACCGTTGTTATCGGAATTGCGGTGATCGTCGTCATCCTGCTGGTGGCGGCAATACTGCTGTTCACCAACCTGCCCGACGCCAATGCCTTCAACGCGCGGGTTGAGGCAATATTTATCGCCAATGATGACCTGACATCAGGCGCAGAAATTAAGCTGCTGGAAATATTGGCCCAATCGGGCACCGCGTTTTCCGGGGTGCTTGAAAGCTACCGCACAGTGATCTTTGTGCTGCTGGTCTTTGCCACAGCGCTGCTGGTGGCGGCGCTGGTATTTTTGGTGACCATCATCCTGCTCAACCGGCGCATGGGCGAAATTGAGCGCGCCGGTATTCAGGTGTCTTCCTTGCTGATCAGCCGCGAAGAGCGGGTCGTGTATCTGAACAACATGGAATTCAAACTGACCCAAGCCGCCATTGAAACCCTGTCGGTTCTGGCCGAGGCCCGGATGGACGAAGACGTGATGACAGGCGCCGAAATAGAAGCCGTCATTTCAGGACGCCCCAGCGCCGATTGCGACGAAGCCGCCGGTGCCACCCGCATCAAACGCCTGCGCGACACATTGGGCAACCAGATGATGTCGGAACTGCTCATCAAAAACATCGCCCGTAAGGGCTATATGCTGGCGATCGATAAAGACGTCATTCGGATGGTGTAGCGGGGGGGATATTGTGTCCAACTATAATCGGACTATGCTTATTCACATCAATTCCATTTGGGGCTGTCCTAGATACCTAGTTCAGATACTTCCTAACCCATTGTCTTAGCTCTAATAACTGAGATGATGGGTCACTGTTGTTAAATCTCCACTCACATTCCTTCAAGAATAGCCCAAAATGCGCTA
>JAZGFB010000005.1:0-2350 GCA_036479015.1 Paracoccaceae bacterium | reverse complement strand
TTATATTCCACCGTCAGAACCGTCTGATCCGCTGACATCAGCGTGAGGGCTGCAAATCCCCCGGCAATATCGGCCAGCGTGCCAATGGCCCCGCCATGGAAATACCCATGCTGCTGGGTCAGTTCCGCCTTATGGGGTAGATGGATTTCAACACGTCCGGCAGCCACATCATGCAGTTTGGCCCCTAGAAGCCCCAAAAATTCCTGTTGGACAAATCCGGCATGGGCACGGGCGATGAAATCCGTGTCTCTTAGTTTGAAATTGCCCATCCTGCATCTCCGTTGGCCGTTTTTCAAAAGGCATCACAGATCAATCAATCTTTCAACGCTAACGCCACGTCGCACCCATCCATTGACAATTCGCGCCCAAATTGGCATCCACCCGACATGGGGCCGCCGCGAACGCCCCGTGAGGCGCAAGCCCAAGTTTCGCATCCCAGAAATATTACCCGGAGGATGTGCATGTCTGCGCCCAATGAAATAACCGTATCCCAACTGTCCCGCCTGATCGGAACGCCCGACTGTCCCGTGATAGTCGATATCTCAATCGATCCTGATTTCACGGACGATCCCCACCTGATCCCCGGCGCATTCCGCCACCCCCACACCGATATCGCCGGGTTGATCAAACGGCTGAACGGCCGCGCCTGCGTTGTCACCTGCCAGCGCGGGATCAAACTTAGTCAGGGATTGGTCGCCCGGTTGCGCAGCGATGGTATAAAAGCTGAATACCTTGCAGGCGGCAACTATGGCTGGCGCGACGCTAAAGACACGATGCGCGTACCGTTCAAGTCCCTGCCCGATCCTGTGGACGGCGCAACCCTATGGGTCACCCGGCACCGCCCCAAAATTGACCGCATCGCCTGCCCCTGGCTGATCCGCAGGTTCGTTGATGCTGACGCCCGGTTCTTGTTTGTGTCCCCGGCAGAAGTCGCCGGTGTCGCCGAAAGATATAACGCAACACCGTTTGACGTTGAGGGCGCGTTTTGGAGCCACAGGGGCGACAAATGCACATTTGACACCATGCTGGTTGAATTTTCACTGCAATCAGAGCCGCTGTTGCGGTTGGCAAATGTGGTGCGGGGCGCCGACACTGACCACCACGATATCGCCCCAGAGGCTGCGGGTTTGCTGGCAATTTCGGTCGGGCTGTCACGCCAATACCGCGATGACACGGCACAATTGAACGCCGGCATGGCGATATATGACGCCCTGTATCGCTGGTCTCGTGATGGCCAAAACGAAAGCCATGAATGGCCGGGAAATCAGGGAGCAGCAACATGAACGGTCCAACGCAGGCCGAGACGACCCGGGTTTTCGCCCGCATCGGTTTGCTGTCCTTTGGCGGCCCGGCGGCGCAAATTGCACTGATGCACCGCGAGCTGGTGGAACAGCGCCCCTGGCTGACCGAGGCGCAGTTCTTGAACGCCCTGTCATTTTGCATGCTGCTGCCCGGCCCCGAAGCCATGCAACTGGCCACCTATACCGGCTGGCGCTTGCACGGCGTGCGCGGCGGGCTGATTGCCGGGCTACTGTTCGTCATTCCCGGCGCAATTGTAGTGGCGGCGCTGGCCATGGGATACGCATTCTACGGCCAGATCCCGATGGTGGAAGCCATGTTCATGGGCGTCAAAGCCGCCGTTGTGGTGATCGTGATCGAAGCCCTGTTGCGGGTTGCGAAAAAGGCGCTGAACGGCCCAGCCCACTGGGCCATAGCCGCCGCGTCATTCATTGGCATCTTTTTCCTGGCACTGCCGTTTCCGCTGATCATCGGGCTGGCCGGGCTGTTTGGCATTATCACCGGGCGCGGTGAAAACACCGCGTCGCCCCCGATTGCCATGGCAAACCCGCTAAGAACCATCGCGACCTGGTTGTTGATATGGTGGGGGCCGGTGGCCTTACTTTGGGCCAGTGGCGCAACATTTCTAACCCAGATTGCGCTGTTTTTTTCCAAACTGGCGCTGGTGACATTTGGTGGGGCCTATGCAGTGTTGGCCTACATGACACAGGCGGCAGTGACCGATAAGAACTGGCTGACAACGCCGCAAATGATGGACGGTCTGGGGCTGGCCGAAACTACACCGGGGCCACTGATACTGGTCACCGAATTCGTGGGTTTCATGGCCGGGTTTGGTACCGGGGGCGTTTGGCTGGGGCTGGCCGGGGCCATGGTTGCCATTTGGGTGACATTCACGCCCTGTTTTTTATGGATATTCACCGGCGCGCCTTTTATCGACTGGATCGCAACCCGGCCGCGCTTAAGGCACGCCCTATCCGCCATCACCGCCGCCGTTGTCGGGGTGATCCTGAACCTGTCACTGTGGTTTGCGCTGCATGTGTTTTTTGGCAAA
>JAZGFB010000004.1:0-9500 GCA_036479015.1 Paracoccaceae bacterium | reverse complement strand
GCGTTCACAACATCAAAGATTGAAGGCATTGAATTGTCTTTCCGGGTAATGTTTCGAGGGGTCAGCTTAACCTGCTAACGCCCCACCGCATAGCCCTGCATATGGCGCGGGCTGGCGGCTGCTTTGAAGATGTTATCTTGGCGCGATGCGGCAGTCATGCGGCCAATGCTCCAGTCGCCTTCAACCGTCACATCATGGCCACGGGCGCGCAGTTCGGCCACGGTTTGCGCCGGGAATCGCCCTTCCAATGACAGCGAACCGGGCTGCACCATGCGCGGGTAAAACGACGACGGGAAATGACCGGTGTGAAATTCGGGGGCATCGATGGCCTCCTGCAGGTTCAGGCCAAAATGCACGTGCTGCAAAAAGAAATGCAGCGACCACTGATCCTGCTGGTCGCCGCCCGGCGTGCCAAATACCATGCAGGGCTTGCCGTCTTTCAGGCACAGGGACGGGGAAAGCGTTGTGCGGGGGCGTTTTTTCGGCTCAAGCCGGGTTGGTGTGTCGTCCTGCAACCAGAACATTTGCGCGCGGGTATTCAGGCAAAATCCAAGCCCGGGAATAACGGGCGAGCTTTGCAACCAGCCGCCGCTGGGGGTCACAGCGATCATGTTGCCCCATTTGTCGATGACATCCAGATGGCAGGTGTCGCCGCGCGAAACGCCTTTGTCATCGGTGGCGTGGTCATCGTGAAATTCGACCTTGGCCATTGTCGGCTCACCGGCACCCTTGGCCAGTTCGGGTGCGTCATCGGCGTTGCGGATAATGAGACTGCCGCCGAAACCCGGAATGTTGCCGGGGCGTTGTTCCAGTGAGGCCTGATCAGTGATCAGCTTGGCGCGGCCGGCATTGTAGGTGTCGGCCAACAGCGTTTCAAACGGCACATCGACGAAATCCGGGTCACCGTAAAACGCTTCGCGGTCGGCGAATACCAGTTTGGTGGCTTCAACCACAGTATGTACAAAATCAGCAGAAGTGTTGCCCATCTTGCCAAGGTCAAAATGCTTAAGCAGCGCCAGTTGCTGCAGGAAGGTTGGCCCCTGGCTCCAACCGCCGACCTTGCACACCGTGTAGCCATGGTAGTCATAGGTCAGCGGGTCTTCGTAGGTGGCGCGCCAGTCGGCCATGTCCTGTTTTCTCAGTAACCCAGCGTGACGCTTACCGGATGAATCCATCACCTTGTTATTACGGCAGAAATCATCGATTGCGTCCGCGACAAAGCCTGTGCGCCAGATATTTCGGGCGGCTTCAATTACGCTGTCGCGGTCTGATCCGGCGGCTTCTGCTTCATCGACAATGCGCTGGTAAGTTGCGGCAAGAACCGGGTTTTTGAACAGTTTCCCTGCCGTGGGGGCTTGGCCGTCCTTAAGGTAAATCTCAGCAGAACTTGGCCATTCGGTTTCAAACAGATCGGCCACACCTTCGATGGTTTTTGCCACCCGTGAAATCAGCGGCACACCACCCTGTGCCAGATCGATGGCGTAGCCCAAAGCGTCGCGCAGCCGGATGGTGCCGTGGTCCAGCAACAGCAGCATCCAGGCGTCAAATGCGCCCGGTACAACCGTGGCCAGCAGCCCGGTGCCGGGGATGATATCAAGCCCAAGATCGGTGTAGGCCTTGATAGTTGCGGTGGCCGGGGTGACGCCCTGACCGCACAGAACCCGCGCCTTTTTGCCGGATGGCGCAAGGATCATCGGCACATCACCAGCGGGGCCGTTCAAATGTGGTTCAACCATTTGCAGCGAAAAACCAGTAGCGACGGCGGCGTCAAATGCGTTGCCGCCTTTTTCCAGAACGGCCATGCCGATGGCGCTGGCCTGCCAATGGGTTGTCGTGACGACCCCAAATGTACCGGCAATTTCCGGCCGTGTTGTAAATGTATTCATGAAATGTCCCCCGGGGTGCCGGTTATGGTTTCTGGTGCGCATCCAGTGCCGTTTTCAAAGGTGGTGCGCCGTTGCTTATAGTGGCGTGAATGTGATCGGAAAGGGCCTGCACCGCTGCCGGGGGGTCGCGATCCTGAAGCGCATCAAGAATGGGCTGGTGCGCGGCGGTTACGAACCCAGGCTTGGCTTTTGGGGCGCCGTTTCCGAATGTGTGCAGGTGCATGTGCAGCATGCAGCGGTTCAATATCGGCTCCAGTGCAGCCAGACCGGAACAGTGAAAAAGCGTCAGGTGAAATTTTCGATCCATTTCACTAAGTTCGTAGTGATCGGTTTGTTGAGCGGCCTGTTCCATTCTGTTTAGATATTCAGCTAGTTCGTTTATTTTACTGTCTGAAATTATTTCAACGGTTCGTTCAATGGCTTCCGTTTCCAGTTTGATGCGAATTTCAACCATCTGAACAACTTCATCCACGGTGCTTCTGGAAGCGGTGGTGCCGCGATAGCCGCGCCGCTTGACTAGGCCTTCCTCTTGTAGCCGCATCAGCGCTTCGCGCACCGTCCCCTGTGAGCAACCATATTGCCGCCCGATATCGCTTTCGGTCATCGGATCATCGGGCTGAATCTCACGCAGCAGGATGGATCGGCGCAGCGCGTGGAACAGGGCGCCGCTTTTGTTATGCGACCCTTCGATCTGCCCGCCCATCAATTTTTCAAGTGATAAATTCACAAACTGTCCGCCCATTTTTGGGAAATTCCTATTATTGATACCAATATCGATAATCAATTTACAAGAGCGAAAAACGCGGCTACCGTCACAAATATCGAAATGGGGAGATTCTCTATTTTGGTGGTGAACGCGTCGGAAATTTGTTTCCGGCGTTGGCGCGAAATTCTTGGGGGTGGCCTTGAACGCACTTTTGACAATTCAGGATTTGGTTGTCGAATTTAGAACCCGCGACAGCGTGGTTCAGGCGGTGAATGGAATTTCATATTCCGTTGATCCGGGTGAGATTGTGGCCATCGTCGGCGAAAGCGGTAGCGGTAAATCTGTTTCTGCGCGCGCCGTGCTGGGACTGGTGCAGTCACCACCGGGTAAAATAGTTTCCGGGTCGATAGAATTTGAAGGCGTAGATCTGTTGGGGCTGGACGATCGCGCGATACGCGAACTGCGCGGCAAAGATATTGCCATGGTTTTTCAAGAGCCTATGACATCACTGAACCCGGTTTTGTCCATCGGCAAGCAGCTAACGGAATCCATGCGCCTGCATCTGGACTATAGCCAGCAGCAAGCGAATACCCGGGCGATTGAGCTGCTTATTAAGGTCGGTATATCCGACCCTGCGGAGAGGCTAATCCAATACCCGCATCAGCTAAGTGGCGGCATGCGCCAGCGGATCATGATCGCCATGGCGCTGTCGTGTGAACCCAAGCTGATACTGGCCGATGAACCCACAACAGCACTGGATGTGACCATTCAGGCGCAGGTACTGGCGTTGATGAAAGAGCTGTGCACCGAGATGGGGGTGGCGCTGGTGCTGATCACCCATAACCTGGGAATCGTGGCGCGCTATGCGCACCGGGTCAACGTGATGTATGCCGGAAAAATCGTCGAAACAGCCGATGCCATTTCGCTGTATCGCAATCCCAGCCACCCTTACACAGTGGGGCTGTTAAATTCGGTGCCCCGGCTGGATCAGGTGCGCGGTACCTTGATTGAACCCATCGCAGGCAGCCCGCCGGACCTGGCCGATCTAGGCCCCGGCTGTGCCTTTGCACCGCGTTGTCGGTTTGCCACCGACCGCTGCCATAGGGATGCGCCGGGCTTTAGCCAGATATCTGACACCCACAGTTCCGCCTGTTGGGAAATTGCAGCACTTACTCAGGCAGGTGCCGCATGAACGTTGCACCCGCCATGAACGCCGTTGCCACCGAAACCGCAGAAACGTTGGTGTCGGTGAGGGGGCTAAAGGTGCATTTCCCCATCAAGAAAGGCATTATTTTTGATCGCACCGTGGGTCATGTTAAGGCTGTCGATGGCGTCAGTTTTCACATTCAGCGCGGCGAATCGCTGGGGATGGTAGGCGAATCCGGTTGCGGTAAAACCACCATTGGCCGCAGTATTTTGCGGCTGGAAACGCCGACCGAAGGCCAGATAACATATGACGGGCAAGACGTTAGCGACATGTCCGGGCCGGATGCTTTGCAGTATCGAAAATTGGTTCAGGCGGTGTTTCAGGACCCGTACAGTTCTCTTAACCCGCGCATTTCTGTGG
Organism: Paracoccaceae bacterium; assembly: GCA_036479015.1. GTDB lineage: Bacteria > Pseudomonadota > Alphaproteobacteria > Rhodobacterales > Rhodobacteraceae > NVTR01. The sequence goes on along the minus strand of JAZGFB010000004.1, from coordinate 5,341 downwards.
GCGACATCATTTCCGAGCCGCTGATTGTCCACGATCCGGGTATGAAGTTTATCGACCGCGCCAAGCGGGTAAAAGAATTGCTGGACCTTTGCGGATTGCCACAAAACCTGGCTGACCGGTTCCCCCATGAAATGTCCGGCGGTCAGCGCCAGCGGGTTGGCATTGCCCGTGCGTTGGCGCTTCGGCCCGAATTTATTGTGTGTGATGAGGCAGTTTCGGCGCTGGACGTTTCAATTCAGGCGCAAATTATCCGTCTGCTGGAAGATTTGCGTCAGGAATTCGGCCTGACCTATCTGTTTATCGGCCATGACCTGAGTGTGGTGCGCCATATGTGCCAACGGGTGGCGGTGATGTATCTGGGTAAGATCGTCGAAATCGGCGATTGCGACTCGATATTTTCTGATCCAAAGCACCCCTACACCAAGGCGCTGTTGGACGCCGTTCCTGTGCCTGACCCGGAGATCGAAGCCACACGATCCCACACCTTTATTACCGGTGAAGTTCCCAGCCCCTCGGCCCCGCCGCCGGGCTGTGTGTTTCACCCGCGCTGCGCAATTGCACGCAAAGAATGCAGCATCGATCTGCCAATCACGCAGTCTGCATCCGGCAACAGAAAGGTGGCCTGCACCTATGCCTGACTAAGAAATTAACCAATCCAAAACCAGTAGGGAGAACTGAAATGGACGACAAAAAGTATAATAGTATGACGCCCCAGCAAAGGGCGAAATTTGATAGCGAACTGACGGATGCCTATGATTTTGACAGCAAAGACCCGCTGTTTGGTCTGAGCACTGATCAGATGTCCGGCCCGTCGCTTGACCGGCGTTCAATGCTGCGTTTGATGGCGGCTGCCGGTACATTAACTGCGGCGCATCTGTTGCCCGGCACTGGCCTTGTGCGGCCGGCTTCTGCCGCTGGCCACGGTGGCGGAACACTGACATGTGGTTGGGCTGGCGTTGGCCAGATTGTCACGCTGGACCCGGCGCAGATCAACCAGGTTGTGCAGTTTCAGATATCGTCAAATGTTCTAAGCGGCCTGATGCATATTAACCGTGATCTGGTGGGTGAGGGTGATCTGGCAGAAAGCTGGACCGTGTCTGACACCGGTATTCAGTATCGATTTAAACTGCGCGAGGGCGTGACATTCCACAACGGCGATCCTTTCACCGCTGACGATGTGATCTACACTTATAACCGTTCTAAAAACCCTGATCTGTCAATCCATTCGCGGGTTTTGAACAACGTCACAGGCATTGAAAAGGTAAATGATCATGAGGTGATCTTTATCCTTGAAAAGCCGCAGGCGTCGTTCCTGACCAAAACGCTGGAACGTTCCTCTGGTCGTGCCATGACTATTGTGAACCAGCGTGCGATCGAAGAAATGGGCCTGTCTGATTATGGGCTGATGCCGGTCGGTACTGGACCGTTCAAGGTGGTTGAACACCAGCTTGGCCAGGGTGTGGTGATGGAGAAGTTTGCGGATTATTATGATCCTGAGCGTCCAAAACTGGACAAAGTTGTCATCAAACCTGTCAGTGACGCAGAGCCGCTGGCCGCCGCGATTGAAGCGGGTGATATTCAGTTGATCGGTGGCAACCCTATTGCCGCAGAACTGGTTGACCGCTTCGTGGCCAACCCTGATCTGGTGGTTGATGAGATTGCAGGACCAGGGTTTCAGTCAGTCTGGATCAGCCCATGGCATGAGCACATGAAAGTGCCTGACTTCAACAAACCCGTGGAAGAGCTGATGAAGGAAAACGGCTTTAAGGTGCGTTTGGCGATTGCCAAGGCCATGGACCGTGATCGTTATCTGAAAATTGCCCAGTTTGGCCGCGGTGTGCCTGCTTACGGCACTATCAACCCGGCGATGGGGTTCTTCTTTGACACTGACATTGCGGAAACCAGCAACCAGCGGTTTGATGCGGATGAAGCGCGTCAGTTGTTGGCCGATGCGGGCTATCCCAATGGCGAAGGGTTCCCAACGCTTAAGCTGACAACCACCCCAAGTGGTCGACGCGAAGCCCAGGTGGTGGCCAGTATCCTGAAGGAAAACCTGAACATCACTGTTGAGCTTGAAACCCAGGAATGGAGCGTCAATGTTGAAAACTTTGACCGGATGGATTGGGATCTGCGCCGATCTGGGTCGGGCGGTGACTTTGATCCTGATGATGGTCTGGTTGACTGGATGCAGACGGTTTCCAAGTTCAACGGGCGCAATCGCAATAAGGAAGAAATGCCGTTCGGCTATTTTTCTGAAAGCGAAGTGGATGCGCTTATTGATGCCCAAAGTGTTGAGGCCGACCCTGATAAGCGTCGCGCCTTGGTGCAACAGGCAAACCAGATTGCATCGGACAAGGTGGCGTCGATCTTCCTGTTCCACCCTGCCAACATTCTTGTGCACAGCACCAAGGTCGATTTTCCAAGCGAAAGCCGGATACCTGGCCTGGTTGATCTGGACCGCGTGTCATTCAAGTCGTGATCTGACGCAATATAAAAACCGTTCGGGCGGCGATAGTTTCGCCCGGACATCCTTGAACCAGCGGAGGCAAATATGGCCGGTTACCTGATCAAACGCACCTTTGGCGCATTTTTGGTGATGTTCTTTGTGGCCACGCTGGTGTTTTTTATGCTGAGGCTTGTACCAGGTGATCCCATTGCCGCCATGCTTTTTGACGCCGGTGACCCGGACGCAGTGGATGAAATCCGCCGCAAGCTGGGGTTGGATCAGCCGATGTATGTGCAATACGGCAAATGGCTGTGGTATGCCGCCCATGGCGATTTTGGCCAGTCGTTGTTTGGCAGTCGTGTACCCGTTGGTCAGCTGATTGCCGAGGCCGCCCCCCGCACCCTGTCACTGGCAACGCTATCGTTTTTTGTCGCCATTATCATCGCCGTGCCCGCAGGTCTTATTGCGGCAACCCGCAAGAATTCGGTTCTGGATTACATTGTTACTTTTATCGCCTTTCTTGGCCTCAGCATGCCGGATTTCTGGCTGGCAATTTTGTTGATTATCGTCTTTGCCGCCAATCTGCATTGGCTGCCCGCCATTGGGTATGAACCACTTTCCCAGGGTTTCTGGCCGTGGTTCTCGCATTTGATCCTGCCGGCAATCGCGGTGGGCACGGCGTTTTCCGCCATTGTCGCCCGGATGATCCGCAGCGCCATGCTTGAGGTGCTGAACGCCGATTATATGCAGGTTGCGCGGTCCAAGGGGCTAAGCGAGATGAGCCTGATCCTGCGCCACGCTTTCCCCAACGCCCTGATCCCGGTGATCACCGTGATCGGCATCGCATTCGCGCTGCTGATGTCGGGTGCTGTTGTGGTGGAAAACGTGTTTGCCATCAAAGGCCTTGGGCGTTTGTTGATCCAAAGTATTCTGAACCGCGATTATCCGGTCGTTCAGGGAACCATCCTGATCGTGTCGGCCATATTCGTGTTTTCCAACCTGTTGGTGGATTTTCTATACACCATCGTTGACCCGCGCATCAGGTATCAGTCATGAGCAAATACGCAAAAGTTTTTGGCACAGAGGTCTCCCGCCAAACCGCCGCACCAAGTGGCCGATTTCTTCGGGAAATCGTCCGGGATAAAAAGGCGCTGTTTGGCCTGATCGTGCTGTCGATTTTCGTGTTCTTCGCGTTGTTTGCCAATTGGGTTTCCCCCCATGATCCAAATGCCATGCAGTTTGATCTGCTTATTCCACCCAACCTGACCCACCCATTGGGCACCGATGATCTCGGACGTGACTTGCTAAGCCGGGTAATCCATGGCACGCAAATATCATTGTTTGTCGGCATTTCAACGGTGGTGATCGCGCTGGTGCTGGGTGTTGCCATGGGGCTGGCGGCCGGGTTTTATGGCGGTTGGATCGACTATGTCATCATGCGCTATATTGATCTGCAGTGGGCATTCCCGAACTTCATTATAGCGGTTTATCTGGTTGCGGTTTTTGGCGCGGGATTGCTGAATATCATCGTCGCGATTTCGCTGGCATTTCTGGATGATTTCGCCCGTATTGCCCGCAGCATGGTGCTGACCATCAAGGAAGAACAGTACGTCGATGCCGCGCGAATTTCCGGTGCCTCAAACGCCCGTATATTGTGGCGTCACGTCCTGCCCAATGCGGTGGCCCCGATCATCGTGCAGGCAACAGTCAGCGTTTCCTATGCCATCCTAGGTGAGGCAGGGCTGTCTTTTCTGGGCCTCGGCGTGGAAGCAGACACCCCCACCTGGGGCTTGATCCTGGCGGATGGGCGCAGCTTTATTTCACGCGCCTGGTGGCTGGGACTGTTCCCGGGAATTGCCATCATGCTGACCGTTCTTAGCGTCAATTTCCTGGGCGATGGAATGCGCGATTATCTGGATGTTCGCGACGTAAAGGACGTTTGATTTTGGCGAATATTGATCTGGAAGTTGAGTCCATTGAAAGCCTTGGCGCTTTGATGACCTCGGGTGAAATTACAGCCCGCAGCCTGACCCAACATTGTCTGGATCAGATTGATAAATACGATCCAACTGTGAACGCAATTCTTGAACTTAACCCGGACGCTTTGGACATTGCTGATGTGCTGGACGCTGAACGGGCAAATGGCAAGACCCGCGGCCCGCTCCACGGTATGCCAATACTGGTGAAAGACAACTTTGATACCGGCGACAAAATGATGACTACCGCCGGGTCGTTGGCTATGGTTGGTGCCCCAGCACTCAATGACGCCCATGTTGTTCATAAACTCCGGCAAGCCGGCGCGGTGTTATTGGGGAAAACCAACCTAAGCGAATGGGCGAATTTTCGCAGTACCGGGTCCAGCAGCGGTTGGAGCAGCCGGGGCGGCCAAACATGTAATGCTTACGATCATTTGCGCACGCCGGGGGGTTCAAGTTCAGGTTCGGCCGTTGCGGTTGCCATGGGGTTTTGCGTGGCGGCTATTGGCACGGAAACTGATGGGTCAATCGTCAGCCCGTCGGCTATGAATTCTGTGGTTGGCATCAAGCCCACAGTTGGGTTGGTCAGTCGGGCGGGGATCATACCCATCTCCCATAGTCAGGACACTGCCGGACCAATCGCCCGGTCGGTTGCGGATGCTGTTGCTGTGCTGACAGCAATCGCTGGCCCTGACGGAAATGACAACGCGACGACTGTTTCTTCAGCCAGCCAGAAGAATATTGAAAAGCTAACCCTACAAACCGGTGCCCTGGACGGTGCCCGCATTGGCATTGCCCGGAATTATTGCGGCTACCATCCCGGGGTCGACGGGGTTTTTGCCGACGCTGTGAACGACCTGCTTGCCTGTGGTGCCGTTATTGTGGACGATCTGGATCTGACACCGATGACCGACATTCG
>JAZGFB010000003.1:0-3224 GCA_036479015.1 Paracoccaceae bacterium | reverse complement strand
CAGCAGGACGCCTGAAAATACTGGTTTCGCCTTGGCCCGTTTTAGCCAGACGTCAGCATGTTCCCGACCGTGCCTTTTCCAGCGCTACAACCCGCGCCAAATCCCGATCGCCAATGTCGCCAATAATCACTGTGCGTCCAACCACCATCCCCGGTGTCCCCAGCATTCCAAACAGGTTGGCCACGGCGCGTGATTTCCACATCTGATCAATGACTTCTGCGCTATCCATATCCGCCAGCAACCGCACGGGATCAATGCCGACACTCTCTGCCAACAGGTCCACATAGCCCTGGGTCGCCTGAAACTGCGCCCGCATCAGCCGGTCATGAAAGGCGTCATAGGCTCCTTGATTACGCGCCGCAATTGATGCCCGCGCCGCCATGCGTGAGCCTTCGCCAAGTGCTGCCAGATCATGCCAGTTCAGCGCCACGCCGTCCAATACCCGCAGCCGCGGCGTCAACCGGCGGCAAATCGGGCATTGGTAATCAAAGAAATAGGCCATGGGCACCTGCCCAACGGGGGCCGGATTTTGCGCAAACAATGCCGCACAAATATCGCGCGCCACGATCCCCTCAGCCTGTACCAACCCGGCTGGCTTTTCCTCAGGAAGTCCCACCAGCGGATCAAACCCGCCAGTCACCGCACCGCCCGACAGTAACCGATACCCGGCCGGTTCCGACAATGTCTCAAATGGCAGCGGTTTTTGCGGCAACAGCCGTGCCAGCCAGCCCGCCTTAACAGTCGCATATCCCATAACCGCCAGCGCCCCGGTCCCGACGATAAACCGCCGCCGATCCACGGGCAAACCGGTCACTGGCGCAACCGCCAGCCGGTTTTGAATATCACCCAGACGATGCCGATACACAGCGCCAGAAACCCGCACACGGCAATGACAGACGCCCCAACCGGCACATCCGCCACGTCAAAAAATGACCAGCGGAAACCGGATATCAGGTACAGCACCGGGTTAAATTTGGTGACAGTTTGCCAGACGTCCGGCAGCATCGAAACCGAATAGAATGAGCCGCCTAAAAATACCAAAGGCGTGATCACCAGCAGTGGGATCAGCTGCAATTGTTCAAAATTCTTCGCCCAGATACCGATGATAAACCCCAGCAATGAAAACGAAATTGCCGTCAGAAACATGAACGTAATCATCCAAAACGGATGCGCAATTGACAGATCGACAAACAAAGTAGACGTGGCCAGAATGATCAGCGAAATGGCAATTGCTTTGGTTGCTGCCGCGCCAACATAGCCGATCACGATCTCAATGAACGACATCGGCGCGCTTAACAATTCATAGATTGTGCCGATGAATTTCGGGAAATAAATGCCAAAAGACGCATTGCTAACGGTCTGTTGCAGCAGCGTCAGCATGATCAGGCCGGGCACAATAAACGCGCCATAACTGACGCCATCAACAGATTGAATGCGGCTGCCAATGGCCGCGCCAAAAACAATGAAATACAGCACCGTTGACAAAACCGGCGACAGGATAGATTGCGCCAATGTGCGAAATGTTCGGGTCATTTCAAAGACATAGATCGCCTTTACCGCGTGCCAGTTCATGTTGCATCCTCCACCAGAGTCAAAAATATCTGCTCCAGAGAACTTTGCGACGTGCTTAAATCCCGCACCGACAATCCGGCCTCTGACAGATCCGCCAGTAGGCGCGTTATGCCGGTACGCTCGGCGCGGGTGTCATAGTCATACTGCAAGGACGCCCCATCATCCGAAAGCGTCAGCCCATAAGTTTTCAACGCCGCCGGCACTTTGCTGATCGGTTTTTGCAATTCCAATACCATCTGCTTACGACCCAACTGTTTCATCAGCGTTGCCGTGTCTTCAACCAGCACCAATTTGCCTTTGTTGATCACCCCAATCCGGTCGGCCATTTCTTCGGCCTCTTCAATGTAATGGGTGGTCAATATGATGGTCACGCCGTCGTCGCGCAGTTTGCGGACCAATTCCCACATGTCTTTACGCAGGCTCACATCCACCCCGGCAGTGGGCTCATCCAGAAACAGAATGCGTGGCTCGTGCGCCAGCGCCTTGGCAATCAGCACCCGACGTTTCATGCCACCGGACAGTTCCACATTGCGGCTGTCCTTTTTGTCCCACAGCGACAAAGACCGCAGCACCGCTTCAATATGGGCGTCATCGCGGGGCTTGCCAAACAATCCGCGTGAAAACCGAGTGGTGTTGATCACGGTTTCGAACGGCTCAATGGTAATTTCCTGCGGCACCAGCCCGATCAGACTGCGTGATGCCCTGTAATCGCGCTCAATATCATGGCCCGCTACGGTAACACTGCCAGAGCTTATTTTCACCAACCCGCAAATGGCAGAAATCAGCGTGGTTTTCCCGGCGCCATTGGGCCCCAGCAACGCCAGTATTTCCCCCTGCTCAATCTCAAGTGACACATCACTTAGGGCAGGCGGCCCGCTGGCATAGCTTTTTGACAAGTTCTGGATCGAAATAATAGAAGCCATGCTGGCATCCCCATTTACCCATTCAAACAGAATCTAGCCCGGCGACCGCCCCGGCACCAGTCATCTTCTTTTCACAAATATCCATGGGGGGATTGGATGCAGGCCGATGGGGGCAGACAGCCCCCTACGACACCACAGATTTAGCGCCGCCGGTCACGCCGTGACGACATCGGCTGAAACGCGACGCCAACATGGGCTTCGCAATAGGGTTTGCCGGTTTTTACTGCCAACCCGCAAAACCAAAATTCGTCCGTCGCCGGATCACCGATGGGCCATTTGCAGGTCCGCTCGGTCAATTCCATCAGGCTGATCTTTTTAGCAGTCTTTTCCACTTCGCGCACGCTTGCCAGCGCTTCCGGGCTGATTTCATTGGCCGAAGGTTGCGGTGGCAAAGGTTGCCCGGCCGGAATAATTGCCCGGCGCAAATGCCCCACAGGTCGCTTAACGGGTTGTGGAATGACGGCCGCTTTGGTGGGGGTTTTGGTTTTTGGTGCAACCTTGGCTTTTTCCCGTGGCGCGGCCTTCGCCGTACCACCACCGCCTGTGCGGTTAGACAGACCCAACCGGTGTACTTTGCCGATCACGGCATTGCGGGTCACGCCGCCAAGTTCCTTGGCGATCTGGCTGGCCGACTGGCCTTCGCCCCACATCTTTTTCAGCACATCTACGCGATCATCTGTCCAGGCCATGGGTTTTCCTTAAATGGGTCGGTCCCCACCATACCCTGCC
>JAZGFB010000002.1:0-2224 GCA_036479015.1 Paracoccaceae bacterium | reverse complement strand
CGTTTGAAACCGTAATCAACACCACCCGGTTTTCGCGCGGATTGTTTGGCAAGCCCCGCGATGACGCCCATATTGAAGCGGTGCTGCGGTCTTTGTCGCTGTGGGACAAAAAGGACAGCCGCAATGTGGAACTGTCCGGTGGCATGAAACGCCGGGTGCTAATTGCCAAAGCACTGGCCCATGAACCCCGCGTGCTGTTTTTGGATGAACCGACAGCGGGCGTGGATGTGAGCCTGCGAAAAGATATGTGGGATCTGGTGCGCAAGCTGCGTGACGATGGGGTGACGATTATTCTGACCACCCATTACATCGAAGAGGCCGAAGAAATGGCTGACCGGATCGGGGTGATCAATAAAGGCAGGCTGGTGTTGGTGGAAGAAACCGCGAGACTGATGAAACAACTGGGCCGCAAGCAGATGGTGTTGGAGCTTCAAAGGTCGATTAGCAAAGTGCCGGCGGCGTTGAAAACTTATGGGCTGACGCTTTCGGATGATGGGGCGTCCTTGCAGTATGACTATGACACGCGGGCCGAACGCACCGGTATTACCCGGCTGTTGGCGGAATTGTCAGAGGCCGGATTGTCGGTCCGGGATTTAAGCACTTCGCAAAGTTCTCTGGAGCAGATATTTTTAACTCTGGTGGAGGATGCAACATGAACTGGCATGCAATAAAGGCGATCTATGTCTTTGAAATGACACGTACATTTCGCACCTTGGCGCAATCAATCCTGTCACCAGTACTGTCAACGGTGCTGTATTTCATTGTTTTTGGCGCGGCCATTGGTAGCCGAATTCAATCTGTCGATGGTGTCAGTTATGGCGCGTTTATCGTGCCCGGCCTGATCATGCTGACCCTGCTGCAACAGACCGTTAGCAATGCATCCTTCGGCATATATTTCCCAAAATTCATTGGCACGATCTATGAGCTGCTGAGCGCGCCGATGTCGTTCATTGAGATCGTGATCGGCTATGTCGGCGCGGCGGCAACCAAGGCGATTGCCATATCTCTGATCATTCTGGCCACGTCAACTTTGTTTGTGGATCTGTCAATTGCGCATCCGTTCTGGATGATCACCTTCATGATCCTGACGGCAATTTCGTTTTCATTGCTGGGGTTTATTATTGGTATCTGGGCGAAGAATTTTGAACAATTGCAACTGATCCCGCTGCTGGTGATCACGCCGCTGGTGTTTTTGGGGGGCTCGTTTTATTCAGTCTCCATGCTGCCGGATGTCTGGCAAACCGTCACCAAATTTAACCCGGTACTTTACCTGATATCCGGCTTTCGCTGGTCGTTTTTTGATGTGGCGGATGTGCCCGTTGGCACCTCTATCATTGCCGTGTGCGGGTTTTTGGCGCTGTGTATGGGCATCGTCTGGGTGATCTTTAAAACCGGCTGGCGGCTGCGCCAGTGACGCCTGCGCCCGTGGATCGGCGGCGGTTTATCGTCGGGGCCGGGGCGCTGGCGGTTATGGGTTATGCGACTGTAAAGGCCGGGTGGCTGGCGCGGTTGCTCCCGCAACAGCCGCTGCCGTTTCAGGATATCGCGGAACCGGCCGGGTATCGGTTGCTATCCGGGGGTGCGGTGACTGGCGGGTTTGATCCGCTAATCGGACTACCAGAGGAAAAACCAGCCGGATTGGTGCAGGCGGAACGGGTGGTGGCAGATGATATTTGCGCCGCCCTTTTTGGGCAGAACCCGGCCCCCGTTGGTCAAGTACCCATGGCCTATTTCTTTGATTACCAATGCCCGATTTGCCGCCGGTTGACTCCGCGTTTGCGGGCGCTGGAGGGTGTGGCACTGAATTGGCATGATCTGGCAGCGCTTGGGGAAGGCTCACGCATGGCGGCGCGCGCCTCAATCGCTGCACGCAATCAAGGGGCTTACGCGGCATTTCATGACCGGCTGATGCGGGCGCAGTTTCAGGCGACCCAAGACTATGTGGACCTGTTGGCAGAAAGCGTTGGCATTGATCCGGCGCAGTTGCTGGTTGATATGAATAGTGTGCAAGTCATTGATCAGATGTGGAAATCACGTGCTGTGGCCAACCTGTTTGGCATGCTGGGGACACCGGGGATGGTGGTTGGACGCTCGGTAATTATTGGCGACATTGGCGATCGGGATTTGGCGCGGGTTGTAGCGCTGGAAAAGGCACGGTCGGGAACATGCTGACGTCTGGCTAAAACGGGCCAAGGCGAAACCAGTATTTTCAGGCGTCCTGCTG
>JAZGFB010000001.1:0-121287 GCA_036479015.1 Paracoccaceae bacterium | reverse complement strand
CTGCCCTCCTGTGCTAATGGGCCGGTTTAAGGTGAGAGGCTGGACAACGACCCAAACGGGACTCGTTACGGTTGCTTCCTTCCGGACCTGGCCGGGTTGGCGAGGCGTCCGCCCGCGCCAACCTCTCAACTGGTGATATAAGGGCTATTTCTGCGCGGCGCAAGATATTGGCGGCGGGTTATTTGATCCAGATCATAGCCCGGCATTGGTCCAGGCCGCACTGTCCCTATCGACAAGGCGCTTTGGCACATTGCACCACCGCCAATGCGCCCCTTGGTTTTACCCTGTTGGAACATTCCAACGTCACCAAAGGATCGAGACTATGACAGACGATATCAAAACAACCCCAGGCGTTTCACGACGCGCAATATTGTCCGGTACAGCGGCCATCGGTGCCGGTGTTATTCTGGCTGATCTGGCCACCGGTTCTGCCCAGGCCGCGACGCTAAGCCAAGATGAAATAGCCGCCCTGCCGCGCGTTACTCAGCAAATGGTGGCACCGCCGTTTTTACCCAAGCACGATCAGGTCGCCAAGGGTGGTCCCAAGGTTGTGCAGGTGCGCTTTGAGATCGAAGAAAAGATCATGACCATAGACGATGATGGCACTGAAATTTGGGCGCTGACATTTAACGGCTCTGTTCCGGGGCCAATGATCGTTGTGCATCAGGATGATTACATTGAACTGACGCTGGTTAACCCGGCAAGCAGTGCCATGGATCATAACATCGATTTCCATGCCTCAACCGGGGCCATGGGCGGTGGCGAACTGACACTGGTATTGCCGGGCGAACAGGTGGTGTTTCGCTTTCGCGCCACCAAGCCGGGGGTATTTGTCTACCATTGTGCCCCCGGGGGTGCGATGATCCCCTACCATGTCACCCATGGCATGAACGGTGCCATCATGGTGCTGCCGCGCGCCGGGTTGCGCGATAAAGACGCCAATCCCATCACCTATGATCGGGCCTATTACATTGGCGAACAGGATTACTACGTCGCCAAAGACGACAATGACGAATATCTAACCTATGAAACCGCTGGCGAAGACTTTGCCGATTTCCTGGAAACAGCCGCCACCCTGACCCCCAGCCATATCGTGTTTAACGGCGCAGTGGGCGCGCTGACGGGGGATGGTGCGTTACAGGCCAATGTCGGTGAAACCGTGCTGATCATCCATGCCCAGGCCAACCGCGACACCCGCCCGCACCTGATCGGCGGGCACGGTGATTACGTCTGGCCCAGCGGTTCGTTTTCAGACGCTCCGCAAACCGGCCTGGAAACCTGGTTCATTGCCGGTGGGGCTGCCGGGGCGGCGATCTATACATTCCGCCAGCCGGGCCTGTACGCATACGTCAATCACAACCTGATTGAGGCGATCCTAAAAGGGGCGGCGGCGCATTTTCATGTGCAAGGCGACTGGGACGATGATCTAATGACCCAGATCAAAGCGCCCGCAGCGATATAGGCAGATGGGTCCTGACCCGAACGTACCAGGCACCCGGCGGGAATATTTGAGCAAAGAAAACCCCCTTCTTCTTTTCAAAAATATCCCCGCCGGAGGCTCACCGGCGCGCAGCGCCATATCTCTTGACGCCAAAGGCGTCGCCTTTAAATCAAGATACGAAACCGGGCAAACCCGTTCGGGGCATCACCGGCCTCTTTTATCTTTAGGCCCCTGACGGCGTTTAAATGTCGCCTGGCTGCAGGGCTGGTATCATACAGCACAGGTGTCCCATCCAGCGGGGCAAAGGCCCAATTGGAAGCGGCCGTCAGTTCAATGCTGCCTGATTGCATAATATAGCGCACCATAACGTCACGGTTGGTGTCTGGGGCTTCAAAGATAATTGTGTCGCCCTTGGCACCGGGAAAATCACCACCACCAGAGGCGCGATAGTTATTGGTGGCAACGACAAACTCCATGTCATCAGCCACGGGTGTGCCTTTATACGTGAGATTGACGATGCGGTTGGCATCAAGGTTCAGGTTGCCGCCATCGGTGTCATATTTTGAAGGTTGCGACAGGTCGATCTGATAGGACACCCCGTGGATGACATCAAAATAGTAGCTGGGAAAATTGTCATTCAGTAGCCGCTGATCCGCCTGGCCTGGGGTGATCTGGTTGAACATACCGGCGGATCGTTCCAGCCAGTCCCTTAACTGTGCACCGGTTACTTTTACGGCCCGGACGGTGTTTGGGTAGATGTACAGATCGGCGACGTTTTTGATCGCCACATTTCCGGCGGCGACATCCGTGTAATAGTCTGCCCCGCCCCGCCCCCCTGCCTTGAAGGGGGCCGCTGCTGACAGGATCGGCAGGCCATGGTATTCTGTGCCCTCCATCATATCGCGAATATACCATTCCTGTGCATGTGCGACCAGCAGAACTGCGGCTGCCCCCGCCACCAGTGCAAAATAGCTGTGCAGTGGTACGTTTATTGTGCCGACCCCGCGCCGCACATAGGCCAGGGTTGCTTGGTGTTCGGTGGTCGCGGATGCCAGCACGCTTTTCACGCTTTGCACCAGGGGGCGGATTGCTCGGTCGGCATTGTATTTCCAGATCGGGCGCACCTGGGTCGTGGTGGACAGAACGCGCCATTCACCGGCATCGCGTTCCAGCATCAGATCAATCACCCCCAGATGCGACCCCCAGAACCCGGCCATGGTGGCCGGTTTGCCGTGGAGAGTTGCGCGCGCAACATCAACCCCGGCATGGCCGTCAAATTGCGCCGACGGGAACACCAGATGGCTGTGCCCTGTCACCAGCGCGTCAATTCCAGCAACCCGTGCCAGTGGAACGCTGGCGTTTTCCATGCCGTCAGTGTGGCGCGCCGGGCCAATACCGGAATGGCTGAGCGCAATGATAATATCGGCCCCGGCTTCTTTCATTTGCGGCACATAGGCCTGCGCCGTGTCTACGATGTCGCGGCTGTTCACCTTGCCCTCAAGGTGGTGACGGTCCCAGGTCATTATTTGGGGCGGCACAAAGCCGATCAGCCCGATCTTGATGCCATGTTTATGGCCGCTGCCATCGGTGATTTGGCGGTCAAGGATCACATAGGGCTTAAGTAGGGTCACATCCCTGGTCGGGTCTGAGCCAAAGGTTTTTACAACATTGCATGACACCACAGGGAAATTAGCCCCGGACAGGGATTTCATCAAAAAATCAAGGCCATAGTTGAATTCATGGTTGCCGATGGTGGCGCCGTCATACCCAAGTGAATTCAACGCCAGTATGATCGGATGGCTGTCACCTTCTTTCATGCCCCGCCCATAGGCAATGTAATCGCCCATCGGGTTGCCCTGCAAAAAGTCACCATTATCCAGCAAAATTGAATTGGCCGCTTCGGCCCGGATTTCTGCAATAAGTCCGGCAGTCCGGGCCAGCCCGACAGTGTCGCGCGGTTGGTCAGAGTAATAGTCATAGGCAAAGACATGCATATGCAGGTCTGTGGTTTCCATAATCCGCAAATGCGCCTGATTACGGGCGACAGAGGTTGAAAATGGGTGCGGTGAAATCAAACCTGGCTCCGGTGGCTGTCGTGGTCAGGAACCTGCGGCGCGGCACAGGATAATATGTGCGAAACTGTGAAACAGTTTGCGTGCGTCTCAATTCTGACAGAAGAAAGATCACGGCACGATATTTTTATTTTCATGCCCGGGAAGATGCGAGCAGTAGGGAAATCATAACGAAGTGTATTCTTAATATGATACACAATCAAGGGTTGAAATATGAATGTAATCAATTGGTTTCCATGGTTGAAATTGGCTCATCAGGCGGGCAGGGGGCAATGAAAACCCTTGAAGCGGTAACATTTGGCGGTGGTGGATTGGACCGTGCGGCCGGGCTGCGGGGGGAGCCTGAAAAAATGGCCGCCCTGCAAATGGATGGCCGGACGCGTGCCATTGCCATATGGCAGGGCCGGGTGTTGCTGGCTGGGGATGACTTGGCACGCCTGCCGGTAGGGCATAAAATATTTCAAGATGCGCCCATGCCCCCCGTATTTCTGGGATGCATACATTCCGAACCATTTTTCGCCTATGATATGTCAAGCTGGCAGCCGGACACCCCGCCCGCCGTTGACAGCAGCATTTTTGAGATGTCAGAAATCAGCCACCCCGACCTGCCAGCCGATCACCGGTTTGTCGATCTGCGCCATGTTATGGCCCAGCTGTCACCGCTTGACGCCGAGCTTGCCGCCAGCGCCAAAGCGCTGTTCGCCTGGCATGACAGCCATGGTTACTGTGCCAAATGCGGGCAGGCGTCCCAGGTCACATTGGCCGGCTGGCAACGCCAGTGCCCGGCCTGTCAGGCCGCACATTTCCCCCGCACCGACCCGGTGGTTATCATGTTGATAACCCACGGAAATAACGTCTTACTGGGCCGTTCGCCAGGGTGGCCGGATGGCATGTTTTCGCTGCTGGCAGGCTTTGTTGAGCCCGGCGAAACATTAGAGGCGGCGGTGCGCCGTGAGGTTCACGAAGAGGTCGGCATCAAGGTAGGTGCCGTCAGCTATCTGGCGTCGCAACCCTGGCCGTTTCCCGCGTCCTTGATGCTGGGGTGCCGCGGGCAGGCGCTGGGCACTGAGCTGTCGATTGATCCGGTGGAAATCGAACAGGCGCTTTGGCTCAGCCGGGAAGACCTGATGGCGGTGTTCGCCGGTCAAAACCCAGACATTACACCGGCCCCGCCCGGATCAATTGCGCATTATTTACTGCAAAACTGGCTTGCGGATCGGTTGGATTAGCCGCTAAATCTGTTGCAATCAAATGCAGGGCAGTAATGAAATTTTCCACACGCCAAGATATTGCGGCCCCGATCGACTTTGTCTTTGATCGCACCGCTGATTTTGACGCCATTGAACGCCAAGCAATGCGCCGTGGAATTGAAATTGATCGCGCCGATGATCTGGGCTGTAACGGCACCGGCATGCGCTGGAATATTCAGTTTCCATACCGGGGTAAGCGGCGCAAGGTTAAGGGCGAGCTGACAGAATACGACGTGCCAAACAGGTATTTGATCCGTTCGGTTTCCGGCGGGGTAGAGGCCGATTTTGACGTTGAATTCCTGGCGCTGTCGCGCAACCGCACCCGGGTGATCGTCGGCTTGCAATTGTCGCCCAAATCCCTGTCGGCGCGGCTGCTTGTGCAGTCACTCAAGCTGACAAAATCCAGCCTGGACGACCGTTTTGCCAACCGAATAGCCAAATTCGCCAATGATGTGCAAAACGACTATTCAAGCGGTCGCACGTAAATTTAGCGTTTGCGATCCGCAGGATAAACCCCCAGCACCGTGGTTTCGGTTGTGAAATATGCCAATTCTTCCATCGCCAGCGCGACGTTTTCGTCGTCTGGGTGGCCTTGGATGTCGGCGAAAAACTGGGTGGCGGTGAAAGACCCGTCTACCATATAGCTTTCCAGCTTGGTCATGTTCACGCCATTGGTGGCAAAGCCGCCCATGCCTTTATACAGCGCCGCAGGAATATTCCGGACCCGGAAAACAAAAGACGTGATCATACCGTTTTCACCGCGCCGTGAATGGTCCGGTTCGCGCCCCATCAGCAAAAACCGCGTGGTATTATGGCTGTTATCTTCGATATGGCGGGCCAGAATGTTCAACCCATAGGTCTCAGCCGCCAGATCAGAGGCCAGCGCACCGGTTGTGGCGTCACCATCACGGGCCAGATCAGCGGCAGCACCGGCGCTGTCGGCGGCGGCTTCGCCTTTGATGCCATGTTCATCAAGAAAGCCGCGGCATTGCGGCAGCAACACCAGATGCGCGCGCACCAGTTTCAGGTCTTGCAGGGTCACACCGGGCCGCGCCATCAGGCTGATGTGCACCCTGATGAATGCTTCGTCCACAATATGCAGGCCAGATTTCGGCAGCAATCTGTGAATGTCGGCAACCCGGCCATAGGTGGTGTTTTCCACCGGCAACATTGCCAGATCGGCGTCACCATTTCGCACCGCCGCAATCACGTCTTCAAACGTGGCGCAGGGCAGTGGGTTCATGTCGGGGCGGTATTCAACGCAGGCCTGATGTGAATAGGCGCCGGGCTCTCCCTGAAAGGCAATAGAGGCTGTCATTTTACATATTTTCTGTCTTTGGCCCCAAAAGGGGCGTTTCGTCGCGCCTCTTATACCTTGAAACTTATGTAGGGAAACGGATAGATGGCAGCGAAATATTGATCACACGGAACGCGACATGTTCGACACAATGACATCTACCAAAGTAATCGGCGCCCTGTGCGGGACTTTGCTGATTTTTCTGTTTGCCAATTGGGCGGCTGAAAGCCTTTACCACGTTGGCCCTGCGGGCCATGGTGACGAAGCGCATAACGCCTATCCCATCGAAACCGATGACGGCCACGCCGAAGAATCTGCCGAGGTTGAGGTG
The DNA here is from genome assembly GCA_036479015.1 of Paracoccaceae bacterium. Taxonomy (GTDB): domain Bacteria; phylum Pseudomonadota; class Alphaproteobacteria; order Rhodobacterales; family Rhodobacteraceae; genus NVTR01. Next base: position 114,896 of record JAZGFB010000001.1, on the reverse strand, counting down.
GATTTCGCAATGATTCTGGCGTCAGCAGACGCGGATAAGGGCGCCAAGGTATTTAACAAATGCAAAGCCTGCCATAAGCTGGAAGACGGCGTTAATGGTGTTGGGCCAACATTGTTTGGCGTACTTGACCGCGATATCGCGTCTGTAGACGGGTTTGGTTATACGGGCGTTTTGACCGAGCTGCCAGGCAACTGGACGGCTGAAGCACTAAGCGATTTCCTGGAAAACCCTAAAAGCTATGCGGCGGGTACCAAGATGTCTTTTTCAGGTCTGAAGAAAATCGACGACCGGGCCAATGTGATCGCCTATCTGGGCACCATTGGCGGCTAGGCTGAACTGAATAGTGTGAAAAGGGCCGTCCGATTTCGGGCGGCTTTTTTTGTTGCGACGCGCCGGGTTTTTGCGGAAAAATCAAGGTTGCGTGAAAAAATCGCCTGAGAACGGGCTGTTCACCCAAAATTCACATATTATCAACTTGATTGTTAACCATAGCGCCCTTTAGCTTAAAACTGGTTACAATGGGTCAGGCAGCGACCCGGACTATGGCCCGTCACTTTGGCCAGGCACTTTGGATAGAGGAACCCGAGATGATCAGATCAGCAGCAGTTTCACGGCCCCGACCCGCAAACGCACTCTTGAAATTTGGCCTGGCTTTCGGGCTGTCATGCGCCGCACTGGGCTGGGCAGTTTCGGCCCAGGCGCAAGAGATTACCAAAAGCCACGGCTTTAACTTTTTGGGCGAACTGAAATATGCAGCCGATTTTGAACATCTGGACTATGTGAACGTAAACGCCCCCAAGGGCGGTGAACTGGCGCAATGGACCCGGGGCACATTTGACAGTTTCAACCCATATTCCCGCCAGGGCGCGTCGGCCTGGGGCGCGTCACTGGGATTTGAGCGGATGATGATCGGCACAGCCGACGAAATATCCAGCGAATACTGCCTGCTCTGTGAAACCCTGGAATACCCAGATGATCACGCCTGGGTCATTTTCAACATGCGCCCAGAGGCAAAATTTTCCGACGGATCACCGCTGACGGCCGCCGACGTGGCCTTTACCCATAACCTGTTCTTGGAACAAGGTTTAGAATCTTTTCGCGAAGGTGTGGGCCGGATCATCAGTGGTGTTGAGGTGCTAGAAGGCAACCGCGTCAAGTTCAGCTTTAACCCTGAAAGCCCGATCCGCGACCGGATCAGCCAAGCCGGGGCGACGATCGCGTTTTCCAAGGCCTGGTATGAAAGCACCGGTGCCCGGCTGGATGAGCCGAACCTGGAAATTGCCCTGGGATCGGGCCCCTATGTTTTGGACAGCTTTGATACAAACCGGCAGATCATTTACCGCCGCAACCCGGATTATTGGGGCAAAGACCTGCCGATCAATGTCGGGCGCGATAATTTTGACAGCCTGCGGGTTGAATATTTTAGCGACAGCAACGCCGCCTTTGAGGGGTTTAAATCCGGGGCCTACACGTTCCGTTTTGAAAATTCATCCAAACAATGGGCGACTGGCTATGACTTTCCGGCGCTCAATGATGGCCATGTAATCAAGGCCGAACTAAGCGATGGCACCATGGCCAGCGGCCAAAGCTTTGTCTTTAACCTGCGCCGGGAAAAGTTTCAGGATATTCGGGTGCGCCAGGCGATTGCGCTGATGTTCAACTTTGAATGGTCAAATGACGCGCTGTTTTACGGGCTGTATGAGCGGATCAATTCCTTTGCTGAAAATTCATATCTTGAGGCGATAGGCCTGCCAACCCCGGAAGAAGCCGCGCTGTTACAGCCGTTGGTGGATCAGGGGTTGCTGAATGCATCGATCCTGACCGAGCATCCGGTGGATGGCCCTACATCGGGTGACCGCCAGTTAGATCGCAACAACCTGCGTACCGCATCGGCACTGTTGGATGACGCCGGTTGGCTGGTTGGCGATGACGGATTGCGCCGCAACGCAGCCGGTGACACCCTAAAGGTTGAATTCATGGAACGCAGCCCGGCCTTTGACCGGGTGATCAACCCCTATGTTGATAACCTGCGCAAGCTGGGGGTGGACGCGGTTTTGAACCGGATCGACAACGCCCAATGGGTCGATCGACGCTATGCCTTTGACTATGACATGGTAAATGCCAGCATCGCCACGGGGTATGAGCCGGGTTCAGGTCTGGCCCAGCGTATGGGCAGCCAAGAGGCGGACGTTTCCGTGTTTAACCCGATGGGTCTGAAAAGCCCGGCGGTGGATGCGCTGATCGAAACCATCCGCCGCATCGAAACCACCGAACAACTGAACCCGGCTGTTAAAGCCCTGGATCGCGTGTTGCGGGCCGAACAGTTTTGGGTGCCGCAATGGTTTAAAAATGTGCACACGGTTGCGTATTTTGACATGTTCGAACACCCCGATCCGCTGCCGCCCTTTTCCTTGGGGGTCACGGATTTCTGGTGGTACAACGCCGATAAAGCCGACGCGCTAAAGGCTGCCGGTGCCCTGCGCTAAGGTGCGGCACCACAGGTAGCACCAGATGGGCGCATATATCCTACGGCGGCTTTTGCTGATCATTCCCACACTTTTGGGCATCATGATCATCAATTTCACGCTGACACAGTTTGTCCCCGGTGGGCCGGTTGAGCAGATCATTGCCCAGATGGAGGGCGAAGGTGATGTGTTTGAAACCATCGCTGGGGGCGGCTCAGAAACCATGGAAAACATCAGCGGCACCAGCGACTATGCCGGTGCACGTGGGCTAAGCCCGGAATTTATTGCCGAGCTGGAACGCCAGTTCGGCTTTGACAAACCGCCGCTGGAACGCTTTTTGAATATGATGTGGAACTATTTGCGGTTTGATTTTGGCGAAAGCTATTTCAGATCGGTCGGGGTGCTTGATCTGGTTTGGGAAAAGCTGCCAGTGTCGATCACGCTGGGCCTGTGGGCGACGCTTATTTCCTATGCGGTGTCGATCCCCATGGGCATCAAAAAGGCGGTACAAGATGGCAGCAGGTTTGACACCTGGACCAGCGGGCTGATCATCTTTGCCTTTGCAATTCCGGGGTTTTTATTCGCCATTTTGCTGGTGGTGCTGTTTGCCGGGGGGTCATATTGGCAAATATTTCCCCTGCGCGGGCTGGTGTCCAGCAATTGGGCAGAGCTGTCGATGATCGGCAAAGTGCTAGACTATTTCTGGCATATATTCCTGCCGGTACTGGCGTCATCCATTGGTGGTTTTGCCACGCTGACACTGCTGACCAAAAATTCGTTTCTGGATGAGATCCGCAAACAATATGTCATCACCGCCAAGGCCAAGGGTCTGTCGCAATCGCGGGTGCTGTATGGCCATGTGTTTCGCAACGCCATGCTGATCGTCATTGCCGGGTTCCCCAGCGTTTTTCTGGGGGTGTTCTTTGGCGGCTCGCTGATCATTGAAACCATATTTTCGCTGGATGGGCTGGGGCGCATGGGCTTTGAAGCCGCTGTTGCGCGCGATTACCCGCTGATCTTTGGCACGCTGTTTTTCTTTGGCCTGATCGGGCTGGTGGTGGGGATCCTTAGTGATCTGATGTATGTTTTCATCGACCCGCGCATTGACTTTGACGTGCGGGAAACCTGATGCGCCTGTCGCCGCTAAACCAGCGCCGATGGCGTAATTTCCGGCGTAATGGGCGCGCCTATTGGTCGCTGATCATCTTTGGCGTGCTGTTCGGCCTGTCGCTGTTTGCCGAATTTATCGCCAATGAAAAGCCCATAATGGTCAGCTATCGCGGCGAAATCCGCATGCCGATCTTTAGCTTTTATTCCGAGGTTGATTATGGCGGTGACTTCAAAACAGAAGCCATTTACCGCGACCCAGAGGTGGAGTGCCTGATCATCTCGGGCGGGTTGGACGCCTGTTTTGATGACCCGGAGGGTATTTTAGCTGATGCTGCCGACGGGGTGGTTGACGGGCAGGATATAGACAAGGGCTGGACCTTATGGCCCCCGATCCGGTCATCCTATACCACCATCAGCAATGCCCCTGGCGTGGCCCCATCGCCGCCATCACTTCAGCATTTGCTGGGCACTGATGACACCAAGCGCGACGTGCTGGCGCGGGTGATCTATGGCTTCAGGCTGTCAATATTATTCGCCATAATGGTCACTGTGGCCACGTCATTTCTGGGCATCATTGCCGGGGCGCTACAGGGGTATTTTGGTGGCTGGCTTGACCTTATATTCCAGCGGGCGCTGGAAATCTGGGGGTCAACCCCGTCGCTTTATGTGATCATCATCCTGTTTGCGATACTGGGGCGCAGTTTTTGGCTGCTGGTGTTTGTGTCTATCCTGTTTGGCTGGCCCGCGCTGGTGGGCATTGTGCGGGCGGAATTTTTGCGCGCGCGTAATTTTGAATATGTCCGCGCCGCGCGTGCCCTGGGTGTGTCCAACTGGACGATTATGTTCCGCCATATGCTGCCAAATGCAATGGTTGCAACGCTGACCATGCTGCCGTTTATCGTGACCGGGACCATCGCCGGGTTGGCCGGGCTTGATTTTCTGGGCTACGGGTTGCCGTCATCGGCCCCGTCACTGGGCGAGCTGACATTGCAGGCGAAACAGAACCTGCAAGCGCCGTGGTTGGCGTTTACATCTTTCATCACCTACGCGGTGATGCTGTCGCTTTTGGTGTTCATCTTTGAAGGTGTGCGTGATGCGTTTGACCCCAGAAAGACATTTCAATGAGCCCGGTACTGAGCGTCAAAGACCTAAGCGTTTCATTTGCCCAGGACGGGGCGCTGCACCCGGCGGTGCGCAGGGTGTCGTTCAGCGTTGGCAAAGGTGAAACCGTGGCGCTGGTGGGGGAAAGCGGGTCGGGCAAATCGGTGACCGCGCTGTCAACGGTGTCGCTGTTGGCTGACAGTGCCCAGGTAAGCGGGTCGGTGACCTATCAGGGCACTGAACTGATTGGCGCGCCCGAGGCCGATCTGCGCCGTGTCCGGGGCAATGATATCAGCTTTATCTTTCAGGAACCGATGACATCGCTGAACCCGCTGCACACATTGGAAAGACAGCTTGCAGAAAGTTTGGCTTTACATCAAGGGCTTAGTGGGGTGTCCGCGCGCGGACACATTCTTGAATTACTGGAAAAAGTTGGCATTCAGGACCCCGAAACCCGCCTTGGTGCCTACCCCCATCAACTGTCCGGCGGCCAGCGCCAGCGGGTGATGATCGCCATGGCGCTGGCCAACGGACCAGAGCTGTTGATCGCCGATGAACCGACAACGGCGCTTGATGTGACCATTCAGGCGCAGATACTTGATCTGCTCGCGGATTTGAAAACCTCTGAAGGCATGTCGATGCTGTTCATCACCCATGACCTGACCATCGTGCGCAAAATTGCCGATCGGGTCTGTGTGATGCAGGGCGGGGAAATTGTTGAGCAGGGACCGACGGCGCAAATTTTTGAGAACCCGAAACACCCCTATACCATCAAATTGCTGACAGCTGAATCCACCGGCACCCCTGATCCGGTGCCTGCTGATGCCCCGGAAATTGCAAGCGCCGATAAGCTGCGCATTTGGTTCCCGATCCATCAGGGCCTGCTGAAACGCACCGTGGGTTATGTTAAGGCCGTGAACGCCGCCACATTCACCGTGCGCGCCGGGGAAACCCTGGGAATTGTCGGTGAGAGCGGATCAGGCAAGACCACGCTGGCGCTGGCGATGATGCGGCTGATTTCATCTCAGGGGCCGATCAATTTTCTGGGCAATGACATTCAAGGCTGGAAATCCAAGGCACTGCGGCCGCTGCGCCGGGACATGCAGATCGTGTTTCAGGATCCGTTCGGGTCACTGTCACCGCGCATGAACGCCGAAGAAGTCATCGCCGAAGGCCTGGGTGTGCACGGCATAGAGCCGGGCAAAAGCAGCCGTGAAATGGTGCGCGATATGATGGTTGAGGTGGGCCTGGACCCGGACACCATGCACCGCTACCCGCACGAATTTTCCGGTGGCCAGCGCCAGCGTATCGCCATCGCGCGCGCCATGATCCTGCGCCCGCGTCTGGTGGTGCTGGATGAACCGACTTCAGCGCTGGATATGACTGTTCAGGTGCAGATTGTTGATCTGCTGCGCGACCTGCAAAAGAAATACCAGCTGGCCTATCTGTTTATCAGCCATGATCTAAAAGTGGTGCGGGCCCTGTCACACAAGGTGATTGTGATGAATCAGGGTGATATTGTCGAAGCTGGAACAGCCCAGGAAATATTCAGCGCCCCCAAATCAGACTATACCCGCGAGCTGATGGCCGCCGCGTTTGGTGCCACCGCCCGTTCTAACTGAGCCTACTGAGCTTAAGTTGGCCCCAAAGCCGTGCATTGAACATCGCGCGCGCCTAGGCGTCGGCAGGCCAATGCCGCCAGTTCCTGGGACATGCCGACAAAGTTTGCCTCATATCCGCGCCGGCTTTTGACGACCTTGCGCAGGGCCTCATCCAGCGTGCCCATTTCGCGCAGGGCGGTTTTCAGCAACACGCTTTCGGCTTCGTGCCGGGTGTTAAAGCTGCCCAGATTGATGCCCCAATGTCGCCCACCTGAGGTTGAAATACGGGTTACCACCTCTGGTTCTTCCAGTTCCTGTGGTAAAACCACGACGGCGGCGGCCAGTTCGGCCTCGCTTTCCTGCAAGCCAGCCAATGTAGCTTCAATGCCTTGGGCCATTGCCAGCATCGTATCATCCGATAGGGCCGGGGCCTGGCTGTTGGGGCGTGCCACAGGGTGCATGCTTTTGCTGACGGCCCGGATCAGGCGCAGGGTTTTACCGGCGGTGCCGGGGTCAACCGGCTGGCCTGTGTAAACCGGCAGCGATGTGCGTTGAAGTGTTGCGTGGCTTGGTGATCGTCTAAAGCCCAGGTCCATCAGTTCAGACACTTTGGCATTGCGCGACGCTGACGACACGCCGCCAAACATGGTGGTGATGATATGTTCACGCCCGCGATGGGCCGATGCGACAAGGTTAAAGCCGGCGGCGCTTGTGTAGCCGGTTTTGATGCCATCAGCACCCCGGTAGCTGCCTAAAAAGCGCCGGTTGGTATTGGCCACTTCGCGCAGACCAGCGTCAGTGGTGCGCCGGGAAAACAGGTTGTAATAATCTGGATAGTCAAAAAACAGGTGTCGCCCCATGGCTGTCATGTCACGCGCCGTGGACATATGCCCGGTTTCGGTCAGCCCGTGGGCGTTTTTAAAGGTGGTGCGCGACATGCCGAGGGCTTTGGCCGTGCGGTTCATGCGGCGGGCAAAGGCGGCCTCTGAGCCTGACACGGCTTCGCCAAGTGCGGTGGCGGCATCATTGGCGGATTTCACCGCTGCCGCCCGGATCAGGTAGCGCAGTTTGATTTTTTGCCCGGCTTTCAGGCCCAGTTTTGACGGTGGCTCGCTGGCGGCTTTCTTGGAAATGCGCACCATGGTATCCAGTGTGATTTCGCCGTTTCTGAGCGCCTCAAATGTCACATAAAGTGTCATCATTTTGGTCAGCGACGCCGGATGCAGCCGGGTGTCTGCATTGCGAGAATGCAAGACTTCGCCAGTGCGCGCGTCAATCACCATAGCCGCATAGGGCGCTGAATTCGCCTGTAAAGGCGGCAACAGTGCCATCACGGTCATCGCCAACAAAAATAATCCAAAACGGGCAATCTGCCCCAGACGTTTTTCCACGTCGCTACCCTTTATCTGCCTCACGAAGATGCCGGGATCTGATGCCCCTGACTTTCTTTGTAAGCAGACACTAGCACAGCATGTGAAATCAGAAAATCCCTTAAATTCAATAACTTTCAAGGTGGCGTTAATTCGCCAAGGCCAGATGTTGTGTGTTTTGCCTGGTAACATACACTATACGGGAGTGGGGCCGGTTGACGAATCAATCCTGGGTCAGGCGAAGGAATTGTTGATTGAGCCAAGGGGTATCATCGGCTTCCCCCTTGATTGTTGTCAGATTGGCCGCAAGTACGGCCCCCTTTTGCTGAAATCACATTCCACCCCTTTTCACGCGGTATCAACCGCTTATATACTGGTGCCTGATATATGCTGCCCAGCCCCCGGAGCCCTAAGGTTGACCACCCCGACTATCACCATGTCACAAGACAATGATGATCCGACAGATGATGTTGGTGTCGTCACAAAAACGCGCGCTAAAACCAAACGTCCGCCGCTGTATAAAGTGTTGCTGTTGAATGATGATTTTACGCCGATGGAATTTGTGGTGCTTATTCTGGAACGTTTCTTTGGGCTGACCAGTGCCCAGGCCTATGAAATCATGCTGACGGTTCACGAAAAAGGTGTGGCCCTGGTTGCGGTGTTGTCCCATGAGTTGGCGGAAACCAAAGTCACCCAAGTGATGGATCTTGCCCGGAAAAATCAGCACCCGCTGCAATGCACTATGGAAAAGGAATAGGGCCTAGGCCCGTTGTAATGCCATGGAACGCAGCCGCTTAACACTTGCAATTCAAGCCACGATGGTAACGGTGCCCGACGGTGGCGAGATCGTGGTATTTAACCCGGCGCAGGATAATGATCTGTCAGCGCTGCCCAAGGATCGGGTGACGGTTGTTCAGGGTTTCCACCCTGACCATGAATTCTTTCTAAACCAAGGATATAAAACAGAAATTGCGGCTTCTGGTGTGTTTTCCCTGGCAATTGTCTGCCTGCCCAGATCAAAACAACTGGCCCGCAATCTAATTGAACATGCATTGGCAGTTACCGGCGGTGGCCCGGTTGTGATTGACGGCCAGAAAAACAATGGCATTGAAAGCATCCTTAAAAACTGTCGCAGCGCTGGCGGTTTGGTAACGGGTGTTTTCTCAAAGGCCCACGGCAAGATATTTACCTTGTCTGGTGGTGATTTTTCCAGCTGGGCAGCGGTGGCACCGGGCAAAAATGCCGACGGGTTTATCACCGGGGCTGGGGTGTTTTCAGCCGATGGGGTGGATAAGGGATCAGCGCTGTTGGCGGCGGCATTACCAGATAGGCTGAGCGGGAAACTGGCTGATCTGGGGGCCGGTTGGGGCTATCTTTCACACCATATCCTGAAACGCAGCGACGTTAGTGAATGCCACCTTATAGAGGCCGAGCACAGCGCATTGGACTGTGCCAGGCAGAACATCACTGACCCGCGTGCCCGGTTCCATTGGGGGGATGCGCGCAAGTTCACCGCAAAAATCCGCTTTGACACCATCATTACCAACCCACCGTTTCACACCAGCCGGGTAGCTGACCCGGCACTTGGCCGTGATTTTATTGAAGCGTCGGCACGGCTGTTAAGCAACAGGGGTGTTGTTTGGCTGGTGGCAAACCGTCACTTGCCCTATGAACAGCACTTGTCGGCGCTTTTCAAAGAGGTGACCGAGGTAGCAGGTGACACGTCGTTCAAGGTAATACGGGCCAAGGGCCTGCAAACGGTTAAACGCTAACAGCCCTGAATGGGCGCAGCAGAATTGGACGCCAAATGTCATTTTCCATCGCTGGAAAAACTGCAATTGTCACCGGGGCTGCCAATGGCGTCGGGTTGGCCATTGCGCGCCATTTTATTGCCCAGGGTGCCAATGTCATGCTGGCAGATATGGATGAGGCACGACTAAGTGACGAAATTGATCAGAATGGCGGTGAAGATGCCCCCAATGTCCGGGCATTTACCGGTGATCTGCGCAAAAAACTGTGCCAGGCAAACCTGCTTTCAGCCACAATAGATGCCTTTGATCGGGTGGATATCTTGGTCAATGCCAGTCGGCAAATGCGCAGCACGAACCCGCTTGATTTGGACGACGATTCATTAAAGTGCTTGCTGGAACAGAACCTGACAACTGGCTACCGCCTAAGTCAGACCATTGCCAATAAGATGATCGCACAGGTTAAATCTGATCCGGAAGGAACCGGTTCTGCCGGGACCATCATCAACATATCGTCGATCGCATCCCAGCGGGTACACCCTGATCTTCTGGCCTATTCTGTTAGCAACGCGGCGCTGAGCCAGCTGACACGTTCGCTGGCGGTTGTGTTGGCCCCGCACCGGGTACGGGTAAATGCGGCGGCCTTTGGCAGCATGATGAGCGAAAGCCTGCGCGCCGTGATTGCCGATGCGGATGGCGCGCGCGAAGACATTATTAAGAACACACCACAGGGCCGGATCGCCAGCCCGTCAGAGCTGGCGGAAACGGTGCAGTTTTTGGCGTCTGACGCCTCAGACTTTATGACCGGGCAGACCCTGACGGTGGATGGCGGGCGTTCATTGCTGGATGGGGTTGCTACCCCGGCGCATTAGGTTTCTGGGTACTGGGCCTGGCATTGGGCAATCACTGAATTGGCGCGATTTGACAGCTCGGCCTGCTTTTTGATCAAAGAAGTCAACTTAGCCTGCTCGACATTCAGATCAATGGCAACCGGGATGTTTCGGCTGTAAGCGACGGCCACTTCGCAATACACTTCTTCCCCTTCGATAACCCCGCAAAGCTGCAATTCATTATCAAAGAATTCTTCGGTGTGAATGGCGTACCCACGGGTGATATTGGCTTGGGTGGTGGCAATCAGGCCGCTTAGAACCCTTATGTCCTTGCCTGCATTGGCAATGCACAATTCTTGGGCTGAAACACAGCCAACAAGGGGTAACAGGGCCACCAGAAAAATTTTGCGCATCATTTCGTCCTTTCACAACGCCCAATTGCCCGCTAAAATAAGCTGAAAACGCGGACATGGGAAGCAAACCAGGGTGTTATCAAATAACAGCAACGCCCTAAGACCGGATGAACACGCCTATGACCCAGATTTTTGACGCCCGAAAAACCCAAGCGGCCGCTTGGTTTCGCAGCCTGCGCGACGACATCGTCGCCAGTTTCCAAGCCCTGGAAGACAGCCAGACCACAGGCCCGTTTGCGGATCAGCCTGCCGGTCGCTTTGAAGTTTCAGAAACCAAACGCGCCAGTGATGATGGATCAGACGCGGGCGGCGGATTGATGAGCGTGATGCGCGGTGGGCGGGTGTTTGAAAAGGTCGGCGTTAATGTGTCAACCGTGCACGGGGTGCTGGGCGAACGGGCGCAGGCGGCCATGGCGGCGCGCGGTGTGCCCGGCATGGCGGATGATCCGCGGTTTTGGGCGGCGGGAATTTCGCTGGTGGCGCATATGCAAAACCCACACGCGCCATCGGTGCACATGAACACGCGGATGTTCTGGACACCGGGGGCCTGGTGGTTTGGCGGCGGCTCTGACTTGAACCCGTGCATTGAATATGAAGACGACACCGCCCAGTTCCACGCCGTGCAAAAACAGCACTGTGATCCCCATGACGCGGATTACTATCCGCGGTTCAAGAAATGGGCCGACGAATATTTTTACGTGCCGCACCGGGGCCGCGCCCGCGGTGTTGGCGGCATATTCTTTGATGACCATAATACCGGCGACTGGGACGCTGATTTTGCCTTTACCCAATCGGCAGGGCGCGCCTTTTTGCCCGCCTATGTGCCACTGGTGGAAAAACGCCGCGATACGCCATGGTCTGAGGCCGACAAAGACACCCAGCTGATCCACCGGGGTTTGTACGCTGAATATAACCTGGTCTATGACCGGGGCACAAAATTCGGGCTGGAAACCGGCCATGACGCCAATGCCGTGCTGATGAGCCTGCCGCCATTGGCGAAATGGGTTTGATTTATCTTCCGGGGCCGGCTTGCCCGGGCCGCGCCCGGACCATTCCGGGAGCTGCCCTGATGTTGGGGAAGTAAGTGTTCGTGATGGGTTGCGGTCCGCCAAGTTCAGAGAATCGTACTCTATGAATTGCGTATTTGAATTTCCTTCAAACAACCCTCGCAAATTACCATCACTTGTGCGTGACCTTCGGAAACATCATTCCATTCACCTTGTTCGAGCAATATATTATCGCAAGATTTGCACCAAGCCGTGCGAAACGAAAATTCCGGCTCATTGTCATCGCTCTCAAAAAAACCGATATTTTCTCCATGTTGTAAATGGGTACATATAAAAGCCGGTCGCTGTGTTCCGTGTCGCGGGCAATCCATTTTACTATTTTTCGTTAGTGGGTCGCCCACGGCAAATTCCTTACTTGTTCGATTATAACAATTCTATATCTAGAAATTTGAAATTCAATGGGTTGTTTCAAGGGAAACGCACGAAGCAACCTAGTGAAACTTTATCGAAAAAGAAAAGCCATTGATTTTTGTTTAAACAAACTCCAACCGCGCCCCTTCTACCTTCATTTCCCACGCCGCATATGGAAACTCCCGAACCACCACGGCACCACCATGCCGCAGCACAATCTTCCAGGTTTGGCGCGCCTTGGGTTCGGCCCCGGAAAACGCTGCACAGTCCAGCACCGCCACATTCGCCAAGCCCTTTGGGTAAGTTTACGGCCAGATCAAACCTATGAGCGCACAGTTTCGATCATCAGACGCACGTTGTCGGGGTCGGCGTCTGGGGTGATGCCGTGGCCCAGATTAAAGATATGTGGCCCGCCTGAAAATGCCTGCACGATGCGCTTGGTTTCATCCACCAATGCCTGGCCACCGGTGACCATATGGCCAGGTGCCAGATTGCCCTGCACGCAGCCATCGACCTGCACATTTGCCGCGCCCCAATCGGCGGAAACCGAATTGTCCAGCGCCACGCAATCGGCACCCGTGGCCTTGGCGAACCCGATATAGCGATCCCCGGCTTCGCGTGGGAAGGCGATGACCGGCACATTTGGGTATTTGGCCTTTAGGGCCGCAATTATTTCAATGGCGGGTGCCAGGGCGTATTTGTCAAAGTCGGTGCCTTTTAGAGACCCGGCCCAGCTGTCAAACAGTTTCACCACCTCGGCGCCCGCTTCTATTTGCATGGAAAGATAGGATATTGTGGCCTGGGTTATACGATCCAGCAGGGCTTCGAATGTGGCGCGATCCTGGGCGATCAGCGCGTGTGCTGGGCCCTGATCCGGGGTGCCACGCCCGGCAATCATATAGGTGGCCACTGTCCAGGGTGCCCCGGCAAAACCGATTAGCGTAGTATCATCGGGCAATTCGCGGGTCAGGATTTTGATGGTTTCATAGATCGGTGACAAGGTGTCATGGATTGCGTCCACCGGTTTCAGCGCGGCCACACTGCCGGGCGTGGTGATGGTGGACAGCCGCGGCCCTTCTCCGGTGACGAACCACAGATCTGCCCCAAGCGCCTGGGGGACCAGCAAAATGTCAGCAAACAGGATTGCGGCATCAAAGCCGAAACGCCGGATCGGTTGCAGTGTCACCTCTGCTGCCAGATCAGGGTTGTAGCACAGCGATAGGAAATCACCGGCCTGGGCCCGGGTGGCTTTGTATTCCGGTAAATACCGCCCGGCTTGACGCATCATCCAGACCGGGGGAACCGGCAATGTTTCACCTGCCAGTGCGCGTAATATGGTTTTTGCCTGTGCCATTTTATTTTCCGGTGCTGATTTACGGTGCTATTTTATGTGGTGGTCAATTGCCTGCACCACTTTGTCAAGTCAATGGCCGGTTGTCAGGACCCTGTGACGCAAGTATCAGGCTGGGATGACACATATTTTACCCACCCCAGACCAGCCACTGAAAATTGGCACCCGCGGCTCGCCACTGGCGCTGGCCCAAGCCCATGAGACACGGGCGCGCCTGATGGCGGCGTTTAAGCTGCCAGAGGCGGCGTTTGAGGTGGTGGTCATCTCGGTCACGGGCGACCGGATACAGGATCGGCCCCTGAAAGAGCTGGGCGGCAAAGGTCTGTTTACCCGCGAGATAGAGGATGATCTGCTAAACGGTGCCATTGATATCGCGGTGCATTCCATGAAGGACATGCCGGTTTTGCAGCCCGATGGTTTGCTGTTGGACTGTTATCTGCCGCGCGAAGACTGCCGTGATGCGCTGGTATCGCTGGATGGTCGCGGTTTTGATGATCTGGCTAAGGGGGCGGTTGTTGGCACGTCCAGCATCCGGCGTAAGGCGCAGCTGTTGCACCGTAGGGCTGATTTGCAGGTGGTGGAATTTCGCGGAAACGTACAAACCCGGCTGCGTAAGCTGAGCGAAGGGGTCGCCGAAGCGACGTTTCTGGCCATGGCCGGGTTGAACCGGTTGGGGCTGACTGATGTGGCGCGCACGGCGATTTCGCCAGACGCCATGTTGCCGGCCATTGCCCAGGGGGCAATTGGCATTGAGCGGCGCTTAGGTGACACCCGGGTCGCGGAAATGCTGGAAGCCATTCACCATGTTCAAACCGGGCAGGTTCTGGCCGCAGAGCGGGCGTTTTTGACCACCCTTGACGGGTCTTGCCAGACACCCATAGCCGGGCTGGCTGAACTAAGCGGCGGCCAGTTGCGGTTGCGCGGCGAAGTATTGCGTATTGATGGCTCTGACGCATTGGCTGATGAACAATCTGTGCCGGTTGCGGATGGTGCTGCCTTGGGTGTTGACATGGCGCGCCGACTGCTGGAACGCGCCGGGCCCGGATTTTTTGACTGGCATTAGGGTAAAACCTTGCCCGGATTCATGATGTTGTCCGGGTCAAGCGCCTGCTTGATGCTTTGCATGACCGCGTAAGAAGTCGGGTCTTTACCCCGTGCAAGGGTCGCCCGCTTTGTGAGCCCGATGCCATGTTCAGCCGAAAATGAGCCACCCAGGTTAACCGCAAGGTCGTCGATCATGTCACGGATTTCAGTGTGGTGTTCGGGGGCATCGATGCTGGGCCAAACTGTGAAATGCAGATTGCCATCGCCCAGATGCGCCACGGTGTTGGTGGTGGCGTCACTGTCCAGCTTTTCAAGCCGGGCCAGCGCGGTTTTCAGAAATGTTTCAACTTGGTCAAGCGGCACCGAAACATCGGTATCAACATAGGGTTTATCGGTGATGGTGATCTCGGCGGCGGCTTCGCGGATGGCCCACATATTTTGGCGTTGGCTGGCCGAACTTGCCACCACGCCATCAGTTGCAAGGCCGGTTTCGATCGCGTCCAGTAGGGCGTTTTGCAACAGGGATGCTACCGGGGTTGAGCCGTCTGGCTGGGTTTGAGTGTCACGCGGCGCGGTTGCGCCCAATTCAACCAATATGGTGAAATCCTGATCATAGCCCAATGGCGGCAGCAGGTCGGGACGTTTCTGTTGCAGTCGGTGCATGTAGGTTCGCGGCATAAATTCAAACGCTTCAACCATGCCGCCACTGGCAATTTGCAGCTGGTTCAACAACGTAAGAGCTGCGGGCAGGGACCGGGCAGCAACCATTGCGGTTGCATATTCACCTGGGCGCGCCACCAGTTTCAGGACCGCGGCGGTGATGATGCCCAATGTCCCCTCGGCACCGATGAACAGGTCTTTCAGATCATAGCCGGTGTTGTCTTTGCGCAGTGCGTTCATCAGGTTCATGATCCGCCCGTCTGCCAGCACCACCTCTAACCCCAGGCACAATGCCCGCGCATTGCCGTAGCGCAGCACGTTTGAACCGCCGGCATTGGTGGACAGCGCGCCGCCGATCATCGCCGAGCCGCGGGCCCCGAAAAACAGTGGAAACGCCAGGTCAGATTGCGCGGCGGCGGTGTCGATGTTTTGCACGATCGCCCCGGCCTGGGCCACCACTGTCTGGGCGCTGGGGTTCAGGTCTTTGATTTGGTTCATGCGTTCAAGCGACAGCATTAAGGCGTTGGGCGCATGGGTGCCGCCCACAAGGCCGGTATTGCCGCCAATCGGGACAATCGGGCACTTAAAATTGGCGGCAATTTTTACGATTTGGGAAACTTCTGCCGTGTTTGCGGGCCTTAGTACGGCCAGTGGCTGGGCCACATAGACGCCCATCCAATCGCGGCCATAGGGGCGGGCGTCGTCCCCGGTCAGGACGTGCCGGGGGCCAAGAAGCTTGGTCAGGGTATTGATCATTTCCAAAGTGTCACCATGTTGCAAGTGCTGTCGCTATGTTGGGATAACCAATGAAATTGTCAACGATATCAGGCGTCAAACTTTGCCTTGTAAGCGCCGGTGTTTTGATATTGCCAATGGTGTTGCGGGCGGCGCAACTTGGGCGTAGTTTTTAATAATGCGGACAATTATGCCTGCAAATGCATACTGGATGAACCCCGATGAGCCTGCAGGTCTTAAACAGCAGAGATTGCGGATCCTGCCCGATCCGGCATCAGGCGGTGTGTTCGCGCTGTGAACCGGCGGAACTGGATGTGCTGGATTCGATTAAGTACTACCGGACGTTTGAAGCCGGGCAGCCGGTGGTTTGGTCTGGTGACCAGTTGGATTTTGTGGCCTCGGTGGTTGTTGGTATCGCGTCACTTAGTCAAACAATGGAAGACGGGCGCACCCAGATGACCGGGCTTTTGTTGCCATCGGATTTTCTGGGCCGACCGGGGCGGGATATTGCGCCATATGATGTGACTGCGGTGTCCGAGCTGACCCTGTGTTGTTTCAGGCGAAAACCGTTTGAAGACCTATTGGCGAGCACGCCCAATGTCGGGCATAGGTTGCTTGAAATGACGTTGGATGAACTGGACGCTGCCCGCGAATGGATGCTGGTTCTGGGCCGCAAGACGGCGCGCGAAAAAATTGCCAGCTTTTTGATTATTCTGGCCAAACGGGAAGCGTATTTAGGCAAAAAATCGTCACCTGACGATATTACATTTGATGTGCCGCTGACCCGTGAAGCCATGGCGAATTATCTGGGGCTGACGCTGGAAACTGTTAGCCGTCAGGTGTCGGCGCTGAAGCGCGACAGGGTTATCGTGCTGGACGGAAATCGGCGGGTCACGGTGCCCAATTTTGCCCAACTGGTAAACGAAGCTGGGGATGAACTGGAAGCCAGTTTGGCGAACCAATAATCCGGGCCCGGCGTTAATGCGCCATAAACACCGGCAGCTTAGCCATTTCCAGAGTGTTGCGCGTTGCGCCCCCCAAAATGCTTTCGCGCAGACGCGAATGCCCATAGGCACCCATCACCAGCAGATCGGCGTTTTGGTCCGTGGCATGGCGGGCAATTACATCTGAGACACGTGGCAAGGTTTTGGCCAGAATTGAAACCTCGGTCATGACACCGTGACGGGTCAGCAGCTGGGCCAGCGCGCCGCCGGGGTCAGACCGGTCAAGCGCATGGGGGGGCGGTGCAACCATGGCAATGTTGACAATTTCAGCCGTTTTCAGCAGCGGCAGCGATAGGCGAATGGCTGTCAGAGCCTCTTGGCTTTCGTTCCATGCCACCACGATGCGCTTTGGCGGTTCGGTAAATTTGCAGCTATCGGGCACCACCAGCACAGGTATTTTGGCGTCAAACAGTGCCGCTTCTATAATCACGCTGCTTTCGTGGTGCCGCCCCGCGCCGTAAGGTTGGGGCAACACGGCCAGATCGCAAAACCGCATGCGGTGGGCAAGAAACTGGGCCAGGCCAGGCAATTGTGCACAAACCGAACGGGTGGTCCAGGAAATCAGGCTGGTCTCCAAGAAAGATTTGGCGTGAATTCCCTGGATTCCGGCGGATTTTTTCGCCTCTTGTAGATTTGACTGCAACGCCACGGTGGTTGCGCCAGCATAATAATACCCGGGCTGGGTGCGGTCTATGCCCAGGCATAACACTTCCAGATGGGCGTTATTCCTTTGGGTGAAATCCACAGCAGCGTGCAATGCATCCCAGTCGCGCTCAAGGTTGGTAATGACGGTGGTGATCGCCATGAAAGCCATTGTTTATCCCAATCACAATTAATGAGAACCTGACAAACCACAGGTGCGGCACTTTCATCATATGCGGATACGTCGGCAGTTTTCTTGATCTGGATCAAAGTGCCCCCGGCTGTCTTGGGGCACACGGGCATCACAAAGCTGCAAGTGCCCCTGGGCACGTGATTGCGCCAAAGGGGTGAGTATGTGGACAATAACTAAGCTGGTGGCGTTGGGGCTGATTACAATTTTCGCCGCAATTGCCGCGAATTATGCCCGTGATTTGGCGTATCAGGTGCATGCAATAATTGTGATGCTGGTGGCCGGCGGGATGTTTCTTTGGACCGTGCGTCAGACCGATGAGCCTAGGCCAATAGCCCGTGATGAATATTTTGACGGTGTCATCAGGGCAGGGGTTATTGCCACCTGTTTCTGGGGTATTGCCGGGTTTCTTGTGGGCACCTGGATCGCGTTTCAGCTGGCCTTTCCGGGGCTGAATTTTGAGTGGCTGAACGGCTTTGGAAACTTTGGGCGGTTGCGGCCGGTTCACACATCTGCGGTGATTTTTGCCTTTGGTGGCAATGCGTTGATTGCGACGTCGTTTTACGTGGTGCAGCGCACCAGTGCGGTGCGGCTGTGGGGCGGTAATTTGGGCTGGTTCGTGTTCTGGGGCTATCAATTGTTCATTGTCCTGGCGGCGACCGGTTATCTGATGGGGGCCACCCAATCCAAAGAATACGCCGAGCCTGAATGGTATACCGATATCTGGCTGACAATTGTCTGGGTCGCCTATCTGGTCACGTTCATGGGTACGATATTCACCCGAAAAGAAAAGCATATCTATGTGGCCAACTGGTTTTACCTGTCGTTCATTGTCACCATCGCGATGCTGCATATCGTCAATAACATTTCCATTCCGGTGTCGATATTCGGGGCCAAATCGGTGCAGTTGTTTTCCGGTGTGCAGGACGCCATGACCCAGTGGTGGTACGGCCACAATGCGGTTGGGTTTTTCCTGACCTCGGGATTTTTGGGGATGATGTACTATTTCGTACCCAAACAGGCCGAGCGGCCGGTTTACAGTTACAAGCTGTCGATCGTGCATTTCTGGTCGCTGACATTTCTGTATATCTGGGCCGGGCCGCACCATTTGCATTACACCGCATTGCCCGACTGGGCGACAACGCTGGGCATGGTGTTTTCCATCGTCCTGTGGATGCCCAGTTGGGGCGGTATGATCAACGGGTTGATGACCCTGTCAGGGGCCTGGGACAAGCTGCGCACTGACCCTGTTATCCGGATGATGGTGATTTCCATCGGGTTTTACGGCATGGCGACCTTTGAAGGGCCGATGATGTCGATCCGGGCGGTCAACAGCCTAAGCCATTACACCGACTGGACCATTGGTCACGTGCATTCAAGCGCGCTGGGCTGGAACGGCATGATCACCTTTGGGGCGATGTATTTTCTGGTGCCAAAGCTGTGGGCAAAGCAGCGGCTGTACAGCCTGCGCCTGGTGAACTGGCATTTCTGGCTGGCGACGATCGGCATCATTTTATACGCGGCATCCATGTGGGTGACCGGCATCATGGAGGGCCTGATGTGGCGCGAAGTCGACGCCAATGGCTTTCTCGTCAACTCATTCGCCGACACGGTGGCGGCCAAATTCCCGATGTATGTGGTGCGCGGCATCGGCGGGCTGATGTACCTGAGCGGGGCACTGATCATGTGTTACAATTTATGGATGACCGTCCGAAGGGCACCGGCAATTGCCGGTGCTTCTTTGCTGGCTCCGGCTGAATAGGGGCTCGGTTCATGGGACTATTAGACAAACACAAGGTGCTGGAAAAAAGCCCGACGCTGTTGCTGGTGGCCAGTCTGCTGGTGGTGTCGGTTGGTGGCATCGTTGAAATTGCGCCGCTGTTCTATCTGGAAAACACCATAGAAAAGGTCGAGGGAATGCGCCCCTATTCGCCGCTGGAACTGACCGGGCGCGACATTTACGTCCGTGAGGGCTGTTATGTCTGCCACAGCCAGATGATCCGGGCCCTGCGCGACGAAGTGGAACGCTATGGCCATTATTCGTTGGCGGCTGAATCGATGTATGACCACCCGTTTCAATGGGGCTCAAAACGCACCGGGCCCGATCTGGCGCGGGTTGGTGGGCGGTATTCGGATGAATGGCATGTTGACCATTTGATTGACCCACAGTCGGTGGTTCCTGAATCTGTCATGCCGAAATACGGGTTTCTGCTGGATCGGATGATTGAGGGTGAACATGTTCAGGAATTGGTGGCGACCCATCGCATGGTTGGGGTGCCCTACAGTGATGAGATGGTCGAAATGGCAGCCGCAGATTTTGCAGCGCAGGCGGATCCTGACAGCGATTATGATGGCTTGATCGAACGCTACCACAGCGCGGTGGTTAGCAATTTTGACGGCCGGCCCGGCATCTCTGAGATGGATGCTTTGGTTGCGTATATGCAAATGCTCGGGACGTTGGTTGATTTTTCAACCTTCACCCCGGACGCCAGCCGATAAGGGGAACTGAGCATGGAAACATACACATTCCTGCGTGAATTGGCCGACAGTTGGGTTTTGTTGGGCCTGTTCGGGTTTTTTGTGGCGGCGGTGCTGTTTGCATTTCGCCCCGGCAGCAAGAGCGCCCACAAAGATATGTCAGAAATTCCGTTCAGACATGAAGACCGGCCCGCGCCCGACGACGTGAGCCAGGTAAAGGAGCCTTTGTAATGGCGCAAAAGCCCACCAAAACTTTGACAAGCAAACCTGAGCCAAAGACCACAGGTCACAGCTGGGATGGCATAGAAGAGTATGACAACCCGATGCCGCGCTGGTGGCTTTGGACCTTTTACGCCACGATAATCTGGGGCGTGCTGTTTATGATCGCCTATCCGGCCTGGCCCCTGATTTCCGGGGCAACGCCGGGGCTGTTGGGCTATTCAACCCGGAGCGAAGTCGCCGCTGACATTGGAATGTTTTCCGAAGCCAACGGGGAAATTGCGGCCAGGCTTGCCGCCGCAGATGTCACCGCAATAGCGTCGGACGCGGTGTTGCAAAGCTATGCTGTCAACGCCGGTGCCGCGGTCTTTAAAACCAGCTGCATCCAGTGCCACGGCGCGGGTGCGGCGGGTACCGGTATCTATCCAAATCTGATTGACGATGATTGGCTGTGGGGCGGCAATATTGACGATATTGCCCTGACAATACGCCACGGAATTCGCAGCGCAGTTGACGATGATACCAGATTTTCGCAAATGCCCGCCTTTGGTGATTTTCTAGAGGAACAGGAAATCACCGGCGTGGCGAATTTTGTGCGCGCCCTTGGTGGGCTTGAGCACGATGCAGCCATGGCGGCCCGCGGCGCGGTGGTTTTTGAGGAAAACTGCGCGTCCTGCCATGGAGCGGACGGCACCGGTGAGCGTGAACTGGGCGCGCCAAACCTGACTGACTTTATCTGGCTGTTTGGGGGAGATATCCAAGCCCTTACCCATACCATAACTATTGCGCGAAATTCAGAAATGCCTGCCTGGCAAAACCGTCTGACCGATGCGCAGATTAAGGCCGTTTCCGTCTATGTCCACCAGCTGGGAGGCGGCGAATAGAACAATAAGGGTTCGGGGGCTGCAACCCCCGATCAGGCACCAACCCCATGTCCTGTTCGCGCGTTTCACTGGGGTTGGTGCATTAATCGTTTGATTGGCCCGAATTTGTCAAACTATTGGCTTATTCCGCCGCTACGCAGCTGCCATGGTGGCACGCGTTCAAAAAATTGACCAATTAGGGTTGCTCGCCCGCGTTGTTTTGCACAACAACCTGTTGATCGGGTTGGTGGTGGTGCATTTATTGGCCGCCGTGATCACAGGCTACACCACAGGGGTGGTTTTTGACCCCTCGATGACACAGACCTTGCTTATGCTGTTCAGCGTATTGTTGCCCTGGTTTGCGGTAGTACTGGTGTTTCGGTATCTGCTTATTTTGATGATTTATGAAAAACCGGACAAACCCATCGCGCGTTTTGTTTCGGATATGAAAGCACTGGTATCAGATACAGAACGTCTGTTGGGCGGTGTATTGCGGATGGCGTTGATCACGCTTTTCATCAGCACGTTTTCCTATTTTAAAGCCCTTGTTCCATTCCTGAATCCGTTTGGCTGGGATGTGGCATTTGCTGATCTTGATCGGGCTTTGCATTTCGGGCGCGCGCCCTATCAGTGGTTGGCGCCAGTGTTTGGTAACCCATGGGCAACAACGGTCCTAAATGCTGCCTACCATTTTTGGTTTTTCCTGCTGTACTTTGTGGTATTTCTAGCAAGTTTCTCGGTTGCAAAAAACAGATCTGGCATAGTGTTTCTGATCGCATTCACTTTGGTATTCGCAATTGGCGGCAATTTTCTGGCCACGATATTTTCTTCGGCCGGTCCGGTGTATTTTGAGCGACTGGGGTATGGTGCTGAATTCGTACCGCTGATGGAAAACCTGAAGCTGTTTCAATCAACATCACCGGTATGGGCGTTGGCGGTGCAGGAAACGCTGTGGCAAAGCCATATTGCGACCGGTCCAATTAGTGGGATTTCGGCCATGCCCAGCATGCATGTTGCCAGCACGACATTGATTGCGATCTATGGTTTCCAGTACTCTCGCTGGGCCGGGATCAGCCTGAGCCTGTTTGCTGTGACGATCATGATTGGATCCGTGCAATTGGGCTGGCACTATGCAGTGGATGGTTATTTTGGCGCGATATTGGCGCTGGTTTGCTGGCGAGTTGCCCATCTGTTGACCAGCAAAGTGCATTCACAAAAGGCTATCAATTGATCTAGGTCAAAGATTTTGCTGGCTGGGGACAATAGTCTTCAGGCAAGCGATCAGGACTTAGAAAAAATGTCTTCACCAGACACGCCACCATCGCTCTATGCAGCGAGAGAGCCGATATTCCCCAAACGGGTCTCGGGCAACTTTCGCACGCTTAAATGGGGGTTGATGGTGTTTACGCTGTCGGTCTACTATCTGACGCCCTGGATCCGCTGGGATCGCGGTGTCAACTTGCCAGATCAGGCGGTGCTGGTGGACTTGGCCGGTCGCCGTTTCTATTTCTTCTGGATAGAAATTTGGCCCCATGAATTTTACTTTATCGCCGGGCTTTTGATCATGGCCGGGCTTGGGTTGTTTTTGTTCACATCTGCCCTGGGCCGGGTGTGGTGTGGGTATGCCTGCCCGCAAACTGTGTGGACTGACCTGTTTATTCTGGTTGAACGCTGGATCGAAGGTGACCGAAATGCCCGGGTCCGGTTGTGGAAATCAGAGTGGGGGGTCAGAAAATGGCGCCTGCGCCTGACCAAGTGGTTTATCTGGGTTCTGATCGGCATTGCCACGGGCGGGGCCTGGGTGTTTTACTTTGCTGATGCGCCTGATCTTTTTGTCAAAATATTCACACTAACTGCGCAACCCGTTGCTTACATTACTGTCGCACTGTTGACGCTATTCACCGTGCTGTTTGGCGGCTTTGCCCGCGAACAAGTGTGCATCTACATGTGCCCATGGCCGCGCATTCAGTCAGCGATGGTGGATGAAGAAACGCTGACCGTTGGTTACCGTTATTGGCGTGGAGAGCCGCGCGGTAAGCATCGCAAATCCGAAGGTGCCGACAGGCTGGGGGATTGCATTGATTGCATGGCCTGCGTGAATGTGTGCCCGGTTGGCATTGATATTCGCGATGGCCAGCAGCTGGAATGCATTACCTGCGCGTTGTGCATTGACGCCTGTGATGACGTGATGGTCAAAATTGGCAAGCCGACGGGGCTAATAGATTACCTGGCGTTGACAGATGAGGTGGCTGAGAGGGCAGGCGCAATACCGCGCCCCCTGTGGCAACATGTTTTGCGCCCCAGAACCATGCTGTATTCTGCCCTGTGGTCGCTGATCGGAATTGGGCTGGTGTTTGCATTATTCGTGCGCGCCGATATCGACATGACCGTGGCCCCGGTGCGCAACCCGACATTTGTGGTGCTGGCTGACGGATCAATCCGCAACACCTATAATGTGCAGCTTCGCAATAAGCACGCCGATGCCCGGCTGTTTCATCTATCCCTGACATCAGGGGCGCTATTGTGGATCGCTCTTGAAGGGCAAAGTGATCTGACGGTCACGGTACCGGCAGATGCAACGCTATTGCAGCGCGTCTATGTCATTGCGCCCAATGGCAGCGGCGCCGATGCCCGCAGCCGCACCGATCTGCGCCTGTGGGTCCAAGATGTGGTCAGCACCGAACGATCCTATAGAGATACCGTTTTTAATGGGGGTAAAAATGACAGATAAACCACTTACAGGACGCAAGTTTTTCCTGATTTTCGCGGCATTTTTTGGCGTGATAATTGCGGTCAATGTGATGTTGGCGGTAAAGGCGGTGTCGACATTTCCGGGGTTGGAAACCCGAAATACATATATCGCGTCACAGCAGTTTGATGCCGCCCGTGCGGCCCAGACATCGTTGGGTTGGGAAATAAATGCCATCGTCGATGGCAGTATGTTGACGCTGACAATTACCGATGCACAGGGTGCGTCTGTGACCGTGGCGGATATATCTGCGATACTGGGGCGGCCCACCCATGACCGGGATGATCAGGTGCTGGATCTGGCCATTTCCGGTGCTGGCTATGTGTCACCCGTCCAGTTTGGCCCCGGTGTCTGGAACCTGCGGGTCAAGGCGGTGGCGCTGGACGGCACCGGTTTTTACCAACGCATTGTTGTCCGGGCGGGTGCTTAAAAGTGGCCGGGGCGCAGACAGTATCAGCCCGCCCCGGCGGCGGTGCCAGTGCGGCAGCCATTGAACTGGCAAAGGTGGCCCAGACTTGGGACGACATCGTCCTGGCATTGCCATCCATTCACTGTGGTGGCTGCATAGCGTCGGTGGAGCGGGCCCTAGAGGCCACGCCGGGGGTCAGATCGGCGCGGGTCAATCTGACACTAAAACGCGCCAGTATCGAAACCACAGGCCAGGTCACTGCAGAACAGTTGATTGCAGTGGTTAAAGCCGCTGGGTATCAGGCCCACAGCCTTGAGCGGGATGTTCTGGACGCTGCGGGCAGTGATCAAACCGGTAAGGGTCTGTTGATCCGTCTGGCGGTGTCGGGGTTCGCCATGATGAACGTCATGCTGCTATCGGTTGCGGTTTGGTCCGGGGCCCAAGACGCCACACGCGATATGTTCCACTGGATATCCGCCGCCATCGCTTTGCCCGCCATCGCGTATGCCGCGCAACCGTTTTTTGTTAGCGCGCAAGCGGCGCTGCGGGTGGGGCGGTTGAACATGGATGTGCCGATATCATTGGCCATTGTTTTGGCGTGCCTGATGTCGGTCTATGAAACCACGCAACATGGTGACCATGCCTATTTTGACGCCGCATTGTCGCTGACATTTTTCCTGTTGGCCGGGCGTTTCATGGACCATCGCACCCGCTCGGTTGCCCGCTCGGCCGCCCAGGAACTAACGGCATTAGAGGTGCCCCGGGCGCTGTTGCAGAATGGCACGTCGGTGGCCGTTGCCGATTTGAACATCGGCGACATTATCCGGGTTTTACCAGGGATGCGGATCCCGGCGGACGGGGTTATTTGCGATGGGGCAAGCGAAGTTGACAGATCACTTTTGACAGGCGAAACCATGCCGGCGGCGGTGACCAGCGGCACCGCACTATGCACCGGCGAATTAAACCTGACCGGGCCGTTGGAGCTGCGGGTGACAGCTGCGGGCAGTGACAGTTCGTTGCACCGGCTGGCCGATCTGGTGGCATTAGCCGAAACATCAAAGAACCGCTATACGTCGTTGGCGGATAAAGCCGCGCGGATCTATGCCCCGATGGTGCATATTTTGGCGGCCGCGGCGTTTGCAGGCTGGTATTGGGCCAGCGGCGATCTGCGGCTGGCGCTGAATGTCGCGGTGGCTGTGCTGATCATCACCTGCCCCTGCGCGCTGGGGTTGGCGGTGCCTGCTGTGGCCACTGCCGCCTCTGGTCGGCTGTATCGCCAAGGGATGCTGATCAAGAATGCCACCGCCCTGGAACGGTTGGCGCAGGTCGACACTGTGGTCTTTGATAAGACCGGCACCTTGACCATGGGCCAGCCAAAGGTTGAAGATCTGTCTGGGTGCCGCCGCAGCGATCTAGGCGTCGCCCTGGCGCTGGCCAAGGGCTCGGGGCACCCGTTGGCGTGCTCACTGGTTGCGGGTATTGATGCCATGGGAATTGCCGGGGCGGATGTGTCTGACATCCGCGAGGTTCCGGGCTACGGGGTTGAAGGCCGCTGGCAAGGGGAAACCGTGCGCCTTGGCCGTATGGCCTGGGTTGGCGGTCGTAAATCTGATCGCACTGCGACGTATTTGCAGCTGGGCCGTGATGCGTCGGTTACATTTGAATTCAGTGATGCCTTACGTGACGGTGCAGAGCAGGCAGTGCGGTCCCTAGGGGCGGCGGGCATTGACGTGGTACTGTTATCAGGTGACGCGCCAGCCGCCGTTGGCAACATCGCCGACCGGTTGGGTATAAAAGCCTGGGGTGCTGAAATGTTGCCCGCTGACAAGGCCGCGCGTATTGCAGCCCTTAGGAAAACCGGGCACAAGGTGTTGATGGTGGGCGATGGTCTGAACGACACTGCAGCACTTGCCGGGGCCCATGTTTCAATGTCACCCGCCAGCGCGCTGGATGCCGCACGGGTGGTGTCAGACATTGTGCTGCTGGGGAATTCACTGGAGCCCTTGGCTGAGACGCTGCAAGTGGCCCGCTTGGCCACCCGGCGCATCAAGGAAAACTTTGCCATCGCGGCACTGTATAACCTGATAGCGGTGCCGATCGCGCTGGCGGGTTTTGCGACGCCGCTGGCGGCCGCACTGGCCATGTCGGGCTCATCTATTTCGGTGTCACTAAACGCCTTGCGACTGGTGCGGCGATGAATGTTCTGGCCTATCTGATCCCGGTGTCCCTGACCCTGGGCGGGCTTGGCCTGGCGGCATTTTTCTGGGCCGTGCAGGGGCGCCAATTTGAGGATCCGGATGGCGATGGACAGCGGATTTTAACAGATGAGTTTGATGACAGGCCGAAACCCTAAATTCATGCTGTTCCGCCTTGTGGGCAGCGGGTAACACGCTGTTTTAGAACATATTTCGACAACAAACACTGGCGTTAGCTTATCCGTAAGAACTCAACTTTTATCCATAAAGGGTGCAGTGATGTAGAAGGTTGCAGTAAATTGCCAATTTGGCCTTGACCAAATCGCTACCCTGACATACCACGCCAGACGCCTTTGGCGGAGTAGCTCAGGTGGTTAGAGCAGCGGAATCATAATCCGCGTGTCGGGGGTTCAAGTCCCTCCTCCGCTACCATTATTCTTATGATGTTTCCCCCTTTCTTCGCTAAACAGGTTGGAACAGTTGGGCGCTCAGTTGGGAATTTTTGTTCCCGCTTCGTATTCTTCACGCTTTCTAATGGCCGAAATTCCAAGCCCCGAATCGCGTTTGAGATACTGAGCATCAAGGATTGAATTCACATCTCTTAACGTGTGCCCGGTGATTGCTGAAATTTCTGCTTCACTACATCCGGCAAGTGCCAAACGGGTGACGGCGGTTCCTCGCAAGTCGTGGAAAGTGACACCCTCAATCTTGGCTGCCTTACAAGCGGTCCGCCATGAGGCACGAAAGCCGGATTCGGTCCATGATGCTTTTCGTGTTGTTGAAAGGATTGTGATCGTTGATTTCTTGGTCTGATCCAATAGCGAGCGTAAAGGCGCACCAACAGGGATTGTCACCCGTGTGCCCGTTTTGCTTTGCCGTAAACGAATTACGTCACCGTCGTATGCTGACCAAGGCAATCGCAATAGGTCGCCTTGGCGTTGCCCGGTCCAGAGCGCGAGCACTAGCGCGAGGCGTAAGTGTTCTGGCGCGGAATCCAAGAATGCTTTTTCATCATCCGGGGACCAAATGCTATCAACACGTTTAGAGCGGTAAACTTTGCCGGGGCGTTCACAAGGATTGCAGGGGACTAATCCCCGATCATAGGACCAAGCCAATATCAGCGCGAGAACGGAAAGCGCATAATCGGCTTGCCGCCGCGATTGTTTTGCCAGACGGTCGCGCCAGCTTAAGAATTCTCCGCGTGTTCTTCGATCCGCCAAGGCCGAAATGGGGAATTCCCCATATTCGATCTCAATTTTTCGTATCATGCGAATGTAATCGCGCCGGGTTTTGTCCGCGAGGTCTGCAAATTTTTGCGATTCTTGATAGCTGCGAAGCACAGCCATGAGTACACCCTCTGGCCGTTTGGATTTTTCAGCAACCGCACAGTTATAGGCAGCAACAAATTCAGGCGAGCCGGGATTTCCCGGAAGCCGTGGGCCACTTTTCCAAGCGTAATAGTATGTAGCAAACGAGCCGTCCGCTAAACGCTTTCGGACCTTGTTCACACCTTTGAGTCTAACACGCATTTTGTTTGCCCTTCCATTCATCAAACGGAGAATCTGGTTTTGTCGGGATCACATCAGAACCGACTACCACACGGATAGTTCCGCTCTTAGATATTTCCACGGCACCCACCTGCAAACCGGCGTTGCGCGTAGCTTTCACTGCGCGTTCAACGTCGGATTGAGAAAAAGTTGATGCCCGGCGTCCCATTTTTTTTTAGAATGCCCCGTTCAAACGGATACGAACGGAATTGGATGGGTTGGCTGCATCGGTTACGGCAACGCCAATTTTGGCGTTCGCCCCGGATGCGTCATCCACGGTAACTGCCTTGGCAGTATCATCCCAATAGATCGGATCGCCCACGGCAACTACGTCTGTAACCTCTTTGGTCATTTCAAACACACCCGTCGTAGACAGAACCATGTCGGCACCCGTAGCAGCGGCCCCATTGGCGATGCCAAAGAGTGAGCCGATCAAGACCCCTTCGCCGCTGGAAATGGTGGACGGGGCGGCCACCGTGATATTTGCCCCCGTTTGGATAAAGCTCTTCATGTCAGACTCCTTTGCTGGTCTGGAAATGGAAGGATGACGGCGTAGCCCGCCCTTGGATTTCTGTGATTTGACGGTCAAGGTCAGCCAATGCAGCGGCCATTTGTTGATCCGATTTATACCGAACCCGTTCGCCGTTCTGGTCCTCAACCTCCATAACCCCGGAAGCGCGGCTTTCACGAAGATTGTCTCCCAACCGGATTAGGTTTTCGAGAGTAGCCATTATGCCCCCTCGTTTTTGTTTGCGCCGCGCCAATCCAGCCAGCCAGCACCAAAATCAAGGAAGGCCCGGTATTTCATGCCGAGGGTGTCCCAAGCCTCTGTACGCTGGATTTGGACGCCTTGGGCGGATGACAGATAAGCATATTGCATAGCCGCTAGCCGCGCCGGGTCCGCAAAGACAAACCAAGAGCCATCCGTGATACGGGGTTCCACCATAAGAGACAGTTTGCCGCCGAAGACGTTTACGTCATCTGTTTTGTTGGGTTGGATAGCGGCCAAGATTTGTTCGGCTTCGGTTTCCCGATCAGCGCCCACCAGAACATAGCGCGGAGTAGCGTTGATAAGAGTTTTGCCGTCAAGGCCGGTGCGGGTCCGCATTGCTTGGCGGGCTTCGTCCAGCGACGCTTGAGCAACCGCGCCAGCCGTCATAATGTTCCCGCGCGAGGCATCAAATACAGGTGTGCCGTCAGACAAGTTCGGGTTCGACAAGAGCAGGTTCACCAAAATGTCAGCTTCGGTCTGCGCTGCCGCCTCACCAAAGGCTGCCGTCATGTCTGACAAAAGGTGCAGATCATCATTGATAAGCAGGTTGCGCGAAACCGTCATGCCACGGGCAAAAGTTTCAAGGAACATGGTTTCACCATTTTCGCCGCGCGATGTGTGGGTAATCTCACCCGACTCTGACAGTTTTTCAAGACGTCCCATTTCACCAAGACGGATCGAAGAAGCCTCTTTGAAGTTGGGCAGTGTCCGTTGGCGGCATAGTGTCTTTAGGGGCGATTGTGCAGCCGTATAGCTGGCCATAGCGCTCTTGTTGGCCGCATTGCTAATGAGCAAGGGGAAATCGCTGCCACCGTGTTCTGCGGCCCGCTGAAAGGTTTCGTCGGCGCTCATGCTGCGCACAGAAACACCGGCACGGGTCAGCGAGTCACGGGCCATGTCCAAGAGGGACATATTGACAAAAGGTCGTGCATCTTCGGCCAAATCACCACCTTGCATTCGGTAAACCAGCGCGTCAGTTGCTCGACGTTGAATCACCGAAGGATCATCATTGGAAAGTGTATGTGTGCGAATGATTGGTGTCGCGTTGGCCTTGGTTTGCACGGCGTCGAATATTTCGGCTTTGGCGAGAGTCATGTCCGCCCCAGCGTCGATCAGATCATCCGCAATTTCTGGGCCAAGGCCCGCTGTGCGCACAAGCGAACGGATTTCAGTCCGCCGCTGTTTTTCCACCTGATCCCGTGGGATTATTTCCAGTGTTTCAGTCATCTGATTTGCTCCATAGGTTTCTTGCCTGATCCGCGCGTTGGGATCGGCAGGGTTTGAGGTCAAAGTGACCTCGGTTACTCGCCATTTGTTTGGCGTTTTTGTTCGACCATCTGCCGTTTGGTTTTCGCGCCACGCGGCAACCCGGTAGCCAACAGAAATTCCCGTCACCGAGCCGTCAGCAATTCGTTGCGCTATTGGCTCCACGTCATCCGCCGTTGAAATTTGCAGAGTTGCGATAACCTGATCTCCATCCACTTCAATGGACAGGACCCGCCCAATCACATCCCGAACACTCGCGGTGCGATGGGAATCCAGAACAGGCATCCCCTCGGTGCTGGAAATATCCAATGTGTCCGCCGTTAGAACTTCCAAAAAAGGGCCTCGTGCATCGCGGCGAACCACTGGCGTAGCGGTTGCAATAACGGCTTTAACAGTGCGTGTTTTAGGATCATAGGAATTGACCCGTGTTACAGCCGTGCGGGTATGGATCGGATCATGCTTGGTCATTGGTCTCTCCATTAAATGAAAGGCCAAGTTCGGCTTCGCGGGCGCGGTCGGCGGCGATTTCGGTGTCCAGTTCGGCAATGTTCCAGCCCAATGAGGCTACGGCCTGACGGCGCGACAAAAGCCCTTGGTCAATAAGGTCGCGCATGGCGGCGACGTCTTTAGCCGGATCAACCTGCATGGGACGCGGGGGAAGCCATTCGGTGTTCAGGGCAGGGGACAGATCGGTAACATCCAAGGAACCGGAGAGATATTCGAGGGTGATGACGCGGCGAAACACTGGATCAAGAAATTGCGGGATAAGGGTGTGATAAACGAATTGCTCCACCTTTGCGCGGAAAGGTAACAACCCCGCGCGAAGGGAACTGTAATTTGCGTTGGATAAATCACCATCCAAAAGATGTTGCGGCACTCCGAGGCCAGCCGCGATTTGACCAAGTGTCAGGCGGGCGAATGCAATACCATCCTTTGCTTGGTCTGGGCTGTTGAAACGAATATCTGTGCCAGCGGGCAAAACGCGGATCACGCCGGGTTCAAGGCTAACATCTTCCAACCCGTTCGCTTCGGGTATGGCGCTGCCAATAGAATTTTGATCTACAATGAAACCCGCGTGCATCGCCGCGACCTTCGTTCCAACCAACAAGGCGTCGTGCAGTTGATCGAACTCATTTGCCGTCAACAGGATTGGCGCTAGTTGCGAGACACCACGCACTTGACCCGGCCCAAGCGGGCGGAAAATATGCAGGACGTTTTCGGCGGGAATGCGGATTGTAGCGTGCGATGTGGTGAAGGTCTCTGTTGGGCGGTGCTGGCGAACATAATAGGCAAGGCGAACGCCTTTGGCACTAAACTCAATCCCGGCTACTACATAACCGCCATTGGCCAATTCCCGTGTGTCGGAATCATCCACAAATTCAGCAGGAATCAATCGCAAGCGAACGCCAGATTCGGTTTCTTCGATCACAGCAAAGGCTTCGCCGTCCACGATTTCTGCACGAACAATTTCGGCAGTCAGGCCACGTAAATCGGTGCGGCCTTCAACATCAATGCTTGTTGCAGCGGTGCCGAAAAACGCATCAATTTCTGCGCGTGTGGTTGCGTCAGGGTGGGCAGAGTTTGCCTCTATCCCAGCGCCAACCGTTTCTGCAACAATGGCGTTCACCCCATTTCGAATCCAAGGATTGTTCGCGTAGGCATGGCGAGCGCGTGACCGCACCGGCCCCGACGCCGCAAGCGTCTCTGGCCCGTGTGAGCCAAAGAATCGCCCAAACGAAGGCCCGCGCCGCCCACCCGCCGCCGCGTCGAACTGGCGGGTTTGAGGCTTGGCAGCGTCGCGGTTCTTGCCACGGAAAAGGGATATGCCGAATGGAAGGGGCAACTACTGCTTCCCCTTTGTGGATTGGCCCGGTCCAAGTAGTTCCAGAACAGGTTTTAGAATTTCAGTTGCATTGATGAGCAAGGACCCAACCACCACATTTTCTTGGTAGTCGTCATGCGCGCCCCACAGTTCCTTCAACTCTTCGGGTGTTGGAATATCGTCAGATTGGTAAAGTCCACCACTAAACAGAGGATCACCCCGTGCATCTCGCTTGAGGTTTATCCGCAAATGCCAGCCTTTTCCGCGCTCGATTTCGGGGATAACCATAGCGATATGATTGTCCGGCATATTCGTTGCACCATCTGCGTAAGGGTCATCTCCCCAGTAGGGCGTTGTTACGGTGTTGCCATCAACTTTGCCCTGTAAATTACCGCTGGCGCTGGGTTGAATTCCATGTCGTAAGGAGTCAAAGGCCCGTTGATCAAAGTTGTAGTCTGCAAGGATGCAAAACAAAGCCGCGATACAAGCTTCTTCACGGTCAAACCGGCGGGCTGCGGTTTTCCCCGCCCCCGGTGCTTTGGATGTTTTTAGAGTTCGGTACTGCGCCATACTTTTCAAACGGTTGAAAAGTTCACCTTCCTTGTCTTCTCGGTTTGTAGTTTTTGCCACAGCGTTTGCAACGTCACGAATCGAATAGGTCATTATGCTCTCCTCTAGTCAATTCATTCTTAGAGGTTGAAGTGCTAAGAGTCAAATGCTAAGTATTTGCTGTGTCGATTCTTCGGAATTGACGTTCTTGCGCGGGTCTTGGCATAGCCCGGCAATCTGCCTCGCCCCGGTGTGTGTTTCTCCTTCGGCACGCATCGGGGCACACAAAGGAAAACATTATGGAAGAATTTTACGACTACATCATTGTTGACTATGATCCGGTTACGGGGGAGTGCGAGCCGGTACATCCGTCGGCAATTTCAGAACCGCCAAATACACTGCCACGGCACCTGCGCCGCAAGTGGAAGACTATATTCAAAAAAATTCAGCCGGTTGTTGGCAACTATGATGCTTATCAAGCTGCGTCACTGGCAATTGAACGGGACTTATTGCGCCATCGTTAAATGTTCACAACTCACCGCGTTGGTGTAAAGTGATGGATAAAACTA
The DNA here is from genome assembly GCA_036479015.1 of Paracoccaceae bacterium. Taxonomy (GTDB): domain Bacteria; phylum Pseudomonadota; class Alphaproteobacteria; order Rhodobacterales; family Rhodobacteraceae; genus NVTR01. Next base: position 81,776 of record JAZGFB010000001.1, on the reverse strand, counting down.
CAGGTTAGGACAAAGATTTGAAAAATATTATTGCCATTTTTGCGTTTTCGATTTCGAGTCAGGCGGCAATCGCCCAGACGCTATATGTCCCAACAGTTCACATCCTCAATGTTCGGGGAGAATATACCTCAAATCCGATTGAAGGTTTTCAAAATGGTATCAGTTTGACTGAATGCAGAATGCGAATTGAGGCTTGGGAAAAGCGCTTCGCTGCAGCCATGGCCATTGCTGAAAAAACACTTGAAGAACGTGGGCAGTTCGGCAGCATGAAAACGGGTTGCGAACCGAAAGAATGATCTACCTTTCTGGCTTCGCGGCTTTGACACCAACTGTGAGCTGGCTACCGACAATAAGTGTTTCGCCGCATTTCACACATTCCGTTTCAAATCTGGGTTTTGCTTCATGCCGCTCAATGGTATGTCGTTCGTCACAATCTTGGCCGGGGCAATCAAAAGACATAGTAGACGGCTGAATATGCCAGTTTTCGCCTGTTTTTTCGTATTCAAAAAAGCGGCCACAATTCGCACAAGATAATTCTTTCTCATTGTTGAAGAATTCCTGCTTTCTCTTAATTTTGAAGCCGCATGCGCAATCGAATGTGACAAAAATGCCAAAGTTGCTTCCCCTAATGGGCGATGCAAAAATTGGTTCGAGTTCCGCCAAAATTTCGTCGATCTTCGTTTTGATTTTATGGTCCTGTCCAACCTTTCCATCTCTGTGCTGCGCAATAGTCGGTTCATGTAAATAGCTGCCCAACGAGTTGTGCGCTTTGTTGGCCCATTTTACGGTGAACCTATGATCTGTCCCGAGCGAACGCATTTCTTTGGCAGGTTTTCCATATTCTTCTTCTACGCCAACTGCTATATGTGATGTCTTGTCTGCATGCGGATCAACATACAGAAGCTCGTCTATCACCTTTCTGGGTTGCCACTTATCCATTGCAGATTCACCCACCTCAGCATTGTAGGTTTGGAGCAAATCGTAAGCCAACGCTTCGATCGCCATGCGCAACTCAAGGCACGCCGCCCTCAAACCTCTTCCTTCGTCCATTGCAGAAAATTCTTTTGCGGCAGTGACGTGGTTTCTAGCGCTGTTCCGGAAATTGATTTTCATTTTTCCCCTTCTAGAATATCGGGCGTATCGGCCCACCTTGACCGTGGTTTTTCAAATTGTTTGGATGAAATTTCTTATGTTCAAGAGTCTTTGGAACAATGCAAGTAACCCAACCGTCTTTTGTTTCCAAAACTATCATTGTTGGACCGAAGCCGATTTTCTTAGTAACTTGATCGCCACGTTTGAAAACAGAGGCGGCACCAATTCGATTTTCCTTCGATGCTTTGACGCTCATTTTTCAATTCCTAACCAACTGCTTCTTACAATCATAGCGTGCCGTCGCCCGGCAAATCCAGTGCTTAGTTCGCTTTCACGCCGACCCAAATCCACCAATACCAATTGCCGTGCTGCAAACGAATAGGTCAGCGTATCCAGCGCCTCATTTCGCCGCCCGCTGATCTTCTCGAACGCGCGGACAGGGTGGCCGTGTCGGTAGCGGGTTGTGATCCGTTCGGCGGTTAGTTGTTCGAACCAATTTGCATCCAGCGTATCGGAAAACCGGATTGATCCACCCGCTTCCAGTCGATTGAATATCTGCGATTTCACGGCGTCCACCCCGACGAGGATCAGCCTTGCCCGCCGGGATGTGGAAAAGGCCGTGGAGGGGCGTTGGAAACCCGCAACGCCTTTGCCCGCCATGATCCGCCGACCGTTACGCGGGCCACAAAACGCATAGACCGCATCGGTATGGCCACCAGAGCCGGAATCCACGATTGCAGCGTCATAGCGGATGATGCCGCCCAAGGGATGCTTCCAGTGGCGGCGCAAGAGGTCATCCACTTCAAGCCATGTTTCATCCTGCAAAGGGGAGCCGAACACGATTTCATGGGCCAGCACGAGCGCATGGCCATCTTTAGTCCAGCCTGTTGTGGTGATCTCGATCCGGTCATCCTGCACGTCGCAACCAGCCGTGATTAAAAGCGCCTCGGACGGGATAGAATCTAACGAGAAGGGCTCACGGCGGGAATACAGCGCGTCTTGATCCAGTTGTTCGGCATCATCGCGCCAAGGTTCGGCCAAAAGCGTTGTAGTGAATGCCTTAAGGGTTTCCGGGCTTCGCTTGGCCTCAAGGAATTCCGCCACCAGCTTTGACCATGCTGCATTGGGTAGCAAGCTTACCAAGGCATTGATCTTGTAACCATGGTGGCCCTCAATATCGGGTCGGGTGATATGCCAGCGGCCATTTTGCACCATTTGGGGTTTGCGGACCTCTTCAACAATCACACCGCATGAGGGGCAAGCCCAGTGGGCCGTGTCAGGCTTGCCGCTATCCCAGCGAATATCCTTCCACTTGATTTCGTGAAACTCGCCACAGTCAGGGCAAGGGCATTCGTAAACGCGCATGTCGCTGGCCTCATAGGCCCGCAAAATCCGGCTGGTGGCTTCGTCAACAGGCGTGGAGCCGATGACGATTTTTCGGTCGCCATAAGAAAGGGTTCGCTTTTCGGCCAAGGCAACCGGATCACCTTCGCCGCGCACGTCAATCTCGAACCCATCCACTTCGTCCAAAAGCAGAATGCGAGCAGTATGGGCGCGAAGGTTGCGTGGGGCGCGAGCTGATACCAGTTTAAGTGAACCGCCGGGAAAGCGGCGCTGCATGAGTGTATCCCGCCCGCTTTCATCCGATGATAACGCCGCCCGCAACAATGGGGATTCACCAAATGTTGGTTCAATGCCGTTCACCATAAGATTGCGTGCATCCGCTTCGGCAGGAACAACGGCCAAGATCGGGCCGGGGTCATTCTGAACGTAATGTCCAATCGCTGCTATTAGAAGTTGGGTGTAGCCAATACGGGCGGATTTCAGGATCGAGACCCGCTCCACAGCCGGATCACCGATAGATTCCGCCATGCCGCGCTGGTGAGGCCATAGGCGCATCCGTCCGGGGGCAGCGGCGATGCTGGACGGCAGGAAGACGTTCTTTTCAACCCAATCCGCCAGATTGAGTTTGGCTGGTGGGCGCAACATGCCAAGGGCATTACGTTTGATCTTTTGAAGTGTGTCAGTGGTCATCGGCAATCACCTCCAATGCGGCACGGATTTCAGTGTCGAGTTCGACCATTGCGTTTCGATCCAAACCACAATTTGAAGCCACACGTTGCGGGATAGCCAAAATAGCGGCGCGAAGGTCCACCATTGTCGCGGTCCAATCAGCGGCAACCTCTTTGGCATCCAACAGATCGCCACTGGTCTTAGCGTTGGCCTTTTCCTGCTTTTCAGCTTGAGCGCGAACAAGGCGGAGTTTTTCAGCATTCATTTCGGGATTGGCGGATGGGCGTCCCACTTGGGAAGTCCGAAGCCGTTCGCAATAATTGCGCACAGAAACCCGTCGGGCATAAAGATTGCGGCCTGCTTTTTTCACGACGCCTTTTTGAACAAGCCCGCCGATGCTTGAATTTTTTACACCAATCAAATCGGCCAATTCATCGCGGGAAATTGAATCTGTTGGATCAGGTTCGCCGATCAGATCAATTATAGCTTGCTCACTATTGTTGGTCATTGCACCGCCCCATTTCGTTTTTCGTGTTCAAAAAATAATGAAAGAGCGAAAGATCGGGCTCCACGCCCCCCTCAACACGCCCAGCGTGGCTAGGACCCATTGTGACCCACCCACCCATTTGGGACAGGTGGGACAGGTCTTCCGGTAAGGCTCCTAAGAAGGTGTTTGCGCACGTATAGGCGATAGACTGGAACAGTTGTCCCACTTGTCCCACATCGTTACATATCAATAGGTTAGATAAGATCATCAAAGTCATCTGCGATGCCCTCCTTGATAACTGACAACCCACGGTAGCCCCGCCCACGAATGCCATTGGTGTTCTTGATCGCTTCGAAGCCCCGCTGGGAAAGCGTCTCAGGGAAAGTGCGTTGCCGCGAACCGGGTGCTTCACCTTGGCGGTATGCAAATGATTGCCATGAATCCCATAGTTTTGTGGTTGCGTCAGCTTCCTGCTTACCAATTTGGCAATGCTCTTCGATCCATTGGCCGAATACATCCTGTTGTTCGAAATAGGACTCGGTTGCCCGGCGGGCGATTTCCGGGCGAACAAGTCCGTTGGTCTTCCAGTCCAAACACCCTTGGATCATCCAAGACAGAATGCCGGGCCATTCGGACCGCAACTTGTTGGGTAGGTCCGGGTCTTTGACTTTGGGCGGGTGGTCGAAGGGCAAAATAATGAAGCGCCGTTTGATCGCGTCATCTACGGTTGTCAGCGATGGTTGGTTGTTGCCAACAATCACCAGCTTCATTTGAGGCGTGAACTCAAACGAGTTCTGACGCATGTTGCGGGCGGTTATCTTGTCGCCACCAGTAAGTGACTTGATCCGGTTTTCGGCCCATGCGCGGCCCTTCTCGGTCTCGCTGGCCCAAGCCATCCGTGGCCCGTCCAGACGGGCAAGTTCTTCGGGGTGGGCGTCGTGCTTGGTAGCCGTCAGAGTCGAGGTCGCCATGTTGGTTGCGTATTCGCCAATGATCTCGGCCATAGTATTGATTGCCGTGGACTTGCCAGACCCGCCGGGGCCATAAACAAAGACAAGCGCGTGTTCCTTGGTGACTCCCGTCAATGAATACCCGCCCCACATTTTCAGGAATCGAATTGCTTCGGCATCATCCGCCAAAGCCTCGTGCAGAAATTTCATCCATTGGGGGCAGTCGCGTTCGGGATCAAATTCATCCAAGGGGATCGGCGCTACGGCGGTCAGGCGGGAAATCAGGTCGTTTGGGTCGCCCGGACGCAATTCACCGGTGCGCAAGTCAACGGTCCCACCCGGCGTTCCAAGCAAGAGCGGATCGCGGTTCCATTCTTGCGACGTGGTAGCGAATTGCCGAACACTCTTTGCCCCGCGCTCAATCGCTTCCCATACGCTCACTTTACGCAATGCCTTTGCTTTGGGATCATGTTCCGCCATTCGGGTCGCAAGTTTGCGGGCATAGTGAAGGGCGAGTTTTGTCTCTTCCTGTCGCCATGCGTTGTCATCGAACCGGAACCATTTTCCCGTCACATGCTCAAATCGAAAATCGTCTTTGTGTTTAGCTGTAAATGCACGGATCACGCCGTCTTCATCCAGCTCAAACGCTTCGTCTGTATCGTCCAGTAGGTCCAAAAGGGACGGGTCATGCCAACCATGTTTTCGCGCTTCGGCCAAGATAGATTTGCCCGTAACCAATTTCCCGTCTTGGCGTTTGAAGGAAAACCAAAGCTGTTCCGTGTGGTCGTGGTCATACACGTCATAGGTTGCAGACCATTCATGCCAGACGTCCAAACCTTCGGCAGAACCGCTTGTTTCGAAATGCAGGGCTGCCCCTTTGGCAAGCCACCAATCCCGGTCAGAATTGTTATTGGGAATTGCCATCAACGCGCTGCGCAAAACTTCCACCGATTGTCCTGACAGTTCAGGGCGCTCATTTTTTGCGGTGTGTTTCGGAAGCAAAGCATCCGGCCAACGGGCAAGCCCGATCAAATCGTTGCAAAGTGTGAAGTCTCCCGGCTCGTATTTGCCAGAGGGTGCGACCGCGCCGCTTGCAATCACAAACCCACCTTCACCCCGAACATCAACACCAACAGGGAGCCCTGTGGCACTGTTGCCCATGCCTTCGGGCCATTCGAAATAGAAATGCGCGCCGCCTGACGGCGTATCGTTACGGATATGACAAAACTCGTTTGGATCATGTCCCGCTTTGCGTAGGGCGGCAAAACCGTCTTTGCCCTTCTTCCGGTCCACATCCAGAACGGCGATACCGTTCAATTTTCCCGTGGGCAGGGCGGGCATAGCTTCCGGCCACCGCTTCCACCATTTGCGAATAGTCTCTTTGTCGGTCGTGGCCCGTTTCTGCCATGCCTTCAGATATGGCCGTTTGTCGGGTTTCGCTGGAAAGACTGCATAGCCGTTTTCAGCGTGTTCAAGAGCCGCTTCAAGATTGATATTATGCGCCTGATTTACTTGTGTTTCAGTGCCGATTTTGTTACATTGTACGTGCATGGTTTTGACCTCGCGTCATATCTATTGAGCGCCGTTCCGACTGCAATCGGGGCGGCGTTGTAGTTAACTTTTCTTTTGAGAATTGCGGGTTCAACGGTTGGGAATCCGTATGTAACCCATTGATATGTTATGGTGCTATTTTACATTGGTTTGACAAAAAACATCTAAGATTCAATGGTAGGGACAGGAATCATAATCCGCGTGTCGGGGGTTCAAGTCCCTCCTCCGCTACCATTTTCCCTAATATTTATCATGTGGTTGACCAAATACTGGCAGCTTAGCGGCGGACCATTTTTTGCCGGGGTTCCAATTGGGTGCCATTAACTTGCTATTAGGAAACTTTGGATTGGGTGGTTGAGCACGCCAAAGGCGTGAAATCCGGATGCCGTAGTCACGTTAGGCTCAAAACTGCTATTCATCATCCCTAAAGCCGCAGTCACTTTGTGCGTCCAAAAAACGGTTTCACCGGTTCAGTTCGGTATCTCTTTCTAAACTCGCGGAGCACCATTTCGAGCGTCGCCTCGAACGCACTCTGATCAAACAGCATCGTTTTCTTCGCCTCGTGAAGATAGCGCCAATCTACAAATGCATCTTTGTGTTGTAAAAGAATGTCACGAATACAGTAGTCGACGAAAAAGATACTGGGATGGCGCGGGTTTACTGTTCGCTTGAACTCGTCATCAAGCCGCTGCTGACTTTCAGGCAGCAAGCCATCAAACAGCTTTGTCAGATCATGAGACTTGATAACTTTTGGATCGTCGTGATCGAAAACGAACCACGCTTTGAGCGCTAATTCCATCGATAGCGCCAACAGCATTGGCTCAACACCGACATGTTCGCGTTCGCTCCAGTCTTCATCCTCTACAAAACGCTGGTCTGGAAAGCTCTTCGTCTTTTGCAAAATCGCCTTGGCAGCATCGCCAATCCGGATTGCCGTCGATAACCGAGCGCTCATCGTAATTCCTATAGTTTTTCCCTTCCCATATTGGTATCCGATGGGACCAATTGCAAGAATGTGATTACATGGTTTTGCGGCCCAAAGCGGTGTGGTCGAGTTTGAACATATTCAGGTGGGATCGCTGAGCAACGTAGCAATAATCATAATCCGCGTGTCGGGGTTCAAGTCTCTCCTCCGCTACCAATTTTCCTAAAATTTTGCATGTGGCCGCAGTAATATGCGGCCAGCCTGCCGGGTTTATGACCCGGGCCGGAAGAAACCAGCCCGGGGCGTGTCAGGTAAATTAGAATCCGGCCTTAATCTGTTCAAACTCGACAACCATTCTTTCCCGCAGGCGGTCATCCATTGGCACCTGTGCCAGAACCGGCACATCAATGGCGCCCAATCCAACGTCATCAAGCGCCTCGGAACCCAAAGCATCCATGGCCGTCTGGTTGCCATGGCCATAGCCCCATTCGGATACGATATATTCCGCTGAAGCCGGCTCTAGCCAGGCGTTCAGAAAATCATACATTTTATCTTCGCTTTCATGGGCACTGTTCACAACATTAACAAAGCCGCAAAACCAGGAAGATGACCCTTCTACGGTTGAGCGGTTGGTGGCAACAGGCACGCCCTCTGCTTGCAGGGCAACTGGGGTTTCGTTCCAGGCCCAGGAAACCGTCACTTCACCGGTTGTCATTAACTGTGCCAGTTCCGCGCCATCCACCCAATAGGTGCGCACATTCTGATGCGCGATACGCAGCCAGGCGGTGGCTTTGGCAAAGTCGTCTTCGGTGGCATCGGACCAGTCGGTCAGACCGGTCGCCAGATAGGCCAGCGCATATATGTCATCGACATTATCGGGCAGTGAAATGCGCCCGGCAAATTCAGGGTCAGTGAATATGGCCAGTGAATTTGTTTTTGCGACATCAACCAGATCGGTGCGATAGGTGAGGGCGGTTGTTCCCCAATCCATCGGCAACATGAAATAATCGCCATCATATTTGAACTGCTCTTTTACGGCATTAACATCGGCCCAATTGGTCAGGCGGGTTGTGTCCAGGGGTTCGATTAACCCGGCCAGACGCCATTTAGAAACTGATTGCGCGCAGGGCCGGGCCACGTCCGCTTTGAAGCCAGAGCGTAGTTTTTGAAAGGCCTCATCTTCGTCGCCAAAGAAGGCAAAGCTGGGCACGTCACCATGGCTTTGGATATAGGCACCAATAAAGCCCGGGTCTTCGTAGCCGGACCAATCCAGTACGACCAAGCCGTCGTCAGCTGCCAGGGCGGTTCCGGCGGCCAACAGGGCAAGACCTGTGGCCGCGATTTGGTGTATGTTCATTTCTGTGTTCCTATTGGTTGCTGGTTTAGCAGTCGTGCAACAGGATGACAGCGTCACTGTCCCATCCTATATTTACACGGTCGCCGACACGCAGGTTATTGTGAGTGGTTATGCTTCGTGTGGAAAGTGTCACGGGCCTGTCCAGCCCTGCGATCTTGACGTCGAAATAGGTTACTTCGCCGCGAAATGTAATACTTATTATAGCCGCGTCTGATGCCTGATATCGGGCCTTTTCACCCGGTCCCAATAGCGTCAATTGTTCCGGGCGTATTCCGGCACAAATATTTGATAAATCCCGATCAGGCGGGGCCTGATCGGCGGGTATTTCAACCGTACCCAGCCCGGCCAATTTTACCATCACCCGATTTTCAGTTTGGCTGCTTGCGGTGGCGGCAATGATGTTCATTGCGCCAATAAAACTGGCAACTTGCCTGGTATTGGGGTGCTGATACAGATCTTGCGGGGTAGCAACCTGTGTAATCTGCCCGTCAAACATCACAGCCACCCTGTCAGACATGGTCAGGGCCTCTTCTTGATCATGTGTCACCAGCAGAAATGTGATCCCAAGTTGGCGCTGCAACTGGCGCAATTCAAATTGCATTTCTTCGCGCAGTTTTTTGTCCAGGGCTGACAGGGGTTCATCCAGCAGTAATACCTTGGGTTTCATGATCAGCGCCCGCGCCAGGGCGACCCGCTGGCGTTGCCCGCCTGACAGCCCCTGAGGTGTGCGCGCGTCAAAACCCGCCAGCCCCACTGTTTGTAGTGCCTCGGCCACCATTTCAGCGCTGCGGGTTTTGCCCAACCGCTGCGCCCGCAAGCCATACCCGACATTTTCGGCAACCGACATATGGGGAAATAGGGCGTAGCTTTGGAACACCATATTGCTTGGTCGCCGGTTGGCCGGGACGCCATCCATTGGCCTGCCATCGATATACACCTGACCACTGTCGGGGGTTTCCAAGCCGGCGATTGTGCGCAAAAGCGTGGATTTCCCACAGCCAGACGGCCCCAATAGCGAAAAGAATTCACCTTGGTTGATTGTGCAGTTTACATTTTGCAAGGCTTGGACCTGGCCAATGGTTTTATTGACATTCGTAAGCTTGATCATTGCCATTTACTGCCCCGCCGTCTGATGATTTCCGACAGGATAAGCAGCACCACGGAAAGAATAAGCAATAGCGTGCCAAGCGCCATGACGCTGGGAATTTTCTGGGGAAAGCGCAGTTGTGACCAGATATAGACCGGCAAGGTCGGTTCCGTTCCCGACAAAAAGAACGCGATGACAAATTCATCCAGCGAAATGGTGAAGGTGATCAACAGGCTGGAAATGATGCCCGGCATGATCAGTGGCAGGGTGACAAAACAGAGCGTCGCCAGCCGGGACTGCCCCAGATCATAGGATGCCTCTTCCATGTATGGATCAAGTTGTTGAAACGATGACCGCAGGACCATCGCGGAAAATGGCGTACATATCAGGACGTGGCCCAGCACAATTGTCCAAAGTGACAGCTCAAGCCCGGCCTGCACGATGACGATCAACAATGAGACCCCGACGATGATCTCTGGCAACAGCATTGGCAGCATGATGAACCCCAGTATTGGCGTTTTGCCGTAAAAGCTGTGGCGGGCCCAGGCGCGGGCAACACACAGGCCAAGTGCGGTTGCCAGCACCGCAGAGCTGGCAGCGATCATCAGGCTGTTCAGGGCGGCATGGTGCAGGGCATCGGTCTGCCAAAGCACGCCAAACCAGCGGGGCGTAAAGCCCGATAACGGAAAGGCGATGATGGCGCTGTCATTAAAGGCAAAAACCGGCAACAACAGCGAAGGCGCGTATAGAACCAGTAAAAAAGTCGCCAAATAGACCTTAAGTGCCCGCCGCATCATACACCCCCCGGTGTTTTTAGGTGACGCCGGTTCAGCCAAATGAAGACCATCGCCACCATGCTGACCAAGGCCATGGCCGACAGCGCCAGCGCGGCACCAAGTGGGGCGTTATTGGCCTTTTTGAATTGCAGTTCAATCATGTTGGCGATCATCAGCCCATCCGGCCCGCCAACCAGACGGGGGGTGACATAGTCGCCAATGATCGGGACAAACACGATCAACGCGGCCGCCACCACACCGGGCATGCTTAGGGGCAGGGTGACCCGCAAAAACCGCCAAAACGGTGTGTCCCCCAGATCTTGGGCCGCCTCTAGCAGTGGGCGGTCAATGCTTTCCATGGCCACAAAGATCGGCAGCACGGCAAATGGTATCCAAGCATGGCTTAGGGTGATCACCACAGCCACCTGGTTATACAAGATGAAATCCAACGGCTGATCCACCAGCCCAAGCTGCATCAACGAGCCATTGATCACGCCGTTAAAGCCCAAGATGACCTTCCACAGGAAAATGCGCATCAAATAGCTGGTCCAGAACGGAAGCGTGATCAGCAAAATCCACATGGCCTTGTGCTTTTGTGGTGCAATAAACGAAATTGCATAGGCTGCTGGGTAGGCCAGCAATACGGTCAACCCGGTAACGATAAGTGACAGTTTCAAGGATCGGAACATCAATGTTTGATAGATCGGTTTGGTCCATGCCTCGTGGTAGTTCGCCAATGTAAAACTGCGATCAATATTCAGGAACTCCTGGGTCCAAAAGCTGATGACAATGACGAAACTAACCGGGACGGCCAGCAGCAGAAATACATAGAGGAACGGCATCGACATGAGCGCCAGACCACAGCCCGCTGCCGTGTTATATGTGCGCCGCATTCCACCCATCTTGTGATCATTCTCCAACATTTGTGCGGCGGCTTACATCTGCAATGCAACCGCTTACACAGGTCCTGTCAGTACGTTTCTTTCAGTGGTCTATATGCACGTCAACAATTGATACCCTGGTACTGTTACCGCCTTTACCGACGTGATCGGGGCGGTGTCAATCCAGGTGGTGCGTTCCATCACCAACAATGCCTCACCGGGCGCGGTATTCAGATGCCGGGCATAGGCCGCTGTGGCTTTCACCGCATAGAACCGTATTTCGCACCGGCTATAGGGATGGTGGCGGACCAGCCATTCGTTGGCGCTTTGCTGGCTTAGATCCACATCCAGAATGCCGGGTACGGTTCTGGTATCCACCCAACGATCTTCAAAGATATAGGGCCGGTTATCGGCAAGGTGTACCGCTTCAATCCGGCGCATTTCAATGGCATTTCCCAACCCAAAACTGGTAGCCACCTGATTTGGGATCACCGCATCAGCCACGTTGACCAACTGATAGCCATAGGAACGGTTGGCATTTTCCACTTCGTTTCTGATAATCGGAATATCAAACGTGGCGCGGGTTACCGGGTCTGGGCGCACCCGTGTGCCGCCCTTGCGCCGGCGCACCACATGGCCGCTGTCAACCAGATCACGCATGGCGCGCTGAACCGTTGTGCGCGCGCAGCCGAGGGTTTGGGCGATATCGTCATCCTTGGGGAGCTTGTCGCCCGGAGCATAGGTTTTGTCCAATATCTTACCATGGATATAACGGCGCACCGACTGCCATGAATGGCGAATATTTTGTGGCAAAAGCGTCTCCGGTTTTTGGGTGTAGATGCCCTTGGACGGTGAAAGATGTCCACAGGCTAAATCAACTTGCATTCCTTGACAATTATTATGTGCACCTATAATAATACCCTGGTGTTCCAGTATCAACATTCCGGACCGACAAAATGGACAATTCTCGTAAAAATTCCCGCGACGTGTACCCGCCGACAGGAAGCGAAATTACGGCTAAATCCTGGCTGACCGAGGCCCCCATGCGGATGCTGATGAACAATCTGCACCCGGATGTCGCCGAGAACCCACATGAGCTGGTGGTCTATGGCGGAATTGGCCGGGCCGCGCGCAGCTGGGCCGACTTTGACCAGATTGTTGACAGTCTGAAAACGCTGGAAGCCGACCAAACGCTGCTGGTGCAATCGGGAAAACCTGTGGGCATATTCCAGACCCATGCTGACGCCCCCCGTGTTTTGATCGCCAATTCCAATCTGGTGCCCCATTGGGCGACCTGGGATCATTTTAATGAGCTCGATAAAAAGGGGCTGGCCATGTACGGCCAGATGACTGCTGGCAGCTGGATTTACATTGGCAGCCAGGGCATCGTGCAGGGGACCTATGAAACCTTTGTCGAGGCCGGGCGTCAGCACTATGGCGGCGACCTGACCGGCAAGTGGATACTGACGGCGGGCTTGGGGGGCATGGGTGGTGCGCAACCACTGGCGGCCGTAATGGCCGGTGCCTGTTGTTTGGCTGTTGAATGCAACCCCGCCAGTATCGCGTTTCGACTGCGCACCAAATACATTGATGAGCAGGCCGAAACCCTGGATGAGGCGTTGGATATGATCGCCCGTTGGACCAAAGCCGGGCAAGCGAAATCGGTTGGCCTGTTGGGCAACGCCGCCGATATTTTCCCCGAGCTGATCAAACGTGGCATCCGCCCCGACATGGTGACGGATCAGACATCTGCCCATGACCCGACCAATGGTTATCTGCCACAGGGTTGGAGCATGGCAAAATGGCAGGCGGCCCGTGAAAGTGACCCAAAATCGGTTGAAAAGGCCGCCCGCGCCAGCATGAAAACCCATGTGGCAGCCATGGTTGATTTTCACCGGGCAGGGGTGCCAACATTTGATTATGGCAATAATATCAGGCAGGTGGCGCTGGATGAAGGGCTGGACAGTGCCTTTGACTTTCCCGGCTTCGTGCCAGCCTATATCAGGCCGCTGTTTTGCAAAGGCATCGGGCCGTTTCGCTGGTGCGCTTTGTCGGGGGACCCGGAAGATATTTACAAAACTGACGCCAAAGTAAAAGAATTGGTGGATGATCCGCACCTGCATAACTGGCTAGATATGGCGCGCGACCGCATCGCTTTTCAGGGGCTACCGGCGCGTATTTGCTGGGTCGGGCTGGGGGTGCGCCACCGGTTGGGGCTGGCGTTCAATGACATGGTTGCCAGCGGCGAACTAAGCGCGCCTGTTGTTATTGGCCGCGACCATCTGGACAGTGGTTCAGTGGCCAGCCCAAACCGCGAAACAGAGGCCATGCGTGATGGCTCTGACGCTGTGTCAGACTGGCCGTTGCTGAATGCGCTGCTGAACACGGCCAGCGGCGCCACCTGGGTGTCCATTCACCATGGCGGCGGTGTCGGTATGGGCTTTAGCCAGCATGCGGGCATGGTGATCTGTGCGGACGGCACAGCGGACGCTGCGCGTCGGATTGCGCGGGTGTTGTGGAATGACCCGGCAACAGGCGTTATGCGCCATGCCGATGCGGGTTATGAAACGGCGCTGGACTGCGCGCGCGAGCAACAGTTGAACCTGCCGGGGATATTAAACTGACCCTAGCGCCGCACAAACCCGACGATATCATAGACCTGATCTAGGATCGGTTGGGCGATGGCCTCGGCGCGGTCCGCACCTTTGGCCAACAGCTGGTCAATCTCTGCGGGGTCCGCCATCAGCCGTGACATTTCAGCTGATATGGGTGTCAGTTTGGCCACAGCCAGATCGGCCAGCGCCGGTTTGAATCGGCCCCATCCGGCACCGGCATATTCGCTGATTACCGCTTCCGGTGTGCTGTCCGAAAGACCTGCATAGATATCCACCAGATTGCGCGCCTCGGCCCGGTCTTTTAGCCCTTCCAGATTGTCTGGCAGGCCTTCCGGGTCCGTGCGGGCCTTTTTGAACTTCTTGGCGATCAAATCGGCGTCATCGGTCAGGTTAACCCGCTCCATGTCACTTAAGCCCGACTTGGACATTTTCTTGGACCCGTCGCGTAGGTTCATCACCCGGGTTGCCGGGCCTTTAATGACCGGTTCGGTGATTGGGAAAAAATCAACCTTATAGTCGTGGTTGAACTTGGCGGCGATGTCGCGTGTCAGTTCCACATGCTGTTTCTGGTCCTCGCCCACAGGGACATGGGTGGCGTGGTGCACCAGAATGTCAGCTGCCATCAGTGCCGGGTAGCCATACAGCCCCAGCGACACTTTTTCAGCGTTCTTGCCAGCCTTGTCCTTGAACTGGGTCATCCGGTTCATCCAGCCCACACGCGCCACACAGTTGAATATCCAGCCCAGTTGGGCGTGGGCAGGTACCTGGGACTGCGCGAACAGTGTGGATTTATCGGTATCAATCCCTGATGCGATCATCGCAGCCGCCGTGCTGCGTGTGGCATTGGCCAATTCGCCCGGGTCCTGCCAAACGGTGATGGCGTGCAGATCGACCACGCAATAGGTGGTTTCAAAATCCGGGCCTTGCATGTTTACCCAAGGCTTGAACGCACCCAGATAGTTGCCCAGGGTGATGTCGCCAGACGGCTTGATCCCTGAAAAAACGCGGGGGGTAAAATGTGTTTGGGCCATGGGGTAAGCTCCGTGCTGGATTTATCTGTCTGGCTCGCTTACCCATGCAGCCCAAGCCCGTCAAGGAAAGGACTGTTATGGCGCATCCCGATGACCAATCACCGATCAACCCATTGCCACCGGTGGTGGTGTTTCTGGCACTGCTGATTTTTGGGCTTGAGCTGGTCTTGCAAGCCGGCGCGCGCGGCTTCATTGGCGGCCAAGATGCATTAGGCTGGCGCCTGTTTATACAACGGGAGCTGGCCTTTTCCGGCCCTATTTTCGAATGGATGCTGACGAACAACACTTGGCCCTTGGAACATGCAAAACGATTTTTCACATATCCCTTTGTTCATTACAATTTTACCCACGCGGCCATGGTGCTGGTGTTCCTGCTGGCGCTTGGGAAAATGGTGGGCGAGGTGCTTGGCACCATTGCTGTTCTGGTGGTGTTTTTCCTTTCGGCATGTGTCGGGGCATTGGCCTATGGTCTGATCCTGAATGATCCAACGCCGCTGATCGGCGGATACCCTGCTGTTTACGGTTTGATCGGATCCTACACATTCATGATGTGGGCCAGCCTGGCTGGCAGCGGGAAATCCCGGCTTAAAGCGTTTCGGCTGATCGGGTTTCTGGTTGGGGTACAATTGCTGTTTGGTCTGGTTTTTGGCAGCAACAAAGATTGGCTGGCTGATATATTTGGCTTTGGCACCGGGTTTTTGGTGTCGTTCCTGTTGGTGCCGGGGGCGATTACGCGGATCAGGCAGCGGTTGCGCGGGCGTTAATTAGCGTTTCAATGCGCCCCTGATTTCGCCCATTCGAAAGGCTCCGACGGCCTGTGCCAACACAAAATATGACGCCATACCGCTGGCAACCAGCACCAACAGCCCCAGATACCGCCAGCCGACCATGGCAAATGTCGGTTCCAGCAGAAAGCCCACCAGATACAAAACTGCGCCCATGCCAAGGGACGCCAGCGTCATGCGGGCCGCTCGCCCAATGAACTGGGTGTCAAACTGTGCAGCGTCACCCATGTTTTGCGCGCCACGCCACAGCAATACCACCATGGCCCAGCCGGCCAATGTGGTGCCAACGGCAGCCGCCAGATATCCGATATAGGGCGCGAGCCCGATGGCAACACCTGCATTAATGACCATGGCCACCAGCGCGTATTTAAACGGTGTCTTGGTATCTTCGCGGGCAAAATACACCGGCTGTAAAACTTTTTGCATGACAAACGATGGCAGCCCCAACCCGTAAATTGCCACCACCAATGCGGTGGCCGCTGCATCATCCGGGGTGAAACGTCCGCGCTGGAACAGCACTGACACCAAAGGTTCGGGCACCACAATCAGCGCCACGGCGGCGGGCAGGGTCAATAGCAATGCAAATTCACCGGCGCGGTTCATCGCGTCACGCCCGGCCTGCACATCACCTGCCTGCAGGCGGCGCGACAATTCTGGCAACAGCACCACGCCAATGGCGATCGCGACAACACCCAGGGGCAGCTGATACAGCCGATCTGCCAGGTTCAGGTACTGGATAGAGCCGTCAAAAAAGCTGGCCACTTGACGCCCCACCAACAGGTTGATCTGCACGACGCCCCCGGCCAATGCCGCCGGGGCGGCGATGATGGCCAGGCGCTTTAACTCGGGTGTCATCCGCGGCCAGCGCGGGATCAGCCGATAACCCGCACGCGCCGCGGCCAGCCAAACCAAGACCAATTGCAGCACCCCACCAATGGGCACGGCCCAGACCAGGGCCTGGCCCACATCCCAGCCCAACCGGGCCGCGCTGATCATCATCAGTGCCATGACAATATTCAACAGCACCGGTGCCGCTGCCGCCGCCGCAAACCGACCGGTGGCGTTTAACACGCCGGACAGCAAAGCTGTCAGAGATATGAACAATATATAGGGGAATGTGACGCGGCCAAAATCAACGGCCAGATCAAACCGGGCATCCCCGACAAAGCCGCTGGCCATGGCCCAGACAAACCACGGCATGAATAATTGCGCGGTAAGTGTGAAAAATATTAAGATCGTCGCCAGCCCTGAAAACGCATCCCGTGCAAATTCCGCCGCCCCGTCATCGCGTTCCAGCTTTTTGGAAAAAAGCGGGATGAACGCCATGTTGAACGCCCCCTCGGCAAACAGCCGACGAAACATTGTTGGCAGCGAAAACGCCACCACAAAGGCCTCGGCCACGGGGCCTGCACCCAGATAGGCGGCGATTAGAATGTCACGCACGAAGCCCATCACCCGGCTGGCCATGGTCCAGACCCCGACCGTCAGAAAACCCCTAAGCAATCGCGTGGCTGCCATCAGACCCGTGCCCTTTGTGCGCCCACCTCAATGGCGGCGCGCAGTTTGCGTTCCAGGGCCAGACGTCTTGTGTCAGAATGAAATTTCATACCCACCATGTCTTTCACATAAAACGTATCCACAACCTGTTCGCCGTAAGTCGCGATTACCGCTGAAGCAATATAGACGTTATTTTCCGCCATGGTGCGTGCCAGATCAAACAGCAGGCCGGCACGGTCACGTGTGTCCACCTCAATGATCGTGTAAATTTCGCTGCCCTCATTGTCGAAGGTGATTGTGGTTGGAACTTTAAAGGCACGTTCTCGCTTTTTCACCCGATCGCGAACCTTGAGCGCTTCGCGGGCGATAACCTCGCCTTTTAGGGTCTTGCTGATCATTTTGCGCAGCCGGGGCAGATGGGTTTTTGCGAATGGGGCGCCGTCACCGTCCTGCACCCAGAAAACCGCCGTCGCAAAGCCGTCTTTTGACGTATAGGTGCGCGCGTCCACCACATTGGCACCCACCATCGCCAGCGCCCCGGCAAGGCGTGAAAAAATGCCCGGATGATCGGCAATGGCGATACAAATTCGGGTGGCGTCCCGTTCCAGATCGGGAAACAGATCAATTTTGATCTGATCCTGGGTCATGCCCTGCAAAATATCTGCGAAAACTTTGTGCGCAGTGGTTGGCAAGCCTTGCCAATAGGCTGGATAATGGCGGGCAGTTTCATTTCTTAGTTTTGTCTTGCCCCAGTCTGGTAAGGCGGCCCGTAGGGCGCGTTTTGCCTTATCTGCCCCGCCCAGGGCGTTGGTTTCTTCCAGCCCTGTTTCCAATGCGCTTAATGTTGCACCATATAGATTGCGGATCAGTACCGCTTTCCAGTTGTTCCAGGTGTCTGGCCCGACACCGCGGATATCGCAAACTGTCAACACCGTCAGCAGGTCCAGGCGGGCCCGGGTTTTTACGGCCTTGGCAAAATCACGCACTGTGCGCGGGTCGGAAATATCGCGCTTCTGGGCAACATCGGACATCAGCAGATGATTGCGCACCAGCCATTCAACGGTTTCACATTCTTGGGGCTTTAGTGCCAGCCTTGGCGCCAGTTTGCGGGCGATCCTGGCCCCCAATACTGAATGGTCTTCATCGCGCCCTTTCCCCAGATCATGGGCCAGCAGCGCCACATACAAAACCTTGCGATTTACGCCGGTTTTCAGGATGCCGCTGGCGATGGGCAGTTCTTCGACCAGCTCTTCGCGTTCTATTTGGGCCAGGGTGGAAATGCACTGAATGGTGTGTTCATCCACGGTGTAGGCATGGTACATATTGAACTGCATCATCGCCACGATCGGCTCAAATTCCGGAATAAATGCCGCCAGCAGACCCAGTTCGTTCATCCGCCGCAGGGCGCGTTCCGGGTTGCCATGCTTCAGCAGCAAATCCAGAAATATCCGCGCTGCCTGCGGGTCATTGCGCATGTCGGCGTCAACAATGCCGATATTGGCTGAAATCAGACGCATGGCATCAGGGTGCAAAAACAGCCCGGTACGCAGGGCTTCTTCAAACACCAGAAGCAGGTTAAGTTTTTCACTGAGGAACTGCTTTTCCCCGGCAACGCTCAGCCGGTTCTGCATCACCTTATATCCGGGTTTCACCTTTTTGCGCCGTCGAAAGAACCCGACCAGCCGGGGTTCATTTTTAAGATGGCTGGCTTCCAGTGAGGTTAGAAATATCCGGGTCAATTCACCTACATGGGTGGCATGGCGAAAATAGTCCTGCATGAAGTGTTCCACCGCGCGCCGACCGGCCCGGTCATCATACCCCATTGCTGCCGCCACCTCGACCTGCATGTCAAAGGTCAGCTTATCCATGGGCCGGTTGGTGATCAGATGCAGATGGTTGCGCGCCGCCATTAGAAAGTTTTCGGCCGCTTCAAAATCGTCATATTCGGCCTGGGTGAAAACCTTTAGTTTTACCAATTCTGCGGTGTCGGTGATGCCGTGAACATATTTATCGATCCAGTACAGTGACTGCAGATCACGCAAACCGCCTTTGCCCTCTTTCACATTGGGCTCAACCATATAGCGCTGGCCGCCTTGCTTTTTGTGCCGCTCGGCCCGTTCGGCCAGCTTGGCTTCTATGAACTCGGGGCCGGTGCCGCGAAACAGCTCATGGCGCAAACGGTTGTCCAACTCGTCTGCCAGGGGCTGGTCACCGTCCAGAAACCGGTTTTCCAAAAGGGCCGTGCGAATTGTGAAATCCTCGCTCCCCAGCCGGATGCAATCTTTGATGCTGCGGCTGGAATACCCAACTTTCAGGTGCAAATCCCACAGGATATAGAGCATGCTTTCAATGACGCTTTCGGCCCAAGCTGTCATTTTGTACGGGGTCAAGAAAAGCAGGTCGACATCCGACTGCGGTGCCATTTCGGCGCGGCCATAACCGCCCACTGCCAGCAGTGCCAAGCGTTCGCCCTTGGTGGCGATATGCAGCGGGTGCAGGTGTCGGGTGGCAACATAAAGCACTGTGCGTATCACCAGATCGGTCTGGTAGGCATAGGTTCTTTGTGTCGCCCGGGCCAGGGACGCGTCGGTATTAAACGCGGCCGCAATCTGGGCACGCCCGGCCGTACGCGCCCCATCAATGGCCGCCACGGTTGCTTTGCGAATAAATTTTTTGTCCGGCGCATCAGCCACGGCTTTTTCAATTGCCAGCAGGACACCGGCAAGGTCAAATATTTCAGTTGCTGTACAGACCAGACCGTCAGGCCCGCCATCGGGGCCGATTATCTGGTCGGTATCAGAAACCGGCTGAGCCAAAACTTCTGGGAGCAGGGTCAATGATCACCACCTGATTTTCCTGAATTTGGCCCACCGCCAAACCCCTTTCATTGGTCCCGTCCGGCAACAGTCGGAAAACGCCGTTTACCCCAACAAACCCTGCGGTTTGGGTCAGGGCCGCCCGGGTCAGGGCATCGCTTTGTCCGGCTGCCGCAAGGGCGCCAATAGCGGCGATCCCGTCATAGGCCAGCCCGGCAATGGGGTGCGGGTTGGTGCCGTAGGCGGCCTCATACCGGGTTTGGAAATTTCCGCTTAAGCCGGGGTCAGGCAAGGCGAACCAGCCGTTTTGCACCCCCGGCAGGGTGAGGGCCGAGGCCGGAATATCCCAGCGTTGCAGGCCAATATATTGAATGACGCTTGGGTCCATGCCGTTTTCAGGCAGCAATTGCGCCAGAAATGGCAAGGCACCGGATGTGCCGGATGTCAAAAACACCGCCTGCGCCCCGCTTGACTGGGCGTCTGACGTGATCTGCGGGATGGCATTGATCACGCCTTCCTGGGAAAGTTCAAATTCGCTGACCCCGGCCAAAATGCCACCGGCGTTCACAACCGCTTGGCTGATGGCGTCGCGGCCGGTTTGTTCAGATGGATCATCGCCGTTTATCACCAAAATGCTGCGCCGGCCCTGGGCCACCGAATAGCGTGCTAACCGGTTGGCAGTGTTGCGAAAGGTTGGGCCAAGCACAAATACGTTGCCACCGGCAACAGCCGTATTGTTGGAAAATGCCAGCACATTTACATTGCGGTTTGCCACCGCAACACCGGCAGCTGCCGCCGCTTGGGCAAAGACCGGGCCAAGAATTATTTTTGCACCCTCGTTCACCGCCTGGGTGGCCACGCTTGCGGCGATATCAGCTTGGCCCGCAGTATTATAGACCCGCAGATCAATCTGAATGTCACCCAGATCAGCGATCGCCAATTGCGCGGCGTTAATCAGGCTGGTCGCCAATACTTCATCGCCGGAATTACCAGAGCCACCGGGCACCAAAAGTGCCACCGGAATGGGCTTGTTTGGGTTGATAGAGGGGCCATTTCCCAGTGCAGTTGGATCACAGGCAGCCAGGGTAACGGCAAAAATAACGAGGGCCAGGCGCGCATAGACCTTGCGGAGCGCGCCAAACTGGAAAAACATACGGGAATCCTAACTTTAACTTTGCAACAGGCTTTGATCGGACATTATGCAATACCCCCAGCTTAGTAAACGCCACAATAGCGCCCTGCGACCATGAACAGTGATATCCGCCCGTTGGAACCGGGGTTGTATTTTATTGCGACACCCATCGGCAACGCCCGTGACATTACATTGCGGGCGCTGGATATACTTGCATCGGCCGATGTGATCGCCGCCGAAGACACCAGAACCGCGCGTAAACTTATGAAAATACATGATGTAGAGCTGGGTGCCCGCCCAGTCATCGCATATCATGACCACAATGGAAGTGCTGTGCGTCCGCGGCTATTGGCAGAGCTTGAGGCAGGAAAAACCGTGGCCTACGCATCTGAAGCTGGAACCCCCATGGTGGCTGATCCCGGTTTTGTTCTCGCCCGTGACGCCATTGCCGCGGGCCATATGGTTACCAGCGCGCCCGGGCCGTCGGCGGTGATCGCGGCCCTCACCATTGCTGGCATGCCAACCGATAGATTTCTGTTCGCAGGATTTGCGCCCAGCACAGGTGGCGCGCGCCGCCGGTTTTTGGCTGAATTGGCGGATGTTCCGGCAACCCTGGTGATTTATGAAAGCCCGAAACGCATTCATAAATCATTATTGGATATGGTGTTAGAGTTCGGACCAGAACGACAGTTGGCGGTATGCCGTGAATTGACCAAGAAATTCGAAGAAGTGTTGCGCGGCACGGCACAGGAAGTGTGTGATGTGCTGGAGACACGGAAACTGAAGGGTGAAATTGTGCTGGTTGTGGATCGAAATAGGGCCGTTGCCAGCGCCGAAAATCTAGAAGATGAATTGGAGGCCGCCCTGAAAACCATGTCAGTTAAGGATGCTGTCAGTAGCGTCGCAGAAAAACTAAACCTGCCCAGACGTCAGGTTTATCAAACTGCCCTGAACATTGGGAAAAATATATGAGCGGCGCTGTTTCATATCACGCAGGTCTTGCGGCAGAGGCTCAGGTTGCAGCTGATTATGTGCGGCGTGGCTATGCCATGTGCCAGCAGCGATGGCGCAGCCAGGGCGGTGAAATTGACCTGATCGCCCGTGACGGGGACGGGTATATTTTTGTAGAGGTCAAAAAATCTCGAAATTTTGCCCGGGCAGTTGAACGCCTGAGCCAACGCCAATTGCAACGTATTTACAATGCTGCCAATGAGTTCATTGGCCAGATGCCGCTTGGGCTAAACACGCCGGCGCGTATTGATGTGGCATTGGTTGATGCCAGCGGCCAAATTGAAATCATTGAAAACGCCTACGGTCATTGATCCTTTGCCGCCACTGGGCCATGTAATGGGTCGGGCTTGTAAGGAAACCGACCATGACATTAAAAGTTGCTTTTCAAATGGACCCCATCGGGGCCATCGACATTGACGGTGATAGCAGTTTTCGAATTGCGATAGAGGCCGCCAAGCGCGGGCATGAGCTGTTTTATTATACCCCTGACAAGATCGCCTATCAAAACGGTAAGGTAACCGCCCGTGGTTGGCCCCTGACAGTGCAGGCTGTTCAGGGCGATCACTATAATCTGGGCCCCGAACGCACGGTCAATTTGGCCGACTGGGACGTGGTCTGGTTGCGCCAGGATCCGCCCTTTGACATGGGCTATATCACCACGACGCATTTGTTGGATATGATACACCCCAAAACGCTGGTGGTGAATGATCCGTTCTGGGTGCGAAACTACCCCGAAAAACTGCTGGTTTTACAATTTCCTGATCTGACACCGCCAACAACCATTGCCCGGGATCTGAGCACTATTCAGGACTTTAAATCACTGCATAAGGACATCATCCTTAAGCCGCTGTATGGCAACGGTGGTGCAGGTGTGTTCAGGCTGGGGCCTGATGATCGAAACCTGACGTCGCTGCATGAATTATTCTCCGGTATAAACCGGGAACCGCTGATCGCTCAAAAATTTCTGCCGGATGTGTCCAACGGGGATAAGCGGATAATTCTTATTGACGGGGTGGCTGTTGGGGCCATTAACCGGGTGCCAAAAGCTGGTGAAACCCGGTCAAACATGCATGTTGGTGGGCGGCCAGAAAAAGTAGCCCTTACCGCACGCGACCATGAAATTTGTGATGCGATCGGCCCTTTGTTGCGCGAAAAGGGTCAGGTATTTGTCGGGATAGATGTGATTGGCGATTATTTGACTGAAATCAACGTCACGTCGCCCACCGGTATCCAGGAACTTGAAAGATTTGATGGAACTAACACGGCAGAACTTATCTGGCAGGCGATAGAAGCCAAAATTGGCTGACAAAAGATTTTTCGCAGAAAAATCGACCTGAATTTTCTGCGAAAATTCAATCAGCAGATGACTTTCAATCCACCGCCATTGCAAATCACCACCAGTTGGCCACCACATTCGATCATATGAAATCCGCGATCCCGGACAGCATTTTCAAAGTGGTCTCGGCCAATTTCGCGTTCGACCCAGGCCAAGGATCGGCGCACAACCCCACCGTTTCTAGCAGATTTTGCGCTGAATATTTGTTCAATCCAGCCCCCTGGGTCACATCTATAGCTCACAAGTTTCATGCCGCAGCTGTTTCCTTTTGCAAGGACAGCCGGAAACTTACGGCTTCCGCCACATGGGGCTTTAGCACCCTATCGGCACCTTCCAGATCCGCGATCGTCCGGGCCACACGCAACACCCGGTGATAGCCCCTTGCAGACAGTCCGAACCGTTCGGCAACCCGGTTCAGCAGGGCTTTGCCATCGGCATCCGGCGCGGCAATTCTGTCCAAAACATTACCTTCTGCATCTGAATTTACCCGGCAATTTGCCACATCGGCAAAGCGTTCTTGCTGAATGTCACGGGCGGCGCATACCCGGGCATAAACCTGCGATGATGCATCACCACTTTGCGGTAAATCCAGGTCGCTATAGGCCACGGGGGGCACATCTACCCGCAGATCAAATCGGTCCATCAGTGGCCCCGAAATGCGGCCTAAATAATCTTCTCCGCAGATCGGAACCCGAGCGCAAGCCCGCGCAGGCTCGCCTAAATAGCCACATTTACAAGGGTTTGCAGCAGCCACCAGCATGAACCGGCAGGGGTAACGCACATGGGCATTGGCCCGCGAAACCACCACTTCCCCGGTTTCTATTGGTTGGCGCAATGTTTCCAAAACCGGGCGGGAAAACTCAGGGAACTCATCCATGAACAAAACGCCGTTATGGGCCAGTGAAATTTCACCTGGTTTCGCGCCTTTTCCGCCGCCAACAATGGCGGCCATCGATGCTGTGTGATGCGGTTCACGAAACGGCCGGTCCTGACAGATGCCGCCGTCATCCAACAGCCCCGACAGTGAATGGATCATCGATGTTTCAAGCGCTTCCGCGGGCGACAGTGGTGGCAATATGCCTGGAAGCCGCGCCGCCAGCATGGATTTTCCCGATCCGGGTGAGCCAACCATCAGCAAATGGTGGCGTCCGGCGGCGGCAATTTCCAGCGCCCGTTTGGCACGTTCCTGGCCTTTGACATCGCGCATGTCGCGGTGCGTTTGGGTTCGGTGCACTTCGCCCGGAACGGCGGGCGCCAATGGGGACTGGCCGGTATAATGTTGAATGACGGCCGTTAAGGAACCCGCCGCCAGAACCTGGGTTGCCCCAACCCAGGCCGCCTCTGCTCCACAGGCCAATGGGCACAATAACGCGCGGCCCTGTTCGGCTGCTGCCATTGCCGCGGGCAGGGCCCCCATCACCGAAATAATCGACCCATCCAGCGATAATTCACCCAATGTCACGGTTTGTTCAATTTCCTCAGACGGCACAATTTCAAGTGCTGCCAGCAGTGACATGGCGATGGGCAGGTCAAAATGTGATCCCACTTTGGGCAGGTCAGCTGGGGAAAGGTTCACGGTTATGCGTTTGGATGGCAGCGCGATTGAAAGGGCAGAAAGGGCTGAACGCACCCGTTCACGGGCCTCTGACACGGCCTTATCGGGCAGCCCGACAATCGAAAATGACGGCATGCCGGGGGCCAGGGCGCATTGCACCTCGACTATTCGGGCTTGGACCCCTTCAAATGCAACCGTATAGGCCCGTGCAACCATATTAACACCCATTAGTAACCTTGGTTAACGGGGTATGGGTAAATGGTTTACTGTTGGTAAATATCCAAAAATTTGGGCCAGGCAGCGGGGTCTGCAACTGTTTTGTCACGGCAAAACGGATTGCAAAACCCAATCACCCGCCCGTTCAGTTCCAGATAGTCCGTCACCGGATCACCAGAGTAGGGGCAGGTTGCGTTTTCAGACGGCCCTGTCGTCACTGGTTTGGCGGGCAATATTGTTGGCCCCGGCCAGCCAACATTTGGCAGATCCAGCGCGTAGGGCATGGGGTCATAGGTTTTGGTTGCCGCCATGGCCCGCCACTGCCGGAAAGCAGTGTCGTTCAGATGCGCATCGACATAGGCCGCTGCGGCGTCATTAACCGCCAAGCCATAGCCCGCGATCCGCGCCGCAACCGGCGCAAAAAACGCATCCGCAAGGCAATAGTCACCAAACAGCCAGGGGCCGCTTTGCCCATGCCGGGCCCGTGCCAGTGCCCATAGTTCCTGCAATCGGTCCAGATCGGCCTGAACCTGGGGTGACACCACAAACCCCTGATGCTGGTAAATCAACTGCATCGGGCATTCATTGCGGATGCCGCCAAAGCCGGCATGCATTTCTGACACCAGCCAGCGGGCCAGAATGCGCGCCGACGGATCGCGGGGCCACAGCCCGGCATCGGGGTGGCGCTCGGCCAGAGTTTCGGCCATGGCCATGGTTTCACCAACCACGTCGCCCTGGGGCGTGCGCATCACCGGCACCAGCCGGGCAGGGGCATAATCTGCCAAGTCTTGTGCCAAGGTGCCTGAATAAAGCCCGGCCATTTGGGTGCGATAGGGGATGTCGAAATTTTCAAACATCAGCCAGCCGCGCAGGGACCAGCTGGAAAACGTCCGGTCGCCAAGGATAAGATCATAGGTCATGACTGACAGTCTAATCCGCTATCGATAGCGCGGTAAAATGCTGGTTATTGACGGGGCCCATCACGGTTTGTGATTAATGTCACCCATTTCCCATTTGCCACCGTCCCACTGCATACGGGTCACTGACAGGTTATCAATGGTATGTCCGATGACCTGCGCGGGGGGCATATTCGCGGCAATGCCGATCTGTGTCATGATCACCCCGATATGGGCAACTGCAACAATATCGCGCCCCTGATAACGGGCGTTGATATCGGCAATAAACGGCGCGATCCGCGCCGCGACGTCATTCCAGCTTTCACCGTTTGGTGGGGCAAGCGTGCCCGGGTTTTCCCAAAAATCGCGGCTTGCTTGCGGGTCTTTCTTTGCCACTTGTTCAAAGTTTAGCCCATCCCAATCACCAAAATTAAATTCCCGCAGTCTGTCGGAATGGGGCAATCGTTCGCGTGTCTGACCAACCACATCGGCGGTGGCCACAGCCCGGATCAAATCGGATGACACTAACACTGCGCCTTTGGGTAAATATTTATTCAGCCGGGCAATGGCTGCCCTGTCTGACAGGTCCGCCGCCACATCGCGCCAGCCCAAAAATGCCTTTTCATGGGTGGGCCCATGGCGCAGCCACCACCAGTTGGTGGTCATGGTAATTTGCCCTTTAAGACGACGGGCAACCCTGCTGTGACCTGAACCACCAGGTCGGCCTGAGCCGCCAGCGCAATATTCAGCGCCCCCTGGGCCTGGCCAAATTTTCGCGCCAGCGCCTGCCCGGCAACACCGCCTTGGCCGACTTCATTTGACACGATGACAACGGGGCTGGCGCAGTCATTCAGGGCCGTTAGAAGCATGGTTTCTTGCAGCCCTAGATCACTGCCTGCCAGCATATGATTGCTAAGCCACATGCTGGCGCAGTCCAGCAGAACCACGGTATTTTTGGTGATGCCTGCCAGCGCCCCGGCCACATCCATTGGCATTTCAAGAGTGTCCCAGTCTGGCCCCCGTGATCGCCGATGCCGGGCAATTTTATCGGCCATTTCAGCGTCACCGGCCTGTGCTGTCGCTACATAAACCGCTGGTTTGCCAGCAGACTTAACCAATTTTTCGGCGAAAGATGATTTGCCAGAGCTGGCACCGCCTAGAATAAGGGTCGTTTTGGGAAACATGATTGTGATGTCTCGTTTGTGGGGCATGTGTAAATTATTGGATACAACCATGCCCAGACTAAGCCAAGTGCCGATGGTGCCCGTTGGGAGTGCAGGGTATTGGAACGAACCCCAGTTGAGTTTCCCGCCGCCGCGCCCTACATTCGCGCCTGAAGTGACGCAAAGGTGCCAGATGCTTGCCGGGAAACGCATATTATTGATCATTGGCGGCGGCATCGCTGCCTTTAAATCGCTGGATTTGATCCGACGTTTGCGTGAACGCGGCGCCGATGTCACGCCGGTTTTGACCCGCGCGGCTGAGGAATTTGTGACCCCGCTAAGTGTGTCGGCTCTGTCGGCACAAAAGGTTTACCGCGATTTGTTTGATCTGACCGATGAGGCCGAGATGGGCCATATCGAACTGTCGCGCGCCGCCGATCTGGTGGTGGTGGCCCCGGCCACGGCTGATTTGATGGGGAAAATGGCGCAAGGCTTGGCTAATGATCTGGCGTCAACCCTGCTATTGGCAACAGACACACCAGTATTGATCGCACCGGCGATGAATGTGCGGATGTGGGAACATGCGGCGACACAGCGCAATATTGCGACATTAAAAGGTGACGGCATCCTATTTGTGGGACCAAATGAGGGTGACATGGCCTGCGGTGAATACGGCCCCGGGCGCATGTCCGAGCCGCTGGAAATTGTTGTCGCGGTTGAAAATATGCTGCTGAACGGGCCGTTGAAGGGCAGGCATATTCTGGTGACATCCGGGCCCACCCATGAGCCGATTGATCCGGTGCGATACATCGCCAATCGCAGCTCTGGTGCCCAGGGCACCGCCATTGCGCGCGCGCTGTCAGCGTTGGGGGCCAAGGTGACTTTTATCACCGGCCCTGCAGATGTTGCGCCGCCCTTAGGCGTCGCGGTGGTGCATGTCCAGACAGCGCTGGACATGCAGGCGGCAGTTCAAGCGGTGTTGCCGGTGGAGGCGGCGGTGTTTGCGGCCGCCGTGGGCGATTGGCAGGTGAAAGCCGTCAAGGGCAAGATCAAAAAAGTTAAGGGCAAGCGGCCCATGCTGGAGCTGTCAGAAAACCCGGACATACTGGCGACGGTAAGCCAGATGAAAAGCGGCCGCCCGGCATTGGTTGTGGGGTTTGCCGCTGAAACAGATGATGTGCTGAAAAATGCGCAAGCCAAGTTGAAGCGCAAGGGGTGTGACTGGATTGTTGCCAATGATGTGTCGCCCGAAACCGGGATCATGGGCGGGGGTGAGAATGAGGTGACGCTTATCACTGCTGATGGGTCTGAGGATTGGCCGCGGATGTCAAAGGATGCAGTGGCGGCGAGATTGGCGGCGAAAATTGCCGATGCTTTGGCGGGGTAGCGCGATTTTTCTGCGAAAAATCAGGGTTAATGCCTCCGGCGGGGATATTTATGAAAAGAAGACTGGGGGCGCATTGTGTCGGTTATAAATTTGTTATGGGAGGACTGGGCAGATCAGGATTTGGCGGTGCCGGGTTATGAGACCTCGGGGTCAGCCGGGGCGGATATTCGGGCGAATTTTAGCATGCAGGATCGAGGGGCAGGGTTAAGTCTCGCCCCAATGGCGCGCGCTATTGTGCCCACCGGGTTGCGCATGGAAATCCCGCACGGTTTTGAGGTTCAGATCAGGGCGCGTTCGGGGCTGGCGGCCAAGCACGGGATTGGCATTGTCAACGGTCTGGGCACGGTGGACAGTGATTATCGCGGACCGATTGGGGTTTTGCTGATCAACTGGGGAGATACGGCGTTTGAAATTGCCCATGGTGACCGGATCGCGCAGTTGATCGTGGCGCCGGTGTTACAGGCGCGATTTGAAGTGGCGGATGATTTGACGGGCACCGAGCGGGGCACGGGCGGGTTTGGCTCGACCGGGGTCAGTTGATGGTTTTGGCGTTGGCATTGGCGGCAGTTATTTGGGGGGGGGGCGCTTTGTTGTCCGTACCTGTGCGGTTGCGGCTGATAGGACTTGGGCTGTTGTATTTGGCGATTGTGCTAAGCTTTTTTCTGCTGCCTGATGGCGCGGCGGTATTTGGCGGCTCATTATATGAATGGTTGTTCCTGGGCGTCCTTGCCATCCTTGTCTTGGGATATTCGCGGGTATTGGCCGCGCTTAAATGTCGTGCCACCCCGCAGAAATCAGCCGCGAATACGGATGGGTTTTCAAATACTGAACTGGATCGCAATGCCCGCCATATTGTGCTGCGTGACATTGGCGGGCCCGGGCAGAAACGCCTGAAGGCGGCGCGGGTTTTGGTGATCGGGGCGGGGGGGCTGGGCGCGCCAGCGTTGCAATATCTGGCAGCAGCGGGTGTTGGTACGGTCGGCGTGATTGACGATGATGTGGTGGAAAATTCAAACCTTGCCCGCCAGGTCATCCATAAGGACGATGCCATTGGCATGCCCAAAGTTTTCTCGGCCCAAGCAGAAATGCAGGCGCAAAATCCCCACATTACTGTGCGCCCTTACAATCGTCGGCTGGAAGCGGACATGGCCGGGGAGCTGTTTAAAGACTATGATCTGGTCTTGGATGGCTGCGATAATTTTGACACCCGGTACCTGGTGAACCGCACCTGTGTGGCGCTTAAAATACCGCTGATCGGGGCGGCGCTGTCGCAATGGGAGGGCCAGATCAGCAGCTATCATCCGGCCAGCGGGGGCCCGTGTTACGCCTGTATTTTTCCGAATTCGCCCGCCCCAGGGCTGGCCCCCAGCTGTGCCGAGGGCGGTGTTTTGGGGCCGCTGCCGGGGGTGGTTGGGGCGATGATGGCGGTGGAGGCGGTGAAGCTGATTGCAGGGGCGGGCGAGGGGCTGGTGGGGCGGATGCTGATCTATGATGCCTTGTATGGGGAAAATCGGGCGCTGAAAATGAAGCGCGATCCAAAATGCAAAGTTTGCGCTCAGATCGGGTGAGGCGGTGGGCCGGTTTTTATGATGATTGTTGATTCTTGATCCAATGTGTCCGCGCGCGGACATGTGGTTAAGTAATTGTTTTAAAAGAGATAATACAAAATCGATTTTTGCTGATAATTGACCGCTAAGCAGGCGCGCTCGGCAGTTTCCAGACAGTGCACGGTGTTCAAGACCACAATCAGGCATTGAGCCGAATTTTCCAACGCCGGTGGCCTTGGACTGTTTTGGCATTCAGCCAGGCCAGCGGGATTGGTGGCTTACTTAGGATCAAGCTTAACATTTGGGGTGCACCCGCGTCGCGGGCCTATCCCAAGGAAATTCACCAAATTGGTTGGTCTTCTATGCAACTGTACATAGGATGATTTTTGCCGGTGACAGCGGTATTTGGCAGGGGGTGTTGCAAGATGGGGCTGGCCCCGTAACAAATGCGGTGTCCCTTGAAGCACCCCATGTAGGAGCAACACATATGCTGCGCTTTGTTTTGATGCTGGCTTTGGTTTTGGGCGTCAGTGCGGCCCCAGCGCAGGACCGGGCGGTGATTGAGGCTGAGTTTCAGGTCTGGCTGCAAGATGCGGTTTGGCCGCAGGCCAAGGCGACGGGGGTTTCAAAGGCCACATTTGCGGCGGCTTTTGCCGATGTCAGCCTGAACTGGAAGCTGACAGGGTTGGTGTTTCCCGGCATGGCAGCCCAACCGCCAAAGGACGAAAGCCAGGCCGAATTCCGTGCGCCCGAAAAGTATTTTGCAGCGAATGCAATGGCAGGCACCGCTGCCATTGGCCGCCCGCTGGCCGCGCAACATGCCGCGACACTGGCCCAGATTGAGGCCGAAACTGGTGTGCCCGGGCGCATTGTGCTGGCGATTTGGGCGCGCGAAAGCGGCTATGGTCGGGTGCCGATCACCTATGACGCGTTTCAGGTGCTGGGCACCCGCGCCTATGCTAGCCGCGGGCAATATCTGACCGATGAGCTGGTGGCGGCGTTGAAGATTGCCGAAAACGGCCAGGTGCCCGTGAGCGCCATGAAAAGCAGCTGGGCTGGGGCGTTGGGGCAACCGCAATTTATGCCTGCCAGTTTTCTGGCCTATGGCGCCGATGGGGATGGTGACGGACGGGCCGATATATGGGGCTCGGACGCGGACACCATGGCGTCAATTGCCAATTTCCTGTCGGTGCATGACTGGGTGCCGGGGCGTGATTGGGGGTTTGAGGTGCGTGTGCCTGAAACGATTTCCTGCGCGCTGGAAGGGCAGGGGCAGGGGCGTAGTATAGCCGACTGGGCTGACATGGGGGTTAGCCGGTTTTCTGGGCGGGCGTTCCCCGAGCATGAAGCCCAGGGTCAGGGTTTTCTTATGATGCCGGCGGGGCGCCATGGGCCGGCTTTCATTGTGACGCCAAATTTCTTTGTGCTGAAACGTTATAACCGCAGTGATTTATATGCGCTTTATGTGGGTAATCTGGGGGACCGCATTCAATATGGCATGGGCGGGTTTGCCACGCCCTGGGACCAGATGAGCACGATCAGCCGCGCCGATATTGCCGCCATTCAGCGCGGGCTTGAGGTGCGGGGCTATGATGTTGGTGGTGTTGACGGTTTGCCGGGGGCCAAAACCCGGCGCGCCAT
This sequence comes from Paracoccaceae bacterium, assembly GCA_036479015.1. Classification (GTDB taxonomy): domain Bacteria; phylum Pseudomonadota; class Alphaproteobacteria; order Rhodobacterales; family Rhodobacteraceae; genus NVTR01. Next base: position 50,029 of record JAZGFB010000001.1, on the reverse strand, counting down.
TGGGTTGTGGCAGCAGGCGACGGGCCGGGCTGCCAGCTGTTTTCCGCAAATCTGGATGAAAGCGGCGCTGGATGGTTGAGCGTTGGCGCGCAACCCATTAGCTATGCCTGCAAACAAAGGAGCGCCCCGATGACCAACCCCCTGCTGTCGCCATGGATCGGTGAATTTGAACTGCCGCCGTTTGATGTGATCACAGACGCTGATTTTGCCCCGGCTTTTGATGCGGCGCTGAATACTGCCGAGGCGAATATTGACGCCATCGCCGCCAATCCGGACGCCCCGACATTTGCCAACACCATCGAGGCGTTGGAAATGTTTGACGCCGATCTGGACCGGGTTCTGGGTGTGTTTTTCAATATCGCTGGGTCTGACAGCAACGATAAGCGGCAGGAATTGCAACGGGAGTTTTCGCCGAAACTGGCGGCGCATTCGTCTAAGATTACCCTGAACGCCACGTTGTTTGAGCGCATTCAAACCCTGTGGAATAACCGTGATAGCCTAGGTCTGACGGCACAACAGTCGCGGGTTCTGATGCTGCACCGGCGCAGTTTTCTGCGCATGGGGGCCTCGCTAACGGGTACTGATCGTGATCGCTATAAGGCGATCATGCAACGCCTGGCGGTGCTGGCCACCGATTTCGTGCAAAACCTGCTGGCGGATGAAAGCGACTGGTTTATGGCGCTGGAAAAGGCTGATCTTGGGGGGCTGCCTGATTTTGTGATCACGGCTGCCAAAGCTGCAGCTGAAGAAAACAAGGTCGACGGATATGTGATCACGTTGTCGCGTTCGCTGATCGTGCCGTTCCTGCAATTTTCCACCAATCGGGCGTTGCGCGAAAAAGCCTATGCTGCCTGGGTTGCGCGCGGTGCCAATGGTGGCAAAACCGACAACCGGGGCATCGCGGCAGAAACCCTGGCCCTGCGCCATGAGCGTGCGACCCTGCTGGGTTATGCGGATTTCGCCCATTTCAAGCTGGAAACCGAGATGGCCAAAACCCCGCAAGCCGTGCGCAAATTGCTAACCGATGTCTGGCAACCGGCCAAAGCGGCGGCTGTTGCTGACGCCCAGATCCTGACTGATATGATGCACGCTGACGGTGTTAACGGTGATTTGGAACCTTGGGATTGGCGCTATTACGCTGATAAACGCCGCCAAAAAGAACATGATCTGGATGAGGCAGAGATTAAGCCATATCTGCAACTGGACCGGATGATAGAGGCCGCGTTCACCTGTGCCACCCGCCTGTTCAATCTTGAATTCACGCCCATCACGCCAGCGCTGTACCACGCTGATGCCCGCGCCTGGAATGTTACCCGTGACGGCAAACATATCGCTGTGTTCATCGGTGATTATTTCGCACGGGGGTCTAAGCGATCTGGTGCCTGGTGCTCGGCCATGCGCAGCCAGCAAAAGCTGGCCGGTGACATTCGCCCGATCGTGATTAACGTCTGCAATTTCGCCAAACCCGCCGACGGTGAACCAGCTTTGCTGTCATTTGATGACGCCCGCACCCTGTTCCATGAATTTGGCCATGCGCTGCATCAGATGCTATCGGATGTGACCTATGCGTCCATTTCGGGCACCTCGGTGGCGCGTGATTTTGTAGAGCTGCCCAGCCAGCTGTATGAGCATTGGCTGGAAGTCCCCGAAGTGCTGGCCGAGTTTGCCACCCACGCCGATACCGGCCAGCCCATGCCAGCGCCATTGCTAAAACGCCTGCTGGCAGCGGGAACCTTTGATATGGGGTTTTCGACGGTGGAATATCTGGCATCAGCCATTGTTGATCTGGGGTTTCACGAAGGTGCTGCACCCGCCGACCCGATGGCGCGCCAAGCTGAAATTCTGGCCGATATCGGATTGCCACATGCCATTACCATGCGCCATGCCACCCCCAACTTTGCCCATGTCTTTGCCGGTGACGGATATTCGAGCGGGTATTACAGCTATATGTGGTCTGAAGTCATGGATGCGGACGCCTTTGAGGCGTTTGAACAGGCTGGTGGCCCGTTTGATGCAGAAATGGCCGAAAAGCTACAAACGCACATTTTGTCAGCTGGGGGCAGCCAAGATGCACAGGAGGCCTATTTGGCGTTTCGCGGCCGCATGCCCGGTGTTGACGCATTGCTGCGGGGTCGTGGCTTGACCATTAATTCACATTGAAATAAAGACACATTTCCAAGAGCGGGTATGGTGAAATGGTATCATAAGACCCTTCCAAGGTTAAGGCGCGGGTTCGATTCCCGCTACCCGCTCCAGGTAATTTTTCCTCTCTATTCTCAGGGCACTTGAAGCCCCGCAACGGCAAAGCTATGTGAGTCCGAGCTAGGGGAGCAATCAATGGCCACGCCAATCATCCAACGCGAAGAAGATCGTGGAAAATCAAAACAGGTTGGGGCCGTTGTCGGGCTGTGGCCGTTTGTGAGCCCCCATAAGAAAATTATGATCTATGCGCTGTTTGCGCTGGTGCTGACGGCGGGTATTTCGCTGATACTGCCGATTGCTGTGCGCCGTGTGGTTGATGGGTTCCAGCAATCACAGGGTGCATTGCTGGACAGCTATTTTATCGGGGCGCTGGGCATTGCCGGGCTACTCGCCGTTGGCACCGGGCTGCGGTATTATTTGGTGACCCGGCTGGGTGAACGGGTTGTGGCCGATATTCGCAAGGCGGTGTTTGACCGCATGATCGCCATGAGCCCGGCGTTTTTCGAAAACATCATGACCGGCGAAGTTCTAAGCCGCATCACCACCGATACCACGCTGATATTATCGGTGATTGGGTCTTCGGTTTCGATTGCCCTGCGCAATGTGCTGATATTTTTGGGCGGTATGGTTTTGATGCTGCTGACATCGGCCAAGCTAAGCGCTTTGGTGTTGCTGATCGTCCCGGCTGTTATTGTGCCGATTATCGTTCTGGGGCGGCGTTTGCGGGTGCTGAGCCGGGAAAACCAGGACTGGATCGCGGCTTCCAGCGGGTCGGCGTCTGAGGCGCTGTTATCGGTGCAAACGGTGCAGGCATTTTCCCACGAAGCGGCGACAAACCGCGAATTTTCCGATGTGACCGAGCTAAGCTATGAGGCTGCGATTAAACGCATAAGCACCCGCGCGATTATGACGGTGATCGTGATTGCGCTGATATTTTCCGGCGTTGTTGGTGTGCTGTGGATCGGGGCCAAGGACGTGGGCGCGGGCAATATGAGCGTGGGCGAACTGGTACAGTTCCTGATCTATGCCATCATGGTGGCGGGTTCCGTTGCGGCCCTGTCTGAAATATGGGGCGAATTGCAGCGCGCGGCTGGTGCGACTGAGCGGCTGGTAGAGCTGCTGAATGCCCAGGATACGGTTTTTGACGGCAATGAAAACACCGCGATCAGCCACCCGGCGAAAGGGGCGATTGGCTTTGACGATGTCACATTTCATTATCCGGCGCGCCCCGGTCAGGCGGCAATCTCGGGTGTTAGTTTTAAGGTTAATCCGGGGGAAACTATTGCGCTAGTTGGGCCGTCTGGGGCTGGGAAGTCGACCATTATTCAGCTGTTATTGCGGTTTTATGATCCTGACAGTGGCCAAATAACCATTGATGGCATTGCCTTGGGCGATTTGAAGCGCGCCGATTTTCGCCGTGAAATTGCGCTGGTGCCCCAAGACGCGGTGATCTTTGCCGCCTCGGCGCGTGAAAACATCCGCTTTGGGCGCCCCGACGCAACCGACGATGATGTTGAACAGGCGGCAATGGCGGCTGCAGCCCATGAATTTTTGTCGGCCTTGCCTGACGGCTATGACACCTATGTTGGCGAGCGCGGCGTGATGCTTTCGGGGGGGCAAAAGCAGCGGATCGCCATTGCGCGCGCCATATTGCGCGATGCGCCGATATTGTTGCTGGACGAAGCCACATCAGCGCTGGACGCTGAAAGCGAACTGGCCGTTCAAAACGCGGTGGATCAACTGGCGGCCAATCGCACCACGATTATTGTTGCCCACAGGTTGGCCACGGTCAAAAAGGCCGACCGTATCCTGGTGTTTGAAGACGGTCAGATTGTGGCCGAGGGTAAGCATGATGAATTGGTGGAGCAGGGCGGTCTTTATGCAAGGCTGGCACGCCTGCAATTCACTGCCGATGATGTTGCACATTAGGTTTTTGCCAAATAATTTGCCCTAAAGCTTGCGGCAAATGCAATTTACGAGCATCCTTTCCCTATAACAAATTCCAACCAATGGAATATTAGGGAGAATACTTGATGGGTTTTGCAACTGACGCTGATCTGCGCGCGATAGAAAATGAAATGCCCTGGGCTGAGCGCCAGCCGGCCAAAACCATGTATCAGTTCCTGAGTAACACAGCCGAAAAACACGGTGACTGTGATGCGATTACCTTTCAAATTGAAAGCGGCCCCAAGGACAAAGCCGAAACCCTAAGCTGGGGGCAGTTTCACCAAAAATCGACCCAGGCCGCTAACATGTTTCGCGCGCTGGGCGTCGGTGAAAAGGACGTGGTCGCCTATATACTGCCAAACTGCAATGAAACCGCCATCACGCTTATTGGCGGCATGGTGGCCGGGATCGTTAACCCGATCAATCCGCTGCTGGACCCTGAGCAAATTGGGTCTATTCTGCGCGAAACCGGCGCTAAGGTTGTGGTTACCCTGCGGCCGTTCCCAAAGACAGATGTGGCGCAAAAGGTGGCAGCAGCGGTGGCATTGGCACCGAATGTTGAAACCGTGCTTGAGGTTGATCTGCACCGCTATCTGAGCCCGCCAAAATCATGGATCGTGCCGCTGATCCGGCCGAAAAACCCGGTGACGCATCAGGCCAATGTGCTGAACTTCAGCGCCGAGCTGGCGCGCCAGTCAACCAGCCTGGATTTTTCTGACAGCGACGGTGACAGGGTTGCCGCCTATTTCCATACCGGTGGCACCACCGGCATGCCCAAGGTGGCGCAGCACACCTATTCCGGCATGATCTATAATGGCTGGCTGGGGCAAAATATGTTGTTCACGCCGGATGACAACATCATCTGCCCGCTGCCCTTGTTTCACGTGTTTGCCTGCCATGTGATTTTCATGGCGATGATCGCGTCAGGGGCGCATGTTGTGTTCCCGACACCTGCCGGGTACCGGGGCGACGGGGTGTTTGATAATTTCTGGAAGCTGGTCGAGCGGTGGCAGATCACCTTTGTGATCATCGTGCCCACGGCGATTTCGGCGCTGATGCAGCGCCCGGTTGATGCTGATATTTCGAGTATTAAGACCGCGTTTTCGGGCTCTGCTCCGCTGCCGGTTGAGCTGTTTAAACGGTTTGAAAAGGCAACGGGTGTCACCATTGTCGAAGGGTATGGTTTGACCGAGGCCACCTGTCTGGTGTCAATTAACCCCACTGATGGGCCACAAAAAATTGGCTCTATCGGCAACCCGTTTCCCTATACAGAGGTCAAGATATTGGATTGTGCCCCTGATGGCAGCATCAACAAAACCATGGGCTTGGATGAGGTGGGGGAAATTTGTATTTCAAACCCCGGCGTTTACGCGGGCCATACCTATACCGAAGCTGCAAAGAACATCGGGTTGTTTGCCGATCAGAAATACCTGCGCACCGGTGATCTGGGGCGGTTTGATGAAGATGGGTTTTTGTGGATTACTGGGCGCGCCAAGGATCTGATTATTCGTGGTGGGCACAACATTGACCCCGCCGAAATAGAGGAAGCGTTGGCAGGCCACGAAGCCGTGGCCTTTGCCGGTGCCATTGGCCAGCCCGATGCCTTTGCCGGTGAGCTGCCCTGTGTCTATGTTGAACTGGTTGATGGGGCGGATGTCAGCGTTGACGATCTGATGGGGTATGCGGTGGCCAATATCCATGAACGCGCCGCGCATCCGAAATATCTGGAAATATTGCCGGAGCTGCCCAAAACTGCTGTGGGTAAAATTTTCAAGCCCGATCTGCGCAAAAGCGCCATAACCCGGATTTACAATGCCGCCCTGGCTGAGGCCAATGTTTCGGCCGAAGTGGTTGAGGTTGTAGAGGACAAAAAGCGCGGGTTGGTGGCGAAACTGTCCAAATCAAGCACGGTTGAGGATGCGCAGGTCACGGCCGTTCTGGGCGCGTTTACCCGCCCCTGGGACTGGGTTGACTGATAATCGGCAGCTTATGGTTGGTAGGGCATGAAAGTTGGGCGATTTATCGCGCAGCACTGCCACCGCTAATATTTACCTTTCTTAAGGTGTTTTATGCTCTGATGATGGGGTTGCAGGTAACTTACTAAAGTTGCCACGAAGGCAACTATGAATGGCCCCATTCCCGCCGCAATTGGTTGTTTGGATGGTAGGGCAACACATTGAGGTAGCAAATGATCATACTTTTTATCATTGCAGGACTATTTTCCGGCGCTCTGGCGGGTTCTATGTCGCTCTGGCTTGGCGGTTCAATGCTTTTGGCTTTTGCCTCTTACAGTGTTTTCGGGGCAATCGGCGCGGTTTTGGGTGTGTTGGCCTATTATCAGTTCAGTGGAATGGGCGATGACACGCCAAACTGGTCTGATAATCAGCAAGCAAACGGCCCGGTTTCAGCCTAAGTATTCCAAACAGCTTACAATCAGGTTTCGCCATTTATGGGCCCTGCCCCTAGTATCCGGTGCCTCGGTTAACCAGAAACCGCATTGTTTGCCCGGTTTCAAAACGCTGAATATTCATTGCAATCAACTCTGACGCGGTATCCGGGCGGGTCTGTGACGCCACATGCGGGGTGACGGTAATGTTTGGGTGGTGCCAAAAGCCATGGTCCTTTGGCAGCGGTTCAGTTCTGAAAACATCCAATGTGGCATGGCCAATGTGACCCGTTTCAAGGGCGTGCAAAAGCGCATTGTCATCAATTAACGCCCCGCGACCGGGGTTCAATATCCGGGCACCAGCGGGCAGTTTTGCAATGGCATCAGCGTTCAGGGTGTTTTCAGTTGCGTCCGTAAGCGGCAGCAACAGGACCAGAATTTCGCTTTGCCGCAGAATGTTTTCCAGCCCGTCGGCCCCGGACATGCAATCAACGCCATCCAAAGATTTTTGGTTTCTGCTCCAACCGGAAACTTGGAAATTCAAGTTTAACAATGCTTGGGCGCAGGCGCTGCCCAATGCGCCCAGGCCCAATATGCCCACATGTCGATTGCGCGCCAAAGGTGGAGAAACCGGCGTCCAATCGCTATTTTGGGCACAAATATGGGCATCCATGCCCAGATGGTACCGTAGAACGTGGCCCAAGACCCATTCAACCATGCCGTCGCGCAGGCCACTGTCGACCATACGCGCCAGTGGCACCTTTAGGGTTTTGTTGTGGGTGATGGTTTCCACCCCGGCCCACAGGCTGTGAACAGCGCGCAGGTTGGTGAACTGGCCAAAGTCCAATTGCGGCCCGGCACTTGGCGCATAGACAATGTGATCAACCAGATCAGGGCCATGATCCCGGCGCAAATTGACGCCGAGATTTAGCTTTTGAAAGGCGGCCATAAGCGCACCCTGATAGGTTTCCCAACTGGATGTTGCCGCGCAAAACTGAACGTTAAGGGCCATAGCGTGTCACCTTTTACCCCTTGGCCTGTGCACATGGGCGCTGTGGGTCAACCCGAACGCGCCAAGCAAAACCAACATTGCCGTTCCGCCCCAGCTGACCAGGGGCAGCGGCACACCAACAACCGGTGCAAGCCCCATGACCATGGACATATTGACCGCAAAGAACAAAAAGAACGTCACGGCGACGCCAAGTGTTAGAAGTGAGCCAAACCTGTCGCGGTTGCGCAGGGCTGAGGTGATACAGAAAAACAATATCAGCCCGTAGAGCGTTAGCAGTGAAAACGCGCCGACAAAGCCGAATTCTTCAGCCAGTGTCGTGAATATGAAATCAGTGTGTTTTTCCGGTAGGAAATTTAACCGGCTTTGGGTACCTTGCATAAAACCCCGGCCCGTCCAGCCGCCTGAGCCCAGGGCGATTTTGGATTGGGTGATGTGGTAGCCCGCGCCAAGCGGGTCATTGGCCGGGTCTAAAAATGTGTCGATGCGACGGTATTGATAGTCGTTCAGCAGTTGCAGCTCGGTGCCGCGGGTGGCCAATACCGCCCAAATGGCGCCGACACCGATCAGGATAACAACCGCAAAATACAGCCAGTGCACACCGGCCAAAAACATTATGATGCCGCCGCCGACGCCCATCAAAATTGCGGTGCCAAGATCGGGTTGTTTTAACACCAGCAATGTCGGCACTAAGATCATAGCAACCGGCAACAACACCCATTGCGGACGCGAGGTGCGTTCAATGCTTAACCAGTCATAATAGGCGGCCAGCGCCATAATCAGGGTTATTTTCCCCAACTCTGAGGGTTGCAATTGCATGAAACCCAGGTCGATCCAGCGCTTTGCGCCCATGCCGGTGACGCCGACATATTCAACCATGATCAGCAAAACCAACGAAATCGCGTAAACAAACCCGGAAATATTGCGCCAAAACCAGATTGGCACCATGGCAACGACCAGCATTAACACCATGCCTAAGCCAAACCGCTTCATTTGCGGCCCGGCCCAGGGTGAATATGACCCCCCGGCCACCGAATAGAGCATCATAAACCCGATGCAGGCAACGGCCGTGACCAACAGCACCAGCGGCCAGTTCAGGTACAGGATTTTGCGAAACCCGGTGGGAACGGTTCTGACGCGATATTCTAGATAGCTCATATTTTGATACGCCCGCTGCTGGTGCCAGCCGGATCACGCAGTTCAAGCGTATTGTGCAGTTCCTGGATGGTGCCGCGCTGGCTGGAAGGATAAGCGGTAAGCGGCGGCAAGCCCCCGTGCAGTGCCTGCAACACAATATCGCGCGCTATCGGGGCTGCGGCGGTTGAACCACCGCCGCCATGTTCGACAATTACCGACACCGCAATTTTTGGCGCGGCGTGGGGGGCGTAGGCGACAAACAGCGCGTGATCCCGGCGTTTCCAGGGCAGATCGCTGTTGCGTGTCACGCCCCGAGCCCGTTCGGCAGCGGTGATGTTTCGCACTTGGCTGGTGCCGGTTTTGCCGGCCATTTGGTTGTGTTTTTCAGCAATACGTGACCGGTATGCAGTGCCACGCTGGGCGTTGGATACGGCGATCATGCCATCGCGCACCGCCTTTAGATGCGCTGGGTTGATATCAAGGATTTCGGGTTTTGGGGCTGGCACCTCAATGCCATCAACTGTTTTAATCAGGCGTGGAATGATTGCTTTGCCGGATGCAATTCTTGCCGACATTACGGCCAATTGCAGCGGTGAGGCCAAAACGAAACCCTGGCCAATACCCGCATTCAGCGAATCCCCGACCAGCCAGGTTGCTGTGCGGTCTTCGGCTTTGCTTGCCCAGTCTCTTTTCCAGGCTTTGGTTGGCATGATCCCGGTGTTGATGGCTGACATTGGTAGATCATGGCGGTACCCAAGCCCCAGTTTAGTGGCCATTTTGGTGATATTTTCAATTCCCACCCGCTCGGCGACGTCATAGAAATATACGTCACAGGATTGGAAAAGTGCTTCAAGAAGCGAAACATTGCCATGGCCGCCACGGCGCCAGCAGTGAAACCTGCGGTTGCCAAGTTGTTTGTACCCACCACAAAAAATGCGCTCTTCAGGGTCGATAATACCGGCTTCCAGGCCGGCCAGTGCGGTGACCATTTTAAAGGTTGAGCCGGGCGGATACACCCCTTGCACAGATTTATTGGCAAGCGGGCGGTATTCATGTTCGGTAAGTTCGGCGTAGTCGGGCACCGAAATACCCCTGACAAATTTATTGGGGTCAAAACTTGGGGCAGACCCGATCGCCAGAATGTCGCCATTTGTGGTGTCGATGACCACGGCTGATGCGCTTTCATTTCCAAGCCGGGCCTGGACAAAGTTTTGCAACATCGCGTCCACTGTCAGTTGCAGGTTTTCCCCCGGTATGCCGGGCTGACGGTCCAATTCGCGCATGACACGGCCAACGGCGTTCACTTCTATTCTGAGCGTGCCCGCGCGCCCGCGCAGCTGAGGTTCTAATTTGGTTTCTACGCCGACTTTTCCAATTTGGAATTTTGGAATTTGCAACAGCGGGTCCTGGTCATCAATTTTGGCCAGATCATAATCGCTTACTGGGCCGACATAGCCGACCACATGGGCAAAATCACCTGCTTGCGGGTAATGCCGGGACAGGCCGACCTCGGTTGTGACGCCGGGCAGGGCCGGGGCGTTTACCGCTATTTCGGCAAAATCAGTCCAGCTTAGCCGGTCAGCAATTGTCACCGGAACAAAGGGGCTACGGCGTTTAAGTTCTTTGGTTGCGCGGTCCAGATCACTGGGATCCAGTTCAACCAAACGCGCCAATCTGGCTATTGTCGCTTCTACATTTTCGACGTCTTCGCGCACCATGATAATGCGATAATTTTGTTCATTGCCTGCAATCAGGTCGCCAAACCGATCATAAATCAACCCACGTGCCGGGGCGATTAAGCGGATATTCACCCGGTTTTCTTCTGCCAACAGGCGGAATTTATCGGCCTCTTCGACCTGCATGAACCGCATCCGCAACCCAAGCACGCCCATAAAGGCCAATTGTGCGCCGCCCAAAATGATCGCCCGCCGTGACAGGGTGGCGCTACCGGCTTTGTTGTTTTTGGACGGCATATTCACGTTGAATGCCCCGATGCATCAAAAGAGCCAAGCGGGGCATGGCGCAGACCAAAGATTTGTGAAGAGACAACCACAATAATCGGGTAGGCCAGCAAGGTAACAACAATATTTGCCACATCCAACGGCAGGTTAACATTTGGCACGACGAACAGTCCAAGCAGCAACCGGTTGGCCAGCACCACCGCAATGACCACCCCGGCAACCATGCCATATTCAAAGAGAAATGCCAGTTCGCGGGCAAATTTCGCCCGGCTGCGCAAAAATTCAAGGCCAATAATTGTCAAGGCCGCGCCAATTCCGGGGGGGCGCATGAAAACCAGGTCTTCAATAAATAGTAAAACCGCCACCAAAAGCACGGGAACATAACTGGGGCGCCTTAAAACCCAGGCAAATGCTGCCAGCATGGTCCAGTTTGGCCCCGGCCAACCGCCTGCAGACACATCCAAAGGCAAAAGGCGGACAAACATAACAAGTAGCCAAAATACCAAAAACAACAGCCAATACGTCAGCCGTCTGGATGCCACCGGATCAATCATGCTCTGGCCCCGTGGCGGGGGCTTCTGGCGGTATCAGTAATGCGCCGGCACTTGAAACCTGTGCGGTTGACTGGTTGCGCAGTACCCGTAGGAATTCTAGGCGCTCATAATCTGCCGATAGCCTGACTTGCAGGCGGCGATCAGCCCCAAGTTCGACCTGCCCAACCAATAGCCCCGGCGGGAAGACACTGCCATCACCAGAGGTCACCACCCGATCCCCGGCACGTACCAATTCGGGGCTTTCCAAAAATTTGATCGGGGGTGCAGTGGTATTGTCGCCAAACAACAGGGCTTTTTGCCCAGAGGATTGAATGGTTATTGGTATGCGGCTGCTGGAATCTGTCAGCAGAACAACGCGCGATGACGCCTGCCCAACACCGGAAATGCGCCCAACCAGCCCCAAACCGTCAGTGGCTGCCCAACCATCAATAATGCCATCGCGCGCGCCAATGTTCAAAAGGACAGACTGGCGAAACGGCGAGCCGCTATCGGCCAAAACCACCCCGGTGACGAATGTCAGCTTCGGGTCGAGACGGACGCTGTTAAGATCAAGTAGCTTGGCGTTTTTCTGTTCAAGTTGCAGGGCGGCTTCTTTCCAGGCCTTCATTTGCTGCAATTCTCTGCGAAGCTCTTGGTTTTGCTCGTAAATATGGTTGTAAGACTGAAACGATTCTACCATACGGGCCGCTTTTGTTACCGGCACAAGCGCCCAGCTAAATGACGGGACAAATTTATCGACCAGTGCTGTGCGAAATCTTTCGACCCTTGGGCTGTCGATGCGCCATAGCAGGAAAATGGAAAAGAAAACCAGGACCAGGCCAGCCACCAATATACGCCTGATAGGGCGGGAAAATTGGTCGTTTGTATTGCGGGATTTTGCCACGGTATCTCCACAGACCAGCGCGGGTGTTGATTAGCTGTCGTAGTCTATCACATGGCGCAGTTGTTTTTCATATTCTAACGCCTTGCCGGTGCCAAGTGCCACACAACTTAGTGAATCGTCTGCAACCGAAATTGCCAAGCCGGTTTGTTCACGCAAGGCAAGGTCTAGGTCGCCCAACAACGCGCCGCCGCCGGTAAGCATGACGCCGCGATCTACAATGTCGGCGGCCAGATCAGGGGGCGTTGCTTCAAGCGCGATCATGACGGCTTCGCAGATTTGCTGCACTGGTTCGGACAGGGCCTCGGCGATTTGCGCCTGATTAATTTCAATTTCCTTGGGCACGCCATTGAGCAGGTCGCGGCCACGGATTTGCATGCTGGCACCGCGCCCGTCGTCGGGCATGCGGGCTGTGCCGATGCTGGTTTTGATGCGTTCTGATGTGCTTTCGCCGATCAGCAGGTTTTGCTGGCGGCGCAGGTAGCTGATGATGGCTTCATCCATACGGTCACCACCGACGCGCACTGAACGCGCATATACGATGTCGCCAAGGGACAGCACCGCAACCTCGGTGGTGCCGCCGCCGATGTCGACAACCATGTTGCCGGTGGGTTCAGTGATCGGCATGCCCGCGCCAATGGCTGCGGCAATAGGTTCGGCAATAAGGCCGGCCTTGCGCGCACCGGCGGACAGAACTGATTGGCGAATGGCGCGCTTTTCCACAGGTGTCGCGCCATGGGGGACGCAGACAATGATTTTGGGCTTGGAAAATGTGGTGCGCGGGTGGACCTTACGGATGAAATATTTGATCATTTCTTCGGCGGTATCAAAGTCGGCGATCACACCTTCGCGCATGGGGCGAATAGCTTCGATGGAACCTGGCGTGCGCCCCAGCATCAGCTTAGCGTCCTCACCCACTGCCAAAACCTGTTTGACCCCATTTTTGACATGATAGGCCACCACGGAGGGTTCGTTTAGAATAATGCCCTTGCCCTTGACGTAGACCAGGGTGTTCGCTGTTCCCAGGTCGATCGCCATATCTGTGGTGAAAAGCCCAACTAAACTTACCATCTTGCCATTGCCTCGATCTTTGGTTTTGCGCGCTGTGCGATTCTAACAGTAGCGGGCCCGTATTTCTTATAGGCACGCATTGGAAAATACAAAAGCCTTAGGCCAAGGCAATCAGCATGTATTTGCTGGCGACATCTATTTGCCATTGGGGCGTAATGTTCGAATTGTGGTGTTATGGGCAGATTAGCCCCTATTTTTAAGGAGTTATACCTAAGAATTGTTCGATTTGTGCTAGTTTGTGTAGAAATGCGCGGCCAGCAATTATTTGCAATGGCCGCGCATTTCACCGTCAGGCTTACTTGGTATCTCTGAAATCCACAGACTTGACGTCAGCGTCCGGCGCTGATTTCAGGCGCCTGATAAGCAATTTATTCAGGGCAGTGACATAGGCCTTTGTGGAGGCAACGACAGTGTCTGTATCGGCCGATTGCCCGGTGACGATGCGCCCGTCCTCTTCCAGGCGCACCGACACTGTGGCCTGTGCATCTGTGCCCTCGGTGACCGCATGCACCTGATAAAGTTGCAGCCGCGCATCATGGGGGAACAGGGCTTTGACGGCTTTGAACGACGCGTCAACCGGGCCGTCGCCAGTGGCTTTAAACTGCGCATTCGTGCCATCAATTGACAGCACCAGATCGGCCGTTTGCGGGCCCTCAGTGCCACATACCACAGTCAGCGATTTCACTTGAATGCGGTCGTATTCTGCATCTGTGGAACTGTCACGCATCAGCGCCACCAGGTCGTCGTCAAAGATTTCCTTTTTGCGATCAGCAAGTGCCTTGAACCGGACGAACACGTCTTTTAGCTGATTGTCCCCCAATTCATGGCCCAAATCTTTCAGTTTGGCGCGCAGGGCGGCCCGGCCGGAATGTTTGCCCATCACCAGGTTGGTTTCGGACAGGCCCACATGTTCGGGGCGCATAATTTCGAAGGTTTCAGAATTTTTCAGCATGCCGTCCTGGTGGATGCCGCTTTCATGGGCAAAGGCATTTTTGCCGACGATGGCCTTGTTATATTGCACCGCAAACCCCGAAACCGTTGCCACCCGGCGGCTGATATTCATGATCCGAGTGGTGTCGATGCCGGTGTGAAATGGCATGATATCATTGCGCACCCGCAGGGCCATGACCACCTCTTCCAGGGCGGTATTGCCAGCGCGTTCGCCAAGGCCGTTGATGGTACATTCGATCTGGCGTGCCCCGCCTTCCACTGCGGCCAGTGCATTGGCCGTCGCCATGCCCAGATCATTGTGGCAATGGGTGGCAAAGATCACCTCATCCGCGCCGGGCACCTGGGCGATCAGCATGCTGATCAGATCGGCACTTTCACGGGGTGCGGTATAGCCAACGGTGTCAGGAATGTTGATTGTGGTCGCGCCAGCCTTAATGGCAATTTCCACTGTGCGCTTGAGATAGTCAATTTCGGTGCGGGTGGCGTCCATCGGGGACCATTGCACGTTATCGCACAGATTGCGGGCATGGGTGACGCTTTCGTGGATGCGGTCGGCCATTTCATCCATGCTGAGGCCCGGAATATCGCGGTGCAGCGGCGACGTGCCAATGAAGGTGTGGATGCGCGGTTGGCGGGCATGCTTAACGGCGTCCCAACAGCGGTCAATGTCGCGGGGGATGGCGCGCGCCAGGCCGCAAATTACCGAATTTTCAGAAAGCTTGGAAATCTCGGACACGGCTTCAAAATCACCTTCGCTGGCGATGGGAAACCCGGCTTCGATAATATCGACGCCCATATCATCCAGCAGTCCGGCGATTTCAACTTTTTCGTCATGGGTCATGGTGGCGCCGGGGGATTGCTCGCCGTCGCGCAGGGTGGTGTCAAAAATCAGGACGTGGTCCTGTTTGGTTGTATTGGTCATTGGGGTGTCTTTCTGTTCTAACTTTAGCTGGGTGTTTGACGCTGTTCAGCCCATGAGCGATCGCGCCAATGGCACGCTCAGGGGCTAGCTAAGTAGAAGGAGGGCACAGGGCAGCATGGCAGCAGGAATGCCGCGGTGAGTAGTATGAGATGCCAAATGCTCCATGGTCCGGCACTATAGGCGCAGTATTTCAGTTTGCAAAGTGCGAATTAATGCACAGGGCCCGGCGGGCTATTCGGACGCGGTGGCATCTGCTTCGGTCAGCGCGCCATTGGTCCATTCGCCGCTGGTTTCCTGACCCGTGGCATAACGGATCGTGCCCATACCGTCGCGTTTTCCGGCTTTGAATGCGCCCTCATAAACGTCACCATTTGCGTAAGTGGCCACGCCTTCACCGTCAATTTCGCCGCTGCTCCAGCTGCCGATATAGTTGAAACCATCGCCCATAGTGATGCTGCCGGTGCCGCTGCGTTGCCCGTTTGCAAAGGATCCTTCATAGACAGAACCGTCGGCATATGTGGCCTTGCCAACACCGTGGCGCTGCCCGTCAACCCACTGACCAACATAGGTATATCCGTCCGGGAATGTCATTGTTCCCTGGCCGTGGTTCTTGGCGTTTTTAAATTCGCCCTCATAGGTCAGCCCGTCGCCATAGCTGGCCAGGCCTTGGCCGTCGATGATACCGGCTTTCCAGTCGCCGCCATAGGTGTTGCCGTCCGGGTAGGTGATATTGCCGGTTCCGTCAGCCAGATCATCGCGGAACTGGCCCTCATATACGGATCCGTCGGGATAGGTTACTTTGCCAGTGCCTTCGATGCGGCCCTGGGCCCAGTCGCCGACATAGGAATAGCCGTCAGTTCCGGTGAACGTGCCCTGACCCTGGCGTTTGTCGCCCGCAAATTTGCCATTGTAGGTGTCACCGTTTGCATAGGTGACCTGCCCATCGCCCTGGCGTTTGCCATCTACAAGCGTGCCAACATAGACGTCCCCATTTGGTTGGGTCAGCGTGCCCTGGCCGTTGATTTGGCCGGCTTTCCATTCACCGGTAAATTTAAGCCCGTCAGGCATGACCAGTGTGCCGTCGCCATCGCGCTCGCCTTTTAGCAGGCTACCGTCATAAATTGCGCCGTCCGGATAGGTGATTTTGCCGGTGCCTTCTTTGATGCCATCTATCCAGTCGCCTTGATAAATATAACCATTTGGGCTGGCCATTTTGCCCTGACCGTGGTGCAGCGCATCCTTAAAGCCGCCCTCATAGACAACGCCGTTTGCATAGACTGCAATGCCTGTGCCATCAATTTTGCCATTGACCCAGCTGCCCTCATAGGTGCCGCCGTCTGCAAAGGTGATTTTGCCTGCGCCTTCGGGTTTGCCCTTGGAAAATGCGCCTTGGTAAACAGACCCATTTGGGAAGCGTGCGACACCCTGGCCAAGGATTTCACCGTCTACCCAGGCGCCTTCATATTCGTAGCCATTGGGCAATTGATAGGTGCCGGTGCCATGCTGTTTGCCGTCTTTAAAGGTGCCTTCATAGACGCCGCCATCGTCATATTGTTTGGTTACCACATCATCGCTTTGCTGTGCGAATGCAGGTGATGCCAATAAAATCAGCCCAAAAAATCCAACACATGCAGCGTTTGCATGACCTTTGATATCTGCCAAGTTAGCCCCCGATTGCCAATATTGCCGTATATATACGTCTCTTTTTCTAAACCTAATTCAGCAGGGTGTAAGTGACAATGTTTTTTGCACTCTGGTGGCTTTCCCTTGGGGGTAACTCTGATAGACCTTGGGCCAACACATGGAAAGAGCGTGCAATGACGAACAGTTTTCGCCTGACACTGGCGCAGTTAAATCCGACCGTCGGTGATCTGGCGGGCAACCGGGCGCTGGCGTTGGAAGCATGGCAACAGGGCCGCGATGCCGGGGCCAACCTGGTGGCGCTAAGCGAGATGTTCATCACCGGCTATAACACCCAGGATCTGGTCACAAAGCCCGCGTTTGTTGATGCGGCGATGGTTGAGCTGGAAGGCTTGGCGCACGATTGTGCTGACGGTCCAGCGCTGGCCATTGGCGGGCCGTGCCGGGAAGATGGTAAGCTGTACAACGCCTATTACGTGTTAAACGGCGGGCGCATCGTCAGCCGGTCGCTTAAGCACCACCTGCCCAATGAAACTGTGTTTGATGAGGTGCGTATCTTTGATACCGGGCCACTGGGCGGGCCCTATAGCGTGTCAAACACACGCATTGGAAGCCCCATATGCGAAGATGCCTGGCATGAAGATGTGGCTGAAACCCTGGCAGAATCCGGTGCTGAATTTTTATTGATTCCAAATGGTTCACCCTACTACCGCAACAAAATGGACACGCGGATCAACCATATGGTGGCCCGCTCCGTGGAAACCGGGTTGCCGGTTGTCTACCTGAACATGGTGGGCGGTCAGGACGATCAGGTGTTTGATGGCGGCTCTTTTGTTTTGAACCCGGGTGGCGAACTGATGGTGCAACTGCCGGTGTTTGACAGTGCAATTACCCACGTGGATTTTACCCGTGGTGATGACGGCTGGCGGGCACAAAGCGGTGTGCTGGAAACCCTGCCTGATGAATGGGAACAGGACTATCGTTGTATGGTGGAAGCGCTGCGCGACTATGTGGGAAAGAACGGATTTTCCAAAGTGTTGTTGGGCCTGTCAGGTGGAATTGACTCTGCCATTGTGGCGGCAATTGCCGTGGATGCGCTGGGGCCCGACAATGTGCGCTGCGTGATGATGCCGTCTGAATACACGTCACAAACGTCACTGGATGATGCCACCGAAGTGGCGAAAAACCTGGGCTGCCTGTATGAAACTGTGTCGATAGCTGAGGGGCGTCAAGCGATCACCAACACGTTGGCGCCGGTGTTTGATGGACTGGAAACGGGGCTGACCGAGGAAAACATACAGTCGCGCCTGCGCGGGCTGTTGTTGATGGCCATGTCCAATAAATTTGGTGAAATGCTGCTGACCACCGGCAATAAGTCCGAGGTGGCGGTGGGCTATGCGACGATCTACGGCGACATGGCGGGGGGCTATAATCCGATAAAAGATCTATATAAAACAAGGGTGTTTGAAACATGCCGCTGGCGCAACGCCAACCATCGCGACTGGATGATGGGCCCGGTGGGGCAGGTGATACCACCCCGTGTCATCGACAAACCACCCACGGCTGAGTTGCGCGAAAATCAGCGCGATGACGACAGCCTGCCGCCCTATGATGTGCTGGACGTGATCCTGACCGAGCTGATTGATAATGACGCATCCGTGGCGCAAGTGGTGGCGCTGGGGTTTGAACGCGAGATGGTGAAAAAAGTCGAACACCTGATCTACATCTCGGAGTTTAAACGCTTTCAATCGGCCCCGGGCGCGCGGTTAACCATGCGCAGTTTCTGGCTGGACCGACGCTATCCGATGGTGAACAAATGGCGCGATCCGAGTTAGGGAAATGGCGGGTAGAAATTGTTGCCCCCCCAACTGCCAGATAGTGTAGTCTTTGTCTGACAACGAATTGTTGGAAGGGGCACCATGCAGCCCACAATGTTGATTGCTTTGCCAGGGGGGCGCGAATGTACGGCCGGGGTTACGCTTGGGCAGAGCCGCGAACTGGCGGTAATATTACCGGGGCTGAATTATGGGTGTGAACGCCCGCTTTTAGCAGGGGTCACCGGGCTGTTGCAGGCGCAGGGTGCCGACATCGTGGCACTTAATTTCAGCTATAATACGGACACGGAATTTCTGGCGATGCCGGATGCGGCGAAATTGGCGCGGATTAAAGAAGACGGTTCTGCAATTGTTGAGCACTGTCTGGGACTATCAGATTACCGGTCATTGACAGTGGTTGGAAAATCACTGGGGACAGTGTCGATGGCCGGGTTGGCTGGTCACAATTTGCCAGATAAGACCCGCATGATCTGGTTGACGCCAAGCCTGACGGGGACCGGGCTGTTGGCGGCCATGGCAGGGTTTGACTGCCCGATGTATTCGGTGATTGGCAGTTGTGATCTGTCAGTTGAGATAACCCGAGGTGCAGACTATCAAAACATTGCCGGGCTGAGCCATCTGGAAGTGGCTGGAATGGACCATGGCTGGGAACATGTGGATGGAATGCAGGCAGCCCAGGCTGGGTTGGCGCAGGCTATGGTGGGGTTGCGGGACTGGATGTGAGGGGCGGTGGGCAGATTGCCCACCCTACGGATTAAGTGACCGGGAGGGTTGAAAGTGGCCGAGAATAAAACGCAGCAGACCGAAGTGAATGCCGAAGATTTTTTGTGCCAGGTTGACCATGCGGGACGGCGCGCCGATGGGCTGGTGCTGGATCAGTTGTTTCGCCGTGTCACGGGGTTTCAGCCACGCATGTGGGGGTCGTCGATTGTGGGCTATGGCCAGTACCATTACACCTATGACAGCGGGCGTCAGGGCGACATGCCGGCATGCGGTTTTTCCCCGCGCAAGGCCAATATGGTGGTCTATGTGGTGCCCGGATTTGACGGGTTTAAGGATCTGATGCGCGATTTGGGTAAGCACAAGATCGGTAAATCCTGCCTGTATCTGGGGGCATTGAAAAATATTGATATGGGCGTTTTGGAGCAATTGATCCGGGCGGGTTTGGATGATCTGGCGACACGTTGGAAGATTGGGCCCAGCTGAAAGCCTAGAATTTTGCCTCCGGCGGGGATATTTGTGGTACAATGATGCGGGCGAAATTGTTGCGGATGTGGTGCCGGATATGGACAATGCGCTCTGCCTGTGAAAAATGAGCCTTCTCAGGAGAATTGCCCATGACTGTCACCCGTTTTGCCCCATCCCCCACCGGTTATCTGCATATTGGTAATCTGCGTACGGCGCTGTTTAATTATCTGATTGCGCGCCAGTCTGGTGGGCAGTTTATTTTGCGGCTTGATGACACAGACCCCGTGCGTTCAAAACAGGAATATGCCGACGGGATCATGGCCGATTTGGACTGGTTGGGCCTGCATTGGGACCGGGTTGAACGCCAGTCAGGGCGCCTGGAACGCTACCGGTCGGCGGCAGATGAACTGCGCGCGGGGGGGCGGTTTTATGAGTGTTTTGAAACCCCGGTAGAGCTGGATTTAAAGCGCAAAAAGCTGCTGAATATGGGCAAGCCACCGATCTATGATCGGGCGGCCTTGGCGCTGTCTGAGGCGGAAAAGGACGCACTGCGGGCCGAACGTGGTCAGGGCCATTGGCGGTTCAAGCTGGACCATGAAAGAATTGAATGGACCGACGCGATATTGGGTGATCTGTCGCTGGATGCGGCAAGCGTGTCAGACCCGGTTTTGATCCGGGGGGACGGGCAGTTTTTGTATACGCTGGCGTCTGTTTGTGACGATATCGATTATGGCATCAGCCATGTTGTACGCGGTTCTGACCATGTGACCAACACGGCGACGCAGATACAGATTGTCCGCGCGCTTGGCGGGCAAGTCCCTGAATTCGCACATCATTCCCTGTTGACGGGGCCCCAGGGTGAAGCATTATCCAAGCGATTGGGGGTTTTGTCGCTGCGGGATTTGCGCGCCCAGGGTGTTGAACCAATGGCGATGCTGTCGCAAATGGCGCGGCTGGGATCGTCTGATCCGATTGAGCTGCGCGCTGATATGGACGCGTTGGTTGCGGGCTTTGATGTCGGGCGTTTTGGCTCGGCTCCTACCAAGTTTGATGAGGCTGATCTGTTCCCGTTAACCGCGCGCTATTTGGCCGGGCTGCCCTTGGCGGATGTCGCCGGGCAGGTGGCTGATTTGGGCGTTCCGGGGGATTTGGCCGAACGGTTTTGGCAGGCGGTACGCGAAAACATTACCGTGCGGGGGGATATGGCCGGTTGGTGGGAACTGTTTCGCGATGGTGCGACCCCTGTGGTGGCCGAGGAAGATCGCGAATTTGTGGCGCAGGCGTTTTCGATGTTGCCCCAGCAGCCCTATGATGGGGAAACCTGGGCCGCCTGGACTGCGTCGGTAAAAACCGCAACCGGGCGCAAGGGGCGCGGGCTGTTCATGCCGCTGCGTCTGGCAATTACCGGCAAGCAGCGGGGGCCAGAAATGGCCGATGTCATGGCGTTGTTGCAAAAGGCGCCGACACTATAAAGGGGACGATATGGCTGAGGCGCAGGCGAAGTTTCTAGAGGGCAGCCTGCTGCGCCATATCACCGTGATGTCGCTGACGGCGTCGGTGGGTTTGATGGCGATTTTCATCGTCGATCTGGTGGATATGATTTTCATATCCATGCTGGGTAAGGCCGAACTGGCTGCGGCCGTTGGGTATGCCGGGGCGATCCTGTTCTTCACATCAAGCTTTGGCATTGGCATGTCGATTGCTGCGGGGTCACTGGTGGCGCGTGCGCTGGGGGCGGGCGATGAACATTTGGCCACGCAACGGGCGACAAATACGCTGGTGTTTGGGGTGTTGTTTAGCATAATTTTCGCGGCGGCGGTCTGGTTTAACCTGGAGTTTTTGGCCGGATTGTTGGGCGCGACCGGGGAAACACTTGAATTATCAGTACTTTACCTGTCGATCATTGTTCCAAGTCTGCCGTTTCTGCTGGTCGGAATGGTGGGCGGTGCAATACTGCGCGCGCACGGCGATGCGCGACGTGCTATGATGTCGACCATCATTGCCGGGCTGGTAAACGCAGTGCTGGACCCGATTTTGATCTTTGGGTTTGGGCTTGATCTGACCGGGGCGGCGATGGCATCGGTGGCGTCGCGGGTGGCCATTGCGGCGGCCGCATTATACCCGGTGATCCGGCATTATGGTGGGCTGCACTTGCCGCGCCCTGCGGCGCTGATCGCGGATCTGGGGCCGATCCTGACCATCGGTTTTCCGGCAATTCTGACGCAATTGGCCACCCCGATCGGGCAGGCCTATGTCACGCGCTCAATGGCTGAATTTGGCCAGGACGCGGTGTCGGGCATGGCCATTATTGGGCGGCTGACACCGGTGGCCTTTGGGGTAATGTTCGCGCTGTCGGGCGCCATTGGGCCGATCATCGGGCAAAATTACGGGGCCGGGCAACAGGACCGGGTCAGGGGCGCGCTGCGCGATGGGTTGATTTTTACGTTCGGCGTAGTGATTGTGGTATCGGCCCTGCTGTTTGTGTTTCGTGAGCCCATTGGCGGGCTGTTCAATGTGCAGGGTGTAAGCCGCGAACTGGTGTTCCTGTTTTGCGGCCCTTTGGCACTTACATATTTCTTCACCGGCTTGATTTTCCTATCAAATGCCGCGTTCAATAACCTGGGGCACCCGTTCTATTCCACCTGGATCAATTGGGGCCGCCACACCATAGGCACGATCCCGTTTGTGTTGCTGGGGGCCCATTGGTACGGGGCTGCCGGGATCCTGATTGGACAGGCAACCGGGGGCATGATTTTCGGCCTTTTGGCGCTCTGGTTGGCATGGCGGGTGGTGGATAAAGCGGGTAAAACGGCCCAACCCCCAAGCGCTGGTTTCAACCGTCAGGCACGCCTGATGCAGCTATTCCATTTGCGGCGCTAACACAGCAAGCCAATGATCTACCAGCGCAGTTTCCAGTTTGCTCAGGCGTTGATGGCGCGGATATTGCGGCTTTGCCCGATCATCCAGAACCTGCGCACCCCAGCCCCGGGTGGTTGCAAAGAAATCCTGTACCCCGGCCTCGCCAAACACCTGAAAATAGCCCTGAACCACCACATCAATATAGCTGAGCAACAGGGTTGCTCCGGGCCTTGGCGCAGCGTGAATGCGGGCAGGGATGGT
Organism: Paracoccaceae bacterium; assembly: GCA_036479015.1. GTDB lineage: Bacteria > Pseudomonadota > Alphaproteobacteria > Rhodobacterales > Rhodobacteraceae > NVTR01. Next base: position 27,225 of record JAZGFB010000001.1, on the reverse strand, counting down.
AAAGGTGTTGATGGCAACGGGTGCGGGAAAATTATGTTCAACCAGTGTGGAAACATCAGTGCGTCCATAACTGGCTTCGCGGCGTTCCAGCGCAGAATCTGCCACCGGTACCGCCATGACAACACCGCTGATACGGGTTCCCGCATCAGGCTCTACACTTAAATACGCCAGTTGGCGCAGACTGGTATGCTGCCAGACCCGCCGCCAACCAGTTAAAACCGCCGGCTGCATATCCCCATAGTCATGGGTCGCTCGATTGACCAATGAACCGTATCCAAAGATAAATTCCTGAACCATGGCCAGATGTTGCAACTGAAACACAACATTTGCAACCAGCCGCTTTTCTTCTTTTTCTAAATATCCCCGCCGGAGGCAAACCCGCCCACAGGGCTCAAAACAATGTGCCGAAGGCACTCCGTTTAGCAACCTGCATACAGTTGCACACCGGGGGTTGCCTGTCGCCAAACGCTGGCATAATGTCCAGCCTCAGCGCATGGGAGAATCTGGTTAATACCAGTGCCGAAGGAGCATTTGCCCCATCAAACTCTCAGGCAACAGGACCTGCGCTGATACGACACTCTGGAGAGAGGTGCTGAAATAAGCATCCGCCGAAGGGATAGCGATCTCAGGCGAAAGGACAGGGGGGGCATCACCGGGCAGTTTCGCTGCCCGTCTGGTGCCGGATGGTTTTCTGACCGGCTTAATTTTGGGGGCAAGATGGCTGATCTGAAACGCACGGTTTACCATGAAATTCATCAGAGCTTTGGCGCTAAAATGGTGCCATTTGCCGGGTATGACATGCCGGTGCAATACCCCATGGGGGTGATGAAGGAACATTTACACACCCGTAGCCATGCCGGTTTGTTTGACGTCAGCCATATGGGGCAGGTGATTTTACGGGCCAAATCCGGGGTGTTGGCGGATGCTGCATTGGCGCTTGAAACCCTGGTGCCGGTGTCGGTTCTGGGGCTGGCACCGGGGCGGCAGCGCTACGGGATTTTCACCAATGAAACGGGCGGTATTCTGGATGATCTGATGATCGCCAACCGCGGCGACCATTTGTTTCTGGTGGTCAATGCCGCCTGTAAAGACGCTGATATTGCCCATATGAAACAGCATCTTAGCGATACTTGCGAGATTGAAGTGATCAATGACCGCTCGCTTATCGCGCTGCAAGGCCCCAAGGCCGAGGCCGCATTGGCCGCACTTAACCCGGCCGCTAAAGACATGCGGTTCATGGATGTGGCGACGCTGGAACTGGCGGGTGCACAGTGCTGGGTGTCACGCTCAGGCTATACCGGCGAAGATGGCTATGAAATTTCGGTGCCCAACCAATTTGCGGTGCCATTGGCCCAGGCGCTTTTGGCCGATGGTGATGTGCAGCCCATAGGTTTAGGTGCGCGCGACAGCCTGCGCCTAGAGGCCGGGTTATGCCTGTATGGCAATGATATTGATACAACCACCAGCCCGGTTGAGGCAGGCATTGAATGGGCCATTCAAAAGATACGCCGCACCGGTGGCGCGCGCGCCGGGGATTTTCCGGGTGCTGCCCGTATTTTGTCCGAGCTGGATAATGGCGCCGCGCGACGCCGTGTCGGCATTGTGCCCGACGGGCGGGCACCGATGCGCGCAGGGACCCAACTATATGCCACTGCCGAGGGCGGTGACGCCATAGGATCAGTCACATCAGGGGCGTTTGGTCCGTCAATTGGCGGGCCGATGTCCATGGGGTATGTGGGTATTGAATATGCCGGTGATGGTACACAGATTTTCGGCGAAGTGCGCGGCAAACGCCAGCCAGCTGTGGTTGCGCAGATGCCATTTCGACCCTCAACTTACAAACGATAAAATCAGGAGAATATCACATGAAATATACCGAAGAGCACGAATGGCTACAGGTAGAAGACGATCTGGTGATCGTTGGCATCACCGCGCACGCATCGGAACAGTTGGGCGATATTGTCTTTGTCGAATTGCCCGACGAAGGCACAACCGTCTCTAAGGATGATGAAGCGGTGGTGATCGAAAGCGTCAAGGCGGCGTCTGATATTTTGGCCCCCTTGGATGGTGAAATTGTCGAAGTGAACGCCGCCCTTGAGGATGATCCGGGCAAGATTAACGAAGACCCGACGGGCGATGGCTGGATCTTCAAGATGAAGATCGAAGACATGTCTGTGCTGGATGATCTGATGGACGAAGCCGCCTATAATAAGCATATTTCCTAAAGGACTGACCCGATGCCGTTTACCCCTAATGATTACCTGCCCTATGACTTTGCCAATCTGCGCCATATTGGCCCGTCAAAGGCAGAAATTGCCGCAATGCTTAAAGTGTTGGGGGTGGCGTCACTGGATGAGCTGATAGACCAAACAGTTCCGGCCTCTATCCGCCAAAAAGACCCGCTGGATTTTGGTAAAGCCAAATCAGAGCGAGGTTTCCTGTATGAAATGCGCCAGGTGGCCAAGAAGAACAAAGTGTTCACCACCATGATCGGCCAGGGGTTTCACGGCACCGCAACACCGCCCGCCATTCAGCGCAACATTTTGGAAAACCCCGCCTGGTACACCGCCTATACGCCCTATCAGCCGGAAATTTCCCAAGGCCGGCTTGAGGCGTTGTTGAATTATCAGACCATGGTGTGCGATCTAACCGGCCTTGATGTTGCCAATGCGTCCTTGCTTGACGAAGCCACCGCAGCTGCCGAAGCCATGACCATGGCGCAGCGTGTGTCAAAGTCAAAATCGATGGCATTTTTTGTAGATGAAAATTGCCATCCGCAAAATATCGCGGTGATGCAAACCCGCGCCGCGCCTTTGGGGATAGAGCTGATCGTCGCTGCGCCAGACACGCTGGATGCCGGGGCGGTATTTGGGGCGATATTTCAGTATCCGGGCACCTATGGGCACCTGACGGATTACACCGCGGAAATGACGGCTTTGCATGACGCAAAGGCCATAGGAATTATAATTGCCGATCCGCTTGCGCTAACGTTGCTAAAGGAACCCGGTGCCATGGGGGCCGATATTGCGGTGGGATCAACCCAGCGCTTTGGTGTGCCCATGGGTTTTGGCGGCCCGGCTGCCGCCTATATGTCGTGCAAAGATAAATTGAAACGCAACATGCCGGGGCGCATTGTTGGGGTATCGGTTGACGGGCGCGGCAACCCGGCCTACCGGCTGTCCCTGCAAACCCGCGAGCAACATATCAGGCGTGAAAAAGCCACCAGCAATGTCTGCACGGCGCAGGCCCTGTTGGCGGTGATGGCATCATTTTATGCGGTGTTTCACGGGCCCGAGGGCCTAAAGGCCATTGCCCAGCGGGTGCACCGTAAAACCGACCGGTTGGCGCGCGGGCTTGAGGCCGGTGGCTTTAAGATTGCGCCAGATTTCTTTTTTGACACCATCACCGTGGATGTGGGGCCGATGCAGGGCGTGATCTATAATGCTGCACTGGCTGAGCAAATCAATCTGCGCAAAATTGGCGACACCAAGCTGGGGCTGACGGTCGATGAAACCATGCGCGCCGCAACCCTTGAGGCTGTTTGGCGCGCCTTTGGGCTGAACCACAGCCGCGATGATTTCCCGGCCGATTACCACCGTTTGCGCCCGGAACTGGCGCGCACCAGCGAATATTTGACCCATCCCGTGTTCCATATGAACCGCGCTGAAACAGAAATGATGCGCTATATGCGTCGCCTGGCCGACCGTGATCTGGCGCTGGACCGGGCAATGATACCGCTGGGATCGTGCACGATGAAATTGAACGCAGCCGCCGAGATGATCCCGATTTCCTGGCCCGAATTTTCCAACATCCACCCGTTTGCCCCGGCTAATCAGGTGACAGGCTATAGCCAGATGATCGATGATCTGGGTGATAAACTGTGCGAAATGACCGGCTATGACGCCATGTCGATGCAGCCCAATTCGGGTGCTCAGGGCGAATATGCCGGGCTGTTGACCATCGCGGCCTATCACCGTTCACGCGGTGAGGGTGCGCGCAATATCTGCCTGATCCCCAGTTCGGCCCACGGCACCAACCCGGCCAGCGCCCAGATGGCAGGCATGAAGGTTGTGGTGGTGAAATCGGCCGATAATGGCAACATTCACCTGGATGATTTTCGCGAAAAAGCGGCGGCGGCAGGGGACGCGTTGGCGGCCTGCATGATCACCTATCCGTCTACCCACGGCGTGTTCGAAGAAACCGTGCGCGATGTGTGTGACATTGTGCATGACCATGGCGGTCAGGTCTATCTGGATGGGGCCAACTTGAACGCGATGGTCGGGTTGGCAAAACCCGGTGAGATCGGATCAGACGTCAGCCATTTGAACCTGCACAAAACTTTTGCCATCCCCCATGGCGGTGGTGGTCCGGGCATGGGCCCAATTGGTGTTAAGGCGCACCTGGAACCGTTTTTACCGGGGCATGACATAACCGGCGGGGCTGAAGGGCCGGTATCGGCTGCGCCCTATGGCTCGGCGTCGATACTGGCCATTAGCTGGGCCTATATCTTGCTGATGGGCGGCGCTGGGCTGACCCAGGCCACCAAGATTGCCATTTTGAACGCCAATTACATTGCCACCCGGTTGTCTGGGTCATTTGATGTTCTTTACAAGGGTGCCCAAGGCAGGGTGGCCCATGAATGTATTGTGGACACACGCCCGTTTGATGACAGCGCCAATGTCACGGTTGACGACATTGCCAAGCGTTTGATCGACAGCGGCTTTCATGCCCCCACCATGAGCTGGCCCGTGGCGGGAACCTTGATGGTTGAACCCACTGAAAGCGAAACCAAGGCCGAGTTGGACCGCTTTTGTGATGCGATGCTGTCGATCCGGGGCGAAATTGATGCAATTGTTGCGGGCGAGATGGACGCGGAAAATAACCCTCTGAAAAATGCGCCCCACACCGTGGAAGATCTGGTGGCCGATTGGGAAAGACCCTATTCGCGTGAAGCCGCCTGTTTTCCGCCCGGCGCGTTTCGGGTGGATAAATACTGGCCGCCAGTGGGGCGGGTGGACAATGTCTATGGCGATCGCAACCTGATCTGCATCTGCCCGCCGCTGTCGGACTACATGGATGATTAGGCTGGGTTAGCCCTGGTGGACCAGGCCTTGAACAGCCGGAGTGATCACCGAGGCAATATCTGAAAAATCAGATGCGATGACGATCATATCGGCGGGATGTCCGGCCGATATTGTGCCCAAACTGTCGCTAACGCCCATAAGGCGCGCCGGGTTTTGCGTGACCATACGCAGGGCGGTTTCCAATGGAATGCCAATTTTTTGCACCATATTGCACAGTTCTTCAAACTGGGTGATATGGGCCCCGGCAAGTGAGCCTTCCTGATTGATCAACCGGCCATCCACCAGTTTAATAAAATTACCGTAGAGTTCAAATTCAGGGCTGCCACCGACGGTTGGCATGGCGTCTGAAACGATGATCATGCGGTCGCCAACGGGGCGCGCGCGCACCGCCATGCCAACAACACCAAGGTCAACATGCAGGCCATCGACGATGATTGAACAGTATCTGTCGCTATTGATCGCGGTGCCAACGACGTTTTGTTCACGGCTTTCAATTTGCGACATGGCATTGAAAAGATGGGTGAAAAGCTGCGCACCTTCGGCCAAAGCTGCCTGGGTTTGCGCGGAGCTGGCGTTTGAATGTCCAAGCGACACCACAGAACCCAGGCTGACCAGCTGGGCAATTTCACCGGGTCGCATCGCCTCTGGTGCAACAGTGATCAGCACCGGAACGCCAGCGGACCGCATGCGTTTTACCTGGGTTAATGTGTTGTCATCCAGCGGCCTGATCCAATGGCTTTTATGGGTGCCTTTGCGCTCAATGGCGATATGGGGGCCTTCGATATGGATGCCGGCAATGCCGTGTTGGCCGTGGTTTTCCAAGACGGCCGTGCAGGCGGCGGCCATGACATCGGGGCCATCGGTGATCACGGTGGGCAACCAATGTGTGGTGCCATGGGCGTGGTGTGCGGCGGCAATCCGGGCCAGGCCCGCGCTGTTGGTTTGGCTGTTGAATAGGACGTTGCCACCGCCGTTTATCTGAATATCAAAGAAACCGGGCGACAGGGTGCCGTCAATGTTGTGAACGGTGGCATTGGCTGGAATTTCGTATTTTAGGGCAACAGAAACAACCCTGCCATCCGACATCTGCACGGCGCTATCCGAGCTAAGGGTTTGGCCGTCAAACAGCTGTGTCGGGCTAAGCCAGTGGTCATTGGAATGGGTCATTTTGTGCCCGCTGCTATTGAGTCAAAAAAATAGGGTGAAAGCGCAGATTGAATGCTTGCAAGAATGCGGGAATTGGCCGGGCTGTAACCGATTGCGCGCAGGTTGGCGGCGCGGCTTTCGGTTTCGGGGCAAAAATACTGCATCCAGACCGGGGCCGGGATCTGGTTGGCATCGATGTCGGTAATAAGGGCTGCAATGGCGGCCTGTGCTGCAGGTTGCGCCCAGTAATAGCGGATGCGGTCAGCGTAGGAATAATGCCGTAACAGACGCATTGCATCGTCGGTTCCATGATAGTGGCCCTGCCAATTGGCGGGGTTTGCCAGCATCAGGGTCTCCATGGTGTCGGGCAGGCTGGCCGATGGGCCGTGAACGGTCTGGCGCAGTGCGTCCAGCGCGTAAACCGCCTGGCGGTAGGCGAATGTCAGGGCCGGGCCGACCTTATGGATGGCAAAGCCCATATGGGCCATGGCAGGATAGGCGCTGGTGCGTTGGTAATCGGTTGAATGGGCTTCAAAACAGACGCCGTCATAGGGGACAAGCGCGTCTTTTAACACCGTGCCGGGATTGGCGGGCAGGTGATGCACTTCGGTGGGCGAAAATTCAACACCGGGTTGCACCACAAGGGCGGCAATGCGCGATTTGGCGGCGGCGACACCGGCCTGATCAAAAGCATCAAAATGTGCGCGCAGGGTGGCTGTTGCGCTTGCCGGGCTGGTGGGGGTGATGGTGTCATCTTCGTCAACACGGGCACCGCCAGGGGGCGGCACTTCGGTGCCGACCATATAGGATAGGGCAGATGCGTCCGGCGCGGCGGCTTCGCAAATGGCGGCCAGTTGGGCGGCGCGGGCCGCACTGGTTGCGTCATCAACCTGGGCGGGTTCACCGGCGCAGCCTTCGGAGCAATCAAGGTGGATTTTGGTAAACCCGGCGCGGACATAATCGGCTACGAGAACCTCGGCCTTGGCCATGGCCTGATCAGCAGGTTGGGCGCGCCAGACCTGGGGCCCAAGATGGTCACCGCCAAAGATGATCTGGGAACGGTCAAAACCTGTGTTTTCGGCTATATTATTGACAAACTTGACAAAATCAGCCGGTCGCATGCGAACATAGCCACCATCTTGGTTAACTTGGTTGCTGGTGGCTTCAATAATCAGTGGGCGGTTATGGTCGCGGGCCAGCAATAATGAGGCCGTCAGAACATCCGGGTGGGCCGAACAGACCGAAGGCAAGGCCACAGCCTGCCCGGCGCGGTTTTGGGCGATGGTTTTGCGTAACAGGTCGGTCATTTTTTCTGCCTTTCGCGCAGGGCGGCAAGGGCCGCACCACGGGTGCCGCTGCTGTCGCCGTATTTGGCTGGGGTGACCAGCGGCGGCGTTGTGCCGGGCAACAGTGCGTCAGGCAACTGTGCTGTTATCAGGTCGCAAATGCCGGGGATGTTGGACAACCCGCCGCCCAAAACCACGCAATCGGGATCAATGGTGCGTTGCAATCCGCCAATAAGTTCGGCGATGATGCGTGACCAGATATGCATGGTGCGGTTGGCGTCCGTGTCGCCGGCACGGGCTGCTGCTGCAATGTCGATTGGCTGGGCTGTTTGGCCGGTCAGGTGCTGGGCCAGACGTTTCAAACCGGGGCCAGCGCCCAGGGTTTCGTAACAGCCAGGGCGGCCACAGCCGCAGGTGATGAGCGGCAGGTCAAATTCGCGTGCCAATTCAGCGGAAATAGGCAGGTGGCCAACTTCGCCCGATGCTCCGTTGCGGGTTTGATAGAGCGTATCACCGTGGCAGATACCACCGCCAATACCGGTGCCAAGGATCAGGCCAAACACGGTTTCAAAGGGGACACCTGCGCCCAGAACTGCCTCGGAATAGGTGAAAAGATCGCAGTCGTTGCCAAAATAGATGTGACGGCCAACAGCCGCGCGCAGATCATCGCGCATTGGGTGGCCAGAGGCAGGCAGATTGGCGGTAAATGACAGCCCGGTTTCAGGGTCAATACGTCCGGGCACCCCAATGCCAATGGGCAGGTCTATTTGGTTGGCGTGCTCTATGATCCAGCGGGTTTGGCTGGCAAGTGCGTCAAGCATGTCATCATAACTGGCGCGCGGCGTGGCGATGCGTTGGCTTTCAATCGGCTGCCAGTCAGCGTCAAACAATGTCGCTTCAATTTTGGTACCACCAAGGTCAATGCCGCCAGCAAGGGCCATTAGATTGCCCCCGGTGTGTACAGTTTTACGCCGCTGACCACCCGGGTCAGGGTGCCACGGCCCTTAAAGGGGTCATCAACATTCAGGCCCATATTATGGGACCACGTGGTGGCAAGTATCTGGGAGATAAGCACATATAACACAGCCGTCAGTGCGTCATTTGATTGGGCAGGGATTGAAATATCAGCATCCACGCCAAGTGTGGTCACGGTATTTGTACCAAATTGTGCGCGGACTTCGGTGGCAAGGTCCCTGTCATACTGGCCGGTATAGTCATGATTTGACTGTAATATAAAAACCTGCGTGGCGCCGGTGACAAACGATTTCGGGCCGTGGCGAAACCCCAGGCAACTGTCCCAGATCGATGGAATGTCACCTGCGGCAAGTTCCATGACCTTAAGGGCTGCCTCACGGGCGGCATATGCCAGCGCGCCAGAGCCAACGAAAACTGTGCGTTTGGGGGCTGGGGATTGCGCGGCCAGGGCGAACAGCGGGGTGATCAGGCTATCGGCGGCATCTGCCAGATTGTGCAGGTCTTGCGGGGCAACTACGGCGTCAAGCAGCATGAGCGCCGTTAGCAGCATCGTGGAATAGCTGGAGGTCATGGCAAAACCGGCGTCGTGGCATTTGGCCGGCAGGGTGATGACCCGCTGTGGGCCACTTGCAGGCCGAGTGGCAAGGGCGCTGTCACCGTTGCAGGTAATGTTCAGGCGCGGCGCGTCCGGGGCAAGTTGATCCAGAATTTCCAGCGTAGCGATGCTTTCAGCGCTGTTGCCGCTGCGGCCAAATGATATGATCAGGGGGCGCAGGTCAGAGCGGATAAAATTCTGCGGACAGGACACAAGATCGGTGCTGGACACAGCGCGGATGCGGCGTGGGTCAGCGCCCAGGTGGGCCGCAATAAGATCGCCGATATAGGCCGAAGTGCCAGCCCCCGTCAGCCATATTTCATCTGGGTTCTGATCTTTGATCCAGTCCCGGTGTTCGGCCAGTTCGCTGCCAAATTTCTCAGCCCAGCTGCGCCAAATGGCGGGCTGTTGCTGAATTTCTTGATATGTGGCCCAGTTTTCCAATGTGTGCTTTCTCAGACTGTATCGGTGATTTTGGCAAGGGTTTCTGGTGTGTCGGGGTCCAGGTCAAGGGTAATAGTGACATTGTGAACCACAAAATACAGCGCGTAAAGCAACAGGGCGGCGGCCGCAGGGGGCGCGACGTTTTGGACGCCCAGATCGGCAGGGCTGAAGCGGAACACCTGGGCGTTGACGGCTTCAAAACGGGCTTGAGCAATGTTCAGACTGTCCTGTGTTGACGCTTCCCCAGTATCAAGGATCAGAACGGTCAGGGGTTTGGTGGCCAGTTGCAGGGGGCCGTGCAGGACCTCGGATGCTGAGAAGGCTTCGGCATGCAGGGCGGCGGTTTCTTTCAGCTTCAGGGCAATTTCCTGGGCCGCGCCATAGCCGCACCCGCGGCCAATTACGTAGATGGAATCTGAACCTGCCAGTGCATGTTCCAGTTTGGCTTGCTCGGGCAGGGATGTGTCTTTGATGGCCAGCATTGCGGCGGCGGCCTGGGCGCAGGTTTGTTGGTATTGCGGTTTTGTCGCGGCCAGCACGGCCATGCCAGCACCGATGGTGCAGATCACCGATTTGGTGGCCGGAATGGCCAGTTCGGGGCCTGCGCCCATATCGATGGTAACATCGGCGATCTGACTGGCAGGCGAGCCTGCGGTATTGGTCAGGACCAGCGTTTTGCCGCCATTATAGCCGATGCCGTCACAGGCTTTTAGCAGATCACTACTGGCCCCTGACTGGGACACCACCAACCCGGTGGCGTTGGCCATAGCAACACCATCTTGCAGCGAAAATGCCGAGGGCGGCAAGGAAGTGACCGGCAGTTTGAGGTGGGCCATATATTCGTAAGACAGGATATTGGCCGCCGCATCAGAGCTGCCCCGCGCAATGGTGTAGATGGCTCGGGTATCGGGCAGGCCAAGCGGGGCAACCGCGGCTGAAAAATCGTGCTGGACGATGGTGGCAAACTTTTCGGGGGCCTCTTTGATTTCTGAGTACATCAAAGCGCCGGGAATTTTTGTCATGGTTTTTACTCTTGTAAATCGGTGGTTAATGCAGATTGTAACTGTCGAATTTTTCCCAATAGGGGCTTAGGTCAACCACGGTGCCGGTTTTCCTTGCTTCATCAATGGCCATGGCCGTGATGCCAGCGGTCAGGGCGTCAACCACCCCGACTGGCAGCTTTTCATTGTTGCCGCGCAGATGGGCGACGATGTCTTTGCACATTAATTCATCTGCCCCATAATGGGCGCCCTGTAACTCGGTATTTTCGGAATAATCAATGTCTTGCAGACGTTCGCTGGTACGGGCATCGGTGACGCGCAGGTAACCGCGCACAAAATCGCCCTCGGCCATGCCTTTGGCCCCCATGACGCAGAACCGGCGGTGTTCATCGGGCACGTTGACGTTGGTGTGGAACGTCATGTTCGCACCACTTTCATATTCTATGATGGCAGTCTGGTGATCGACCACATCGCCGTCTGCTTTGAATGCGTCATCCTGGCTTTCCCAGGTGCTGGCTTTACGATTGTAGACAGCATCATCAACACCATTGCCGGGGGCGTGTTTTGGCAGAAAAGAACGCCGTCCGCCAAAGCTTGCAACCCGAGCGGGGCGCGAGCCAGTGATCATATTATAAACGTCAAGATCGTGGCAGCATTTTTCCAGCATGAAGCCGCCGGAATATTTGGAATGGCGTCGCCAGTCGCGCATGAAAAAAGCGCCGTGTTCTGGTTCAATATATTCGCTGGCTTCGATCGACGCGATGTCGCCGATCTGGTCGGCATCCAGCGCCGCGCCCAGGTCGCGCATATGTTGCGAATAGCGCAAAACAAGCCCGATAATGACGCTATCGGTGCCGTGTTTGGCCAGCAGTTCGGCCAGCGCAAATGTGTCGTCAATGGTTGTGACAACCGGCTTTTCGGCAAAAATTCTGACGCCCGCTTCCAGCCCGATGCGGATATGTTCCAGGTGCATATGGTTGGGTGAGGCGACGAACAGCAGGTCGGGAGTGGTGGCAGTTAGCATTTTATTGAGGTCGTCAAATTTGGGCATGTCCGGGCCGCCCACCAGGAACGGTGGTTGGGCCTTGGGGTCAAGGAAACCGACAAATTCAATCTCGGGCATGTTGGATTTCATGAGAGACAGAACATGATTGGCCCGCAGACCTAACCCACATATGGCGATGCGCATGGTTTTGATCCTTAGATGAGTTCGGGCAGTTTTTGGCGGGCCAAGGCGTCACCAGATACTGTGAAAACGTGGCAATCAGCGGGGTCAACTGTGAGCGAAATCGTCTGGCCTTCGGCAATCGGGGCTTCACCATCCAACGCGGCGCAGAATTTTTTGCAACCTTCAACGTCGCCATAGGTGATGGACACACCGCCAAGGCGCTCAAGGATATTAATCCGCATGCTGATGGTGGACTTTGTCGATGAGAAATGCACGTGCTCTGGTCGCATGCCCACTTCTACTTTGTCACCCTTAGACACGCCATCTGTTGCCACTGGCAGCATCATATCAACGTCGCCGGTTAGGCGTACAGTAAGCCCGGCTTTGGTGATGTCAGTGATGGTGCCGTCGACAAAGTTCATGCCTGGTTGACCGATAAAGGATGCCACGAATTTAGTTTTCGGCTGGTGGTACAGCGCCAGTGGGGTGTCAAATTGTTCGACGCGACCCGCGTTTAGAACCACGATCCTGTCAGCCATTGTCATGGCTTCGATCTGGTCGTGGGTCACGTAAACCATTGTTGCATCGAGGTTTTTATGCAGCGTTGACAGTTCGACCCGCATGTCGCCGCGCAGGGCTGCGTCAAGGTTGGACAGGGGTTCGTCAAACAGGAAAATCTTAGGCTTGCGCACGATTGAGCGGCCAATGGCAACCCGCTGGCGTTGACCACCGGACAGTTCGCCGGGTTTAAACTGCAGGCGTTCTTCCAGTTTCAAGATGCGTGCAGCATCCATGACCTGGCGGTCAATCTGTTCTTTGCTTTGCTTTTGTACGCGCAGCGGAAAGGCGATGTTCTCATAAACAGTCAGGTGCGGATAGAGCGCGTAAGACTGGAAAACCATCGATATACCGCGATCAACCGGGTGCAGATCGGAAACGTCATCACCGTCGATGATGATTTCACCGTCGCTGGCCATTTCAAGGCCGGAAATGATACGCAGTAGTGTGGATTTGCCGCAACCGGATGGGCCGACGAAAACCACGAATTCTTTGTCTTGAATTTTGAGGTCGATGTCATGCAGCACCTGGGTTGCCCCAAATGATTTGTTGATGTTGTTTAGATCTAGCGTGGCCATGATATTCCCCAAGTAGGTAATGGGCGGCCACGATTGGCCGCCCAAATTGTTGTGTTTACTCAGACAGTAGTTCTGTCAGCTCTTCACCGGCAATAGTCACCAGGTTATCCACTGTGTCATCTTCAAGAACGATACCTTGGATCATGTTCACAAACACAGCCTGAAGGCCTTTTACGTCTGTGACCATTGGCTCTGGTCCACCAGTAGAGATACCGGCAGTGAACTTTTCCCAGAATGCATCGCCAATGTAGTATGGATCAGCAACGCCCAGGTTTTCGTACTGCAGGATAGGTGTTAGGCCCCAGCTGCTGTCCAGGTCGTACTGTGCTTCACCAGTTGTCAAAGCCTGTGCCAGTTTAGTGGCCAGTTCTTCAACACCAGTGTTGCTGAATACAGCGATTGAGTCAGTGATCAGGATCGTGCCTGAAACACCGTTTGGACCACTTGGTACAGCAACGATCTTTTGGTTGATGTCTTCGTTGTGCTGTCCACGTCCCCATGGGCCGTTGATGTACATGGCGATCTTGCCGTCGTTAAACAGATCTTTCATGCCATCGCGTTCCCAAGCGGTTGGGCCTTCCTGTGCAACACTTACCAGCTTACCATAGTATGCCAGTGTTTCGCGTGTTGCGTCGCTGTCCAGTGCAGACTTGCCTGTTGCCGGATCAATCACCACACCACCGTTGGAATACAGGTAGTTTAGGAACTGGTGCATTGTGTTATCAAAGTCTTTGGCAGCAAGGCCAACACCGGAAACGCCATCAGCACCCAGCGCGTCTTTTACGCCTTTGGCCATGTTGTACATGTCGTCCCAAGTAGCCGGGGCTTCACAGGCCTGACCAGAAGCTTCGATCACGTCACAATTCAGGTACAGCGCTTTTGTAGAGAACGCATGTGGGATACCCCAGAACTGACCGCCATTGGTAACTGTCGCCAGAACGCCAGGCTGGTAAGCCGCCTGTTCGTCAGCTGTCAAAGTAACAGGAACAATCAGGTCGTTTTGGGCCAAAAGTGCCAATTCGCGAGAACCCATATAGGCAAGGGCTGGCGCATCACCGGCAGCTGCCAGTGTTTTGGATTTGTCCTGACATGTGCCCCAAGGCACAGCTTCTGCATTTACAGTGACGCCAGGGTTGGCGGCTTCAAATGCAGTGATGACAGTTTGGTCAGCTGCGCGAATTTCACCGCCACACATGATCATGTGAACTTCTTGTGCAAATGCACCAGAACCTGCAACGATTGCAGCCCCTGAAGTTGCGAGCATTAGTAAAGTCTTTTTCATTCTACTTCCTCCGTTTGAACTTAGTATGCGACCTGAGTGGTCACGCATGTTGTGCGACCGGTCGGTCACTCTTTGATTGCCCCTGCTGTTAATCCTGCAATCAGATATTTCTGCATGAACAGGAAGATTAACATCACGGGCAACACCCCCACTAGGCTGGCGGCCATCATCTGATTCCAGATGACGTCCTGGTAGCCTATGAATTCGAACACGCCTGCGGGCAGCGGCATGTAATCTCGGTTTTGGTTAAAGGTAATGGCGAACAGAAATTGCTGGGCATAGGCGCCGATAAAGATGGCAACGCCCACCACGATCAGCCCAGGTTTGGCCAATGGCAGCATGACACGGCGCAGCGTGTACATCCGGCTGGCGCCATCAACATATGCGGCTTCTTCCAGCTCGCGCGGAATTTTTTCAAGGTAAGATTTCAGCAGCCAGATACCCATGGGCACAAGAAATGCAGCCCCCGGAATGATCATGGCGAAATAGGTGTTCAGCAGGCCAAGTGTGCGCAGCAGGCGGTACAGTGGGATCAATAGAACCGCACCTGCAAACATGTTTACACCAAGGAAAAGACCCAGGCTGAGGGTTTTGCCCTTGAATTCAAAGCGGGCGTAGCCGTAGGCGGCCGGTATCACAAAAACCATACACAGGGTTGTCACAGCGCTGGCAATGAAGATGCCATTGAATATGTAACGCGGCAGTTTTGGCACCGTTACCCACATGTCGCGGTAGGCTTGAAATGACATTTCATCGGACCAAAACTGGTAGGGCGCGTGGCGCAGGTGCTTAAGCGGGCGCAGCGATGTCATGAACATTTCAAAGAATGGCAGCAGGATAAAGGTCAGGAAAATCGCGATCAGGAAATAGAGCCCGATTTTTTCCAGCACTGTGTAGCGGTCCATCATGTCTTTATACCCCGTACTTTTTCTCGAGCTTTTTAAGCACCAGCATGTAGATGATTGAAAACACCGATAGCAGCACCACAATCACCACGGCGCGGGCCGCACCTTGGCCAAACTTGAAGCTGGTGATGGCGGTTTTGTAGGTGTCGATGATCAGTGTCGTGGTGGCGCTGCGTGGCCCGCCCTCGGTTAGGATCCAGACGATTTCAAAAGAATTGAATGTCCAGATGGCCGACAGTAAAGCCATTGAAATGATCACCGGCATGATTTGTGGCAATGTGATACGGCGAAAGCGGTACATGCGTGAGGCACCGTCAACATAGGCGGCTTCATACAGGTCACGTGATACCCCCTGCATGGCGGCCAGAAAAAAGATGGTAACCATCGGGGTGCCCACCCAGACATCGGTGACGATGGCGGAATAAAATGCGCTGTCCTTATAGGCCAGAAATTCGAACGGGCCGTCGATGATACCGACTTTTTGCAACATGCCAGACAGCACGCCGAATTGGCCGTTATAAAGCCACAGCCAGCCGATACAGCCGATGGCAACTGGAATAATCCAGGGCGGCATGACCAGAACCCGGAAGATGCCTTTGCCCGGCAAATTAGCGTTTAGCAGCATGGCGCCAAACAGACCCATCACCAGCTTGAAGCTGACGGAGATGAACATCCAATAGAATGTACGGCCGATGGTGGCGTGGAATTTTTTGGAATTGGCCAGCTTTTCGTAGTTTTCAAAGCCAACGTAGTTTTCACCGCCCAAATTGGCGTCGGTAAAGGAAAGGCGAACAGTTTCTACCAGTGGCCAGGCCACAAGAACAATTAGGTAAAGCGCAGCAGGGGCGATCAGCATCCATGCAAACGCGGATTTTGATTTTGAGAACTTTCTGAGCTTGGCACCAAAGGTTTCTGTGCGCACACCTGCAATAAGGTCGTCAGTTGCGGAATGAGCATCTGCCTTGGTTACCATAGTTCCCCCGATGTGGATTGACCACAACACTATCTATATTAATACCACTCCGATTCGAAGCTAACCCAACTTAACACCAGTTGCAGAGGTCATGTAAACCATTTTAATGCCAGTTGTAACTTTTTGATATATAAACTAAAAATGTAATTACTGAAACTGAAAGCTGTAAGGTTACGGGAAAATATTACAGCAAACGCGGGAACTTGATTAGGTTTTTCTTGAATTGGTATTGTACTTGTCTATACTCCTCCCCAACTCTGAAAGAGGGCTGAATGGAACGTGATTTAAATAGTATTGCCAAGTTGGTTGCCCCGAGCGCGTGGCGTCAGCCCAATGGTGGGCCAAGATATATACAGCTGGGGCGACACCTGGCCCGGGCTATTAATGATGGTGTGTTGGGGGCGGATTCATCCCTGCCATCTGAACGTGAAATGGCCGAGATGACGCAGCTGTCACGGGTGACAATTCGCAAGGCTATTGAAATTCTGGTCAACGAAAACCTTGTGGTGCAGCGGCACGGATCTGGCACTTTTGTGATGCCACGGGTTCAAAAGCTTGAGCATTCCCTGTCGCGGCTTACATCATTTACCGAAGATATGCAGCGGCGGGGGAAATCATCAAGTTCGGATGTTCTAAGTGCCGGCTTTTTTGGACCCTCGCCTGAGGAAATTGTTACGCTCGGGCTGCGGTCGGGCGATCAGGTGGTGCGTATTGTGCGCCTGCGACGTGCTGATGGGGTGCCCCTGGCGATTGAGCACAGTTCATTGCCGCCGGATATTTTGCCCAACCCCAAGGATGTATCAACGTCCCTATATGAAGTGCTTGACCGGCGCGGGGTGCGCCCTGTGCGGGCCATTCAGCGGATATCGGCAACCAAGTTAACGGCCGAGCAGGCTGAACATCTAGGGGCAGAGGTTTCTGATCCGGCGCTAAAGATTGCGCGAACAGGGTATCTGCATTCGGGGCGGGTGATCGAATATTCAACCGGGACATATCGGGGCGATGCCTATGATTTTGTTGCGGAATTGCAGGTTTAGGACACATTAATGAACACCGATTTGACCTGGTCTATGCATGTTCAGGATGACCGTATTTTTGCCGGGGAAATTTCTGGGTTACCCAAGAATGCAGTGCTGTGTTTCAGCATGGTCGCCCCGGTGCGGGCGGTCGCGGGATGTAGCAAACTTCTTGGGGTCGGGGGCTATACAGAGATATCGTTTCCCGCTGAAAGTTCTGGTAAATTTTCGGTTGGGTTTACCGATGAACGGTTTGAAATATTCAACCATAGCTGGCTACCCGAAGGACCACATCTGAAACTGCCCGGCGGCAAAATAGTAAATCTGCGCATCGAATTTGACGGGCCAGAAATCGTTGCAAAAAGCCCGGCAACAGGGCCCGGTTCAGACGGGCTGCGTTTGGTGCCGGCCCCAACTGAATGGGCCCCGAGCATCGGGGAACTAAATTGTAAGCATGGGTTCATTTTGCCAGATAATTTGGCATTTCAAGGCGCAATCAAAGCCGTAGATGATCTTGCCCGCCGTAATGACTTGGGGGCATTTATCGGGACGGGTGTTGGGCTGACGGTTAGTGCGGGTTTTGACGGATCGGCGGAAGGGTATAGAATTGAAATTACGCCTGATGCTGTGACCATTCAGGCAAGCAGTCAGGCCGGGGCGTTTTATGCGGCCATTAGTTTGCTAAACCTGCGCGTTACCCATGGCGGGCACATTCCATGTGGCACGATCACAGACAGCCCACGGTTTTCCTGGCGCGGCCAGCATCTTGATTGTGCGCGCCATTTCTTTGAACCCGAAACGATCCTGCAATTTCTGGATCTGTTGGCATTGCTTAAGCTGAACCGGTTCCACTGGCATTTTTCTGACGATGAAGCATTTCGTTTGGAAGTAACCAGTTACCCTGAAATTTGGCAGCAAACCCGGATGCGCGGTGCCGGTGAATTGATGCCGGGTGTATTTGGCGGTGGCAGTGGGCCAACCGGTGGCAGCTATTCGCTGGAATTCACCGCTGACCTAATTGCGCGGGCGGCTGAATTGCAGATCGAAGTGTTGCCAGAGATTGAAATTCCGGCCCATGCCTATGCTTTAACACGAATATTTCCGCAAATGCGTGATCCCGGCGATAATACAGCCGAGCAAAGTGTTCAGGGCTACCTGGCCAATACCATGAACCCGGCCATGCCGTTTACCTGGGAATTCATCGAAAAAATAACAACCGAACTGGCGGGGATTTTCCCGTTTGCGCATTTGCATCTAGGCTGTGATGAGCGCCCGCCTGCATCTTGGGAACATTCGCCAGCGGCCAAAAACCTGATGGTAGAACATGGCTTGGACACGCTGGATGATTTGCAAGGCTGGATGATGGATAGGGTGGCCGGGATGGTTGCCGATTTAGGTGTGCGCCCCTGCGCCTGGGAAGAGGCGGTTAAGGGCAAAAATGGCGGCATTGGCAATGATGCCATTTTGTTTTCATGGACAGAGCAAGGCCCGGGGCTGGAAGCGGCGCGCGCCGGATACAAGGTTGTCATGTGCCCGGCGCAGAACGTTTACTTTGATATGGCCCATTCGTCAGACTGGTCAGAGCGCGGAACGCGTTGGGCGGGGACAGTGTCATTAGAAAACACCGTTGAATGGCTGCCCGTTCCGGCGGATGAGCCAGAGCTAGAGGCCAATATTATCGGCGTACAAGGTGAATTTTGGAGCGAATTCACCATCAAAGACGCTGACATGTGGCCCATGGTGATCCCGCGCATATTGGGCCTAAGCGAAAGCGCCTGGCGCGCGGTGGATGATGGGGCTACCGGGGCGTCTATCAGACGTTCACAGGTGGATTACCAACCGATGTTCAAAGCACTGGGGCTGGTGGAATAAAGCGGGCTAAAAGTGTTTTTGAACGATGCCGGGCAGTTCTGAAAAGTTAGAAAATAGGTATTTATGAGTCAATTCGTTTACCGGGGTTTTGCGATAGCCTTCGGTGAACAGTGCGATCGGGACATTGGCATTTTCTGCCGTCTGAACATCAACTTCGCTGTCGCCCACATAGAGCCGTGTACCGGTGCCCAATTGGTCAAACACATGGCGCAATGGCGCTGGGTCGGGCTTTGTTTGGCGCAAAGTATCGCCCCCAGCGATGGCGTCAAAATACTGGGCTAATCCAAAATGTTCCAAAACAGTATTGGTGGGCGCAATGGGTTTGTTGGTGCACAGGCCAATCTGAAAACCCGCCTGTTTCAGGCTGCCCAATGTGTCAATGACACCGGGGTAGAGCCGTGACAGGGCGGTGGCAGATTTATACAGCTCACTGAATTGCGCCAGCATGTCGATATGGCGCGCTTTGTCATCGCCCAAGCCTGTGGCCAGCATCATCCGAGACACAAAAACACCAGCGCCATTTCCGATAAAGTCGCGGGCCTGGGGCAGGGTGATCGGTTGGGTGCTTTGGCTGGCCAACACAGTATTTGCAATGGCGTGAATGTCGGGGGCTGAATCAATCAGCGTGCCGTCCAGATCAAAGACGATACTTCCATTGGTCATGCTAATTCCCCAGTACAGAATTTAATTTGGCGACGGTGTCGATTTCGGTGAAACAGTCGATAACGGCGGCGGCTTCGCTAAAGTCGGACCCCAGCGTGTAGACACCGGGCGATACGATGCAGGGGACGCGCGCGCCTGTGCAAGACAGCAAGCCGTTGCGGCTGTCTTCCAGGCCGACGCAGTCGGATGGGTCCAGATTTAGCCGCCTGACGGCCAGGTCAAAAACGTCCGAAGCGGGTTTTTTGTTTTGCACTTCGTCGCCGGCGGCGATGACTTGAAACACCTGATCGGCGGGCCGCCCGAAACAGGACTCGGTCAGCCTGTCGACATTGGGGCGGTTGGTGGTGGTGGCAACAGCGACGGCAATACCGTGGCGCGCAGCATCGGTGATCAGATCAGCAATGCCGGGGCGTAGGGTGGCGGCACCACTGGCAATTATTTCGCCATAAACGGCGGTTTTACGCTTGTGAATTTCGGCGATTTTTGCGGGGTCTACGGCGTCACCACGGCTGGTTAGAAATGCTGTCATACGTTCCTTGCCGCCGGTGGTTTTTAGCAATTCGCCATATAATTCCTGTGACCAGACCCAATCCAACCCGAATTCAACGAAGGTTTGGTTGAACGCTGTTCGGTGGGCTTCTTCGGTTTCCGACAGGGTGCCGTCGACGTCAAATATTATGGCTTTCAGGGGCATGTCAGCTTTCTTGCGGAACGAATTTATAGCTGTCACCAGATTTTTCCGCCCGGCCAAAGCCGCCGTCAGGCAGGTGATACCCGATCAGGGCCATCTGTTCATGTGCCAACTGGTCCAGCAGGCCAATGCGGGTTGCGGCGGCTGTTTCCCGGTCTTGATCTGAACCCGACAACCAGCCGGGGCGCTCAAAACCCACGTGCGACGTGGTGATGGCATCGCCCAAAATCATGGCGCTTTCGCTGCCCGATCGCAGTTCAAACGACATGTGTCCGGGGGTGTGGCCGTAGGTGGCGCGCGCCGCGACGCCGGGCAGAATTTCCTGACCGTCGTCAAATAGGCTAAAGGCGTCTTGCATGGCTTCCAGGCGTCGTTTTGCGCCGACCGCCATGGTGGTGCGCGCGTCGCCAATGGTATCGACCGTGTTGGGGTTAAGCCAGTAATCCCATTCAACCCGGCCAATCATGTGTTGGGCGTTAAAGAAATATGGGTCATCAAAATCGTCCAGAATGCCCCACAGGTGGTCGGGGTGGCCGTGGGTGAACACAACATGGGTAATGTCGTCTGCGGCGACATTTGCGGCATCAAGTGCGGTGCCCAATTCCCCGGCTGATGACACAAAATCCGGGCCCGACCCGGCATCAAACAGCACCAGGTTGTCGCCGTGGCGCAGCAGCGTGATGTTGAGCGGTGATCTGTACGCGCCCGTTGTTAGCCCATGACTTTCAAGCAGTACTGACAGCTCATCCACGGGCATGTCGGCAAATATGAAGTCACCCGGCAAGCTAAGGTGGCCGTCAGAAAAGGTTTGCAGCTGCATGTCACCAAATGTCAGTGCGGATGCGGCCCAAGCGCCGGTGGTGCCGGTGGCGGCAAGCGCGGTTGCTGCACTGGCGGACTTTAACAGGGTGCGTCTGGTCAGGTTCATGGCATATCCTTTTACGGTTATGGCCGCGTGTGCGCCGTTTAGACAGCGTCGCTGGCGGCCTTACGAATGGCACGGATATTGTCACCATAAGGTGCCGGATTGTCCACAGACCCACCGCGAAATACAGCAGAACCGGCAACCAGCACGTCGGCACCGGCAGCGGCCACCAGTGGCGCGGTTTTCGGGTCAACGCCGCCGTCAATTTCAATATGGATAGGCCGATCGCCAATCATGGCGCGCAATTGGCGTACCTTGGATGTCATATCGATGAATTTCTGGCCACCAAAGCCGGGGTTCACGGTCATAACGCAAAACAGGTCAGTCAGCTCCAATAGATCCTCAACCGCGCTGGCAGGGGTGCCCGGGTTTAGCGCCAGACCGGCCTTCATGCCAGCGCCGCGTATGGCTTGCAATGTGCGGTGGGTGTGCGCGCCCGCTTCTATATGGGCGGTCAGAATGTCAGCACCCGCATCGGCGTAGGCGTCGATATAGGCGTCCACCGGGGAAATCATCAGATGCACGTCCATCACGGTTTTGATGTGCGGGCGAATGGCTTTGCAGGTGTCCGGGCCAAAGGTCAGGTTGGGCACGAAATGCCCGTCCATCACGTCAACATGCACCCAGTCACAGCCCTGGGCTTCAATGGCGCGTATTTCGGCACCAAAGTTGGCAAAGTCGGACGCCAGGATCGAGGGGGCGATTTTGATGGAACGGTCAAAGCTCATTTCTTTTCTCCGGTATGGACCAATCGGTCAACATCCAAGCCGCCTTCAAAGACCCGGCTGGATCGTATGTCATCTTCTGTTATTGTACTTAGTGCTTTGGCATCCAAAGCACCTTTTGAATGGGTAAACAACCGGTTAGCTTGACGCAATCGCGCCCGATCCAGCGCATTACGGATCGAACGTGCATTGGCGAAATGCGGCTGTACTGCGCGCAGGTCGATATATTCGACCATGGCTTGGCGCCCGCCTGCGTCAAATTCGTAATTCTGTTCGGCCAGCATCATTTCAGCGATTTCCATCAATTCCTTGTCTTTGTAATCGGGAAATTCGATGTGATGCGCGATGCGGCTGCGAAAGCCGGGATTGGCGGAAAAAAACTTGTCCATCTTGTCGGCATATCCGGCCATGACCACAACCAGATCGTCGCGGTTATTTTCCATGATCTGCAGCAGAATTTCGATGGCTTCCTGGCCATAATCGCGTTCGTTATCAGGGCGATACAGGTAATAGGCTTCGTCAATGAACAGCACGCCGCCCATGGCCTTTTTTAGCACTTCTTTGGTTTTTGGCGCGGTGTGGCCGATATATTGGCCCACCAGATCATCGCGCGTCACCGAAACCAGGTGACCTTTGCGCACATAGCCAAGGCGGTGCAAAAGACCGGCAATTTTCAGGGCCACGGTGGTTTTGCCGGTGCCGGGGTTGCCAGAAAAGCTCATGTGTAATGTCGGGGTTTCATGCGACAGCCCCATGGATTGGCGCGCCTTGTCCACCAACAGCAATGCGGCGGTTTCGCGGATGCGTTGTTTGACTGGCTCCAGCCCAATTAATTCTTCGTCAAGTTCGGCCAGAATTTCTGCAACGCCCGAGCTTTCATATTCGGCCGCCAGATCAACGGTTTTTGGAATATCTTTTTGCTCTGCTTCAGATGTCATGGCCGGTCCTTTGGTGATGTTGGGCAGGTGTGGGCACCCGGCAACCGGATGCCCAGTTTTTAGTTTAGATGCTACTTGCGAACATCCCAAGCATAACGCTGGGCGCGGTCAACAATATCTGTGCGTTGCAGGTGAATTTTTGGTTCAACCTTTGGACGGTTCACGATGAACGACATCTTGACCGATTCAACACCGATTGAATTATCAAACGCCAGAATACGAATATAGTCGTCGCCGTGTGCCTTGCGGCACTCATCCAGCTCCATCATCGCACCTTTGGGATCCGTCAGGTCAAACATCGGGTGACCCCACATGTTCCAATAGGTGTTCCGCGGATGTGGGTCATCGGTATATTCAAGTGCGATGGCCCAACCGTTGGACAGGATATATTCCATCTGAGCCCAAATCTGAGTGTCGTCCAGATCCGGCAGATATGAGAAGCAACCTTGTGTAATACGCATTTATTTATCTCCTTTATTTGCCGTCTTAAGACGATGGGGTTTCAGATGTCTGGTAGTCAGAACTGTCTGTTGAGGCATAGTTGAAGGTAATGTTGCCCCATGTATCCAGCGCTGATTCCAGTGGTTTGCACCATTTGGCGGCAGTACGCAGAATTTCAGGGCCCTCATTCCAGATATCACGCCCTTCGTTGCGGGCCATGACCATGACCTCAAGTGCTACCCGGTTGGCAGTTGCGCCAGCCTGAATACCCATGGGGTGGCCAATAGTGCCGCCGCCGAATTGCAGAACCACGTCATCGCCAAACAGGTGCAGCAACTGGTGCATTTGACCGGCATGGATGCCGCCCGATGCAACAGGCATTACCTTATTGAGATCACACCATTCCTGTTCAAAGAAGATACCGCGCGGCAGGTCCACCTTGTTCGTGTTTTCACGACACACATTGTAGAAACCTTGAACCGTAAGCGGATCGCCTTCCAGTTTACCAACGGCAGTACCGCAATGCAGGTGGTCAACACCGGCCATGCGCAGCCATTTTGCGATAACACGGAATGAAATACCGTGGTTCTTCTGGCGCGTATATGTACCATGACCCGCGCGGTGCATGTGCAGGATCATGTTGTTGTCGCGGCACCATTTGCTGATCGACTGAATGGCGGTCCAACCGATGATCAGGTCAACCATAACGATGGTCGAACCCAGTTCTTTGGCAAATTCAGCGCGGGCGTACATTTCTTCCATCGTAGCAGCGGTGATGTTCAGATAATGGCCTTTGACTTCACCTGACTCGGCTGTGGCTTTGTTCACCGCTTCCATCACATACAGGAACCGATCGCGCCAATGCATGAACGGTTGGCTGTTGATGTTTTCGTCGTCTTTCATAAAGTCGAGACCACCCTTAAGGCCTTCATAAACAACGCGGCCATAGTTTTTGCCCGACAGGCCAAGTTTTGGCTTGGTGGTCGCACCCAGCAATGGCTTGCCGAATTTGTCCAGACGCTCGCGTTCCACGATGATACCAGTTGGGGGGCCAGCGAATGTTTTGATATAGGCCGGTGGAAAGCGCATGTCTTCCAGTCGCGCCGCCAGCAGCGGTTTGAATGAGAACACGTTACCAATGATCGACGCGGTGACGTTGGCAATTGAGCCTTCTTCAAACAGGCTTAGGTCATAGGCCACATAGCAGAAATACTGTTCCGGATTGTTTGGAACCTGCTCAACTTTATAGGCCTTGGCGCGGTACTGGTCACTGGCTGTCAGACGGTCTGTCCAAACAACTGTCCAAGTGGCTGTCGAACTTTCACCGGCCACCGCGGCGGCGGCTTCGATCGGGTCAACACCGGGCTGCGGTGTGATCCGGAAGAGCGCCAGAATGTCGGTGGCCTTGGGCTCGTAATCGCCGTCCCAATAGCCCATCTGGGCGTATTTCAGCACACCAGCGGCATAGCGCTTTTTCTTGTCGGTAATCTGGGTTTTATCTTTATCCATCGTTCAGCTCCTGTGTTGTCGTAAATTATTCTGCGGCCTGGGCCATTGCTAGTTTTGGATCAAGCGATCCGTCGGCGTAGCGGTTGGCCATGTCATCCATCGGGATGACTTTGATTGAACTGGCGTTGCCTGCGGTGCCAAACCGTTCAAAACGGTCCTTCACCAGCTTTTCCATTTCATCCATGGCCGGGATCAAAAATTTGCGCGGGTCAAATTCGGTTGGTTTATCCTTGGCCACTTTGCGGAATTGTGCGGTTAGGGCCATGCGGTTGTCGGTGTCGATATTCACCTTGCGTACCCCCATTTTGATGCCCTTTTCAATTTCTTCGACCGGCACGCCATAGGTTTGCGCCATTTCGCCGCCGTTGTCGTTGATCAGGTCCTGCAAATACTGTGGCACGCTTGAAGAACCGTGCATCACCAGGTGCACATCTGGAATTTTAGCGTGGATCGCGGCGATGCGGTCCATGGCCAGTGTTTCACCTGTGGGCTTGCTGGAAAACTTATAGGCACCGTGGGACGTGCCGCAGGCAATTGCCAGCGCATCAACCTTGGTTTTCTTCACAAATTCAAGGGCTTCATCCGGGTCTGTCAGCAACTGATCCATGGACAGTTTGCCAACCGCGCCAGAGCCGTCTTCTTCCGCCGCTTCACCGGTTTCCAAGGACCCCAACACCCCAAGTTCGCCTTCAACGCTTGCACCAACCCAGTGGGCCATGCGGGCAACCCGTTCGGTGATCTGGACGTTATAGTCAAAATCAGCCGGGGTTTTCATATCTTCGTGCAAGGAACCGTCCATCATCACGGACGTGAACCCGTGGCGAATGGCCGAAGAACAGGTGGCTTCGTTATTGCCGTGATCCTGGTGCATGCACAGGGGCACATCCGGGTACATTTCGGCCAGCGCCTGGATCATATGGCGCAGCATAATGTCGCCCGCGTAAGAGCGCGCACCACGGCTGGCCTGCATGATAACGGGTGCATCAACAGCAGCAGCGCCGCGCATGATAGCAAGGCCTTGTTCCATGTTGTTGATGTTGAATGCTGGCACGCCGTAGTCGTTTTCGGCGGCGTGATCCAGCAATTGTCGTAGCGTTATCAAAGCCATGGTGCGTTCTCCTAATGTATTATGTTATGCGATTTAGGGCTGCGATGCCAGGCAGTTCGCGCCCCTCAAGCCATTCAAGAAATGCACCACCAGCTGATGATACATAGGTAAAGTCATCGGCCACACCGGCGCCAATCAGCGCCGAAACAGTGTCACCACCGCCCGCCACAGCAACGGCGCTTCCGTCTTTGACCAATCGTGCGGCGGCGCGGGCCAAACCGGTGGTTCCCATGTCAAAAGGTGGGATTTCAAAGGCACCAAGTGGGCCATTCCATAGGATGGTTTTGGATGCTTTCAACACTTCGGTGAAATCGGCCAATGCCTGGGGGCCAGCGTCCAGGATCATCTGATCCTCGGGGCAGCCGTCATTGGCGGTAACCGTGGCTGTGGCCCCGGCCTTAAATTCCGGGCTGCACACCACATCGGCGGGCAGCAGAACCTTACAGCCGGATTTGGCCGCCATGGCGCGTATTTCTCGCACAGTGTCGCCCTGATCTTTTTCATACAGGGATGTGCCCATGGGTGCGCCGTCTTCAAACAGGAAAGTGTTGGCCATGGCACCACCGATGATCACGGCGTCCAATTTAGATACCAGGTTTTTCAGAACCGGGATCTTTGATGAAATTTTTGCCCCACCAACAATGGCCACTGACGGGCGTTTTGGTGCTTCAAGAGCGTCCGTTAAGGCATTGATCTCAGTGTTTAATAACGGACCGGCAGTGGCGGGTAGAAACCCGACAATTGCCGATGTGGACGCATGCGCCCGGTGCGCACATGAAAACGCATCATTGACATAGATGTCACCAAGACCCGCCAACGCGCTGGCAAAACCGCTGTCATTCGCTTCTTCACGCGGATCAAAGCGCAGGTTTTCGCACAACATCGCGGTGCCGTTCGTTAGGTTTTTGGCAGCACTTTCGATATCGGGGCCCACGCAGGACATGCCAAAAGCCAGCGGACAATCCAGCGCATCGGCCAGTTCATTGACGATGTTGGACAGGGAATATTCCGGCACAACCTGCCCTTTGGGGCGACCGAAATGCGACAGGATCACCAGGCGTGCGCCCTTGGCAAGCAGCGGCTTCATACCGTCAGCAAATCGCGTGATACGGGTGGCGTCACTGACGCGACCGTCCTGCATGGGCACGTTCAAATCGGCGCGTACCACCAGGGTTTTGCCAGAAACGTCCAGGTCTGTAATGGGGGTGATGCTCATCAGATCAACTTCCCCATGGCTACGGCGGTGTCACCCATGCGGTTAGAAAAGCCCCATTCGTTGTCATACCAGGTCAGGATGCGGACCATATTGCCGCCCATGACTTTGGTTTGGTCCATGTGAAAG